>JASNZF010000010.1:0-7654 GCA_048499805.1 Gemmatimonadales bacterium | reverse complement strand
TTCCAGGGTGAGGTCAACGGCAGCGTTCCAGCCCAGCTCCACCACGATGCCGCCGCTGCCCAGCGTGACCGTCTGGCCGCCGACTTGCTGCATCCCACTCAACTGGAGGGTGAACTGGCCGCTAGCCTCGCCCTCAGCGCCGGAGCCGCGCATGACCCAGAGGTAGTACGTGCCAGAGGCGGGAATCTCAATATCGGCGATGCTCGCGGTCGTGGGCGTGGCGCGGTCCAGGTCTTGCACAATGACCGAGCCTTGCGCGTTGGTCACAACGACTATCGGGGCAAGCTCCGCGACTTCTGTCGTCACGTCAATCGTGATCGTATCGCCGGCGCTGGCGGCCAGGGTGTAGACCTGGACGAAGTTGTCGGCGCTGAGCGAGCCAGTGACGATGTCGCCTACAGTGATCGCGCGCCCTGTGCTGCCCTGGGCGAGTGCCGTCGCTGGCGAGGCGACCAGCCCCAGCAGGAGAGCCAGCGCCAACACAACCAGGCACGCGCTCCAGCCCAGGCGATAGAACCTGTGAACGTATCTCTTCCTGTCCATCATGATCACCATCGCTCCTCAATTCCAGGCGGCAGCGTGGCGCCACCGCTCACAAGCCCGTCCAGTGTAGCCAATCGGAACGGCGAAGGCAAAGGTTAATCCGGCTTGGCTCGCCAGCCATTGCCCGGTCGTAGGGAAGACGCCCAGAATGCCCAGCGCCCGTCAGTCTTCACCCACCGGCTGCGGCGTGGCCGCCAGACCGGGGCCTAGCTCGGCGAAGTTGGTCGTGCCGGCGATGACGCTGATCGGCTGGGCAATGCGCCGCCCACCAAGCGTCACGCTAATCTCATAGTCGCCTTCTGGCACGTCGCCCAGGACGAAGTTCTCCTGCCAACCTGGATCGGGAACGGTCTGCCAGTCACGGCGCTGGCCGGGCAGCCTGGGCTGAACATAGGTCGTCGTGGTCTCGACCACGCGCCCGCGCTGGCTCAGCGTCACGGTGATGTCATCCACAAAACGGCCGTCCGCGCCAGTGATGCGACCGGCGACGACGCCATATCCCAGGTAGGGGGCGACCCAGAGCAAGGGGTTATAGGCGGAGAAGTAGCGATTCTCGCCCAGGCGCACCTCGAGGTGGACGTGCGGCCCGCTGACATCGCCCGTGCCCCCGATCAGACCGATGATGTCTCCGGCGGTGACGCGCTGCCCCTGGCTGACGAGAATGGAGGCCATGTGCGCGTAGAGTGTGAAGATCTTCTGCCCACGAAAGCCGAAATCGTGCTCGATGACGACGACGTTGCCATAAGAGGGGGAGGCGGTCGTGGCTGGTGGCGACCTGGCCATCGCGCCCAGCGATTCGATGACCCTGTACTTCGGCACCGGGGAGCCCAACTCCCGCAACTCGATCTCGCCGGGCGCGGGGATCTACAAGTCCACCGACGGGGGCGAGAGCTGGCGCCTGATGGGGCTCGAGAAGACCCAGGCGATCGGGCGCGTCCTGGTGCACCCGACCAATCCGAACGTGGTGTACGTGGCCGCCCTGGGCGCGATCTGGAGCAGCAACCCGGAGCGTGGGCTCTACAAGAGTACCGACGGCGGCACCACCTGGACGCTCAGCAAGTTCATCAGCGACAAGGCGGGCTTCGTCGACGTGGACATGGACCCGTCGAACCCGGAGCACCTGCTGGCGGCGGCCTATGAGCGGCAGCGGGGTCCCTACTTCCTGCAGAGCGGCGGCCCGGGCAGCGGCCTCTGGCGCAGCCGGGACGGCGGCACCACCTGGACCGAGGTCCGGGGCGGCGGCTTCCCCGAGACGATGAAGGGCCGGATCGAGGTGGCCTGGTCGCAGAGCAACCCGCGGATCATCTATGCGATGGTCGAGGCGGACACGATGCCGAACGCGCGTCCGACCCGGGGCGCGGCGCAGCAGGAGCGGCCCAGCGGGCTCTACAAGTCCGAGGATGCCGGCGCGACCTGGACCCGGATGCAGCCGCAGAACGTTCGCCCCTTCTACTACTCCCAGGTGCGGGTGGACCCGAAGGATCCCAACAAGGTCTTCTGGTCGTCCACGCCGGTGATGTACTCGGACGACGGCGGCAGGACCGCCCGGACCGCGACCCAGGGCCTGCACGTGGACCACCACGCCCAGTGGATCGACCCGAACGACCCGAACTACCACATCGTCGGCAATGACGGCGGCGTCGGGATCTCGTTCGATGGCGGCAAGAACTACACGTTCCTGAACACGATCGCGATCGGGCAGTTCTACAACGTCAGCTTCGACATGGCCAAGCCGTACAACATCTGCGGCGGCCTGCAGGACAACGGCTCCTGGTGCGGCCCGAGCCGCCGCCAGAGCGGCTCGATCACCAACACCCACTGGTTCAACATCGGCGGTGGCGACGGGTTCGGCACCCAGCAGGACCCGACCGACCCGAACGTGGTGTACGGCACCTCGCAGGGCGGCAACATGTACCGCCGCAACATCGTGACCGGCGAGCGGAGCAGCCTGGCCAAGCCGAACTGGCGGACCCCGTGGCTGGCGTGGCAGGACTCGATCGTTTCGATCACCGGCACCAGCGGGACCCGGACCCTCAGCGCCGCCGAACGGGCGCGGGTGGCCGAATTCCAGCGGCGGGCCACGAAGGACTCCGCCGACCTCCAGCTGCGGTGGAACTGGAACACCCCGTTCTTCCTCTCGCCGCACAACCCGTCGGTGTTCTACGCCGGGTCCAACCGGGTGATGAAGTCGGTCAAGCGCGGTGACGAGATGTTCCCGATCTCGCCGGACCTGACCACCAATGACACCATGGCGATCCGGATCAGCACCCGGACGACCGGTGGCATCACCATCGACGCCACGGGCGCCGAGACCTTCTCCACGATCGTGTCTCTGAACGAGTCGGGGGTCCAGCCCGGCCTGCTCTTTGCCGGCACCGACGACGGCAACGTCTGGATGACCCGGAATGACGGCGGCACGTGGGAGAACCTCACCGGCCGCTTCCCCGGGGTGCCGGCGAAGACCTACGTCAGCCGGATCGAGCCCTCGTGGCACAGCCCGGCCACGGTGTACGTCACCTTCGACAACCACCGGCGCGGCGACTTCACGCCGTACGTGTACGTGTCGAACGACTTCGGCGCGACCTTCCGGTCGATCGCGAACAACCTGCCCCGGGGCGGCATCAACTTCGTCCACGTGATCCGCGAGGACCCGACCAACCCGAACCTTCTGTTCGTGGGGACCGACGTCGGGGTCTATGCCTCGGTCAACCGGGGCGGCTCGTGGCAGCGGTTCATGTCGGACCTGCCGACGACGCCGGTCCATGACCTCAAGATCCATCCCCGCGACCACGAGCTGATCGCGGCCACCCACGGCCGCTCGTTCTGGATCGTGGACATCCTGCCGCTGCAGCAGATGAACGAGGTGATCGCGGCCAAGCCGGTGCACCTGTTCGACCCGAAGCTGGCATACCAGTATGTCTCCCTCCCGGATGACTCGCCGGGCTCGGGCGACAACCGCGGGCACCAGATGTTCCGGTCGATCACCCCGCAGTACGGCGCCGAGATCGTCTACCGCATTGCACCGGGTCCGCGCCCGGGCCCGGTACGGATCACGATCTCCGACGCCGAGGGCGAACTCACCACGCTGACCGGCCCCTCGACGCCCGGCATCAACAAGGTGGTGTGGAACTACGGTGGCCGCACGCCGCCGCGCCCGCCGCTCTCACCGGCCCAGGAGCGCGACCGCATCGCCCTGCTGGCCAAGATGGACAAGGCGATCGATTCGCTGGTGGCCGCCGGCGCCGACCGGGCCGCGCTGGATTCCGCCAAGGCCAACCTGACTGCCGGCCAGCTCGGTGGTCGTGGCGGCGGCGGTGGTGGCGGCGGGTTCGGCGGTGGCGGCGGCGCCACCCCGGGCGTGCCCAGCTTCAACCCCGCTCCGGGCTTCGGCAGTGCCGGCGGCGGCGGTGGTGGCGGCGGTGGTGGTGGCGGGTTCGGCGGTGGCACCCCCCTGGGCCAGCTGGTCCAGGCCTTGGGAGGCAACCAGGCGATCCAGGCCATCCTTGGTGGTGGTGGTGGTGGCTTCGGGGGCTTTGGCGGTGGCGGGAATCAGGTGGGCTCCGGTTCCTACCTCGTCACCATCGAGGCCGGCGGGACCAAGCAGAGCGTCACCCTGAAGGTCGAGGGCCGCCCGTAGGCTCACGGCCACCGCAACCGATCGCGGGCCACGCGCTCCGGGAGCCACTCCCGGGGCGCGTGGTGTTTCCGGGGCTGAAGGATCCCTCAGGGGGCCTTCACGTCGGCCTCAGCCCCGGCCCCCTACCGTTCGGCATCCATTCAGGGGAGCGGCGCGTGAGGCGGGTCCCAGCGGCTGGGCGAGTTGCTGCGCGAGGCCGGTGCCACGCCGGCTGGTCGCCTGAGGTGGCGCTGCAGGAGGCGGCCGCCGCGAACATGCGCCTCGGCGAGGTGCTGCGCTCCTGGCACGCCGTGCGCGAACAGGACATCTACCGAAGCCTGCCCGTCAGCATGGGGTGTCGCTGACCAGCGCCGAGGAGTTTCCTCCCGGTCAAATACCGACAGCGCCTTGGCGGCCTGATCCCCCAGCGCTTTCGCGACGTTCAGCAAGTCATCCCGGATCCGCTGCGAGGGCGACCGCATCGTGGTGGCCACGGTCGACCTGAGCTTCGAGATGCCTGAGCTTCGCCGCGGCCCTCGATGCCGAGGGTCTCTTTAATTCCGGCTGGTCACTCCGACCGACCTGCAGCGGCTCCGATTGCGATCCGTTGGGGCAGGCCGGCACGGAGCGGTGCCCCCCGCCACCCCTGGTGCGGCCCCAATGCGATCGATGCGGTGGACGGCGGAAACGATCCGGCTCTTCGACGCCATCCTGCTCGAGGCGGCAGGCCCGCGCCAGCGACGTCCACTACGAGATCTACGGCGACCAGCCGCGGCCCGGATCCGTACGATGGGGATCTGCGCGACCCTGGGCATCTCCGGACCGACCGGGCCCAGTATTCCAGCCTGGTAAACGTGGAAAGTCCGCCCGTGTCGATATCGCCGAGCACCGGCACTTTAGGGGACGGTTCGCCGTCCGGGTCGGGGACAAAGCGCGTTTCCGGACATCCGGGCCCAGTCGCAAACTGTCGCTGCACGGGAGCACCTGGTCCTCCGGCTCCTGCCCCAGGAACAGAAGCCGCTTCCATCCCTTCGAGCTGGGCTTCTCGGCGGAACTGGGAGCGACCTTTCTCCGCCTCCTGCAGTCCTCAGCGCCTGCTGCTCGTCGTCGGACCCACCGGCTCGGGGAAGCCCACCACCCTCTACGCGGGGTTGAGCATCCTGGCCCGCGACTCCACCCGCAAGGTGATCACGGTCGAGGACCCGATCGAGTACTCGCTCGACGGGGTCCAGCAGCCAGGTCCTGCCCGAGGTGGGGATTCACCTTCGCGACCGCAATGCGCGCCTTCGTCCGCGAGTGACCCGGACGATCCTGGTCGGGGAGATCCGGGATCCCGAGACCGCCCCCTCGAGTGCTGCGGGCCTGCAGACCGGGCACCTGGTCTCTCGACGCTGCACTGCAACGACGCGGTAGGCTGTGGTCCAGCGCCTGATCGACCTCGATGTAACCCCATCCCAATCGGGAGCGAGCTGCTGGCGATCATTTCGCAGCGATCGCCAAGCGATCTGTCCAGTGTCGTGCCTCTGACCCGCTCCCGGATCCGGGGCTGCTGGCGGAGATCTTTCCGGCACGGGGTGCCGGAGGCTTTCAGGCGTTCCGGGAATGGGGTGCCCAGCGCCGCGGGTTCGGCACCTGGGCGCGTCGCGGTGGCGAGTACCTCCCGCGCGTCATGCCCGCCTCCTGCGCAACGGGATCGCCCGGCGGCTTCCCTCGACGAGCTGCGGATCTGGTGCGCACCCGGGGTTGCAACCACGGCAATCGCGCCCTCGAACCCGTCCAGGAGGGCTTCGATCCCGATCCGGGAGCTGGCGGGCGCCGGGAGTCTCGCGGCAATAGCACGATCGCCTGGGGACCAAACCCCGGGGCGATCGTCGTACGCCGGTCCTGCCAGGTGAGCGCAACCCCGAAGTGCACCAACCGCTCATGCAGGGTGTCCTCGCCCGCCTTGGTGAACCGGTGGCGGATCATCTCGATGGTGGGGGTCAGCGCCAGCGAGCGGCTGAGCTGGATGTCGTAGCCAACCCCGTACTGCACCGCAAACCCCGTCTCGGTGAGGGTGTTGCTGTACTCCAGGGAACTGGCCGAGACCCCGATCCCCGCCCCCCCCTTCAGGAAGAACCCGGCGCGCCGGGCGGGATAGAACTGGCCCACGAGGTTGAGTGAGGTCAGCGTCTCCGTGACGTTGTACCCGTCGGTCGTCGTGGTTGAATTGACCAGGGTGACCACCTCAGTGCCCAGCCGGAGGTTCTCGTTGGGCGTACCACCGAGCCGGAATGCGAAGACCGGCTTCTCGGCGTTGTCAAAGAACGGCTCGTTGCCGAACCGGTAGGACTCCTTGCCGTAGCCGAATCCCCCCGCCAGCCAGAACCCGCGACGCGTACCCTCCGGCGGCAACTCGACGAGCCCACGCCGACCCTGGGCAGCGAGGGTTGGGGCAAGGGAGAGGAGCAGGCCGAACAAGGGCAGGATCAGACGAACAGTGCGGCGCATCGGGCGTCCCCGGTTGGAGTTGCCACGCTCAAATGCAAGCAATAGACCACTTCGCCCGACACGACACATCCCCCTGTCAGTCAAGGAGTTACATTTCACGACCGAGGCGCGGTCGCGTCCGAAACGTCCACTTTGGAGACAGTCAGTGTCCGCTTTTCGACGGCGATTCTGGTTCGGGGTGACGGTGGTCGTCGCCTCCGGCTGCCTGGGACTCGCCACCTGGCAGCTCGGACGACGCAATGAGCGTCGAGCCGAGAACGCCCGGGCGATCGCGGGGCGGGAGCAGCCGGTCCTGAACCTGTTGGAGACGCCTGCCGGCACCGATCGCTCGCAGCGCAGGGTCGTGGCTCGCGGGGTGTTCGATCATTCCGAGGAGATCATCCTCCGGGGGCACCTTCTGACTGGAGCGCCCGGGGTTCAGGTCGTGACTCCCCTCCGGCTGGCAGGGAGCGACAGCGCCATTCTCGTCAATCGGGGCTTTGTTCCGGCGGCCGACGGCGCCACCCCGGACTTCCCGGTTCCGGGGGAGCCGGGAGAGGTGGTGATCGCGGGCATCGCCCTCGACGTCCCGTCGACCAGCGACGGGGGCCAGCCAGTCACCGGCAGCCGGGGAACCAGCTGGCGGCGACTGGACCTTGCGGAGCTGCGTGCCCGCCTGCCCTACCCGGTGATGGAGGTGTACCTCCTGGCGAGCCCCGACACCGCACGGCGTGGCTGGCCGCGCCGGGTCGAGCCGCCGGCCCTTGGCGAGGGGAAGCACCTGAGCTACGCCTTGCAGTGGGTGGGGATCGCCGTGGCGGTCTTCGGCTTCGGGCTCTTCTTCATCCTTGGGGTCGGCCGGGGAGCCGTTGCGCTGGCTCCCCCGGCGCCTCCCCCGCCGCCGGGCTCGGCCTAGCGGCCCGGAGGGACGACTTCCGGCAGCGGGGAGCCCTCGACCACCTGCAGCGGCCGGATGCCGAGAAGGGCCGCAAGGGTGGGGGCGATGTCGATCGTCCGGGCAGCGCG
>JASNZF010000009.1:0-114932 GCA_048499805.1 Gemmatimonadales bacterium | reverse complement strand
TGCACCCCAGCCCGCGATTTCATGCACCGGGGTGCACAAGATTGGTTAACGCCGACAAGGTGAAGTCGCGATCATGGCGGATGCATCGCGTTCGTCGCCGGATGAGGCTCGCTGGGTTTCGGTACCAGGAGGGGTTTGCGTACCTGGTAACCATTGTGGTCGCCGGGCGGGTCCGGGCCCTGAGCGCCATCCACGACGGGAAGCAAGCCCGTCCCCTACGCCCCCCCTGCCTCGCCGCCCCCCTGCCCCTCCACCACCACCAACGCCTGCCCTTTCTCCACCGCCTGCCCCACCGTGACATCGATCCGTTCAACGATGCCAGGCCCGGCCGCCTTGAGCTCGTTCTCCATCTTCATCGCCTCAAGCACCAGGATTCCCTGGCCTGCGACGACCTCCTGCCCCGGCTCCACCAGGATCCGCACGACCAGCCCGGGCATCGGCGCCTTGAGCACGCCACCCCCAGCGTGGGACTTCCCCGCCCCGACCAGGCCGCGGATGTAGTGGGTGCGCTCGTCCAGCGCTTCCACCTCATAGCGCTCCCCGCGATCCTGGACCAGCCATTGCCCCGCCGGCCCCGGCTCCATCACGAACACGGTGGAACTCTCCGGCAAGATCAGCTGCCGGAGCGAGGTGCCCGGAATGGCCCGCAGCTCCGCCGGAATCCTCCGGCCCCCAACCTCCACATGCTCCCCGTCCACCACGACCTCGTGGGTTCGGCCCCCGATCGTCACGACGAATTTCATGCCCGCTCCAGGATCGTGACCGTCTCGACGTGGGCGGTCTGCGGGAAGAGATCAAAGGCGCGCAGCTGCCGGATGGCGTACCGATCCCCCAGCCGAGTCAGGTCGCGAGCCAGGGTCGCGGGGTCGCAGGAGATGTAGGCGATCCGTCCGGGCTCCCGGGCCACGATGCCAGCCACCGCCGCCTCATCCATCCCCTCCCGGGGTGGGTTGGTGACCACGACCGCCGGGGCGCGCAGCCGAGCCATCATCACCTCCACCTTGCCCTCATGCCGGGTGATCCCCGCCGCGGGGCCGCGCAACTCGGCCAGCGCCACCGCACGACGGTCCGACTCCACGCTCTCGACGGTGGCCCCCGCCGCGGCCAATGCCATGGTGGACTCGCCGATCCCGGCGTAGAGATCCCAGGCGTGCTGACCGGCGAGCTCGCCGAGCTGGCCTAGCGCCCAGGTCCGGACCCGGTCGCCCATGGCCGGGTGTACCTGCTCGAAGACCGTGGCCGGGAACGCCTCCGTGGCGCCTGCCAGCGTCCGGGGCGCCCCGCCGGGCGGATCCCACCAGATCGTGACCCGCTGTCCCTTGCGCTGCAACTCCTGGTGGAGCCGGGCAGCCCCGTTCCAGGCCGTCGTCTCCGTCGGCTCGAGCACCAGGTGGAGCCCGCCCTCGCGGTCCACGCGCAGCCCGAGGTTCTTGAGCCCGGGGGGCAGCATTGAGCGCAGCTCGCGCACCGCCACCCAGAGGAGCTGCAACTCCCCGGAAGCGATTTCGCAGCAGCGCAGGTCGAAGACCTCCCCGGGGCGATCGTGACGGTGAAAGCCGATCCGCCGTCCTCCCGCCTGGACGTGGAGCACCACCCGGGACCGGTATCCCCAGTCGCTCGGCGCCGGCTCGACCTCCGGGTCGGCGATATCTCTCCTGGCCAGGCGGCGGATCGCCGAGCCGACGATCCGGCTGCGGGCCTCGCGCTGGCCGATGGCCGAGAGGTGCTGCACCTGGCAGCCGCCACAGGCGTCGTCGATGTAGTGGGCGCACGGCGGATCCACCCGGTCCGGGCCCGGCTCGACGATGCGGCCCACCCGCCCACGGGCGAACCGCTTGTGGAGCCGCAGGTCGGCGAGTTCCACCAGGTCGCCGGGCGCGCTCCGCGGCACGAACACCGTGCGGCCGTCGTCCAGGGTGCCGACACCGTCGCCGCCGGCGGCGATCTCGCGGATCCGCACCGCGGCGGTCACCGGAGTCCCTCGCGCCGGGCCGCCTGAAGCCAAGCGGTCCGGCTCTCGACCCCGTTGGGCACCGCCGGCCGCGCCTGTTCGCGCCGCTCC
The DNA here is from genome assembly GCA_048499805.1 of Gemmatimonadales bacterium. Classification (GTDB taxonomy): domain Bacteria; phylum Gemmatimonadota; class Gemmatimonadetes; order Gemmatimonadales; family GWC2-71-9; genus JAWXBA01. The sequence continues at coordinate 112,870 of JASNZF010000009.1, read as the reverse complement.
TGCTCGGCCAAGGCCGCGGCGATCGCCACGCGGAGTTCCATCGCCTCGTCGGGCTCCCCGCCAATCAGCTGGGGGTTGCGCTCGAGGTACTGGATGTCGATGTCGCCGCGGCGGAACGCCGGGTCGGCCAGGAGACGGCGGTGGAACGCCTGGTTGGTGGCGATGCCGGTGACCACCAGTTCGCCCAGGGCGCGCTCCATCCGGGTGATCGCATCGGCGCGATCGCGCCCGTGGACGATCAGCTTGGCCAGCATCGAGTCATAGAAGAGGGTGACGTCGTCGCCGGTCTGGACCCCGGCATCCCACCGCACCCCCGGGCCCGACGGTGCCCGGAGCCAGGTGATGCGCCCCGTGCTGGGCATGAAGTTGTTGGCCGGGTCCTCGCTGGTGATCCGGCATTCCATCGACCAGCCGCGAGGCGAGAGCCGGCCGGTGGCCACGGTCATCCGCATGCCGCGGGCGATCTTGAGCTGCTCGCGTACCAGGTCCACCCCGTACACCAGTTCGGTGACGGGGTGCTCCACCTGGATCCGGGTGTTCATTTCGAGGAAGTAGAACGACTCGTCGGCCGCCAGCAGGAACTCGCAGGTGCCGGCGCCGCGATACCCGACCGCCATCGCCGCCGCCACGGCGGCGGCCCCCATCCGCTCGCGGAGTCCCGGCGAGACGGCCACCGACGGCGCCTCCTCCAGGAGCTTCTGGTGCCGCCGCTGGATCGAGCACTCGCGTTCGCCGAGGTGGATGGTGCGCTGGCCGTCGGCCAGGACCTGGATCTCCACGTGACGGGGGCGGACGATGAACTTCTCCAGGTACACGCTCGAGTCGCCGAACGCCTTTTGCGCCTCCGAGGCGGCTCCCGCCAGCGCCGACTTCAGCTCCTCCGGCCGCTCCACGACCCGCATCCCCTTGCCGCCACCACCGGCGGCGGCCTTGACCAGCACGGGATAACCGATCTCCGCGGCAAGCTTCTGGGCGGTGCCCGGGTCGGTCAACGGCGCCGACATCCCCGGTACAATCGGCACGCCTGCGGTCTTCATTCGGCGGCGCGCTTCGGTCTTGTCGCCCATGGCTCGAATGGCGCTGGCCGGCGGACCGACGAAGATGAGGCCGGCTTCCTCGATCGCCTCGGCAAAGGCGGCCCGTTCGGCCAGGAAGCCGTACCCCGGATGGATGGCGGTGGCGCCGGATGACTTCGCGGCCGCCAGCAGTTTCGGGATGTTGAGGTAGCTGTCGGCGGGCGCCGAACCACCGAGGGCCTCGGCAGCGTTGGCGGCCCGCACGAAGGGTGCGGAGCGATCGGCGTCGGAGTAGACCGCCACCGCCTCGAGCCCTTCCTCGTGGCAGGCGCGGATGATGCGCAGGGCAATCTCGCCCCGATTGGCCACCAGGACTCTCACTGGCGGCAGCGCGCGTTCAGGATTGGCATCGGCTCCCACGGGAATGACACACAAAGGCGCGACCAGCGGCCGCGCCAGGGCCCCTCAAAGGTACACCGAATCCTGCACCTAGCCGAAGATCCGGACCACCAGGCCGATGGCGGAGCCGATCCCGAACAGGAGAATTGGAAGCAGGGTCAGGCCAATGCTGAAGCTGAGCCCCTGGCGATAGAGGACCGGACCAACCCGCGGGGCGTCCTCACCGAGGAGGCGATAGCAGAGCAGTTCGGCGATCGGGCCCAGGAAATAGCAGAGATTGGCCAGGACCCCATAGACGAGTGCTCCGCCGAGGAGAAATCCGGCCGGCGGTCCGCCGCCCGGGAGCCCACCGGGCAGCATTTTGAGCATGCTGATCGCTGCCAGGGTGACGAGGCCGGCCGAGCCCACCATGTAGTTGTAGGCCAGGCGGCGGGATTCCCACCACTTGATCACGGCAAGCGGGGCACGGCTCGGGGCTGGCAGGGCGTAGAGGAAATCGGCGAGGGATGTGGCCATGGGTGTCGGGACTGGGGGCTAGGGGCTGGGGGCTGGGGGCTGGGGGCTAGAAATAAAATGGGCGGCCAGAAAGGTGCTGTCAAGTACTTTGCACTATAGAGTTTGATCTACCCCTTCCCTCCAGCGGCTCGAGAGGCCACCATTGGGGAACTCGCTCGGGAGCCGCCCATGGTCGTCTCGAGATCCCTCTCCGTTTTTTCTGTCTCGGTCCTCCTCGCGGGCGCCGCCAGCCCGGCGCGAGCCCAGTCCGCCCTCGTGGGCATCGTCCTGGACGACTCCACCGGCGCTCCCCTGGTCGGCGCGGAAATCGTGCTGGAAGCATCCCGCCGCGCCATCCTCTCGGGCACCACTGGCCGGTTCAGCCTCGGCGGCCTGAGCCCGGGCCTCAGGGCGGTCCTCTTCCGAATGCCGGGCTACGCCCCACTCCGGGTGTCGCTGCAGCTGCAGCTCAACGACACGACCCGGTACGAGGCCCGACTGCGTCGGACCGGCCCCCAGCAACTCGATTCCGTCACGGTGATCGGGCGACCATCAACGGTCGGCGTGGGGGTTGGTCGGGAGGCGTTCGAGGAGCGGCGGGCGCGCGGGTTCGGAGTCTTCATTGACTCCACCCTGCTCCGGCGCAGCGAGCACCGGCGCGTGGCCGACATCCTCTGGGGGCTCCAGGGAGTCCGGATGATCCGGGGCTCCCGGGGCGAGATGTTTGCCACCAATGGCCGGGGCGCCACCTCGATCATCCGCGGGGCGGCCTACGGCCGTGCCGACTATTGCTACATGACCGTCCTGCTCGATGGCAACCTGCTCTACCGATCGGAAGGACGGCAAAAGCTCGTGGATTTCAGTCGCGACATCCTGGTCTCCGAACTCGACGCGGTGGAGGTCTATCGCAGCTCGGCCGAGGTGCCCGGGGAGTATTCCGGGTCCTCGGGCGCCTGCGGGGTCATCCTGCTCTGGTCCAGGCGTGGGAGGCGTTGAGGTCGATTACAGCGGAATGTTCCCGTGCTTCTTGCGGGGATTGCTGTCCCGCTTGGTGCGGAGCATCCGCAGGCCATCGATCAGCCGCGGCCGGGTGTCGCGGGGGTCGATCACGTCATCAAGGAAGCCGCGGGCCGCCGCCTTGTAGGGGTTGGCAAACCGCTCGGTGTACTCCGCGATCCGCTGCGCCGCCTCGGCTGCCGGATCCTTGGCCTCGGCAATCTGGTCCTTGAAGAGGATCTCCACCGCCCCCTTCGGTCCCATCACGGCAATCTCGGCACTCGGCCACGCCAGGTTGAGGTCGCCCCGCAGGTGCTTCGAACTCATCACGTCGTAGGCCCCGCCGTACGCCTTCCGCGTGATCACCGTGAGCTTGGGCACCGTCGCCTCGGCATAGGCGTAGAGCAGCTTGGCGCCGTGGCGGATGATGCCACCGTGCTCCTGTGCCACGCCGGGCAGGAATCCGGGCACGTCCACGAAGGTGACCAGCGGGATGTTGAAGGCATCGCAGAACCGGATGAACCGCGCCGCCTTGACCGAGGCGTTGATATCGAGCACCCCCGCCAGGTTGGCCGGCTGATTGGCGATGACACCGACCGACCGCCCGCCGAGCCGCGCGAACCCGACCAGGATGTTGCCGGCGTAGGCGGCGTGCACCTCGAGGAACTTGCCGTCGTCCACCACCGCCTTCACCACCTGGTGCATGTCGTAGGGCGTGCTCGGCAGCGGCGGGATGACTTCGAGCAGTGATTCGTCCCGGCGGTCGTCGGGATCGGTGGTGGGCACCACCGGCGCATCGTCGATGTTGTTGAGGGGCAGGTAGCCGACCAGCTCGCGGACCGCCGCCAGGCACTCGGGCTCCGAGTCGAACACCGCGTGGGCCACTCCTGAGGTCTCGGCGTGGGTATCGGCGCCGCCGAGCTCGTCGAACGAGACCTCCTCGTGGGTGACGGTCTTCACCACGTTGGGGCCGGTAACGAACATGTAGCTTACGCCCCGGACCATCCACACGAAGTCGGTGATGGCGGGACTGTACACCGCACCGCCGGCACACGGGCCCAGGATCACCGAGATCTGCGGCACCACCCCCGACGCGAGGGTGTTGCGCAGGAAGATGTCGGCGTAGCCACCGAGCGAGGCCACCCCCTCCTGGATCCGGGCGCCCCCGGAGTCATTGAGGCCGATGACCGGCGCCCCGTTCTTCACCGCCAGGTCCATCACCTTGCAGATCTTCTGGGCGTGGGTCTCGGAAAGCGAACCGCCAAAGACCGTGAAGTCCTGCGAGTAGACGTACACGAGGCGGCCGTCGATCCGGCCGTACCCCGCCACGACCCCGTCGCCAGGATAGACCTGGTCGGCCAGGCCAAAGTCGGTGGCCCGGTGGGTCACGAAGCGGTCCAGCTCCACGAAGGTGGCCTCGTCGAGCAGCAGGTCGAGCCGCTCCCGGGCCGTGAGCTTCCCCTTCTTGTGCTGGGCGGCGATCCGCTGCTCTCCCCCGCCCTGCTCGGCCAGGGCCCGGCGGCGGTGGAGGTCGTCGAGGAGTTCGTGGGGTGTGGGCATGCGTAAGTATAGGGGGGCAGATGGGCAGGGGGGCAGATGGGCCGGTTGGGACGGGGCGGAGAGGGCTGCGGGCGGGCAAGGCGGGCAGTCGAGCGAGGTGTGTCATCCCGAGCAGAGCGAGGGATCTTCTGGACGCCTGAGCGGAGTCATTGGTCGCCGGCGGCTGCAGGTATCCCGAGGGCAAGATTCCGCGCTGCACTCGGAATGACACTCCGTGGCTTGCGTGGAGGCCAAGGCATCGACACCCCAAACGCCAAACGGCGACCCCGAGAGGTCGCCGTTGGTGTCGTGCGTGTGCGGGGTCGCACAGGGGTGTGACCCTACTCGTCGTCCGGACCGTCCTCGACGATTTCGATCTTGACCGGCGGGATGATCGGCTCATCGGGGTAATTGATGACCGCGACCACGATGCGATGGTGGATCGGATCGACCTCGATGACCTTGACGTCGACCGGCTGGCCTTCCTTGACCGCGTCACCCGGCTCCTGGAGCCCCTCGACGCCGAGCTGCGACACGGGGGCGAAGCCCTCGATGTCGTTGCCGAGGTCGATCACGACGCCCTTGTCCATCAGGCGCACGGCGCGGCCGCGGAGTTCGCGGTCGACCGGGAAGGTCTCGCCGATGGTGAGCCACGGGTCCTCCTCCGCCTGCTTGAGGCCGAGGGAGATCCGCTTGTTCTCGCTGTCGATGTTGAGGATCACGACCTCGACGGCGTCGCCCTTCTTGACCACCTCGGACGGGTGCTGGACGCGCTTGGTCCAGGACATGTCGGAGATGTGGATCAGGCCGTCGATCCCCGGCTCGAGCTCCACGAAGGCGCCGAAGCTGGTCAGGTTGCGGACCTTGCCGGCGATCCGGGTGCCCACCGGGTACTTGGTGGGGAGCGTCATCCACGGATCCTGCTCGGTCTGCTTCATGCCGAGGGAGATCTTCTCCTCCGACTCGTCGACCTTGAGGACGACCGCCTCGATGGTCTCGCCGATGGAGACGATCTTGGACGGGTGGCGGACGTTGCGGGTCCAGCTCATCTCGGAGATGTGGACCAGGCCCTCGATCCCCGGCTCCAGCTCCACGAAGGCGCCGTAGTTGGTGATCGAGACGACCTTGCCCTGCACCCGGGTGCCGACCGGGTACTTGGCGGCGACATCCTTCCACGGGTAGGCCTGGAGCTGCTTCATGCCCAGGCTGATGCGCTCGCGCTGCCAGTCGATGTCGAGGATCTTGACCTCGACCTCGCTGCCGATCTGGACTAGCTCGGTCGGGTGCGAGACCCGGCCGTACGACATGTCGGTGATGTGGAGCAGGCCGTCCACGCCGCCCAGGTCGATGAACGCGCCGAAGTCGGTGATGTTCTTGACGACGCCCTTCCGGACCTGGTTGACCTCGAGCTCCTTCATCAGGTGCTCGCGCTTGTGGGCCCGCTCGTTCTCGAGGATCACGCGGCGGGAGACGACGATGTTCCGCCGGCGCTTGTTGAGCTTGATGATCTTGAACTCGTAGGTCTGGCCCAGCAGCTCGTCGATGTTGGGGACCCGGCGCAGGGCGATCTGGCTGCCCGGCAGGAACGCGTCCACGCCCATGACGCTGACGACGACGCCACCCTTGATCTTCTTCATCAGGGTGCCCTCGACCGGCTGGTCGGACTCGTGGGCCACGCGGATCTTCTCCCAGACCCGCATGAAGTCGGCCTTCTTCTTCGAGAGGACGACCGCCCCCTCCTGGTCCTCGAGGTGCTCGAGGAAGACCTCGACCTCATCGCCCACCGCCGGCGGCTCCTGGAACTCGTCGAGGGCCACCGAGCCCTCGGACTTGAACCCGACGTCCAGGATGACGGCGTTCTCGGTGATCCGGAGCACCTTCGACTTGACGATCTCGCCCTCGGCGATCGAGGCCATGGTGCCCTCGTACATCTCGAGCATCGCCTCGTACTCTTCGTCGCTGTACTCCTCGTCGTACAGGTCCTCGCGGACCCGGAGGATCATGGTCGACTCGTGGCGCGAGCCGGCCTTGCTGGTGGGGATGACGCTGATGGTTTCGGTGTCGGACATTCGGATGGGTGCTTTCCTGGGAATGCCACGGCAGACGGCCCGTGGGAAAAGGGTGTGGCACCCCGAACCGAGTGCTCGGGGTAGCCCTGAATACTAGCAGTGGCGTGGGGTTAGGGCAACCAGATCCGGCGAGCCAGGCCGACGATCTGCTCCACCTGCCCGGCCAGGGTCAGTTGGCTGGTGTCGACCTCGATGGCATCGGGGGCCCGCCGGAGCGGAGCCACCGCCCGGGTGGCATCGGCGGTGTCGCGGGCGGAGAGCCGCAGCGCCTCGCGGGCCAGCTCCTCGGGGCTCGCCTGGTGGCCGGCCTGCCGGAGGCGGCGGCCGGCCCGCACCTCGGGAGAAGCGGTCAGGAAGATCTTGAGGGGGGCGTCCGGAAAGACCGCCGTTCCGATGTCCCGCCCGTCGAGCACGGTGGCGCCGCCGGCCTCGACCACCGACCGGAACTGGCGGTTGGCCCAATCCCGGACCTCCGGCCAGGCGGCGACCCGGGAGACCGCCGCCGCGATCTCGGGGCCGCGGAGGCGCGATTCCGCGGGTCGGCCGTCGAGCAGGACGACGATCTCCCGGCCATCCAGGCGGAGGTGCAGGTGCCGAGCCGACGCCGCCGCGAGGATGGCGGGGGGGTCGTCCATCGCGCCGGCGTCCAGCGCCACCCGGGTCAGGCCCCGGTACAGGGAGCCGGTGTCCAGGTGGCACCAGCCGAGTGCCCGGGCCACTTCGGCCCCGGTCGAACTCTTGCCGCTGGCCGCCGGGCCGTCGATCGCAATCACCTTGAGCGTCATCGCCGTGCCCCGGTGGCTCGGTCCAGGCACTCGACGAACCCGGGGAAGCTCACGTCGGCACAGGCCACGTCGTCGATCCGCACCTCGGCCCCGGGCAGGCGGCCCAGGACCGCGAAGGCCATCGCAATCCGGTGATCTCCCTCGGTCCGCACCGCGCCCCGCGGGGCAATCCCCGTCCCCTCGACGATCAGGGTGTCCTCGCGCGCCACCGCCCGGGCCCCCACCGCCGTGAGGTTCTGCGCGATCAGCGCCAGGCGGTCGCTCTCCTTCACCCGCAGTTCGCCGACCTCGCGAAAGGTGGTGGTCCCGCTGGCGCGGGAGGCGAGCACCGCCAGCATCGGGATCTCGTCGATCAGCCCCGGAATCTCGTCCGCCACCACCTCTGTCCCGCGGAGCTGGGACGGGGCGGCCACCAGGTCGGCCACCGGCTCACCACTGCGTTCGTGCCGACCGTCCAGCGTCACGCGCCCCCCCATCCGCTCGAGCACCGCGAGGAAGCCGATCCGCGTGGGGTTGACACCCACCCCCTCGAGCCGGAGCTCACCACCGCCCGCGAGGACCGCCAAACCGACCAGGAACGCGGCAGAGCTCGGGTCGCCCGGCACCTCGAGGTCGAACGGCTCGAGCCGCCCCTCGGGCCGGAACCGGATCCAGCCGGCTTCCTCCTCCACCGGATACCCCATCGAACGCAGCAACCGTTCGGTGTGGTCGCGAGACTTGCCGGCGGGTTCCCGGACCTCGACCGGCACCCCCCCGGCCATCCCCGCCAAGAGGAGCGCACTCTTGAGCTGTGCACTCGAGACTGGCAATTCCCAGCGGATCGGCCGGAGCCCTCCCCCCCGAACGGTCAGGGGCAGGCGGTCGGGCTGGGGTCCCGAGAACTGGGCGCCCATCGCCGAGAGGGGATCGGTGACCCTCCGCATCGGCCGGCGGCGGAGGGAGGCGTCCCCTGTCACCACGGCCCGGAGGGGGTGGGCGGCCAGCAACCCGAGCATCAGCCGGGCTGTGGTCCCTGAATTGCCACAGTGAAGGGATGCCGAGGGTTGCCGGAACCGGCCCGCGCCCCGGATCGTCACCTCCGTTCCCTGCCGGAGCGGGCTGACCAGTGCCCCGAGCTGACGGAGGATCCGGGCGGAGGAACGGGCATCCAGCGAGGTCAAGGCGCCTGAGACCCGGGAGTGGCCAGGCGCAAGGCCGGCCAGCAGCAGGGCGCGATGGGTGATACTCTTGTCCCCGGGGACCCGGAGCGACCCGCTGACGAGCATGGTGCGGTTCCCTTGGCAATTGGCCAGATAGACTGGCGACATTAATACTTGGATTGGTGGGCCGGGGCAATTCACACCGGCCAGTGGCCTGCATCCTGTGGAGAAACCGCGGCATGGTTGAGGAGTCCCGCAGTTCCAAGCAAGAGCTCCTGGTGGCAGCGGAAGCCGCCGTCTCCGAGACGAGGGGGGAGACGGCCGCTGGCGGACCCGGTCCGGCGCGTTCGCGCCCCCGGCTCCTGATCAGCGGCGCTACCCTGATCGCCCTGCTCGGCACCTATGTTTCGGTGCTCAGGCCCGAGTGGGTCTTTCCGGCCGAACCCGTTGCGGAGTCGCCACAAATCAGCGAAGCTTCCATGCGTCTGGCCCTGGTCCGGGAACGGCAACGGGTGGAGGAGTACCTGCGGACCCACGGGCGGCTCCCGGCCTCCCTCTTCGAGGCCGGTGGCCGGCTCCCCGATGCGACCCTTTCCCCGGGGAGTGCGAACAGCTTCACCGTCTCCGTGCCGCACGCTGGTCAACTCCTGGAACTGCGATCCAGCGACCGGCTCGAGGACTTCCTGGGCAACAGCCTCGAGATCATCCTTTCACGCGGGAAGGATCCGTGAGCGTCTCCACCGGGAATTCGCGCGGATTCACCCTCATCGAGCTCCTGGTCGTCACGGCCCTGCTGGGCCTCCTGGCGACGCTGGGGCTGCTCAAGTACACCGACCTGCGATACAACGCCAAGGCCGCGGCGGTGGCCGGCGACCTCCGGGCGATCACGGTGGCCGCGTACAACCACCTGGCCGATAACGGCAACTGGGCCGCCGAAACCGGAGCGGGGGTCGCCCCTCCGGAGCTCGTCCCCTACCTTCCCGCGATTCAGTTCGACGGCCCCGACTACACTCTCGACTGGGACAACCTCGGTCTCGGTGGGACCAACTTCCTTGTCGGGGTGACCGTGACCACCCCGGACGCCAGGTTCATGTCCAAGCTCCAGCGCTACCTCGGCTCCAAGAGCCCCTTCTTCGTCGCCGGAAGCTCGCTGACCTACATCATCGTGGACGCCAGCGGGAACTACTGACCCATTGGCCGGGGGGGCGCCCCCCAAATTGCCACCCCCCGCAGGCCAGAATCCCGTCGAAAAGCGACATCGCACCAGTAGTTGGCAGATGTGAACTGACAGGTGCCCACCTGCAACCTCTTTGACGCCAATGTTTTAACCAACCAGGCCGGACTGGTCCCAGTATTGCGATTGGACAGTGCGAGTCCCATGGCCGCCCTGCCTCCCGGAGGCTCGGGGTAGCCCAACGCCACCAAGCATCTGGACGGAGTCCGCGATGGACGAGCCCGAAGCCGCAGTTCCCACCGGGAACCGACTGGCGAGCGCCAAGCTCCCGTTTCCCGCCCTTCAGCTGGAGCGGCGGTCACGCCCTTGGCTCATTGTGCTCAGCGTGGCGGCCCTCCTCACCTCCCTCGGGCTCATCTCGGTCAAGCGGCCCGCGTGGCTGCTGCCGGCCTGGGCAGACGCCGAGTCGACAGAGATCAGCGAGGCATCGCTGCGGCTGGCGATCGTCCGGGAGCGGCAGCGGGTCGAGGCGTACCGGGTGCGGCATGGCCGGCTTCCCGAAAGCCTCGAGGCCGCCGGTGGCACCCTGTCGGGCGTGCGGTACGTGGTCCGAGGGGATGGCACCTACCTCCTCGAGGCCGATCTCGGTCGCTCCTACGTCCGGCTCGCCTCGACCGGGTCGGTCGAGGCATTCCTCGGCAACAGCCTCCAGGTGATCCTGAATCGGCCCACGGGGTGAGCTCGGTGCGGGCGACACCATCGATCGTGAACGCGTTGCTGGTGGTCGTGGTGGTCGCCGTGGTCACCTCGCTGGGGCTGTCACGGTTCCAGGAGACCCGGGTGAGTGCGGAGGCGGCGCGGGTCGTGTCCGAGCTCCGGACGGTGGTGGAGGCGGTGCGATCATACCAGGCCGCGACCGGCGACTGGCCACCAGACGCGGGCCGGGGCGAGGTGCCGGCAGGACTGGCCCCGTTCCTCCCCGCCGTTCGGTTCACGGACAAGCATCGGGCGCTCGAGTGGGACAAGTTCGGCGTGTCGCCCTCGCACTCCGGCTATATCCTCGGGATCACGCTGAGCAGCGGCAATCCGCGGCTGCGGTCGCGGATCATCGCCGGGCTGCGCAGCGAGTACCCGTACTTCGTCTCCGGCCACCTGGTGACCTGGATTCTCCCTGAGTGCGGCGAGCTGGTGGCGCGAGACTCTCGCACGACGGAGCGGTCGGGCGACTGAGGGGGATTCCGCCTCGGGGGCGTCGAGGCGAGGATGCTCGGGGTGGGGATCGAACCCACATGGGGATTGCTCCCCGAGGGATTTTAAGTCCCTTGCGTCTGCCAATTTCGCCACCCGAGCGGAGACCCGCGCGGCAGGCCGCCAGCTTGAGAATACCGCCTGCCCGCCTCGAGACAAGGGCTGCGGGCTGGCGCCGGGCGCCGAGTCCGGCCAACTTCCTCCCCTCATGACCCGCCGACTCTTCGCTGCCCTGCTCGCCGGCACCCTGCTTCCCAGCGCCCTCCCTGCCCAGTTCATCCCGTTGACGGTTCCGCGGGGGTACGTTGGCATGGAACTGCGCACGGGCTTTTCCTCCTGGGACGAGCGGTTCCGGGACGGGGTGTCCGAACCGGCCGGCGCCGATTTCACTCGCGCCGCAATCGACGGCAGCTGGCTGCCGGCGCTGGCCGCTGCCGATGTCCGGCTGGCCCGGCTGACCGGCCTGACGGGAGCCAGCCTGCACGCCGGCGGGTACGGTGCCACCCAATTGACGACCCTCGGCGACCTCGGGTTTGGCCTCCAGATCGGCATCACGCGTCGCCTCACACTGACCGGCCTGGTGCCGCTCCGGCAGGTCCGGGTCCAGACGATCGCCGGCTATGACTCCACCGACGCCAACAGTGGCCTCAACCCCGCCGACCCGGCGCTGGGATCCGCCGCAGCGCTCAGTTCCACCCTGGCCTTCTTCCTGGAATTCGACGCGGCGATCGACGGGATCGCGACCGGGCTCGCCTCCGGCACCTGGGCGGGTGACCCGACCACCGAGGCGCTGGCCCGATCGACCCTGACTCGGGCGCAGCAGATGCGAGACGATCTCTACGCGCTGCTGGTCGCACCGGACACCCGAGCCCCCTTCGTCCCCCTCTCGGGCAGCCCCATCGGTGCCGCCCTGCTGGCCGGCATCGGCGACCTCCAGGGCCGCATCGGCACCGACCTGGGCGTGCCAGGTTTTTCTCGCCAGCCGGTGTTGCCCAGCGCCCTGCCGACCTCGAGCGACTGGAACCAATTCCTGACCGACGGGGCCGGCCCGATGGCGGGATCGCTCGCGGCGCCCACCTACATGGCGCTGGGCGACATCGAACTGGGCGCGTCCTACCTGCTGCTCGACCAGTTCGACCGCGTGGAAGGGGGGCTCCAGGTGCGCGCGGCACTCCAGGGCACCGTGCGGCTGCGGACCAGCCAGCTGGACAACCCGAACCGGTTCTTCGACCTGGGGACCGGCGACCGACAGCCGGATGCCGAGGTGTCGCTGGTGACTGACCTGGCACGCGGGCGGGCGGCGGTGCGGCTCGTGGGGTCGTACAACCGCCAGTTCGCGGGGAACCAGCAACGGCGCATCGGGCCGCCGGACCAGCCGTTCCAGGAGGTGCGGACCCTGGCCGCGCTGCGCAGGGATCCCGGGGATGTCGTGGGGGTGGGTGTCTTTCCCGCCTATCGGTTCACCCGCACCCTTGCCTTCCTGGCGGGAGCGGAGTGGTGGCGGCGCGGAGCGGACACCTATGCGTATGCTGAGGGGCAACCCCCGCTCGCCGGGCTCGACCCGCAGGTACTGGCGGCGGAAAGCAGCGCCACCGCCGTCACGGTGCGGGCCGGTTTGACCCTTGCCCACCCGGGCGAACCTGGGCCGGCCGGTGGTGGAACCCCATTGGCCGCCTCGGTGACCTGGGAGCGGGTGGTCTCGGCCACCGGCGGCAGGGTCCCCAAGACCGAGTCGGTCCGGGCCACGCTGCGGATCTACAGCAGGTTCTGGTAGCCGCCCCTCACTCGGCGCGAAGCGCCCGCACCGGATCGACCTGCCGGGCTCGCCGGGCGGGAAGCCAGCAGGCCACGCCCGCCGCCGCTGCAACCACGACGGGCACGACCAACAGCACCGCGGGATCCAGGGCCGTGACGCCGAACAGACTGGCCTGCAGCACCCGGGTGCCGGCCACCGCCAGCAGGAGTCCGGCGCCGATCCCAACGACGGTCAACCGCAGCCCTTCCCCCACCAGCCAGCGACTGAGTCGTTCCGGCGCCGCCCCGAGCGCCATGCGCACCCCGATCTCCCGCTGGCGCTGCGCCACCACGTAGGCCATCAGGCCATACACCCCGATCAGGGCCAGGCCCACTGCAGCGGCGGCGAACGCCCCGACGATCGTCGCCAGGCGGCGCGGCATCGCGGTCACGGCATCGAACTGGTCGCCAAGCGAGGTGATGGCCGCCAGTGGCATGAGGGGATCGGTCGCCCGCAGCAGGTCGCGCAGCGCGGCGGTGGCGGCGGCCGGGTCGCCGGCCGGGTCGATGAGGACCGAGAGCGCCCGGGCCGTCAGCCCGGCGACCGGGAAGAACGCCTGGGCCTTGATCGGCGCGCCGGGACCGTCGTGCCGGATGTCGCCGACGACGCCGACGACATTGGCCCGGCGCGCATCCGGCTCGCGACTGGTGACGAAGTAGCGCCCCACCGGATCCTGTCCGGGCCAGAGCCGCCGCGCCGTCTCCTCGGTGATGATCACGCTGAGGTCGGTGCCGGCCCGGTCCTCTGGCCCGAACTCCCGTCCCGCGAGGAGGCGCACCCCCAGCAGGCGAAGCGCACCGGGTGAGATCGCCCGGTACCAGACGCTGCTCGGCGTGGTGCCCGCAGGCGGCACCACGCCATCCGCCAGGGCGGCGATATCCTGGTCGCCACCAGGGGAGAGCGGCGGCACGTCGATCACCTCCGCCCGCCCCACCGCCGGGTGCGCCCGCAACCGTTCCAGCAGTGCGTCCACGGCCAGGTTGACGCTGCCGGCGTCCGGGTAGCGAGAGGTTGGGAAGCTGAGCCCTGCGACGATCACTCGCCCCGGCTGAAACCCCAGGTCGGCCTGCCGGAGATTCACCAGCGTGCGCAGCAGGAGTCCCGCACCGACCAGCAGCACCAGCGCAATCGCCAACTCCGAGACGACGAGTGCCCGGCGCACCGCCCCGGCGCGCCGGCTGTCGGCCGGATGTCCGCCGCGAAGCACCCCCATGACGTCGCCCCGGGCGCCCTGAAGCGCGGGAACGAGCCCGAACAGGACGGCACACACCAGGGTCACCCCCACCATCACCAGGACGGCGGTTCCATCGACCTGAATCGGCTGGACTTCCCGCACGCCGGCCGGGACGAGCGCGGCGAAGACTCGTGCTCCCGCAATGCCCAGCATGATGCCGAGCCCCCCGCCCACAAGCCCGAGGATCAGGCTCTCGGTCATCACCTGGCGGACGATGCGCCCCCGGCCGGCGCCGAGGGCCGCACGCACCCCGAACTCGCGGGCGCGCGCGGCGGACCGGACCATCGTCAGGCTGGCCAGGTTGACGCACGCGAGGAGGAGCACGAACGCCACCGCACCGACCAGCGCGAGCAGCGCCGGACGAACCGGTCCAACCAGCTGGTCCTGAAGCGGGACGAGCCACGCGCCGATGTCCCGGTTCTCGGCGGGGTCCGCTTCCACCATCCGCCCCAGGACGGCAGCCATCTGCTGGTGCGCCGTCTCCTGGGTGGCCCCGGGGGCCAGCCGACCGATCGCCTGCAGCACGACACAGCCGTGCCCGCACGTGCTGGTGGCGGGCCGGCGGATCGGCCGCAGGATCTCCCAGGGCTGCGGGAGGGGATGGTCCGGTGCGAGGACCCCGATCACCGTCCAGGGCTGGCCGCTGAGCTGAATGGTCCGGCCAATGACGCCGGGATCGGCCGCGAACTGCCGGCGCCACAGCAGGTCGGTCAGGATGGTGACAGGCTCGGCGCTGGCCTCATCGTCGGACGCCACGAAGTCGCGTCCAAGCTGCACTGGAATCCCAAGCACCCCAAGGAATTCCGGAGTGACCGCTCCGCCCGCCAGCGCCTGCGGGGTGCCTTCCCCAGTCAGGCTCGGTCCCCATCCCTGGTAGGCGGCGACCCCCGCGAACGCCGGGGCCTGCTCGCGCAGCGCAGCGAACTGTGGCGGAGTGAGCCATTCGGGCTCGGCCCGGCCCCGGGCGCGGTGGTCGGTCCAGACTTGCACCAGCCGGTCGGGCTCGGGATAGGGGAGGGGGCGCAACACCACGCTCCGCAGGACCGAGTAGGCCGCGGTGTTGGCGCCGATGCCCACTGCCAGCGTCAGCAGGGCAATGGTGGTGTACAGGGGAGTCCGGCCAAAGCCGCGCACTGCGGCACGCACATCCTGGCGGAGCTCCTCCCATCGCCGGGCCCGGTGGCTGGCCCGGACGTTCTGCCGGTGCAGGCTCCGCATCTCGCCCTCGATCTGGGCCCGGTCGCCGAAGGCCTCCAGGGCCGCCCGGCGGGCGGCCGCGGGGTCCATCCCCTGGTCCTCGAACTCGCGACTGCGCTCGGCCAGATGGGCCTCCACCTCGCGGCGCACATCCTCCTCGACATCCCGCAGTCGCGGCTCGAACCGAAAGAGGCGCTTCATGGCCGGCTCGCGGCGAGGGCGGCGGTCATGACCCGGGCGTAGTCGCCAAAGCGGCTGGACTGCTCGCGCAAGTGCTGCCGCCCGGCCCGGGTGAGGCTGTAGAACTTGGCCTCGCGGTTGGTCTCGCTGATCCCCCATTCCTCGGCCAGGAGCCCGCGCTTCTCCAGCCGGTGCAGCGCCGGGTAGAGGGCGCCCTCCTGGACGGTGAGCACGGTCTCGGTCCAGTGGCGGATCCAACGGCCGATGGCGTAGCCATGGAGGGGGCCCCACTGGAGGGCCTTGAGGATGAGAAGGTCGAGGGAACCGGTGAAGAGGTCGCTGCCTGCCATGGGACACCCGATCGGAGAGGGAGTCCAGGGAAGCTATCGTTACACCCCTAAACCAACAAGGGGTATCTCAACCAGGGGTCAGCGCACCCCGGCAGCATCGGCAAGGAGCGCCTGCGCGTGCTGGCGGGCAGTGGCTCCATCGGGATCGCCCAGCATCCTGGCGAGCTCGACCACCCGGTCCTCCCCATGGGCCACCTGCACATCGGTGGTCGCGAGTCCCTGCCGATCGCGCTTGGCGATGACCAGGTGCCGGTCGGCCCGGGCCGCGATCTGCGGCAGGTGGGTGATCACCAGCACCTGGTGGGCGCTGGCCACCTCGGCCAGGGCCTGCCCCACCTGCACCCCGACCTCGCCCCCGATCCCGGCGTCGATCTCGTCGAAGGCGAGGGTGGGCACGGCATCATGGCGGGCGAGGAGCACCTTGAGCGCCAGCATCAGGCGGGACAATTCGCCGCCGGAGGCCACCCGGGCCAGCGGACGGAACTCCATGCCAGTGTTGAGGCGCACCTGGAAGAGCACCGACTCGGCGCCGGTGGGGCCTGGCGGGTCGAGCGGCGGCAGCAGGACCTCGAACTTCCCCCCCGTGAGGCCGAGCCTCGGAAGCAGCCGGTTGACACCCCGTGCGAGCCGCTCCGCGCCGGCCTTCCGGCGCTCGGAGAGGACGCCGGCCGCCGCGAGGAGCGCCTGGGCCGCCGCGGCACGCCGGGCCGCCAGGGCTCGCAGGTCGGTGCCGGCGGTGTCGAGGAGGTCGATCTCGCGCGCGGCGTCATCGCGGGTGGACTGGATCAGCTCCACGCTGTCGCCGTACTTGTGCCGGAGCTGGTAGAGCAGGTCCCGGCGGGCCTCGGCCGCTGCCAGTCGCCGGGGATCCTCCTCGAGGGAACCGGCATACTCCCGCAGGGCGCGGGTGAGGTCGTCCAGGTTGGCCTCGACCGCGTCCAGGAGGTCGCGCCACTCGGCGGTCGAGGGATCCAGCCGGGCCACGGCGCCAAGGCCGCGAGCCGCATCGGAGAGGGCCTGGCGTGCCGATGTCTCGCCATCTTCCAGCAATTCGAGCAGGTGTGCCACCTGCTCCGAGAGCGCGCCGGCCTGGCCCAGGCGGCGGGCCTCTACCTCGAGCCGCTCCTCTTCGCCGGGCTGCAGGCGGGCGGCATCGATCTCTTCCACCACATGCCGGAGGTAGTCCGCCTTGCGGGCGGCCTCGTCCCGCCTGGCAATGAGGCCGGCCTCCTCCGCCTGCAGCGCGTCGAGAGCGGCGGCGGCCGCGCGCACCTCCGCCACGGCGGGTTCGGCGTCGGAGTGGGCATCGAGCAGGGTCCGCTGGGTGGTGGGGCTCAAGAGGGACTCGGTCTGGTGCTGCCCGTGCAGGTCGACGAGGCGCACGCCGACCTGGCTGACCGTCCCCGCGGCGACCGGGCTGCCATTGATCCAGGCCCGCGACCGGCCCTCCGCGGCGACCTCGCGGCGAATGACGAGGGTACCGTCCTCGGGGTCGACCCCGAGCGCCTCGCACTGCCGGCGGAGCGCGGGCGAGAGCCCCTCGATGGTACCCTCCACGATCGCCCGGGCGGCGCCCGGCCGGATGGCGGAAGGATCAGCCCGGCTGCCGAGAAGAAGGCCGAGGGCGTCGACCAGCATCGACTTCCCGGCCCCGGTCTCGCCGGTGAGCACGTTGAGGCCCGGCGCGAGCTGGAGGGTGACATCCGCGATGGTGGCGAGGTCGCGGATCCGGAGTTCGGTGATCATGCCGGGGCTTCGCGCTCCCCGATGTCCCCCCAGCCCAGGATGGTCCGCATCCGCCGGAAGTAGCGCACCTCGCTGAGCCAGGCGAGGTGGACGTCGTACGGAGCCCGGCGCACGAGGGCGTGGCCCTCGGGCTCAAGGGGAATGGCCCGCTGACCGTCGACGGAGACCATCAGGTGATGGGCACCCGGCGCCAGCGGCTCGATCAGGATCTCCTCGCTGGATGCGATGACCAGGGGGCGCACCCCGAGGGTGTGGGCACAGACCGGCGTGATCACGAACGACTCCACCCCCGGCACGACGATCGGTCCCCCGGCGCTCAGGGAGTAGGCGGTGGAGCCGGTCGGGGTGGTGATGATCAGGCCGTCGGCGGAATAGACCCCCACCTCCTGGCCGCCGAGCGAGACGCGGAGCCGGACCAGGCGCGCCACCCCCTCCTTGTGGAGCACGACGTCGTTGAGCGCCACCGGAAGGGTTTCGCGGGTGCCATCCGCCCCGGCGATGACTGTTTCCAGGGTCTTTCGCGGTTCGACCCGGTAGTCCCGGGCGGCGATGGCGGCCAGCACCGCCTCGAGGTCGGCGGGAGTCGCGGTGGTGAGGAACCCGACCCGACCGAGGTTCACCCCCATGATGGGGACCTGCAGCGCGCCATATTCCCGGGCCGCACGGAGCAGGGTGCCATCGCCCCCGAGGGTGAGGACCAGCTCCGGCGGATTGGCCGGATCGAGGGCGACCGGGGGCGTGGGCCACATCGCCCGGATCGAGTCCTCGACGGCGAACTCGAGTCCGAGCCTGGCGGCCGCTCCAGTCACCCGGACCAGGACGTCGCCCAGGCCGGGATACTGCAGGTTGCCGACGACGCCGACCCTCATCGCGCCTCGAGGCTCTCCTCGTGGAGCAGCGTGAGGACCCGGTTTGCGATCCCCTCGCCGGAGAGCCCCTGGCGCGCGAGCTGGACCGCCCGGGGCGCCTGGTCGATCATGGCGTCGGCCACCCCCATCGGCACCACCTGGACCGACGGGTGGCCGGCCTGGACGATCCCGGCAAGGTACGCCCCGAAGCCGTTGGCCACGGTGCCCTCCTCGACCACCAGCAGGAGCCGGTGGCTGGCCAGCAGGGTGGCAAGCATGACCTCGTCGTGGGGCTTGAGGAAGCGGCAGTTGACGACCGTCGGGTCCGCGCCCTCGGCCACCAGCCGCTCGGCGGCGTCCAGCGCCGGCTGGACCATCGTTCCCACCGCCAGGATCGCCACTTCGCGTCCGTGGCGAAGCAGTTCCCAGGTGCCATACGGCACCGGCGGCACCTCGGCGACGGGCGGGGGTGCCGCGGGAGCCTTGTCGCGGGGGTACCGGGTGCAGAAGGGGCCGTCGCGATGGTCCATGGCCGTGCGCAGCAGGCCGATCAACTCCGCGCCGTCCTTGGGGGCGGTGACGGTCATCCCGGGCACCGCGAGCATGTAGGCGATGTCGAACAGCCCCATGTGACTCTGGCCGTCCTCGCCCACGAGGCCGGCGCGGTCCATGCAGAAGATGACCGGCAGCTGCTGGATCGCCACGTCGTGGATGATGTTGTCGAAGGCGCGCTGCAGGAAGGTGCTGTAGATCGCGGCCACGGGCACCACCCCCTGGGTGGCGAGTCCCGCGGCAAAGGTGACTCCGTGCCCCTCCGCGATCCCGACGTCGAAGAACCGGTCGGGGAAGGCCTTCGCGAACAGGTTGGTACCGGTGCCGGACGGCATGGCCGCGGTGATGACCGCCAGGTCGCTGCGCTCCTGCCCCAGCGCCACCAGGGTCTCACCGAAGACCGTGGTCCAGGTAGGGGGGCCGCTGGCCTTCGAGCGGGCCTCGCCGGTGACGGGATCGTAGGCGGCCAGGCCGTGCCACTTCTCCCGGTTCTCCTCGGCGAACCCGAAGCCCTTCCCCTTCTCGGTCAGCACGTGGATGACGCGCGGGCCCGAGAGGCCGCGGACGAACCGGAGCGTGCTGGTGAGCTTCTGGAGGTCGTGCCCGTCAATCGGGCCGAAGTACCGGAAGCCGAGCTCCTCGAAGAACATCCCGTCGGAGAAGAGGTTCTTGGCGCTCTCCTCGACGTTCTTGGCGAACTCCACGACCCCCTCCCCGAACATGTTGCCCAGCCGCAGGGTCAGGTGCTTGATCTTCTCCCGCAGCTTCTGGGTGGCCGGGTTGGTGATGATGCCGCCGAGGGTCTTGCTGATCGCCCCGACATTGGGCGAGATCGACATCCCATTGTCGTTGACGATCAGGATGATGTCCCGGTCGGAGTGCCCCGCGTTGTTCATCCCCTCATAGGAGAGGCCGCAGGTGAGCGCGCCATCCCCGACGACCGCCACGACCTTGTGCGATTCGCCGCGCAGGTCGCGGGCGGTGGCCATCCCGAGCGCGGCGGACATCGCGGTGCCGGCGTGCCCGGCCCCGAACTGGTCGTGCGGGCTCTCGTGCCGGCGGAGGAAGCCGGAGATCCCGCCTTCCTGGCGCAGGGTGTCGAAGACCGCATTGCGACCGGTCAGCAGCTTCCAGGCGTAGGCCTGGTGCCCCACGTCCCAGAGCACCTTGTCGGTGGGCGAGTCGAACTCGTAGAGCAGCGCGATAGCCAGCTCCACCACGCCGAGGCTGGCCCCGATGTGCCCCCCCGTGACCGAGCAGGAACTGATCAGCCGGTCGCGGACCTCCTGGGCCAGCTGCGGCAGCTGCTCCCGCGAGAGGCGCTTGAGGTCTTCCGGTCCCCGGATCGATTCGAGCAGCGACATCGTTCAACCCACCCTGCAAGAGTTCAAAAGGTTCGGGTGACCACGTACCGCGCCAACCCGACCAGGTCGGGGGTGGCCATCCCGGCCTGCACGAGGGCCTCCACCGCCCGGCCCGCCAGCGCATCGGCCTCGCGACGGGCTCCGGCGATGCCGAGTTCGCCCACGTAGGTGCTCTTGGCGAGCTGGGCATCCCGGCCCGCCGTCTTTCCA
The DNA here is from genome assembly GCA_048499805.1 of Gemmatimonadales bacterium. Classification (GTDB taxonomy): domain Bacteria; phylum Gemmatimonadota; class Gemmatimonadetes; order Gemmatimonadales; family GWC2-71-9; genus JAWXBA01. The sequence continues at coordinate 92,534 of JASNZF010000009.1, read as the reverse complement.
AGTTGCACGCTCGTGGCCGTGGCGTCCAGCAGGTCATCGGCGACCTGATAGGCCAGACCCAGTTCCCGGCCGTAGGTGGCCAGGGCGGCGCGGGCCTCGGAGCCGGCCCCGGCGGCAATCCCGCCGAGCTGGCAGGAGGCCTGGATCAGGGCCCCCGTCTTGGCGCCATGAATGGCGCGCAGTCCGTCGAGGCCCAGTTGGCGCCCCTCCCCGACGAGGTCAAGCCACTGCCCCCCCACCATCCCGCGGATGCCGCTGGCCTCGAGCAGGATCGTCCCCATCCGGCCAAGCCGGTCGGCGGCGAGCCCCAGGTCGCCCGCCCCCCGCGCCAGCACCTCGACAGCGACCGGCACCAGCAGCCAGCCGACCTGGGTGGCGACATCGACGCCAAACTCCACATGGGTGGTCGGCCGGCCCCGCCGGGTGGCATCGTCGTCCATGCACGGGAGGTCGTCGTGCACCAGCGAGTAGGTGTGGACGACTTCCACCGCCGTCGCCACGCCATCGATGGCCTCACTGGCGCCACCCGCCGCGCGATACGCCGCCAGCACCAGGGCTGGCCGGACCCGCTTGCCCGGCGAGCGGAGCGCGTACGCGAGCGCGGCGCCCAGGTTGCCGGGATGGTCCAGCTCCAGTCGGTCCGCGAGGTCCCCGAGACGCCGGTCGATCCGCTCCCGGGCGACGGCGAGCAGGGGTTCGACGGCGGCCGCGGCCAGTCCCTCGATCACCCGGGATCCAGCGGCTCGGTGCCCAGTGCGCCGGCGGCATCGGCCACCACGCGCTCCACGGCGGCCTGGGCCTCGCCCAGCCGGGCCTGGGCGGCGCGCAGCCGCTCCACGCCCTCGGCAAAGAGGCCAAGGGCCTGGTCGAGATCGGTCTCGTCCGACTCCAGTCGCCGGACGATCTCCTCGAGGCGGCGGAGCTGCTCCGTGAGGGAGGGTTCCGTGGCGGCGGTCTCGGTCATCCAGGCTCCTGGTCGGCGTGCGCGGCGACCTCCCCGTCGGCGACGCGCAGGATGAAGGGGGCGCCGGGAGCGAGGTCGTCCCGGCGGCGAATGACCCGCCCCTCGGCGGTCCGCGCAATCGCGTAGCCGCGCTGCAGCACCCGGCCCGGGTCCAGCGCGGCGAGTTGGGCCGCCAGCCGGTCCAGCTGGTGGCGCGGGCGGTCCACCCTCCGGGTGATCGCCACCTGCAGCCGATCGCCAGTCCGGGCCAGCCGCTCGGCGAGCAGGCGGGTCCGCCGGTTCAACCCCGCCGCCATCCGGCGGGAAAGGGTGCCCACCCGGGTGGCGAGCTCGTCGCGATCCGGCAGCGCGAGTTCCATCGCCGCCGAGGGGGTCGCCGCCCGGAGGTCGGCGACCAGGTCGGTGAGGGCCACGTCGGTTTCATGTCCCACCGCCGAGATGGTCGGAACCCGGACCTCCGCCAGGGCCCGGCAGACCGGTTCACTATTGAAGACCATCAGGTCCTCGCGCGACCCGCCGCCCCGACCGATGATGCAGAGGTCGATCCCCTCGAGCCGGTTGACGACGCCGAGGGCGCGGACCAGCTCGGCCTCGGCCTCGGCCCCCTGCACCTTGGCGCCCACGACCAGGAGCCGGACCGCGGGCCACCGGCGGCGTGCCACGGTGATCATGTCACGCAGGGCCGCCCCGTCCGGCGAGGTCACCAGGGCGATCGTCGCCGGGATGGGCGGCAGCCGCCGCTTCCTGGCCGGGTCCAGCAGCCCGTCCTTCTCCAGCGCGGCGCGAGTCCGCTCATAGAGCTGCTGGGCCAGCCCGATACCCGCCGTGGGCAGCATGACCACGACGGTGAGGCGAAACTCGCCCCGCTCCTCCCACACCGTCGGGGACGCAAGGACATAGACCTCGGTCCCATCGGCCGGCTGGGAGGCCACCTTGGCCGCATGGCTGCGCCACATGACACAGCGCAGCTGGGCGTCGGGATCCTTGAGGGTGAAGTACCAGTGCCCACTCTGGTAGCTCTTGAGCCCACTCACCTCGCCCTTGATCCAGACCTGGCCAATCCCCTCCTCCACCAGCCGCCGGGCGCTGGAGGCCACCCGGGCCACCGTCCAGGCATCCGGTCCGCCGGGTACGAGCGGTTGGGTCACCGCCACCGCCGGCGCCCCGCGCCACCCCGTGCCGAGGTCACTGCCCCCCTGCCCCGCTGCCCCCCGGCCCCGCCTGCCGGGCGGCCTGCAGGGTGTTCTTGAGCAGGAGGGCAATGGTCATCTGGCCCACGCCGCCGGGCACCGGGGTGATCGCGCTGGCGATCTCGGCCACGGGGGTGAAGTCCACGTCGCCCACGATGCGGTAGCCCTTGGGCGCGGCAGGGTCCTCGACGCGATTGATCCCGACGTCGATCACGACCGCGCCCGGCTTGACCATGTCGGCGGTCACGAAGTTGGGACGCCCGATGGCGACGACGAGGAGGTCGGCGCTCCGGGTGATCGCAGGGAGGTCGCGGGAGCGAGAGTGACAGACCGTCACCGTGGCGTTGCCGCCGGGGCCATCCTGGATCAGGAGGTTGGCCATCGGCCGCCCGACGATGTTGGATCGGCCGACCACCACGGCGTGCAGGCCCTTGGTCTCGATGCCGCTGCGGATCAGCATCTCCTGGACGCCGTAGGGCGTGGCCGGCTTGAAGGCGGTCGGGTCGCCGATCACCAGCTTGCCGACATTGACGGGATGGAACCCATCGACGTCCTTGCCGGGGTTGATGCGGCGCAGCACGGCGTCGGCGTTGATCGCCTTCGGCAGCGGGAGCTGGACGAGCATCCCGTGGATCTTGGGGTCGGCGTTGAGCCGATCGATGACCGCCAGCAGCTCAGCCTCGGTCGTCTCGGCGGGCAGCCGGATCGTCTCGGAGTGCATGCCCGCCTCCTCGCAGGCCTTCCCCTTGCTGCGGACATAGACCTGGCTGGCGGGGTCCTCGCCCACCAGCACGACGGCCAGCCCGGGCTGGACGCCCCGGGCCAGCAGCTCGGCGGCCTCGACCGCGACCTCGTCGCGAATCAGGCGCGCCATCACCTTGCCATCCAGCAGTCGGGCGGTCACTTGGCCACCCCCACGGCACGAGTCTCTCGGATCACCACCACGCGTATCTGCCCCGGATATTGAAGTTCAGCCTCAATGCGACGAGCGATCGTCTCGGAGAGCGCCGTGGCCTCCCGGTCGTCCACCTTCTCGGGAAAGACCACCACGCGCACCTCGCGGCCCGCCTGGATCACGTTCGACTTCTCGACGCCGGGGAAGCCGTTGGCGATCTCCTCCAGCTTCGTCAGGCGCTTCACGTAGGTCTCGAACGCCTCGCGTCGCGCGCCCGGGCGCGACCCGCTGATGGCGTCCGCGGCCTGGACCAGCACCGACTCGGCGCTCTCGTGGGGGACGTCGTCGTGGTGCGCGGCGATGCAGCCGACGACGGCGGCCGACTCCCCGTACTTGCGCGCCATCTCCACGCCCAGGTCGACGTGGGTCCCCTCATTGTCGTGGGTCAGCACCTTGCCGACATCGTGGAGCAGCCCGCCCCGACGCGCCAGTTGCACGTCGAGGTGGAGCTCCGCCGCCATCATCCCGGCGATCCACGCCACTTCCTTCGAGTGCTCGTAGATGTTCTGCCCGTAGGAGGTGCGGTACTTCATCCGGCCGATCAGGCGCACCATCTCGGGGTGGAGCCCGTGAATCCCGACCTCGTAGGCCGCGCGCTCGCCGAGGTCCATCATCTCCGCCTCGAGCTCCTTGCGCATCTTGGCGACGACCTCCTCGATCCGGCCCGGATGGATGCGCCCGTCGGTGATCAGCGCCGCCAGCGCCCGCCGGGCCACCTCGCGGCGCACCGGATCGAAGCAGGAGATCACCACCGTGTCCGGGGTGTCGTCGATGATCACGTCGACACCGGTCGCCGTCTCAAAGGCGCGGATGTTCCGGCCCTCGCGGCCGATGATCCGCCCCTTCAGCTCGTCGCTCGCCAGGGTCACCGGCGAGACGGTCGACTCCGCCGTGGTCTCGGCGGCGAGTCGCTGGATCGACATGGTGATGATCCGGCGGGCGTCCTTCTCCGCCTCCTTGCGGGCCTGCTCCTTGATCTCGCGCGCCAGCGCAGCCGCCTCACTCCGCGCCTGGTCCTCCACCCGCTGGAGCAGTTCGCGGCGCGCATCCTCGGCGGTCAGCCCGGCCACCCGTTCCAGCTTGCGCTGCTGTTCCTCGATCAGCGCCCCGATGCCGGCCTCGCGCTCGGCGGCCGCCGCCTCCTGCCGCGCGACCGCCTGCTGCCGACCGGCGAGGGTCCGCTCGAGCTGCCCGAGTTCCTCGGCCCGGCGGGCCTGCTCCTTTTCGCGCTCCTCGAGGCGCCGGTCGGCCCGGTCCGCCTCCTCGCGGCGGCGGGCCATCTCCCGGTCGAGCTCCTCGCGCAGCCGGAGCCCCTCCATCTTCCCCTCCACCACAGCGGCGGCCCGCGCCTGCTCCACCTCCCGGGTGGTGGCCGCGGCCAGGGCCCGGGCCTGCTCCGCCTCGCGCCGGGCGGCCTCGGAGACCGCCGACGCCTCCTGCCGCGCGGCAGCCAGGATGGCGGCGCCATCGCGCCGGCGGGCGCGCGCGATGACGGTAAGGATGGCAAAGGTGACCAGCGCCCCGGCGGCGGCTCCAAGGAGGGGGAGCAGCAGGTTCTGCGGCATGGCTGTATCTCCACCACGCGGCCCGGCGGCCGCGGTGAATTCAGTCGCCCAGGACCAGTTGCGGCCCGGGCATCGGGCCCCCCCGCCGTGCGGGGGGGAGGACTCGCGTCAGGGTCGCTTCCAGCTGACGCAACTGGTCCGCCTGCTCGGCATCCCCCTGACGACCCTGGAACAGCTCATCGGTGATCGCCAGCCCCGCCAGGATGGCCGCCTTGTGCGCTTCCACCGTGGGCAGCGACTCCCGAATCCGGGCCAGCGCCGCATCATAATAGGCCGCCACCTCCCGGGTGTACTCGGGGGGCAGTTCCGAGCGGATGGTGAACTCCTCGGAGCCGATCGTCACCTTGACGGCGTGCTTCTCGCTGCTCATGCCGCGCCCTCGCTCCGCTCCTCGAGGAACCGGAGCCGCGTGCGCAGCAGGTCCACCAGCTCCCGCGCCCCCGCCAGCCGGCGGCGCAGCTCCGCCACCTCGGCCTCCAGGTCGGCCGAAGCAGCCTGGGCCCCCGCGGGCGCACTGGGACGCTCCCGCAGCTCGGCCTCCGCGGCCAGGGCCCGGCGACGCCAGGTGGCCAGCTCGGCTCCGGCGGCCTCGGCCGCCTCAAGCACCGAGCGCAGCGCCGCGCGGTCAGGACGTTCGTAGGATGACGCCAAGTTCCCGCTCCAATGTCCCAAGGACTCGCTGCATGACCGGGTCCACCTCGGTATCCCGCAAGGTCCGATCGGCCGCCCGGAACGCGAGGCGATAGGCCACGCTCCGGACCCCGGCGGGCAGGCCGGCGCCCCGGAACTCGTCCAGGACCGTCACCGACTCGACCAGCGGGCTCGCCCCTGCCAGGCGCGACTGCACCGCGGCCGAATTCACCGCATCGGGCAGCAGCAGCGCCACGTCCCGGCTGATCGCCGGGACGACCGGCAACGGCCGATAGGTGATCGCCGGCGGGGGCACGGGGTGCAGTTCCACCTCGAAGCCCCACAACGGCGCAGCCCAGGGGGGGGCGTCGCCCACCAGCTCCTCGGCCCGCCCGATGACCTGTCCATCCGCGCGACAGGCCACCCAGCCATTGCCCTCAACTTGCATGGTGGCCCCCGGATATGCCAGCCCGACCACCGACTCGAAACACCCCTTCAAGTCCCAGCGGTCCAGGTCGACAGGGTGCCCGCCATCGGTCCAGTGGGCGGGCGCCCGGGCACCCGAGAGGACCCCGGCCACCTTGAGCGTTTCCACCGGGGCGCGCCCCACCGCCCCCGGCAGGAAGGTCGTGCCGATCTCGAACAGCCGGATGTCGCGGACCTGGTGGTCCCAGTTGAGGCGGACCGCCCGGAGCAGGCCCGGCAGGAGGGCGCTGCGGAGCACCGAATGCTCGACGGAGAGCGGGTTGAGGATGCGGACCCCGGAGCCATCCGTGGCCGGGCCCATGGCCAGGGAGATCGCCTCGTGCAACCCCAGGCCGGTCAGGCCGTCCCGCACCCGGCGGGCCACCTGCTCGGTTGGCGCATCCGACTGGAGACCGGGCCGGAAGGCGCGGAGCGAGTCCTCGAAGGCGTCGTAGCCATGGATCCGGGCCACTTCCTCGATCAGGTCGATCTCACCGATGAGGTCGGGCCGCCAGCCCGGCGGCTCCACCGCCAGGCGGTGCTCGTCCGGCTTGGCCACCACGGTCGCGCCGATCGCCACGAGGGCCCGCTCGACCGCGTGGAGCGTCAATTCCGTCCCGAGGACCTGGGCCAGGCGCCCCAGCCGGAGGAAGATCCGCGGCGGGTGGGCAGGCTCGGGCCAGACATCCACCGGCGCCCCGTCGAGGCTGCCACCCGCCACCCGGAGGAGGAGCTCCAGCGCACGGCGCAGCGCGTCAGGCGCGGCGTGGAGGTCGGTCCCCCGCTCGAAGCGGTAGCTGGCCTCGGTGCTGATCCCGAGCGCCCGGCGGGCCGACCGCACGCGCCGGGGATCGAACCACGCACACTCGAGGAAGAGGTCGGTGGTCGTGGCAGCAACCTCGGTGGACTCGCCCCCCATGATGCCGGCCACGCCGATGACGCCGTCCGCGTCGGCGATGACCGGCATCCCGGCGGCGAGGACGCGGCGCTGGCCATCGAGGGTCCGGAGTTCCTCGCCGGCGGCGGCGGAACGAGCCGCGATCCGGCCGCCACGGAGGGTGGCCAGGTCGTAGGCGTGCAGCGGCTGGTTGAGCTCGAGCATCACGTAGTTGGTGGCATCGACCACGTTGTTGATCGACCGCATCCCCACCGACTCCACCCGCTGGCGCAGCCAGGGCGGTGAGGGAGCCACCGTCACGCCTCGAACGACCGCGCCAAGGAAGCGGGCGCAGCCGGCGTCGGGCTCGATGGCCACCTCGATGCCGCCCACCCGGGCGGGGCCGGCCGAACGGGCCACGGGCGGGAGCCCGGCCGGGAGGGTCCCCGGCAGGACCGGCAGCCGGAACGGCACCCCGTACGAGGCGGCGAGTTCCCGGGCCAGCCCCTTGTGGCCATTGAGGTCGGCCCGGTTCGGGGTCACATCCACCACCAGCCGCTCGTCATCGACCGGCATCGCCTCGAGCAGCGGGGTGCCCGGGGGGGCATCGGTCGCCAGGGTCAGGAGGCCATCGTGGTCGTCGGAGAGCCCCAGCTCGCGGCCGCTGCAGAGCATCCCCTCGGAGACCTCGCCCCGCAGCTTCCGCTTCTCGATGGTGAGGCCCCCGGGCAGGGTGGCGCCGACCCGTGCAAACGGGTAGCTCGCGCCGGCCATGACATTGGGGGCACCGCAGACCACGTTCCACCGGGTCTCGCGCCCGTCATTGACCACGCACACGCGCAGGCGGTCGGCATTGGGATGGGGGCGCACCTCCTCGACCCGCGCCACGACCAGGTCCCGCAGATCGTGGTGGACCGGTTCGATGGCATCGACCGGTGCGCCGAGCATGCCCAGCCGCGCCGCGACGTCGCGGGCGTCGAGCGACTGGTTCAGGAAGGCCTCAAGCCAGCGGCGGGAGGCGTTCATCGGCCGGCCCTCCCGAACTGGGAGAGGAATCTCATGTCGCCTTCGTACAGCAGGCGGATGTCCGGCACATCGAACCGCTGCATGGCAATCCGTCCCGGCCCCATGCCGAACGCCCAGCCGGTGTAGCGCTCCGGGTCCACGCCACAGCCCGCGAGGACGTTGGGGTGGACCATGCCGCACCCGAGGATCTCCATCCAGCCGGTGCCCTTGCAGGGCCCGCATCCGGCGCCACCGCAGAACCGGCATCCGACGTCCATCTCCGCCGACGGTTCGGTGAACGGGAAGAAGGACGGCCGGAACCGGACCCGGGTCTCGGACCCGAAGAACTGCCGGGCGAAGTGGGCCAGGGTGCCCTTGAGGTCGACGAACCCGATGCCCTCGTCGACCGCGAGGCCCTCGATCTGGGCGAAGCCGGGCGCGTGGGAGGCGTCGAACGGGTCCTTGCGATAGACGGTGCCGGGCATCACGACCCGGTAGGGTGGCGGCCCGGCCCGCATGGTCCGGATCTGGACCGGCGAGGTATGGGTGCGGAGCAGCACGCGCTCGCCCCGGGCCGGATCGGCGACGCCGGTGTCGAGGTAGAGCGTGTCGTGCATGTCCATCGCCGGGTGGTCATCCGGAAAGTTGAGCGCCAGGAAGTTCGTTTCCTCGGTCTCGGCCTCGGGGCCCACCGCCACGGCGAAGCCCATGGCCCCGAAGATCGCCAGGATCTCGTCCACCACCTGGGTGACGGGATGGCGGTTGCCGATCCAGCGGGTGCGGCCGGGCATGGTGAGGTCGTCGCGCGGCCCGGTGCGGGTTCCGGCGGTGGCCAGGTGGGTGCGACGCTCCTCGAGGGCGGCGGTGAACGCCTCCTTGAGATGGTTCACGGCTGCGCCGAAGGCGGGCCGCTCCTCGGCGGGCAGGCGGGCCACCCCGCGCAGGGCGGCGGTCAGCGCCCCCTGCTTGCGGCCGAGGATGGCGATCTCCTCCGCCTCGAGGGCGGCGGCGTCGAGCGAGGCCACCGCGGCCAGGCGGGGGAGCAGGGCGTCGAGTTCGGGATACCCGGACGGCTGGGGCATGGCGCACCTTCCCGGCGGGAAACGAGACATGGGGCCGTCCGCGCTGGCGGCCGACCCCACGCGAAAGGTCCTGCGATCCTACTGGTGGCTCTTGGCCACCTCGGCGAGGCGCGCAAAGGCATCGGCGTCGTGCACGGCGAGATCGGCAAGGACCTTCCGGTTGATCGCGACCCCGGCCTTGTTGAGGCCGGCGATGAGCCGGCTGTAGCTCAGGTCGTGGATCCGGGCCGCAGCGTTGATCCGGGTGATCCAGAGGGCGCGAAACTCGCTCTTCTTCTTCCGGCGGTCGTGGTAGGCATACCGCATCGCCCGCTCGGCGGTCTCCTTGGCGGCCTTGTACAGCTTGCTCCGGCCGCCGCGGGCGCCCTTGGCGGCTTCCATGATCTTCTTCTTGCGGGCGTGGTGGGCAACGCCGTTCTTGACGCGTGGCATGGTCGTGTCCTCAGGAAGTCTGGAGCAGGCGGCTGACGCGCGGGAAGTCGGCGGAGCTGACCAGCGTGGCCTTGCCGAGTTGGTTCTTCCGCTTGCGGGTCTTCTTGGTCAGGATGTGGCGCTTGTTGGCCTTGGCCCGCTTGAGCTTGCCGGTCCCCGTGAAGGTGAACCGCTTGGCGGCCGCGCGCTTGGTCTTCATCTTGGGCATTGCGTTGGCTCTCCTCAGGATTCTCGTCCGCTGGCGCCCAGTGGGGGCGCACAGGGGTGCGCCCCCTACTTGGGCGCCAGCACCATGATCATGTTGCGGCCTTCCAGCTTGGCGTCAAACTCGATCTTGCCCACGTCGGCCAGGTCGGTCGCCACCCGGTCGAGCACCGCGCGACCCAGGTCGGGGCGTGCCATCTGGCGCCCCCGGAACATCATCGTCACCTTGACCTTGTTGCCCTCCTGCAGGAACTCGCGGGCATGCTTGGTCTTGAAGTTGTAGTCGTGGTCGTCGATGGCGGGGCGGTACTTCACCTCCTTCATCTGGATCACGTGCTGCTTCTTCTTGGCGGCACGAGCCGCCTTGGCCTCCTCGAACTTGTACTTGCCGTAGTCCATGATCTTGACCACGGGGGGCCGCGCCATCGGCGCCACCTCCACCAGGTCCAGGGAGCGCTCCTCGGCCAGTGCGAGCGCTTCGTCGATGGAGAGCACCCCCAGCTGGTCGCCGTTGTCGGCAATCACCCGCACGGGGCTGATCCGGATCTGGCGGTTGACGCGGACGCGCCGCTCGCGATCATTTGTGGACAGTGGCTTTCCTCCATCCCAAGGGACACCAACAAAAAACACCCCGGCGAGCGGGGTGTCCGAGATCTCCTGCCGAGCCGGCCGGGCCGGGGCGGGGCGACAACGGGACCCGGTCGCACTGCCAATGGCAGGCTGAAGGGTGGGGTGCAAACCAGCACACCCGCTTCGATAGCTCCGAATACTAGCCGAACCGCCCCTCCCGGTCAAGCCGAGCGGGGCGGTTCGCCACCAGGATCCTGGCCGGCTGGGGAGGCGCCTATGGCGCCCCGTCGCCTCCCCCGGCCGGGGCTGGGGGGCGCAGCGCATTCCAATTGGCCATTGCATTGATGGCCAGCGCCCAGGCTCCCTGGGTCTGGAACCGCCAGAACGGCCGAGTGGCGAACATCACCACCGTGCCGTTGCCGAGCGGCGCATCGGCCACCGCCGCCCGGCCGGCCAGTTCCTCCCCGGCCACCAGCTGTCCCGAGATCAGGAGCGAGTCGGCATTGGGGTGGAACCGGACGATGGCGCGCGCCCCGGTCCCGGCGCCCGCTCCGCCGCCGCCACCACCACCCCCTCCGAAGCCCCCGCCACCACCCACCTGGAGCAGCGGCGCCGAGCTGAAGAAGAGCGGGAACTGCCGGTCCTCGTAGCCATAGAGGATCGGCGAGCTGGTGGTCGAGACCTGCGCCCGGAAGACCGCACCACGTGCCTGGAGCTGGTTGGCGGAGGCAACCGAGATCCCCGAGACCATCTGCATCGTGATCGGCAGGTTGACGGTATTGCCCTCCACGATCAGCACCCCCCCGCGCTCCACGAACTTGCGGAGGGCATGCACCCCATCCGCCGTCATCCCCACCCGGACGTCGTCGGTCTCGTCCACCTCACCGAGGTGTGGGGTCTGCGGGGTCTTCTTCCACGGGATCGCGGGCCCGGCGGTGACCCGGCCATTGACCAGGGTACCGATCTGGCCGCCGACGTGCGGATAGATGACCACGTCAAACCGGTCGAAGAAGCCCGGGTCCTTGAACTTCTGGTCGGAGACGTAGGTGAAGGGCACCCCGGCATGCTCGAGCGAGAGACGCACCCAGCCCTCGTCCTGGGTGCTGCTCCAGGAGTGGGCCAGCGCGATCCGCGGCAGCCGCACCGCCCGCTGGCGCGCCGTCACGCTGGCCGTCGCGACGGCGTGCATCCCGAGGGTGCGGAGCGCCGCGCGCACCGCCGGCTGGTCGGGGGCCAGGTACGTCCCCGCGGGGAACCGATCATCGCCGACACTGAACCCCTCCTCGGCCACGGCGAGCCGCACCGTGCCCACCTTCCAGGGCAGCGATGCGGAACGCCAGTCACCGTTGTGCCGGATGACCAGGGTGGCCCCGGTGCCGCGCACGGTGCCCTCCACGACGGCGTCCGCGGTCAGCAGCTGCATCGGCCGCGCAAACACGGTCGAGTCGGTCACCTTGATCGTCTGGACGTGGCGCTGCTCGTCCAGGGTCCAGCCGGTGTCGTCATAGGGCCGCGGATCGTCGGGCCGGAAGGTCTGGATCCCCAGGATGGTCCGCGGGTACTGGCTGTACGGCTGGTCCAGGCGCACGATCCAGTCGCCCGCCTGGACCGCCACCTCCCGCCCACCCTCGCGGAGGGTGAAGTCCTGGCTGGCGGCATGCACCTCCGACCCCTGCAGCCGGATCAGGTTGACCAGGTCCGCGGCCTCGGCGGCGTGGCGCTGGCCCCGCGGGACCACGAAGGCCCGGAGCGGCCCGTACCGGCCGCGCTCCACGGCGCGGTCGGCCTTGGCCATGTTGTTCCGGAGGAAGGTCTCCCGGTGGTCGGCCATGTACTTGAGGGAGACCAGCACGCCGGACTGCTGGTAGTTCTGGTTGGAGCGGATGCACCAGCGGATCCCATTGACCGGGGGGTTCGGACGGTACCACTGCCGCGAGGTCTGGTTGGCGCCAAGCTGCACGGTGTGGCAGTCCGCCCCGCGGGAGGTGTAGGTCTCGTAGAAGCGCCCGATCGAGTTGTGCAGGTTGGCGATGGCCAGCTGGTAGTTCGGGGCCCAGCCGTCGTAGAAGACGTGGGTCCACACCCCGGGGAGGCCGCGCCGGGTCAGCTCGGTCTGGTCCTGGTAGGCGAGGGTGTGCCACTCCTGGATCGTGATGGCATCGAACTCGTCGTTGTAGGGGCCGGTCCCGGTGCTGACGTAGAGGAACGGGGCCGATTCGTGGAGGTCGTGGGTGGCGGTGGGTCGCCAGTCGAGGAAGTTCTTGAGGTAGTTCCTGGTGAGCGCCAGCGAGACCACCATGCCGTCCCGGTTGTTGTCGTGGGCCACATACTTGCCCCAGTATGGCAGCCCGCCGACCTGACCGGTCGGGTTGAGGCGCTTCCCCTGGTTGTACCAGTCCACCATGTGATCGCGGCCATCGACCTCGAAGATCGGGGTGATCAGCACGATCATGTTGCGCCGGATCGCCTGGAAGTAGGGCGACTCGTCCACCGCCAGGCGATAGAGCAGCTCCATCAGCATGTCCGGGCTGCCGGTCTCGGTGGAGTGGATCGAGCCGGTGATGTGATAGATCGGCTTGCCCTCACGGACCAGCCGCTCCCGCTCCTCGGCGGAGAGGCCGCGCGGGTCGGACAGCCGCCGGGCAATCGCCTTGTATTCCTCCAGGCGGCCGATGGTCTCCTCGTCGGCAATCGCCGCCACGATCATCTCGCGACCGAGCTCGGTCTGCCCCATCGAGAACACCCGGACCCGGTCGCTCTTCGCATCCACCGTGCGGAAGTAGCCGTGGATCACCCGGGAGTCGCTCAGCCGGCCCTCGGTGCCCGGGACGTACCCGATCTCCGCCAGCGGCGTCGGGACCGTGGCGGACGCGGGGAGGTAATCCACCAGGTCGGTGGTCAGCTTCCAGCGGGCATCGGTGGGGGAGATTTCCCGGAGGATCCGGGTGTACATCGTGTCGATCGGCTGCTGGGCGGCTGCGGGCACGGCCGTCGCGATGGCGAGCAACGCGATGGCCAGCGGGCGGTGGATCATGACGAGATCCCTCGGATGTGGAGGACGGTGGGCCGGGTCGACCCAGAAGAATGATACGCAATGTCCGGCACTGGCGTTGAGGATCCCTGGGCGACCTTCTGGCGTTTTGACCGAGCCCTCCTATCTTGGGAACTGGACCTCGACCGCGGAGCCGCGAATGACCCAGGTGGAACGCCGCCGTGCCCTGGCGGACTCCCTCCAGGAGGTGCTGGACCACCCCCACCGCCGCAGTACCGACATCCGGGAGGAGCGCGATGCCGCCCGGATCCAGGCGGGACAGCGGCGGCGGCGCCTGATGCTCGTGGCCCTGGTGGCGGCGTGGGGTGCGTTGGGCTGGATCTGGCTTGCACGGCCGGGCTGGGTCTTCGAGCCGCCGCTGACCACCGCGCAGGGAGCCCAGTACTCGCCCGAGGAGGGTCTGCGCATCGGCATGGCCCTGCAGGCCTTTCGCCTCCGGGAATTCGCGGCGGAGACTGGCCGCCTTCCCAGCTCACTCGCCGAGGCGGGCGAGGTGGAGGAGGGATTAAGCTACCTGGTCCGGGACGGCGGATGGATCCTCCGCGGCGACCTGGGCTCCCGGCAGCTTGAGCTCACCAGCGAGATGTCCGTCGACTCGTTTCGGCAGGGGGGCGGCCCTCCCTGACCCCGGTCCGGCCTAGTAGCAGGCCACCGCTCCCTCGGCGGTGACGGCCTTGTTCGGGGCATAGTTCTTCGCCCCGACAAAAACACCACAGACATCGAAGGCCTTGTTCGTGACCGCCGCGTTTTTCGCGGTCGCCGACCACCCGGCTCCGTTGGCCGCGTTCGGCGCGCGACGCGTGATCGCGATCACGTTGCCCGGACTGGCCACGAACCGGACCACGCCCTTGGTCCCGGGGCCTGGTACCTCGGCGGGTCCGATCGACCGGGCATAGTCCTGGTACGAGGCGAAGAACGCCTCCTCGGCCGTCACCAGGTTGCGCAGGTCGGAGACCATCGAGGCGGCGACCGCGCGCTGGCGAGTGGCCTGCAGGCGCGGCAGCGCAAGGGTGGCGAGGATCCCGAGGATCGCCACGACGACGAGCAACTCGATCAGGGTGAACCCCTTGCGTGCCAACCGATTGCCTCCGTTCGCCGGGGACCGCGGGCCAGAAGTCCCCGGAAGCTGGATGGGCCATGTCGAGGGCGCAAGGGTCTGGCCGAGGGCTCGCCGGGAAACGGCTGTGCCGCGCGACGTCCCCGCAGGCCGGTCGGATCGCGGAGGTTGAGGTGGAGTGCGGCCGGCGCTGACCAGCCGCCCAACCGGCCTCAGTAGCAGGCCGGGGTTCCCGAGGATGTCACCGCACGGTTCGGGGCGTACCGCGGATTGCCCATGAAGATCCCACAGACATCGTACTTCCTGTTGGTGACGGACCGGTTGGTGATGGTGGCCGACCATCCCTCCCCATTGCGGTTGCCCGGTCCCCTTCGGCGCACACTGATGGCATTCCCGGGACTCGGGATCATCGCCACCCGCCCCCGCGCGCCGGGGCCGGCGCGTTCCGCGGGAGCCACACCATTCGCAAAGTCCTGGTAGGTGGAATAGAACGCGACCTGAGCACTGGCGAGGTTGCGAAGGTCCGAAACCATCGAGGCCACCACCGCGCGTTCCCGCATGGCGCTGAGGCGGGGGACCGCCAGGGTGGCAAGGATGCCGATGATGGCGACAACGACCAGCAGCTCCACCAGGGAAAACCCACGCCGGTTCAGCGTGCAGTGACTCATCGTCCCTCCTGTTCCGGGCGGGGGAACGGGAGCACCAGTTCCACCCGCCGAATGACGGCGCCCTCGCGCACATGGTCGATCGGTGCAACCTCGCCGACGATCTCACCGATCACGGTGTACTCGTGGTCGAGGTTCAGGTTGTCCACCAGGTTGATGAACAGCTGCCCGTCCCCGGTGTCACGCCCCCGGGTGCTGATCCCCACCGTTCCCCGCCGATGCGCGGCCCCCACCTCGTCCCGGCTGAACGCCGCGCCCCCATGATACTCGTTGGCGCCGGGACTCCCCCCCTGCAGGACGAAGTTGGGCACCACCCGGTGCAGCGTCAGGCCGTCGAACCAGCCCGACCGCGCCATCGCGACGAAGCGAGCCACGCTTCCGGGGGCCTCCAGGGGTCGCAGCGCCAGGGTCAACCGCGATCCGTCCTCCAGCACCAGCGTGGCACTCGTCAGCATGCGCAGCTCGGCCACGGGAGGGAGGGACGGTGCCGCAGTCGGCCGGGGCTCGGGCGCCACCGGGGATCCCGTCCATGCCGTCAGGATCTCCGCCGCCCGCGTCGCGACCGCGGGGTCGATGTCCCGCAGGGCGGGCCGCAACCGCCCGGCCAGTTCCGGCGACCCGAACTCGGCCACCCGATCCAGGAGCACGAGCCGGGGGTCGCGCGTGGTTTCCGCCTGGGGGCGGCTGAGTCGTTCAAAGGTGGCGAGGGCGGTTGTTGCAACATCAGGGCCAACGGCGGAACCCCGCAGGGCACGGGCGGCCGTGAGGACCAGCTGGAAGTCCGGCCGGCCGAGCTGCGCCAGCGCCTGGCGATCTGCCGCCCGGCCGTCCAGCGTGATGAGGGCGCGCAGCGCCGCCTCGCGGACGTTGTCCACGGGGTCGTCGAGCAGGAGGCCCAGGGCAGCCCGATCGCCGAGTCGCTGGGCGACGGCGGCCACGTGCATCCGGACCCACCAGACGGAGTGGGTCACGAAGCTCGCCAGGCGGAGCTGGGCGCGAGCCGAGTCGGTGGCGGCGAGCGCGGCGAGGGCGCGGACCGGACGGTGCCAGTTCGCGGGGCCGATCGGTTCCCGGGTGATCGCCTCGAGGAGTTCCCGCGGAGCGGCCATCACGCCACACCCGGCGCCCAGCGATTCGATGGCGAGGAGCTGCACGGTGATCGCGGGATCCCGGACGGCGGCGATCAGGGGCTCGCAGCCCTCGGTGGTGCGACCATGCGCCGCCCAACCGCGGACGGCCTCGATCCGGACCATGATCTCGGGATCGCGGAGACCGGCGGCAAAGACCCGGTTTCTTCCTGGAGTGCCCGGACCAGTGCGGGCCGCCAGGACGGCGAGGCGGCGCACCTGGGGGTCGGCATCGCCGAAGCCGAGGGCGACGGCGGCGCTGTCGACGGCATTCCCCGCTGACAGCGCCATGAGGGCCAGCCGACGCTGGCCGGGGCTCGCCCCGGTGGCCAGGCGATGCCGGAGGGCCGCGGTCAGCCGGGCGTCGGCGCTGCCGGTCCGGCCCTGCCGCCGCAGCAGGTCCCAGGCCCCACGCAGCGCCCCCTCGATGTGTTCCCCGTCGTGCTCGAGCTCCGCCGTCATCAGGGCCAGCGCCGATCGATGCGGTGACGACCCGGAGACCACCCGGAGGCGACCGATGGCGGCGAGCAGGGCGCCACGGGCGGGAGCAGCTTCCTCCGTGGCGAGTCGCGCCATGAGCAGTTCCATCGCCGGCGCCCCATCGACGCGATAGGCGGCCTGGGCAATGGCGTTGGCGGCCTCGACCCGAACCGAGACCGCCGCGGCCCCGAGCAGGGGCACAATCCGCGGGAGCAACTCCTCGCGCTCGAGCCGACCGAGGGCACGCACCGCGAGCCGCTGGACCAGCGTATCGACGTGCCCGCTCGCGGCCACGAGTACCTCGAGATGGCGGGGCTCGGCGGCCCGCGCCTGTTCGGCCGCGAAGATGGCGGCAATGGTGGCATCGATCGGGTCCTGCCGGGGCACCCCCGCGGCCGCGAGGATCAGGGCAAGAAGGATCATCGGCTCAGTCCCCGTGCAGGGTGCGCCCCTCCGCCGCCAGGCGGATCTGGCGACAGTGGTGGTTGGTGTGGATGGTGACGAAGCGGAGCATGGTGGGGAGCGGCAGCGCGCCAAAGAACGGGTGCACCGAGCGGGCGGCCTGGTTGGGCAGGTTGCGGACCATCGCGTCCTCCCATCGTCCCGCCACCTGGAACAGTGCCTCGATCGCTTCCGGGGCCGGCCGGATGTCGCCGGCGGGCCGCACCTCGCGCGGCGAGCGAACGCCGGGAGGGATGGGGCGGCCGGCAAGGAGCCTGGGCAGGGCAAATCGCCGCAGCGCCCAGGCCTTGAGGCGCGGAACCTTGACGGGAATCACGCGGACGCCCTCCTGCTCGCCGGCCAGGTGCTCATAGGTGAGGGTCAGGTGCATCGTCACCTCGCCTGCCGACCACTTCCCCTCCGCCGGCGGCACGGCCCAGCGGTCCGGGGGGACGGCACGCGCGGCCTCGCCCACCTGGCGCACCGCGTCCCGGTGCGCCTCCAAGTCCGCAGCCCAGGATTCCATGGTGCTCCTCGTGGAGGTTGGGGGGTCCCCGGCGCTGGATGGGGCCCAGCCCGGACCATCCCGAAGTATAGGCCCGGGCGTGCCGATGGGGCGGACCTTGCCCCAGGCCACGCGCGCCCTGACCTTTCGGGATCCCTTCCCGAGAGCAGCTCCATGCACGACAATGCCCGCGGCCTGGCGTCCTTCGATCATCTGGTGGTCCTGATGCTCGAGAATCGCTCCTTCGACAACCTGTTCGGTTACCTGTATGAGCACGACCAGCCGGCACGGTTCCTCGGGCGGGGGACACCGCTGTTCCGCGGCGTGGCCGGGCGGGACGATCTCTGGAATGACGATGGGAGGACCCCTCCGACCCGGGTGCCCGTGGCGAAGGCGGCGTGGCAGACCCCGAACGACATGTGCCAGCCCTCACCGGATCCCGGGGAGGAATACCACCCCCACGTCAATCGGCAGCTCTACGGACAGGACGACGTGCCGGGCGATGCCAGGCTGCTGCCGGATCCGGCGCCGATGAACGGGTTCGTGCAGGACTACATCCGGGCCATCGGCAGCCAGGAGCTCTGGGACGGGATCCCCGACGACCCGGCGCACTACTCCCGCATCATGCACTGCTTTCCGCCGGAGGCGGTGCCGGTCCTGAGCGGGCTGGCCCGGGCCTTCGCGATCTCCGATGAATGGCATTCCTCGGTCCCCACCCAGACCTGGGCGAACCGTTCCTTCCTGCACTCGGGGCAGTCGCATGGGTTCGTCCACAACTGGGACTACCTGAAGTGGCACCGCAATCGCGCGCCCACCGTGTTCGAACGCCTGGGGGATGCGCTCGGCCCGGCGCGGGGGTGGCGGTTGTACTGGGATGCGCAGGACCTCGAGCCGATCACCCGCTTCATCCACCCGCAGCTCCGGGATCGACGCCACGATGCCAACTGCCGCGACTTCGGCGCGTTCGCCGCCGACTGCGCGCGCGGGGACCTCCCGGCCTACTCCTTCATCCAGCCCCGGCTGATCGTCAACCACAATGACATGCACCCGCCGATCGTGCCGAACCAGTGGGTGCACTCGTCGATCCTGGCGGGGGAACTCCTCGTCAAGGAGATCTACGACGCCCTCCGCACCGGGCCGCTCTGGCCCCGCACGCTGTTCGTGATCGTGTTCGACGAGCACGGCGGCACCTATGATCACTGGCCTCCTCCCCGCACCGTCCCCCCGACGGCGACCCCCGACTACCCGCTCCAGGAAGGCTTCCAGTTCAACCGGCTGGGGGTGCGAGTGCCGGCGCTGTTCATTTCGCCACACATCGCGCCGGGCACCGTCATGCGTGCCCGCGACGCGGTGCCGTTCGACCACACCTCGGTGCTGCGCTCGATCTGTGCCCGATGGAACCTGGCCCCGCTCACCGACCGGGACCGCCAGGCCCCGGACTTCAGTCACGTGCTGACCCTGTCCGATGCCGAGGCGCGCCTCGAGACGCCCGCCGTCACCGCCCGGCCCTATCAGCCGCTCACCGCCGCCCAGGCCGGGGAGGGACTCCTCGGGGGGATGCAGAAGGGGCTGGGCCACCTGATCGCGGATTACCTCGGCAAGTCCCTCCCCCACGGCATCCAGCGGGTGGGCGACCTGCTGCACCACCTCACGTCGGGAAAGTAGCGGGCCGCGCGCCCGGCACCGGGACGTCGTCGCGCGTCCGGGGGGCGGCGACGCGCGGGTCATGGAGGACCGTGGCCTGGTACTCGACCAACGGGGAGATGGCCAGGTCCTGGGGAAAGCAGAGGATGTCCGGCGGGACGTGATTGCCGTCGGCATCGCGGCGAAGCGGCAGGCCGCCGACGCGGAAGCACCGCTCCACGTACTCGGCGCAGAACAATCCCTTGGGGGACATGGGATTGCGAAACGGGACCTTGCGCAGCCACCGGAACAGGCTCCGGAACAGGTCGCCGGTGCCGAACTTGAGGCCCAGGTCGGCACGGGCCTCGCTGAGCACGGCCGGCACGCGCGGCGCGATCTCCGGATGGCTTGCGCGCCGCAGCCGGTACCAGTCGGCCCGCCCGGGATACTCCTGCACCGCGACGCTCAGGGGGATGGCTTGCAACCCGACCCCCTCCGCCTGGAGGATCATGAGGCGGTCGCCCCAGCGCGCGACGATGGTGGAGTGGCTGTAGTAGCCGTTCGTCAGCCAGGTGAAGAGCCGGGAGCTCCGGAAGCTCCCCCGAAAGAAGAACAGGTCGCCATCCTGGATCTCGTCCCGGATCTCATGGTAGCTCCTCTGGACCGGGTCGGGAGCATAGGGGTGCTGCTTCATGGAACCTCCGAGGGGTTTGGGGTCGGCAAGGCTCCCGAGGGGGACCATTCGGGAAGAAACATCGCGGACAGCCGCGCCGGGTTGCGGATGCCCTCCCGCTCCATCCACTCCAGCGCCTCGACCCGGGCGAGCTGCCCTCGAGTCCCCGGATCGATTTCCCCGAGTCGCCAGAGGACGGCCGCGCGGTCCGCGCCAAGGTCGACCTCCCCGAGCGCCTCCGCCGCATCCGAGAGCAGCGCCACCCCCCGCTCGCTGATGCCGTCGAGCAGGGCGATCGAGGCCCGGGTGACCGACCCCATCGCCATCGCCCATGGCATCCGGGTCTGGTCCAGGGTCCGCAGGTCCCGGCGGGCCCGCGCCACCCAGCGGTGGCGCTCCACCGAGCTCCGCCGGGCGGCGATCGCGACCGCCACGCGGGCGCGCAGGGCCACGACACCAATGTGCAGGGCCTCGGTGCCCGAGAGGAGTGAGAGGCGGTACGCACGCCACTGGGCGGCCAGGCGCGCCCAGGCGGCCTCCGGATCCCCGGCGTAGAGATCGATCAGGGTGCGCGCATACCAGTGCCAATAATGCTGCAGCTGGAACCCATGGCCACTCCACCCCTCGAGGCTGCGATCCTGCTCCACCCGCGCCAGGTCGAGGTCGTCGGCGGCCAGATGCAGCAGGAACTGGATGCGAGTCCGGATGTAGGTGGCGAGGAGGTTGTTGCGACGCTGGCGGGCCCGGGCCAGGATCGCGGGGGCCCGGGTCGCCAGGTCGGCCCAGTGTCCCAGATGCGACAGGGAGTGCAATTCGTAGAGCTCGGCGAGTTCGGTCTCCCAGGCCACCCCCGTGCAGTGCTCACGCAGCATCTCCTGGGCCGCCCGGCAATGCTCGAGGGACTCCGCAAAGCGACCCTGCAGATTGGCGATGTTCCCCTCCACGACCCGAAGCAGCGCCCGTGGATACGGCTGGTCCACCTGGGCGACCAGCTCCTCGCAGCGCCGCCGCAGCGCCTCGACCCGGCGGGACGCGCGCCCGCCCGCGGTCGACACGAACGCCAGTTCCATGATCAACGCCCGTGCCACCCGCGAGGGCTCCCCGGCCCGCAACGCGAGCTGGAGGTGGAGGGCCTGGAAATGCGCGGCCTGGATGATCTCGACCAGACCCAGCCCGATCGCGCCGGTCCAGCAGATGTCCAGCCGGGCGAGCACCTCCGGCGCGACCTCGGCCCCACGCCGCGGCGTGAACCGCAACCCGCGCACCCGCAACTGGGCGCGCCGGAGCAGCAGCAGCAGCACCAACGCCCGGCGGGCCGTGGCCGGGCTCCGCATCCCCGCCCGGGCGAGGACCTCCCGCAGGGCGTCGAGTCCCTCGCGCATCATTCCCGAGATGAGGAACTGCTCGCCGGCCCGGCGCGTCAGGTTCAGTTCATCGCCGCCGGCGGCGTGCTCGGCCGCCACCAGGTAGGCGCGCGCCGCCTCCGCACCGCGTCCGGCATTGGCCAGCGCATCGGCGAGCCGGGCCCGGGCCGTCGGCGCCACGGCGGGATCGAGTCGCCCTTCCTCGAGGGCCATCCGGTACAGCTTGGCGGCGCGATCGAAGGCCAGGGCCTCCGCGGCAATGTCGGCGGCCCGGAGGGCGTGCCGTGCGGCGAGTTCGAGGTCCCCGGCGCTGAAATAGTGTTCCGCCAGGGTCTCCGGATCGCCGACGCCCGAGGCCTGGAGCGCCGTGGCGATCCGGTTGTGGTACACCGATACCCCGTCGGCCGGCAGCAGGCCCACCACGATCTCCCGGATCCGGTCGTGGTAGGTCTCGAGCATGTCAGGGCGGTCCCCGACCCGGCTGCGCACCCATCGCTGGGCCTGGAGCGTCCCGACCGCCACCTCCTCGCCGGGATCGAGGCCGGCGACCTGGTTGGCCAGGTGCTGCTCGATCGGCCGGCCGGCGACCGCGATCACCTCGAGCAGTCGGCGCGCCGCCTGATCGAGGCTGCCGAGGCGCCGTTCGATGACCCGCTCGAGGCGGAGGGTCTCATCGCCCGAGGAGAGTGCCGTGGCATCGAGGGTAACGGCCTGCTGGGCGAGCTGTTCCATCAGGAAGGGACTGCCCCGCGACTCGCGGGCCAGGAGCTGGGCCGCCAGCCTGGCGTGGGCGTCATCGGTGCCGAGCCGGACCAGGGCAAGTTCCTGGGCTTCCGCCGGCCCGAGTTCCCGCACCACCGCCTGGAGCACCGGCAACCCAACCGGGCAACGCGCGTGGAGCAGCCTGATCAGTGGACTGTGCTCGGCCTCGTCACTCCGGAAGCTCGCGATCAGGAGGAGCGGCGGCGCCCCGGGCGGCTGGAGGAGGTCGAGCAGCATCAGGCCGCTGTCGAAGTCGCCCCATTGGAGGTCGTCGATGGCGAGCACCACCACGCGATGATCGGCGACGCGGCCCAGCAGGTCCCGAAGGGCGGCGAACCCGCGCCGCCGGAGCTCGCCCGCATCGGGAATGTCGGCACCCGCCCGACGCCCGACGGTCCCATCCCCGATGCCCCGGAGCACCGGAAAGAGGCGGGCCAGGGCGCCGAAGTCGCGGGGCAGGAAGCGCGCCGCCTCGAGCGCCGGCAAGCGGGAGAGCCACCGGCTGAGCCCATCGATCAGGCTGTCGAGCGCCTTGTACGGGACGGACTCCCGACGGTAGCACTTGCCGGAGAGGATCAGCGCCTCCGGATCGACGCGCACCTCTGCCAGGAACTGCTGCACCAGCGTGCTCTTGCCCATGCCGGAAAGTCCCGAGACCTCCACCATGGCGGCCTCCCCCGAACGGACCCGGTCGAGGCCCGTTCGGAGGACGCCAAGTTCGGCCCGCCGGCCGACGAAGATCGGGGCCGGAGCCGGCACCGGGGCCGGGGCCGGACGTCCGGCATCGGGCTCGCCCTCTCGCTCCGGCAGCGTGCGGCCCAGGCGCGCCACGATGGCATCCCCGTCGGGCCGGGCCACCGGGATCGCTTCCAGCAGATCACGGCAGAGCTGGTCCAGGTCGGCCGGAATGCCGGGCACCAGCTCGATCGGCGGCTTGGCCGTGCTCTGGACCCGCGCCGCCATCATGGCGAAGAAGGCCCCCTGGAATGGCAGCACCCCCGTCAGGGCTTCGTAGAGCATGATTCCCAGGCTGAACCAGTCGCTGGCGGGTCCCAGTTCCTCCCCGGTGACTTGCTCGGGGGACATGTAGGCGGGCGTGCCGAGGATCTGGGTGGTGCGCGCCACGTCACCCGGCGCCAGGTGGGCCACCAGGCCGAAGTCCAGGATGACCACCCGCCCCTGGCGGGTGATCAGGACGTTGGAGGGCTTGAGGTCCCGGTGAAGCAGGTCGGCCCCGTGCAGCGCGTGGATTCCCTCGGCGAGCTGGGCGAACGCCGAGCGCAGACGGTCCTCATCAAACGGCAGCCGATACCGGCTGGCCGAATCCGCGGGGGGCCGCACCCAGGTGAGCAGGTCCACGCCGTCGACCAGTTCCATGCTGAAGTACCACTGCCCCTCGAGGTGCAGCAGTTCCTCGAGCCGCACCAGGTTGGGGTGGCTGACATCGGCCAGGGCACGGAACTCCCGCTTGAAGCGGAGCAGGGCGGAGGCATCCGGTTCGCGGAGTTGCTTGAGCGCGACCCGGCGCTCCCGCTCCCGGTCCCAGGCCTCGAACACCACCCCGAAGCCGCCCTCCCCGAGGCGGCGCCGGAGCTCGAATCGGGCGAGGGAGGGCGAGCTGGTCATCTAGGCGGTCGGCAGGCCGGCGAGCTGGACCGGCAGCGGGCGCGCCTGGGCGCGACGCACCGGTCGCGCGGCCTCGACGTCCTCCCCCAGCATCGCCGTCAACTCGCCCCGGGCATCGACCAGCACCGCGGGTTCGAAATGCCCGGCAAGCGACCCGTCCACGCGAAACCGGGGCTGGTAGGTGCGGTCGAGCGGCTCCGTTCCGGCAACATGGGTCCGCGGCCCCGCCCGCCGCCCGAGCTTCCGGGGCAGCGTGCCGAGGAGTGGCGCTGCCACGAACACGCCCCCGCTCTGCGCCAGCGCCATCTGGATGGGGCTCAGGGTGCGACGGTAACGCCAGGCGAACGCCACCGCGTGCCTCGCGATCATCCGACGGTATCCTCGCGCCACCTGGAGGTCACGGACGAACCGGACGGCATCCTCCAGCCGGTCGAGGGGGCGCACGGAGATGGTGGTCGAGTCGAGGTCCCGGATCCGCGTGCCCGGCATCAGGCGACCGGCATCCAGGCATTCATAGAACCAGGGCGTCCCGGGAAAGGGAATCGGCAGCGAGAGGAAACCCGGCAGGGTGATCTCGGTGCAGCGGAACACGGTCTCCAGCTCGCGCCGCAGGTCAGCCAGCGGGCGCGAGGTGACATCGAGGATCAGGCCATACAGGAAGACCAACCGGGCCTCGAGGCACTCGCGGATCATCTCCACCTGCGGACGCAACCCGTTCTGTTTCTTGTTCTGTCCGGCATTCCAGGCCTCGCTGAACGACTCCACCCCGGAGAAGAGCGCCAGGCAGCCCGCCTCGCGCACCACCGCGAGATTGCGTGGATCCTGGAAGAAGTCCCCGGTCACCAGTGCGCCCCAGTGCCCGAACTGCCCCGCCCGCCAGCGTTCGCCCACGCAGGCCACCCGGTCCAGGAAGCTCTGCCGGTCGCTGCCGTAGAAGTTGTTGTCGTTGAAGTTCAGGATGGTGCGCCGGCCGACCGAAAGGAGCTGGGCGCGCAGCGCCTCGGTATCCGCGACGGCGTACCGACGGCCCTCGGCGCTCAGCACGCAGAAGCCACACTTGAAATTGCAGTAGCGGGTGGACTCGGCGTAGCCGATCCGCCCCACCCAGTGGGCCAGGTCGAAGCGCGGCACCAGCTCGTCCCGCGCCCACCCCGGCCCGTAGAGATCCGTCACCACCTCCTGCAGTTCCTCGACATCCCCCTGGCAGACCACGTCCATGAAGGTGCGGCAGAACCGCGGGAACGCCCGGGCCACGTGTCCCCCGCCCACGACCCGCACCGCGGGATTCCGGGTCCGGGCATAGGCGGTGACGTGGCGCATCCGGTCGAGTGCCGTCGTCAGGCCGGTCAGCACCAGCAGGTCGGGCCACCCCAGCCGAGCGGCGTCCTCAAGCGGACCATCGGAGTGCTCGTTGTGGATGCGGATCTCCCACCGCGCCGGCGCGAAGGCGCCCGCGAGGAAGACCGGGCCGATCGTCTGCGGCACCTTGCCGGCGCGCGCAACGGCGCGACGGGACTCATCGGCATAGCAGTTGACGATCAGCACGCGCCTCCGCTTGCCGTGAAGCGAGTGCATCGGGTGACCTTCCGTCAGGGGAGGCGGGGCCGGTCGTCCCGGGCCCCGCGAGACAATATCGCGTCGATCGTTCCGGCGCAAACCGCTGGGCTAGGTGGCGGCTTCCTCGCCGGGGACGAGGACCGGATCGACCAGCTCCGGCCCGCGCTCCCCGGCACGAAGGCGACCCATCGCCACCTCCGGGTCGTGTTCAAAGCACAACCACCATCCGCGCTCGAGCGCCTCCTGGTGCAGGGTGCGCTTCGATTCCAGGGTGCGAAGCGGCTCCAGGTCGTACCCCATGATCCACGGGAGGGGCAGGTGATGCCGGGTGGGCAGGACATCGGCCAGGAAGAGGAGCGCCTCCCCGTCGCTCTCGACCAGGATGCTCTGGTGATGCGGCACGTGCCCCGGGGTCAGCCGCGCTGAGACGCCGGGGAGGATCTCCCCCGGGCCATCGAGCAACTGCCACCGCCCCGCTTCGGCGACCGGCTCGAAGTTGTCGGGAAGGTACGATGCCCGCGTCCGCTCGTTGGTCTCCCGCGCAAAGGCGAGCTCCCGGCGCTGGACCACGTGGGTCGCGCCGGGAAAGACCAGCCGGGGCGCCCCGCGCACCAACCCGTCGGCATCGCGCTCCACCCAGGTATTGCCCCCGGCGTGGTCGAAGTGCAGATGGGTGTTCACCACCCACCGGACGTCGGCGGGGGCATGCCCGGCCTCGCGCAGCGCATCCTCGAGGCCAGTGCGGCCCTCGGCGCCCCGGTTCTCGACCCCGTAGATGTCCTGGAAGCGGGAGTCCTCCTTGTTGCCCAGGCCGGTATCGACCAGCACCAGGCCATCGGGATGCTCGATCAGGAGGCACCGCATCGCCAGGGGAATCCGGTTCCGGGCATCGGGGGCAATGCGCCGTTCCCAGAGCGGCTTGGGCACCACCCCGAACATCGCCCCCCCGTCGAGTCGCTGCAGGCCGGCCTCGAGGGTGTGGCATCGCAGGCGGCCGACCTGGAAGGAATGGACCCGACTCATGCGGCCTTCCGTTGCAGCAGTTCGAGGTCCAGGAGGGTCCGGGCACCGCGCTCGCGCGCCAGCGGCAGCAGCCGGTCGAGGAGCTGGGCAGTGACCATGGCGTCGCCGGCAGCACGGTGGCGGGCCGGATTCTCGAGGCCGAAGTACTCGCTCATGCTGTCGAGGGCACACGACCCGGCCCCCCGCACCAGTTGCTTGGAGAGGCGCACGGTGCAAAGGCGGGGGCCCTCGAGCACCAGGCCCCGGGCCCGGTTGAGCTCGGCGCCCACGAAGCCCCAGTCGAACCGCGCGTTGTGCGCCACGAAGACCCGGCCCGAGAGCGCGGTCGTCACCTGGTCCGCCAGGTCGGCGAAGGTTGGCGCCTGGCGCACTGCGGCGTCGGTGATGCCGGTCAGGGCACTGACCGGCGCCGGGATCGGCCGCCCAGGATTGACCAGCGAATCCACCACCACTTCCCGGCGCCCTCCATGGTGGATCACGATCGCGATCTCCGTGATGCGGTCATCCAGTCCCGCCCGCAACCCCGTGGTCTCCACATCCACCACCGCGAAGGCGCACTCCTCGAGCAGCGGCGACCCCGTCGCAGCCGCCACCATGCTCCACCGGTCGTCGCCCAGGCGGTGGACCCGCGGGTCGGCGCCGAGCAACGCCACCAGCAACCGCTCGGCCACGGTCTCGGGCGCGTTCGGCAGGCCCAGCACACGCTGCGCCAGTTCCCGGGAGGAGCAGGCGCCCTGCCGCAACTCCGCCAGCGCGCGGTCGACCAGGGTGCCGCTCGGCACCGGGGCGATCCCGGTCACAGCGGGTCCCGGCGCACCGGTAGCGTCATGCACCTGGGTCCCCCGCCCCCGCGGACCAGTTCGCCCCCCTCGAGCGTGATGACCGTCCGCCCGGCGGCCTGCCAGTCGTCCACCGCCTCGGCCTCCGTGCTGGTGAGGATCCGGAACCCGGCACGATCCATCTCCTCGAGGGTGCGCTGGTTGCGCTGGTAGCTGATGACGACTCCGGGTCGGACCGCGAAGAAGTTGCAGCCGCTGGCCCACTGCTCCCGTTCCTGGTCCAGCCGCCGCTCCCCACCTGCCAGGATCGGGTCCATCGGCAGGCCCACCTTCGCCAGGGCGGCGAAGAGGTCGGGCGCCTCCCGCACCGTGGCCTCGCCCCGGTGGCGGTGAAGGATGGTCAACCGCTCGGGGCCGATGAAGAGCGGCGGATAGACCACGCAGAGGTCGCGATCCACCTGGGTCCAGAGCATGTCGAGGTGGATCGCGGTCGGTTCCTTGGGCATCACCACCACGATCACCTCGGTGACCGCGGTCTCGGCAAAGACCCGCTCGCACAACTGGTCGAGCGCGGCGGGAGAGGAGCGCTCGCTGTACCCGACCAGCAACAGGTCCTCGCGCAGCACATGCACATCCCCGCCCTCCAGGGTGGCGTTGGACCGGCGCTCCTCGGACCCGTCGTAGAGGATCCCGGCGTTGGCCAGCTCCGGATGATGCTGGAAGAGGGTCTTGATCAGGAGTTCCTCGGGCCAGCGGATCCCGTAGCGCATCGAGCCGACCACGGCGTGCGATCCGATCACCATCCCGATGTCGCGGGGGAAGAAGAGGTTCGGGAGGGGGGGCAGGACAAACCCGGACTCGTTCAGCGCCATGGCGATCGGCCCGGCCTGCTCCTCGATCCCCTCCACGAGCATCTGGACCAGCCGCTCGGCTGGAATGCCGGCCAACTGGCCGGCGAGCCCCTCCGACGGGGCCCACTCGACCGTCCGGGTCACCAGGGCTTCCCGTGCCGCCGAAGAGGCTAGGGTCTCGACCAGCAGGCTGGAGATCTCGTGGACCGTGGCAAAGCGACGCAGGACCGCGACCAGGCGACGGTGCTCCCTCGCCGAGACCTCGAGCCCGATCAGGTCATCGTAGAGGTAGTCCTCCCGGGTCCCGGGAGTGACCGCCTCCAGCTCGCGGCCCGGGGTGTGGACGAGAACCGACCGGAGGGCGCCGATCTCGGAGGTGACATGGATCTGGGTGGACATGGCGGGGAAAGGTAATGCGGAAGGTCCAGCGGGGAGCGGGCCCGCCCCGGCTACCGATTGGTCAGCGCGTAACTCAGGGCCTCCAGCTCCATGGCGAGGTTGACGGTCTTGACGGTGACCTCCTCGGGGACGGCGAGCGAGACCGGCGCGAAGTTCAGGATCGCACGCACGCCACTCGCCACCACCCGGTCGGCCACACCCTGGGCCGCCTCCGCCGGGGTGGCGAGGACCACCAGATCGGCCTGGAGCTCACGGAGATCCTCCGCCAGGTGGGCGGCATCCCGGATGGTGAGGCCGTTCCAGCGGTTCCCGATCTTGGCGGGGTCCCGGTCGAAGATCCCCACCACGTCGAAGCCCCGTTTCCGGAACCCGCCGAACTGGACCAGGGCGCTACCGATCTTCCCTGCCCCGATCACGGCCACCCGGTAGCGCCGCGCCAGCCCAAGGATCTCGCGGAGCCGAGTGGTCAGTTCAGGAACCCGGTACCCGAGCCCGCGCTTGCCGAAGGAGCCGAAAAAGGAGAGGTCCTTGCGAACCTGGGCCGAGGTGGTGCCGCCGCGGGCTGCCAGGGCCTCGGAACTGACGGTCTCCGCCCCCTGCTCCCCGAAATCTTCCAGGAAGCGGAGGTAGAGGGAGAGGCGGCGGACAGTCGATTCGGCGATCTTGCGCATGGGTGGCATGTGAAATGTTTCACAAACCTATCCGGGTCGCCACCCCGCGTCAACGAGCTGCGCGTGCAATGCCGCGAACGCCGCCGGCTCGAGCACCTCGGGCCGGTCGCTCGCCGTAAGGCCACCCCGGTCCAGGAGGGCGGCCACCCGCTCCGCCTCCCACCCCGTGACCTGCCGGAGCCCCCGGAGCAGCTGCTTGCGGCGGGCGGCGAAGAGCGCCGTCACCAGGCGGCGGAAGCTCGTCGCCTCGGCATCCGGAATCAGGGGGGTCGCCAGCGGTGTCAGTCGGATCAACGCCGAGTCGACCTTCGGGGGTGGCGAGAACGCACCCGCGACGACGGTGAACAGGCGCTCGACGGTGGCCACGGCCTGGACGCCGACGGTGAGCCCGCCATAGGTCTTGGAACCGGGTTGGGCAGCGAGGCGGTCGGCGACCTCGCGCTGGACGAGGAACACCACCCGCTCCGGTCGGGGGACGGCAAGGGCCTTCTCGATCAGGGGAGAGGTGATGTTGTAGGGGATGTTCCCGGCAATCACCAGGGGGCCGTCCCCCGCCCCGCTCAGGGCGCGCCAGTCAAGCGCAAGGGCATCGCCCTCCGCGAGGCGCAGCTGGGGAAAGCGCTCCCGCAGCAGAGGCAGCAGCTCGCAGTCCTTCTCGATCGCCGTGACCCGGGCGCCCCGGGCCAGCAGTTCGGCCGTGAGTGCGCCGCGGCCGGGACCAATTTCAACGACGTTCATCCCGGGCTCGACCTGCACCGCCTCGGCGATCCGGCGCAGGATCCGGGGGTCATGGAGGAAGTGCTGGCCGAGGTGCTTCTTGGCGGGCGCCACCTCAGATCCGGAGGATGAGCAGGGTGCGATCGTCGTCGGCGTGGAGGCTGAAGGCTTCGATCGCAGTTAGCACCTGCTCCAGGATCCGCTCGGGCGCTTCGGCCCGCGCCGCTTCCAACAGGGCCAGCAGCCGGGCCTCGCCGAACCGTTCGTCCTCGGGACCCCGGACGTCGACGAGTCCGTCGCTCCAGGCGCACAGCAGGTCGACCCCGGGTTCCCAGGGCACCTGTCGCGAGGTGACCCGCTGCCCCGGATCCAGTCCGAGGGGCGCCGCCGTGGTGGTCAGCCGCTCGGCGGGTCCGCTCCCCGGAATGCGAAACGCCTGGGGATGCCCCGCGTTGGCGTAGGTGAGGCGGCGATTGAGGGGGTCGAGGATCCCATGGAAGACGGTGAGATAGGACTCGGTGGAATCGAGCTTCTGGGCCAGGCTTCCCTGCATCGCGGCGAGGGTCTCGTCCGGGGTCACAGAGCCGGGCCCATGGATCGCCGCCGCCGCGATGACGGTGGCCATCATCAGCGCCGCGGAGAACCCGTGGGAGGAAACGTCGCCCACCATCACGCTCACGCACCCGAGCCCGAGCCGGGAAAAGGTGTAGAAATCCCCGCCGACCGACTCGGCTGGCGCGAAGTGGACCGCCACCTCCGCATCCTGCTGGAGGACCGCGGGATCGGGGAGCAGCTTGCGCTGGAGGTCGTGGGCCAGTTCGAGGTCGCGCCGGAGTCGTTGCTGTTCCCGGTCGAGCACGACCAGTCGGGCGTTCTCGATCGCCGCACCGATCTGGGACGCCACCGCCTCGATCAGCCGCCGCGTGGCGGGGCTGAAGGCATCGGTCCCGGCGCGATCAGTGAGATTGATCACCCCGACGCAGCGTGGCGGGCCGCCCGGGGCGGTGTAGCAGATCGGGATGCTCAGGAAGGACTCGCCGCGGTAGCCGCGCTCCCCGGTAGGCAGCCCGTCCTCGGTCCGGTCGGCGATCGCGGTCCGTTCCCGGAAGACGCGCGCCGCAACCGAGCGCGGATCGTCGATCGCAACGGCGTGGCGCTGCGCCGCCGGATACCCGCGGGCGGCGACGGTGCGCAGGGTCCCGGAGGGTTCATCGTAGACCATGATCGAGGCGCGCCGGGCGCCCACCACCTCGCTCACCTCGCGCACGATCAGCGCCGCGGCCGCCTCCAGCCCCACGGTCCGCCCGAGCACCTCGCTCAGGCCATAGAGCAGGTCGATCTCCTCGTACCGGCGGGTCAGCTCATCGCTGAGCTGGTCGGCCTGGTGCTCGATGCGGGTGAGGCGGCTGACCAGCTGGGCGATCCCCTCCAGGGGAGGCGCGGTTTCGGACACGATGGCCGGTCCGATGCTGAGCCAGAGCCCCGGCACCTCATCCACCGGCACCAGTCGATGGCTCCGCCCCCGGCGGCGATAGCTCCCCTCGCGCGGGGGCCAGGGGGGCACCCCATCGTCCCGGCTCTCGTCGAGGGACAGCCATTCGCTCGTCCCCGCACGCCAGATCGTGAGGGACCGGGAGAGCAGGACGCCAAGGGTGTCGAGGATGGGGGGAAGCCGCTTCAGGAGCGGGGCAAGGTCATCCAGATCGTGTTCCCCTCGTCGTTGAACTCGACGTGGTCGGCAAGGTTGCGAATCAGGAAGAGCCCCCGGCCACACTCCTGCTCGAGGGCCTCGGGACGGGTGGGGTCCGGGGCGGCGCTGTGGTCGAACCCCTCGCCATGATCCGAGACGGCGACGCGCACCACCTCGGCGTACAGGTCGGCCACCACGCACACCTGGCGGGCACTGCCGGAGCGGAGGGCGGCCTGGATGGCGTTGGCCATCGCCTCGGCCAGGGTCACCCGGAGGCGGAACGCCGTCCGGGGACTCGGCGCCCGGCCGGCGAAGCAGTGGAGCACCAGCAATTCCACGGCCTCCTCGATGCAGTCGAGGTCGCCCGGCAGGTCCAGGTGGATGCGGACGGGTCCCGCCTGCCCGGTGGCCGGGGTGCGGCGAAGGATCAGTCGCAGGGGCGAGGTCACGATGGCCTCGCGTGGGCTAGAAGCCCGCCAGCGCCTGGTCCGGGGTGTCGACGATCCGGAACAGGGTGTCGAGCTTGGTCAACTCGAAGAGGGCCCGGAGATCCTCGTTGAGCCCCGCCAGCCGGAGTTCTCCCCCGGTCTCGCGCACCTTGCGGGACATTGACACCAGGGCCCCGAGGCCGGACGAATCGATGTATCCCGTCCGGGTGCAGTCGATCACGAACTTGCGATCGCCCCGGTCGAGGGCTTCATGGACGAGGTTCTTCAGCTCCTGGCGGTTCCCGACGATCAGTTGGCCCTCCACCACGACGTGGACGACACCCTGGTCGTTGGTGGTTGCGGTCACACTCATGCTGCCTCCGGTCGGGAGTCAAGTTCGGTGCCCTGCAGGGCCACCAGGGCGGTCACTTCCACGATATCGGTCGCCGTGGCCCCGCGCGACACATCGGACATGGGCCGGGCCAGCCCCTGGAGCACCGGCCCGAGGGCGACCGCCCCGGCAAGGCGCTGGACCAGCTTGTAGCCAATGTTGCCGGCATCCAGGTTGGGAAAGACCAGGACATTGGCGGAGCCGCCGAGCGCAGAACCGGGCGCCTTCCGGTCGGCCACGTCGGGCACCAGGGCGGCATCGAGCTGGAGTTCGCCATCGGCGGGGATCGCGGGCGCCAGCTCCCGGAAATATTCGACCGCGGCCCGGACCCGCGCAACCGACGGTCCCTCCGCGCTCCCCCGGGTGCTGTAGCTGAGGAAGGCGACGCGGGGTGCATCCCCGACCAGCCGGACCCGGTCCCGCGCCGCCGCGAGGGCGATCCAGGCCAGCTGCCGGGGATCGGGCTCGGGGACCACGGCGCAGTCGGCGAAGGTCAGGACCCGCTGGTCCACCAGGGTCATGTAGAAGGCGGAACTGACCAGGGGCGCCGTCTCGGTGGTGCCGACCGCCCAGAGCGCGGCCCGGAGGACCTCGGCGGTGGAGTGGGTTGCGCCGGCCACGCAGCCGTCCGCATGACCGAGTGCCAGGAGGCCGGCGGCGAACCGGAGCGGCTCGGCGGCCAGGTCAAGGGCGTGGACGCCATCGCGGACCGCCCCCGGACGGCGGCTGCGCAGGAGCTCGGCCACCGCCGGCAGCCGATCGTCCCGTGCCGGATCGAGCCCTCCGGGTCCGATCAGGACCGGGCGCGCGATTCTTTCCGCCGCCAACCGTTCCGCGGCCTCCCGCACCCTGGGATCCTGGGCCTCCGGGAGGAGGACGGTGGCCTGCCGGGTCGAGGCGCGTTCGAGCAGCTCGGTGCGGAAGCTCACCGGGCGAATCGGGCCTGCAGCGCGGCGACCACCGCAGGGTGCACCAGACGGGAGACATCCCCACCGTGGCGGGCCACCTCGCGCACCAGGCTGGAACTGATCCACCCCTGGTCGGCCGCCGGCGCCATGAACACCGTCTCTCCCCCGGGATGCAGCTGCCGGTTCATGTGCGCCATCTGGAGCTCGTACTCGAAATCCCCCGCCACGCGAAGTCCCCGCAGGATCACCGTCGCCCCCTCGCGCTGCGCCACCTCAGCCAGCAACCCCTCCACCGCCACGAATCGCACGAACGGCAGGTCGCCGACGACCGCGCGCAGCAGATCGATCCGCTCGTCCACCGTGAAGAGTGGCGTCTTGCTGGGGTGGGCCGCGACCGCCACGATCAGCGCATCGCAGACCGCGCTGCTGCGCCGAATCAGGCTTTCGTGTCCCCGGGTCGGCGGGTCGAACGAGCCGGGATAGATGCCGATGCGTGTCATGGAGCCCTGCAGAGCGTGAGGGCGGTGTCGCCATAGCGCCGGGTCTCGTGACCCGGCAGCACGAGGGTGGCCGGATGCTCCACCACCAGGATCCTGGCAAAGGGAACCGCCTCGAACCGCGCCACGAGGGCGGCGGCGTGGGGTACGGTCCACGGGGGATCCGCAAAGACCAGGTCGAACTCCCCCGGCTCCAGCTTTTCCACGAGGCGGCGGGCATCGACCCGCCGCACGGTGGTCCCCTCCGGGTTGCCGAGGGCCAGGAGGTTGGCGCGGAGGGCAGCCAGGGACGGGGAGCCGATCTCGACGAAGGTCACCGCGGCGGCGCCCCGGGACAAGGCCTCGAGCCCCAGGGCACCCGATCCCGCAAAGAGGTCGAGCACCGTCGCACCGGGCAGCGCGGGGCCGACCAGACTCATCCACGCCTCGCGGACGCGCTCTCCCGTGGGCCGCACTCGCGGGTCGTCGGGTCGCACCAGGCGCCGCCCCCGCCACATCCCCCCCGTAATCCGCATCACCCAGGCGGTCCGCTCGCCGCATGGGGCGCCAGCGCCATCAGTCGAGCCTGCAGCGTGCTGGTCCCGCGGAACTCATTGCGCTCCAGCCGGAACGCGGCATCCACCGGCCCCTGCCCCACCCACTCCCGGGCGCGGTCGGCCATCTGGAACCCGATGGCCGGAAGATAATGGGCGCCCTGCCGCAGGTTGCCCTTCAGGTGGTTGGCGCCAACCGTCTGCCACTCGCCGAACCGCGCCCCGCGCACGCCGAAGACCGGTGCCGGGTTGCCCATGCCGCAGGGCTCGAGGTGGCGCACCAGTCGCTCGAGGTCGTCGGTTGCGCCGCCGAGGTCGATCTCGAGGTCGACCCGCTGCTCCGGACCGAGGTCGGCCGGGGAGAGGCTGGCCGCTGCCACCGCCCGGAACCGCTCCCGGAAGGGCTCGATGTTGGCGCGCCGGATCGTGAGGCCGGCGGCCATGTGGTGTCCGCCGAACCGTTCGAGCAGGTCCCCGCACTGCACCAGGCCGGCGTGGAGGTCATAGCGCGAGATGCTCCGCCCCGAGCCGCGGCCGATCTCGCCCTCGAGCCCGATCAGGATGGCGGGCCGCCCCCAGCGCTCCACCACGCGCGAGGCGACGATCCCCACGACCCCAGGGTGCCATCCCTGCCCCGCCAGCACCAACGCGGCGTGGCCCTCCACCGCCGCCTCGCGCTCGGCCTGCGCCAACGCCTCCTCGAGGATCCGCTGATCGAGGGTCTGCCGCTCGGCGTTGGTCCGCTCCAGTTCCCGGGCCAGCGCCTGTCCCTCGGCGGGGTCATCGGTGAGCAGGAGCCGCACTCCCTCCATCGCATCACCGAGCCGACCGATCGCATTCAGCCGGGGAGCCAGGATGAAGCCCACCTGCCCCGCGCGCAGTTCCTTGCCCGCGAGGCCACTCGATTCCAGGAGGGCCTGGAGCCCGACCCAGCGGGTCCGGCCGAGCAGCCGCAGCCCGTGGCGCACGATGACCCGATTGGGACCGGTGAGGGGGACGACGTCGGCCACGGTGGCCAGCGCCACCAGGTCGAGCAGGTGCATCGGCAAGGCCGCCGGCAATCCCAGCACCGGGACCAGTGCACGGCACAACTGGAACGCAATCCCGGTGCCGCAGAGCATCTGGAGCCCGGAGCTGTCGCCGGGCTGCTGGGGATCAACGACCGCACGGGCGGCCGGCAGTGCCGGTCCCGGAAGGTGGTGGTCGGTGACCACCACCTCGATCCCGGCTGCGGCCGCCGCGGCGACGGTCTCCACAGCGGTGATGCCACAGTCGCAGGTGAGGATGAGGGATGCACCGACGGCACGGGCGCGCGCCAGACCGGCCGGCCCGAAGTCATAGCCATCGCGCATCCGGTGGGGGACGAAGGGTTCGACCTTCGCACCCGCCTGCCACAGGGTCCGGGTCAGCAGCGTCGTGGCGCACTGGCCGTCGACGTCGTAGTCGCCGTGAATGAGGATGGTCCGTCCCTCCTGCACCGCCGTGCCGATCGCGGCGACCGCCTCCGCCATCCCGGCCAGCGCCATCGGGTCGGGGAGTCCCTCGAGTTCCGGGCGCAGGAATTCGCGGGCCGAGGCGGCATCGTGGTGCCCGCGCTGCAGCAGCAGCGCGGCGAGCACCGGGGAGAGTTGCAGCTCACGCGCGAGCCGCTCCACCGCCACGGGGTCCGGCGGCTGCTCGAGCAGCCACCGGGGAGGCACCAGCGCCGTCACCCGGCGACCATCTCCTCAGCGTAGAGGATGACACCGCATGCCTCGCACCCCTCCACCAGCAGCCCGGTGCGGAGCTGGCTGCGGCGGCTCATCGGCACGGCGGTGAAGCAGGCGCCGCAGGCCACCCCGGCGACCGCCACGACCACCGCCCCTTCACGATTGGACCGGAGCCGATCGTAGCGCATCCGCAAGGCCTTCTCCAGCTGGGCCGCACTGGCCTCGCGGGCCGCGAGTGCCTCGGCACGCTCGGCCTGCAGCGTCGTCTCGCGCGCCGCCAGGTCGGCCCGGGCCTCGGCCTGCTCGGCCTGGAGCGCCTCGAGCGCCGCCTCACCTTCCGCGATCCGGGCCTCGAGCCCCTGGACCTGCTCGGCGCGCTTGAGCCATTCGCCCTCCTCCTTGAGGAGCACCGCGCGGGCCATGTCCATCTCGGTCATCAGCGCCTGCGCCTCCCGGGCCCCGCGAACCTGCTCCATGCGGGTGCGCCGGCGCTCCTGCAGGGTGCGGTATCCCTCGATGCGCACTTCCAGCTCGCGCTGGCGCTTGCCCAGGTCGGCGAGGGAGCGACGGGCCGCCTCCATCTCACCGGTCAGGCGGGTCACCGCGGCATCCAGCTCCGCCCCCTCGTCACCGAGGGCGGCGAGCCGAAGATCGACGTCAAGGAGTTGTTCGTCCTTGCCCTGCAAGTCCAGCAGCTTTTCCAGGTCGGCATTCATGCGCTTTCATTCCTCCTGCGGGGATTCGGCCCGCGGATCGCGGGCGTTGGTTGGGCGGCGCGGCTGCTCCGCCGGCTTCTTGTACCATCGACGCGCCTGGGCGGGCGCAGAGAGTTCCCGGTAGCGGCGGGCCCGCTCGGCGGGATCGCGGATGGCCGCGATCTCCCGCTCCAGCGCCCGCTCATCGAGGGCCTGCGCCGCCGCGGCAAACTCCGCATCCCAGCGATAGCCCTCCGCCTTCTCGCTCGACTCGACCAGCCGGGCCCACGCATCGCGGTACTCCGGAGCGAGGCGGTCGACCAGGCCCGCGATGGGGTTGGCCCGGTCGGCCTCCAGCAGGGCGACGTAGATCGCCCGGTAGGCAGGCACCTCCAATCGATCCGGCGCCAGCTGGGTGCGGGCTCGATCGAGCCAGGTTGGATCGGCACAGATCGCCCGGAGCAGCATCGCTTCCATGCGGGCGCCCGGCACCGAGCGGCGCCGCGGGGTCTCCTCGGGACGCGGCGGGCGGGGCGGCGCCGAGGGCCGGGTGACGGGTTCCGGGGAGGCGGGGCGGGCCCGCAGTTCGCCCTCCAGCACCTCACGCGAGACCCCCACCCGCTCGGCCACAACCCCGATGTAGAGATCCCGGGTGATCGGATCGGTGGTGGCCCGGAGGGTGGGCAGCAACTTGTCGAGCGCATCCCGGCGGTGCTCCACCCCCTCGAACCAGCCGCGGCGGTCCAGGAGCTGGATCTTCCGCTCCAGGATGTCGATCGCGTCCTTGAGCAGGGGGGCCAGCGCCTCCGGCCCGCCCTCGCGCACCAGGGAATCGGGATCCTCACCCTCGGGCATCGTCGCCACCCGGACCCGGACGCCATGGCGCAACAGCTCGTCGCCTGCGCGGAAGGTCGCGCGCAGCCCGGCAGAGTCACTGTCGTACAGGAGCACCGCCGAGGGCGCGAGCCGCCTGATCAGCGCTGCCTGGTCGGGGGTCAGCGCCGTGCCGAGCGGGGCAAGGACGTGCTCGAACCCGGCCAGCACCAACCGCAGCACATCGAAGTAGCCCTCCACCAGGAGCACCACGCCCTCCTGCCGGATGGCGGAGCGCGCGGCGTGCAGGTTGTAGAGCATCGTCCCCTTGTGGTAGACAGGGGACTCCGGTGAGTTGAGGTACTTCGGCTCGCCGGGCCCGAGCAGCCGGCCGCCGAACCCCACCACGCGCCCGCGGGCATCGTGAATGGGAAAGAGCAGCCGCTCCCAGAACCGCGGCATCACCGTGCCGTCGTCGCGGCGCTTGCAGAGCCCCGCCTCGAGGAGGCGATCCTCCGGGATTCCCAGCCGGCCCATCTCCTCGAGCAGCCCCTTGCCACGAGGCGCATACCCGAGGCCAAGTTCCCCGCTCCGATCCAGCGGGATCTCCCGCTCCGCGAGGTAGCGTCGGGCTCCCTCGGCCTCGGCCGACTCGCGCAGCTGCCGGGCGAACCACTGCTGGGCGGCGGAGAGGGCGGCGAACAGCGGTTCCCGCGGATCGGGGCCCTCGCGCACGGCCCGGTCGGGAATGACAATCCCCACCTTGCGCGCCACCTCGCGTACCGCCGAGGGGTAATCCAGCCCGGCGCGCGTCATGTACCACTTGAAGACGTCGCCGGCCTCGTGGCAGACGTAGCAGTAGTACATCCCCTTCTTCGGGACGACGGCGAAATTCCGGTGGGTGCCGCCGTGGAATGGGCAGGCGCCGCGCCAGTCGGCCCCCATCTTCTTCAGGGAGACGACCTCGCCGATGACCGCAACGAGGTCGGCGGCGTCGCGCACCTGTTCGACCACCTCATCCGGAATCATCGGGTCCCGAACTCCACGATCGTCACTCCGGTGCCACCCTGGTTGCGCGGCGCGGAGGCGAACCCGCTGACCCGCCGGTCCCCCCGCAGCACCTGCTGGACCCGGTCCCGCACCGCGCCGGTCCCCATGCCGTGGATGATGCGCAGGTGCGGGTGCTCTGCCAGCGTCGCGGCATCGAGCGCGGCCAGGGTGGCAGACTCCGCCTCGTCCACCCGGAGGCCGCGGAGGTCGATCTCCATCGGGGCCGCCGGGGCCTGGCGGTCGGATGCCGTGGTCATGGCGGGCGGCGGCTTCTCGCCGCGTGGCGCAGCGGGCAGGACCTGGACCTGGTCAGGTGGAACGACCAGGCGCATTGCCCCCGCGGCCAGGACCAGGCGGCCGTCGCCGCGGATCTCGACCACCGAGCCCACTGCGCCGGCCAGGGTCCGAACCCGCCCGCCCACCGTCACCGGTCCGGAGGAAGCTGGCAGCGGCTCGTCGGCCAGCGCAGCGATGGCCGCGCCCTCCTCCTGGATTCCGTCCTCCATGAGCCGCCGCGCATCCCGGGCGGCGGCCTCTCCCGCGATGCCAGCGATCCGCACCGCCTCCTCGACCCGCGACCGGGCCTGGAGGAGGGCCTGGCGTGCGGCTTCTCGCGCCTGTCGCTCCGCCCCCCGCTCGCGGGTCCGGAGCTCGGCATCGCGGCGGGCCACCTCCGCCTCCCGGGCGTCCAGCCGCTCGCGACGCTCGGCCGCGTCGGCCTCGGCCTCGGCGAGCACCGCCAGCCGGGCGGTCAGCTCGTGCTCGCGTGCCTCGGCGGCGGCGAGCAACGCCTCGAGGTCGCGCTCCGCGCGTGGCACCGCCGCCTCCGCTTCGGCCAGCACCTCGGGCGCCACGCCGAGTCGCCGCGCGATCGCCAGCCCGTAGGAGCGGCCGGGGACCCCGGCAAGGAAGCGGTAGGTCGGCGTCAGGGTGGCGGTGTCGAAGTGGAGCGAGCCGTTGACGATGCCCGGCACCTGGCTGGCGAGAGTCTTCAGGGCGCCGAGATGGGTGGTGGCCAGGGTCAGCACGCCCCGGGCGGTCAGGGTCCGCAGCGAGGCGCCCGCCAGGGCCGCCCCCTCGGCCGGGTCGGTCCCGCTGCCGACCTCGTCGAGCAGGACGAGGGTGGCCGCATCGGCCTCCGCCAGCACCTGGCGCAGGAGGGCCACGTGGGCGCTAAAGGTGGAGAGATCGGCGGCAATCGATTGATGGTCGCCGATGTCGGCAAACGCCCGCTGGAAGACCGGCAGGACGCTCCCCGCCCCGACCGGCGGAATCACCCCGCTTTGGGCGAGAAGGGAGGCCAGACCGACCGCCTTGAGCATCACCGTCTTGCCGCCGGTGTTGGGCCCCGTCACGAGGAGGGTCCGCACCCCGTCCACCAGCGCCAGGTCGAACGGCACCACCACCGGCAGGCGATCGAGCAGGAGCGGGTGCCGCGCGTGGCGCAGGATCAGCGGGCCACCCGGCTCCACGACCTCGGGCACCTCGCCCTCCACATCGCGAGCGTAGACGGCCCGGGCCATGAGGTCGTCCATCGCAACGCACATCTCGTGGCAATCGGCCAGCTCCGTCCGGACCGGGCGCAGCAGCCCGGTCAGCTCCCGAAGCACCTGGAGCACCGCGCGCTGCTCATCGGCGATGGCGGCACGGAGGGCATTGCCGAGAGGGATCGCCGCGGTGGGCTCGAGGAAGAGGGTCCCGGCGCTGCCCGATTCGTCGTGGACGATGCCATCGGGCCGGCTGCGCGAATCCCGACGGACCGGGATGACGTAGCGCCCTTCGCGCATCGTCACCGCCGCGCCGCTCGGGGCCGCCTGGGCGTCGAGGCCGCGGAGCAGCGTTTCCAGCTTTCGGACCAGCCGCTCGCGGGCCACGTTCACCTCGCGCCGGGCGGCCCCGAGCTCCGGGCTGGCGGTGTCGAGCAGTTCCCCGCTCTCCTCGTCCACCGACTCCACCAGCCGGCGCTCGATGCTGCGGGGAGGGAACTCCTTCCGGAGGGCGGCGACCCGCGGCGCGTCCTCCCGGATCCGCTGCAGCTCGGCGGCGATGCACCGCGCCGCGCCGAGGGTCTGGCGCACCGCGCGCAGGTCGGCGGGGTCCAGGATCGCGCCGTCGAGGCGGAGGCGGCCCAGCACTTCCGCCAGCGGGGGGACGGGGGGCACAGTCAGCTCCTCGCGCCGACGCAGCAGGGAGAGCAGTTCCCCCACCGGGGCAAGGTCGGCCCGGATCGCGCTGGGATCGGTGGCCGGGCGCCGGGCGCGGACACGGACGGCACCCAGTGGACCTGCCGTCCTGCCGGCCACCAGTTCCAAGGCGGCAGCAAACTCGAGGGTGGTCAGGGTGGCAGGGTCCGCCGCCATGTGGAGCGGGGTGCCGGCGCCTTGCTGCGCCTGCACCCCGCTCTCGGAACCACGTCGCTCCAGGGCGAT
Source organism: Gemmatimonadales bacterium (assembly GCA_048499805.1). GTDB lineage: Bacteria > Gemmatimonadota > Gemmatimonadetes > Gemmatimonadales > GWC2-71-9 > JAWXBA01. Next base: position 52,080 of record JASNZF010000009.1, on the reverse strand, counting down.
CATCCGGCCTGGAGTTCCTCTCGCACGATCCGGTTGATCTCCTTCCCGTCGGCCCTCCCCTTGAACAGCGGAACGACTGCAGCCATGAGGGCGCCCACCTGGTCCGCCCCCCGGCCCCGGGCGGTGCGAACCGCGATGCGGATCTCCTCCTCGCCAGCTGGAGGGGGGAGGAACTCCTCGATGATCGCGATCTGCGCGAGCTCACGGTCGGCGAGGTCGGTGCGTCCCGCCCCGGTGAACTGCTCGACCGACTCGCGCCGTTGCTTCACGGCGCGCTGAAGCACCGTGAGAACATCGTCGTCGGTGAGGGGCCGGTCGAGCTCGAGGGCATGGTTCTTCACAGCAGAAAGGACCGTACCCAGCAGCAGGGTGCGGTCCTTGTCCTTGCTCTTGCGAGCGGTGTTCAGCGCTGCCTGCAAGCCGCTGAACAGCTCAGTCACGCGAAGAGTACCGGAAACTCCGCCGGGTCTTCCGCATGGCGGCATTGGTCTTCCGCTTCCGCTTCTCACTCGGCTTCTCGTAATGGCGATGCTTGCGCAGGTCGGAAAGGATTCCGGCCTTCTCGCACTTCTTCTTGAAGCGCTTGAGGGCCCGCTCAAAGCTCTCGTCATCGTGGATGATGACTTCAGACATCTGGACTTATCACCCCTCTCCAGCCCCGCAGGGCGTAACAGTTTGCAGTCGTTAATGATACGCTGGGTCCGGGGGTTGGGCAAGGTCGGGGGGGGTCCGATGGTCAGCGGGTCCGAGGGGCTGGGGGCCCGGGGGCCAAAGGTGCTTCAGGTCACGGCAATCTCAAACATCCCCCCAATCCTTCGACCCGCCGACCCGCCGACCCACCCTACCCCGGCGGCCACCCCATCGCCCGCCCGCCCAGCACGTGGACGTGCAGGTGCCCGACCGACTGGCCACCATCCCGGCCAATGTTGGTCACCAGGCGGTACCCGCCGGCCTCGAGCCCCTCGGCCCGGGCCACCTCGGTGGCGAGGGCCATCACACTGCCGAGGGTCTCCGCCGTCGCGGTGGCGGCACTGTCGGCGTGGGACAGGGGTATGACCAGGATGTGGGTCGGGGCCTGTGGATTCAGGTCCCGGAACGCCATGGCGCCGGCGTTGCGGGCCACGACCGTCGCCGGAATCTCGCCGGCGGCGATCCGGCAGAAGATGCAATCAGGCATCGATCCCTCCTGAATGGGCGGAACGCACCAGGGCGGCCACGGCCAGGGCCGCCGTCTCGAATCGCAGGACGTGGGGCCCCAGACGAACCGGAACGAAACCCGCGACCACAAACCGCTCCCGCTCGGGCGCGGTGAGCCCTCCCTCGGGCCCGATCACCGCCACCGCCGGGGCGCCGGTTCCCCGTCGGGGGCTTGGGCCCTGGGCGTCGGCCAGCCAACGGGTTCCCTCCGGAAAGCGCGCGCAGGCGGCCTCGACGGTGGTGAGCGGACCGATCCGGGGAGTCCACGGCGCGCCGGACTGCTTGATGGCTTCGCGGGCCCGCCGGGCGATCCGCCCCAGGTGGGTGTCCCGGACCCTTCCCGCCACGCTCTCGCTTCGTGCCGTGACCAGCGGGATCAACTCGGTGACCTCAAACTCCGCACACTTCTCGGCCAGCCACTCGAACCGCTCCCGGTCACCGGCGCCGACCATCAGGGTCAGCGGCGGCAGCGGCGCATGCCGAATCACCCGTCCCACCTCCACCATGGTGTCGCGTCCCATCACCGCCACGGTCCCCGCCCCCACGGATCCGGCACCGTCCAGCAACTGCACCGCGTCACCGGGCGCCGCCCGCCGGACCTTGAGGTGGTGCGCCTCCGGTTCCGGCAGGAGGAGCTGGGCGCCCTCGACCAGTGTCCCGGACTCGACCAGGCAGGCGATCACGCGTGCCTCGCGGCCACCGACCACCAGCCGGCGTCCTCCACCTCCTCGACGATGGCCCAGTGCTGCGCGGCCAGGACCGGCCGGAAGAGCGGTGCCTCCGCGACCTCCATCCCGGAGAAGATCGCCAGCCCACCCGGTAGGAGGGCGCGATGGATCGCGGGCAGCAGCGTCACGTTCACGTTGCGGAGGATGTTGGAGAGGACCAGGTCTACCGGGCCCAGCAACGGTGCCAGCAGCCCCGCATCGCCATCGAGGACCTGGACCTGGTCGGCGACTCCGTTCCGCTCTACGTTGCGCCGGGCGATCGGGTTGGCCTCTTCATCCATCTCGATCCCGACTGCCGACCGGGCTCCCAGCTTGGCGGCAGCGATGGCCAGGATCGCGCTGCCGCTGCCAAGGTCGAGCACCTGCTGCCCGGGCTGGAGGTGGCGCTCGAGGAGGGTGAGGGCGCCACGCGTGGAACCGTGCTCCCCCGTGCCAAACGCCATCTCGGGGTCGACGACGACGGTGGGTGCCGCCGGCGGACAGGTCGCGGCCAGCCATGATGGGGTGACCACCAGGCGCCCGAACTGCCTGGGGGCCAGGCCGTCACGCCAGCGCACCGACCAGTCCACCAGCTCGAGGGGACGGGTGGCGAGGGCGACCGCCTCGCCAAAGGCCTCATGGAGGTCTGCGCGCAGCGCGGGGAGCCCCGAGTCGTCGGGAAGGAACCCCACGAGTGTGCCGTCCTCCCGCTCCTCGATGGCCTCCCCGGTGGCGCCCACGAGCCACTGCCCCACGGCCTCCCGGATGTCGGCGGGCGCGTGGAGGTCCACCGCGCACCAGCTCATGCGCCGAGCGCTTCCTTGATGCGGGACCAGAGCCCGCCAGAGCTGCCGCGCACCGGGGGCTTCTCGTGTCGGGCCAGCGCCGCGAAGAGCTCGCGCTGTTCGTCGTTGAGGCTGTCGGGTGTCCAGACATGGGTCCGGACATTGAGGTCACCGTGGCCATCCTGGCTGAGCCGCGGGAGTCCCTTGCCCTTGAGCCGGAGGATCGTGCCGGACTGCAGCCCCGGGGGAATGGTCACCGACTCCTCCCCATACGGGGTGGGGACCAGGACCGAGCCGCCCAGGGCGGCCATCGAGAAGGAGACGGGGAGGTCGTAGGCCAGGTCGTCGCCCTGGCGCTCGAACCGCTCGTCGTCCTTGACGTCGATCATGACCAGTAGGTCGCCGCCAGGGCCGTTGCGCGGCCCGGCCTCGCCCTGGCCCCGAAGGGTCAGGTAGTTGTTGGTGGAGACCCCCGGCGGAATGTCCACCGAGACGGTCCGCTCGCCCCGCACCCGTCCCTCGCCCCGGCAGACCTCGCACGGGGTCGAGATGATGGTCCCATCGCCGGCGCAGGTGGGACACGGCGACACCGAGACGAACTGGCCGAAGACGCTGCGCGTGGCCCGCCGCACCTCACCCAGGCCGCCGCAGGTGGAGCAGGTGGTGGGCCGCGTCCCCTTGGCACCGCCGGACCCCGAGCAGGTCTCGCACGGCTTGAGGGTCTTGAGCTTGACGGTGCGCTGGACCCCGGTGGCGACCTCCTCCAGGGTGAGCCGCACCGTGACCCGGATGTCCTTGCCGCGTCGCGCCTCGGTCGGCCCGCGCCCACCGCCACCGAAGATCGACTCGAAGCCCCCCATCCCGCCGAGGTCGCGCATGAAGATGTTGAGGGCCTCGCTCAGGTCCACATGGGCGAAGCCCCCGCCCCCGCCGGCGCCCCGCAGGCCCGCCTCGCCGTAGCGATCGTAGGCCGCCCGCTTCTGCGGATCGCGGAGCACCTCGTAGGCCTCGGTGATCTCCTTGAACTTCGCCTCGGCGTCCGGCGCGCTGTTGCGGTCCGGGTGGTGTTCCATCGCGAGCTTGCGATAGGCCTTCTTGATCTCGGCTTCCGTGGCATCACGGAACACGCCGAGGGTGGAGTAGAAATCGCTCACTTCATCAATCCTTCCACGAGACGGCTGGTGTGGTCCACCAGGCCGATGATCTTGTCGTAGGGCATGCGGGTCGGGCCGAGCACCCCGATCACGCCACGCAGCTCGCCGCTGCGATAGGTCGAGGTGACCAGCGTGAAGCCGGCCAGGCGAGGATCGGGATTCTCCGAGCCGATGGTGATGGACAGGCCCTCGGTCCGGCGCTCCGCGAGTGCCTTGCCCAGCCGCTGCCGCTGTTCCGTCAACTCCAGGAGCTCCCGCATCCGGTCGTTGCTCGACGCGAACTCGGGCTGGCCCGCGAGGACGGTGGCGCTGCCCAGGAGGACCTCATCCGCGGCGCCTTCGCCCTGGAAGAGCTCGTCGCCCTGGGCGATGAAGATGTTGAGCAACTCGCTGCCCTCGTCGCTCCCCGTCGCGTCCCGCAGCCGGTCGGCGAGGGTGGCACGGATCACCCGGAGGGAGAGCCCGGCGAGTCGCTCATTGAGGACGGTGGCCACCCGCTGCACGATCGCCGGCGCCAGGGCGCCGGTGACCTCGACGAAGATCGTGCGGGCCACCCCGCTGCGCAGGGAGAGCACCAGCAGCAGCCGATCGGAGGCGACCTGGATCAGTTCGAGCCGGTCGAGGACCGTCTCGTCGAGGAGCGGTCCCGCCGCGACCCCCAGCTCGTGCGTCAACACGGTGAGCACCTGGGCGGCGCGGCGGAGGACCAGGTCGATCGCCCCGCCCCGGGCACCCAGCTCGGCGCTGAGGGTCTCGCGGGCGGCCCGGCTGGGCGGCGAATGCCGCATGAGGGTGTCGACGTAGACGCGGTAGGCGAGGTCGGTCGGGATCCGGCCCGCGGAGGTGTGCTTGTGAAACAGGTATCCCTTGGACTCCAGCTCGCTCATCGTGGCCCGGATCGAGGCGGGAGAGATCCCAAGGCCACTCCGGCTGGCCACCGTGCGACTCCCGGCCGGCTCTGCCGTCTCGATGTAGGTCTGCACGATGGCGGCCAGGACCCGCTGCTCCCGCTCGCCAAGCTCCTCCAGTGGTGCCATGAGGGAAATTTAGGGATCCGGGACGGCCGACACCAGCGCATCGAGCCGCAGCCACCCGTGCGGGGTCAGGCGGAGGTGCCCCTCGCCGAGGGTGGCCCACCCCTCCGCCAGCCACCGTTCGGCCATCGCCACGGGCACCCGGCCCGCCGGAACCCCTGCGGTGGTGCGGAGCCCCAGGTAGAGCGCTTCCAGCTGGCGCGCCACCGGATCGAGCTCCTCCCGGCCGGCCTGGAGCGTCTCGCCTGCCTCGGAGCGCCGGAGATACTCCGCCCACTCCCGGACGTTCCACCAGCGGGCACTGGCGGTACCGCCATGCGCCGATGGGCCGAGCCCCAGGAAGGTGGCCTGCTGCCAGTAGGCCGAGTTGTGGCGGGAATGGAACCCCGGACGGGCAGCGTTCGACACCTCGTACGCCCGGTACCCGGACTGGTCCAGTCGCTCCTGGGCGCGAAGGTATTCCCCCGCCGCCCGATCGTCGGGCGCGGCGACGGCCTCCCCACGGCGGGTCCACCGGAACAACGGCGTTCCCGGCTCGATGGTGAGCCCGTACAGGGAAAGGTGCTCGGGCTCGAGGGCCAGGGCGAGGTCGAGGTCCCGCTCCCAGTCGCGACCGAGGTCGCCCGGGACGGCGTAGATCAGGTCGAGGGAGAGGTTGGCAATCCCGGCCCCCCGCAATGCCGCTACCGCCTGACCAACCTGCGCCACGGAATGTTCCCGGTGCATCCAGGCCAGCACCGCCGGATCGAAGCTCTGGACGCCGAGGGAGATCCGGTTGACCCCCGCATCGACCCATGCCCGCGCCCGATCCGGCGTGACGTCGTCGGGGTTGGCCTCCATCGTCACCTCGGCGTCCACCGCTACCGACCGGTCCTGGCGGACGCGATGGATGATCGCGGCCAATGCCGTGGGATCGAGGCGAGATGGGGTGCCCCCCCCGAAGTAGATCGTCCGGACCGTCGGGTTCCCGTGCCACACGGCATCGCCCTGCCACGAGTGCCACTCGCGCAAGACGGCATCCCGGTACGCGCCCGAGGGTGTCTCTCGGCGGACGGCGATGGCAAAGTCACAGTAGCTGCAACGCCGGGCACAGAACGGCACGTGGAAGTACAGGTGCATGGCCGGGAAAGGTAGCCGGACGGGGAGAGGGGCTGGGGGCTGGGAAACGGGGGACGGGCAATGGAAATGAAGGGCGGCGGGGAACTGCGGGCGAGGGGCTCCGCAGGAGTGGCGCTTGCCCGGTAGCGCCCCCCAGCTCCCTTCTCCCTGCTCCCACCTCTCTCCTCCCTCTCACCTCTTACCTCTTACCTCTTACCTCTTACCTCTCACCTCTCGCTTCTCGCTTCTCACTTCTCACTCCTCACTTCCAAGCCCCCACCACCCTCCCCCCGGCTGGGCCACCACGAGCTCCTGCAACTCCAGCCCGCCCAGCAGGCCGATCACCCCTCCAACCGGAAGCTCCAGCCTTTCGGCAATCACGTCGGCGTGGAGCGGCCCTCCGGCGAGGAGTTCGATGGCGCGGCGCTCGATGGGGCCAAGGCCCGGCGGCAGCGGACGGGAAGGTGGGGCTGGGCGGATCATCGCCGTGCCGATCCCGACCGTTCCGGTCTCGGGAAAGAGGCGGAGCAGGTCCTCCACCTCGAGCAGGGGAGTGGCGCCGTCGCGAATGAGCCGATTGGTCCCGACCGAGACCGGGCTGGTGATGCACCCCGGGACCGCCATCACTTCCCTGCCCTGTTCCAGCGCGGTGCCGACGGTGATCATCGTCCCCGAACCGGTGGCAGCCTCGATCACGACCGTGACCCTGGCGAGTCCGCTGATCAGGCGGTTGCGACGCGGGAACGAGCCGGCCCGGGGCCGCTCGCCCGGCGGGAACTCGGTCACCAGGCATCCATCGCGGGCCACTCGCTCGTACAGCGTCCGGTTGGCGGCCGGATAGATCACGCCGAGTCCGTTCCCGAGCACCCCGATGGTGGTCCCGCCGCTGTCCAGCGCCGCGCCGTGGGCCACGGCATCGAGCCCCCGCGCCATGCCACTCACGGTCACGATGCCGGCTCGGCCCGCCGCCGCGCCGAGGCGACGGCACACCTCGGCACCGTAGGCGGAGTGGTCGCGACTGCCGACCATCGCGACGGCTGGGCGGGTCAGGAGTGCCAGGTCGCCGAGGAGGTACAACACGGCGGGGGGATCGGGAATGGTCCTCAGCATCGGCGGGTACAGCTCGTCCTCCGGGAGGACGATGGTGCCCCCGAGGTCTGCGGTGGCGGCGATGGCGCGGCGGCCATCGTCGGGCGAGGAGTTCAGGAGGGCGGTGGCGCAGGCACGGGAGATGCCTGGAATGGTGCCCAAAAACGCGAACGGCGCCGAGAAGGCGCCGAGTGCGGTGGAGCAGGCTTCGAGGAGGGCGGCGATCCGGGCGGGGCCGACCCCGGGAACCAGGGAGAGCGCCACCCGCGCCTCCCGCTCCTCAGGGCTCATCGCCATCCTCGGATTCCCAGCCGTCATCGGCGCCCTCGCCTGCCCCTCCCTCCGCTTCCATGGTGGGATCAGCATCGGCTTCGGCTTCGGCGTCGGCGCGGCGCGCCTCGCGCACCACCGACCAGAGCGCCTCCTTCAACTCCTCCAGTCCGGCCCCTGCCGCGCTGCTCACCACGAGCGTGGTCAAGGCGTCCGGGGCATCCACGGTGGGGATCGGTGCGTCCGCGGGGAGCAGGTCGCGCTTGGTGAGGACCACGACATGCTCCTTCCGGGCGAGCGGCTCGCTGTAGAGCCGGACCTCCTCGCGGAGCTGCTGGTAGGTCGCGGTCGGATCCTCGCTGTCGAGCGGCACCAGGAAGGCCAGGACCCGGGTGCGCTCCACGTGGCGGAGGAAGGTGAGCCCGAGTCCCTTGCCGGCGTGGGCTCCCTCGAGGATCCCGGGAATGTCGGCCACGACGAAGGAGCGGGATCCGCTGAGGCCCACCACGCCGAGGTTCGGTTCCAGGGTGGTGAAGGGATAGTCGGCAATCTTGGGGCGAGCCGCCGAGATGACCGAGAGCAGCGTGCTCTTGCCGGCGTTCGGCTCCCCGACGAGGCCGACGTCGGCGATCAGCTTGAGCTCGAGCTCGACCTCGCGTTCCTCGCCCTCCTCGCCGGGTTCCCACTCCCGGGGGGCCTGGTGGGTCGGGGTGGCGAAACGGGCATTGCCGCGTCCGCCGCGCCCCCCGCGGGCGATCCGGATCCGCTCCCCGGCGTGGAGCACCTCACCGAGCACCTCGCCGGTGGCGGTATCCCGGATGATGGTGCCGAGGGGCACGGGCAGGATGACGTCGTCGGAGGAGGCACCGGTCTTGGTCTTGCCCTTCCCGTGAACGCCGCGCTCGGCCTTCCAGAGGTTCTGGTAGCGGTAGTCCAGCAAGGTCGCGAGGTTCGAGTCGCCCTCGACCCAGATGCTGCCGCCCCGGCCGCCGTCGCCCCCGTCCGGGCCGCCCTTGGGGACGTACTTGAACCGTGCGAACGAGGAGGCACCGGAGCCCCCCGTTCCCGCGATCACCCGCACGACTGCCCGATCTATGAAGCTCATGCCAGCACCCGCTCCAGCAATTGGTTCGCGGCATCGCGATTCTCCGCCGCGGTGAAACGCGCCGCCGCACCCAGCGCCAGGCGCAGCTCGTCGGGAGTGGCGCCCGCGTGGCGCGCGCCGCGCAGGTGGGAGTGCAACTGCGGCAGGGCGGCCTGCACCGCACACTGCGCGACCGTGCAGAGCTCCCGGCGCCGGAGGTCGAGTCCCGGACGCGAGAGCGTCCTCCCGTACCCTTCCGTCACCATCCACTGGTCCAGCGCGGGATGGAGGGCGCGCACATTGTCGCGGAGCCGCCCGTAGTTGCCCCCGTAGACCGTGCGACAGGTCGCCTCGCCGAGTGCTTCCCATTCCCCCAGGGAGGCGGGGCGCATGCCGGGATCCTGGTCGGGGGCCGGTAGTCCGGAGAGTTCCCGCCAGGCGCCAGCGGCGCTCAGGGTCCGGGGCCATCCCACCATGAGGACCGACTGCAGGATCAGCTCCTCGACCCAGATCGCCGGGGTCCCTGCCTCCAGGGCCTGGGCCATCGCTTGGCGGACCGCCGGGTCGTCGCCCGTGGCGATGGCGGCGGCGAGTTCGACCAACGCCAAGGTAGCAGCCTCCTGCCCCGGGGCATCATCCATTTGCCGCATCCCGGTCCGGAAAAACGAGGGAGCCCACCACCGTGCGGTGGCCGGTCGTCGCGCCCCGGGTATTGCGGATCGGCGGCGAGACCCATCCTTCCAGCCGTGCCTCCAGCCCCGCCTCCTCCGGAAGGCCCTCGTGGTGGAGGAGTGCCCGGACCACCGCCACCATCGCGAGCGCGGATGCCCGCATGTCGCCGTCCTCCACCTTGATCCCGATGCCAAGGCCGAGGCCGGGCAGTGCAGCGCCGTAGACGCCGTCGGCCCCGATCTTGGCGATGACCTGGCCGGGCCACGCCTCCATGATCCGCGTGCAGGGCCGATCGGTGCCGGCAACCAGGAACGGGTGAGCAAGCATCGCGGCGCGCAGTCGCCGGGGCGCTTCGGCGTCGGAATCGGCGAAGCGAGCCCAGGCACGCGCGGTGGCTTCAAGGGGCAGGCCGTAGCAGACGGTGGTGCAGCCGTCCACGCTCTGTGCGATCCCGGCGACCGGCACCCCGGTCCACTCCGACACCGACCGCAGCAGCATCTCCTGCACCGGATGCCCGGCCTCGGTGTAGCCGGCCGTCGGCCAGCCATGGTGCCGCGCCAGCGCCAGCATCCCCGCGTGCTTGCCCGAGCAATTGCTCCAGCGTGGAGTCGGGGATTGCCCGCGCCGGATCAACGCGTGGTGCACCGCGGTGGAGAGCGGGGGATGCGGTCCGCACAGCAGCTCTGACTCGGTGGCGCCAATCTGGGCCAGGAACCGGTCAACGGCGGCCAGGTGGGTCGGCTCGCTCGAGTGCGAGGCGCAGGCCAGGGCCAGCGCCTCGGTGCCCAGCCCAAACCGGTCGGCAGCCCCACTCTCCACCAGCGGCATGGCCTGGAACGGCTTGGCGGCCGATCGCCACCAGGTGAAGCGATTCGGGTCCCCGGCCCGTGCGATGAGCCCCCGCCGGGCGTGCACCACGGCGCACGCCACCCGGTGGAGCGACTCCTCGCGGCCCCCGCGAGTCTCGAGCACGGCAAGTTCGGTCATCGGCGGAAACATAGACGCACGCCGGTCCCGCCCGCTGAGCGGACGGGACCGGAACGGTCAGCGAGCGGACGCGCCGGGGTCAGGAATCGTCGCGGCGATTCCGTGACAGCGGTGGGACCACCGCGAGGAAGGCGCCGGCCGCCACCAGCCCCATGCTGAGGTGGACGGTGACGGTCGACGTCCAGGAAGCGATCGCCCCCAGCTGGAGGTAGGTGAAGAGCACACCGACCCCGACCATGATGGTGAGCAGCTGGAGTTGCGAGGGGGAGGTTCGCACGATCGATCCCGGGTTGAGAGTCTGGATCGATCATGTGCGAGCACTGTTCCAACCAGGGGAGACCGGTGAGAACCCCGCAGGCACGGCGGGTCGGGTCCCCCCAATGGTGGTCCACAACATGTTGTCCCATCGATGGTTACGAATCGACCGTGCCGGTCCGGGAGCCTCCGGGCGTCGGCTACCGAACCGAAAAATCTGTCGGACGCTTGCCACAGCATGTTCAGGGCTGACGCTGCCTTGCCACAACATGCTGCACCATCTCGACACATTACCCTGGCAACTTCCTGAATCCGCCCCTCGCGTCGTGGGTGGGAGGAGTGCACTTTTCGGAATGACCCTTCGCCCTGCCCTCGGTCTCACCCTGCTCGCCCTGCTCCTCCCCACCCTCCTCCCCGCCCAAGCCTCGGCCTACATCCCGCTCGATGACCCGCGGATGGCGGCGATCGAGTTGCTGATCACGCGCGGGGAGATCCGGGACCCCTCGCCAATGATCCGCCCGATCCGGGAGGCGGACCTCCGCGCGGTGCTCGAGGAGGCCCGGCTTGCGCCGACATCGCCGGCCGGCCGGCTGGCGGCAGGGCTCCTGGCGGCGTTTCCGCAGCCAGACGCAGAGGCGGGCTGGGAAGCCGAGGCTCGTGGCGGGATCCAATCGTTCACCAGCGCGCGGAGGGACCAGACCCAGCCGGGTGGCCCGGGCGGAACGCGCGGCTACGGCGAGATCCGGCTGGCCGCCAGGGCTGGCTCCCTAGTGGCGGTGACCCGGGGGGCGGGGGAGAAGCGCCTCGCGCTCGACCCCGACTGGCCAGGCGACCCATCGCAGGATGGCTCGTCGCTGCCTTCCCGGTTCATCGACGCCTATCTCTCGGCCCAGTGGAAATACGTCCACCTGACCTTCGGCCAGCGGGAGCGGAACTGGGGGCCTGAGGGGTTGCCTGGAATCGGCCTGAGCGACGCCGGCTATCCCCGCAGCGACCTCCAGTTCGACCTGGTCACTCGCCAGTTGCGGTTCACCGCCGTGGGGGCTCGCCTTCGCGCCGCCGAGGCGCTCTCCGGCGAGCCAGTGGGCCGATACCTCGCGGCGCACCGCCTGGCGGTGACGCCCCACCCTGCCCTGACGCTGGCGGTCTGGGAAACCGCGGTGATCGGCGACCGCTTCGACACCATCGACACCGACTTCTTCAACCCGTTGACGCTGCTGTCGTTCGCAACCCGCTTCGGCTGGGGTGACGATCGCAACGTGCTGCTGGGCGGGGATGCATCGTGGCGGACAGGCGGGTTGCTGCTCGAGGCGCAGGCGGCCCTGGACGACTACAACCCGGGGGGCGAGAACCCCTACCCGAACCGGTGGGCGTTCACCGTCGGGGCATCGGGACCGCTCGGCGCCCGTGCGGCATGGCGCCTGCGGTACACCACCGCCTCGAGCCTCGCCTTCCGCACCCTGGATCCGGTGGAGAACCTGACCGACGCCGGGGTGGGGCTGGGACGCAACTTTGCGGACAACGAGCAGTGGCTGGCCCGCGTCGCGGTACCGGTACGCACGGGCTGGGTGGTGACACCCGAGGCCAGCTATCTTCGCCAGGGTGAAGGGAGCCCCCGGGCGACGTGGCCCACGCCAGAGGAGGCGGCGGAAGTTCCCACCCGCTTCATCGGGGAGGTCACGACCTTCCTGCGGCTCGGGCTGGGATTCGCCGGCACGCATGGTCCACTTCGCCTGAGCGGGGCTGCGGCCTGGCAGCAGACCGCCGTGGCCGGCGCGACCACGGCGAAGCTCGAGGCCCGGCTGACGGCCACCATCGGCCATTCCACCAGGGGACGACTGCAATGAGACCGACGCCGAGCCCGCCGCCACTGTCGCGCGACCGCATGCTCAAGATCTTCCCCAAGTTCTCGTCGGTGCGCGTGGCGGTGATCGGCGACGTCATGCTCGACCGATACCTGATCGGCGATGCGGAGCGGCTCTCCCCCGAGGCGCCGGTGCCTGTGGTCACGGTCCGGGAGCATCGTTCCGCGCTCGGCGGTGCCGGAAACGTGGCGGCCAACGTGGCCGCGATGGGGGCCACCTGCCACCTGGTCGGCGCCGTCGGCGACGATGCCCATGCCAAGACGATCCGGACCGAGATGCTGGCGGCCCGGCTTGGCGACAGCAACCTGGTGACCGTCTCCGGGCGGCCCACCACCACGAAGTCCCGCCTGGTGGCGCGCGGGCAGCAGGTGGTGCGGATCGACGAGGAGGTGGACACGCCCCTGGAGGGGATGGATCGCACCCGGCTGCGCGACGCCGCGTTGGCGCGCCTGGCCGAGGCCGACGTGCTGCTCCTCCAGGACTACAACAAGGGCGTGCTCTGTGCGGACCTCATCGCCGAGTTGATAGCGGTGGCGCGCCAGCGTGCGGTCCCCGTCATTGTCGACCCGAAGTACCGGCACTTCTTCGACTTCGCCGGCGCCACCGTCTTCAAGCCCAATCGGCGGGAACTGGAGACCGCGCTCGGCGCCGCGGTGGATCTGGCGCAGCGCGAGTCCCTGCCCGAAGCGGTGCACCGGCTGAAGGTGGACAACATGCTGGTCACCCTGGGCGGTGAGGGGATGGTCCTGGTGTCGAAGGACGGGACGGTCACCCACATCGCAGGAGTGACCCGTCATGTCTACGATGTCTCGGGTGCAGGCGACACCGTGACGGCGTGGCTGGGCACCGCCCTGGCGGCAGGCGCCACGCTGCGGGAGGCGGCGATCCTCGGGAACTACGCCGCCGCGATCGAGGTGAGCAAACCCCTGGTGGCGACCGTCACGCCTGACGAGGTGCTCCAGCTGCACGAGGAGCACCACGACCAGATCGGGCGCCTGCGGCGGGGTGGGGTGATCTAGCAGCGAGAAGGGAGAAGGGAGAAGGAGGCAGTGCAGTAACGAGGCAGTCAGGTGACGGAGAGTGGCACCCCCGTTGCCGCGATGCAGCAAGGGGGCCCGGTCCACCCGGAGCCCCCGTTGCACACGCCACTTCTCGCTTCCCACTGCTCACTTCCAGATGGCCGATGAGGGGCTCGAACCCCCGACCTCGCGCATGTGAGGCGCGCGCTCTAACCAGCTGAGCTAATCGGCCGTCCCGTTTCGGGAGGCGGATTCTAACGAATGCCGGGACTGGCGGCAAGCCACCACTCCCGCATGGGCCCTGTGGGATTTGAACCCACGACCAACGAATTATGAGTTCGCCGCTCTAACCAAGCTGAGCTAAGGGCCCGGGTACCACCGTTCGAATATAGGGCCGGTGCGGCGCGCCGTCGCCCCTTGGTCCCGGGGGGAGGGGTGGCGATACTTCCCGGGTGCGTGCCGTGATCCTCTCCCACGAATACCTCGACCCTGCCCGGCGTGGCAAGCTGCGCGCCCTGGCGGGGCTGGGCTGCGCGATCACCGTGGCCACCCCGGGTGGCGAGAGCGGCATCGATGGCGGGGTCCGGCTGGCGCCGATCCCCGCGCGGGGCGATGGCGCTGACGCCACCCGGAGCGTCTGGAGTCGCCGGGCCCTGGTGGCACTGCTCCGCGACGTCCGCCCGGACATCGTGCAGATCGAGGCGGAGCCCACCACCCAGGCCGCTGCCGCCGCCACCCGCGCGGCAACCAGCCTGGCGCTCCCGACGGTGGCCTTCAGCTGGGAGAGCCTCGCCCGTCCGTGGTCGTTCTTCGAGCGACGCCGGCGCCGGACGACCCTCGCCGCCGCCGATGGGGTGATTGGCGGCAACCGCCTCGCCGAGGGACTCCTCCGATCCGAGGCGCCGTCGGCTCGCCACGCAGTCATCCCGCAGTTCGGGATGGCCCTCCCCCCCGCCACCGAGCGCCCCGATCGCGCCGGCCTGGCCGTCGGCTACATCGGCCGCCTGGTCCCCGAGCGCGGGGCGGACATCCTGTTCCGCGCCTGCAACCAGGTGATGGGGGCATGGACGCTGTCGGTGCTGGGCACCGGACCGGAGCAGGAGTCACTCGAGCATCTGGCCCAGCGCCTGGGACTCGCCGCGCGGCTCCGCTGGCTGGGGGGGGCGGGGCGCGAGCAGGTGGCCCAGCTGTGGGAAGAGATCGACGTGCTGGTGGTGCCCTCGCGCGCCTCCAGCGCGTGGGTCGAGCAGTTCCATCCGCTCCTCATCGAGGCGATGGCCCATGGCATCGCCGTCGTGGTGACCGACACCGGTGCCCTGCCCGAGATCGTGGCCGACGCGGGGATGATCGTCTCCGATGCCGAGTCGATGGCGCTGGCGCTGCAGCACCTGCTGGCGGATCCCGCGCTGCGGAGCCGGCTGGGCGAGGCCGGGCGCAGCCGCGTCCTGGCGACCTACGCCGACACCCCGGTTGCCGAACAGACCCTGGCCTTCTGGCGCGAGGTCATTGCGTCCAGGGGCCGACAGACCCAATCGCCCGATGGAGTGGTCGCGTGAAGACTTCCCGCTGCTTGGTGGTGCTCGTGCTCCTGGTCGTCGCCTGGGCCCCGGCCGGGGCGCAGGCGCCTCCTCCGGAAGAGGCCCGGCGACTCCTGGACACCCGACCGGACCTCGCCGCCCAGGTGCGCACCCAGATCCTCTCCTCCGGGCTCAGCGCCGAGCAGATCCGGGCCCGGCTGGTGGCGGCGGGATATCCCGCCGACCTCCTCGATGGCTACCTCCCCGACCTGCCCCAATCCGCCAGCGGGGCCACCGACGACCGGGTCTTTGCCGCCGTCAGGGCCCTCGGCCTGACCGATGCCATCGCCCCCGCCGCCGAGCAGATGCCCACGGCTGCGCCACCGGCCAGCCCCGCCCAAAGCCCCGCCATCTTCGGGATGGAGATCTTCAGCCGGACGACCGGCCAGTTCCAACCCAACCTGGCCGGCCCGGTGGACCCCTCGTACCGGCTCGGTCCGGGCGACAACCTGGTCCTCGTCATCACCGGCGAGGTTGAGCTCTCCCATGCGCTGGAGGTGACGCGGGAGGGCTTCGTCGTCATTCCCCAGGTGGGCCAGGTCCAGGTCAACGGCCTGACCATGGCCTCCCTCGAGGCGCTGCTGTACGACCGCCTGGGAAGGGTCTACAGCGGGATCCGGCGGGGCGCCGGGGCGCCGACCCGGTTCCAGGTCAGCATGGCCCGGCTCCGGACCAACCAGATCTTCGTGGTCGGCGACGTGCAGCGCCCGAGCACCTACCAGATTTCCGCCGCGGGCACGGTCCTTACCGCGCTCTACGCTGCCGGCGGCCCGACGGAGAACGGCAGCTTCCGGCGGATCGAGGTGCGACGGGGCGACCGGGTCGTCGCGACCCTGGACCTCTACGACTACCTCCTGCGCGGCGACAACCGCCACGACATCCGGCTCGAGTCCGGCGACGTGATCTTCGTGCCGGTGCGCGGTACGTGGGCCGCCGTCACGGGCGAGGTGGTGCGCCCCGCCATCTACGAGTTGCGGGCCGAGGAGTCGCTGCGCGACCTGATCGCCGCCGCCGGCGGCTTCCGGGCGTCCGCGTCACTCGAGCGCGTCCAGGTGGACCGGATCCTGCCACCGGGAGCGCGAACCGCCGGTGGCCGGGACCGGGTCGTGCTGGACCTCGGACCCGACCAGTTCGCCGCCGGCGGGGGCCCCGCCTTCGCCATCCAGGCCGGTGACCAGGTCCGGGTCTTCGCGGTCGCCGATCGGATGCGCGGATTCGTCAGCATCCGTGGCAATGTCTGGTCGGAGGGGCGGGTAGCTCTCACGCCGGGGATGCGGCTCAGCGATGCCATCCGGCGGGCCGGAGGCGCCAAACCCGACACCTACCTGGGCCAGGTCCTCGTCAGTCGGCTCAATCCCGATTCCACCCGGGTCCAGCTGCGGGCCGCCTTCGCCGACAGCTCCGGTGCGGTGACCAACGACCTGGTACTGCAGGAGGATGACCTGGTCGAGGTGTTCAGCCGGACGGCGTTTCGGCCGGCCCGGTTCGTGATCGTGACCGGGGCGGTCCGCAACCCCGGACGCCTCCCCTACCGCGAGGGGATGACCCTGCGGGATGCCGTGCTCCTGGCCGGCGGCCTGACGGAGGCCGCCTTGCTGCGGGAGGCGGAGATCGCGCGCCTCCCAGCGGATCGTGCCGAGGGCGTCCGGGCCACGACCTATCGCGCCGCCCTCGACTCCACCTACCTGGTGGACCGGGGCCCCGACGGACGCTGGCTCGGCCCTCCCGGCACCCCGGCGCCCCGGGCGGGGAGTCCCGAGGTGCCCCTGATGCCCTACGACAACATCCTGATCCTGCGGCAGCCGGAGTGGGAACTCCCGCGGACGGTGGCGGTGAGCGGGCAGGTCCGATTCCCCGGGAACTACACCCTGCGGAACCGCACCGAGCGACTCACGGACCTCCTCGAACGGGCGGGCGGACTCACCAGTGCCGCCTACCCAGCCGGGATCGGGTTCTTCCGCGACGCGCGCTCCACCCTGCTGCCCCCGGAATCGGGCGCCGACCAGCAGCAGCTGGGTGGATTGGCCCGGATCGGCGTGGACCTGCCCCGGGTGCTGGCCAACCCGGCCCACCGGGACAACCTGATCCTCGCCGCGGGTGACTCGGTGGTGATCCCGGAATACGACCCGATCATCCGCGTCACCGGTGCGGTGCTCGCGCCGTCGGGGGTGACCTGGGCGGAGGGGCGTTCGCTGAAGCACTACGTCGCGGCGGCGGGCGGCTTCGACCGGCAGGCCGATCGGAGCCGATCCTACGTGGTCCAGCCCAACGGCAAGGTGGAATCGGTCCGGCGGCGCTGGTTCATCCTGCCGGATGGCCAGCCGACGCCGGAGCCAGGCGCCATGATCGTGGTGCCAATGCGGGTCCGGGAGGAGGGGCGTGGCGCGGGGGAGACCACCGGGTTCCTGACGGGGCTCGCCTCGATCCTGGCCAGCACGATCGCGATCATCGTGGTGGCCACGCGCTGATTCGGCTCAGGCCTCGACGCGGGGGAAGGACCGCCGTTCCATCCGGGCCCCCCCGAGATTGTTGGGGCTCTTCTCGGGGGAGTAGTCGGGCACCAGGGCGAGCAGCAGGCTGCGCAGCGCATGCTCGTCCGCGGGCCCCTGGGCCTCCTGGATCAGCCGATCGAGCAGGCCCGGCAGGCCGGCGGTGAGCTCGGCCTGGCGTGAGGACAGCACCTTGGGATGCTTGGTGGGCGCGGCCACCTCCGCCCCGAAGAACAGTTCCTCGTAGAGCTTCTCGCCCGGCCGGACCCCGGTGAACTTGATCTCGATGTCCCGATCCACCTCGAGGCCCGACAGCCGGATGAGGTCGCGCGCCAGGTCCACGATCCGGATCGGCTCCCCCATGTCCAGCACGAACACCTCGCCCCCCCGCCCCAGCACCGCAGCCTGCAGCACCAACTGCACCGACTCCGGAATCGTCATGAAGTACCGGCGCATCTCGGGATGGGTGACGGTGATCGGTCCGCCCGCCTCGATCTGACGCAGGAAGCTGGGCACCACGCTGCCCCGGCTTCCCAGCACGTTGCCGAACCGGACCGCGATGAAGTGGCGGCCCGACCGCTCGGCGGCGGCCTGCACCACCTGCTCCGCCACCCGCTTGGTGGCGCCCATCACGTTGGTCGGCAGGACCGCCTTGTCGGTCGAAATCAACACCATGTGGCTGGTGCCGGACTCGAGCGCGGCCTCGACCACGTTGCGGGTGCCCACCACGTTGTTGGTGACCGCCTCCACGACGTTCCACTCCATCAGCGGCACGTGCTTGTGGGCGGCCGCGTGGAACACCAGCGAGGGCCGATACTGTCGGAGCACCAGGCGGATCCGCTCGGCATTCCGCACGTCGGCAATGACGGGGACCAGGCGCAGCTGCGGGAACCGCTCCTCGAGTTCTCGGTGGATCGAGAAGATCGAGTTCTCGCCGTGGCCCAGGAGCACCAGGCGACCGGGCCCGAAGGTCGCCACCTGCCGGCAGAGCTCGGAGCCGATCGAGCCGCCCGCCCCCGTGATCAGCACCGTTTCTCCCGCAACCATCGCTCCGACCTGGTCGAGGTCGGTCTGGACCGGCTCGCGACGCAGCAGGTCCTCGATCTGGACGGGGCGCAGCGACGAGACGCCGACCCGCCCGGAAAGGATCTCGAAGAGTCCCGGCACCGTTCGCGCCAGGAGCCCCGCCGTCCGGGCCTCCCGCATCACGCCCCGAATCGCCGAACCGGGCGCGCTCGGCATCGCGATGATCAGTTCATCGAAGCCGTGCTCGCGCTGCAGCGCGTCGAGGTCGCTGGTGCCGCCCAGCACCGGCAGCCCGCACATCTCCTTGCGATGCTTGGTCCGGTCGTCGTCGATGAACGCCACCGGGCGGAGGCCCAGCTGCGGGTTGGCGCGGAGCTCGCGCACCAGGGCCTCGCCGGCGGCGCCCGCCCCGGCAACCAGGATCCGTCGGGTCCCGGTCGCGTCCTCGGCCGGCATCCAGTGCCGCAGCACCCGCAGCAGCATCCGCGGCAGCGCCACGACGCCGGCGGTGAACACGGCGTCCATCGCCAGGACCGAGAGGGGGACGCGCACCGGGGTCAGTCCACTGAACGGCAGCAGCGCGGCGCCCAGGAGGATCGACGCCACCGCCGCCAGCGCGGTCGCGAGCAGGATCCGTTCCAGCTCCGCCACCCCGGCATACCGCCAGAGCCGGCGATAGAGACCGAACAGGTAGAACAGCCCGAGCTTGACCGGGAGGCTGGCCAGCAGGAACACCCCGAAGGTCCGGGTGTGGTCGGGATGCCAGGTGAGGCTTTCGAACCGGAACGCGTAGGCAAGGAAGAGGGCGCCCGAAAGCGCCACCGCATCGACCAGGAAGAGGTAGCGATTGCGGAGTTCCGCGAGGACAAACCGACGGGGGGAGGGTGCCATGCTGTCCAGAAGCTTAACGCAGCCGGGTCCGCCGGGGTACGGTCAGGATCCCTGGGTGCAGGCGGCGTGGAAGGCGTCGATCACCCGGTCGCGCTGGGCGAGGGTGAGGTTCGACCCGGACGGCAGGCAGAGCCCGTCCCGGAAGAGCCGGGCGGACACATCCCCACCGATCACCTCGCAGTCGGCGAAGACCGGCTGGAGGTGCATCGGCTTCCAGACGGGACGCGACTCGATCCCGGCGCGGTCCAGGCTGGCCGCGACCCCCGCCGGGGTGAGCCCGCTCCCTGGATCGAGGGTAAGGGTGGTCAACCACCGGCTGTGGGTACCCCAGGGAGCCTCGGGCATGAAGGCCACCCCGGGGATCCCGGCCAGGGCGTCGGCGTACGCCGCGAAATGGGCCCGTCGGGTCGCAACCCGCGCGTCCAGCTGCCGCAGCTGCCCACGGCCCAGAGCCGCGAGCAGGTTGCTCAGCCGGTAGTTGTAACCGATCATCGAGTGCTGGTAGTGGGGCGCCGGGTCCCGGGCCTGGGAGGCAAGCTTCCTCACCAGGCCCGCGAGCGCCGCGTCCTCGGTCACGAGCATCCCGCCGCCCGAGGTCGTGATCACCTTGTTGCCATTGAAGCTGAACACCCCGGACTGGCCGAACGTCCCCGGGTCCCGCCCGTCGCAGCTTGCTCCAAGCGATTCCGCCGCGTCCTCGATCACGGGAACCCCGAAACGGCCGCAGATCTCCATGATCCTGGGCATCTCCGCCGGCTGCCCGTACAGGTGGACCGGGACCACCGCCTTGGGGAGTCTGCCGAACCGGGCGCGCGCGGTGAGGATCTCCTCCAGCAGCGCGGGATCGAGGTTCCAGGAGCGCTCCTCGCTGTCCACCAGGACCGGCCGCGCGCCGACATAGACGATCGGGTTGACCGACCCGGCAAAGGTCAGGGTGCTGACGAGCACCTCGTCGCCCGGGCCGACCCCGGCCCCGATCAGGGCCAGGTGGAGTGCCGCGGTCCCGGAGGAGAGGGCCACCGCATGGCTGCTGCCGACCCGGGAGGCGAACTCCTGCTCGAAGGCGTCCACCATCGGACCCAGCGGCGCGATCCAGTTGCTGCGAAGCGCCTCGAGGACCAGCGCTTCTTCGTCTGGTCCCAGATGCGGAGTGGACAGCAGGATTCGATCCGGCGATGGCACATCAGCCACGTGGCGTCTCCCTGGCACGGGCTGGGTTGCCTCGGACGACGGCCCGATCGGGAACATCCCCGGTCACGACCGCGCCCGCGCCGACCGTCGCCCGGGCGCCGACAGCGCAGCCAGGCAGGATCACGGCGCCAGCGCCGATCAGGGTTCCCTCCCCCACGCGCACCGCGCCACAGAGCACGGCACCCGGGGCCACGTGCACGGCATCCTCGAGGTGGCAATCGTGCTCGACGATCGCCCCGCTGTTGACGATCCCGACCCGCCCGATGCGCGCCGCCGTGTGGACTACCGCCCCGGGAAAGACCACCGTTCCATCCGAGACGACCGCCGATGGACTGACGAACGCGCGGGGATGGACCAGCACCGGGTGCGCCGTCGAGGCGTGACGCTGCAAGGCGGCGAGCCTCGCCAGGTTGTCGCCGATCCCGAAGGCGATCCCCGCGGCGTCGCACGGCAGGGGACCGCCGGCGGAGTCCGGCCACACGGGGAGTCCGTCCACTTCTGCGGCGGGGGGCCTGGCATCGAGGAACCCCACGACCCCGTAGCCGGCGAGTCGCGCCAGTTCGGCCAGCGCCCGACCGTGCCCACCGGCACCCAGCACCACCAGTTGCATTGCCTCAATTGCCACGAAACGGCTCCATGGTGGCGTGACCCGGCTGGGAAATCCCTTGCCGGCCGACAACCTGCCGCACGGTGCGAACCAGGATGCCGAGGTCGACGCGCAGCGAGAGGTGGTCAACGTACCAGATATCCATCGCAAATCGCTCCGGCCAGGACACCGCATTCCGTCCCTGGACCTGGGCCCAGCCGGTGATGCCGGGACGCACCTCCATCCGCCGGGCCTGGGTGGGCGAGTAGAGCGGGAGGTACTCCATGAGCAGCGGCCTCGGGCCCACCAGGCTCATCTCCCCGACGATCACATTCCAGAGTTCGGGAAGTTCATCGAGGCTGGTGGTTCGCAGGAGGCGACCAACCCGGGTCAGGCGATCGGCATCATGGTTCGGCTGTCCCGGCGCGCCGGCGCGCATCGTCCGGAACTTCACGAGGGTGAAGGGCCGCCCATGCCTCCCCGGGCGGACCTGACGAAAAAACACGGGGCGGCCCATCGTCGCCACGATGACAAGGGCCAGGACGAGGAGCAGGGGGGACAGCACGACCAGTCCGGTCGCGGCCAGCACCAGGTCCAGCAGTCGCTTCCCGCCGGTGCGATATCCAAGCCGCATCCTCACCACCCTGCCCGGCTCACCCGGCCAGCACGGCGGCGATCGCCTCTCCGGCGACGCCGCCGCCATACAGGGCCCCGGCCGGCTCGGCGGGAAGCGGTGCGCCCAGCGCCTGGCGGACCGCCTCCCGCACCACCTCGGCCGACACCGGGGGCACCAGGTGGTTCCATCCCGCGGCCACCAGTTCCGTCCACTCGGTCTCGGCGCGAAGGGTCAGGCAGGGCACGCGCTGGAAGAAGGCCTCCTTCTGCACCCCACCCGAGTCGGTGACCACCAGCCGGGCACCCTCCTCGAGCGCCAGCATGTCCAGGTACCCCTGGGGTTCGATCAGCCGGAGGCCAGTGCCCGGCCCCTGGGCGAACTTCGTCCCGTCCAGGAGGGCACCAGCGCGGGGATGCAGCGGCAGCACGACCGGGCAGTCTCGACCGGCCTCCTCGAGCCCGCGAAGGATCTCGACCAACTGCGCGGCAGAGGTGGTGTTCTCTGCCCGATGGATCGTGGCCAGGACATACCCCTTCCGAACCAGCGACTCGCGTGCCAGGACCGAACTCTTTGCCGCGGCCACCGGCCCGAGTTGCCGCACCGAATCGTACATCACGTCGCCCACCAGGTGACAGTGGGACCGCGCGATCCCCTCCTGCTCCAGGTGCCCCATCGCCACCGCAGTCGGCGCGAACAGCAAGGTCGAGAGATGGTCGGTGAGGATCCGGTTGATCTCCTCCGGCATCGCCCGGTTGAAGGACCGCAACCCGGCTTCGACATGGGCGATGGGGATCCCCAGCTTTGCTGCCGCAAGCGCTCCGGCCAGCGTGGAGTTGGTGTCGCCATAGACGATTACCCAGTCCGGTCGGGCCTCGAGCAGCACCTGCTCCATTGCCTCCAGCATCCGGCCGGTCTGCTGCCCGTGGCTGCCGGACCCGATCCCAAGGTTCCAGGTCGGCTCGGGAATCTCGAGTTCGGCAAAGAACTGACCCGACATGCCCTCGTCATAGTGCTGGCCCGAATGCAGCAGCGATTCCCGAATGGTCCCGGTTGCCGCAAGCGCGCGCGAGACCACCGCGGCCTTGATGAATTGCGGCCGGGCACCGACCACACTGACAATATGCATCCCGTTCATCCTTCCCTGGCAGAAGCCCAGCCACCCAGCCAGAGCAGCGCCACGGCGTCGCCGAAGACGGCGCGGTCGTTGGCCAGCCTGGTGTTGGCAAAGTAGTCCGACACCCGAAGCCCCGGCATGACCAGGTCGCCCAGCCGCGGGACGGTCTGCTGCAGCGCCTCCCGCATGGCGGCGCCCAACCCGGCGGTGATCCAGCCGTGCGCGTTCACGTCGAAGCCCCGCTTGGCGCGGGCCCAGGCGATGGACGCCGGCAGGCGATCCTGGAACGCCTTCCGCACGATCCACTTCCCCCATCCGCCCCGCAACTTCAGGGCCTCGGGGAGGGCGACACCAAGGACCAGGACGCGATAGTCCAAAAATGGCAGCCGGCTTTCGATCGAGTGCGCCATCGAGTTGCGGTCCTCGTAGCGCAACAGGGTCGGGAGACTGAAATGGAGGATGTCCCGGACCTGGCGGCCGCGGATGCCCCCCGCGCCCCCAAGCCCGAGCTCCGTGGAGCCCACCTCCCCCAACCGGAGCACTGATTCCGGCCCGACCCCGGTGGCGTACTGCCGGCCGCGGGCCCAGTACACCCCCGCCTGGTGGCGCTCACCCCACAGTGCCTTTCCGAAGCCGACCGCGGCCTGGAGGAGTTCACCGGGCTGTCGGGACGCCAGCGCAGCCTGCAGGCGGAACAACTGGAACTTGCGGTACCCCATGAATGCCTCATCTCCACCCTGCCCCCCCAGCATCACCGTGAGGCCCAATTCGCGCGCGCGCTGGAACACCGCATGTTGCGCCACCACGCTGCCACTCGCAAATGGTGCCTGCTGCGCCCGCAGGCAACTCCAGAACAACTCGGCCATTCGGTCGGGGGACGGCCAGACGTACTCGGGCACGATCCGGTGATCCCGCGCCAGTTCCGCCACCAGCAGGGCCTCGGTCTCGGGCGCATCAGGATGCCCGAAAGTCAGGCCACGGACACTTCCCCTCTCTACCGCGGCGAGGACCGCCACGGTGGCCGAGTCGAGCCCGCCACTCAGCGAGACCCCGACCGGCACGTCCGACCGCAGCCGGAGGGACACCGCGCTGGACAGGATCTCGCGTACCTCGGTGACCGCAGCTGTTGTGCTCACACTGGCGAGGCGCTCGACCGCAGCGGCCGTTTCCTCCTCAAATCGATACCACTGGCGCAGTTCGGGGCGCACGCGATCTGCCTCAAGCCGGATCCGCACGAGGTGACCCGGTGGTACGCTGAGAATGCCCTGGTACGGGCTCCTGCCCGTCTGGTCCTCGTAGGCGCCCTGTTCCAACCCCTGCTTCAGGTATTCGAGGTCCGGCTGCGGTCCGCTCCCGAGCAGCGGTCCCAGCGTTGAGGCAAAGCACAGTTGGCCAGGCTGGTGGGTGTAGTACAGCGGCTTGACCCCGAACCGATCGCGGGCCAGTACCAGTTCGCCGCGCGCGAGGTCGAGCATGGCGACGGCAAACATCCCGTTGCAACGCTGGAGGGCCTCTTCCCCCCAGCGGCTCCACGCCGCCAGCAGGACCTCGGTATCGCTGCGGGACCGGAAGACCACTCCAGTGGACTCCAGTTCGGCACGGAGCTCGAGGAAGTTGTAGATCTCCCCGTTGTAGCTCGCCACCAGGCGGCCATCCCCGCTCCACATCGGCTGGTGCCCGGTGGGCTCCAGGTCGATGACGCAGAGCCGGTTGTGTCCCAGCACCGCGGTCCACCCCCCGAAGTCGGACCGCGATGCGGCCTCGTGGTCCGGCCCGCGGGGGCGCTGCAGCCGGATGGCGTGCGCCACGAACTCCTCGGCGCCAGGATGATCGCGCCGAGCCAGGATGCCGCTAATGCCGCACATCAGCCGCTCCGGCGCGCTGGATCATCACGATCTGGACGGCCATCCGCACGACAAAGAAGAGCCACACGAGGAGCATCGCTCCCAGCCCGGCCACGGCCGTCGCGGCCGCCAGCATCCCTGCAATCCCGGCATCGAGCACGCCGAGCCGGATGATCAGCGCGCGCGGCGAGGCCACGGCATTGAGGTAGAAGTACCCCGCGCGCTGCAGGAAGGTGAGCCATGCGCCGGGGAGCAGGACCACCGCGAGCCACGGCGCGACGCCCACGGCGGTGGTGGCATGACTTCCCAGCAGGGCGGCGGCACCGGTCAGCGCGAGGATGGTGCCCAGCAGCGGGCGGCTCAGGTGTACCGGATCGAGGAGCCTCGGCACCTGGCCCCGGCCCGCCGCCCAATCCGCCAGGCGGGCACCGATCAATGTGTCGAGCAGGATGGCGCGCGTCGTGTCGACCGCTCGGCTCAGCAGCACGAACACCGTGAGCATGCCCGTCGCCTGGCCGGCCAGTGCGGTCCGGATCAGGACATGCCCTGCCTGGGCGCCCACAGCCCCCACCCCATGCAGCCCGATCTGCTGCAGTCCGCGCAGGACACCGCTCCCGGCCCCCGGCGGCACCGGCGCGGCGGCGTCACCGGGGCGAAGCGCCAGCAGCAGCGCAATCTGGAGCACCGGAGCGGCCAGGAAGAGCACCACGACGGTTCCCACGAAGGTCGGGGTGTCGCCGCGCATCGCCACCAGGACGCCCAGGAAGATCAGGATGTTGGGCAGCACCGTAATCACGTGGGCCGGGAGGAACCGGCCCGACCGCTGCCGGTGCACGAGCAGGACGACTGTCACCAGGTTCAGGATGCCGGCAATCCCGGCCACCGCCAGGAGGCCAAGGTCCAGCGTCGGGCCTCCCCGGGCGTACCAGAACGCGATCGGGAGCCCGACTCCAATCGCGGCCACGAAGGTGCTGCCCAGCGCACTGGCGAGGGCGCCGACCTGGAGCAGGTTGAGCACTGCGAGGCGCATCGCATCGCCGAGGATGGAGATGGTAAAGGTGACCGAGAGGTAGTACTGGAGGAGGTCGTTGGCCTCCGAGAGCCCCACCCGTTGGAGGATGATCAATTCCCGTCCGAGACCCAGGACCGCGCCGGCAATCGAGATCGGGACCGCCAGGCGGTAGGCGCGGCTCGCCGGTGAGCGTACCGCCGTCACGCAGGGTCCGGTCGGCGCAGGGCCCTGGCGGTCCCACTTGCGGCGGCTTGGGCAATCAATGCGAGCAGGAGGTTGTAGGAGAGCAGCTTGTGGACGGCGAAGAACTGGGCGTAGGTAGCCAGCGCCACGAGCAACGCCAGCATGGCCGCACTTTCCAGGCCCCCCTCGTGCCGGAATCGCCGAATCAGGGCCATCGCGACCACGAGGTAGAAGATCGCCGTGATCAGGACACCACTCACACCACCGTAGACCAGGGAATAGATCCCCAGGTTGTGGACGTAGGTACGCTCCTCCCCCCCCCCGGTGATGAAGCTCCTGCCCGCACCAATCCCCAGCGTCATCGAGCTGGCGCTCGCCGAGACCTGCTGCATCGCCGGCACCCACTCGTTGGCGATCCGGCCGTTGTCCTGGTCGGCGGCGGTCCGCAGGGTGACCGCCTGGGCCAGGACGCGCAGCGTGGGCACGGTCACGACGGCCCCGGCCATCACCAGCGCCGAGACCACTCCGATCGCCAACATCCGCCTGGTCGCCCGGGCCAGCGACCGGCCGTGGCGGTGCGCCCACCAGACGCCATAGAACGGGAGGAAGGTGAGCATGCCCATCGCCATGGCGAGCAACTGGGACCGGGTCTGGGTACTCAGTGCGCCGGCCACCGAGAGTGCCACGAGGATCAGGGCGCCGACTCGCCTGGAGGCCCGGCCCTCGCCGATCCACGCCAGTGGCAGCACCGCCGACGCCAGGAACAGGGGGATCGTGGTCCGGGCATCGAGCAGGGTGGTGCGCCCAAGGAACACCGCCCGCAGGTCCAGCAGGTCCTGCACCCCCGTGCCGAAGAGCACCAGGAGGAAGATCGCGTGCGCCACGCCAACCAGCACCATCGCTCGCAGGGTGGCAGGCAGGGTGCTCCGATGCCCCAACCAGGCGCCGGTGGCGGCCACAGGCAGGAACAGGAGGTACGGCGCGGCCGCTCGAGTTGCCGCATCGGGCTCGGCACCGCCGAGCAGGCCGATCGCCATGCCGGCAAGCACCGATAGACAGTAGGCCGCTGTCACCACTAGGATTGAGCGGTGACTGGGACCCAATCGCCAGCCGCGCAGCAGGCGGGCACGCGCCAGGGCGGCGACAACGAGCAGCACCGTGCCCAGCACCAGCAGCAGCTCCGTGACCCCGACAGCCGTCGGCGCAGGCTCACCGATCAGGGTGAGCCCGAGCATTCCCGCCAAGGCAAGGATCAACCACCTCTCGTGCACCACCACCGCATTCCACTCCTTGCAATCGCCTGTGTCAGGACGTGCGGGTGAACCCCACCGCCCAGCGTCTCCGCGCCCTCTGGGAAAATTACATCCGCCGCCGCGTCCGCGGCCGCCCCTCGCCGGTCACCTTCTGGGAGAGCCCGGAGCCTCCGCGCGTGGTGGATGCCACGACCCTCGCCGCCTATCGGGCCGACCTGCCGTCTCCCCGCTATCTCATGGACTACCGGGCCAAGCTTGCATACCGCGAGCAGGATGACGCGGGCATCCTGGTGCTCCACTACCCCGACCCGGTGGGCACCCAGGTCAACCCGGAGGCGGCCTTCCAGCGCGCGCTGGGAATTCACGACCAATGGCGTAACACCGGCCAGGGCACCCACCGTGCGGACTTCCTCCGGATCGCGAACTGGTTCCAGCGGGACCAGACCCAGGCGGGGACCTGGCACTACCGCTTCCAGTGGCACCGCTCCGCGAGTCCCTGGACCAGCGCGCTGGCCCAGATGCGCGGGGCATCCGTCATGCTCCGCGCCTGGCTGCTCACGTCGGAGGAACGGTACCGCACCGCCGCGCTCCACGCGGCCACCCCGCTGTACCGCCCCATGGCGGACGGCGGCATGCGGGGTCATCACCCGGCGGCAGCCGTGCCCTACTTCGAGGAATACCCCGCCGAGCCCTCGGCGGTCCTCAATGGGTTCATGGCGTCGCTGTTCGGACTCTATGAACTGGCCACCTGGCTCGGCGACGAGCGGGCCCGCCAGGAGGTGGAAGACGGTTATGCCTCCCTCGAGGCGATGCTGCCCCACTACCTCCACCGCGGGTGGAGCCTGTACGACCTCGATCCCGCCAGCCCGTTCCCCAACCCGAATTCCCCCCGCTACCACCGACTCGTCACCGACTACCTGCGCGTCCTCGCGGCGGTATCCGGACGACCCGCCCTCGCGGAATGGCGCGACCGGTGGATCGCCATGGACACCCCGGCCAATCGCGGCCGGGCCATCATAGGGAAGGCGGTGCGCAAGCTCCGTTACAAGTGATCATCGAGTGATGCTCCACTGAGTGCACTCCCGAACCGTGCCGCCAGCCCCTCCACATCGTGGTGCTCCTCCACATACTGACGGCCGCGTCGGCCCATTGCCTCGCGCTCCGCGCGGGAGAGTGCTGCGATCCCTTCCATCGCCGCAGCGAGCGACTCGGGACTCGACGGGTCGGCACGGACCCCCGCACCAGCGTCCGCCACGGGATCGATCGGGGTGTTGACTGCGAAGACCACGGGTCGTCCGGCCGCCATGTAGTCAAAGAGCTTGTTCGGGCTGATGCCGTGCCGGAAGACCGGGGAGTCGGTCAGGATCATCAGGAAGGCATCCGCCTCGGCCAGGACTTCGTGCACCCGTGCCTTGGGCACGGCGTCGCGGAACCAAACATTGGCGAGGTCCCGCTCGGCGGCTCGCGCCTCGAGCCGGTGTCGTTCCGGGCCCTGCCCCATGATCTCGATCCGGACCGCCGGCGCCCGGGTGGCCAGGAGCGCCGCGGCATCGAGGACGGCATCCAGCCCATTGGCCACGCCGATCGCGCCCGCATAGAGAAACACGCATTCCTGGCGATCGACCGCAGGTCGTACGGGGCCTGCCATCCGGAGGTCAACCCCGTTGGGAACCCAGGTCACCCGATCCCGCGCCGCCCCGTGCGCCACGAGGTACTCCACCGACCCTGGCAGGAGGGTCACCACCCGGTCAGCCCGGCGCAGGCAAAGCCGCTCGATCCAACCGAACACCACCACCACGGGATTCCACCGCGAGGTCCGTCCCAATTCCACCAGCGTCTGCGGCCAGAGGTCTCGCACTTCGTAGACGAACCGGGCGCCGTGCCGGCGGGCCAGTCGCAAGCCGGCCAGGGCGGCAAACGGTTGCGGGCTCGACCCCATCACGACTTCAGGCGGGCCCTCCCCCGGATCGGGACGGGTCGCCAGCGCTCGCAGGGCATACGACACCATGTTCACCAGGCGCCCGACCGAGTTGCCGCGGTACGGCCGGGTCTTGATCCACTCGAACGTCACGCCGTCGATCACCTCGCGCACCCGCCGCCCCCCGGCGAACTCGCGGGTCTCCGCCTGGACCGAGTAGTGGAAGCTGGACGCGACGATCCGCACCACATGCCCCTGGCGGACCAGCCAGCGGGCGGTGCTGAAATGGCGGGTGCCCCCGGGCGAGCCCGGGGACACCGCATGGTGATGGATGAACCAGATGATCACGGACGCGCGGGCGTCGGCGCGCGCAGCAGCTCCATCAGGAAGACGAGCAGCAGCATCCCCGCCCCGGCGAGCAACCCGGCGAAGCCGGCCCGTGCCAGCGGGCGCCGGTCCTCCGGCAGCAGCGTGGCCGCCATCGGTTCCACCACGGCGAGCGCAGGCGTCACCTCGAGTTCGCGGGCCCGTGCCGACTCCCGATCGTTGATCGCCGACTGATAGACCGACTGGGCGGTGAGCACCGCCCGCTCGAGCCGGCCCCGCTCGAGTGCCAGGCGCCCGCCCGGGCTGACCACGCGGTTGCCCTCGTTGAAGCGGAGCAGCGCTTCCTCCGCCCGGGCCAGTTCCACGGCGGCGGTGTCCACCCGGGCATCCTGCGCCTGCCGGAACTGGCCGGCCTGCCGGCTCGTCACGGCGGCGAAGAGGCGCTGCGATTCGGCCACGATGCCGCGCCCCAGCGCCCGGGCCACCGCGCTGTCCCGGTGCTGCACGGTGAGCGTGATCAGGCCGGTGGGGCGCGCCGTGGTGGTGCGCAGGTGGCGGCGCAGCTTCCGGAGCATCGCCTCCGCCCCCAGGGCCTCGAGCGATCCGCCTGTCGCGGCCTCGCCCAGCGTGGCGCCGCCCGGCCCGGCATGCGCGGCGACGGTCAGGAGCACCGTCTCCGCATCCAGGAGGTAGCTCACCATCTCGGGGGTCGCCTCGACGCCGCCCGCCCCGAGCCGGATGCTGCCGCCGAGCAGGCCGGCGTCGCCGCCGCCGGGGAGGGAGAACCCGAGCCGCGAGGATCCCACGGCGGCGAGCACGGTCCGGGCCTCGTATGGGCGAGGCCACAGCATGGCCCAGGCGCCGACCAGCACCGCGGCGGTCAGCGCCGCCCCGGCCATCGCGGGCAGCCGCCGGCCCACCCCGGCCAGGATCGGGCGCAGGTCCAGTTCGTCGGCGGCGGCAGGAGGCGTCATCTCAGTATTCCAGCGGCAGCGAGACGCGACGACCGTCGCGCGCCGCCTGGTAGGTGGCGATCAGGAGTTCCAGGGAGTGGAGCCCCTCACGGCCGTCGGTGTCGGCCACCGCCTTGCCCTGGAGGACGTCGATGACGTTCCGGTGGTAGGAGCGATGTCCGAACCCGTAGACCGACGCGGTGTCGTAGCTCGCCGCCTCCACATCGGCATCCATCGCGTGCGGCTCGGCAAATTCCCAGTGCTCCACCTTGTTCACTGCCACCCCCCCGATCCGGACCGTCCCGTGCTCCCCCAGGATCGTGATCGAGCCCTCGAAGTTCCGGGGCCAGGTCAGCATGGTGACGTTCATCGACCCCAGCGCGCCGGAACGCCACTTGATGCTGACCACGCCGGTGTCCTCGACCTCGATGCGACGGGCCAGCGTCGCCGTGTAGGCCTGCAGGCTCTCGACCGGACCGATCAACCAGTCCAGGAGGTCGACGTAGTGGCTGGCCTGGTTCATGAACGCCCCGCCGTCGAACTCCCACGTCCCCCGCCACTTGGCACTGTCATAGTAGGACTGGGGCCGGGTCCAGAAGACGTTCACGTTCACCATCCAGATCCGGCCGAAGCGCTGTGCCTCCACCGCCCGCTTGAGCAGCTGCAGGGTCGGGTTGCGCCGGTTCTGCTTCACCACGAACAGGTGGACTCCCGCGGCATCGCAGGCCTCCACCATCCGCTTGCCGTCCTGCCAGCGCGTGGCCATCGGCTTCTCGGTCATCACGTGGCGCCCCGCCGCGGCGCACTGGATCGCCTGGCGGGCATGCAACCCGCTCGGCGTGGCCAGGATCACGATTTCCGCATCCGATCCCGCCAGGAGCGCCTCGATCGAGGCGAAGCCGCGCGCCCCCGTCCGCGCCTCGGCCGCAGCCAGCCGATCCGGCAGGATGTCGCAGACCGCCACCAGCTCGGCCTCGCCCGCGTGGGCGGCGATGGCGTCCATGTGATTGCTCGCGATCCGGCCGCAGCCGACGAGCGCGAACCGGATCGGGCGACCGACGATGGCGGACTTGGCGACGAACATGGCACCCCTGTTGGCAAAGGCGAACCCACGCGTGCCGCGATGGCACGCCCCCGATCGGTCCCTACTGCACCTCGCACCCGGCGTCGCGCAGCTGCGTCACCTGCCACGGCTCCAGCCGGACCGTGACCGTGTAGCGCTCGTCCTCTTGGTCGCAGCGCAGCACCTCGCCCTGGCGGTAGAGCCGCGCCAGCGTCGCGCCATCCGAGACCGGGATCCGCACCCGGACCGGGGGCCGCAACCGCTCGGCCTCCTCGCGCAGCAGCGTCTTGAGTGGCTCCAGCCCGTCGGTCCGCATCGTGTTCACCATCAGGGCGTCGGGATGCAGCTCCCGGAGCCGCAGCGCGCAGGCGATGGGATCCTCCACCAGGTCCATCTTGTTGAACACCAGCCGCACCGGCGTGTCGCTCATCTCCAGCTCGTCGAGCACCTGGTCCACCACCGTGATGTGGTCCTCGGCCTCGGGATGGCTGGCATCGACCACGTGGAGCAGCAGGTCGGCGCCCCGCGCCTCCTCGAGCGTGGCCCGGAAGCTCGCCACGAGGTGGTGCGGCAGCTTCCGGATGAAGCCGACCGTGTCCGTCAGCCGCACCCGGGCCCCGCCACCCACCTCCACCTCGCGGGTGAGGGTGTCCAGCGTCGCGAACAGCCGGTCCTCCACCACGATCTCGTGCTCCCCGCTCAACCCGCGCAGGATGCTCGACTTGCCGGCATTGGTGTAGCCGACCAGCGCCACTCCCAGCATCGGCTGGCGCCCCGAGCGGATCGTGGTCCGGTGCCGCTCCACCTCCCGCAGCTTGCCCCGCAGGTACTGGATCTTCTTGCGGATCATCCGGCGGTCGGTTTCCAGCTGGGTTTCGCCCGGACCGCGGAGACCGATGCCACCCCGGATCCGGGAGAGGTGGGTCCACATCCGGGTCAGTCGCGGCAGCAGGTACTCGAGCTGCGCCAGCTCCACCTGGAGCTTGGCCTCGTGGCTGCGGGCCCGGGTGCTGAAGATGTCCAGGATCACCTCGGCCCGGTCCATGACGCGGACCTTCACCTCACGCTCGAGGTTGGCGCCCTGGACCGGCGACAGCTCCTCGTCGAAGATCACCAGCGTCGCCCCCACCTCCTCGACCAGCTGGCGCAGTTCCTCGACCTTCCCCTCGCCGATCAGCGTGCCGGGATGCGGCGACGCCACCTGCTGGGTGAGCCGACCGACCACCGTCGCACCGGCGGTGTCCACCAGTTCGGCGAGTTCCTCGAGATGTTCCCCCAGCTTGGCGGCATCTGCGGACCCCTTCCGGGGAGCCGCCACCAGGATGCAGCGCTCCGCCGGGTCCCGCACATCGATGAGATCTTTGATCGGTTGCTCCTCGTCTGCCCGAAAATATATCAGCCCGGGGCGCGATCCCCGGCGCCCTCCGCCCCACCCCCGCCCCGCCGGCGCCACCAGGCCAGCCGCTCCGCCACCGTCTTCTCGAATCCCAGCGCTCCCGGCCGGTAGAATTCCCGCCCCGCCAGGGCCTCGGGAAGGTACTCCTGGGCGACATGGTGACCCGGGTGGTCGTGCGCGTATTGGTAGTCGGCCCCGTACCCGAGCTCCCGCATGAGCGCGGTCGGCGCATTGCGCAGGTGGACGGGAACCGGGGCATCGCCCGTTGCCCGCGCGGCCTCCAGCGCCGCACCCAACGCCACCACGGTGCTGTTCGACTTCGGCGCGGTGGCGAGATAGATCGTCATCTCCGCCAGCGGCAGGTACCCCTCCGGGGGACCCAGCATCTGGAAGGCATCCCGCGCCGCCACGGCGAGGTGCAGCGCCTGCGGGTCCGCCAGCCCGATGTCCTCCGCGGCCATCGCGATGGCGCGCCGGAACAGCACCATCGGATCCTCGCCCCCCTCGATCGCCCGGGCCATCCAGTAGAGGGCCCCCTGGGGGTCACTGCCCCGCAGCGCCTTGTGAAAGGCACTGAGCAGGTTGAAGTGCGCCTCCCCGCTCCGGTCATGCAACGGCAGGCGCCGTGCCATCGCGTCGAGGATGCTCGCCTCGGTGATCACCCCGCCCCGGCCAGCCTGGGCTGCCGCCGCCTCCAGCACCGTCAGGCCGCGCCGGGCATCACCCTGGGCCTGTTCTGCCAGCAGCCGCAGCGCCTCGGGCGCCGCCGTGACGCCCAACTCACCCAGCCCCTCCTCGCGGTTG
The DNA here is from genome assembly GCA_048499805.1 of Gemmatimonadales bacterium. GTDB lineage: Bacteria > Gemmatimonadota > Gemmatimonadetes > Gemmatimonadales > GWC2-71-9 > JAWXBA01. The sequence continues at coordinate 18,621 of JASNZF010000009.1, read as the reverse complement.
GCCAGCGCGCTGGCCAGCAGCGTCTCAAGCGCCTCGGGGGTGAGCGGGGCGAGCACGTGCACCCGGCAGCGGGAGAGCAGCGCCCCGTTCAGCGCGAAGCTCGGGTTCTCGGTCGTGGCGCCGATCAGCGTGATGACCCCGCTCTCGACGTGCGGCAGGAAGGCATCCTGCTGGCTGCGGTTGAAGCGGTGGATCTCGTCGCAGAACAGGATCGTGCCCCGCCCCAGCTGGCGGCGCCCCTCCGCCTCCTTGATGATCTCCCGGACCCGCTGCACCCCGTCAGTCACCGCGCTGAACGCCGTGAAGTGCCGGTCGGTGTAGCGCGCCACCAGGCGCGCCAGCGTCGTTTTGCCCGATCCGGGCGGCCCCCAGAAGATCACGCTGCCCAGGTCGCCGCGGCGGATCGCATCGCCGAGCGACTTCCCCTCCGCCAGCAGGGCCTCCTGGCCCACGACATCTTCCAGCCGGGACGGACGCATCCGTGCCGCCAACGGGGGCCGGGGAGCGAACAGCCCCGGGGCCTCGTCCATCACGCCGCCAATCCGAGCAGCGCCAGCAGCTCCCGCAGCCCGAGCAGCACCAGGGCACCGGCGAAGAAGGCGATCGGACGGCCCGCGCCCCGCTTGGCCTGGAACTCCGGGATCAGGTTCGACGCCGCCACGTACAGCGTCATCCCTGCCGAGATCGCCAGCCCGTGCACCGCCAGCGGGGCCAGCAGGCCGGTCACCAGCACCCCCGCCACCGTGGCGAGCCCCAGCGCCCCCGCCGCCCACATCGCCCGGCCCCGGTCCTGCCCCGCCGCGAGCATCAGGCTGGAGATGGCAACCCCCTCAGGCACCTTGTGCAGCAGCACCGCCAGCGCGAGCAGTGCGCCGAGCCGCGGGCTCACCAGGAACCCGCTCGCGATCGCCACCCCGTCGAAGAACGTGTGCAGCGACAGCCCCACCAGCGCACTCATCCCGGCGGCGCTCGGCACCGTGTGGGTTTCCTCGCCAAAGTGGAAGTGCGGGGTCATGACGTGCTGGGCCAGGTGGACCGCGAGGAACCCGCCGAGCACCAGGAGCGGAGCCGTCCTGGAGGCCTCCCGGAAGACCTCCGGGAGCACGCTCGCCACCACCACCGCGATCATGAACCCCGCCCCGAAGGCCAGGCCGTGGTCGATCACCTGCAAGCTGGCTCGGCGGCGGCCCACGACCGCCGCAGCACCCACCAGCACCCCGAGGGCGGAAAGGATCCCGAAGGCGATCGCGTTCACGCCAGCTCCCGGGCCCGCGCCAGCAGCCGGTCGCGGGTGTTGCGGGTCGGGTCCTCGAGGACCTCGTCCAGCAGCCGTTCCAGCAGCACCCCCATCGCCGGCCCCCGTGCCAGGCCAGCCGAGGCCAGATCATTTCCCGTGATGGCGAGCGCCCCCCGGTCCAGGGCGTCCCCCCGCTCCCGGATCACCTCCACCGCCACCAGCCACGGCGCCGGCTCTCCCGTGCGCACCTGGTGCGCCCGCAGCAGGTCGTCGGCGGCAATCCCGACCCGCGACAACCAGCGGCGCACCGCCTCCTCGTTCGAGCCGCCCGGCGCCGCCGGACCCGCCACGATGCGTGCGACCCGCTGGATCTCCACCTTCGATCCCCGCAACCGGGTCAGCACGCTGTCCGGCTGGTCCACAAGCAGCGCCGTCAGGAGCACGGGGTCCCTCGGCGGTGCATCGGGCGCAACCAGGTGCACCTCCTCATGGAGTTCCGGCAACACCACCGCCGAGGCGCCGGAGGCGTGCCACAGGCCGACCAGCCCGGCCACCTCTCGCGCCGTCGCCAGCCCCTTGAGCCACTCGTCGCGGATCCGCTCCGCCGAGAGGCCGGCCAGTCCCGGCGCGGCCTCGCGCATCGCCTGCCAGGTCTCGGGCACGATCGTGAACCCGAAGCGCGAGGCGAACCGCAACCCGCGCAGGATCCTGAGGTAGTCCTCACGGAATCGCTCCGCCGCCGCGCCCACGGCACGGACCACGCCGTCGCGCAGGTCCATCGCCCCGCCGTGCGGATCGCTCCAGGCCCGCCGGGTCGGGTGGTAGGCGATCGCGTTGATGGTGAAGTCGCGTCGCGCCAGGTCCTCCTCCAGGGAGACGCCGTAGGCCACCTCGGCGTGCCGGCCGTCGGTGCGGACGTCGCGCCGGAAGGTGGTGACCTCGTGCAACCGGCCCTCGCGGTCGAGCACTCCCACGGTCCCGTGGTCGATGCCGATCGGGACGGTCCGTGGAAACAACCGCAGGACCTCTTCGGGCGGTGCCGCGGTGGTCAAGTCCACGTCGGATTGGAGGTTGCCCAGCAGGAAGTCGCGGATCGCCCCACCCACGCACCAGGTCTCGTATCCCGCCGCCTCGAGCGTCCCGGCCAGGCGCTCGACCTCGGGGGGAAGCGGCAGCCGATCAGGCAACGGCGCGACAGCGCTCATCCGGGATACTCCCAGCCGCCCGCAAGGGCCAGCATCAGTTCCAGCCGCGCCTGCCCCGGGGTCCGCGGCCCGGCCAGCCGCACCCCGCGCTGCACCAGCGAGCCGCCGCCGCCGAGAAAGGCATACTCTGGACCGGTTTCGCCGAGGGGCTGGCGGCTGGCCAGGATCACCGGTTTCCCTGCCGCCACCCACCGCTCGATTGCGGGGAGCGACCCGGGGGGGACGTTGCCCCGCCCGTAGCCCAGGATCACCACGCCGTCGAACCGGTCGCGGGCCAGGTCGAGCAGCGTTCCGTCGTCGCCGAGCTCGGGAACGAAGGTCAGCACCCGCGCCTCGAGCCGGTCCACCGCAACCACGGGCGGGCGAGGTCCAGCCGGCAGGTCCCAGGACACCACGCCCCCGTCCACCCGGCCCAGGGCTGGCCCGTGCGGCGAGGCAAAGGCGTCCGGGTCGCTCGCATGCATCTTGGCCGCGCGGAGACCATCGAGGATCCGACCCGCAAACACCACCAGGGCGCCGCGCCCGGTGGCACCCGGGTCCCGGGCGACGATTGCCGCGTCGGCCAGGTTGCGGGGACCGTCCCAGCCCTCCTGGCTCGAAGTCCGCATCGCGCCGGTGAGCACCACCGGCACCCGCGGATCCACCGTCCGCCCCACGAGATACGCCATCTCCGCGAGCGTGTCGGTGCCGTGGGGGACCACCACCCCGGTGCACGCGGGGTCGCTGGCCAGTTCCGCAATCCGGCACCGCAACGCCCACATCAGGGCGGGAGTGCGGTGGACGGCGGGGAGGCGCTCCCAATCCTCGGTCGTGAACGGGCCGACCCGCTCCAGTTCCGGCGCGCTGGCCACCAGCGCCGCACCGTCCAGCGCCGGGACGTTTCCGCCGGCGACCGGGTCGTGTCGCATCGAGATGGTGCCACCAGTGAAGAGGAAATGCAGCATCTCAGCCACAGCGCACGGCGCCGCCGTTCACGTTCAGCACCTCGCCGGTGATGTGGCGGGCGAGGTCGCTGCACAGGAAGACGATCGGTCCGGCAATGTCCTCGGGCGGGGGAATCCGGCCGAGCGGGATCCCGGCCCGGGCCTCGTCGCCGGCCGCACCCGCCAGCGCACCGGTCGTCATGTCGGTCGCGACCCATCCGGGCGCCACGCAATTCACGGTGAGCGCCGGCGCGCACTCCACCGCCAGCGACTTGGCGAACGACTGCAGTGCACCCTTCGACGCGGCATAGTCGGCGTGAAACGCCTCACCCCGCTGCGCCGCCGTGCTGGTGACGATCACGATGCGGCCACCGGGACGCAGCACCCCGAGGGCGGCCCGGACCGTGTAGAAGACGGCGTCGAGGTTGGCCGCCATCGTCCGCCGCCAGTGCGCGTCGGTCATCTGCGCCAGCGGAATCTCCTGCGCGGGCCAGATCCCGGCATTGGCCACCAGGATGTCGAGACCGCCGAACGCGGCCCGGCACTCCCGAAGGACCTGATCGACCGTCCCCGGATCCGACAGGTCGCCTCGGCCCAGGTAGCACCGGCGTCCCAGGCGCCGGACCTCCTGCTCCACCTGCTCCGCGTCGGCCACCCGGGAACGGAAGGCGATCCCGACATCCGCCCCCGCCCGCGCGAGCAACACGGCGGTGGCCCGCCCGATGCCCCGCGAGCCGCCAGTGACCAATGCCGATTTGCCCGTCAGTGAAATCATGCGTCGCTACCCCGTTGGCCCCACGATACGCAGCCCCCACCTCCGCCGCCCCATCCCCCGTTCCCCATTCCCTGTTCGCTACCTCTCATCCCCCGCCATCCCCAACCCCGCCTCCACCTCGACCACCAGCAGGTGCTCGACCGACATCTGGATCTCCTGCGCCAAGTGCGGCGTGTCCGTCCCCACCGTGAAGACCAGGTCCGCCAGCTCCGCGAGGGGCGACCCGCCGCGGCCCACCATCGCGACGACCCCGATCCCGCCGAGCCGGGCCGTGGCCGCGGCCGCCAGGAGGTTGGGGCTCCGCCCGCTCGTGCTGTGCAGGATGAGGAGGTCGCCCGGGCGACCGAGCGCCTCCACCTGCCGGGAGAAGACCTGCTCGAACCCCAGGTCGTTGGCGGCCGCGGTGAGCAGCGAGGTGTCGGTCGTCAGGGCAATCGCGGCGAGCGCGGGACGGTCGCCGCGAAACCGCACCACATACTCGGTGGCGAGGTGTTGCGCGTCGGCGGCGCTGCCGCCATTGCCGGCAAACATCAGCTTGCCACCGGTCCGCAGCGTCTGGAGGTAGCGCTCCGCGATCGTGGCGAGCAGGGGGGCCTGTGCCCGGGTCTGGTCGGCCAGGTCCCGGAGGGCGGCGAGTCCCGAGGCGATCCGTTCCGCAGTCATGCCCCCTCCTGGTCGAAGAGCGTCCGCAGGCGATTGATCAGGCTCTCCTTCAGCTTGACCGGCGGCACCCCCTCGGTGGGACCGTCCGCGAGGATCGCCGCGGGATTGTCCGCGAGCAGCAGCTGGGCGACGGCCCGGTGGCGTTCGGCCAGCGCCTCCTGGGCCGTGGCCATCGACCGGTCGTCACCGTGGTTGTCGCCGGCCAGGATGTCGACCAGGCCCGCGGCCAGGAGTTGCCGCGCGCGGTTGCCGCGTGAGCGAGGTTGCACCAGGGTAGTTGCGTCCACCTGCATCAGCGCCCCGGAGGCGCCCTTCCACCGTTGCACCGCCTCCGGCGAGCAGATGGCATAGCGCTCGGGATGCGCCAGCACCGGCACGACGCCCAGCCGCGCGACCTGAACCAGGGCGTTGAGGGCCGCCCCTTCGGCCACCAGGCGACTGAACTCCACCAGCAGGTAGCGTGTCCCGCCGAGGGTGAAGCGCCGGTCCGCCGCCGCCTCGGTCAGCGGCCGGTCAAGCATCATCTCCGAGCCCCGGAACAGCTTCACGGCCGCCGGCGAGGCGCTCGCCAGGCGGGTGAAGGCATCCTCCCATGCCCCGGGCACTCCCTTGGCCGCCTTCGTCACCGTCATGTGGGGGGTCAGGCAGACCGCCGTCACCCCCTGCGCCTGCCACCGATGGAGCACCCCGATCGATTGCTCCACGGTGCGCGATCCGTCGTCCACGCCTGGGAGCAGGTGGGAATGCAGATCGATCACGCCGGCCGACTCTCGGTGCACCGGGCCGCCCGAGCGAACCGCTCGAGGCCCGCGGGATCGTGCTCCGCCGCAAAGAGCAGCGCCAGCGTGACCAGCGCATCCGCCGCGAGCAGGTCCAGTGCCACGGAGCGACCGCCGGGTTGTCCCGTAGTCGCGCGCAGGGCGTCCCGACCCGCCTCGAGCAGCGTCTCGGCCCCCAGATCCCCCTCCGGCCGGCCAGCGAGCCACTCGGCGACTCGCGCCCGCAGGGCCTCGGGGGCACCATCGGTCCGCCGGACCGCCCAGGACGCCGGTGTGCTCACCCGCCCAGCCATTCGCCGAGGATCCGCGGAGCCTCCTCCCGCACCCTGGGCAGCAGTGCCGGGTCGCCGGCACCCGCGGACGCGAAGGCCGGTCGCCCACCACCCTTGCCGCCGCTGACCGCCGCCAGCCGATTCGCCAGGTCACCCGCCTTCTTCCCGCGCGCCACCAGGTCATCGGTCAGCGCCACGTGGATCGCCCCGCGACCCGCGGTGCCGAACATCACCAGTACCCCCGCGCTCCTCCCGCTCCGGAAGCCGTCGGCGAGCCGGCCGAGCTCGTCCCGGTCCTCGGAATCGGTGTCCGCCAGCGTCACCGTCACCCCATGAAGCTGCAGTTCCTCCCCACCGGCCCCTGCTGCCCCGCCGCCCTGCTTCTGCGCCTCCGCCAGCTTCGCCTCCAGCCGGTCCCGCTCCGCGATGAGCTGTTCGGCCTTCCGCAGCAGGTGCTCCGGCTGCGACCGGAGCGCCTCGCCAACCTTGGCCAGGCGCGCCTCGATTTCCGAGACCATGTCGTAGGCGGAGGCCCCGGTCACCGCCTCGATCCGGCGCACCCCAGCCGCCACGCCGCCCTGGGTGCTGAAGCGAAACAGCCCCATCGCCCCGGTGCTCGCGACGTGGGTGCCGCCGCACAACTCGATCGAGGGCCCCATCTGGACCACCCGCACCACGTCCCCGTACTTCTCGGAGAAGAAGGCCATCGCACCGAGTGCCAGCGCGTCGGGGTACGGCATCTCCCGGGTCTCCACCGGGAAGTTCTCCCAGACATGCTCGTTCACGTCCCGCTCGATCCGCTCCAGCATCGCGGGGGCAATCGGCTCGTGGTGGGAGAAGTCGAACCGCAGCCGTGCCGGCTCCACCAGCGATCCCTGCTGCCGCACGTGGGTGCCGAGGTGGCGACGGAGGGCGGCGTGCACCAGGTGGGTGGCGGAGTGATTGCGCTCGATGTCACGGCGCCGGGCCACGTCCACCATCGCGGACACCGCCGTCGGTTCGAATTCCTCGGCGAAGGCCCCGCTGACCGCGGTGCCGCGTTCGTCCTTCCGCACCTGGTCCACCTTCAGCACCCAGCCCGAGCCGCTCACCAGGCCGGTGTCGCTCACCTGGCCTCCGGACTCCACATAGAACGGGTTGTGTCGCAGCACCAGCTCCACCCGCCCGCCCTCCTGGCGCCAGGCGAGGATCTCGGTGTCATTGGAGACGGTCTCGTACCCGGTGAAGTGCTGCTTGCCCCGCTTGACGATCGTCCAGCGCGGTGCACGGGTCTTGACCACCGCGCCGGTGGCGCCGGACTTCCCGCCCCGCGCCGTTCGGCTCCGGGTCCGCTGGCCCTCGAGCGCCGCCTCGAAGCCGGCCAGGTCCACGGTCACCCCGCGCTCGCCGGCAATCAGCTGGGTCAGGTCGATCGGGAAGCCGAAGGTGTCGTAGAGCCGGAACGCTTCGTCGCCCGGGATGGTGGTGACACCGCTCGCGAAGAGCTCGTCCAGCCGCTTGAGCCCGCCCTCGATCGTCTCGAGGAAGCGCCGCTCCTCCGTTTCGGTCAGGTCCAGGATGTACTGGCGCTTCTCGCCAAGCTCCGGGTACGCCCCCACCATCGCATCGATCACCAGCACAGTCAGCGGTGCGAGGGTCGGTTCCCGGCGCCCCAGCAGCCAGGCATGCCGCACCGCGCGGCGCAGGATCCGGCGCAGCACATAGCCGCGACCGTCATTGCCGGGGTACACCCCGTCGGCCAGGAGGAACACCACCGCCCGGGCGTGGTCGGCGAGGACGCGATAGGAGGCGCCCTCCCCCTCCATACCGCCGGGGTATGGCCGCCCCACCAGCTCCGCCACCTTGTCGAGCAGCGGCATGAACAGGTCGGTGTGGAAGTTGTCGTCCTGGCCCTGCAGTACCGCGGCAATCCGCTCGAGCCCGGCGCCAGTGTCCACCGACGGCTTGGGAAGCGGGGTCAGGGTGCCATCGGCACTCCGGTCGAACTGCATGAACACCAGGTTCCAGATCTCCAGGAACCGGCCCGACTCGGCCAGTTCCTCGAACTCCGCCTGGCTGAACTCCCCCGGGGGATCGCCCGCCTTCCACTCCAGGTCCACGAAGATCTCGGAGCACGGGCCGCAGGGGCCGGTGTCGCCCATCTGCCAGAAGTTGTCCTTGTCACCGAGGCCGTAGATCCGGCTGTCGGGAAGCCCGGTGGCCGCCTTCCAGAGCTCGCGGGCCTCGTCGTCGGTGTGGTGCACCGTCACCCGGAGCCGGTCGGGGTGCAGCCCCAGGTACTCCTTCGAGGTGACGAACTCCCAGGCGTACTTGATCGCGTCCTTCTTGAAGTAATCGCCGAAGGAGAAGTTGCCCAGCATCTCGAAGAAGGTGTGGTGCCGGCGGGTGAGCCCCACCTGCTCCAGGTCGTTGTGCTTGCCCCCCGCCCGGACACACTTCTGGCAGGTCACCGCCCGGGCGTAGTCCCGGTGTTCCTGGCCCAGGAAGGTCCGCTTGAACTGGACCATGCCGGCATTGGTGAAGAGGAGGGTGGGGTCGTCCGCGGGGACCAGAGGCGACGAAGGCACCTCGCGGTGCCCACGGCTGCCAAAGTAGTCGAGGAAGAGTCGACGGAGTGTATCTGCTTGCATGCCCCGAATATACGCGGTTTACCGGGGGGGTTCCTAGGGGCGGCGGGGCAGATGGGCAGCGCGGCAGCGGGGCAGGCGTGAGGCTATCGGTAAAGGAGAGGTGTATCGCAATTGCAGGCGGTTCGCCGTGAGAGGAGCAACCGACACCCGGCACCCGGCACCCAATCCCTGACTCCCCGCCCCTACTCTCCCACGGCCCAGCCGCCCCCCTGCCCCCCTGCCCCCCCCAACACCTCCTCCACCACCTGCCGCGCCTGATGCCCCGAAAACCCGCGCCGGGCCAGGTACGCCAGGACCCGACGCTTGCGGGTTGGGGTGGGAATCGAGCTCAGTTGCCCCGCTCGCTTCTCGGCCAGGCTCCTTGCCAGGTCCAGCGGCCCCTCGCCGTCGGGCCAGAGGTCCCGCAGGACGCGGTCAATGATCCCGCGCTCCACACCCTGGGCCGCGAGGTCCCGCTTGAGCCGGGCCGGCCCGCGGCCGCGCGCCGAACGGGTCTCGGCGTAGTTCTTGGCAAAGGCCAGGTCGTCGAGGAGGCCGGCGGCGTCGGCCCGCTCCAGCGCCGCGTCAACGGCGGCGCCGGAGTGGGATTTCTGCCGCAGCCGACGCCCCAGGTCGTACCGGGCGAACGACCGTCGTTCCAGGTGCCTGAGCAGCGCCCGCCACGCCCCTTCGGCGTCGGCGGCGGCATCCAGTCGAGCCTTCAGGGCCTCATCGATGTCCTGGCCGACCCGGAGCTGGAGTTCGCCCACCGCCTCCCGGGGCAGCGTCCAGGTGATCCTGCCCTCGATCGACACCCGCACCGCGGACGGGTGCCGGGGATCCTCGGCGATCCCGGACACCCGACCGAGCCGGGGATCCAGCTCACTCCTCTCCATCATCCTCGTCCGCATCGGGGTTGGCAGCGACGCCAGGCTTGCTCACCCCCAGGAACTCCTTCACCCGGCCCTCCACCTCGAGCATCATCTCCGGGTTGTCCTTGAGGAAGAGCTTGGCGTTCTCGCGCCCCTGCCCGATCCGCTGGTCGCCGTAGGAGTACCAGGCGCCCGACTTCTGGATGATCCCCGCCTCGGAGGCGATGTCCACCAGCAGCGAGGTGTGGCTGATCCCCTCGTCGAACATGATGTCGAACTCCGCCTGCTTGAATGGCGGCGCCACCTTGTTCTTCACCACCTTGACCCGGCAGTGGTTGCCGACCACCGTCTCGCGCTCCTTGACCGGGCCGATCCGGCGGATGTCCAGCCGGAGCGAGGCGTAGAACTTGAGCGCCTTGCCGCCGGTGGTGGTCTCCGGGTTGCCGAACATCACGCCGATCTTTTCGCGCAGCTGGTTGATGAACACCACCGCGCAGTTGGAGCGGTTGATCGCGCCGGCCAGCTTGCGGAGCGCCTGGCTCATCAGCCGCGCCTGCAGGCCGACATGGCTGTCGCCCATCTCACCCTCGATCTCGGCCTTGGGCACCAGCGCCGCCACCGAGTCGATCACCACCAGGTCCACCGCCCCGGAGCGCACCAGGATCTCCACGATCTCGAGCCCCTGCTCGCCGGTGTCCGGCTGGGAGACGAGGAGGTTGTCGACGTCCACCCCCAGCTTCTTGGCATACTCGACATCCAGCGCGTGTTCCGCGTCGACGTAGGCGGCCACCCCGCCGGCCTTCTGGACGTTGGCCACCAGGTGAAGGCAGAGGGTGGTCTTGCCGGACGATTCCGGGCCGTAGATCTCGGTGATCCGGCCGCGGGGCACCCCGCCGATCCCGATGGCGGCGTCGAGGTTGATGGCCCCGGTGGGGATCGTGGCGATCCGCTCCTTGGGGGTGTCGGAGCCCATCCGCATGATGGAGCCCTTGCCGAGCTGCTTCTCGATCTGGGCGATGGCGAGGCCCAGGGCCTTCTTGCGCTCGGCTTCGAGCTTGTTGGCGGTGGCTTCAGCGGTGGCCATTGGGATATTCCTCTGGATGAAATTGTGACCGGTTTTGCTTCACATCAGAACCGAAGACCAACATAACACCGAAGGTAGTCCGAAGCAATAGGGCAGTTTTGCACTTTTCCACATAGTGATTAGGTGAGCCTCGGCTCACGGGATCTGGCCGCGTCCCTCGCGGCTGAAGCTGCGGCTCGGCCAGATGGGTCGCTGAAGCGACCTGGACCTCTCTGTGCCGGGAGTCGTTGGGCCGGGGGTTGCCCGGCCCACTGGGGATGTCCGACACGGACGTGCGGTCCGGACCACGACGCGATCGATCATGGTGCCAAGGTAGGGACTGAATGTCGGGGGTTGGTAACCAGAATCGTGCAGGGTACTGCGGTGGAAACGCGGTGTGGACCTTCCCGTATTTTGTTGTGACCAGGGGTGACTCTGAGCCTCACTCAGGGCGCGAACATCTCCTGCAGCACCCGCAGCGTCTCGGCAAGCGGCCGGGGCGGAAGCCGTCCGAGCCGACGCACCAGGCGCTCGCGATCGACCACCCGCAGTTGATCCACAACCAGGAACCCCGACTTGCCGGCGAACCGACAGGGCAACCGGAAGGGATAGTGGTGGGTACCTGTCGTGAGCGGCACTACGAGGAAGGTGCCCAGGTGGGCATTGAGTTCATCCGGCGACACCACGGCGCACGGGCGAGTCTTCTGGATCTCGCGGCCGCGCACCGGATTGAGGGCGACGAGGTAGACATCCCCGCGCCGGACCGCGGGGGACGGCGTCACCACTCCCACTCCTCGGTGTCGAACCGGGTCGGCACCGGCTCATCCAGCAAACCGGTATCCTCGGCGGCAGCCAACTGTCGGGCGGCCTCGGCCCACCCCGCGCGCGGGGCGTTCGCCGACGCGATGACCAGCGTGCCGTCCTCGACCCGCAGCTCGACCTCGTCCCCAAGCCCAGCCTCCTCGAGCAGGGGCTTGGGAATGCGTACCCCCTGCGAATTGCCGATCCGGACGATGCGGGTCTTCATGGCGCCTCCTGAGGTAATCACAATGTAATTACCTCCGTCCAACCCGCAAGGCGGGGAGGGGCGGACAGGGCGGACCGCGCAGGCACGCCGTACCGCAGGGGCCGATTCCAATCGACCCGTGGACACCGACCGGCGGACGATGGACCCATCTCACACGGACCCCGTAAGCGCCGGGCCCGCGTCCCTCGCGGCTCAAGCCGCGGCTCGGCCAGGTGGGTCGCTGAAGCGACCTGGAACGCCCTGCACTGGGGATCGTTGGGCCTGGGCGTCCCCGGCTGACCGGACGGCTGGGCCGTGTGGGACCTGGATCCCGTAGGGGCCGGGCCTGCCCGCGGGGAATGTCCGGAACGGAAGTGCGGGCGGAACCATGATGCAATCGATCATGGCGCCAAGGTAGGGAATGCGTGGCGCGGTGGGTAACCAAAATCGTGCGGGGTACTGCAGTGGAAACGCGGTGGGGATCGGTACCGGTGGGTGGATTCGAGAGACTAACGCCGTTTGCTGACCTGCGCTCCATCCTTGGCGCTCTCCCCACGCGCGTGAAAACGACTTCGGCTGTCCATGTAGCTCCGCAGCACGGCGTTCATCCGGGTCTGGTACCGTGGGCCGGCAAGGCGAAGCGGGCGCCTCTCCGAAGGAGTTGGCAGATCAGGACTGGAGTAGATCCGGCCCCACGACCATTACCAACAGGCGCAGGACCATGCAGCGCTGGAGAGTCTCGAACCTAGCGGCGCTCGTTGCCAAGCGGCAGATCGTGGGACGGCTCCCCCCTCCCCGGGAGGGAGGACCCGAGGCAGGTTGGCAGGGAGAGACAACGACCTTCCCCAGGTGGAATAAGTTCTTCCAAGGACTGGTCTTGGATACTGGACCAGGGAGCCGAGTCAATCGAGCCGAGATCCGTGACCAAGCAGGACCAAGGTCAATCGAGACACCAGCTGGTTCACGAAGGCGTGGCCGCAGCTGCTCAGCGAATGATGCGGAAGTACTTGACTTGCGGTTCCCCCTCTGTGGAAATCGTGGTTGCCCATGCCCTCGATCCGTCGGACTCGACGATCACGTCTCCCCTCGGGAGTGTCGTCTCCCCAATCGCACGGCCGGACCTGTCCAAGACTCGGTAGGCGACGATCCTGCTTCCCGCCTGCGGCCGCATTCGTAGCCAGGTGAGTCCGTCGCGGCCGACCATGACGGATTCGACCGGCGGGATCTGGGCCGGCCGCCACACTTGACTCCGGAACGTAGCCTCATCGACCGTCGCCGGGATGCCGGGCCGGACCTCGTTCCGCAATCGCTCGATTGCATCGACGATATCGGCTTCCGTCACTGGTGACGCGGGGGCTTCAAACCGCCTCCTAAACACGGTATCTCCTGATGTCGCGATCCCGGTGACCCGATATCCGGAGCCCCCCCGCTCGACCACTGGCCCCACCGTAACCAGCATGCCGCCATCGTGGGACACTGCCCAGATCGGATCGTCTGAGAAGGGTTGGGGTGGCGCGGCGATCCCCCGCCGCCCGCTGAACTCCACCGGAATCGACATCTCGCGTTCGGTCCGGGGCAGCATCGCCAAGAGGCGTTCGAATCCCCCGCTGCGCGAAACGACGGCAAGATATGCGAACGTCTGGGTCACCTGACGCTCCAATGGGTTGCCCCGGACGGTCTGGCTCAAAGGGAGGCCAGCCACCAGAACAGCGCCGTTTGGAAGCAAGGCCTCAGGGTACGGGAGATGCGTCGGGAAGGGCAAGGATGCCATCACGTTCAGTGTCGCCGCCACCTCCAGCGTGGTGGAGAATAGCACCACGCGCGGCTGCCCACGATCAGCAACCCAAAGCGTATCGCCCACCCATCCCAGTTTGCCCCCGCGCCGCATCTCGCCCGGGCCGGCGCCCGCGCGGCCACCCTGCCCCCGATGGCGACCGTTCCAGTCAATCGCATGAACAAACGGTTCGCTCCGATCGAGCACGTATGCCACGCCATTCCGATCCACCACAACGTCAGCGATCGAAGAGAAGGAGACGGGCACTCCCTCCCGACCAACGACCCTCTCCAGCTGGAGTTCCCAAATTCTCGTAACCGGCGTTTGCACTCCAGTGGCTGCCAGCCCTACCCAACACACGAAGCAGAGAAATCCTATCATGACGATGGCCTCCATTGGGGGGCGCTGACCTCCCAGGCGAAGAGCGCGCGCCCTAAAGAAGAACGCGCTTCATCACTTGCCGCAAGCTGAACTGCGCCTCTAGCGAGTACAGTCCTGCGGCGATGCCTCCGGAACAGGTCCGGGCTACTCGCACCCCCACATACTCCGCTTCACCCCACTCGGCTGCGGCATCCAGGATGGGGCTCGCTCGTCCGATCATACCATCAGCCCCGAACACCACGGCAGCGAGTTCTTCACCCTCACCGCAGGCGGGTTCGTATTGAATACAGATCAGGAAGAGATCCTCACAGTTGCTGTAAGCATTGACAAAAGGCCCCCACTGGCACGACGTCCCCACACACTTCGCGCACTGCGCAAGCAGCTTGGAGGTAGCGCCTCCAGCGGCCACCAGAACGGCCAGCAGCAGGTACTTGGACCATCCCTTGCTCATCTTAGAGCCCTCGGTTGAATGGTGAATCCTACGGAAGCCAGCGCCAGTTGTACACAACAAGCTCCGGCCGCCCGAGCCGCCGGTATGCCAGGAGCTTGTGCTGATCAGGAGCACTCGCGATGAAGGCGAACGGGGCCACCATGAGAGAGCTCCTGAGTGTATTTCCGGAGTGATCAAACGTGACGAGAACTCGAGCAAAGGAGAATGGATCCGCCAACACTTGGAGCTGGCCGCGGTCGAGCGGCAAAGTCCGCGTCGAGAACATCCGACCCTGGAGGGCTTCCAGCGAGTCGTAGGGCAGTTCAAGGGAGACTTGGGGGGTGAACTGACGAAGCAATCCCCCACGCGCATCGATCACAAAGTTGACGAACGGAAAGAACCGGGATGTCAGAAGCAGTCCATCCTCATGCCCACTCAGCGTACCGAGATCAACCTTCGGGCGCCGCGCGCCCCCTGGTGTTCTGAACCAGAATATCGGGGAATCGGGTCGAGTACCAAGCCGGTACACGCCATAGCTGCTATCCGGCAGGGGAGCGCCGAGGAACCACGACCCGAGCCACGACACTGCTGCATCCACGCCGTGGGGGATCCACACTGGCCGGACCTTCTTCACGGCACCAGACGAATCAAATAGCAGGAGAGAGGAGGATACGGTGTCGAGCACCTCGAACTCGCCACTCCCCGGCATGAGCGCGGCGGCAAGCGGCACAACGCCGACCGCCACTCGCCGCCATTGCCGGACGCTGGGGGGCTCCCACGAAATGACCAATAGATTGGGCTCAGATCGTGACCATAAGACCACCCCCGGCCCGTCGGCCACGCTCGCACCAGCAACCTCAAAGGAGTCTGGGAGCACTCCAACCCATTCCTCAATCACCTCGATCATTGGCGGCGGGGTGGTCGTATCCCCGCAACCTATGAGGGTGAAGGCGGCTACCTTCAAAACGAGGACGAGCGTTTCCACCGGTCGCCCGCGGAGAATCGAGGTGAGGCGTAGCATCCGGGTTTCTCCGTCCTGTCCCTTGCTGATCGAACCTGGACACCACCACAATCCAAAGGGCCTCAGCCGACTCGAACTGCGATGGAGCTCCCGCCCCCATGACCATGTGGTATGGCGCTGTCACAGCCAATGCGCTGCTGCCCACTCACCGGCTCCTACCCGAGGCGGGCCAAGCGTATGACCGGCTTCAACCCCGTCGCATCGCAGCATTGCGCCCGCGGCGGCGAGCACAACGGGCCCTGGTGCGGGGCCGCACCGACGGGATGCCCCCGCCATACTCCGTATCCACCCATGAGGCGTCACACCTAGAACCCATGCGAGGCAAGCTCGACTCTTCGCCACGGAGCTGCAACCTCTGACTTCTCAGAGGTACCTGCCCCTCGATGTCAAAGCTTCGAACAGATGGCTGACTGGATGCATCCCTTCAGCGCAAACTCCCACTCGGCTGCAGCCCTTGGTCTCGCGTGCTCTTGGCAACTCAGTCATTCTTTGAGAGCACAGTCTTGGGGCCTGGCCGTCAGCGAAGGGACGCGATCTCGTGGCGTCCACATCTATCCGGCTGGGCGGCGTTTGCCCGAGCCCCGGAAGCACGACCGCTACGCAGAGACCGATCGAGGCGGCCGCGTGTCCCGGCCCGCTGTACCAGATCCTCAATCATGCCGGAAACTAGGCGCCGCCCGGAATCGCTGGTAACCGAATCTGTGCATGGGATGTCGCTCGAAACGCGGGGCTGCCCCGCGGAGGTCTACTTCCGATTACCTGAGGGCGGACGATCCTTGCTGAGGCCTACACCCCGAGGGCCCGCATGGTGCTCCATTTCGACTGGCTGACCTGAGCCGGCCGCCACACTCGACTCCGGAACGCAGCCTCATCGACCGTCCCCGGGATGCCAGGCCGGATCTAGTCCCGCAGCCGCTCGAGGGCCTCGACGATATCGGCTTCCCCCAGTGGTGACACGGGGGCTTCAAACCGCCTCCTAAACACGGAATCTCCTGATGTCGCGATCCCGGTGGTCCGAGATCCGCCCCCCCCCCGACGATGCACAGTATGCTTGCCGTGGCGATCGCCCCCATTCCGATCACCCCCTGCAGGCTAGCGCCCAGCCGGAAGGAACTGAAACACTTGGACTGTCTCTACCCCATCGTCGTCACGTGCAACGCCAAGGAGGTAATCGAGTCCGATCTCTAGAATCTCGAGTCCGGGCGGCGTCGACACCCATCCCAACAGCCGCCCATCAGTTCCAAATACCAACCAGCGCCGCGACACCTGGCCCGGGAGCGGGTAGTCCATCACCCACAGCCGATGCGCCGCGTCGGCGACCAACGCACCAAATGCCGGGAGAGTAGAGGGATAGTACTTCGCTGCGATTCCGGGACTGACTGCTGGCCGCGACAGCGTCCCGGGCGGTTGGGGTGCCCTTCGATGGGCAGAGATAATCCCTGACGTCACCAAGACCGAGGGCTGAGCGACTCGGATGAGGCGACGCAATATCCCCCGCCCGTCGTAGCAGCGAATCTCGTATGCGCTGTCTCCATCACCCGCGTAGAGGCAATCGCCCGAGGCATAGAGGAACGTTTGACGGGCGAAGGGCAACCCCGTAGCACTGAACGAGTTCCCGACGACGCCGTTCGGGAGCTGCATGCTGCCGCCTGGGGTTCGGAGGACCGCCAATCCTGGAAATCGAGCAACTTCATCACGAAATCCCCAATCTGGACCGAACCACCCTACTTGGATGGTGTCTCGAACGATGGTGGGTTCCCGCGGTATCCGGGCCGGCAACAACCTGACTGCAAAGAAAGAACCGTCAGTCAACCTGCCGGGAACCATGCGTTGTGCCGGCAGCGCCTGGTGAGTTGAAAGCGAAAGGTTCCCGGTGCGGAGAACCCTTCCACCAAGGTCATGCTCAGCCGATCGCCCACCGTAGGCATCGAAGGTCCTGATGGTTCCGTTTGCCGTCACGTCAACGAAACCCAGAAGGCGGAATTCCCCCGGTCCATCGCCCCGTCCGCCGATGGTTCCAAGGAAGGCACCCTGAGGCCCAAACACCCGGAGTTCTGCGGCCCCACGATCCGCGACGACCACCCGGCCATCCGCCAGTCGAGTAGCGGCAACGACCCCGCTAAACTGGTGGGCAGGTCCCGCGAGATCACCGCCAATGCCGAGCGTCGGCCGGGGAGCAATCCGAACCAAGGCTGCGGCACCCTGCGGCAACGACCTGTTTTCAATGATCCGGATTCCCAAGCTGTCCCGGACAGAGGACGCCTGGGCAATCACCGAGGCCGGGAGTGAGGAGACCCCGAGAAGCGCCGAGCAGACCGCGAGGAGCGTGTGTCGGCTGCTTCGCGGCGCGGGCCTCCTGCCGCGCGCACTCACATGTACCGAGGTGCAGGGCTCACAGTTCCTCCCGATACCTACAGCCGCGCTATCGCTTGGCACTGCGAATCAGTTCCTCAAGCTGTGCGGCGGGTAGTCCGCCGGTGCGCACCCAATCACTGTATTGAAGCGATGGTGTACCGATTAACTCAAGCTCTTTGGCGCGAGCTACATCGGCTGTGACGGATGCCCTCGCCTCCGATCCTGATACACAGCGCTCAAAGGCGCCGACATCTCCGATTCCCGCTGCGTCCAGGAGCGCCCGTACCGGCAACGAGTCGCCCTCCAATTTCGTCCCAAACAGCGCCCGGTGCATTTGCTGAAACCTGCCGTGCGGGAGCGCACACTCTGCCGCAATCGCCGCCACGTGAGCAAGAGGGTGGTTCTCCATGGGCAGGTGCCGGATTATTACGGTCAAACTATCCCCAAGCTTCTCTCGGAGTGAATCAAGTTCTTGCTCAAGCCGTTTGCAGGCTGGGCACTGGTAATCAGTCCAGACCACCAATCTGAGAGGTGCATCGGCCGGTCCGAACCTCCTCGGCCCAAGGAAATCCCCCTCCGGCATGTCCACCCTATGTCCAATCGGTGGGATGGCGGGATCAACGGGACGAAAATAGCGCACTGCCAGGATCCCAGTGGAAACAGCAGCGGCGAGAATCAGGAGTGTGTCGAGCGTCCGACTGATTGCTTTGTGCATAGGGAAGGTCTCTGGCAAGGGTTCCCAGTGATGACCAAGCAGTGCACACATGGTGCCCAGTGCTTGCCCGATCGGCCGAATCGCTCCAAGGCAATTCGGCCGATCGCCTGGCTGCCCCTGGAAGCCTCACGTCACATAACTGCAATCACAATTCTGGTACTCACCAGGACCAGTGAACTCACAGCAGAAGTAGCCCGTCGTAGGTGGGACCGGGCAAATGCTGGGGGGTGCCTCCACGCAACACCAGTGAGGGAACTCCGGATCGTTGCAGCCCATCTCATCGAGTGGCGTTGTGGCCTCCCCTGAACTCAGTGCGACCATCTGCCCGATGACCAACACTGCGGCGATTCTTGAGCGGAGCGAAAGCATTTCAGCCTCCCTGAAAGGGGTACCGTTCGTGTGGAACTGCCAGCCAAGGTCGGCCACAGGACCAGGATGTGCAACCTCTGACTTCTCAGAGGTACTTTCCCCCCCCCCCCCCCCCCCCCCCCCCCCCCCCCCCCCCGCGCGCCGCCCCCCCCCCCCCCCCCCCCCCCCCCCC
>JASNZF010000008.1:0-115287 GCA_048499805.1 Gemmatimonadales bacterium | reverse complement strand
CGGAAGCGCGGCGATCCACGGGCCGAGGTAGCCGGCGGCCACGAGGAACACGATCGGCACGATGACGTAGTTCAGGTAGTCGACGATGTCGTCGAGCCGGCGTCCATCGATGCCGGGCAGCACCTCGCCGACCCGGACCGCCCGGGCCAGGGTGCCGTCGACGGAATCGATCGCGAGCGCGACGATCATCAAGACCGCGGCCTGCGGCAGGTTGCCGGCGACGACGGCCAGCAGCGCGATCGCGCCGACGACGGCGCCGCTCGCCGTGAAGGCGTGCACGCCCCAGGCGAGGCCGACGCGACGCCGGTCCTCACCGCGCAGGGGCGGCCCGCTGCGGCCGAAGTGGCGGAAGCGCCGGCGTTTCCGCGCGCCTCGTCGGACCGGGTCGGGCTCGGGGGCCGAAGCCATGGGGACGCAGCGTATCAGAGCCGCTATCATCCCGCCGTTCCAGGGAGTTCCGCGTGAGCAACCGCTTCCGAGACAGTCGCCCGCTCGAATACATGCGCTCCGGCGACGAGACGTTCCTGACCACCAAGGTCGACGCCGTCTTCAATTGGGGCCGCAAGTACTCGATGTTCCTGTATCCGTTCGTGACGGCGTGCTGTGGCATGGAGTTCATGTCGGTTGCCGGCCCGCGTTATGACCTCGACCGCTTCGGCTGTGCGCTGCCGCGCTTCTCACCGCGCCAGGCCGATCTGCTGATGGTCGTCGGCACGATCAGCCATCGGCAGGCCCCGGTGCTGAAGAAGGTCTACGACCAGATGGCGGAGCCGAAGTGGGTGATCGCGTTCGGCGCCTGCACCTGCTCGGGCGGTCCGTACAACAACTACGCGACGGTGCAGGGCATCGACACGATCATCCCGGTGGATGTGTACATCCCGGGCTGCCCGCCGCGGCCCGAGGGCCTCATCTACGGGATCATGATGCTGCAGAAGAAGATCCAGGGCGAGACCTTCACCGATCCCACCCTGCGCCAGGAGCACCTGGTCAACAGCGACGGGCTCTTCCTCGAGCCGCAGCGCATCGACGAGCTGTCCGAGCCCTTCGGGAACTCGGTCCACCAGACCCGCTCGGCATGAGCGCGGCGACGTCGGTGGCGGCACTGCGGGCCGCCTTCGGGCAGGCCGTGGTCCGGGACGACCGGATCTGCGGCGATGCCGTGGTCTGGGTGGCGGCCGATCGCTGCCACGAGATCCTCGCCTGGCTCCGGGACACCCCCGGCCAGGACTACAACTACCTGGTCGACATCACCGCCGTCGACTACCGGGACCCCGAGCTCCCGCTCGAGGTGGTCTACCAGCTCCGGGCCCTCTCCCGCGCCGCGGACCTGCGCCTCAAGGTGCCCCTGGCCAGGGAGGGGCCGCTGGTGGTCGATTCGGTGGTCAACCTCTGGCGCGGGGCGGATTGGCTCGAGCGCGAGGTCTTCGACATGTTCGGCGTGACCTTCCGCGGCCATCCCGACCTCCGCCGGATCCTGATGTGGGAGACCTACAACGAGGGGCATCCGTTGCGGAAGGACTTCCCGCTGCGCGGGCACTACACCCGCGCCGAGCAGACCCGGCAGGCGCTGGGCGCGAACCCCGAGGCCCACTACTCGATGGAGGAGCTCTCCATCGCGCAGGCCTACAAGGAACTCCCCCGCGACATGCAGGAACGGCTCGAGGCCAGCGGCCGCCTGGAGGGCGCATGAGCACCCGCACGGTGGAGATGGCGCTGGCCACCCCCTCGGTGGATGCGCATGGCCGCGCCACCCGCACCCTCCTCGGGGTGCCGATCCCGGGCGAGGACCTGGCGGCCGAGACGATGCTGGTCAACATCGGGCCCCAGCACCCGGCCACCCACGGGGTGCTCCGCTTGGTGCTCGAGCTCGACGGCGAGACGGTGCTCCGCTGCATCCCGCACGTCGGCTACCTGCACTCCGGCTTCGAGAAGCTGGGCGAGTATCGCCACTACAACCAGATCATCCCGCTCACCGACCGAACCGACTACCTCTCGCCGATGGCCAACAACGTGGCGCTGGCCCTCGCCGCCGAGAAGCTGATGGGGATCGAGATCACCGAGCGCTGCAAGGTCCTCCGGGTCATCGCCTGCGAGATGAGCCGGATCATCTCTCACCTGGTCTGGCTCGGCACCACCGGCATCGACCTCGGCGCCTTCACCCCTTTCCTCTGGTCCTTCCAGGAGCGGGAGCGGATCTACAACCTCCAGGAGATGTGGACCGGCGCGCGGCTGACGACGAGCGTGTCGCGGGTGGGCGGCATGATGGCCGACATTCCCGAGGGGTTCGAGGCGGGGCTGCGCGAGTTCTGCAACACCTTTCCCGACACCCTGCGCGAGGTGGACACCATGTTCACCCGCAACGCCATCTGGATCGGGCGGACCCAGGGTGTCGGCATGATGACGGCGGAGGAGGCGATCAACTACAGCCTCTCCGGCCCGATGCTGCGGGCCAGCGGGGTCGCCTGGGACCTGCGCAAGGACCAGCCGTACCTCGACTACGAGACCTACGACTTCGACGTGCCGGTGGGCGAGCACGGCGACATCTACGATCGCTACATGGTGCGGCTCGAGGAGATGCACCAGAGCACCCGGATCCTGGCGCAGGCGCTCGACCGGCTCAAGCCGGGGCCGGTGAATGTGGCCGACCCCCGGGTGATCCTGCCCCCGAAGTCGCGGGCGATGAGCGACATGGAAGCGATGATCTTCCACTTCAAGCAGGTCATGGAGGGGGTGGACGCCCCCCCCGGCGAGGCCTACCTGGCCGTCGAGAACCCCAAGGGCGAGCTGGGCTACTACTTCGTCTCCGACGGCACCGCCAAGCCGGTGCGGTGGCGGATCCGGCCCCCGTCGTTCATTAACCTCGCGGCCCTGCCCAAGATGTGCGAGGGCGCGCTGCTGTCCGACGTGATCGCGATCAATGCCAGCGTGGACATCGTGATGGGAGAGATTGACCGATGAGCGCGACCGGACCCGCCGGCGCCCATGCCACCGACGCGCCCCACGAACCGGTGTTCGTGGGCCCCGTGCTCCAGCGGCTCGAGGCGCTCTTCCCGAAGTACCCCACGAAGCAGGCGTGCCTGCTGCCCGCCCTCTGGATGGTCCAGGAGGCCCGCGGCTGGATCTCACCCCAGGCGATGGCCGAGGTGGGCGAGGTGCTGGGCCTGACCCCGGCGTATGTCCGCGGGGTGGTGTCGTTCTACACGATGTATCACCAGCATCCGATGGGGCGCCACGTGGTGCAGGTCTGCACCACCTCCCCCTGCCACCTCTGCGGCTCCTCCGACGTGCTCAAGGCGATCCTGGAGCACACCGGCTGCGGGGAACTCGGCGCCACCAGCGCCGACGGCCGGTTCACCGTGGTCGAGGTCGAGTGCCTCGGCGCCTGCGGCTTCGCCACCCCGGTGATGGTGGGGGACGACTTCCACGACAGCGTCACCGTCGAGCGGGTTCCTGAACTCCTCAAGGGGTACGCCTGATGGGTTATCCGCATCCCAGCCACCCCCGCGAGACGGTGGTCCTCTCGAAGCACTTCGGTGACGCTGCCGCCCGGTCGTATGCCGGCTGGGTCGAGCGGGGCGGCTATGTCGGCCTCCGCAAGGCGCTCGGCATGACCCCCGACGCGATCATCGAGGAGCTCAAGGCCTCCGGCCTCCGCGGCCGGGGTGGCGCCGGGTTCCCGACCGGTCTCAAGTGGAGCTTCATGCCGAAGAACGACGGCAAGCCCCACTACCTGGTCTGCAACGCCGACGAGTCGGAGCCCGGCACCTTCAAGGACCGGGAGATCATGCGCTGGACGCCGCACGCGCTGATCGAGGGCTGCGCCATCGGGGCGTACGCCATCGGGGCCGAGACCTGCTACATCTACATCCGCGGCGAGTTCACCGAGCCGATCCGGGTCATGACCGCCGCCGTCGCGGAGGCCTACGCCAACGGGGCGCTCGGCGCCAACGCCTTCGGCTCCGGCAAGCGGATCGACATCGTGATCCACCGCGGGGCGGGGGCGTACATCTGCGGCGAGGAGACCGCCCTGATGAACTCGCTCGAGGGCAAGCGCGGCAACCCGCGTATCAAGCCCCCGTTCCCGGCCCAGGCTGGCCTCTTCGGGATGCCCACGACGATCAACAACGTCGAGACGCTCGCCGCCGTGCCCCACATCCTGAACCAGGGCTGCGAGTGGTACAAGGGGCTCTGCCTCGGCAACCCTAAGAGCACCGGGACCAAGCTGTTCTCGGTCTGCGGCCACGTCCAGAAGCCCGGCAACTACGAGATCACCATGGGCTTCCCCATGAAGGATCTCATCCACGACCTCGCCGGCGGGATGCGCCCGGGCCGGACCCTCAAGGCGGTGATTCCGGGCGGGTCGTCCGTGCCGATCATGACCCGGGACGAGGCCGAGAGCGCCCTCTGCGACTACGAGGGGATCATCGAGAAGGGCTCGATGCTGGGCTCGGCCGGATTCATCGTGCTCGACGACTCGGCCGACGTGGTATACGAGGTGTACCGCCTCGCCAAGTTCTACGCGCACGAGAGCTGCGCCCAGTGCACCCAGTGCCGCGAGGGCACCGCCTGGACCACCAAGATCCTCGAGCGGATCCTGCGCGGGGAGGGAAAGCCCGAGGACCTCAACCTGCTCCTGGACCTGTCCGAGAACATGACCGGCAAGACCATCTGCGTCCTCAGCGACTCCTGTGCGGCGCCGATCGTCAGCGGCATCGCCAAGTTCCGGGACGAGTTCGACGCCTACATCTCCGGCGCACGCCAGCCGGCGCTGGTGGGGGCCTGAGTCCATGAGCGCGGAACTCGTCTCCCTGACGATCGATGGCCTGCCGGTCAGCGTCCCCAAGGGGACCTCGCTGATCGAGGCCGCCAAGCAGGCCGGCGTCCTGGTGCCCCACTACTGCTACCACCCCTCGCTGCCGTCGCCGGCGGTCTGCCGGATGTGCCTGGTCGAGGTGGAGAAGGCCCCCAAGCTGCTGCCGGCCTGTGTCACCACGGTGGCCGAGGGCCAGGTGGTGCACACCGCCAGCGAGCAGGCCAAGAAGGCTCGCGAAGGCGTGCTGGAGTTCCTGCTGATCAACCACCCGCTGGACTGCCCGATCTGCGACCAGGCCGGCGAGTGCGAGCTGCAGGACTATGTGTTCCAGGAGGGGCAGGCGGCGACCCGGTACGCCGACTACGCCAAGCGGTACAACCCGGTGGAGGACTTCGGTCCCGACGTCCTCTACGTGGCGAATCGCTGCATCCTCTGCACCCGCTGCGTCCGGTTCATGGACGACGTGGCGGAGACCCCGGTGCTCAACGTCTCGGAGCGCGGCGACCGCGCCTACATCGGGATCGACCCGAGCCAGACCCTCGACCATCCCTGGGCCGGCAACGTGGTGGACCTCTGCCCGGTCGGGTCGCTGGTCAGCAAGGACTTCCTCCACAAGGCGCGGGCCTGGGACCTCGACAAGACGGCCAGCATCTGCCCCGGCTGCACCCAGGGCTGCAACATCATGATCGACACCCGGGACGACGTCGTGGTCCGGCTCCGGCCCCGGCCAAACCTCGACGTGAACCGGCACTTCATCTGCGACACCGGCCGCATGGACTACCGCTGGATGAACCGCGGCGACCGGATCGAGGCGCCGCTGGTGCGCGATGGCGACCGGCTCGCCGCCACCGATTGGCCCACGGCCCTGGCACGCCTGGCCGAAGTGGTCCGGGCAACCTCCGGCCGGGTGGTCGTGCTGGCCAGCGGACGGGCCTCCACCGAGTCGCTCGGACTGGTGCGCCAGATGGCCCAGCGGGCGGGGCAGGTCACCGCCGCGATCCGGGTGCCCACGGGACCGGAGGCGCCGCTGGCGGGGATCCCGGGCCTGGCGCTGCGCCGCGAGCGGGTGCCCAACCTCGATGGCGCCCGCCTGGCCGACTGTGCCGGTGACTGGGCGGCGGCGCTGGGCTCGGCGCAGGGCGCCGGCCTGGTGATCGTCCTCGACGCCGAGCTCGACGAGGCCGAGGCGGCGATGCTCGCCGGGGCGGGGCAGGTGGTGGTGCTTGGCACCGTCGAGGCCGACTGGATGGCCGCTGGGGCCACCCTGGTGCTGCCCGTCACGACGATGGCCGAGGAGAACGGCACCTGGGTCAACTGCGACCAGCGGGTGCAGCGCTACACCCAGGCGCGCAGCAGCGCCGGGATGGCGCGCCCGGCCTGGTGGGTGGCGAGCGAGGCGTTGGCGCTGCTGGAGCCGGGCGCTGCCTGGCCCGACACCTCCGCCGACGCCTTCGCGGCCCTGGGGCAGTGGATCCCCGCGCTGGCCGGGCTGAGCTATGCCGACCTCGGCCTGACCGGGCGCGACCTGGCGCCCGCTGGATCGGGGGCCCGGGCATGACGCCGGAACTCAAGGGTTTCCTCCTGCTCAGCGTCATCAAGATGCTGGTGGTGTTCACCGTGATCCTGGTCGGGGTCGCGATGCTCACCCTGATGGAGCGGAAGGTCTCCGCCTGGATGCAGAACCGGCGCGGGCCGAACCGGGTGGGGTGGGCCGGGCTCCTGCAGCCGGCGGCCGACGGGCTGAAGAACATCCTCAAGGAGGAGACCTTCCCGGCCCAGGCCAACCTCGGGATCTTCCTGCTGGCGCCGGCCATCGCCTTCATCCCGGCCCTCCTCCTCTCGGCGGTGATCCCGGTTGCGTCGCCGCTGCCGGTCAACTTCGATTTCACCCTCCCGATCCTGGGCACCTTCCGGCACAGCGGTCCGATGCCGATGGTCGTGGCCGACCTGCCGATCGGGTTTCTCTTCGTCCTCGCCATCAGCTCGCTGGGGATCTACGGGATCGCCCTGGCCGGATGGTCGTCCAACAGCAAGTACGCGCTGCTGGGCGGGCTGCGGGCCAGCGCCCAGATGGTCTCCTACGAGGTGGCACTCGGCCTGAGCCTGATCCCGCTGCTGCTCCTGAGCGGGAACGTCAAGTTCTCCGCCATCATCGCGGCGCAGCAGGATGGCCTCTGGTTCGTCATGCCGCTGTTCGTCAGCTTCTTCCTCTTCCTCGTCTCCGGCTTCGCCGAGCTCAATCGGCTGCCGTTCGACATGCCCGAGGCCGAGTCGGAGCTGACGGCCGGGTACCACACCGAGTACAGCGCGATGAAGTTCTCGATGTTCTTCATCGCGGAGTACGCCAACATCGTCACCATCTCGGCGATGACCGCCACGCTGTTCTTCGGCGGGTGGGACCTGCCGTTCACCCGCTGGGACGAGACCCCCGGTCTGGCCCAGACCCTGGTGACGGGGCTGATGTTCTTCCTGAAGACCTTTTTCTTCATCTTCTTCGTGATGTGGATCCGGTGGACGCTGCCCCGGTTCCGGTATGACCAGCTGATGTCGCTGGGGTGGAAGTTCATGATCCCGGTGGCGCTGGCCTACCTGGTCCTGACGACGGCGGCGATCTGGGGCCTCGAGCACGGGCTGGGCATCGCGAATGTCCGGCTCAAGATGGGCATCCTGTTCGGCCTGAACCTGGGGCTGGCCTGGTTGCTGTTCTGGGTGGTGGACAGCGGCAGGATCGTGAGCGGGTCGTATCGCCAGGGCGCGGTGGCCTCGGCCGCCGGCGCGGGAGGGGAGGGCTGATGGCCATTGGCGTGAAGGTGATGAAGCGCCCGGAGGAGCAGGTGAGCTACATCCGGGCCACCCTCAAGGGCATGGTGCTGACGTTCAAGCACATGTTCGAGCCCAAGGTGACGATGCAGTACCCGGAACAGCGCAGCGCCGACGACTGGACCATCGCGTCGCGCTGGCGGGGGACCCACCGGATGATGGCCGACGAGCAGGGGCGCTCCAAGTGCGTCGCCTGCGGGCTCTGCCCGCAGATCTGCCCGGCCAACTGCATCAAGCTGGTGCCCGGCGAGGACGAGAGCGGCAACCGCTACCCGCTGATCTACGAGATCGACGAGTTCCGGTGCGTCTTCTGCGGCTACTGCCAGGAGGTCTGTCCCGAGGAGGCGATCCACGTCGGGGTGCACTACGAGAACGCCGAGTACAGCCGCGATCGGTTCGTGTACGATCTCGAGCGGCTGACGGCGCAGACCCACGCGGTCAGCACGCTGTGGGACCCCACCGACCCGCGGGGCGAGTGATGGCCGAGACCGTCTTCTACATCCTGGCGGCGTGCACCGTGGTCTCGGCCATCGGCTGCATCAGCGTCCGGAACGCGGTGGCCAGCGTGATGTGGCTGGTCGCCGCGATGTTTGGCCTGGCGGGGATCTACCTGCTGCATGGCGCGGAGTTCATCGCCGCCATCCAGGTGCTGGTCTACGCCGGCGCCATCATGGTGCTGTTCCTCTTCGTGATCATGCTGCTGAACATTGGCCAGGGGCCGAGCGACCTCCGCTCCCCACCGATGCGCCTGGTCGGCCTGGGGGTCGGGGCGGTGCTCCTGCTCGAGCTGGGGGCGCTGGCGCGCTACTCCGCGGGCCGGATCGCCGTCGAGTCGGACCCGCTGGGGCTGGCGCCCCTCGGGGACCCGACCGCAGCGTTCCCGGGCGCGGCCCAGGCGGTGGCAGGAGCTGCGGAGCGCGGGGTCGTGGGCGGGATCGCGGAACCGCTCTTCACCACCTACCTGGTGCCGTTCGAGATCACGTCGGTGCTCCTGCTGGCCGCGGCGGTTGGCGCGGTCGTCCTCGCCAAGCGGAAGATCTGATGCCCCTCGGTCCCTCGCTGGTCCTCTCTGCGGTGCTCTTCTCCATCGGGGTGGTGGGAGTGCTGGTGCGCCGCAACGTGATCGTGCTGTTCATGTGCGTAGAGCTGATGCTCAACGCGGTGAACCTCTCGTTCGTGGCCCTGAGCCAGGTGCACGGCTACGGCGGCCAGGTCATGGTGTTCTTCGTGATGACCGTGGCGGCCGCCGAGGCGGCGGTCGGGCTGGCCATCATCCTGGCGATCTTCCGGCACACCCGCTCGGTCGACCTCAAGTCCATCAACCTGCTCCACGGCTGATGACCTCCTTCCTGCTCGCGGGACTCGTTCCGCTCCTGGCGCAAGCCGCCGAGGTGGCCGAGGCGGCCACCGCCGCGCCCTCGGATGGCATGATCTCCGCCATCGGGGTGGCCGTCCTGCTGCCCTTCCTGGGCTTCCTCGTCAACGGCGCCCTGGCGCTCTGGAAGCCCGACGCCAAGGGCGTCGTCTCCGTCGTCGGCCCGGCGGTGCTGATCGGCAGCTTCGTCGTCGCGGTGCTCGCCTTCCTGGAGCTCCGGGCCACCGGGGGCCACGCCGGCCCGATCCTGGTCCACTACTGGGACTGGATGATGGTCGGCAGCCTCCACCTGGCCTTCCAGTTCCAGGTCGACCAGCTCTCGATGGTGATGATGCTGGTGATCACCGGCATCGGCAGCCTGATCCACCTGTTCTCGGTCGGGTACATGCGGGCGGACGCGGGCTACGCTCGCTACTTCAGCTACCTGAACCTGTTCGTGGCGTTCATGCTGATCCTCGTCCTGGGCTCGAACCTGCCGGTGCTGTTCATCGGCTGGGAAGGGGTGGGGCTCTGCTCCTACCTCCTCATCGGGTTCTGGTACCAGGACAAGGCCAATGCCGACGCCGGCAAGAAGGCCTTCATCGTCAACCGGATCGGCGACTTTGGCGTCCTGGTGGCGATGTTCGCCCTCTGGTGGGCCCTGGGCACCCTCGAGTTCAGCGAGATCGCGGAACTGGCCCCCAATGCACTCGCCGTTGGCGGCGGGATTGTCACCCTCATCACCATGGCGCTCTTCGTCGGCTGCACCGGCAAGTCGGCCCAGATCCCGCTTTACACCTGGCTGCCCGACGCCATGGCCGGCCCCACGCCGGTCTCGGCGCTGATCCACGCCGCCACCATGGTGACCGCCGGCGTCTACCTCGTGGCCCGGACCAGCGTGCTCTTCGCCATGGCGCCCACCACCAGCATGGTGGTGGCGGGCGTGGGGGCGCTCACCGCGGTCTTCGCGGCCACCATCGGCCTGCGGCAGTACGACATCAAGAAGGTCCTGGCCTATTCCACGGTCTCGCAGCTGGGCTACATGTTCCTGGCCGTCGGGACCGGCGCCTACGTGGCGGGGGTCTTCCACCTGGTGACCCACGCCTTCTTCAAGGCACTGCTCTTCCTCGGCTCCGGCAGCGTGATCCACGCCATGCACCACGCGCTCCACGCCACCCACTCCCATGCCGACCCGCAGGACATGCGGAACATGGGCGGGCTCAAGCGCTACATGCCGTGGACCTACGGGCTGATGCTGATCGCCACCCTGGCGATCGCGGGGATCCCCGTCTTCTCCGGGTTCTTCTCGAAGGACGAGATCCTGGCCTTCGCGTTCTCGCGCGCGGCGGAGGCGCCGATCTGGTACCTGTTCTGGGGGATGGGGCTGGCGGCCGCCCTGATGACCGCGTTCTACATGGCCCGCCTCATGTCCATGACCTTTCTGGGCGAGAACCGGACCGGGGCGACCGAGCAGCAGCACCTCCACGAGGCCCCCTGGATCATGACCGGGCCGCTCCTGGTCCTCGGCGTGCTCAGCCTCCTGGGTGGCGTCCTCAACCTGCCGGGCTTCATCCCCGGGCTGCCGCACCACCTCCTGGACACCTGGCTCGAGCCGGTCCTCGAGCCGGCGCTGCGGTTCGCGGCGCTCGACCTGCCGCACGGCGCCACCGAGGCGATGCTGATCGCCGGGGCGGTGTTCATCGCGGTCGCCGGCCTCGCCTGGGGCTTCCGCAGCACCGCCCGGGCGACCCTGGTGCCCGCCGGGGAGGCCCCGGAGGAGCAGGGCTTCTGGCGGGTCATCTACCACAAGTACTACATCGACGAGATCTATCACGGCCTGGTGGTCCGCCCGATCGTCGGGCTCTCCCGGATCGTGCTCTGGAAGGGCGTGGACAAGGGGCTGATCGACGGCCTCATGGTCCACGGCTCCGCCGCCATGGCCCGCGGGCTCGGCTGGCTGGGCAGCCGCCTCCAGACGGGCCAGGTCGGTGTCTACGTCTTCACCTTCCTGCTCGGTGCGGTGTGGCTCCTCCGCGCCCTGATCCGGTAACCGATGATGACCGCCTTCCTCGACTCCATCGGCTACGGGCAGTGGATCCTGCACGCCCTGATCCTGATCCCGCTCCTCGGGATCATCCCGATCATGCTGGGCGCCGCCGCCACCGCCAAGCGGATCGCCCTAGTGGTGACCACCATCGAGTTCGTGCTCTCGCTGGGCCTCTGGTGGGCGGTGGACACCGGCCCCGGCACCCTGCAGATGGTCAGCTCGACGCCCTGGATCCCGGCCTGGGGGATCCACTACCGGCTCGGCATTGACGGCATCTCGCTGTTCATGGTGCTGCTCACCACCCTGCTCCTGCCGCTCTGCGTGCTGAGCAGCTGGACCTACATCGCCAAGCAGGAGAAGGCCTACTACGCGCTGCTGCTGGCGCTGACCACCGGCGTGATCGGGGTCTTCCTGGCCCTCGACCTGTTCGTGTTCTACGTGTTCTGGGAGGTGATGCTGATCCCGATGTACTTCCTGATCGGGATCTGGGGCGGCGCCAACCGCCACTACGCGGCCTTCAAGTTCTTCCTCTACACCATGGCCGGGTCGCTGCTGATGCTGGTGGCGATCATCTACACCGCCTGGTGGGTGCGGGTCCAGACCGGCGTCTGGTCGTTCGCCTATGAGCACCTGCAGGGCCAGTCGCTCGCCATCTCGACGGTCGCCGTCCTGCCGTTCATGGCCTTCGCGCTCGCCTTCGCCATCAAGGTCCCGATCTTCCCGTTCCACACCTGGCTGCCGGACGCCCACGTCGAGGCGCCGACCGCCGGCTCCGTGCTGCTGGCGGCGGTGCTGCTCAAGATGGGCACCTACGGCTTCATCCGGTTCGCCAACCCGATCTTTCCGTACGCCGCCATGAGCTGGGGGGTCTCGTACACGATGATCGGCCTCGGGGTGATCGGCATCCTCTACGGGGCGCTGGTGGCGATG
This sequence comes from Gemmatimonadales bacterium, assembly GCA_048499805.1. Taxonomy (GTDB): domain Bacteria; phylum Gemmatimonadota; class Gemmatimonadetes; order Gemmatimonadales; family GWC2-71-9; genus JAWXBA01. The sequence goes on along the minus strand of JASNZF010000008.1, from coordinate 103,323 downwards.
GTCCAGCCGGACGTGAAGAAACTCGTGGCCTATTCCTCCGTCAGCCACCTTGGCTTCGTGATCCTCGGCCTCTGGGCGGGGACGGTGCAGGGGGTCCAGGGCGCGCTGATGGTGATGATCGGGCACGGCCTCTCGACCGGCGCCCTCTTCTTCCTGATCGGCATGCTCTACGAGCGGCGGCACACCCGCGAGATCTCGGCGTTCGGCGGGATCGCGCGGGTCATGCCCCTCTTCAGCGCCGCCTTCGTGATCACCGCGCTGGCCTCGATCGGCCTGCCGGGGCTCAACGGGTTCATCGGGGAGTTCCTGGTGCTGGTGGGGACCTTCGCCCGGTATCCCTGGGCCACCGCCGTCGCCACCACCGGGGTGATCTTCGCCGCCGCGTACCTCCTCTGGGCCCTGCAGCGGATGCTGTTCGAGAGGCTTGACAAGCCGGAGAACGAGCGGCTGCTGGACCTCAATCCCCGGGAAATCGTGGTGCTGCTGCCCCTCCTGCTGGGCATGATCTGGCTCGGCCTCTATCCCAAGCCGGTGCTCGACAAGATGGAGCCGGCGTCCCGGAAGTACATCGAACACCTGCGGATCGCGGAGCCGACGGCCGGCGATGCGGCGATCCGCGCCACGGCGCGAGGCCCGCAGTGACCCCCATCGACATGGCCCGCCCGGCGGGCATGGCGCTCGCGCTGCTTCCCGAGCTGATCCTCACCGCCGCCTCCCTGGTGGCGCTGCTTGTCACCGCCTGGCGCCACAGGACCGCCGCCGACAGCCGGCTGGTGGGGCTGGTGAGCCTGGCCGGGGTCGCCGCCGCCGGCGCCGGCCTGCTGGCACTCTGCTGGATCGGCGCCACCCCGCTCGAGGGCGCCCGCATGGTGGCCCTCGACAGCTTCCGCTTCGCCTCGCTTGGGCTGATCCTGCTCTCGACGGCGGCGGTGATCCTGCTCTCGCTCGCCTACATGGAGCGCGAGCAGATGCTCGCCCCCGAGTACTACCCGCTGCTCCTGTTCACAGCGATCGGGATGATGTTCCTGGCCGGCGCCTCCGACCTCATCGTCCTGTTCCTGGGGCTCGAGGTCATGTCGGTGGCCCTCTACGTCCTCGCCGGGTTCGACCGCCGCAGCCAGTTCGCCAGCGAGGCCGCCCTCAAGTACTTCCTGATCGGCGCCTTCGCCTCGGCATTCCTGCTCTATGGCATCGCCCTGATCTATGGCGCGGCCGGGACCACCGACTTCACCGCCATCGGGCGCCAGCTGGCCGGGGCCCCCCTGTCGCTGATGGCGCTCGCGGGGCTGGCCCTCCTCTTGATCGGCCTCGGCTTCAAGGTCGCCGCCGCGCCGTTCCACATGTGGGCGCCCGACGTCTATGACGGCGCGCCGACCCCCGTGACCACGTTGATGGCCACCGGCGTCAAGGCGGCAGGGTTCCTCGCCCTGGCCCGAGTCCTGTACGAGGCATTTCCGGGACACCTCTCGGCCTGGTCGGAGTCGCTGGCCTTCCTGGCCGTGCTCACCATGGTCATCGGCAACCTGGTGGCCCTGGCGCAACGCTCCATCAAGCGGATGCTGGCCTACAGCTCCGTGGCCCACGCCGGGTACCTGCTGGCCGCGGTCTGGGCCGGCCCCGAGAGCGGCCCCGTGCCCGTCCTGATCTACCTCGGGGCGTACGTCCTGACCACGATCGCCACCTTCGGGATCCTCGGGATCATCGGCCGGGGCGGGGAGCGCGATGTGACCCTGGAAACGCTGGCCGGCCTCGGCAAGCGCCACCCGGGGATCGCCCTGGCGCTCACCATCGCCATGCTCTCGCTGCTCGGGTTCCCCGGCACCTTCGGCTTCATGGGCAAGTGGTCGATCCTGTCCGCCCTGGTGGATCGGAGCGGGTCGCTGCTGGCGGTCATCCTGGTGCTGACCTCCCTGGTGTCCGCGGGCTACTACCTGCCGGTGGTGTCGGCCCTCTGGATGAAGCCGGGACCGGACGGGGCGCTGCCGCCCGAGGCCGCGCCGGGCCGGGCCGCACTCGCCACGATCGCGATCGCGACCATCGTGGTCGTGATCCTTGGGATCTGGCCCGCGCCCGTCCTCGATTGGGCCGGTACCACGGCCCAGACGGTCGGGTCGGCCGCGGCGGCCCTCCCGGGAGCCGCCAGCCCCTGAACGGTTCCTGCCGGGAGGGTTCGTGAAGGTCCCCAAGTCGATTTTCCGGCAGTATGACGTGCGCGGCATTGTCGGCCACGAACTCACCCCCGAGTTTGCCCGGGCACTCGGGCGCGCCTACGGCACCCTGGCCTGGCAGCGCATCGGGCGCGCCCCCGTCCTCGCGGTGGGCCGCGACAACCGGCCCTCCGGTCCCGCCCTGGCCGATGCCGTCCGCGCCGGGATTGCCGACACCGGTGCCACCGCCGTGGATGTCGGTGAGCTGCCCACCCCGGCCCTCTATTTTGCCGTCCATCACCTCGCCACCGATGGCGGCCTCCAGGTCACCGGTTCCCACAACCCGCCGGAGTTCAACGGCTTCAAGATGGTGCTGGCCGGCGAGGCCGTGCACGGCGACACCATCCTCGACCTCTGGGGCATGATCACCGCCGAGCAGTGGCGCTCCGGCGAGGGCGCCCAGCGGGCTGACGCCTCGGTGCTGGGTGCCTACCGCGAGGCGATCGTCAGTCGCCACCGGCTCGCCCGGCCGGTCCGGGTGGTCGTCGATTGCGGCAATGGCGTGGCCAGCCTCATCGCGGTCAGCACCCTGGAGGCGCTGGGCGCCGAGGTGGTGCCGATCTTCTGCGAGTCCGACGGCACCTTCCCGAACCACCACCCGGATCCCACCGTCCTCGAGAACCTCGCCGACCTGCAGCGTGAGGTCCGGCGCACCGGTGCCGAGCTCGGCATCGCGTTCGACGGCGACGGGGACCGGATCGGTGCCGTGGACGAGGCCTCGCGGGCCATCTTCGGCGACCAGCTGCTGGTGATCTTCGGCCGCGACGCGGTCCGTCGGTTCGGGGCCGGGACCTCCGTCATCTTCGACGTGAAGTGCTCCGAACTCCTTCCGCAGGCCCTGCGGGCCGCGGGCGCCGTCCCCGAGATGTGGAAGACCGGGCACTCGCTGATCAAGGCCCGCATGAAGGAGCTTGGCGCGCCCCTCGCCGGGGAGATGAGCGGGCACATCTTCTTCGGCGGCGACTGGTTCGGGTTCGACGATGCCCTCTTCGCCGCCGCGCGGCTCCTGGAGATCGTCGCCGCCGGCCCCCACGGCATGGCCCGACTGCTGGCCGACCTGCCCGAGACCTTCGCCACCCCGGAAATGCGGGTGGACTGCCCCGACGACGTCAAATTCGACATCGTCGAACGCGCCACCGCGCACTTCACCGGGCGCTACCCGGTCAACACCATCGATGGGGTCCGGATCGCCTTTCCCCATGGCTGGGGACTGCTCCGGTCCTCGAACACCCAGCCGGTGCTGGTCCTCCGGTTCGAGGCGACCAGCCCGGAGGCCCTGGAGGCCTACCAGGCGGAGGTGTTTGCGTGGCTGGCCGGGCAGGGCGTGACCCGCTGACCGCATGACGACGGGAGGCCGCCGCGCCCTGGTCGCCCTGGCGTGCGTCACCGTCCTGCTGTTTGTCGGCAGGTGGACCGTAGGGTTCCTCACGGAGACGTGGTGGGCCGGGGCCGCCAGTCCGGCCGGGGCGGTCTTCGCGCTGCGGTGGGCAATCCTCCGCCTCAGCCTCGAGGCGGGCGCCATGGCGATCAGCGTGGCCTGGTTCGCGGCCGGGCTCCTGCTGGCCGCCCGGCTCGGGAGACGTGCCGGATCCATGCAGCAGGTCTCGAGTCCCACGGTCGCCCCGCGAGCTCTCCGGCACTGGGCGTTGGGCGTCGCGGTCCTGCTGGGGATCCTGACCGGCGCCGGCTCCGGGTCCTGGGCGCCGGAGCTGGCGCTGGCGCTCGAGGCGCCCCGCTTCGGGCTGCTCGATGCGCAGTTCGGGCGGGACATCGGGTTCTACCTCGCCACCCTGCCGGTGCTCCAGATCGTCCAGGAGTTCGTGCTGGCCCTGGTGGTCCTGGGATGCGTGGCCACCACCATGCTCTACGCCGTGGCCGGCGCCCTGCGCTTCACCGCCCGCGATTTCGCACTTGACCCCGCGATCCGCCTCCACCTTGGAGGCCTCGGCGCCGCCCTCGCCCTGGTGCTGGGCGCCGGGTACCTGCTCGAGCCCCTCCAGCTCGCGGCCGGTCTCCGCCCCTCGATGGGGGCGGCCCACCTGCTCCTGCTCGGATCGCTGGCGCGGGTCATGGCCGGCTTTGCCCTGGCGGTGGCCCTCCTCACCCTCGCCTGGGGGATCCGGGGCCGGATGATGCTCCCGATTGGCGGATGGGCTTCCTTCGCGCTCTTCGCCATTGCGGTGCGACTGCTGGCACCGGCGGCGGGAGTGGCCGGCGATTCGGGTCAACCGGGTTCGGCCGTCCAGGCGCTGGAACGCGAGGCGTTCGACCTCCCCGAGCTGGTCGAGCGCTCCAGCGCGGGAACGGGAGCACTGGAGGACCTCACCCCCCAGCTCTGGGGAGCGGAAGTGTTGGTACCCGGAACCGGGGCGTGGCTGGGCGCCGACCGGTTGGCGGCACCTGCCGCGACGCCCACGGGATCGGCCCTGCTCCTCATCGCCGCCGCGGAGTCCGGCACCGGGGCGCGGGCGTTCGAGGTCGCCGATGGACTGGTCACCGCCGCCGGGGGGCCGCTCAGCTATCGCGGTGGAGCCACCGAGCCGCTGCCCGGGCTCGGGGCGCGGCTGGAACTGCCCGGAGCCATCGCCGTCCCCGGCGCGGTCGGTGTGGTGGTCCGGCCGTCATCCACCGGGGTGCGTGCCGGCGGGCTGGTGCGCCGGATGGCACTCACCTGGGCACTGCAGCACAACCTTCTCTCGCTTCCGGACTCCGAGGTGGTGCACTGGCGCCTCGACCCGGGCGAGCGCCTGCGGGGGCTGGCCCCCTTCGTCGAGTGGGGGGCGCCCCGCCCGCGCCTGGTCGACGGTGCCCTGGTCTGGGTGGCGGAGGGGTACCTGCACGCGGGTGGGTTCCCGGGGGTGGCCCCGGTGGCGTGGCGGGGGCGTTCGGTCTCCTACCTCCGGGCGGCATTTACGGGGGTCGTCGCAGCTGGCACGGGCGAGGTGCGGCTCTTCGCGCGGGGCAGGGCCGACCCACTCACCACCGCCTGGATGACGATTGCCCGAGGACTGGTGGAGCCTGCCACCGCGGTGCCCGTCGATCTCGCTGACGACCTGCACTATCCAGGCGAGCTGTTCGCCGTACAGGCCCGGGTGCTGCAGCGCCCCCACTGGGAGATCGGCACGCTTGACACCTCGGACCGTCCGGACTCGCTCCCCGGGCCGGTGCGCCAGGCGGCCTTCCTGCCGACAAACGGCCAGGAGGTGGCGGCGCTGCTCGAAGCGGAACATCGCGAGGGTGCGGACCACCTCCGGCTCTACCGCTTTCCCGCCGAATCCAGCACGAGTCGACCTGGCCTCCTGGCGGAACGTTGGCAGCGGTTGCCGTATGTGATGCAGATGGCGGACTCGATCCGGGCCGGCGGTGCACGTCTCGTGGTGGGGCGGGTGCACCTGGTGCCCACCGACGCCGGGCTGGTCGGCTATCAGGTCGGCCACGCAGTCGACAGCACCGGCCGGGCCACCGTGGCGCTGGTGAACCTGGCCCTTGGGGCGCGGCTGGGGACCGGTGCCCGCACCGATGCCGCGTGGCGGAACCTGCGCGGGGAACTTGCCGCCTTGCCGGTCAGCGTCGGGGCTCTGGGCCAGTTGCGCGAGGCGCGGGAATGGCTGCTCAAGGCCGATTCGGCCTTCCGCCGGGGGGACCTGGCCGCCTTCGGGCGGGCGTTCGAGGCGTTGCGGGCGATCCTCGACTACCCGCCCGGTCCCGCTAAGTGATGGAATTGTCACCGGTTAGCCGCTTGACTATCTTCAGGGGCTTGACGGTCACGACAGCACTTGCCGGCGACCTGGCCCCAACTCCCGGACGAGGTGGACGTGAATCTCCATGAGTACCAGGCCCGCGGCCTGTTGAAGGCGGCGGGGGTGCCACAGTTCGATGGCGACGTCGCCACGACCCCGGCCGAAGCCGAGGCGATCGCCCAGCGGCTTGGGACCCGGATCGTGGTCAAGGCGCAGGTGCACGCCGGCGGGCGGGGCAAGGCCGGGGGCGTCAAGGTGGTGTCGACGCCGGCCGAGGCCCGGGAGGCCGCCGAGCGGATCCTGGGGATGGAGATCAAGGGGCTGACGGTGCACAAGGTGCTGGTCGTGCCGGCGGCCGAGATTGCCTCTGAGGCGTACGTCGGGATCATCCTCGATCGCGAGACCCAGCGCCCGGTTTTCATGGTGAGTCCCGCCGGTGGCATCGACATCGAGGAGGTCGCCGCGAAGACTCCCGAGAAGATCAAGCGCCTTCCGGTCGACCCGCGCTACGGGCTCCTGCCGCACCAGGCCTTGGAACTGGGACTCTTCCTGTATCCCGACATCAAGCTGGCCCGGGCGGCCGCGGATATCATGGGGCGGCTCTACCGGGTGGCGATCGACAACGATGCGACCCTGGCCGAGATCAACCCGCTGGTCACGACCCCCGAGGGGCGGGTGCTGGCCCTCGACGCCAAGGTCTCGCTCGACGACAATGCCCTCTACCGGCACCCGGACCTGGCTGCGATGCGCGACGAGAGCGCCGAGGAGCCCAGCGAGGTTCTTGCCCGGAAGGCCGACCTGACCTTCATCAAGCTTGACGGCAACGTCGGCTGCGTGGTGAACGGGGCGGGGCTGGCCATGGCCACCATGGACCTGGTCAAGTACTACGGGGGCGAGCCGGCCAACTTCCTCGACATCGGCGGCAGTTCCAACCCCGAGAAGGTCGTCAATGCCCTGCGGATCATCACCGCGGATCCCAGCGTCAAGGCGATCCTGTTCAACATCTTCGGGGGGATCACTCGCACCGACGATGTCGCCAACGGGATCAAGGCGGCCCTGGAGCAGTTCCCCGTCACCGTCCCGATCGTGGTCCGGCTGACGGGCACCAACGAGACGGAGGCGATCGCGATCCTCGAGGGGATCGGCATGACCGCCCTCAATGACATGGACACGGCGGTGTCACGGGTGGTGGCACTGGTGGGGGAGGCGGCGTGAGCATCTTCATCGGCAATGACACCCGGCTGGTGGTGCAGGGGATCACCGGGCGCGACGGCTCGTTCCACAGCCGGCAGATGATCGAGTACGGCACCCGGGTCGTCGCGGGGGTGACCCCCGGCAAGGGCGGGCAGCAGTTCGAGGGCAGCGTGCCGGTGTTCAACACCGTGGCCGAGGCGGTCCGCGAGACCGGGGCCAACACCTCCGTCATCTATGTGCCCCCCGCGGGTGCGGCCGGGGCGATCTATGAGGCGGTGGATGCCGGGATCGCGCTGGTCGTCTGCATCACCGAGGGGGTACCGGTGATGGACATGACCCGGGTCATGCCGTTCGTGCGCGATCACGGCGCCCGGCTGATCGGCCCGAACTGCCCCGGGGCGATCTCGCCTGGCGCGGCCAAGGTGGGGATCATTCCCGGCTCCATCTGCGCCCCGGGACGGGTCGGGCTGGTCTCCCGCTCGGGCACCCTGACCTACGAGGTGGTGAACCACCTGACCCGGAACGGGATCGGGCAGTCCACCTGCGTCGGGATCGGCGGCGACCCGGTGATCGGGACCAACTTCATCGACTGCCTGCAGGCGTTCCAGGACGATCCCGACACCGACGCCATCGTGATGATGGGCGAGATCGGTGGCACCGACGAGCAGCAAGCAGCCGACTTCGTGCGGGAGCACGTGCGCAAGCCGGTCGTCGGGTTCATCGCCGGGCGGACCGCACCGCCGGGCCGGCGAATGGGACACGCCGGGGCGATCATTTCCGGGTCGAGCGGGACCGCGGAGGAAAAGATCGCGGCCTTCAAGGCCGCCGGCATCGCGGTCATGGAGCGGCCGGTGGACGTGGTGGAGCTGGTGCGAAAGGCCCTCGCCTGAACCGGAGCCAGCCCGGCCGACCGGCCGGCCCTGACCCCGGACCCCTGATTCCTTTGCACGGAGCACGACGCATGGCAGGTACGCAGACGCTCGGCATCGTCAAGCCGGATGGTGTGGCCGCGGGCAACCTCGGCAAGATCGTGGCCCACATCGAGGCCGCCGGGTTCACCGTGCGGGCCACCCGGCTGGTGCGGCTGACCCGGGCCCAGGCCGAGGCGTTCTACGCGGTGCACCGCGAGCGGCCGTTCTATGGGGAACTGGTGGAGTTCATGACTTCCGGTCCCTGCCTGCCGATGGCCCTGGAGCGGGCCGACGCGGTGGCCGGGTTCCGGACCCTGATTGGCGCCACCGATCCGGCCGAGGCGGCCGACGGCACCATACGCAAGCTCTTCGCGGAGTCGAAGGGGCGGAATGCGGTCCACGGGTCCGACAGCGACGAGAACGCGGCCCGAGAGATCGCCTTCTTCTTCCCGGAAGCCGAGCGGGCCCAGCTCGGCGGTGGCGTCGCTTGACCTAAGTTACTCGTACTGGTAGGTTTAAGGGCTATGCTTCAAGTGGACCTGCGGGAGCTGCGCCGAGGGCCCGTCGCGACCGACGACGTGCTGCCCGTGGATCACCCGGTCCTGCAGGATGTGGGGGTGCAGTTGGCGGGGCCGGTGACGGTGAGCGGGGTGCTGGACGGGACCCCCGAGCGGATGACCTTCACCTGGCGGGGGCGGATCCAGGCCCCGGTCCGCGGGGAGTGCCGGCGTTGCCTGGCCGATGTCGTGACGGCGGTGGACAGTACGGTCGAGGCGCTGTTCACCCCGGATCCGGACGCCGCCGATGATCCGGGGATGTACCTGCTGGAGGAGCCGGTGACCGTCGTTTCGGTCGCCCCGGCCGTGCGCGAGGAGTTGCTGCTCGCTGCCCCGGCCTTTGTGCTGTGCCGCGAGGATTGCGCCGGGCTCTGCCCGCGCTGCGGTGCAGACCTGAATGCGGGGCCCTGCGGCTGTGCCGCGGCCCCAGAACCGAGCTGAGGAACCCATGGCAGTCCCCAAGCGTCGCACCTCGAAGTCCCGCAAGCGGCTCCGCCGCGGCCACCACTCCGGCGCCGGCATGGCGCCCCAGGGCTGCCCGCGCTGCAGCGCCCCCCGCCTCCCGCACCGCGTCTGCGATGCCTGCGGGTACTATGGCGGGAAGAAGCGCCTCGAGGTTGAGGACAGCTGAAGGTGATCCGCGTCGGCCTCGACGCGATGGGGGGCGACGCCGCCCCCGCCACTGAGATCCAGGGTGCCCTGGACGCGCTGCGCGACCTGCCCCCGGGCTTCGTCGTGCAGCTCGTCGGCATTCCGGAGGCGATCGAGGCCGAACTCGCCCGCCATCCGGAAGCCGACCGGAGCCGGCTGGAGGTGGTGCCGGCGGCGGAGGTGATCGGCCCCAGCGAGAAGCCCCTCCAGGCCATCCGCCAGAAGCGGCAGAGCAGCATCGTCGTCGGCCTGGGCCGGGTCGCCAAGGGCGCCTCCGACGCGTTCGTCTCCGCCGGCAACACCGGCGCCATGCTGGCCGGTTCCACCGTCCTGCTCGGGCTCCACGACGGGGTGGACCGCGCCACGGTGGGCGCGCTGCTTCCCACGGCGGCCGGCCCGGTCCTCCTCCTCGATGCCGGCGCCAACGTCGACTGCTCCCCCCGCGAACTCGAGGGCTTTGCCGCCCTCGGCAGCGTCTACATGCGCGATGTCCTCCGGCGCGAGAACCCGACCGTCGGGCTGCTCAATGTCGGCGAGGAGGACGAAAAGGGCGGCGCCACGGTGCGCGCCGCGCACGAGCGCCTCAAGGCCAACGCCCACGCCCTCAACTACGTCGGCAATGTCGAGGGGCGGGACATCCTGGCCGGCCACTCCCGGTTCGGGCGCGTGGACGTCATCGTCAGCGACGGCTTCACCGGCAACGTGGTTCTCAAGTTCTACGAGTCGGTGCTCCACCTCGTGATGCACCTGGCGCAGGAGGGCGCGCCCGACATGTGGGAGCGGCCGGAGATCCGGGCGGCGTTCCGGATGCTCGACTACTCGCAGTACGGGGGGTCGCCGCTCCTCGGGGTGAAGGGGGTCAGCATCATCTGCCACGGGGCCTCGAACGCCAACGCCATCAAGAACGCCATCCGGGTCGCGGTGCAGTCGGTGGAGTGCCAGCTGTCGCAGCACATCGCCGCCGAGTTCGCCGGGCATCCCACCTCGGATCCTGCGTGAGCCGTCCCCCGATTGCACGCGTCACCGGACTCGGGATCGCCGTGCCGGACCGTGTCGTCACCAACGCTGATTTCGAGCGCACCCTCGACACGACCGACGAGTGGATCGTCGAGCGCACCGGGATCCGCGAGCGGCGGATCGCCGGCCCCGAGACCTCGCTGGCCTCCCTCTGCGAGACCGCCTCGCGCCAGGCGCTGGCCGGGGCGGGGGTGGCCCCCGAGTCCGTCGACGCGATCGTGCTGGGCACCGTCAGTCCCGACCGGCGGCTGCCCTCGACCGCCTGCGACCTCCAGGCCCGGTTGGGCGCCACCAACGCCCTGGCGTTCGACATCGTGGCGGCCTGCCCGGGATTCGTCTATGCCCTGACCATCGCCGAGAGCCTGATCGCCAGCGGCCAGGCCAGCACCGTGTTGGCGCTGGGCGCGGAGAAGCTCTCCACCATCACCGATGTCACCGACCGTTCGACCGCCATCCTCTTCGGCGACGGGGCCGGGGCCGCGGTGGTCCAGCCGGCCGGCGCGGACGGACGCGGGGTCCTCTCGAGCGTGCTGGGCTCGGACGGGAACCTGGCCGACCTGCTCTACATTCCCGGGGGCGGATCGAACGACCCGGTGAGCCAGAAGGTCGTCGACGAGCGCAGTCACTTCATCCGCATGGCCGGCCGGGAGGTCTTCAAGTCGGCGGTGCTGGCGATGGCCCGGGCCTGCGACCAGGCGCTGGCGAGGGCCGGGGTGTCGGCGGAGGAGCTGGACCTGCTCGTCCCGCACCAGGCCAACATCCGGATCATCGAGGCCACCGCCAAGCACGCGGGGGTGCCGATGTCCAAGGTCATGGTGAACGTGGACCGCTACGGCAACACCTCGGCGGCGTCGATTCCGCTGGCCCTGGCCCAGGCGGTGGAGGAGGGGCGGCTCAAGCCCGGGATGCTGATCATGCTGGTCACCTTCGGCGCCGGTTTCACGTGGGGCGCGACGGTGCTGCGGTGGTGAGGGTCCTGCTCTTTCCCGGCCAGGGCGCCCAGCGCGTCGGCATGGGCCGCGACCTCGCCGACCGGTTCCCCGAGGCGCTGGACACCTTCCTGGCCATCGACGAGGCGCTCGGGACCCCGCTCTCCCGGCTGATGTGGGAGGGGCCCGAGGACGAGCTCAACCTGACCCACAACACCCAGCCCGCGATCCTGGCCCACTCGGCCGCGGTCCTGGCCGTCGTCGGGCCGCGGCTCACCGAGGTCGCGGCGGCGGCGGGCCACAGCCTCGGCGAGTACAGCGCCTGGGTGGCGGCCGGATCCCTCGGCCCCACCCAGGCGGCCCAGCTGGTCCGGCGTCGCGGGGAATTGATGCACCAGGCCGGGATGGCCCGGCCGGGGGCGATGGCGGCGGTGCTCGGACTGGGGACCGCCGAGGTGGCGGCGGCGTGCGCGGCCGCCAGTAGCGGGGGCCACGGCAGTGCGGTGGCCGCCAACATCAACGCGCCCGACCAGACGGTCATCTCCGGGGATCCCGCCGCGGTGGAGCAGGCCGGGATCCTCTGCAAGGCCGCGGGAGCCAAGCGGGTGCTGCCCCTCAAGGTGAGCGGCGCCTTCCACTCGCCGCTGATGGCGCCGGCCGAGCCGGGGCTTCGCGCCGCCCTCTCCGAGGTGACCCTGTTGGCCCCCGCCTTTCCGGTGATCGCGAATGCCAGCGCGGAGGTGGTCCTGCGACCGGCGGATGCCACCCGACTGCTGGCCGAGCAGCTCACTGCCCCGGTGCGGTGGGTGGAATCGATGCTCGTGGCGGACAACCTCGCCCCGGAGCTCTCCTGGCTGGAGATCGGTCCGGGGAGCGTCCTGAGCGGACTGCTCAAGCGCATCCTGCCCGGCCCGCAGACCCTGACGCTCGGGACCGCGGCCGAGGTGGAGGCCTTCCTCCAGTGATCGGGATCGATCTCGCTGGCCAGTCCGCATTCGTGACCGGGGGCACCCGGGGGATCGGACTCGCGATCGCTCGGGCGCTGCATGCGGCGGGCGCCGCCGTCACCATCGCGGGGCGGAACGCCGGGGCGGCGTCCGAGGTGGCGGCCAGCATCGGGGAGCGGGTGCTCGGGGTCGGATGCGACGTCGGCGATGCCGCGCAAGTCGAGGCAGCGCTCGCCAGCGCCGAGGCCGCCCATGGCCCCGTCGGGATCCTGGTGAACAATGCGGGGATCACCCGGGACAACCTGCTGCTGCGGCTCTCCGAGGAGGACTGGAACGCGGTCCTCCAGGCCAACCTGACCGCCGCATTCCTGACCACCCGGCTGGTCCTCAAGGGGATGATGAAGCGGCGCGGGGGCCGGATCATCAACATCACCAGCGTGGTGGGGCTGACCGGAAACAAGGGGCAGTCCAACTACGCCGCCAGCAAGGCGGGGCTGATCGGGTTCACCAAGTCAGTGGCCAAGGAATACGCCAGCCGCGGGATCCTGGCCAACTGCATCGCCCCGGGGTTCATCGAGACCGACATGACGCGTGCCTTGCCGTCCGAGGCCAGCGCCGCGTTATTTGAGCAGATTCCGCTGGGTCGTTTCGGGCACCCCGACGACGTGGCCCACGCGGTGCTCTACCTCGCGTCCGACTGGGCGCGGTACGTGACCGGGCAGGTGCTGGTCGTAGATGGCGGCATGACCTCCTGACGGCAACCATCCCACTTCCCTGAGGACTGTATGAGCGATATTGAGGAGAAGGTCAAGGACATCATTGTCGAAGAACTCGGCGTCGAGCGCGAGAAGCTCACCGAGACGGCCAGCTTCATGGAGGACCTCGGCGCCGACAGCCTCGACACCGTCGAGCTGGTCATGGCATTCGAGAAGGAGTTCGACATCGACATTCCCGACGAGGAAGCCGAAAAGCTCCGGACGGTCGGGGATGCGCTGAAGTACCTGCATGACAAGATTGGGAAGTAGCCTGCGGCGTCGGGTGGTGGTGACGGGCGTCGGGATGGTGACGCCCGTCGGCCTCAGTGCCCCCGATGCCTGGGCCGCGCTGCTCGCCGGCACCTCTGGCGCCGGGCCGATCACCAAGTTCGACACCGAGCGGCACCAGGTCCGGATCGCCTGTGAGGTCCGGGGGTTCGACCCCGCGCCGTACATTGACCGGAAGGAAGCCCGCCGGTTCGACCTGTTCGCGCAGTATGCGATCGCGGCCGCGCACCAGGCCGTGGTCCAGGCCGGCCTCGACACCCAGGTTCCCGATCCCAATCGCGTGGGCGTCGTGATCGGGAGCGGCATCGGGGGCATGCAGACCTTCGAGGACAACTGCCGCGCCTTCCTGGAGAAGGGCCCCGACCGGGTCTCGCCGTTCTTCGTCCCCATGTTCATCCCCAACATGGCTGCCGGGCTCGTCTCCATCCGGTACGGCCTGCGGGGACCCAACTTCGCCCCGGTCTCGGCCTGTGCCTCCTCCGCCCATGCCATCGGCGAGAGTTACCGGATGATCCGGGACGGCGACGCCGACGCCATGGTGACCGGGGGCGCGGAGGCCGCGATCACCGGCCTGACGGTGGCGGCGTTCGCCAACATGAAGGCGATGTCCACTCGCAACGATGACCCCGCCGCGGCCAGCCGGCCGTTCGACCGGGACCGTGATGGGTTCGTCCTCGGCGATGGTGGTGCGGTGGTCGTGCTGGAGAGCCTGGAACACGCCGAGCGCCGGGGGGCGACCATCCTGGGCGAGGTCGTCGGCTACGGGTTGTCGGGCGACGCCTACCACATGAGCGCCCCGGCACCGGAAGGGGAGGGGGCGCAGCGGGCCATGCACCTCTGCCTCGCCGATGGGAACATTGAGCCCGGTCGGGTCGATTACATCAATGCCCACGGGACGTCGACCCCCCTCGGCGACATCGCCGAGACCCATGCCGTCAAGGCAGTCTTCGGGGACCACGCCCGGAAGCTCGTGTTCGGGTCCACCAAGTCGATGACCGGGCACCTGCTCGGCGCCGCCGGCGCGCTCGAGTTCGTGGTGGCCCTGCAGGCCGCAACCACCGGGGTGATCCCACCCACGATCAACCAGGTGACCCCCGACCCGGAATGCGACCTGGATTGCGCCCCCAATGTCCGGAGGGAGCGGCAGGTGGATGTTGCGCTGTCCAACGCCTTCGGCTTCGGCGGACACAATGCCACCCTTGCGGTGACCCGATTCCGGCCGTGAGTCCCGGCGGATGACGCCGCCCGTCCCGACCGGAGTGCGCCCGGCCCATCCTGTCCAGGTGACAGGGTGGGCCGCATTCGTTGGCGGGGGGCGTCCGGCCCTGATTGCCATGCTGGTCGCCACCCTGCTTGCGATTCCCCTGGAACGCCAGTATCGGCGGGAACTTCTCGACGATGTGCGGGTCGACGTTTCCGCGAGCGGCATGGCGGTGGGGCTCGCGCTCTCGGGCGCGCTCAACCATCGGATGGCCCTGCTCAACGGCCTGCGGGCCTTCGTGGAGGTCCACTTCAACCGACCGGGCTTCGAGGCCGACTTCCTGGCCTACGCGAGCCGCCTGCAGGGCAGCATTTCAGGCATTCGCACGGTCCAATGGGTCCAGGACGGGATCATCCGGCAGACGTATCCGCTCGCGGGCAATGAGCGGGCCATCGGCTACAACCTGCTGGACGACCCCCGCAGCTTCATCCGGGAGGACTACCGGCGCTCGGAGCAGGCAAGCGGGGTCGTGCTCTCGGGGCCTGCCGAGCTGGTACAGGGCGGGATGGGACTGATCTCGCGCATGCCGGCCCGAGGCCCCGGTGGGGAACTGCTGGCGGTCGTGGCGGTGGTGCTCGACCTCCCGCCCATCCTCTCCGAGGCCGGTGCGGACCGCCTCCCCACGCTCAAGCTCGGGCTCCGCTCGTCGGGAGCCGGTGTTTTCGCCGGCGATTCCGCGGTGTTCCAATCGGATCCCGTCCTTGCCACGATCACACTGGCCGAGGGGGAGTGGCAGCTTGGGATCATCCCGATCGCCGGGTGGGATGGCGCCATTGCCGAGGACCTGTTCCTTGCCCGGCTGGCGCTGGGGCTCCTGGCGCTCCTCACGGGCCTGAGTGCCGGGCTGGCGGCTGGTCGGGCCCGGGCGCGCCGCCGTGAGGAGGAGGAGCGCAGTCGTCGCCTGGGCGAGGAGAAGTTCGAGCGCCTCTTTGCCCTCAGTCCCGATGCGGCGTTGCTCGTCCGTGCCTCGGATGGCGTGATCCTGGAGGCGAACGACGGGGTCGGCGCGTTGCTGGGGCAATCCCGGGACGGGGTCGTCGGCCGAACCATTTCGGAGCTGATGCAGGTGGTCACCTCCGGCGACTGGACCGAGGCGATCAATGCCGTGATCACTGCCGGGATGGTCCGCAGCTTCCCGATCCAGTTCCGGACCCCGAGCGGCCAGGTGCGGCACGCCCTGTACTCCGGTCGCACCCTCGACCTGGACGGCGTGGCGTGTGTCCTGTCCCTCATGCAGGATGTGACCGACCAGAGGCACCTTGAGGAACGACTGGCGCATGGCCAGAAGCTGGCGGCGGTCGGACGCCTGGCGGGGGGCATCGCACACGACTTCAACAACGTGATCACGGCCATCTCGGGGTACGCCCAGCTGCTGAACGCCAGCCTCGATCAGGAGGATCCGCGGCGTGCCGATGCGGCCGAGATCCTGAAGGCGGCGACCCGGGCAGCCCGGCTGACTCAGCAGCTGCTGGCGTTTGCACGCCGGCAGGTCGTTCGGCCGCGCGTCTCGGATCTCAACCGGATGATCCACGAGGTGACCCGGTTGCTCCGGCGGCTGCTGGGCGAGCGGGTGGAACTGATCCTCGACCTGCCGGATACCCCGATGACGGTGAGCCTCGACCCGGGCCAGTTCGAGCAGGTCCTGGTCAACCTTTCCCTCAATGCCCGGGATGCCATGCCGGCGGGGGGGCGGATCTTCGTCACCACGCGCCGGGCGGAGGGCGAGGTCGTGCTGGCGGTGCGCGACGAGGGGGAGGGAATGAGCGCCGAGGTCCAGGCCATGATCTTCGAGCCGTTCTTCACCACCAAGGAGCAGGGCAAGGGGACGGGGCTGGGCCTCGCCACGGTGTACGGGATCGTGGAGCAGTCCGGCGGCAGCATCACGGTGGAGAGCGCGCCGGGGCGGGGGAGCACGTTCACGATCCGCCTCCCCCACGTGCAGGCCGCCGAGGAGGGGGAGACCGAGGGGGGGGCGGAGGGCGCGGCGCCCGAGGAGGGGGTTGGGAACATCCTGCTGGCCGAGGACGAACCGCAGGTGCGGCGGCTCGCCGAGCGGACCCTGACGGCGGCGGGCTACCGGGTCACCTCGGCGAGCAATGGTGCGGAGGCACTCCGCCAGGCGCAGGAGGCCACCCAGCCGTTCGACCTGCTGGTGACCGACCTGGTGATGCCGGAACTGGGCGGGGACGCCCTGGCCCGGGAGTTCCGCCAGCGGCACCCGGAGGCGGCGGTGCTGATCGTCTCGGGCTACACCGACGATGACGCTGCCTGGCAGGGGCTCCTCCGGGCAGGGCAGAGCTTCCTGCCCAAGCCGTTTACCCCGTCCGAACTGGCCACCCGGGTCCGCGAGCTGCTCCGTGCGCGTGCCGGCGGACGCCCGCGCTGACTGGCCTCCGGTGCCGCGGCCGGGCTAGATTGCAGGGTTCGCGACGCACCGACGCCAGATGGAGATGGCCCTTGCCAGAACTGCATCCCTCCAAGCTACACGATCCCGCCCTGCGCCCGGTTGCAGAGAAGGTGCTTGCCGGGCGGCGGCTGGCGCCGGAGGACGCGCTGGCCCTCTATGCCAGCCCCGACCTGCTGGGCATCGGCCGGATGGCCGACCATGCCAACCAGCAGCGCAACGGCCTCCGGGTGTTCTTCTCGGCCAACCAGCACCTCAACCCGACCAACGTCTGCATCCTCCGGAACACCTGTGTCTTCTGCTCGTTTGCGCGGATGCCCCGGGAGGACGGCAACTACACCCGGACGCTCGAGGAGGTCTACCTCGAGGCCGAGCAGGCCCGGGGGATGCCCACCAGCGAGTTCCACATCGTCGGGGGACTCCACCCGAAGCTGCGGCTGAGCTACTACACCGACATGATCCGGGGGCTCAAGGAGCGGCACCCCCACGTGCACATCAAGGCCCTGACGGCGGTGGAGATCGCCCACCTCGCCCGGATCGAGAAGTGCAGCGTCCGCGAGGTGCTGCTGGCCATGCGGGAGGCCGGGCTGACCAGCCTGCCCGGCGGGGGCGCCGAGGTCTTCAGCACCGCGGTGCGCGCCACCATCGCCGAGCGCAAGCTGACCGGGGACGAGTGGCTGCAGGTGCACCGGGTGGCCCATGAACTTGGCATCCCGACCAATTGCACCATGCTGTATGGCCACGTCGAGACGGCCGAGGACCGGATCGAGCACCTCAACGCCCTGCGTGGGCTCCAGGACGACACCGGTGGATTCCTGACCTACATCCCGCTCGCGTACCATCCGGAGAACAACGAGCTCGGCGAGGAACTCGGCCGGGTGGGATCCGCCACGACGGGCTACGAGGACCTCAAGAACATCGCCATTGGCCGGCTCTACCTGGACAACATCCCGCACATCAAG
The DNA here is from genome assembly GCA_048499805.1 of Gemmatimonadales bacterium. Lineage (GTDB taxonomy): Bacteria > Gemmatimonadota > Gemmatimonadetes > Gemmatimonadales > GWC2-71-9 > JAWXBA01. Next base: position 85,500 of record JASNZF010000008.1, on the reverse strand, counting down.
ACCCACTGGCCGATGGTCACGCCGTTCATGTCGCAGGTCGCCCTCAGTTTCGGCTGCGACGACGTCGAGGGGACTGTGGTCTACGAGCGGATCTACCACCAGGCGGGCGCCACCACCGAGATGCACATGCCGTACCTCGGCCTCGTGGAGCTGATCCGCGGCGCCGGGCGTCACCCGGTGGAACGGAACAGCCTGTACGAGGTGGTGCGGGACCGCTTCGAGGACCTGGATCCCGCGGCCCCCGGGGTCGGGAGCGCCGTGCCCACGGTGCACGCCGCATGAGGCTCGGCCGGATCCCCTACGTCAACTGCCTCCCGGTTTACGGGGCGATCGACCGCGGCGTCACCTCGGTCGAGGCCGAGTTGATCACCGGGACCGCCGCCGAGTTGAACGACCTCCTTGCCGCCGGGGAACTGCAGGTCAGCGTCGTTTCGGCGGTGGAATACGCCCGCAACGCCTCGGCCTACCACTTGCTCCCGGACCTGGCCATCAGCTGTGACGGCCCGGTGCACTCGGTGCTGCTCTTCAGCCGCGTGCCGGTCGGGGAACTCGATGACGCGCCGTTGCTCCTGACCGCCTCGAGCCGCACCTCGGTGCTCCTGCTGGAACTGCTCTGCCGCCACCGCTGGAAGGTGACTCCAAGGGTGGCGACGGTGCGCGCCGAGGCGATGGACCTGGGGGCCCTGGAGGGACTGCCCCACGACGCCGTCCTGGTGATCGGCGATGCCGCCCTCCACCTCGCAGCCAGCGGGCGGTATCCCCACGTGATCGACCTCGGCGCGGCCTGGAAGGAGTGGACTGGGCTGCCGTTCGTCTTTGCGGTCTGGGCGGCACGGCGGGATGCCAACCCGGCGGCGGTCCGGCGGATCCACGCCACGCTGCTCCGCTCGCGCGAGTGGGGCCTGGCGCACCTGGACCTCCTGGCCCAGATGGCCGCGGACCAGACCGGGATCGCGCTGGACACCTGCCAGGCCTACCTGGCCGACCTGGACTACGCCCTCTCGTACCGTCACCTCGCCGGGTTGACCGATTTCTTCCGGCGACTGGCCCAGGATGGGCTGGTGCCCGACGGCTCCCTCTCCTTCCTCAGCGCCGCCTGACCATGACCCACGCTGTCGATCGCCAATCCGCCGAGTTCCGGGAGTACCTGGCCCTCTACCAGGGCGCCAGCCTGCTGGAGCTGGGCGAACTCGCCGACGCCACCCGCTGGCGGCTGCATCCCGAGCCGGTGGTCAGCTACATCATCGACCGCAACATCAACTACACCAATGTCTGCGTCGCCGACTGCAAGTTTTGCGCGTTCTACCGCCGGCCGAAGCACGACGAGGGGTATGTCCTGAGCTACCCGGAGATCGGGGCGAAGATCGACGAGTGCAAGGCGCTCGGCGGCGTCCAGATCCTGCTCCAGGGGGGGCACAATCCCTACATCCCCTTCGAGTGGTACCTGGACCTGATGCGGTACATCAAGCAACACCACCCGATCCACATCCATGGGTTCTCGCCCTCGGAGGTGGTGTTCTTCAGCGAGCGGTTCGGGTGGCCGGTGGCCGAGGTGGTGCGCGCCCTGCGCGAGGCGGGCCTCGACAGCATCCCGGGCGGGGGTGGGGAGATCCTGGTGGATGCCATCCGGGAGCGGGTGGCCAAGAAGAAGGCCCAGACCGAGGAGTGGCTTGGCGTGCAGGAGGAGGCGCACCGGCAGGGAATGCGCACCTCGGTGACGATGATGTACGGCCTCGGTGAGTCCGATGCCGACCGGATCGAGCACCTGATCCGGATCCGCGACCTGCAGGCCCGGACCGGGGGGTTCACCGCCTTCATCTGCTGGCCCCTGCAACCCGAGGGCACCGAGATGGCGTCCCAGGAGAAGACCGACGCCGTCACCTACCTGCGCACCCTGGCCATGGGACGCATCATCTGCGAGAACATTCCCAACCTGCAGTCGTCCTGGGTCACCATGGGCCTCAAGGTCGGCCAGGTGGCCCTCCGGTTCGGCGCCAACGACTTTGGCAGCCTGATGATGGAGGAGAACGTCGTCTCCGCCGCCGGCACCACCCACCGCGCGACCATTGAGGGAATGGAACGGGCCATCCGGGATGCGGGGCTCACCCCCCGGCGGCGGCGCCAGGACTATTCGCTCCTCGACATCGACGAGCCGGTCGCGGCATGATCCGGGTCGGGATCGGGTACGATTCCCATCGCCTGGTTGCCGGTCGGCCGCTCATCCTCGGGGGGGTGACGATTCCGCATCCCCTCGGGTTGGCCGGGCACTCGGACGCCGACGCCGTCTGCCACGCCCTGACCGACGCCCTGCTGGGCGCCGCCGGCCTCGGGGACATTGGCCGCCATTTTCCCGACAGCGACCCCCAGTGGCGCGACGCCGACTCGATTGACCTGCTCCAGCGCGCCGGTCGCCTGCTGCGCGACCATGGCTGCGAGCCCCTGCAGGCCGACCTGACCGTGCTCGCCGAGGCCCCCAAGCTCGCCCCCCACCACGCCGCAATGTCCGGGCGCCTGGCCGCCGCCCTCGGGATCGACCCTGCGCAGGTCAGCATCAAGGCCAAGACGAACGAGGGGATGGGATTCGTCGGCCGGGGCGAGGGCATCGCCGTCATCGCCGTGGCCACGGTGGAGGCCCGCTGATCGAGGCCGTGCTCCAGCGGATTGCCAGCTGGCCGGTCGAGGGGATCTACCTGCTCATGGGGTTGGGCGGATTCCTCGAGAACATCGCCCCCCCCGTCCCCTCGGACATGTTCGCCGCGCTCGGCGGGTTTCTCTCCCACCGCACCGCCCTCGACCCGGTCACGGTCTGGCTGCTGATCTGGGGGACCAACGCCGGCGGATCGATCCTCCTCTACCTCGTGACCCGCCGCTGGGGCACAGTGTTCCTGGCGACGCGGATCGGGCGACGCCTGCTCACCCCCGGTGCCATCGCGGCCATGGAGCAGGAATACCTCCGCTTCGGGGTGGCGGGGATCTTCTTCACCCGGCTGTTGCCCGGGTTCCGCTCCTTCGTGGCACCGTTTGCGGGGCTGGTGCGACTGCCCGCCGCCAAGGCGATCATCCCGATCGTCCTCGCGGCCGGGATCTGGTACGGCTTTCTCGTCTGGGTCGGCATGCGACTGGGCGGTGAGTGGGACGCCATCGTCCGGGTGCTCGGCCGGATCAACGGGACCCTGGGAGTGGTGGCTGCGGTCCTCGCGGTGGCGATCGTCGTGGCCGTGGTGCGGCGCATTCACCGCCGCCGCCAGGACCGCCTGTGGGGCGCGATCGAGGAGGCGCTGGACCATGACTCCGAGGCGTCCGACCGGGCCCGGCGGGACCCCCGGGTGGCCGCGGTGGCCAGCCTGCTGGTGGAGATCGCCCGCGCCGACCACGCCCTTGGACTCGAGGAGCGGATGCAGATCGAGGAGGCGATCCGTGAGCAGTGGGACCTCCCGGTGGGTACCATGGGCGGGTCGCCGAACCGGGACACGAGCGAGTATGCCAGCCGCGTGGCGGCGGCCTGGGAGCGGCCGGCCCGCGTGCGCCTGTTCCAGCGCCTCCGCGAGGTCGCCTATGCCGACCGGCGGATCGTGCGCCACGAGGAGCGGCTGCTCAGGCGGGCCGCCGAGTTGCTCGGGATTCCGCCCGAGGAACTCTCGGATTCATCGCCGCCGGATGCGCCATGACCGACGCGACGGCGCGGGCGTTCCACCTGGAGCCATTCGCCGACTTCTTGGCCCTGGAAGCAGGCCACTCCGCGCACACCGTTGCCAGCTACCGGCGGGACCTGGAACGGCTCTGCCGATACGCCGAACTCCGGGGGATCACCCGGCCCGCGGCGCTGGACCCCACCTTCCTGCGCGACTTCATCTACTCGCTCAAGGACACCGGCCTGGCCGGGTCGACGATCCGCCGCCAGATCTCCGCCATCCGGACCTGGTGCCGGTTCCTGCTGGGTGAGGGAGTCCTGGAACGCGATCCCAGCGATCGCCTGGAGACGCCCAAGAAGTGGCGTACCCTTCCGGAGGTGCTCTCGGTGCCGGAGGTCGAGGCGCTGCTCCAGGCACCCGGCCTGGACCAGCCGATGGCGTGGCGCGACCGCGCCCTCCTCGAGCTGGGGTATGGGGCTGGCTTGCGGGTCTCCGAGCTGTGCGGGCTGCGCCTGGTGGACCTGCTCCTCGGGGACGGCCTCGTCCGCGTGATGGGCAAGGGGGGCAAGGAGCGCCTGGTGCCGGTGGGGCGCAAGGTGGTGGGGACGATGGGGGTCTACCTCAACGGCCTGCGGCGCGACCTCGATCACGGCAAGACGTCCGGGCGCGTCCTCCTCAACGCCCGCGGCGGACCACTCAGCCGCGTGGGTGCGTGGGGCATCGTCAAGCAGGCGGCGACCGCGGCGGGTCTCACGAGACGGGTCACGCCGCACACCCTCCGACACTCGTTCGCCACCCATCTCCTCGAGGGAGGCGCCGACCTCCGGGCCGTGCAGGAGATGCTGGGACACGCCGACCTGTCAACCACCCAGATCTACACCCACGTCGACCGCGACTACCTGCGCAGCGTCCACCGCCAGTTCCATCCTCGCGCCTGACCCGTGAGGGTGCTCGCCACCCGCGAAGGGGCTGCTCCTCGCCAGGATCCGTGATTGGGGCCGGGAACCAGGGCCCAATCCCGGTACCCCGGCAAGGGGGGGGAGGCGGCCCTCGGCGCCGCCCCAGTCGCGCGGATTACTCCCGGACCGGGGACACCCTCGCGAAATGGTCATGGATCAGCCGCGCGGCCCGGGCGATCGCATCCCGGGCGGCCGCCGCGTCGGGCACCTCACGGCTCAGGATCACGATCACGAAACGGCGGCCATCCGGAAGCTCGAGGAGGCCGCCGTCGTGTTCCACCCCCGTGATGTTCCCCGTCTTGTGCGCGATCCGGACGCCGGCCGGCAACCGGGCCGGCAGCTTGTCCCGCCACTCCTGGGCAAAGAGGATGTCGAGCATCTCGGCGTCCGCCTGGCGGGACACCGCCTCGCCCCGCCCAAGCCGCCGGAAAAGGACCAGGAGGTCATGGGCGGTCGTGGTGTTGTTGAGTCCCGCGGCGAACGCCTTGCCGTCCTCCACTCCCCGGAGGACCTCGATGCTGTCCATGCCCAGGCGGCGCATCGTGGCGGTGACTCGCCGCGCGTCGGCCTGCTCGATCAGGATGTTGGTGGCGAGGTTGCTGCTCCGGGTGATCATCTGGTGAATCAGGTGCCGGTACGAGACCGACCGCCCGACCAGGCCGTACACGCTGTCGTCCGAGTCATCACCCAGCTGCATGCTGTAGGGCGACCCATCGACGATGCTCCGGAAGGAGTTGCGGACCTCGATGCGGTCGTCCAGGCGCAACTCACCCACCTCGGCCTGCCGGTAGAGCTCGACCATGACCGGGGTCTTCATCGTGCTGGCGGCATGGAATCGCTCACGGTGCCGGACCAGGATCTGTTCCCCGGTTTGCAGGTCCTCCGCCGCCACGGCGTAGCGTCCCCCGGCTCGGGCGAAGAGCGCCTCCAGCTCGGCCTCAATGGGTGGCGACCCCTGGGCGGGGGCAGGGGAGGGAGCGAGCAGGGCGAGGGAAACCAGGAGTCGTCGCATGGCGGTCGGGGAACGGGGAATCGGGAATGTAGCCGCCGAGCCGGTGGTCGGGGATATGAAACCTTGGCCCCCCTGTTTACGTTACATCCTGTAACGCCGGGACGCCCGGCGGACCCTGGACCGGAAAGGCTTGGCCATGCGCGGATACTGGCTGAAGATCGCCCTCGGGGCGGCGGTGATCGCCCTGGTTGGAATTGGCATTGTCCGGCTGGTGGAATCCGGGATCGAAACGACCCACCGGGTCGTCGAGACGGCGGAGCCGATCACGATTCCGTTGGCGTTCACCCCGTTCAATCTCGATGGGCAGAAGGTGGGCTCCGTGAAGCGGCTGCGGATCCTGCGCACCGCGCCGGAGTCGGTGACGGGCTTCGAGATCCGGGTGGAGGTCAGCGAACTCCCGGCCTACGAGCAGTTGGCCTCCGGTTGCGTGCTCAGCGTGGACAACCCCACCCAGCTTTCGTCCTCGACCACCTTCCTTTGCGGCCCGGCCGATTCGGCCATGACCCAGTTCGGCAAGGTGGAGGTTGTGTTCGCCGAGGGGTCGAGTTCCCGGATGACCGTGCCGCTCTACCTCCCGAATCGAGTGGTAGCCGAGTTCCGGGGCAGGGGGGCCGATTCCAGCCAGGTGACCACCACGATGGTCAACGCCGATTCCCTGGCGGCCGAGATGCGCCGGATGGCAGACTCGATCGAGGAACGGACCCGCGCGCTGGCCGACTCGCTCCGCAGGCAAGCGGCGGCCCGCGTCCCGCCACAGTAGGGTAAGCTCCCTAGCCCAAAGGACTTAGGTGGTCGCACTGCGACCACATTCTGCGCGGCACGACTTTTGACAGGGGCGTGCCGCCTTGTTAGCTTGGGTGATGCCTGTACTTGGCGTCGTCCCGGCGCGCCTGGCTTCCACCCGCCTCCATCGGAAACCGCTGCAACCACTGGCCGGCGTGCCCCTCGTCGTCCGCGTGGCTGCCCGTATCCGGGAGTTCGGCCTGCTGGATGAACTGGTCGTGGCGACCGATGCGGAAGAGGTGGCGGGCGTGGTCCGGCAGGCGGGCTTCCGGGTGGAGCTGACGGCGCCGCACCACCTCAGCGGGACCGACCGGGTTGCAGAGGTGGCCGCCATGCCGGGGTATCTCCAGTTCGACACCGTGGTCAACATCCAGGGGGATGAACCGTTCCTGCCCGAGGCGGCGCTGGCGGGCGCGCTGGCCCGCCTTGGACAGGGCGACGCGATCGGCACGGCGGCCTCGCCGCTGGCGGCCGCCCACGCCCACGATCCGGACCGCGTGAAGGTGGTGCTGGACCAGCGGGGGCGCGCCCTCTACTTCTCGCGGGCGGTGATTCCGTACCACCGCGACGGAGAACCCGCTGCCGGCGCCGGGTACTGGCAGCACCTGGGGATCTATGCCTGCCGACGCGACGCCCTGCAACGCTGGGTGTCGGCGCCGCCGTCCGACCTCGAGGTGGTGGAGCGCCTGGAGCAATTGCGGGCGCTGCAACTGGGGCTGACCATCGGCGTGGCCCGGCTCGGCTCGGCCACCCTGCCCGGCGTGGACACGCCGGATGACCTGATGCGGGCGGAAGCCCACTGGCACGCCACCCTGGAGGATCCGGCATGACCACCCCGAATCGCACCACCAAGTTCATCTTCGTCACTGGTGGGGTGGTCTCCTCCCTCGGGAAGGGGATTGCGGCCGCCTCGGTGGGCCGCTTGCTGGTCCAGCGCGGACTCAGCGTGACCATGCAGAAGTTCGATCCCTACATCAACGTCGATCCGGGAACGATGTCCCCGTTCCAGCACGGCGAGGTGTTCGTCACCGACGATGGGGCCGAGACCGACCTGGACCTGGGGCACTACGAGCGGTTCATCGACCGGTCGCTCTCCCAGCAGAACAACATCACCACGGGGCGGATCTACCAGACGGTCATCAACAAGGAGCGGCGCGGCGAGTACCTGGGGTCCACCGTCCAGGTCATCCCCCACATCACCGACGAAATCAAGCAGGCCATACGGCGCACCGCGCCCTCGCACGACGTGGTGATCACCGAGATCGGCGGCACCGTGGGCGACATCGAGTCGCTCCCGTTCCTCGAGGCCATCCGCCAGTTCCGCCAGGAGGTGGGCAAGGAGAACACCCTCTTCATCCACCTGACCCTGGTGCCCTGGATCGCGGCCGCCGGCGAGCTGAAGACCAAGCCCACCCAGCATTCCGTGCGCGACCTGATGCAGATCGGGATCCAGCCCGACATCCTGGTGTGCCGGAGCGAGCGCCCCCTTGGCTCGGACATCAAGCGCAAGATCGCGCTCTTCTGCAACGTCGATTTCGGGTGTGTCATCGAGAGTCCGGACGTGCGGTCGATCTACGAGATCCCGCTGCGCTTCCACGAGCAGGGGATCGACCGCGAGGTCTGCAAGCGGCTCCACCTCGAGACCCCGGAGCCCGACCTCGCGGACTGGACCGCCATGACGCGGAAGATCCTGGAGCCCGCAGAGCGGGTGCGGATCGCGGTGGTGGGGAAGTACACCGACCTGCACGACGCCTACAAGTCGGTCCAGGAGGCGCTGCTGCACGGGGGCATCCCCAACGACGTCGGCGTGGACATCGAATGGCTGTCCAGCGACCGGTTCACCGACCAGGCCGCCGCGGGGGAGATCCTCTCCGGGGTCGATGGCCTGCTCGTGCCGGGCGGGTTCGGGGTGCGCGGCATCGACGGGATGATCGAGGCGGTGCGGTGGGCCCGGGAGCACCAGCTGCCGTTCTTCGGCATCTGCCTCGGGCTCCAGATGGCGGTGATCGAGTTCGCGCGCAACGCCTGCCGGATGCCCGACACCAACAGCACCGAGTTCGAGCCGGACTGCGAGCGGCCGGTCATCGCCCTGATGCAGTCCCAGCGGGATGTCACCGACATGGGCGGCACGATGCGCCTCGGTGCCTACGCGGCCCGCCTGCAGGAGGGCTCGCTGGTGGCGCGCTGCTATGGCACCACCGAGATCAGTGAGCGGCACCGGCACCGCTGGGAGGTGAGCAATGCCTACCGGGAGGTGCTCGAGGAGCACGGGCTGCGGCTCTCGGCCCACTCGCCGGATGGCAGCCTGGTCGAGGTGATCGAGTTGCCCGACCATCCGTGGTTCCTTGGTTGCCAGTATCACCCGGAGCTCAAGTCCCGCCCGACCCGCCCGCACCCGCTCTTCGCGGGATTCATTGGGGCGGCGCGGATCGTGGCCCGGGCCCGGGGGACAGCGGCGCCGGGGACGGACGCGAACCGAGCGGTCCGGGCCACCCGGTGACCCGGTGGACCTTCCGCCACGCCGGGCCGTTCCTCGTGGCCGGGCCGTGCGTGATCGAGTCGGGGGACCTGCTTCCCCGGGTGGCCGAGGCGCTGGCGGAGCTCTCCCGCCGGCTGGCGGTGCCGGTCTGCTTCAAGGCAAGCTTCGACAAGGCCAATCGCGCCCGCCTCGCCGGCATGCGTGGCCCGGGCCTCGAGGAGGGGCTGCGCGCGCTCGAGCAGGTGGGGGCTGCCAGTGGCCTTCCCGTCCTCACCGACCTGCATGAAGGCGCCCAGGCGGAGGCGGTGGGGCAGGTGGTCGATGCCCTCCAGATTCCGGCCTTCCTCTGTCGGCAGACCGACCTGCTGGTCGCGGCGGGCGCCACGGGCAAGCCGGTGAACATCAAGAAGGGCCAGTGGCTGGCGCCCGAGGCGATGGCGGGTGCGGTCGAAAAGGTGCGATCGGGGGGATCGGCCGACCTCGCGGTGACCGAGCGCGGCAGCTTCTTCGGCTATGGCGACCTGGTCGTGGACTTCCGGAACCTGGCGCGGATGCGGCAGGCCACGGACGCCCCGGTCATCTTCGACGCCACCCATTCCGTCCAGCAGCCGGGACAGGGACAGGGCGGCATCAGCGGAGGAACCCGCGAGCACATCCCGGCCCTCCTCCGCGCGGCTGCCGTGGCCGGTGCCGATGGCTTCTTCCTGGAGACCCATCCCGATCCCGCGCGGGCCGCGAGCGACGCCGCCACGCAATGGCCCCTGGGTGACCTCGAGGAGCTGGTGCGCCCCGCCCTCGACCTGTGGCATGCCGCCCGGGCCCACGCCCATGCCTGATCTCGCGCGCGCGGCGCGGATCCGCCTCCTGGTGCTTGATGTCGACGGGGTCCTGACCGATAACGGGATCTACCTGGGCGTCGTCGACGGGCGGCGGGTGGAGTTCAAGCGGTTCGACATCCAGGACGGGCTGGGTCTCGCCCTGCTGCGCGGCACCGGGGTGGAGGTGGCCTGGCTGAGCGCGCGCCCCTCCGAGGCCACGGTGCTCCGGGCCGAGGAACTGCGCATCCCCACCTGCATCCAGGATCCGCGGGGTCGAAAGCTCCCGGTCCTCACCGGACTCCTCGCCGATCGGGGGCTCACCTGGGAGGAGGTGGGGTTCGTCGGTGATGACCTGGCCGACCTGGCCGTCCTGAAGCGGGTAGGGTGGGCCGTTGCTGTCGCCAACGCCACCGCCGAGGTCAAGGCCGTCGCCCATTGGGTGACGGAGGCAGCCGGGGGCCACGGCGCGGTGCGCGAAGTCGTGGAGACGCTGCTGCGCGCCCGGGGCGAGTATGACACCGCACTGGCGCGCTACCTCGACGACCGGGATGACGCGGCATGAGCACCGAGACGTTGCTGGCGTCCGGCCGCCGGATCATGGCGCTCGAGGCGGAGGCCGTGGCCCGGGCCGGCCTGGCCTTGGGGCCCGGCTTCGCCGGTGCGGTGGAATTGCTGACCGCCTGCCGGGGCCGGGTGATCGTCTCCGGTCTTGGCAAGTCCGGGCTGATCGCGCGGAAGATCGCGGCGACCCTGACCAGCACCGGTACGCCGGCGAGCTATCTCCACCCCGTGGACAGCCAGCACGGCGATCTCGGCATCGTGGGGCGCGACGACGTGGCGATCCTCCTGAGCAAGAGCGGGGAAACCGATGAACTGGTGGGCTTGGTGGCCGAGCTGCAGCGCCTGGAAGTGCCGATGATCGCGGTAACGGGGGCGCTGGACTCCACCCTCGCGCGCAGCGCCCGCGTGGTGCTCGACGCCGGCGTCGCCGAGGAGGCCTGTCCCCATGACCTCGCGCCAACGACCAGCACGACGGTGGCCCTGGCCCTGGGCGATGCCCTGGCGGTGACGGTGCTCCAGGAAAAGGGGTTCCGGCCGGAGGACTTCGCCGCCCTGCATCCGGGTGGCCGCCTGGGGCGACGCCTCCTCCTGCGGGTGCGGGACGTGATGGTGCCGGCCCGCGGACTCCTCGCGCCGACCGCGCAGATGCGCGACGCGGTGGTAGCCCTCGCCGAGGAGCGGGGACTGGCAATCATCGCCGAGGCCGGGAGCGTCCTGGGGGTGCTCACCGCCGGCGACCTGAGCCGGGTGGCGGAGCGGGAGCCGGAGTTCCTGGGGCTGCCGGTCGCCGGCCTGATGACCGTGACACCGCGGCTGGCCGAGGCCACCGAGCTGGCCAGCGCCACGCTCGGGCGGATGGAGCGCGAGGGGATCATGGCGATGCCCGTGCTCGACGAGGCCGGCCAACTGGTGGGCGTCGTGCACCTCCATGACCTGCTCCGGGCCGGCGCGGTATGAGGGCGGCGACGGTGGGGGTGCTGCTGCTGGCGGGGGTGGCCGCCGCCTGCGTGGAGAAGGGGGTAACGCCGCTCGCGACCGAGCAGCTCGCCGACAGCGCCGACATGATGATGCTGGGGATGGAGAAGGGGATCTTCGACAACGGGGTGCGCCGTGCGGTGATTGTGGCCGACACCGCCTGGACCTTCCAGGATGCCCAGCGCATGGAACTCGGCAACTTGCGGGTCACCTTCTATGATCGGGGTGGGGTGCAGACCTCCGTGCTGACGGCCATGGGTGGCACCTATCGGCTGCAGACCGAGTCGCTGGACGCCCGGGGCAATGTCCTGCTCGTCGGTGCCCGCGGCGAACGCCTCGCGTCGCCCCGGCTCTTCTATGACAAGGTCGCCAACCTGATCCGGTCCGACACCACCTTCACCTACGAATCGCCCGACCAGTACCTCCAGGGGAACAGCTTCGTGTCGGACCCGGAGTTCAAGGCGCCGCGGGTGGACCAGCCGCGGGGTCGCCAGCGCACCGGGGGCATCCTCCTGCCGGGCCAGGGCCCCCCGGGACCGGACCGATGAGGACGCCCGGACTGGCGTTGCTGGCGCTCCTCCTGGCGCCGCTCCCGTTGGCGGGGCAGGCCAGCGGTCGCTGCCTCCTGCAGGTGCTCAACGTCGACCGGCAGGGGGTCGGGTTCCAGCCCAGCCCGGGCGTGCAGAACTACTATGCCGGCGGCAATGTCCGGATGCGGTGCGTGGGGCAGGAAGTGCGCATGTGGAGCGACAGCCTCGCCTCCTACCAGGGGCAGGTGGTGCAGTTCATCGGCAAGGTGCGCTATCGCGATTCGACCGTGGAGATGACCGCGGACTTCGGCACCTACTTCCGCGACACCGACCGCTGGGAAGCCCGGGGCAACGTGGTCCTCACCAACCGGACCAACGGGTCCGTCCTGCGGGGCCCGACGCTCGATTACCTCCGTCCGGTGCCCGGGGTCCGCGATACCAGCGAGATGTTTGCCGACATTCGGCCGACGATTACGATCCCGGTTCGCGATTCCCTCCAGCAGGTGGATGACCCCTACGTCATCGTCGCGGAACGGGTGCGGGTGCGCGGGGAGACCCAGATCTACGCCGGCGAGAGGGTCACCATTGACCGCACCGACCTCGCCGCACGGGGAGACTCCCTCTTCCTCGACACCGGCGCCGGCAGTCGGGGCACCCTGCTCGGCCAGGCCTCGATCCGCCGGACCGCCGCGGACAGCTTCGACCTCACCGGGCGGAGGATCGACCTGACCCTGGAGCGGCGCGAGGTCCGCCATGTCCTGGCGCAGGGGGAGGGCCACCTCCTCACCACCGACCTCGACCTCATTGCCGACACGATCGGCATTGATGTGCTGGCCCGCCAGGTGGAACAGGTCGTGGCGTGGGGCGACAGCCTGCGGCCCCGTGCCCTCTCCGGCGAGGGGTTCGAGGTGACGGGTGATTCGGTCGCCTTCGACACCCCGAACCAGCGCCTGCGGCAGGCCCGCGCGTTCGGGGAGGGCTGGATGGGGGCCACCCCCGACTCGGTCAGCGGCGAGCGCGACTTCGTCGCGGGCGACACCGTGACGGTCTCCTTCCTGACGGTGGAGGACTCGACCGGCGCACCCCGAACCGAACTCGACAGCCTGGAGGCGCGCGGCAACGCGCTCGCGCTCTACCGGATGGCGCAGCCCCCGCCGAATGACGGCGGGCGGCTGGCCATCGTCTACACCCGGGCGACCCACATCCTGATCACCATGAAGCGGGACGCCCAGGGCCAGAGCACCGTCGATGCGGTCCGGTCCACGGGGGATGTCGATGGCATCCATCTCCAGCCCACCGCGATCGTGGCCGATACCAGCGCGGCCGCACGGGCCCGCCCACTCGTGAGGCCCCCCCAATGACGGCCCCCCAGCCGACCCCCGCGCCGGCAAGCGTCCTCGAGGCCTCCGGCCTGGTCAAGAGCTTCGGGCGCCGTGCCGTGGTGGATGACGTGAGCCTCGAGGTCCGGCAGGGCGAGATCGTCGGCCTGCTCGGACCCAATGGGGCCGGCAAGACGACGACCTTCTACCTGATCACCGGCATGGTGAACCCCGACGCCGGGCGGATCACCCTCGACGGGCGCAACCTGACCCGGGCCCCGATGTTCCGCCGGGCCCGCGCCGGGATCGGCTACCTGGCCCAGGAGCCCTCGGTCTTCCGCCGCCTCACGGTGGAACAGAATGTCCTGGCGGTGCTGGAGACCCTCGGCCTCCCGCGGGCGGAGCGCCGCGCCCGGCTCGAGGAACTGCTGCACGAGCTGGGCATCGAGCACCTCCGCAAGCACAAGGCCTATTCCCTCTCGGGGGGAGAGCGTCGCCGGCTGGAGATCACCCGGGCCCTGGTCACCGGGCCCCGGTTCATGCTGCTCGACGAGCCGTTCGCGGGCGTCGACCCGATTGCGGTGCACGACATCCAGACCATCGTGGCCAGCCTGCGGGACCGCGGGATCGGCGTGTTGATCACGGACCACAACGTGGAGCAGACCCTCGAAATCGTGGACAGGGCGTATATCATGTACGAGGGCCGGGTCCAGGCCTCCGGCAGCGTGCGGGAGCTGGTGTTCAACGAGCGGGTCGCGGAGCTCTACCTCGGGCCCACCCTCACGGCGCGCCTGCGTTCTCGGATGGAGGTGGGGCGGTGAGAACCGGACTGTCACAGCAGGTCGGCCTTCGGCAGGAGCTGCGCATCAATCCACGGCTTTACCAAGCCATGGACATGCTCTACATGCCGATGATGGACCTCCAGCAGCACCTCAAGCAGGAGCTGCTCCTGAATCCCTTCCTGGAACTGGTGGAACCGGAGGACGAGGAGGAGGTCACGCCCGAGGTGACCCAGGAGCAGGAGAAGGAGAAGGCCGAGAAGGAGGAGGAGATCGACTGGGAGGAGATTCTCCTGAACGGCTTCGACGTGGGTGGCGCCAAGCAGCAGTACGAGGAGCAGGAATACCTCGAGCCGGTCTGTGTCGAGACCAAGGACCTGGGCGACCACCTCCGGGAGCAGCTCTCGTTCCTGACCCTGACCCCGCGCCTCCAGCTGCTCGCCGAGGAGTTGCTGGGGCACCTGACCGAGGAGGGGTACCTCGGCAGCCCGCTCGCCGAGGTGGTCGAGTCGGCCAACCAGTTCCTGGCCTCGCGCGCCCCGGGACGCGCCGATGCCGAGCCGGATGAGGAGGACGACGACGATCCGGGCGTGGCAATGATCGGGGAAGTCTCCGCCGACACGATCATGATCGGCACCGAGGCGGGCCCAACCGAGCCCAGTGACGTGGCCGAGCCACCAGCGAGTCCGCCGCTTCCCGAGGGGCTCCCGTACTTCACGCTGGCCGAAGGGGAGGAGGTCCTGCGGATCATCCAGGGACTCGATCCCGCCGGGGTGGGCGCCCGCGACCTGCCCGAGTGCCTGCTCCTCCAGATGCGGGCGGCCGGCGAGGAAGGCAGCCTGGTCTGGCGGATGGTGAGCGAGGCGTTCGCCGATCTCGTGGCCCACCGCTGGAACGACCTGGGACGGCGCTTCGGGGTCGAACCCGCCGAGGCCCAGGGGGCGGCCGACACCCTGGCCCGCTTCGACCCGAAGCCGGGCCTGACCCACTCGACCCGCGGTGATGGCTACGTCATCCCGGACCTGATCGTGGACAAGGTGGACGGGGCGTACCATGTCTTCCTCAACGACACCGGTGTACCCCGCCTGCGCCTCAGCCGGTCCTACCAGGACCTGGCCCGGGACCGCAAGAACCTCACGACCGAGCACCGCGAGTTCATCGCCACCAAGATGAACAGCGCCAACTGGATGATCCAGGCGATCGAGCAGCGCCGCCAGACCATGCTCAAGGTGATGAACTTCATCGTCGACCGGCAGCGGGCGTTCTTCGAGAAGGGGATCGAGCACCTCAAGCCGCTCACCCTCCGCGAGGTGGCCGAGGTGATCAGCATGCACGAGTCCACCGTCAGCCGGGTGACCAACGAGAAGTACGTCCAGACGCCCCGCGGAGTGCTGCCCCTCAAGTTCTTCTTCAGCAGCGCCCTGAGCACCGCCTCGGGGGAGGATGCCAGCGCCCGCTCGATCCGGGCCAAGCTCCAGAAGATGGTGGCCGAGGAGGACACCGGGAAGCCGCTCACCGACCAGCAGATCGTGCACCTGTTCCAGGAGCAGGGGATCCAGATCGCCCGCCGCACGGTGGCCAAGTACCGCGACCAGCTCGGGATACTCCCCGCCCGGATGCGCAAGCGCGTATGAGCAGCGCCCCGCCCCTGCGCCTCAGCGTCCTCGTTCCCGCCAAGGACGAGGCGGAGAACCTGCCCGCCTTCCTGGCCCAGTGCGCCCAGGCGCTGATGCCCGCCGGGATGCCATTCGAGGTCATCGTCGTGGACGATGGTTCCACCGATGGCACCGGGCCGCTGCTCGCCACCCTCCAAGCGCAGTACCCGTTCCTGCGCGTCGTCACGCATCGGCGCCAGCGCGGCATTGCTGATGCGCTGCGCAGCGCCGCCGAGGTCGCCACCGGGGACGTGTGCGTCTTCTACCCGGCCGACCTCCAGTACCGTCCCGAGGACATTCCCCGGCTTGTCGAGCCGATCCGCACCGGTCGCGCCGACCTGGTGACCGGCAGCAAGCAGGGGAAGTACGAAAAGGCGTTCGTCTCGGGCATCTACAACCGGCTCTGCCGCTGGCTCTTCGGTGTCCGGGTCGAGGACCTCAATTCCGTGAAGGCCTGGCGCCGCGAGGTGCTGGCCGGTACCCGGCTGCGGCCCGACTGGCACCGCTACATGGTGGTGATCGCTGCCGCCGATGGATTCCGCCTCGCCTCGGTGCCGGTGGCGCTGCATCCCCGGACCGCGGGGGTGTCGAAGTTCAACTGGCGCCGGATCCCCGTCGGGGTGCTGGACCTGCTGTCGGTCTGGTTCCTGCTCCGCTTCGGTCGCAAGCCGATGCTCTTCTTCGGCATCTCGGGCGCCATCCTCTTCGCCATCGGGTTCCTGGCCGGCGTGGCCGCACTGGTCATCCGCTTCGGCTTCGGCATCGGGTTCCGCCCGTTGCTCAACCTGATCGAGATGATGGTCATCACCGGCACCCTGCTCTTCGGCTTCGGCTTCGTCGGCGAGCTCATCGCCGGGATGCGCGAGGAACAGTCCGAGCTCGGCCGCCAGCTGCAGCGCCTGACTCCCCCCGGCCGGGACTGAACCGGTGCGGGTCATCTTCCTGACCCACAACTATCCCAGGCACCCGGGCGACCTCCCGGGCGGATTCCTGCACCCCCTGGCGCGTGCCCTTCGGGCGGCGGGAGCCGATGTTCGCGTGGTCGCCCCTTCGGATGCGGGACAGGGCGGGGAGGACCGGGTCGACGACATCCCGGTCCGCCGGGTCCGCTATGCCCCGGCCGCCTGGGAGAACCTGGCGTACACCGGGCGGATGGAGGCGGCCCTGCGGGACCCCCGCGCCCTCGCGGCGATGGGTGGCATGGTCCGGGCGCTCCGGAAGGGGGCCAGGGTCGAGGCAGAGGGTGGGAGCGGCCCAGTGGTGGTGCACGCCCACTGGTGGTTTCCCGCCGGGCTTGCCGCCCCGCCGGAGTTGCCGCTCGTCGTCACCCTCCACGGCACGGATGGCAGGCTCCTGGACCGCTCGCCCTGGGCGCGGCGGCTCGGTACCCGGGTACTCCGACGCGCCGACCTGGTCAGCACCGTGTCTGCCGCGCTGGCCCGCCAGGTAGAGCGAACCACCGGGGTGCGGGTCGCCCCCGACGCGGTGCAGGGCCTGCCGCTCGAGGCCACCGGCCTTGCCACCAGCGTGGGAGGAGGGGGCGTGGTGACGGTCGCACGGCTGACCGCGCAGAAGCGCATCCACCTCCTCATCGAGGCCGCCGCCGACCTGCGGCAGCGGGGCCGGGAAGTCCCGGTCACCATCGTCGGGGCAGGACCCGAGATCGCCCGGCTCCAGGAACAGGTGGCAAAGCTCGAACTGGAGGCGCTGGTGCGGTTCACCGGCCGGCTGGCCGCGCCGGAGGTGGCGGCGATCCTCGCGACCGCCGACCTCTTCGTCCTGCCGGCCCAGGCGGAGGGGTACGGCCTGGCGGCCGCGGAGGCCTTGATCGCCGGGGTGCCGGTGGTGGTCTGCCAGGATGGGGGGGGCTTGGTGGAGGTCGCCGGAGCCAGCCCGGGAGCCCGGGTCGCACAGCCAACCGCAGCCGGGCTTGCCGATGCCATGACGAGCCTGCTCGACGATCCGGAGGCGAGGAGCGGCGCGCGGGCCGCCGGCTCGGCGCTGCGGGCGCAACTTGCTCCGGCCGCGGTGGCAACGCGGGCCATCGGCTGGTATCGCAGGGCCGTTGAGGCCCACCGCTGATTTCCTTGCCATCCCGGCCCTGAGCGGCGATTTTTCAGGGTTCATCGCACGTCGACTCGCCGCCCCGCGGAGCCATGACCACACGAATCACTCCCGGTACCGACAGCCTCACCGACTACTACCGCGAGCGGGCGCGCTGGCGGCACTCGGGCGAGGAACGGATGCGCTTCCGGGCCGCGAGCCGGCTGGCACGCGTGGGCGAGTCGTGCGCCGTGCTCGACATCGGCGCCCGGGATGGCGGGCTGAGCGACTGGCTCCCCGCCTCCACCCGCTACCAGGGGCTGGACATCGCCCCGGAGTTCGCCTCCGACCGGGTCGTCATCCGCGACGTTTCGCTCGGCCTCCCGTTTCCCGACGCCAGCTTCGACTTCGTGTTCTGCATCGAGGTGCTCGAACACGTCCCCAACCCGTTCGCCGCCCTGGCCGAGATCCGGCGGGTCCTGCGGACCGACGGGGTCCTGGTCCTGTCGGTGCCCAACCCCTACCACCTGAAGGAACTGGTCTGGAACCTGTTCCGGATCCCGGATCGGCAGGGCCACATCTACAGCTGGACCCGCCAGGCGATGACCGCACTGGCCGGGATGAACGGCTTCCGCCTGGAGGCGACGGCCGGCACGTACCTGCACCCTCCGATCCCGATGGTGTCCCTCCTGGCGCGCTCGATCGTCTACCGATTCGTGCGCACGTGAAGTGGTGGCGCTGGACGGGGCAGGTGCTCCTGGTGGTCCTGCTGGTCTGGTTCGTGGGAGGGACGCTGGCCGCGCAGTGGTCGAGCTTCCGGTCGGCCGGGTTGCAGATCACCATCGCCCCAGGCTGGGTGGCGCTGGCGGGGGGGCTCGCCATCGCGACCTTCGGGCTCCTGATCCAGTCCTGGCGGCTTACCCTGGCGGGGTGGGGCCAGCGGCTCGGGGGCAGGGACCTTGCCGAGATCTGGTTCCTCGCGAATCTGGGGCGGTACCTCCCGGGCAAGGTGTGGAGCATTGCGGGGATGATCGTCCTCGCCACCCGGAAGGGGGTTCCCGCCTGGGCGGCGTCCGCCGCCGCGGTGGTGGTCCAGGCCCTCGGCCTGGCGACCGCGATCGGGGTGGCAGGGATGACGTTGCCGGCGTCCGGTACGGGGTGGCGGGTCGCCGCCGTCGCCATCATCGCGGCAACCGTGCTGCTGGCCTTCACCTCCCCGGCGGTGATCGCGGCGGTGAGTCGCCGGATTCCCCGGATCGACGGGTTGCGCCCCTTGCCGCTTCCCGCGCTGGTCGGGGCCGGCGCCTTCTCGGTCGCGGGGTGGCTGGGCTACGGGGCGTCGCTCTGGGCCCTCGCCCGTGGGCTCGGCTCACCCGACGGGCTCTCGTGGGCGGTGGCGACGGGTGGTTTTGCGCTGGCCTATACCGTGGGATTGCTGGCTGTGTTTGCCCCTGGAGGAATCGTGGTTCGTGAGGGAATTCTGGTGGCCCTCCTCGCCCCCCTGCTGGGCGCCGGGCCGGCCCTGGCCCTGACCCTGGGCTCCCGGGTCGTGCTCACCGCGGCCGAACTCCTGGCCGCCACCCCGTTTGTCTACTCCTGGCTTCGGAGCGCCCCGCGTGCCACAGGCTGACGCTGCAGGCCCGCTGGATCCCTGGACACCACGCCATGGCAACTGGATTGCCTGGCTCGTGTTCATCGCCGCCGCCCTGACCATCTGCTGGCCGATGCTGACCGGCCAGTTCCTGATCGGCGACGACCAGTTCATCGCCGGCTACGGCTTCCGGCTCTTTGGCGCGGAGGAGTTCAAGCGCACCGGGGCGGTGCCGCAGTGGAACCCGTTCCTCTTCGGCGGGCTCCCGTTCGTCGCGGCAGGACACGGCGAGATCTTCTATCCCACCGCGATGCTGCGCTGGATCATGCCGGTGCAGGCCGCGATGAACTTCCAGATCTTCATCCACCTGGTGCTGGCCGGCTGGTTCATGCATCGCTTCGTCCTGGCGCTCGGGGGGGCCTGGGGCGCCGCGCTCGGGGCGGGGGTGGCGTACGAGCTGACCGGGATCATGGCCTCGATGGTCAGCCCGGGGCACGACGGCAAGATGATGGTCACCGCCCTCGCGCCGCTGATGTTCCTCGGGCTGTGGCGCGCCATCCGGGATGACCGGAAGAGCGGCTACGGCATCGTCGCCGCCGTGGCCGGTCTCGGGTTGATCTCACCCCACTTCCAGATGATGTACTACCTGTTCGTGGCGGCCGGGCTCTGGACGCTCTACCTCCTGTTCCTCCACCCGGAACGCCACCCGGCGGTGCGCTGGCCAGTGGCCCTGCTCAGCGCGAGCGGCGCCGTCTTCCTCGGGCTCCTGATCTCGGGGGTCCAGGTCTTCCCGTTCTACGAGTACATCCCGTGGTCGCCCAGGTCGCTGGAAGGCCCCAGCCGCGGGTGGGAGTATGCCACGGCCTGGTCGATGCCTCCCCTGGAGCTGTTCACCACGGTCCTGCCCCAGTTCAACGGCGTGCTCCAGTCCTACTGGGGCCAGAATCCGTTCAAGATGCACACCGAGTACCTCGGGGCAGGGGTCGTCATCCTGGCCATCCTGGCCTGGGGGCCGGGCGATCGGCGCCGGGTGCTCCTGGCGCTGGCGGGGATCGGCGCCCTGTTCCTCCTGGTCGCGTTCGCGGCCTACACGCCGTTCTACCGGGTGTGGTACGAGGTGATGCCGTTCATGAAGAGCGTCCGGGCGGCCGGGATGGCCTTCTTCCTTCCCGCCTTTGTCGCCTGCACCATGGCGGGACTGGGGCTCGATCGGGTCCTCCGCGGGCAGGTCACATCGCGGCGGATCCTGGTCGCCGCGGGCAGCCTCGGGCTTCTCGGCCTGCTGGGCCTCGTGGGCGTGCTCCAGGCGGTGGCCGAGTCGCTGGCCAGCCCCGAGCGGCTCCCCGCGGCCATGGCCAACGCCGATGCCCTGCGGCTCGGGGCATTGCGGCTGCTCGTGGTCGCGGCTGCGGTCGGGGGGATCCTCTGGGCCATCCAGGCGCGTCGCCTCGGGGGAGCGCTGGCGGTGGTGGCCTCGACCGTCCTCCTCGTCGGCGATGCCTGGAGCATCGATCGCGAGTTCGTCGCGTACAAGCCCCCGGCTGGGGTCCTCTACGGCGGGGACGCCCTGACCCGTCGGATGCAGGAAGCGCCCATGCCATACCGGGTGTGGCAGCCCGGAGGCCGGTATAGCGGGCTCGGGGTGTACCCGCCCAGTTGGCTGATGGCGTACCGGATCCCGACGCTCCTCGGGTACCATGGCAATGAGCTGCGGACCTTCGACGAGCTCCTTGGCGGCAAGAACGACTGGTCCAACCAGGTGAATCCGGGTCTCTGGGACCTGTATGGCGTGCGGTTCCTCCTCCTCAACCAGCCCCAGGAGATCCCGGGGTTCCGGCAGGTGCTCGGACCCGAACCGACGGTGCTTGGTGGGGAGGGCTATATCTACGAGGCCGACTCGCCGCCGGCCTACGTGCGGATCATGTCCGGGGCCCTGAAGCTGGCCGAGGCGGAGCTGGCGGCGACCGCGGCGGATCCGCGCTTCCCGGTGACCGAGGTGGCGCTGTTTCCGGACACGGCGTCGCTCCAGATCGAGCCGATCGGGGACACCATCCCGGCGCCCCCGACCGCCAGCGCCAGCGTGGCCGCCTGGGAACCGGGCCGGATCGCAGTGGCGCTGGAGGGCCGTGACGCCCGTACGACCTACCTGGTGGTCGCCGAGAACTGGTATCCGGACTGGACGGCCACGGTGGACGGGCAGCCCGTGCCGGTGCACCGGGCCCAGAACGCGGTGCTCAGCGTCCAGCTCCCGCCGGGTGCCAGGGAGGTGGAGTTCCGGTATGTGTCGCGCCACCATGCCCGGTTCAAGGGGATCAGCCTTGCCGCCTCCCTCGCCACCCTGCTGTTGATCGTGGTGCCGGCAGCGCGCGAACGCCGGCGGGAGACGTCCGTTGCCTGACCAGTTCCTTGTGGTGCTGCCCACCTACAACGAGAGCCGCAACCTGGCGGACATCGTGCCGCTGATCCTGTCCCAGGATCCCCGGATCCAGGTCCTGGTGGTCGATGACAACTCCCCGGACGGCACCGGCCAGATCGCCGACGGCCTCGCGGACGCGCACCCGGGGCGGGTGCATGTGCTGCACCGGGCGCGGAAGGAGGGGCTGGGGCGGGCCTACGTGGCCGGCTTCCGCTGGGCGCTGGAGCGCGAGTACTCCCGGATCTTCGAGATGGACGCCGACCGCTCCCACGACCCCAAGTACCTCCTCGACCTGATCCATGCCACGGAACGGAGCGACGTGGCCCTCGGCTCGCGCTACAAGACCGGCGTCAACGTCATCAACTGGCCGATGTCCCGGCTGCTCCTCTCGTATGGCGCCAACATCTATGTCCGCTGGATCACCGGGCTCCCGCTGACCGATGCGACCGGTGGGTTCAAGTGCTTCCACCGCCGGGTGCTGGAACGGATTCCGCTCGACCGGGTCAAGTCGGACGGGTATGTCTTCCAGATCGAGATGAGCTTCCGGGCCTACAAGCTGGGATTCACCCTCGAGGAGGTGCCGATCGTCTTCGTCGACCGGGTGGCGGGGCAGAGCAAGATGACCAAGCGGATCGTCCGTGAGGCGGTGTGGCGCGTCTGGTGGCTCCGGATCCGGCAACTCCTGGGGAGGCTCTGATGGGGACACCGTTCTTCAAGATGACCGGATCCGGCAACGACTTCGTCTTCCTCGACGGCCGGGTCTCGCCGCCGTCCGAATGGCCGGCCGACCGGATCGCCTCGGCGTGCCACCGGCGCTTCGGGGTCGGCGCGGACGGCCTGATCATCCTGGAGGAGGCGGGGCCCGCCACCGTCCGGATGCACTACTTCAATGCCGACGGGGGCCGGGCGGCACTGTGCGGGAACGGGTCGCTCTGCGCCACGCGGCTCGCGGCCCGGATCGGGTTGGCCCCGGAGGGCGCGATGATCCTTCGGACCGACGCCGGGGACCTGCAGACCCGCTGCGTCGGCCCCGGACACATGGCGGAGCTCCGGTTTCCCGACTTCCCGGTGCCTCCCGGGGTCGGGCTTGACTTCCAGCCGGGAGAGTCCGGCCGGGCCTGGATCGGGGATATCGGGGTCCCGCACCTGACGGTGCTCGTCCAGGACCTCGACGGGGTCGATGTGGATGGCCGGGGGCGCGAGTTGCGGCACGATCCCCGGTTCGCCCCGGCGGGGACCAACGTGAACTTCGTGGGCCCGCTGGCCGGGCACCCGGAGGCGTCCTGGGGGATCCGGACCTATGAGCGCGGGGTCGAGGGGGAGACCTGGGCGTGCGGTACGGGGACGATCTGCTCCGTCTTCGCCCTGGCGTCGGCCGGGCTGGCGGAGCTGCCGCTGCAGGTGCGGACCAGTGGCGGCTCGATCCTCTCGGTGGCTGGACGGATCGAAGACGACCAATGCCGGGATGTCTGGCTCTGTGGGGAAGGTCGCCTGGTCTTCGAGGGGACATTGGCGTAGCGGAAAGGCCCGCACGAGGACATGGCCTTGCTTCGATGGGGCAACTGATTGTACCCCAACTGTTTAACCCATTCCAAGATGATGCTGGTGCGGGGCACGCCTCGTGGTTTCCCACCTGGGAGACCGGGTTACCCACACTTATCCACCTAGCAACTTAACATAATACATCTTATACGTACTAGAAGTCACCCCAAGAAATGCCCCATTCCACCCGGCACCAATCGAGGTCAGGCCCCGATCGCCCTCAGCCGGAGCCACGACCGCCACCTGATCGCTACCGTGCCTGGATCCCCACCCGACTCCAAGGCCCTCCTCGGGCACCGCCAGCGCTCCTGCCGGCGGCTGAAGCTGCCCCCGGGTACCCCGTTCAAGTGGATTCGAGGGAGTCCCGGAGGAGCCTGAAGTGGTTTCTCACCTCCCCAGCGGGTCTCCCAGGTACCGCCACTGGGAGCGGTAATCGGGGGTCAGCGCCGTGCCCAGCAGCATCGCCCGGACCATCTCCACCGGCATCCCCCCGCCCTTCAGGATCTGGTCGTGGAATGCTTGATTGGTCATGCGACCGGAGCCCACCAGCTCCTCGTGCAGCGCCCGGAACTGCAGCCCCCCCATCATGTAGGCCACCTGGTAGAGCGGCGAATAGGTGCCCAGGAAGCTCCGGCGGACCTCCGCGGTGGCGTTGGCCCGCTCGTGACCGACCCGGTCCACCAGGAAGTCGATCGACTGCTGGGGGGTCCATTCCCCCAGGTGGAACTTGAGGGAGAAGATGATCCGCGCCGCCCGGTGCATCCGCCAGAATAGCATCCCCACCCGGTCCTCCGGGCCCCGCGGGAATCCCTGGTCCCAAAGCAGCATCTCCCACCAGAGCGCCCACCCCTCGGTCCAGAATGGGGTGCTGAACGCCCGCCGATGGGGGTTGTACCGGGCGGTCATGTACCCCTGGAGGTGGTGCCCCGGGATCAGCTCATGGTGGACCGTGGCCCGGCTGAAGTGGATGTTGTTTCCCCGCATGCTCATGAGCTTGTCCTCATGGGCCATGCTGTCGGTCGGGAACGCCACCTGGATGACATCCCCCCCCAGGAAGAACGGCGACACCCGCTGGGCCTCGGGCGACAGCATCTCAATCCGCCAGTCGTCCCGGGCCAGTGGCGGGATCGTGACGAGGTTCCTGCTCTCGATGAAGTCGATGGCCTCAAACGCCAGCGCACGAACCACTTCGGTTTGTTCACCTGGAGCGACATGCAAGGTCTTGACCCGCTCCAGGGCGGCTTTCCAGTCGTCGCCGAACCCCATCTCCCGCGAGGCCTTCAACATCTCCGCCTCGAGCACGGCGAACTCCCGTTCCCCGATGGCGATGAGCTCCTCGGGGGTGTACGGGATGAGCTCGGCCGCCAGGTCCTCCAGCAGCGCCGCTCGGCCGATGGGGTTGCCGATGATCGGCTCCTCCTCGTTCGGCTTGATGCCGGCGAGCTTCTCCCGGACCAACTTGTGGTAGGCCGTCATGGCGGCGTCCACCCGCTTGTAGGGCTGGGCCGCCCACCAGGTAAAGAGGGGGTCGTACCCGGCGTAGTAGCGGTACCACTGCCCGAGAGTGCCCTGGAGGCTCCGGATCGCGCTGGCGGCGCGGTAGGCGATGATCGGAGGAGTCTTCCCGACGGAGTCGGCGCGCTTGCGGGTCGAGTCGACCAGGAGGGCCAAGTCGGTCAGTGCCTGGGCCACCGCCGATGGGTTCACCGGCTCCATCCGGCGCCGGGCCTCCATCAGGTCAATGATCGTCCCGGCGAAGGGGACGAGGGGACTCACCTCGGACCACTCCTTGGCCTCGCGGCGGAGCAGCTGCTGCTCGTACTCCAGGCGCGTCCGGAGGAGGACGTAATCGATCCGGCCCTGCTGGCTGAGCCCTGTGAAGTCCAGCTGGCGGAGCTGGCCCTGCCAGCCCGCCAGGAACTCCGACAGCCTGGCCCGGCGCTGGGGCGAGTATTCCACATGCCAACGGCGCTGCAGCGTCTGGCGATCGGTACCGTAGCGCTCCACCAGCTCCCGGAGTTCGCTCGTGGTCGCCCCCAGGACTTCGGAAGCCGGCAGGACGTACCCTTCCCCGGCAATCCCCACCTGCCGGGTCGGGACATCGGGGATTCCCGCCTGCCCCGCAGCCGGGGTAACGACCAGGCAGCACAGGACCGGAAAAAGGAGGCGATGGTGGGTGGATGTGGGCATCGATCGTCCTCGCTGGGTGGGATGGGGCGGGACCGGGGCGTCCCGGCGGGAAAGAAAAAGGGGCTTCCGGATCACCGGAAGCCCCTGGAATACCTCGCCAACGACATCTCGGAACTACATGCCGCCCATGGTCAGCTCGGCGAGGCGCACGCGGGCCTCGGGAGCAACCCCGGACTCGCCGTGCTCGGCGAGGATGAGGCGGAGCACCCGGATGGCGTCCTCCGGCTTGCCGGCATTGCGATGGGCCCGGGCGGCGCTGAGGAGGGCCTCGGCCTTCAGGGGACCCAGGGTGGCGAGCGCGGCGGCCTGCTCGTACGACGCGGCGGCCTCGGCTGCCTGGCCAAGGTTTTCCTGCGCCACACCGAGGAGGCGGTGGGCCGGCGAGGCATGCACCGCGGACGGGCCACTGGCGATGAAGGCCGTGAGGGCGTCGGCAGCGATCTGGGACTGGCCGCTCTCGATCCGGACCTGATTCAGCGCCAGGACCGCCTGGTTGGCCGCATCGGTGCCGCTGAATCCATCGACGACGCGCTGGAACTCGGCCGATGCCTGGGGCAGGTCGCCCTGGTCCTGCAGGCTCCAGGCCCCCTCGAGGATCCCGGAAGCGGCGGCCTCGCGCCGCCGCCCGCTCTCGAGCATGAACCACCCAACGAGGACGATCAGCGCCACCGCGATCCCGGCGCCGGTCAGGACCTTCCGGTGCGCCTGCAGGCGCGCCAGGAGGTTGGAGGCTCCATCGGAAGAGGACTCGGTGGTCGGCGTGCTGTCCGGAGAGGATGCCATCAGGTCAACCAGTAACGGGTCAAGGAGGTCGCGTCTGCCAAAGCCTTGAATAATAGCCGCTTGGGAGCCACTAGGGAATGTCTATGGTCCCCGAGAGGCTCTCCGTGCCGTTGGCGGTGCGGAATCGGAGCCGGAACTGCCCGGTCCCCCCCGAGGTCTGGATCTTGAGGTCGGTCCAGGAGACGGTCCCCCCTGCCCCCGTCACCAGCACCGTCGTCCCGGCGAGGGTCCCTGCCCCGCTCACGATGACCAGGTCCACCGTGACGGTGACCCCAACCAGCGCGGTGCCGCCCCCATCGTCCACGCGCACGGTCGGCTGTGGGCTGAGCAGTGCATCGTCCACGGCATTGGCCGGCGGGGGCGTGGTGATCACGATCGTGTCGGGAACCGTCAGGACGACGTTGCCGGACTGGACCCCGGTGAGCCCGGTTCCGCTGAAGGCCAGCTGGTAGGTCCCGGCCGTCCCTCCCACGCTGAGCCCGGCGAAGGTCGCGGTGCCGGTCCCCCCGGTGGGTTGGTTCGTGGTGCCGCCCAACGTCGCCCCGGCAGGAGTCGGGGCCACATCGATGCTCACCCCTGCGGAGTCGACATCGTTGCCGCTGATGTCCACCAGCTTGACGGCTGGCGCGGTCGTGAGCGGTTCGGCGTCCACCGTGGTGGCCTGTGGCTGGGTCACCACGGCCAGCGCCGTGGCGGTGCCGGGCGTGATCGTGACCGTGCCCGAGGTGATGCCAGTCAGCCCGGGTGCCGAGAAGTCCAGGTCCCGAGCCCCGATCACGCCCTGGATCCGGAGGTTGGTGAAGGTTGCCAGACCCGAGGCGTCGGTCGTGGCGGTCAGGGTGCCCAGCAGGGTCCCGGCGCCATTCCCGATGGCGGCAGTCACCACCACGCCGGCCAGTGCGACGGGGGCATTGGAGGCATCCTGCAGCTGGATCTGGGGCTGCTGCGGGAAGTCCACGTCATTGGGCACCGACCCTGAGGGCTGGGTCGTGACCGCCAGCTTGGTCGCGGCGGTGACCGCGATGGTGGAGGAGGTGTCCGGGGCCAGGGTGCCACTGCTGAAGGCCAGCCGGTAGTTGCCACCCGGGCCGGTGATCGAGAGCCCGGGGAAGAGCGCCACCCCCGACCCATCGGTGGTGCGTGTCAAGGTGCCGTTGAGGGTGGCGCCGCCACCCGCGGGGACCAGGGCAACGGTCACGCTGGTACCGGCGGTCGGCACCGGGTTGCCGCTCCCATCGACCAGCCGGGCGCTGGGATCGGAGGAAAAGCCGCCGCCACTGACCGCGGTCGCGGGCGGCTGGGCCAGCATCGCCACGGCCGCCGGATCCCCCGGGGTCACGGTGATGCTGGTCGAGGTGGCAGGCGTAAGTCCCGAGGCGGTGAACTCAAGTTGGCGCACCCCGGTCACGCCCTTGATCCGGAGGTCAGTGAAGGTCGCCAGGCCGGTGCCGTCGGTGGTGGCCGTCAGGGTGCCGAGCAGCGTGCCGGCCCCGCCGGCGCTGATCGCGGCGGTGACCACGACATTCGCCAGCGCCACCGGGTTGTTTCCGGCATCCTGCAGCTGGACCGTGGGCTGCTGGGCAAAGACGCTGTCGTCCTGCGTAGTGGCCGAGGGTTGGGTCGCGACCGCCAGCTTGGTCGCCGCCGTGACCGCGATCGTGGCGGAGGTGTCGGGAACGAGTCCCCCGGCCGAGAACGCCAGCTGGTAGTTGCCGCTCGGGCCAGTGATCGACAACCCCGGGAAGGTGGCCACGCCGCCGGCATCGGTGGCCTGCGTGGCGGTGCCACCGAGGCTGGCCCCACCGCCGCTCGGCACCAGCGCCACCGAGACATTGGTGCCCGCCACCGCGACGCTATTGCCGCTGCTGTCCACGAGGCGCACGCTGGGGGCGGACCCGAACGCCGCCGAGCTGGTGGCGTTGCCCGGGGGCTGGGCCACCATCAGCAGGGCATGGGCGGGACCGGGATTCACGGTGATGGTGGCCGAGACCAGGGTCGAGAGGCCGGTGCCACTGAACTCAAGGGTGTGGGGACCCGACGGACCGGTGATCGTCAGGCCGGCGAACGACGCCCGGCCGTTGGCCAGGGTGTTGACCACCAGCTGGGTCCCCGTGAGCGTCCCGGCGCCGGTGCCCACCGCGACCGTGATGCCCGTTCCTGCCTGGGGCACCGGGTTGTCCGTGGCGTCGCGGAGCTCGACGACCGGCTGCTGAGCCAGGGCCGCGCCATTGGTGGCGGTGGTGGAGGGCGTGACGATGAAGGCCAGCTTGGCCGGGTTCCCCGGCCCGATGGCGATCGGCGCCGAGAGAAGCCCGGTCAGCGATCCCGACGAGAAGCCAAGGGTGAAGTTGCCCGCCGTTCCCGAGATGGTGAGCGTGGAGAAGGTGGCCCGCCCGCTGGCATCGGTGAGCACCGATGCGTTGCTGACGCTTCCGGTCCCCGAGATGACCTGGGCGGAGACGGTGGTTCCGGCCTGGAGGACCGGGTTGTTGCTGGCGTCCTGCACCTCGATCACCGTGGCGGGCGTCAGCGCGACGCCGCTGGCGCCGCTCGCTGGCGGCTGGGTGATGAAGACGATCTTGGTCGCCGCCCCGGCCTGCAGCGTGAGCGTGTTCGAGGTCGCCTTGGTGAGCCCCATGGAGGTGAAGTCGAGGGTGTACCCTCCCGCGGTGCCGGTGAGCAGCAGGTCATCGAATGTCGCCACGCCTCCCGCCGTGAGCCGCGTCTTCGTGCCGCCCAGGGTGGCCCCCGGTCCCGATGCCACGCTGGCCACGATCGAGACGTTGTTCGTGGGTACCAGGTTGCCGGTCAGGTCCCCAAGCGCCACCACGGTATTGGAGCCGAACGTCGTGCCATTGACGGCCGAGGTCGGCGGGGCGGCCTGGAACAGCAACTGGGTGGCCGACCCCACCGCCAGCGCGATATTGCCGCTGTCGAGGTTGGGCACGCCACTGCTGGCGAAGCGCAGCTGGTAGGTATCCGGCGCACTGCCCTGGAGCGCAAGGTCGGCGAAGGTCGCCCGGCCATTGCTCGTGGTCTGGACCGTCGTGGTGCCGACCAGCACGCCACCGCCGGCGATCCGGGTAACGGTCACGTTGGTGCCGGCCACCAGCACGGGGTTGTTGGAGGCATCGCGCAGTTCCACGACCACGGCCGGCGCCAGGATGTCCCCATTCACCGCGCTGGCCGGCGGCGGGGTGATGAAGACCATTTGGGTGGCGGTTCCGGCCGCCAGTGCAATCGGGCTGCTCGTCAGCACCGGGTACGGTGAACCCGTGAAGTCCAGGGTGTAGTTGCCCGCGGCCCCGGTCAGGCTCAACCCGGCGAAGGTCGCCAGGCCGGTGCCATCGGTCGTCGCGGTGGCGTTGGTGACCGTGGCGCCGGCGCTCACGGTGGCGGTGATCAGGAGCCCGGACTGGGCCACCGGGTTGCCGCTCTGGTCACGCACCTGCACCTGCGGCTGCGGGGTGAGCGCGATGCCGCTGGTCGCGGCGCCGGGCGGCGCGGTGGCGAATCCGATGGCCGCCGCAGGACCGGGCGTGAGGGCGAGCGGTGCGGGCGCGTCCAGGTTGGGCAGGCTCGGCGAGGCGAAGCGGAGGGTGTAGTTCCCCACCGGGCCGGTGATCTGCAGGTTGCCGAAGGAGGCACTGCCCGAGGTGGTGTTCACGAGCGTCGTGCCGCCGAGCGTGCCTCCGGCACCGGCAATGAGGCTTGCCGTGACGCCCGTGCCGGTGGCGGCCACCACGTTGCCGCTCTGGTCGCGGAGCTGGACCACCGGCGCGGGCGCAAGGGTGGCGCCATTGGCAGCCGTGCCCGGGGGCGCCGTGGTGAAGGCCATCTGGGTCGCGGGACCCGCAGCGATGGCGATCGGGTTCGAGGTCGCCGCGGAGAGCCCGCTCGCGGAGAAGCTGAGGGTGTAGCTCCCGGCCGTGCCCGTGATCCGGAGGTCGCTGAAGGTGGCCGCGCCACCGGCGTCGGTGATCACTGGCGAGGTGCCGCTCAATACCCCGCCGGGGTTGGTGCCGAGCGCGACGGTGACCGAGATGTTGGCCTGGGCGACCGGATTGCCACTGCCATCCCGGGCCTGGACCACGATCGGCGGTGCCAGGTCCACGCCATTGGTGCCGCTCGCCGGCGGTGCGGTGCTGAAGGTGAGTTGGGTCGCCGCCCCCGCGCCCAGCGTGATCGTGCCGCTGGTGACACCGGTCAGGGTGGGCGCCGAGAAGGCGAGGGTGTAGCCGCCGGTGACGCCGGCGATCGCCAGGTCGGTGAAGGTGGCGCGCCCGTTGCCGGCGGTCGGGACCGCGGTCACGCCATTGAGGGTCGACGCGCCCGGCGTCGTGGCCAGCGCGACCGACACCGTCACCCCGGCGCTGCTCACCGGGTTGCCGCTCTGGTCCTGGAGCTGGACGACTGGTTGCGGAACGAGAAGGGCTCCGCTGGTCGCCGTGGTTGCCGGTGCCTGGAACAGGGCCAGCTTCGCGGCCGGGCCCGCCTGCAGCGTCACCGGTGCCGAGCTCGGCGTCAGGGCACCCGTCGCGAACTGCAGCGTGAAGGATCCGGCCGTTCCCGTGATCGCGAGCCCCGAGAAGGTGGCCTGCCCCGCCCCGTTGGTGGTGGCGGTTGCGTTGGCCAGCGTTCCGGTGCCCGAGGTGATCGTGGCGATGATCACCGTTCCCGACTGGCTCACGGCATTCCCGCTGGCGTCCTGCAGCTGGGCCACCGGCTGGGTGGCGAGCGCCGCACCGTTCGTCGCGGTCGTGCTGGGAGGGGTCGTCAGCGCGACCTTCGCCGCCGCCCCGGCGCCGAGGGCGATCGATGGCGTGGTGATCGACGAGAATCCCGAGACGTCAAAGCGGACCTGGTAGGTGCCCACCGTCCCGGTGAGGACCAGGTTGGCGAACGAGGCGGCTCCCGTGCCATCGGTCACGACCGCGGTGGTCCCCCCGATCGTGCCGCCCCCGCTCGCCAGTACGGCCGTCACCGACACGCCGCTCTGCGCGACGGGATTGGAGGCGCCGTCGACGAGCCGGACGACGATGGCCGGCGACAGCGCCACCCCGGCGGTCGCCGTCGTCGGCGGTGTCCCCACGAACTGGATCGCCGTGGCGGCTCCCGCGCCGACCCCGATCGTGCCCGAGACTGCGCTGGTCACGCCCGGGGCCGAGAACCGGATCGTGTAGGTGCCGGTGGTGCCGGTGATCGAGAGGTTGGTAAAGCTCGCCACTCCCGATGCCGTCGTGGCCACGAGGGTGCCCCCCAGACTGCCGGGTCCTGACGCCAGGGAGGCGGTCACCGACACGCCATTGGAGGCCACGAGGTTGCCGCTCTGATCCACCAGGCGCGCCACGGGCTGGGGCGAGAGCACCGCGCCGCTGGCGGTGCTTGGTGGCGGCTGGGTGCTCACCACCAGCGCGGCGGCGGCCCCCGGCTGCAGGGCGATCGCATTGGAGGTGGCTGACGACACCCCGGCCGAGCTGAACCGCAGGGTGAAGCTGCCGACCGTTCCCGTGAGCCGGAGGGTGCTGAAGGTGGCCAGGCCCGCGGCATCGGTCGTCACCGAGGTCGCGCCGGAGAGGGCCGCACCCGAACCGGTCGCGATCGCCGCTGCGACGCTCACCCCTGCCTGGGGGACGGGATTGCCGCTCAGGTCACGGAGCTGGACCTCGATTGCCGGGGAGAGATCCAGTCCGTTGGTCGCCGTCCCAGGGGGCGCGGTGGTGAAGGTGAGCTGCGAGGCCGCACCCGGCATGAGGGTCAACGGATTGGCGACAGCCGTGGTCAGGCCGGGAGCGGCGAATTGCAGGACATACGCGCCGGTGGTACCGGTGATGACCAGGTTGGCAAAGGTGGCGGTTCCACCTCCGTTGGTCACCGCCGCGACGGTGCCCCCGAGCAGCCCCGGGCCGGAGCTGAGGCTGGCCGTGACCGTGACTCCGGCCTGGGCGCTGGGATTCCCGACCCCGTCCCTGAGCTGCACCACCACCGCCGGTGCCACCGCGACCCCATTCTGGGCCGTGGCCGGTGGAGCGGTGGTGAAGGTGACCTGGGTGGCCGCACCGGCGCCGACGGTGACGGTCGGCGACACCAGCGCGGGAAGTCCCGCGGTGCTGAACCGGATGGTGTAGCCACCCGTTGGTCCGCTGAGCACCAGGTTCCCGAAGATGGCGTCGCCGCTTCCGTCGGTGGTCGCGGCGAGGGTGCCACCGAGGAGTCCGGGCCCGCTCGCCAGACTGGCGGCCACGGAGACGCCAGCGGTCCCCAGGGGATTGCCTGACTGGTCCACCACGCGCACGGACGGCTGCGGCGCGAGGGCAACGCCGCTCTGGGCACCCGCCGGTGGGGGCGTCCGGAACGCCAGTGCGGTGGCCGGCCCGGGCTGCAACTGCAGCGGGTTCGCGATGGCCTCGCTGAGGGCGCCCGATCGGAAGGTGAGGGTGTAGGGTCCGACCTGGCCGAGGAGGCTCAGTCCCGGAAAGGTCACCTGTCCCTGCGCATCGGTGGTGCGGACGACCGTCCCCTGGAGGACGCCGGAGACCGGGGTTTGAACGGTGACGCTGATGGTGACGCCGGCCTTGGCAACGGCATTGCCGCTGACATCCCGGAGCTGCACCACCGGCGCGACCGACAGCGCCGCACCATTGACGGCGGTGTTCGGCGGAGCGACCAGGAAGCTGATCGCGTGTTCCGCCCCTGCCACCAGGGCAATCGGATTCGTGATGGCCGAATTGAGACCGGCGCTCGCAAACTGGATCGTGAAGTTTCCGACCACCCCTGTGAACCGCAGGTCGGCGAACGTTGCCTCGCCGTTGGCCGCCGTCACCGCATTCAGGGTGCCGGCGAGCACCCCATTCCCGCTCGCCAGGCTCGCGGTGACCGGCACCCCGGCCTGGGCGACCGGGTTGCCGGTTCCATCGCGAAGCTGCACCCGCAGTGCGGGGGCCAGGGCCTGGGCGTTGACCGCCGTGGTGGGCGGAGCCGCACCAAAGGTCAGCTGCGTGGCACCGCCGGCACCGATCGCGATGGCGGATGAGACCGCATCGGTCAGTCCCGGCGCCTTGAACTGGAGGGTGTAGGATCCCACTGATCCGATGATCGCCAGGTCGATGAAGGTGGCCCGCCCCGACGCGTTGGTCAGCGCGGTGACCGTGCCGGAGAGCGTGCCGGGCCCACTCGCGACCGAGGCGGTGACCGTCACTCCCGCCTGCGGAACCACGTTGCCCAGTCCGTCGCGGAGTTCAAGGACCGGCTGGACCCCAAGCGGCGCCCCACTGGCAGCGCTCCCTGCGGGAGCGGTGACGATAGCCAGCGCCGCTGCCGGCCCGGCCACGACGGCGAAACTGTTGCTCGTGGCACCCGCCACCCCGAGCGCGCTCGCCTGCAGCGAATAGGGCTGCCCCGCCTTTGCGATCTGGAGGTCCGGGAAGGTGGCCACACCAGCCACGGCTGGGGCGCTGAGGGTGCCGCCCAGCACCGCCCCGGTGGGGTTGGCCGAGAACGCGAGGGTGATCGTACCGGTGGCGGTGCTGGCGGTCGCGCCGGCGCCGTCCTGGAATGCCACGCGGACGGGGGGGGAGATCGACGCGCCGGCGGCGGTCTGGGTGGGCTGGGCGATGAATCCGAGCTTGACCGCCGAGCGTGGCAGCACGGTCAGGGGCGCCAGCCCGGAACGGCCCTCGATCGTGGCGATGATGTTGACGGGTCCGGCAGAGACCGCCGTGACGATCCCGGCCGCGGAGACCGTGGCGACGTTCTGGTCGGAACTGCTCCAGGCCACCGTGCGCCCGCCGAGCGCACCCCCGATCGAGTCGAACGCCGCCGCCTGGGCGCTGGTCGTCTCGCCGGCGACCAGCGAGCTGGCCCCGAGGACGACGGTCACGCTGGCCACGGGGACCGGTCGGACATCCACGGTGACCTGGCCGGTGACTCCATCGACCGTCGCCCGGATCGAGGCGGTCCCCTGGGTCACCCCGCGGACCAGTCCCGAGGCATCCACCGTGGCCACGCCGTTGGAGGAAGAGCTCCAAGTGATGGTCTTGCCGGGCACGGCGATGCCGGTGCTGGTGCGCGGGGTGGCGGTGAGCTGGCGTGTGCCCCCGATCAGCACGTCACGCAGGCCGGCCTCGATCTGGACCTGTGCCACCACCAGCACGCCGCCCACCCCGGTCCCCCCATCCTCCGCCGGACATCCCGTGAGCAGGACGGTACCGGCCCAGAGTCCGGCGACGAAACGCCGGGCCACCGAGGAGCCGCTGCCACGGGGGTGCATCACGTCCGCCTAGAGTCCCACGCTCAGGCCGAGCCGCAGCAGCAGGTACCCGCTGGCAAAGGTGTCGTTGGAGGTGAAGTACTGCCCGCCAATGTCCAGGGCCGACCGCCCGCTCAACCGCACCAGGATGCCCCCACCGCCGCCATAGGTCACGTACCCGTCATCGGTGTTGCAGGTCTCGCTGCAGGTCAGGGCGCCGTACCCTAGGCGACCAGCCAGGTAGGCCGCGGCGCGGTTTCCGGCCGCCACGACATATCGCGGCTCGAGGAACCCAAGCGAGAGCGCCGCCGAGAACTCGACGTCATCGGCCACGAAGCTGTACACGGTGGCACGCTGATACCCGGCGCCCACCGACAACCGGCTCGCCGTGTAGCGGAGCTGGGCTTCATACCCCAGCCGGGTCTTCCCCTGGAAGGCGCCTTCGAGCCGGCTTCCGAAGAGGAGGGCGCCGGATCCCTGGAGCGAAAACCGCTGGGCCGACTGCGCAGGGGAAGCGTCAGGCGAGGCCAGGACGAGCAGGACCACCAACCACTGCAATCTGCGCATGGGATTCCTCATGGAGGGGCGTCGAGCGGCGTGAGCCCGGCCAGCCGCCATTCGGCGCTGCCGGTGCGGGACGCCTCGGCGCGGAAGCGGATCGCCCGGCGGCGGGTGTCCCCGAAGGACCCGCGCCACTGGAATTGCACGACCACCTCGGCGGTTGCCTGGCGGGCGCCGATCACCGGCTCGCTCACCGAGACGAGCGTCGCGCCGGGGCGGTTCTCGGTCACGAAGGTGGTGAACCGGGCCCGGTCCGAGGCCGGGACCACCGTTTCCGGGACCCGCTGGCTGGAGGTGATGCCAGCCACCAGGCCCCGGGCCGCCGCAGTGATGACGTCGGTGACCCGTGCCAGTTCCACAGCCGGATCAGGGGGCGGCGGAGGAGGCGGCGGTGCCGGGGGAGGTGGGGGCGGCAGGGTCACGACCACGGCCGCACGCGCGATCGAGTCCCGGACCGCCGCGGCAATCGAGTCCCGGAGTCGCTCCGCCTCGGCCGTCGCGCGGGCCTCGGAATCGGCGCGCGCCACCAGGGCCAGGGAGTCGCGGCGCCGGAAGAACGCCTGGCGTTGTTCATTGCGGATTCGGACCGCGGCGGTATCGAGCGCCGGGTCGGGCTGCTCCAAGGGCTCCGGTTCCGGCTCCGGATCCGGCGCGGCCCCCTCGAGCCCCGCAAAGGACAGGGTGTCGAGCGATGAACCGAGGATGCTCGTGGGTGGGACTTCCTGGAATTCCCCACCCCGCTTCGACTCGTAGAGATACGCCCCGGCCGCGGCCCAGCCCGCCACGAAGTTCAGGGCGAGCCCCAGGAGGATCGCACGCTTGCGCCGGGCCAGGCGTCCCACCGACTCGGCCCGCTCCGCCAGGTCGGCCGCCACGTCGGCGGAGCTCTGCGTGGGAGGCCAGACGGGGGCGGCATCCTCCCTCGGTTCGAGGTAGGGAAGCAACCAGACGGGAGGGGCCAGCTGGGCCTGTCGCATCCGGCGGGCGGTCCGGAAGTACATCCACGCCAGCCCGAGCGCCACGACCGCAGGTACCGCCAGCAGGAGGGCCGGGATCCACGGGAACGCCGGGCCCGTCTCCAGCCCGAGGCCCACCTCTCCCCCCCTGCCGAAACCGGCAGACTGAAGCTGGGACAAGAGGATGAGGGCCAGACGCATCAGTGAACTCCAGAAACCCACGAACCAGGGCGGCGGACGCCAGTGCCCCCGAGAGGATTTGAACCTCCGGCCAACGGTTTAGGAAACCGCTGCTCTATCCAGCTGAGCTACGGGGGCCGAACCGTGGAAGTTACCTGATTTCGAAGGGGTCTGGCAGGGTCCCGGCGGGATCGGCCGGCTCCGGGCGGACCGTGGCCACCCGGGCGGCGGCGGGCCCCGCGCGGAGGGCGGCCATCAGGGCATCCAGCGCCCCCTGGGGACCCCTCGCGGCCACCCGGACCGAGCCGTCCGGGAGGTTCATGGCCCAGCCAGCCACCCCGAGCCGGCGGGCCGTGGATCGTACGAACCAGCGGAAACCGACGCCCTGGACCCGGCCGGTGATCACCACCTGGAGGTCGGGCATCCGGGGGCGCCTACCGGCCGGAGGCGCGGCGCTCGGACAGGCCGCGCACGACCTCGTAGGCGATCGGCAGGACCGAGAGGAGGATGATGCCGAGGATCACCAGCGAGAAATTCTCCTTGACCTGCGGGAGGTTCCCGAAGAAGAACCCAACGGGAATGAAGAGACCCACCCAGACGACGGCCCCCACGACATTGTACATGAAGAACCGGGAGTAGGTCATCGCGCCCACCCCGGCCACGAACGGGGCGAAGGTCCGCACGATCGGGACGAACCGCGCCAGGATGATCGTCTTCCCCCCATGCCGCTCGTAGAACGCGTGGGTGCGGTCGAGGTATTCCTTCTTGAGGAACCGCACCTCACCGGAGAACGCCCGGGGCCCGATCCACGCCCCGACCCAGTAGTTCACCGTGTCGCCCAGCACCGCCGCGCCGACCAGCAGCAGGCCCAGGATGATCGGATCCAGGCTCCCCAGGGCGGAGATGGCCCCCGCCGCGAAGAGGAGTGAATCCCCTGGCAGGAACGGGGTCACCACGAGACCGGTCTCGCAGAAGACGATCAGGAACAGGATCGCGTAGGTCCAGACGCCGTAATCGGCGGTGATCTGGGCCAGGTGGGTGTCGAGGTGCAGGAAGAAGTCGAGGACCTGCTGGAGCCATTCCATGGGATTCCCGGTGGGGGTCAGGTGGTGGTGTGGCCGAACTGGCCCAGCAGGGGAACGAAGCGAACCCCGGAGATTTCCGATCGCGCCAGGGTCGCCCCGTCGACGGAGCGCTCGATCAGCGTCAGCGCCTGGCTCTCGGACGGGCCGACCGGAATGACCATCCGTCCCCCGGGGGCGAGCTGGTCGAGCAACGGGGCCGGGAGGTCCGGGGCACCGGCGGCCACGAGGATGGCATCGAAGGGCGCATACGCCCGCCACCCCAGGGTGCCGTCCCCGATCATCATGTTGACGGTGGTGATGCCGGCCTGCGCGAGCGAGGCCCGTGCCATGTGGGCCAGCGCTGGCACCCGCTCGACCGCAAAGACCGCCGGCGCCAGCAGGGTCAGCAGCGCCGTCTGGTAGCCGGAGCCGGCACCGATCTCGAGGACCTTCTCGCGGCCGGTGAGCCGGAGCAACTCGAGCGAGCGGGCCTGCACCCAGGGCTGCGAGATCGTCTGGCCGGCGGTGAGCGGAAGGGCGGCATCCTCATACGCCCGGTGACGCACCGCCTCGGGGACGAAGAGGTGCCGGGGCACCTGGGAGATGGCATGGAGCACCGACATCTCCCGGATGCCCTTCCGCCGCAGTTCCTCGACCAGGCGGCTGCGGTATCCGCCATAGCTGTCGGCGGCGCCTACCCGTCCAGCGCCCATGCCCGGACCGTGTCGAAGACGGAGTAGGAGGTCAGGTCCATGTGCAGCGGGGTGAGGGAGATGAAACCGTCCGCCACCGCCTGGTGGTCCGACTCCGCGTCCCCGGTCCAGGTGATCTCCCCACCCCCGATCCAGAAGACTTCCCGGCCCCACGGATCGTTCATCCGCGTCAGGGACCCGGAAAAGAACCGGTTGCCCAGCTTGGTGACCCGCACCCCCCGCACCTCCGAGGCGGGCAGGTCGGGCAGGTTGACGTTGAGGATCGTGTCGGTGGGGAACTCGGGAATCCGGGTGATCCGGCCCACCAGGTCGGCGAGGAGGTCGCCGTAGGTGAGGAGCACCTCGGGGTGACGGCCGGCGAACGAGAACGCGATCCCGGGGATCCCCAGAGTCACCGCCTCCATCGCCGCCGAGACCGTCCCGCTGTAGAGCACGTCCTCGCCCATGTTGGGGCCATGGTTGACGCCGGAGAACACGAAGTCCGGCCGCTCCGGCATGAGGGCCCCCACTGCCAGGAGGACGCAGTCGGTGGGGGTGCCGTCCACCTGCCAGGCACCGTCCGGACGGCGCGCCGGGCGCAGGGGCCGATGCAGGGTGAGCGAATGGGAGGTCCCGCTCTGCTCGCGATCCGGGGAAACCACCGTGACGGTGCCGACGGTCTGGCAGGCGCGGGCCAGGAGGCCGATCCCGGGCGCGAGGATCCCGTCGTCGTTGCTGACCAGAATGTTCATGGGGAGGAAGTATAGGCGGAAGGATGGCCGGTTCGACAACCGCTAGCCGGACGCCGGCCCGGAGGACCCCTCGTCGCGGTCCGGTCGGGCCGCCGGGGTGTGGCCATCCAGCACCGCGATGACATCGTCGAGGGCGGCGCGAATCTCCCGGATCGTCTCCCGCGAAGTGGCCTCGCGCGCCTCGGCCTTGAGCTCGCCGGTGCGGCGGAAGTGCTCGACCCGGAGTCGGGCGCCCTCGATGGTGAACTTCTCGGTGTACAGGAGGTGCTTCACCAGCATGATCAGCTCGATTTCCCTCCCCTTGTAGACCCGGTTTCCCGACCGGTTCTTGGCGGGGTTGAGGAACCGGAACTGGCTTTCCCAATACCGGAGCACATGGGGCTTGAGGTCGGTGAGCGCACACACCTCACCGATCGAGAAGAACTCCTGGGCGGGACGGGGCATCGTCATCCGGTCGACTCCGACTTGAGGTCGCGCTCCATCAGGCTGCGCACCGCCTGCCGCGGTGGCCGGCCCTCGAACAGGATGGCATGCACCTCGGTGGTGATGGGCATCTCCACGGCGTGGCGGCGCGCGAGGGCGACCGCCGCCCGGGTTGTGTTGACTCCCTCGGCCACGGCCCGGTGGGACGCCCGCCAGGCGTCCACCGTGGTGCCTCCGGCCAGCGCCTCGCCGAGGCTCCGGTTGCGGCTCAATGGCCCGCCGGTGGTGAGGATCAAGTCGCCGATGCCGGCGAGCCCGGCGAAGGTGGCGGGTTGGGCGCCCAGCGCCACCCCCAGCCGGGTGATCTCCGCCAGCCCGCGGGTGATCAGCGCCGCCCGTGGGTTGTGCCCAAGGCCCAGCCCCACGAGGACCCCCGCCGCGATCGCGATGATGTTCTTGAGGGCGCCACCCAATTCCACCCCCACCACGTCCGACTGGGTGTACACCCGGAACTCGGGGGCGGAGAAGGCCGCCTGTACCCGACGCGCCGCCTCCGCCGGCCCCGCCGCCACCACCGCGGTCGGTTGCCGCTCGGCCACCTCTCGGGCGAAACTGGGACCGGAGAGGGCCACGAACTCTCCCTGGGGCATTGCCTCCCGGCAGACATCCGACATCAGCTTGAGGGTCTCGGTCTCGATCCCCTTGCTGGCGCAGGCCAGGACGACGGGCTCCGGGCGGGCGGCGGCCGCCCTGCCCAGCACCTCGCGCGTCACGTGACTCGGCACGGCGCTGACCAGGAGCTCGACGCCGTCCACCGCCTCCTCCAGCCGGGCGGTGGCGGTGACCCGGGCGGAGAGTGCCACCCCGGGCAGGTACACCGGGTTCTCCCGCTGCCTGGCGATCGCCTCCACCACGGTGGGCTCATGGGCCCACAGCGTGACCGCGTGCCCATTGCGACCCAGCAGGTCGGCCAGCGCGGTCCCCCAGCTCCCGGCACCGAGCACCCCGACGCGCGTCACGTCGCGCCTCCACCGGCCACGCCCCGCCGACCGAACCGGTTCTCGGTGCCCCGGAGCAGGCGCTGGATGTTGGCCCGATGAAGGACCACCACCGCCAGCGCCAGGAGGGCATAGAGCCAGGCCAGGTGGTGCTGTTCCGGGTGGCCCACCCAGGCGGCCACCGGAAAGACCAGTGCCGCGACGATGCTCCCCAGCGAGACGTAGCCCGTCGCCCGCACCACCACCGCCCAGGTGACCAGCGCCGCCAGGAAGGCCCACGGGGCCATTCCCAGCACGATCCCGGCCCCCGTCGCGACCCCCTTCCCGCCCTTGAACCCGACGAAGACCGAGTAGGCATGCCCCACCATCGCGGTCACGCCGAGCAGCACTGCCGGGACGCCAGACACACCGGCCCATCGGGCAAAGAGGACGACCGGGATCGTTCCCTTGAGCAGGTCGAAGACCCCGACGGGGATCGCCCACCGCCAGCCCAGCTGGCGGTAGAGGTTGGTGGCGCCGAGGTTACCGCTCCCGACGGTGCGGAGGTCGATCCCGCGAACCGCGCGCGCGACCAGGTAGCTGGTCGGGATGGCCCCGAGCAGGTAGGCGAGGCCGAACCAGGGGAGGAGGCCGGTGCTCATCGAACCGGCTTGCTCCCCCGGCGCGTGAACTTGAGCCGCACCGGGGCGCCGGTGAACTGCCAGGCGGCACGGAAGCCGTTCATCAGGTAGCGCTGGTACGACTCGGGAACCTCGTCCGGCCGGTTGCTCACGATGGCGAAGCCCGGGGGATCGGTGCTGATCTGGGAGGCGTAGAGGAGCTTGATCGGCTCGCCAAGCTGCTGGGGCGGGTTGTTCCGCTCGATCAGCGCCCCAAGGACCTTGTTGACCTCGGAGGTGGTGATCCGCCGGCTGCGGGCCTCGGCGACCTCCAGGATCAGGTCGAGGATCTTGCGGACCCGCTGCCCCGAGAGGGACGACACGTAGATGAAGGGGACGTGGGCAAGGAATGGCGCCTTGGCGATGAGCGCCTCCTGGCCGCGCCGGGCGGTGTTGGCGTCCTTCTCCACGATCAGGTCCCACTTGTTCACGGCGACGATCAGCCCGCAGCCCCGGTCCCACGCCTCGGTTGCGATCCGCAGGTCCTGGTTGTGGAGGCCGATCGTGGCGTCCACCACCAGGACACAGACCTGGGAATTCTCGATGGCCCGCTGGGTGCGCAGGGTGGAGTAGAACTCCAGGTCCTCGTTGACCTTGGCGCGGCGCCGCAGCCCGGCGGTGTCGATGAACCGGAAGGTCTGGCCATGGTACGTGAGAAACGAATCGGTCGCGTCCCGGGTCGTCCCGGCCACCGGGCTCACCACGAACCGGTCCTCGTCGAGGAGCTTGTTGGCGAGCGACGACTTGCCGGCGTTGGGGCGGCCGACGATCGCGACGGCGATGGTCGCCTCGTGCTCTCCCTCCCCTTCCGGCGGGAGATTCGCCACGATGACATCCAGGAGGTCGCCGCTCGACTTGCCGACCTGGGCCGAGACCGGGATCGGCTCGCCAAGGCCGAGGCCGTGGAAGAGGTGCTGGGAGGTCGTGCGCGGCAGGTCGTCGAGCTTGTTGACGACGAGGAGCACCGGCTTGGGCTGGCGGCGGAGCTGCTGGGCGACGGCCTGGTCGACCGGGTTTGGCCCCTCCCGGCCATCCACCACCAGGAGGATCAGGTCGGCCTCGGCGAGGGCCAACTCCACCTGGCGGCGGATCGCCTTGTCCATCGGCTCCTTCGAGTCGGGGACCAGCCCACCGGTGTCGACAAGGAAGAACGACCGGCCCGCCCACTCGGCGTCGCCGAAGTGGCGATCGCGGGTGGTTCCCGCCTCCGCGGACACGATCGCCGCCCGGCCGCCGACGAGGCGGTTGAAGAGGGTCGACTTCCCCACGTTGGGGCGGCCCACGATGGCAACGGTCGGCTTCATGCGGCGCTTTCGGTCGCGAGGACATCCACAAAGGTGCGCGAGTAGCGGATCGGCACCGGCACCTGCCCGGCAAGCGCTTCCGCACTCATCGAATCCATGAACAGCCCATCATCATTCAGGCACTCCCCGGGGAGCAATGCCAGGTCCAGGTCGTGCCGGCCGGCGAGGGCCGACTGGAAGGCGGCCCCGGGCAGCAGGCCGGCCGTGGTGACGGTGCGACCGAAGAGGCTGTTCTCGAGCGGGATCAGCTCGAAATCGGCGCCGGTCCGCTCCCGCAGCGGCTCCAGGACCTGGGGCATCAGCATGCCCATGCTCAGGCCGGTCAGCACGCCGATCCTGCGGCCGCCCCAGTTCCCCAGGCCGTCACCGGCCTCGGCGATCTTGCGCTGGAGGAACCGCACCGACCCCACCCCGTTCTCGGTCTGGTCGAAGTCACCGTACACCGCGGCCTCGGGAAGGGGCAGCCCGGCCCGCAGGTACAGTTCATCGGCGCCGAGCGCCCACGCGGTCCCCCGCTCGGCCTGCGCCCGAGGCCACCAGGCCTCGACTCGCTCCACGGCCGCGCGGCATTCCGCCTCGGTCGGCTCGCGGACCAGGTGATGCTTGCTGAACTCGGTCAACCCCACCGGCACCACGGAGACGTCGAGGATGGGGGCGCCAAACCCCCAGAGATCCTCGAGCGTCTGGTCCAGGATCCGGCCGTCGTTGACCCCTGGCGACATCACGACCTGGGTGTGGAACTCGATGCCATGGTCGGCGAAGTGCTTGAGCTGAGGGAGGATCTCGGGGGCGGTCGGGTTCCGGAGCAGGTAGCGCCGGACCGTGGGATCGGTGGCGTGGACCGAGACATAGAGCGGCGAGAGCCGGTAGGCGATGATCCGCTCGGTGTCCCACGGCTTCAGGTTCGTCAGCGTGGCGAAGTTGCCGTACCGGAACGAGAGCCGATAGTCGTCGTCGCGGATGTACAGCACGTCCCGCAGTCCGTCGGGCAGCCCATCAACGAAACAGAAGTCGCAGCGATTGGCGCAGCGGCGAATGCGGGGCGGCTCGAGCGAGACCCCGAGGGCCTCGTGCGCTGGTCGCTCAATTTCGAATTCGATCTCCTCGCCGTCCGGTTGCCGCACGTGCAGGAGGAACTCGTCCTCCGAGGTGAGGAACTCCCAGTCCAGGAAGTCCTCGAGCGGTCGCCCGTCCACCGAGAGCAATTCGGTGCCGGCGACGAGCCCCAACTCCTCGGCGATCGACTCGGGCTCGACTGCGGTGACCTTGATCATGTCCAGCACCTTGAAGGAATCCCCGGCCCTGCACCTCCAGCGAATTCTCCCAAGATGCCTGTATCGTGCTAGAATATCAAGAGTTAGCCCGTCCACCTCATGCGATTTCACGGCAGCTGCCGCGGGCCGGAGGTGGTTCCGGCGATCGGGACCGGGTGACCGATCAACAGCAATCGCAGGACTGGCGTATATTGGAGTCTCCCCGCGCCCTGGCCTGGTGGGTTTTTCGGCCATGGCGCGTCCACCACCCCCGCCCCAAACTCGATGGAAAGGCCAGCCATGGACCTGATGTCCCGGCGCGCGACCCTCCTCGGCAGCTGCCTCCTGGTGGCAGCCTGTGCCAAGGGTGCGTCCGCACCAGAGCAGCCCGCCCCCCGCACGGTCCCGGGCGCTGCCGCCCGCACCCCCGGGGACTCCACCGCCAACGCGGCCGCGCGGCCGTCCCCGGCAGGGGGCCAGGCACCCGGCGCCGCCGGGGGCGCTGGCGAACCGGCTCCCCGACCCTATCGCCAGGTCGTGACGGCCGAGGCGAAGTCCCGGGATGGGCTGTGGAAGACCCACATGATCGGCAGCCGCCTGCTGTTCGAGATCCCGGCGGGTCTCTACGGCAAGGACATCCTGGTCGTGCCGCGGGTGGCACGTGCTCCCGAGGGGAACAACGCCAGCGGGCCCTACGGCGGGCAGCAGCTGGGGCAGCGCCGGGTCGTCCGGTGGGAGCGCCGGGGCAACCGGATCCTGTTGCGGGGCATTTCGTACAACACCTATGCCGACCCCGACCATCCGATGGCGGCCGCGGTGGCCAACTCGAACTTTGCCCCGATCCTCGGGGCGTTCAATGTGGAGTCGTTCGGCACGGACAGCGCCGCCGTGATCGATGTGTCGCGCTTCTTCACCGCCCCGCCCCCGGAACTCGGGCCCGGCAACCTGCTGCGCGGCAACCCCGACGCGGCGCGCTCGTTCATTGAGCGGGTGGCCGGCTATCCGACCAAC
Source organism: Gemmatimonadales bacterium (assembly GCA_048499805.1). Lineage (GTDB taxonomy): Bacteria > Gemmatimonadota > Gemmatimonadetes > Gemmatimonadales > GWC2-71-9 > JAWXBA01. The sequence goes on along the minus strand of JASNZF010000008.1, from coordinate 41,332 downwards.
GTCGAGATCGAGGCCCTGCTCACGGTGAATTCCCCAGCGACGCCGGTCGGGCCCGGCGGACCGGCGAGTCCGGCGGGAACCACCTCCCTGGTGATGCACTGGAGCATGGTGAAGCTGCCGGACGTGCCGATGATGCCGCGGCTGTTCGACAACCGGGTCGGCTACTTCTCCACCGGGATGATTGACTTCAGCCGTCCGGAGCAGCGGTCCCAGACCCGGACCTTCATCACCCGCTACCGACTCGAGAAGAAGGACCCGGCCGCGGCAATGTCGGAGCCGATCAAGCCGATCATCTACTACGTGGACCCGGCGACCCCGACCTGGCTGGTGCCGTACGTGAAGGCGGGCATCGAGCAGTGGCAGCCGGCGTTCGAGGCGGCCGGATTCCGCAACGCGATCCTCGCCAAGGACGCCCCGACCCCTGCTGAAGACCCGGACTGGTCGCCCGAGGATGCGCGCTACTCGGTGATCCGCTGGTTCCCGTCCACCACCGAGAACGCCCAGGGGCCGCACGTCAATGACCCCCGCTCGGGCGAAATCATCGAGGCGGACGTGTACATGTACCACAACATCATGAACCTGCAGCGGACCTGGTACTTCTCCCAGGTCGGGCACCTCGATCCGCGGGCCCGGATGTGGCCGTTCCCGGATGACCTGATGGGCAAGCTGGTCCAGTACGTGGTGGCGCACGAGGTCGGGCACACCCTCGGCTTCCAGCACAACCAGAAGGCCTCGTCCACCTACCCGGTGGACAGCGTCCGGAGCCGGAGTTGGATCTCCCGGATGGGACACACCCCGACCCTGATGGACTACTCGCGTTTCAACTATACGGCCCAGCCGGGCGACGGGATCCCAATCGACAGCCTGATCCCGATCATCGGCCCCTACGACAAGTGGGCGACCCACTGGGGCTACGCCCCGATCCCCGGCGCCCGGACGGCGGACGAGGAGCTGCCGACGCTGGACCGCTGGGCGCGGGAGCAGGACGCCACGCCCTGGTACCGCTTCAATGTCGCGGGGTCCGGGGGATCGGATCCGGGCGACCAGTCGGAGGCGGTGGGTGACGCCGATGCCGTCAAGGCGACCGGCTGGGGCATCCAGAGCCTCAAGCAGGTGGTGCCGCTGATCATGGAAGCGGCGGCCAAGCCCGGCCACGACTACGACGACCTGACCCTCATCTACGGGCGGGTGGTGGGCCAGTGGCGGACCGAGCTGGGCCATGTCGCCAACGTCATCGGGGGCGCCGATGCCCAGGAGAAGTACGCCGGACAGGCGGGACCGCGGTTCACCCCGCTGCCCAAGGCCCGCCAGAAGGCTGCGATGCAGTTCCTGCAGCGCGAGGGCTTCAGCACCCCATCGTTCCTGATCGTGCCGGAGATCCTCAACCGGATCGAGGTCGAGGGTGGCATCCGGCGGATCCACACCGCCCAGGCGGGGCTGATCAATGCGGTCCTCAACGACCGCCGGATGGAGCGGCTGATCGAGTATGACGCCATGGAGAGCAACAAGGCCAACGTCTACACCCTCGGCGAGATGCTCAACGACCTCCGCACCGGGATCTGGAGCGAGCTGTCCGCCGGCCGGGTGGCGATCGACCCGTACCGCCGCGAGCTCCAGCGGGCGTTCCTGATCTCGGCCAACAGCAAGATCAACCCGCCGAGCGTCACGCCGCCGGCAGGCCTGCCCCCGGGGTTCGTCTTCGGACCGGTCCGCGCGACGGCCGACGTTCGCGCCCTGATGCGTGCCGAGATCGTGGCGCTTGACCGGCAGCTGGCGGGCGCCCTCGGGCGCGCCGCCGATCGCGAAACGCGGGCGCACATCGAGCATGCCCGGGCCGAGATCGCCAACATCCTCGACCCGAAGTAGACGATTGGGGCAGTCCCCGGCCCTGCCGGGGACCCACCAGATTGCACGCCAGCGCGCCCCGGGGAGTCATCCCCGGGGCGTGTGGCGTTCAGGTACCGGCGGGTTCGAGGACCAAGGCGTCCGGCAGGGCAGGCGAAGAGGGGGAGACCAGGCGTCCGTCCCGCAGTTCGAGGCACCAGTCGGCCACCGCCGCCACCTCGGGATTGTGGGTGGCAAGGATGGCCAGGGCCCCGGCCGCGCGGGCATGGCGGACGATCAGCTCCACCACCCGTTCGCCGTTGCGCGTGTCGAGGTTGCCGGTGGGCTCGTCGGCGAGAATCACCGCCGGGCCATTGACGAGTGCACGTGCCACGGCCGCCCGCTGGCGCTCCCCGCCCGACACGTTCCTCGGCAGGAAGGTGGCCCGGTGTGAGAGCCCCATCTGTTCGAGGATGGCGGACGCCCGCTCCTGGCGCTCCCGGCGGCGGACCCCGACCGCGATCAGGGGAGCGGCCACGTTCTCGAGCAGGGTCATCGTGGGGATCATGTGGTGAAACTGGAAGACAAAGCCGATGGACCGCGCCCGAAAGGCGGTCGGGTCGGGGATGGTCGAAAGGTCCTGCGCGTCGATCGTGATGCGCCCGGAGGTCGGCTGGTCGAGGAGCCCGAGCAGCGAGAGGAGCGTGCTCTTGCCACAGCCCGACGGCCCGGTCACCGCGACCACCTCGCCGGCCTGGGCCCGGAATGAGACGCCGGAGAGGGCGTCCACCCCCCCAGGATACCGTCGATGGACGGCATCGGCGAGCAGGAAGGCTCCTCGGTCACTCATGGCGCAAGGCCGCCAGCGGTTGCATCCGGTATACGACCAGCGCCGGCCAGCCCAGCGCGACAAGGCCGACTCCCAGCGCCATCGCAACCGACATCACGGACAGACCGACCGGAAACCGGAGGGGAATCCACCCGAAACCGATGGACTCGATCCCGTTGAGCACCCGGAGAACCAGCAGGGCGAGCCCGTTGCCCAGGATTGCACCGACCACCGAGAGCATCACCCCCTCTGCCGCGAGCATGCGCAACACCAGCCACGGCGACCAGCCGACAGTCATGAGGATGCCGAGTTCCCGGGTCCGCTCTGCCAGGGCCATCACCAGGGCGTTTCCGACCACCAGCCCGGTCCCGATCAGGGCGATGGCCGAGATGGTGCGCACGAAGGCATCGACGACGCGCATCAGGCGCATCGCACCGGCGAACTCCGTCCCGGGAATCGCCCTGAGCTCCGGATACCGGGTGTTCAGGTCGGCAATGAGCGCTGCGGCTCCCCCGGGGGCTTCCGCCCGGAACAGGGCGAGGGTGAACTGCTGGGCCGCCCCTTCCCGCGTCAGGATGGCCTGAGCATCGCCGAGGTCCATCATCAACCCGCCGTCGAGCAGGCGGCTCCCGGTCCGGAAGACTCCCGTCACCCGGAACTCGCGGCCGTCCAGTTCCACGGCCGCCCCGCCCTGGAGGCCCAACCGCTGGGCGGCGACCTCGCCGACCAGCGCCTGGCCGGCTCCGGAGTGGAACCGTGCTCCCTGGGTGAGGGCCAGCCGGTCCTGGAAGGCGGTCGGCGCCCCGATGACCAGGGCATAGGCGCTCCAGCGCTCGTTGTTGGTGCCAAGGACGAGCGGGGTGACAGCGGCCCCGTAGCGGGCGGTGAGCCGGTCCATCTGCTCGGTGCTGATGCGGGATGAGAACGGTGAGGTGGCGCGGCGCTCATAGGCCACCACTTCCAGCCCGTAGGCCCCCGTCACGCCGTCGATCTGGTGCCGCACGTCACGGGTGATGGCAGTCACCGCCACGAACAGCCCGATCCCGGCCGCCACGCCGAGCATCGTCAAGGCGCTGCGGACCGGGGCCCGGAGGACGTTGCGGAGAAAGATCATTGGCGCCGTGCCCCCTGCCCTTCCTCCCGAACGGCCGGACCGATCAACGACAGGCGGGGAGCCCCGTCATGGGTGCACCGTTGATGCGGACCGTTCCCTGCAGGATGCTGCCGGGCACCAGCGTGACCGTGGCGGTGGAGTTGGCGTCGCCGGTGAAGGTGAATGCCCCGCCCAGGATGTCTCCGCTGGCGTTGCTGGTGAGCGGCGTGGCGGTGGAGACCTGGAACCAGTCGCCACTCGACCGATAGCCGCGTCCCGACACCGTGACCTGCTCCCCGCCCGAGGCCGTCTCGAACGTGGTCAGGGTGTAGTTCGACTGGCGATACACCTTGCCGGTTTCGAGATTGGTGATGCGGGCGTCGGCCAGGGTCAGGCGATCGGGATTGCTCGCGGTGGGCGTGCCGTCGGGCACGCCGGGCCGATACAGGTAGTCGGTGAACCGGACGTTCTGCGAGCCCAGCTGGGTACCGGTGCTGCTGCGGGTGACAAAGGTCACGCCGTCCGGGCTGTCCGCCTCGATCCGGGTGGTGATGGGCCCGGAGGCGCTGGGCGTCCCGGTGTTGACGAAGGGAATCCGTCCGTTGGCCGTGACCCGGTCGCCGGTGTCGTCGTTGATGGAGCAGAAATTGTCGTACACCAGGGTCCCGGAGGTGACCCCGCTGGCGTGATTGTAATCCGAGTAGGTCATCCGTCCACCGCAATCCCCGAACTCATCGGGTGGCTGGGTGCTGCCGAGCCCCTGGACCGAGAGGGTGGCGCGCAGCTCACCGGCGCGCCGGAGGTCGACGAGGCGTGCCAGCCACGCCACCGAGGCGTCGCCCGGCTCGTGCGGGGCGGCGGCGCCGGCGGCGCCGCCCGCCTGGCAGATGGGCACGACGCTCGAGACGATGTCCACAGCCGTGGCGACACTGCTCTGGTCAATGGTGGCCTGGTCGCCGGAAGGACCGTTCGAGCCTCCCCCGCACCCGAGTCCGAAGACGGCGACGATGAGGATCATGGTGGACGCTGAACCTGCCGTGCGCGGGGCAAACATCGTGTCCTCCCTGGTTGGATCGCTCACCGGGTCGGCCACGGCCCGGTGGCAGGGGTAATTTGGCAGGGAGCCCCTGAAGCGGCGGTGAAACACATGGGACACTGACTTCATGAACCGGAGGCCAGAAACGAAAGGGCCCCAGGACTAGCCTGGGGCCCTTTGCACTGCAGAGCGGGAGACGGGACTCGAACCCGCGACAGCCAGCTTGGGAAGCTGGAGCTCTACCAACTGAGCTACTCCCGCAAGGCCCGGACAATCTCTGCTTGTCCGGGCGCCAAGTCAAGCTGGCTTACTGCCTGGCGTACCGCCAGCCCGCCACCCGCTGGCTGACCGGGGCGGCCAGCGAGATGTTGTGGGTCTGCCCCACCGGAAGGGCCGGGACGGCGTTGGTGGCGGTTCCCACCACGTTCCCGAGGATGTCCAGGAACTCGAACTTCAGGGTCACCGGCGCCGGGGCAATCGGGCGGCCGGCGGGGGTGAGCGCCTCGCGTCCGGTCGCCACCGCCTGGACCCGAGCCTCCTCCGCGGTGTAGGACACCCGGGTGATCTCGACGCTGAACGGGAGGCCCACGAGCTGTTCCGCCACGGCCATCACCTCGGCGTCCGGCTTCTTGAGCTCGCGCAGCGCCCGGCCGTGGAGCTTGAGGACATCCTCGCTCATCGGCTCGAAGCCACGCAGCGTCTCCGCGGTCGCGGCCAGGCGCTCCCAGTCCTCCAGCGCCAGATAGGTGTTGGCCAGGTTGTAGAGGCCGTCCCGGTCGTAGGGGTTCTGCCCCACCACGCGACGGAAGGCATCGGCGGCCCGGTCGTACTGTTCAACGTTGAAGAACCCGACCCCGATGGCCAGCAGGTCCGAGCCGTCAAGCTGGTCGAGGTCCATGGAGGAAAGGGCCAGGAGGAGCTTGGCCTCGACGGCCGCCGCGCTGTCGGGCATCTCCAGGCTGCGATATGACCCGGCCAGGTGCCGGAGGACCTCGCTGTCGTCCGGGTTCTCCTTGGCGTAGATGCCGAAGGCGTTCACCGCCTCGCGGAAGTTGCCGCGCCGCTGCTGGATGGCGCCGAGGTTGAGCAGGAGCGCCTTGCGCTCCTCGACCATGGTGCTGTCATCCACCGTGGCATCGACCGCCAGGCGGAAATACACCGCCGCGCTGTCATTGGCGGACTCGTTGGCGTAGATCACACCGAGGTTCATGAAGGCGTGCGGGAGCCCACGGAAGGCATGATTGGCGCGCCGATAGAGCACCTTGGCGGAATCGAGGTCCTCGGCGTTCTGCTTCTCGATCCCCGCGTTGGTCAGGACACCCCAGGCATTCTGGCGGTAGGAGGTCATGTCCGGTTCGCAGTCCGGCAGGAGCGCCTCGGCCTTGGTCCAGGCCGAGTCCATTCCGGCCAGGTCCCCGCGGATCAGGTGGTAGCGGCCCAGGTAGTAGTGGGCGGCACCATTGGCCGGATTGGCGGCCAGGGCCTCCTGCAGCGCCTTGATCGCGTCGGCCATCCCCTTGGCCTTCTTGTCGGCGGCCTTCTCCTCGATCGCCGCCTTGAGGCCCCGCTGGGCGGTGCTGAGCTTGGAATCCATGGACATCGGGCACAGCGGGATCACGAACCGCTCGCCCTGCGACGCAGCCACCCGGGCATCGACCACATCGGGAACCTGGGCCGAGAGCGGGGCGGCGAGAAGGAGGGCCAGGCCGAGCCCAGCGCCAAGATGCTTGATCATGCCAACTCCTTGAGTACGTGCGTCCACCCGGCGACCGAGGTGCCATCCAGGCGAAGGGAACAGAAAGAAACGCCGCCACGCCACGTCCACCACGCCAGAGGAGACGTGCGCGAGTCGATAGGTTGCACCGAGGGCCCGCTCCGGAGGGGGCCATTCCCCCGGTCCGGAACCCTCGAAATATCGCTCAGGATTGCCCGTCAGGCAAATTCCCGGGATCCCGGTAGAGCCACCCCGCCCCGGTATTGAAGACCAGGATCCGCGCGTCGCGCTGGACCTCGCCCCGCTCCAGGAGCACCCGCAGCGCGGCCACTGCGGCACCGCCCTCCGGGGAGAAGTCGATCCCCTCCAGCGCCGCGCCGAGCCGGGCGTCCGACTCAAGGCTGGCATCCTCGACCGCCACGGCACCGCCACCACTCTCCCGGAGGGCTCGGAGCATCAACCGATCGCCCAGTGGCCCCGGCACCCGGAGCCCGCTGGCCACCGTCCAGGGCTCGGCCCACGGGTCGCAGCCTGCCGCCCCGGACGCAAAGGCCCGGACCACCGGCGCGCACCCCGTGGACTGGACGCTGAACATCCGGGGCATCGGGCCCGTGACCCAGCCGGCATCGCGCAGTTCCGCGAAGGCCTTCCACATCCCGATCAATCCGGTTCCCCCCCCCGTCGGGTAGAGGATCACGTCCGGCAGCTCCCACCCCAACTGTGCGGCGATCTCCAGTCCGAGGGTCTTCTTCCCCTCGATCCGGTACGGTTCGCGAAGGGTGGAGAGATCCATGGCACCGCTTTCGGCGGAAAAGGCCCGGCTGGCCTTGCCGCAATCCCCAATGTGCCCGTCGAGGAGAACCAGGTCCGCGCCGGTGGCCCTGATTTGGCCCAGGATCGGCCTGGGAGTGCTCCGGGGTGCATAGACGCGTACCTGGGCGCCGGCACGGGCGCCGTACGCTGCCGCCGCCACACCGGCGTTTCCCGCGGTAGGCAGGGTGAAGGCACGGGCCCCCGCGCGCACCGCCCGGGTGATGGCGGCGGAGAGCCCCCGCGCCTTGAACGAGCCGCTCGGGTTGGGGGCCTCGTCCTTGACCAGCAGGTGGGAACAGCCCAGGGCCCTGCCAAGCGCGGGCACCCGGAGCAGCGGGGTGTCACCTTCTCCGAGGGAGACCGGCTCCTCGCCGGGGAGGAGGGGGAGGAAGCTCCGGAACCGCCACATCCCCTGCCCTCCCCCTCCGGCGCTGCGCTCGCTGGACGGGTGATCCCGCGGGGCGTACCGCACCAGCCAGGGTCGACCACACTCGCACACCGTGGGCAAGCCCTCCGCGGAGGCGGTCGCCGAGCAGTCGGAACATTCCAGGGTCCAATCGAACGCAGTCATCGGGTACCGCCGTCATTCGGGTTCCAAGTGTATCACTGGGGTTCGGCTGCGAGATGGCTCGCGATCCGCTCAGCCAGCGTGACCGATATCCCTGGCACTGTCGCGATCTCGGCCACGCTGGCGCTGCGCACCCCTGCCAGGCTTCCGAAGCGCTCGATCAGCGCCCGACGCCGGGCTGCCCCGATCCCCGGGATGGTGAGCAGCTCGGAGGTCAGGGTCCGCTGGCTCCGGCGTTTCCTGCTGTACGCCAGGCCAAACCGGTGCGCCTCGTCCCGGGCCCGCTGGAGCAGGCGCAGGGCCGGACTCCGCCGCGGCAACCGGAGCGGATCAGGCCGGCCGGGCAGGAACACTTCCTCGTCGCGCTTGGCGAGACTGATGATGGGCAGTTCGGCCAGTCCGAGGGATACGGCGGCCTCCACGGCCGCGTTGAGCTGTCCCTTCCCGCCATCGATGACCACGAGGTCGGGGAGCGGGCGGTTCTCGGCCTGCCGCCGGGTCAAGTACCGGGTCAGCACCTCATGGATCGCCGCGTAGTCGTCCTGCTGAGCCAGCCCCTTGATCCGGAACTTCCGGTACTCGGCCTTCCGGGGCCGGCCGCCCTCAAAGCCGACCAGTGAGCCCACGGTGTCCCGGCCCTGGTTGGTGCTGATGTCGATGCAGATCATGAACCGGGGAAGCCCGGTCATCCCCAGGTCGCGCCCAAGGGCATAGACCGGGTCGGCGGCGCGCTCCTCCGTCTCGAACGACTCCATCCGGAGGCTCTCCATGAGGTGACGGGCGTTCTGGTCCGCGAGGTCGCGCCATCGCCCCGCGGTGCCGCGCATCGGGACCTGGAGCTGGGCATCGCCAAGCAGCGACTCGATCTCGGGCAATTCGGCGGGCGGGAACGGCAGCACGACCCGGCGGACCCGGCCCGGGGACGGCAGGTAGTAGCGCACCAGGAAGGCGGCGAGGACCGCCTCATCGGCCTCCTCCTCGAGGTTTTCAAGGAACCGATGCTCCCGGGCCATCACCCGGCCATCACGAATCCGGAAGAGCACCGCGGCGGCGTCATCGCCATCCCGGGCGTAGCCGATGACATCGGCATCGCCCGTCCCGGCGATCTCGACGGTGGCCGGCGCCTCGAGCTGGTCGAGCCACTTGAGGGTGTCGCGCAGCTCCCGGGCGCGCTCGAAATCCTCCCGCTCGCTCGCGGCGAGCATCAGGGCCCGGACCTTGCCGCGAAGGTCGACGGTGCGACCATCCAGGAACGCCAGAACCTCGCCGATCATCCGCCGGTAGGAGCCCTCGTCCTGCCAGCCCACGCACGGAGCCAGGCACCGCCCGATGTGGTAGTCCAGGCAGGGGCGCTCCCGGCGCTCGCGCGGGATGTCGTCGGCACAGCTGCGCACGGTGAACATCCGGCGGATCAGGCCGAGGGCGCGGCGCATCTCGCCCACATCGGTGTAGGGCCCGAAGTACCGCCCCCCTGGGATGTCGGGCCGGCGGGTCACCAGGACCCGCGGGAACGGGTCGTCCATGGTGACGACGATCGAGGGATAGCTCTTGTCGTCCTTGAGGCGGACGTTGAAGCGGGGCTGGTGCTCCTTGATGAGGTTGTTCTCGAGCAGCAGCGCGTCCGCCTCCGAGGCGACGACGATGGTCTCCACATCGGCGATCAGCCGGACGAGGAGGGCGTTCTTCGGGCTCGCGGCATGGTCCGAGGTGAAGTAGGAACGCGTCCGGGACCGCAGGCTCTGGGCCTTGCCGACGTAGAGGACCCTGCCTTCCGCGTCCTTCCACAGGTACACCCCGGGAGCCGGGGGCAGCGTGTCCAGTTTCCGCCGCAGCAGCTCGTCAGCCACCGCCAAACCCTCGGGACGCCAGCGTGCGCGCCTCGGGCACCCCGAGGATCCACGCGAGGCCAAGGTAGGCCAGACCGGCGGCGGCAAGCACCAGCACTCCCCCCAGGAGGGGACCCAGCACCAATGCCCCTGCCCCGATCACCAGCCAGCCCGTGGCCATCGCGCCCGCGGTGGCGCTCCAGAGCAGCACCAGGTAGCGGACGCCGAACCGGGCCGGGCCGATCCGCCGGGCGAGTTCGCCACGGAGCAACCCGAACTCCACCCAGCCTGCGATCCCGCCAGCGACGGTCAGGCCCGCGGCGCCGAGCCGGGGGTCGAGCCCGAGCCGCGGGGGCAGGATCAAGCCAAGCAGGACGCCGAGGGCGATTCCGACTGCCACGCGGGTGGCGGCGAAGCGGAAGGGGGTGCGGGTATCCCCGAGGGCGAAGAATGCCGACGAGGCCAGCCGCGACGCGGTCGTCGCGAGGAGCCCGAGGGCCGTCCCGGCAAGGATGAGCCAGACGTAGGCACTGTCCCGGGTGGTGAAGGCGCCGGATTCGAACACTGCCCCAGCGATCACCTGTCCCAGGGCGAGGAAGGCACCAGCCGAGGGGATCACGTAGAAGGCGATCCGCCGCCATCCCAGCTCCAGACGGTTCCGGATCGCCGCTTCACGGCCGGGGGAGCTGCCATCCCGGGACATCGCCGGCAACTCCGCCGCGGAGACCGCCATCCCGAACAGGCTGACGGGAAGCACCCCGATCATCTGGGCGCTGGCCAGCGCCGTGACGGCACCGGTGCCCAGAAAGCTGGCGATCAGCATGTCGACCCAGGCGCTCACCTGCACCACGCCGCGAGTGAGGAGGGCCGGCCCGAAGTTGCGCACCACGGTGCGGACCGCTCCCGTGTCACCGGCATCGGCGGGACCCGCCGTCAGCCGACGAACCAGCGGGAGCTGGACCACGAGCTGGAACAGGCTCCCGAGCACCGCTCCCCAGGCGATGAGCACCGTCAGGTCCATCGCCCCACGCCCCGGTGCAGCCAGCAGCGCCACGACGATGATGGTGAGGTTCCAGGCCACCGGCGCAGCGTAGGAAAGGAAGAAACGCCCATGGCTGTTGAGGATCCCGAGGCACCAGGCGGAGAGGACCAGGATGCCGATCCCCGGGAAGAGGATGCGGACCAGCTGGATCGTCAGTTCCCGCTTGGCGCCCTCGAAGCCGCCGAACAGGAGGTCGACCAGGACCGGCGCACCGAGCACGCCGAGCAGCACCACCACCGAGGTGACCAGCGCCAGCAGGCCCAAGGTGGCCCGGGCCACGTGCAGCGCCTCGGGATCGCGCCCCTGGGCGCGAAGCCTGGCGTAAACGGGAATGAACGAGGCGGAGAGCGAACCCTCACCCAGGAGGTTCTGGAGCAGGTTCGGGATGCGAAACGCGGCCGACAGCGCGTCCGCGGCGTCGCCCAGGCCAAGGTAGTGGGAAAAGACGCGCTGCCGGACCAGCCCGGCGATCCTGCTGAGGAGGATGCCGGCGGCCACCAGCAATGCCGCGCCGCGCTCCCGGGTGCTCAGGGGTTGTCGGCGGGCGGGAGGGACGGCCGGTTGGGGGGCTGGTCCTCGAGCAGGCGCTGCAGGAACTGGTTCTCCTCCCGCAGCTGCTCCACCGCGAGGGTGAGGTCATCGACGTCCCCCTCCAGCAGGTCGACCTTGCGCACCAGCGCGGACAGGTCCGGATGGACCTGGTCCTCGCCCCCCAGTCGGCGAGCCAGGGCCCGCCCGATCGGGGAGTCGACCAGGATGCCCACGACCGGGATCATGAGCGCGACGAGGATGATCAGGCCAAGCCACATGGGTCGAGTCTAGGCGGGAGGGGGCGAGCCTTCAAGGGCGCGGCCGTACCACTCACCTGCTGCGGTCTCGATGGCGGACAGGAGCGCGTCGCCGTGGTGGGCCAGAAAGGGCCCCACGGTGAGGACGCGCTCCTGGGGGTGCCCCCCCGGCCGGAGGACGCCGGCCAGTCGTCGGACCTGACCGAGCTCGGTCGCCTCCCGGGCCCGGAGCCGGCGGAGAATCCGGGTCTCGAGGTCGCGGACCGCCCAATCCACCTGGCGCCGGGCATTGGCGAGGGGACCTGCAAGGGTGGGATCGATCTCGAGCGTCGGGGCCTCCAGCCGCCCGTGGAGGTCGCGCGCCAGTCGGGCCAGCTCGCCCAGCGGTCCGGCGACCGCCGCCGGCATCCGGCCGCGCAGGAGGCGTTGCTGCAGCGCCCCAGGATCGGCCAGCACCTCCTCCACCGTGGCCCCGAACTTGGCCAGGATCCGATCGACGTGCGGTTCCACGACCACCCCGGACCACCTCGGTATCGGTGCCTGACGCCAGGTGTCGAGCTGGGTGTAGACCGGCCCCGTCATCGCGAGGTATCGCAATTCCCCGGGCCCGCCAACGTAGGCCACCGTGGGCAACAGGGCACTCTCGAGCACCGGCCGCAGCAGGACGCTGGCGGATAGCCGTTGCGGATCCTGCTCGGCGATCGTGGTCAGCTCTGCACTGGAGTAGGCATCGCCCCCGCGCCGGGTGGCAAAGCCACCCCCGGCACGGACCAGCCGGTCGCGCCCCAGGCGGTCTTCGAGGAAGACCAGGCTCGCCCCATCGCCCACGACGACGGGAGGCGTCTCGCCCTCTGCCGCGTACCGCTCGGCCAGGACCGCCAGCTCCGCGTCGATCGCATCGGTTGCCGCGAGCGCCCGGAGGAGGACCGGAGCGGCGGCCCGCTTGAAGGTGGCATGGGTACTGTCGAGGCACACCACGCCGAAGGGCGCCAGCAACTCCGCCAGGGCGGTGCCATAGGCCCCGGCGATCGTGGCCTCCGGCCGGTAATGCCGAGTGAGCCACCCCTCCACCCGCTCCCGGTGCGGCGCTTCCGGAATGCCCCTCAGGAACCGGTCCCGGAGCGCCACGATCTCCGGCCCCAGCGTCTCCCGATACATCGGGAGCATCGGGGCGGACACCGCCCGCGGCTCCAGGGCAACCGCCTCCACCGATCCGTCCCCGGTCACCCAGCTGGCGCTGGCCGCCTCGGCGAAGTCATGGTCGTCGCCGGCCACCCAGAAGAGCGGACGAACCGGTCGCTGCCAGGCGTGGGAGAGCCGACTCGCCAGGGCCGCCGCCGAGAGCGCCTTGTGAATGGTGTAGAGCGGACCGGTGAAGAGGCCGGCTTGCTGGCCGGTGGTAACGACGAGAAGGTCGGGATCTTCGAACCGGTCCAGGAGCGGCTCGATGCCGGGGGCGGGAATGATGGCGTCGTGCAGCCACCCGAGCGAGCCGCCGGCCCGCTCGCGGGGCCAACCGACGGGGGTTGCAAGCGGGGTGGGATGGAGCCGCATCAGGGTTGCCCCGCCAGCGTGGTTCGAGACGCCCCGGGACATCGTCGGGGTGGGCCGGCGAGCACGATGTCAACTGCCACGATCATCCCCCTTGTGATACGGCTCGCCGCGCAGGATCGAGAAGCCCCGGTACAGCTGCTCCACCACCACGACCCGCGCGAGCTCGTGCGGCAGGGTGAGCGGCCCCAGGCTCCAGCGATGGTCCGCCTCGGCAAGCAGGGCATCCTCGAGCCCGACCGCGCCACCGATGAGGAACGCGAGCGCCTGACCCGCGTCGCGCCAGCCCTCGAGGCGCCGGGCCAGCTGCTCACTCGACCATCCCTCGCCGCGGAGGTCAAGTGCGATCCGGAGTGCGCCGGCCGGCAGCGCCGAGCGCAGCGCCCTGGCCTCCTCCCGCCGCTGCACCGGTGGCGGCCCGGCGCGGGCCGCCTCGCGCACCTCGACCTCCCGCACCTCCCCCACCCGACGGAGGCGGAGGAGGTACTCATCGGCCGCGTCCCGGTAGGCCGGGCGCAGCCGGCCCACGGCCAGCAGCGTGAGCTTCAACGATCAGGCGTACATGCCGCGCAGGCGGTGGACGGCGGCCACACGGTTGATCGCCACCATGTAGGCCGCGGTGCGCATCGTGACGCCGTGCTTGTCGGCCATGTCGGCGACGGCCGCGAACGACTCGACCATGATCCGCTCAAGGCGCTGGTTGACCATCTCCTCGTCCCAGAAGTAGCCGCCGCGGTCCTGGACCCACTCGAAGTAGCTGACCGTCACCCCGCCGGCGTTGGCCAGGATGTCGGGCACGACCAGGACGCCCTTCTCCGCCAGGATCGCGTCGGCCTTGGCGGTGGTCGGTCCGTTGGCGCCCTCGGTGATGATCCGGGCCTTGACCTCGCCGGCATTCTTCGAGGTGATCACGTTCTCCAGCGCCGCCGGAACGAGGACATCGCAGTCGAGGGTCAGGAGCGCCTCGTTCGTGATGTGCTCGGCGTTGGTGTAGGTCCGCAGGAACCGGTGCTGCCGGACGTGCTCGAGCATTTCCGGGAGGTCGAGGCCATCCGGGTTGTAGAGCCCGCCGTCCTTGTCGCTGACGGCCACGATCTTCATCCCCTCGCGCGCCATCAGGTTGGCGCTGACCGACCCCACGTTGCCGAAGCCCTGTACCGCCACGCGGGTCCCCTCGATCGGCATGCCGATCTTCCGGAGTGCCTCACGGGTGACGATCATGCACCCGCGGCCGGTGGCCTCGCGGCGCCCGTGCGACCCACCCATCTCGATCGGCTTGCCGGTCACCACGGCGGTGACGGTGTGCCGCTTGTGCATCGAGTAGGTGTCCATGATCCACGCCATCACGCGCTCGTTGGTGTTCACGTCGGGCGCGGGCACGTCGGAGTCGGGCCCCAGGACCTCGATGATGTTGGCCGTGTACCGTCGGGTGAGCCGTTCCAGTTCCCCGGCCGACATGTGGGTCGGGTCGCAGATGACGCCGCCCTTGGCCCCGCCGAAGGGGACGTTCACAACGGCGCACTTCCACGTCATCCAGGCCGCCAGGGCGGTCACCTCGTCGAGCGTGACGGCCGTATCAAACCGGATCCCGCCCTTGCCCGGTCCACGCGAGGTGTTGTAGAGCACCCGGATGCCGGTGAAGACCTCGGTCTCGCCGGAATCCATCAGGACCGGGACCGAGACGATGATCTGCTTCTCCGGGTTCCGGAGCACCTTGTAGAGACCGGGTTCGAGGTTGAGGAGCCGGGCGGCATCATCGAACCGCGCCATCATCTCCTCGAACGGGTTTTCCGAGGTCAGGAAGGTGTCCTTCTCGGGGCGGATAACGCCGCCCTGCGGGGCGGCAGCGGGGGAACTCATCACGGTCTCCAATGACTCCAGTTACAGGTTGGCCTGCGGGTGATCTTCCGGCAGCGCGAGGAGCCCGTCCAGGGCGGCCACGAGCGCGTCATGCCCCTCTTCCCACTCCAGTTCCAGCTCGGCCACCAGCGGCTCGGGCACCGAGGCCGGCCACCGGTCGCGCAACTTGACGGCATCCTTCCGGGTGATCACGACATGGTCGGCACGCCGCGCGGCATGCGCGAGCCAGGCGACATCCTCGTCCCGGAAGGCATGATGATCCTTCCACGTGGCGACCTGAACCTGCGCCCCCGTCGTCTTCACCTGCGCCACGAAGGCATCCGGATCGGCGATCGCCGCCGCCGCGACGACCCGCTTGCCGAGCAGCGCCTCGGCCGGGGTCGAACGACCGGAGACCAGCCCGGAGTACCGGTGAACCGCCAGGTGCACCACGGCGACGGGGCCCCGAACGCGACTGCTCAACTGCCGGGCCATCGCCAGCGCGCCAGCCGCATCGGCCCGCTTCCGGGTGACCACCAGGGCGTCGGCCCGCTCCAGGGCGTCCAGCCCCTCCCGCCAGGGTCCCGCCGGGAGCGGCCAGGTCACCGCCCGCGAGGTCTCGGCGCTGACCACCGCGATGTTCAGGTCGCGCCAGATGTCCTGCCGCTGGTAGGCATCATCGAGCACCAGCACCTTCGCCCCCCGGGCGCGGGCCTCCTCCGCCCCGGCAGCCCGGTCCGGATTGGCGACCACGACCGCCGCCGGAACCTGGTGGCCGTGCACCGCCACCTCATCCCCGCCGTAGCCGCGCAGCAGGATCCCCGGCACCAGGCCCCTCGCCGCGTAGTGCTGCGCAATCCAGGCCGCGATCGGGGTCTTGCCCGAGCCGCCGACGGTGAGGTTGCCCACCGCCACGGCGGGGAGCGGGAGGTCGTGCACCGTCAACCAGCCGCGCCGGAAGGCCATGCCACGGAACCCCATCGCCCCGCGCCAGAGGAGCGCGAGGGGAAGCAGGGCCAGGCGGGCCAGGCGTGCGTCTGCCCTCCGGCTGGTCCAGAGCCAGCGAATTACCCGATGTCTGTCGCCTCGCCGCTTCGCCATTCCGCCTCTTTCACCACGGCCGCCAGGGCGGCCCGCGCCACGTGATCCCCTTCGTCGAGCCCGGATGGTCCGGCGCCCACGACAAACGGGGGCCCAACCGCCACGTCGACCCGCGCCATCGGGTACGGCAGCAGGAACCGGTCCCAGGACGCCAGCCGCCTGCCCCAGCGCGCCGAAGCGTGCATCGGGTAGACCAAGGCCCCGGTCCGCTGCGCGGCGGCCAGGAACCCGGGCTTCAACTCGCGTCGTGGCCCGCGCGGGCCGTCCGGCGTAAAGGCCACGGTGCCGCCGTGGCGCAGCGTCCGGATCGCCCCGACCAGGGCCCGGACCGCGCCGCGGGAGCTGGAGCCCTGCACCGCAAGGTACCCCAATCGTGCCGCAAAGTCGGTCAGGTACTGGCCGTCCTTGGCGGCGCTCACCACGATGGTGATCCCGAGGTGGCGTCGCTGCCACAAGAGCGGCAACAGTGCCTCGTGCCACATCAGGTAGATCGCCGGGTGCTCTCCCCCCTGCGACCGGACCCAGTACTCCTCCCCGCTCACCCGGTACCGCCAGGTGGCGCACCAGGCGGCGAGCAGCGGCCCGGCCACGGCGGAAACCCGTGCGGGCGCCACCCGGATCTTCACCGGTCGAGCAGCCCCGCGGCCAGTTCGGCCACCCGAGCGGCCGCCCCCCCGCCACCGAGCCGATCGCGGACTTCCGCCAGCCCCGCGCGCTGCTCCCGGGCTTCAACCGAGCCCGGCTCCAGCAACTTCCCCGCCAAGTCCGACAACCGCTCGGCGGTCACCGCACCCTGCACCAGTTCCGGCACGACCGCCCGATTGGCGACCAGGTTGACCAGGCTGATCCAGGGCACCGTGATGAGCCGCCGAGCCAGCCAACCCGTCAACCGATGCACCCGGTACCCCACGACCATCGGGACGTCGGCGATGGCCGCCTCGAGGGTGGTGGTCCCCGACTTGGCCAGGGCGGCATCGGCCGCGGCGAACACGGGCAGCGGGTTCCCCGTGACCAGCTCGATCGGCCCCGGACCGGGATACTCGCCCGCGGCCGCGGCCGCCACCACGACCCGGTCGCACTGGCCCGCCCGAAGCAGCCGGAGCCCGGCATCGCGGTAGGCCGGCCACAAGGCGGCGACCTCCTGGTGGCGGCTCCCGGGAAACAGCCCCAGGACCCGCTCCTGCGGCCCGATGCCAAGCTCCGACCGCGCCTCCGCCCGGGTAGGCCAGGGTCGATCCACCAGGGGGTGACCGACGAAGGTGGTCGGGATCCCCGCCTTGGCAAAGAAGGCCGGCTCAAACGGCAGGATCACCGCCAGGCGATCGACCGCCCTCGCAAACCGCCGGGCGCGCCCCGGCCTCCAGGCCCAGAGCTGCGGCGCCACATAGTACAGCACCGGCACCCCGGCCCGCCGTGCCGCTTCCGCCACGCGCAGGTGGAACCCCGGGTAGTCCACCAGGATGACGAGGTCGTGCCGACCCGCCTGGAACTCCCGGCGCAGGGCCTGAAGCAGGCGCCAATGGGCGGGAATCTTGCGGATCACCTCGACAAACCCGAGGACCGTGTACCCCTCCATCGGGAACCGGACCTGAGCCCCGGCGGCGGCCATCCGGGGGCCTCCAAACGCCTCGATCGTCGCACCCGGGAATCGATCGCCCAGGGCGGCAACCACCGCTGCCGCATGGAGGTCGCCCGACGGCTCCCCAGCCCCCACGAAGATCCGCGGGGGCGGCTGCTGGGTGCTCACCCTCCGGCGACAACCGCCGGCGCAGACCCCACCGCGCCGGCCACCCGGAGCGCCAGCGCCAGGGCGGCCCGGCCTTCGGCGCCGGTGACCGCGGCCCCACCCAGGCCGCGCACCACCTGCACGAAGCTGGCGAGTTCGAGCCCCAACGCATCGGCGGCCGGCGCCTCCAGGGGGATCCGCTCGACCACGTCCTCCAGAGAGGTGGATACCCCGGGCTGGAACCCCGCCCGGAGCCGCATGAATTCCCCCTGGCCGGTTCCCAGATCCAGCGAGAAATAACCGTTCGACTGGAACAGCCGGAGCCGGCGCACGCGCTCGCGAGCCATCCGGCTCGCCGTGACGTTGGCGACGGCACCATTGGCGAACTCCACCCGCGCGTTGGCCATGTCGAGGTGGGGGCTGAGCACCGCCACGCCGTTGGCCCGCACGTCGGTGGCCTCGGCCCCTCCCGTCAGGTGCAGGAGCAGGTCGAGGTCATGGATCATGAGGTCGAGCACGACGGCGACATCGGCGCCCCGTGGCTGGAACGGCGCCAGCCGGGTCATCTCGAGGTACCGGGGTGCATCCAGGAACGGCTGGGCCCCCCGGATGGCGCGGTTGAACCGCTCGATGTGCCCCACCTGGAGGGGGACCCCGCCCGCCGCGGCCGCGGCCAGGAGCCGGTCGGCCTCGGCCAGCGAGCCGGCCAGTGGCTTCTCCATCAGCACCGCGATGCCCCGCTCCAGCGCCCGCACCCCAACCTCGGCATGGGCGGCGGTAGGCACCGCGACAGTGATCGCCTCGACCTTGTCCAGCAGCGCGTCGAGGTCGGGAAACGCCCGGGTGCCGCAGGCATCGGCAACCTGCTCCGCGCGGAGCCGATCCTCGTCATGGACCCCGACCAGGATGGCGCCATGCGCGGCCGCCAGGTGCCGGGCATGATGCCGGCCCAGCGCCCCGACACCGATCACCCCGACCGGGAGCCGGGCCGTCACGCCGGGACGCCGCGCTGCGACCTGGTCACGAATTGCAGGAATTGCTCGACCTCGGGGAGGTTGGGCAGGTCCACCTGGGCCCGGTGCAGCGCCTGCGAGAGATTGAGGTCAGAATTGAAGAAGAGCCGGTACAGGCGCTTGAGCGCCGCGACCGTCTCCCCGGGCATCCCGGCCCGCTGGAGGCCCACCGAGTTGAGGCCATAAAGCTCGACCGGGTTGCCGACGGCGCGGACGTACGGCGGGATGTCCTGGTTGACGCGGGTGCACCCCCCGACAAAGCAGAGACTCCCGATCGCGACGAACTGGTGGATCGCACAGAGCCCCGAGAGGATGGCGCGGTCCTCGATGGTGACATGCCCGGCCAGTTGGGTGCCATTGGCGATGATGACCCCGTCCCCGAGGTGGCAGTCGTGCGCCAAGTGCACGTAGCTCATCAGGAAGCAGTTGCGCCCGACCCGGGTGACGCCGCTGGCCGCCGTTCCCCGGTTGATGGTGCTGTACTCGCGCACCACCGTGCCGGCTCCCAGCTCCACCCAGGTTTCCTCGCCGCGATACTTGAGGTCCTGCGGGTCGCCGCCGATGACACTCCCCTGCCCGATCCGGACCCCATCGGCCAGCCGGGCATTGCACTCGATCGTGGCGTGGGGACCGATGACCACCCCCGCCCCGAGCGTTACCCGCGGGCCCACGATGGCGAAGGGCCCGACCGTCACGTCCGGCGCCAGCTCGGCCGCCGGGTCGACCAGCGCCGTGGGATGGATCCGGCTCACCGGTCCACCACCCGGGCCATCATCTCGGCCTCGCAGACCAGGACCCCGTCCACGAAGGCCTCGCCGCGCATCCGGCAGGTCTTGCCCCGGAATTGCAGCATTTCCACCTCCAGCCGAAGCTGGTCGCCGGGCACGACCGGCCGGCGGAACTTCACGTTGTCCAGCGACATGAAGTACACGACCTTGCTGGCCACGTCCTCCACCGCCTCGAGCAGGAGGAATCCCCCCACCTGGGCCATCGTCTCCACGATCAGCACCCCCGGCATGATCGGGTGGCCGGGGAAGTGGCCCTGGAAGAACGGCTCGTTGATCGTCACGTTCTTGAGGCCGACGATCTTCCGTCCGTCGATGATCTCCACGATCCGGTCCACCAGCAGGAACGGATAGCGATGGGGGATCACCGCGAGGATCCTGCCGATGTCCATGCTCATGGGTCCAGTTCTCCCCGCCGTCCGCGCGATGGCGCGCGCCAGCGCGATGTTGCCCTGATGGCTCGGCCGGGTGGCCACCACCCGGGCCTGCACGCGTCCGCCCAGGAGCGCCAGGTCGCCGAGGATGTCCCCCGCCTTGTGTCGAACGAATTCGTCGGGCCAGCGCAGCGCCCCCTCCACCACGCCCCGGTCGTCCAGCACCACCGCCGACTCGGTCGAGCCGCCCTTGAGCAGGCCCTTGGACCGCAATGCCTCGACTTCGTGAACGAACCCGAAGGTCCGCGCGCCCGCGAGCTCGTGGGCGAAGACCTCGGGGGTGATCGACCACTGCCCGGTCTGGCGGCCGATCAGCGGATGCGACCACTCGATCGTGGCCGTGAGGTCCAGCCCGGCCGGCGAGGGGGAGACGATATAGGCGGAATCCCCGGAGGTCACCGTCAGCGGACCGTTCACCGTGTAGCGGTCGGGCTCCCCCGCCTGCTCCCGGATCCCGGCCACGGCGAGCAGCTGGCGCCACGGCTCGAACGAGCCGTCCAGGATCGGCGGCTCGGGGCCGTCCAGGTGTATCTCCACATCGTCCAGCTCGAGCGCGAAGATCGCCGCCAGAAGGTGCTCGACGGTGTGGATGGTCGTCTCGCCCTGGCCGATCGCCGTCCGGCGCTCGGTGGCCTCCACCTGGTCGAGCCGGGCGGGAATGACGGGCTGCCCCGGCAGGTCGATGCGCCGGAAGCGCACCCCCTCGCCCGGTGAGGCCGGCAGGCAGGTCAGGGTGGTGCGGGCGCCGGTGTGGAGACCGACGCCGCTGGTGGAGGCGGGCCCGGCCAGGGTGCGCCTAGGCATCGGAGTCGGAATCTCCCGCCAGCCGCTCGAGCCGGCGGGCCACCGGGGCCAGGCGATACATGGCGCTGGTGGCGCGCATGAACTCACGATGGGGCCGGGCCGGATAGCCGCTCACCTCGGTGCCCGCCGGAACCGAGCCGGTCACGCCGCCCTGGGCACCGACCCGCACGTCATCACCCAAGGTGATGTGCCCCACGACCCCAACCTGCCCGGCAAGGATCACCCGGTTCCCGATCCGGGTGCTCCCCGCAATCCCGACTCCGGCCATCAAGAGGCAGTCCTCTCCAATGCGTACATTGTGCGCGACATGCACCAGGTTGTCCAGCTTGGTCCCCCGGCCGATGACCGTCTCGCCCAGGCTGCCGCGATCGATGCAGCAGTTGGAGCCGACATCGACATCGTCCCCCAAGCGGCAGCCCCCGACGTGGGGGACCCGTCGGTGGCCGTCCGGCCCCGAAAGGTAACCGAAACCCACGCCCCCCAGGACACTGCCCGCCTTGATCGTCACCCGCTGACCCAGCACCACATGGTGATGACAGACGACGCGGGGACCCAGGACGGCATCGGCACCGATGCGCACGCCGTCCTCCAGCACCACACCGGCACCAAGCTGGACCCGGTCGCCGAGGTCGCATCCCGCCCCGATCACTACACCGGGACCCACGACCACATCCACACCCAGGTGAGTGCCCGGGCCGACCAGGGCGGTCGGGTGGATACCCGGCGAGGCCACCGGGGCTGGGTGAAGGTGGGCCAGCACCAGCGCCATGGCACGGTGGGGATCCGCCACCACAACGCGGGTGCCGGGGTGCCCCGCCTCTTCGGCCAACCCCTCGGGCAGGAGCACACATCCCGCCCGGGACCCGCGGAACTGGGCGAGATAGCGCGCCGAGGCGAGGAAGGAGAGGTCGCCGGGACCGGCCAGGTCCAGCGGGGCGGCGCCGGTCAGCGGCACACCCGCATTGCCCAGCAGGCGGCCACCGACCAGGTCGGCGACCGCCTGCGCGGTGAGGGTCCCTGCGGCCACCCGGCTACTCTTCGGGCGACTGGGCGATGCGTTGCAGGACGCGTGCGGTGATGTCCAGACTTCGGTCCATCGACACCACCATCCCGGATGTCTGCGCGCCGATGTCAAAGATCACGGCGTAGGTGCCTTCCGCCCGGATGCCGTCAATGATCGCGGTCAGGCGTTCCTGCATCGGGCTGAGCAGCTCCTGCTCGCGCTGCCCCATCGCCTGCTGGATCTCGTTGTAGCGGGTCTGGAGCCGCTCCTCCTGTTGGGCGAGCTCGCGCTGGCGGGCCGTCCGGTTCGTGGGCGACAGCATCGGCGACTGCTGCTGGAAGGCATTGCCCGCCGAATCCAAGGCGGCCTGCAGCGACTGCAGCTCCCGCCCGGCGGCGTCGCGCTCCTTCACGAACAGGCTCTCGGCCTGGGCCCAACCGGGCATCGCCCGGAGCGCCACGCCGACGTTCACGAACGCGATCCGCGTCGGGGTCGCGGCAGCGGGCGCCCCCTGGGCGCTCGCCGTCGGCGCGCCAGCGGTCAGGGCACCCACCAACAGGGTGGCCAGTACAACGGAAAGACCCTTCATGTCCATCTCCTCACCAGGGTGATCGTGCGCCGCCCGTCGTGGCCGCGCCTCAGAAGAAGTTGCCCAACCGGAAGTGCATCTGCCAGCCCGGGGCTGGCCGCCCAAAGCCGTCCACCTTGTCCAGGCCGTATCCCACGTCGACGCCGAGCGGACCCAGCGGCGAGACCAGCGCAACCCCGAACCCGAAACTCCGGAACAGCCGGGAGGGATTGTACTGCCGGGCGCGCCGATAGACGTTGCCTGCATCGGTAAAGACGTTTGCGTACAGTGTCTGGCTCACACGCAGGCCCAGCTCGGCGGTGAAGGCGGCGTACGCCTTGCCGAACGCGGAGGGACTCGCGGCGCTGCCCCCGGCATTCGGGTCGAACCCATCGGGGGTGATCGAGAACTCCTCGTAGCCGCGCAGCGGGATGCCGAACTGCACCCCGCCCAGGGAGTAGAGCTCGGTGAAGAAGGGACCGGCGTCGCCCACGATGAAGCCGCTCTTGGCGGTGAAGCCCAGGACCGCCGTGGCGCCCCCGCCGAAGTCGCCGCTCCCACCGATCCGCCCGACGGGCGTGTACCAGCGTCCCTCGAGGTCAAGCTTCTGGTAGTCCCCGGTCCCGCCGAGCAGCCCGCCGTTGACCTCGACGTTGATCCGTGCCGAGGAACCGGCGATCGGGAACGGGAGCCCCTGGCGGGTGTCCCGGGCCAGCGAGGTGGTGACGGAGGAGCGGACGCAGTTGTTGCAGGTGAACTGGGCCCGGAGGTCCTCGGACCCTTCGGTGTACCGGATCCGCTGGTAGCCGTAGCCGGCGTAGAAGCGGGTGTAGCGGGAGCCGAAGAGCGGAAAGCCAAACTGCAGCTGGCCGCCCTGCTGCCGCCGCCGGCCCAGGTCGCCGACGGTGAACCGCTGCCGGGAATTGAACAGGGTGATGGTTCCCGAGATCCGGCCCTCGCGGATCGCTGGGTCCGAGTAGGTCAGGTTGAAGTCGTTGATGTTGCGGCCGAACTGCCACTGGAGCCGGCCCTGCTTGGCACGCCCGAACAGGTTGGGCTCCTCGAGCCCGAGAAAGCCGCCGACGCCGGTGCCCTGCCCCAGCGACGCGCCGAAGTTGATGTTGCCGGTGCGCCGTTCCACCACCCGGAAGACCAGGTCGACGTCCACCCCGTTCTCGGTCGGCTCGACCGAGGGGACCGGCATCGGTTCCTCGAAGAAGCCGAGGTTGGCCACGCGGCGGTAGGAGTCGATGAACCCGGCCCGGCTGAAGACCTGGCCGGGGATGAGCACGATCGCCTCGCGGATCACCCGCTCATGGGTGATGTCGTTGCCCAGGATGATGATCCGGTTGATGATGGCCGGCTGGCCCTCGATGATGTTCCAGCGGAGGTCCACCACCGGCTCGCCATCGGCCCCCGTGCGGCGGACCTCCTCGGGCTCCACCGAGGCGTAGATGTAGCCGGTGTTGGCGTAGAGCTCCTGCACCGCCGCGGTGGCCGCCTCCCAGGCGCCCCGGTCGAACGGCGCGCCGGTGGTCTGGCCATCCGTGGCGGCGGCCACCCCGCCGAACGGGAAGTTGTTCCCGATCTCGGCCAGCGAGAAGCGCCGGTTGCCGCTGAGCGCGAAATTCCCGACATGGTACCGGGGGCCCTCGTCCACGGTCAGGACCAGGATCGCCTTGCCCGGGGTCGTGTCCGCGACCAGGGAGTCGCCGGTGACCCGGAAGTCGATGTAGCCGCGCGCCGCGTACCAGGCCGGCAGGCGCTCGCGGGCGTCCTCCTCGACCTGCTCCTCGGCATAGGTCCCGCGGCGGTACCACCAGAACCCCTCGGGCTGGCTCGCCATCGCCGCGACCACGTCGGCGTCCGGGAACGCCGCATTGCCCTCGATCCGGACCTGGCTGATGACGACCCGGTTGCCTTCCGAGATGTCGAAGGTCACCCGGACCGCGTCGTTGGCCCCCGGGTTCTCCACCAGCCGGACCTCGGCGGCGTAGTAGCCGCGCCGCTTGTAGAGCGAATCGATGGCATACCGGGCGCGGGCCAGCGCCGCCCGGTCGACCGGGCGCCCGATCGGGACCGAGACCCGGCCGCGGACCGTATTGGGATCGATCTGCTCGGCGCCGCGGATGACCCACTGCTCGAGCAGCGGCCGTTCCTTCACGGCGAAGACCAGCACGGTGCGCCCGTCCACGTTCTCCTGGGCGACGCTGATGTCGTCGAACTGGCCGGTGGCAAAGAGCGCCTGGATGGCCCGCTGGACCTGCCGGTAGTTGACCTGCTGGTTGAGCACCAGGCCGGAGGCCGCGATCACCGCGTTGGCAGTGTTGCGGGCATTGCCGGTCACGGCGATGCTGTCGAGGGTGATGGGGACCGGGGTGCCCTGCGCGGCGGCGGTGGCGGCACCGCAGCAGACGGCGACCGCCAGCCCAGCGGCGGCCTGCCGGAACCGAAGGGCCACGCGCGTGGCCCGGCCGTGCCGTCCTCCCGATGGAGCGGCGCGCTGCACCGGCGTCAGGCGCGGGTCCCGGTGAGGGCCCGGAACAGGAACTTGTCCCCCTCGGGCGCGAGGTCCACCTCGACCTCGTCGCCCCGGCCGATCTCGCCGGTCAGCAGCTTCTCGCTGAGGGGATCCTCGATGTAGCGCTGGATCGCCCGCTTGAGCGGCCGGGCGCCATAGTTCTGGTCGTAGCCCTTCTCCACCAGGAAGTCCAGCGCGGCGGGGGTGAGCGTCACCTCGTCACCGAGCCGGCGGACGACTTCCTTCAGCAGCACGCCGACGATGGCGCCGATGTGCTCCTTGTCCAGCGGGTGGAAGACGATCACGTCATCCAGCCGGTTGAGGAACTCGGGATTGAAGACCCGGCCGATCTCCTCCTTGACCGTGTCGGCGATCTTGTCGAACGACTGGCGCCCGTCGCTCGAGTGGAAGCCCAGCGACTTGGACTGGGTGATGTCGCGCGCCCCGACGTTCGAGGTCATGATGACCACGGTGTTCTTGAAGTCGATCAGGCGCCCGTAGTTGTCGGTCAGGTGCCCCTCGTCCAGGACCTGGAGGAGGATGTTGAACACGTCGGGGTGGGCCTTCTCGATCTCGTCGAGCAGCACCACGGAGTACGGCTTCCGCCGCACCGACTTGGTCAGCGTGCCGGAATCCTCGTACCCCACATAGCCCGGGGGGGCGCCGATCAGGCGGCTCACCGAGAACTTCTCCATGTACTCCGACATGTCCACCCGGATCAGGGCGGCGGGGTCGGCGAACAGGAACTTCGCCAGGGCGCGGGCCAGCTCGGTCTTGCCGACGCCGGTCGGGCCGCTGAAGATGAACGAGCCGATCGGGCGGTTGGGATCCTTGAGCCCGGCCCGCGACCGGCGGATCGCCCGGGCCACCGCGGTGATCGCCTCGTCCTGGCCGATGACCGAGGCGTGGATCTCCTCCTCCATCCGGAGCAGCCGGGCGGTCTCCGCCTCCTGCAGCCGGGTCAGGGGGATGCCGGTCCAGCGCGAGACGATGAACGCCACCGCCTCCTCGTCGATCACCGGACGCTTGGTCTGGCGCTCCCGCTCCCAGTCCTCCTGGGTCTGGCGGATCCGTCCCTGCAGCTCCCGCTCGGAATCACGGAGCGACGCCGCCCGCTCGAAGTTCTGGTCGCGCACCGCGTTTTCCTTGTCGGTGTTGACCCGATCCAGATCGGCCTTCAGCTCGCCAATGGCCGGCGGCGGCGCCTGGGAGGCCAGGCGCGCCCGTGCGCCGGCCTCGTCGATGACGTCGATGGCCTTGTCGGGCAGGAACCGGTCGGTGATGTAGCGCTCGGACAGCTCCGCCGCCGCGACCAGGGTCGCGTCCGGAATGGACACCCGGTGGTGGTCCTCGTACTTCTTCCGGAGGCCCTTCAGGATCTCGACCGTCTCCTCGACGCTCGGCGGGTCGACCACCACCGCCTGGAACCGGCGCTCCAGCGCGCCGTCCTTCTCGATGTACTTGCGGTACTCGTTCAGGGTGCTGGCGCCGACGCACTGCAGCTCGCCCCGCGCCAGCGCCGGCTTGAGCATGTTCGAGGCGTCGATGGCGCCCTCGGCCGCCCCGGCCCCGACCAGGGTGTGCAGCTCGTCGATGAACAGGATGACCAGCTTGTTCTGGGCGATCTCGTTCATCACCGCCTTGAGGCGCTCCTCGAACTGGCCCCGGTACTTGGTCCCCGCGATGACCGCGGCCATGTCCAGCGACAGCACGCGATGCTCGCGGAGCACGTCGGGGCACTGGCCGCTCGCGATCAGGAGGGCGAGGCCCTCGACGATGGCGGTCTTGCCCACGCCGGGCTCCCCGATCAACACCGGGTTGTTCTTCTTCCGGCGGGCCAGGATCTCCATCACCCGCTGGATCTCCTTCTCGCGCCCGATGGTCGGATCGAGTTCCCCCTCGGCGGCGAGCTGGGTCAGGTCGCGGCAGAAGTGGTCGAGGGCCGGGGTCTTGGACTTCTTCTCGGACTTGGGGGCCGCCGCCGGGGCGGGCGCGCTGCTGGCGACGCCGGTGGCCTGGGGCAGGTCGCTGCCCAGCAGGCGGAGGGTCTCCGCGCGGGACTGCTCCAGGCTGACCCCGGCATCGGTCAGGACCTGGGCGGCGATGCCCTTCTCCTCGCGCAGCAGCCCCAGCAGCAGGTGCTCGGTGCCGACATAGGAGTGGTTGAGCTCCCGCGCCTCCGTCATGGCCAGCTCGAGCACCTTCTTGGCCCGGGAGGTGTACGGCAGGTCGGGCCCCGGCGCGGCCGCCGCCTTCCCCTTCTTGACCGTCTCCTCGATCTTCTGCTGGATGTCGTCGAGGTCGACGCTGAGGTGCTGCAGCACCGCGGCCGCCACCCCCTCACCCTCGCGAATCAGGCCGAGGAGGATGTGCTCGGTACCCACGTACTCGTGATGGAGCCGGGCAGCCTCTTCCCGGGCCATCTGGAGCACCTTGCGCACCCGATCGGTAAAATTGTAGCCATTCATCGCAGGTTCACCCCGACCAGCCTCGGGAATCGCGGCTTGGACCTAGCCACGACGGCCGGCCTCCGCTTCGAGAATCGATCTGACATGACGCGCCCGGCGCACCGGGAGCTCCGCTTCGTCCACCACTCCACCGGCCATGGCCAGGACATGGGCCGGCTGCGTTTCGATCAGCAGCCGGTTCACCGTATACATACCGACGTCCGGGACCAGCCCGAGCCCCACACCGAGGCGAACGCCGCTCAGGAGGTTCATCGCCTCCTCGAACCCCAGGGCACGGGCGTGGCGCAGCAACCCAAAGGCCCGCCAGACCTTGTCCTCCAGGATGCTCGGCGCGTCGCGGAGTAGGATCTGCCGGGCCTTTTCTTCATGCCCGATCACCTGGCCAACCATCCGGCCCAGGTGGTCCAGCAACTCGCCCTCCGACTGTCCCAGGGTCGTCTGGTTCGACAGTTGGAAGAAATTGCCCACCACCTCGCTGCCCTCGCCGTAGAGCCCCCGGTAGGTCAGCCCCACCTGCCCCAACCCCTGCAGCACCCGGTGGATTTCCTTGGTCAGCACCAACCCCGGAAGGTGGATCAGAATCGAGGCCCGGAGCCCAGTGCCGACGTTCGTCGGGCAACTGGTAAGGTAACCAAACTGGGGGTGAAAAGCGAAGGCAATTTGCTGCCCCAGCTCAACGTCGGCGCGCCTCACGGCCGCATAGGCGGCCTCCAAAGCCAGCCCCGAAGCCAGGCCCTGGAGGCGCAGGTGATCCTCCTCGTTGACCATCGCCCCGACATCCGGTCCCAGCAGCACCGCCGACCCCTTCCGGGGCACCGCACCGGGCTCGGGCGCCGCCAGTTCCTTGCTCACCAGGTGCCGCTCGTGGAGCAACTGCCGGTCGAGGCTCGGCAGGCCGTCGAGCCGGAAGGTCATAGCCCGACGGAGGGTCACCGAGGCCCCGGCCGCCGCCTCCACCTCGGCCAGGATGGCCTCGCGCTCCGCCTCGGTCGCCCGGGTGGCGAACCGGAAGGCCGCCAGGTTCCGGGCCAGTCGGATCCGGGTGGAGAGCACCAGGCGGCTCTCCGGGCCGCTGCCATCCAGCCAGCCCAGGCCACCATCGGGCAACAGGGCAAGGTCAATCATGGTCCACCCGACGGAGTCGGTCCCGGAGCTCGGCCGCGAGCTCGAAGTTCTCGGTCGCGATGGCAAGCTCCAGTTGCTCCGCCAGCCGCCGGCGCTCGGACTCGGGCCCACTCGCGGTGATCCCCGGAGGATGGTAGCCCACCCCGGCATGATGCGTGGAGCCGTGCAACCGACGCACCAGCGGGACGAGGCTGCTGGCAAAGGCGTCCCAGCAGGCGGCGCACCCCAGCCGCCCGGTGGCCCGGAAATCGTCCACCGTGGCGCCACACCCCGGACAGCTGGTCTCGGGACCGGGCGCCTCGGCATCCAGCACCCCACCCAGGGCGGCGAGGAAGCCACCGAGCGGCGTCGCCTCCTGCCCGACGCCGGTATCCACCCCGCGCTCGGCGGCGCAGCGCTCGCACAGTCGCAGGGTGACCACCTGGTCCTCCTGGACCTGGGTCAGGCGGACGAC
Source organism: Gemmatimonadales bacterium (assembly GCA_048499805.1). Classification (GTDB taxonomy): domain Bacteria; phylum Gemmatimonadota; class Gemmatimonadetes; order Gemmatimonadales; family GWC2-71-9; genus JAWXBA01. The sequence continues at coordinate 12,407 of JASNZF010000008.1, read as the reverse complement.
CGCCTCCCGCTCGTGGCACTGGCTGCACATGGCGCTCACGGGGTTCCTCCGGGGCCATCGCTGGGCACCAGGACGCCATCCCGCATCGCCAGGACCCGGTCGGCGCGGTCCGCCAGCGACGGGTTGTGGGTCACGACGACCAGCGCCGTCTGGAACTCGCCCGCCAGCGAGCCGAACAGCTCGTGCAGGCGTTCCGCGGTGGGGCGATCGAGGTTGCCGCTCGGTTCATCGGCGAGCACCACCTCGGGCTGGGTGGCCAGCGCACGGGCCACCGCCACCCGCTGCTGCTCGCCGCCGGAGAGGGCGTTGGGACGGTGATGCAGCCGTCCCGACAACCCGACCCCACCGAGGAGCGCCTCGGCCCGGAGCCGAGCGTCCTGCTGGGCCTGGCCGGCGATCTGCATCGGGATCATCACGTTTTCCAGGGCCGTGAAGTCCCGGAGCAGGTGGTGGAACTGAAAGACGAACCCCACCGACTGGTTGCGCAGCATGGCAAGGCCGGAGGGCTCCAGGGTGTGGTACATCCGGCCGCCGAGTGCCACGGTTCCGCCGGTGGGCTGGTCGAGCCCGCCGAGCAGGTGGAGCAGGGTGCTCTTGCCGCTGCCGCTCTCGCCCACGATGGCCACAAACTCACCCCGAGCCACGTCGAGATTCACGCCGGCGAGCACCTCGATCGGGCGTCCGTCCCCGCCCCGATACACCTTGCGCAGGTCGCGCGCCTCCAGGACCGGGGTCATTCGTGCCGGATCGCTTCCACCGGCGGCAGGCGGGACGCCCCGCGGGACGGGGGGAGGGTGGCGAGGAGGGCGACGCCGAGGCTCACGGCGATCACCACCAGGACATCGAGCAGTTCCATGTGGACCGGCAGCCGGTCGATGAAGTACACCGCGGGATCGATCCGGATCAGTCCGGACCAGTCGATCAGGAACCCCAGGCTCAGCCCCACCAGCAGGCCGATCGAGGTACCGATCGCCCCCATGATGGCGCCCTGGGTCAGGAAAATCCGGTGGATCGCCCGGGGATCGAGTCCCATGGCGCCCAGGATCCCGATCTCCCGGGTCCGGTCGGTGACCACCATGGTGAGGGTGCCGACGATGTTGAACGATGCCACCAGCATGATCAGCAGGATGATGACCCCCATCCCGAGTTTCTCGAGCTTGAGGGCGCTCAGGAGGCCGGCGTTCTGGGCCTGCCAGTCGTAGGTGCGATACGGGTAGCCGAGCTGGTCTTGGATCCGGACCCCGATCTCCGGGGCGCGCCACGGATCCCGGACCCGGATGGTGAGCCCGGTGACCGCGTCGCCCAGCCCGGCAAAGGCCTGGGCGTTGGCCAGGGCGACCAGGGCAAAGCCATCGTCGTACTGGAACATCCCGGTGTCGAAGAGCCCCACCACCTCGTAGCGGAGGAACCGCGGCGTGATCGTGCCGGTGGCGCGATTGGGCATCACCGAGGTGACGGTGGCGAAGGTGACCAGGTCGCCCGGAAAGACCGAGAGGCGCTGGGCCAGGCGGTAGCCCAGGATCACCCCCCCATCGACGCTGTCCCGGGTGGTCTGGAAGGTCAGGTCGCCGCTGGTGAGGTGCTGCGCGATGCTGGTGACCGCGGCGGTGCCGGTGTCGGGATCCACGCCCACGATGTCCACCGCGGCGGGATAGTCGGGATCGAGGAAGATCATCGACTTGGTGAGCACCTCGGGCGCTGCCGCAACCACCTCGGGATCGGCCCGGACCACCTCGAGGGGACCGCGCCAGTCGTCCATCCGCAGGCTGTTGCCGTAGGTCAGCACCCGGAGGTGTGGATTGCCGACCAGGATCCGGTCGCGGAGGTCGTCGCGGAGCCCGTTCATGACCCCGAGCACGACCAGCAGCGCCGCCACCCCGATGGCGATGCCGCCGATCGCGATGACGGTGTTGAGCGACGGGGTGCGGGCGCCCCGTCGCCCGCGCAGGTAGCGCAGGGCGATCCGCCGCTCCAGCGGCGACGGCCAGCGCCGGGGACCGGGCATCAGGCCTCGGGCCGCATCGCGGGAAAGAGGATCACGTCCCGGATCGAGGGCTGGCCGGTGAGGATCATCATGAGCCGGTCGATCCCCAGGCCCATCCCGCCGGTGGGCGGCATGCCGTACTCGAGGGCCCGGAGGTAGTCCTCGTCCAGCGGCTGGGCCTCGTCGTTGCCGGCGGCCCGCTGCTGGGCCTGGTCGGCGAACCGGGCCCGCTGGTCGTCGGGGTCGTTGAGCTCCGAGAAGGCGTTGGCCAGCTCCCGGCCGTTGATGAACAGCTCGAACCGTTCGGTGAGCCGGGGATCGTCGCGATGGACCTTGGCCAGCGGCGAGAGCGGCTTGGGATAGTCGACCACGAAGGTCGGCTGGACCAGCTGCGGCTCGAGGAATTCCTTGAACAGCTCGTCCATGAGGCGCGCGCCCGAGAGCTCCGCGGCGGCCTCGCGGGGCATGCCGTGGGCCACCAGCCGGGCGCGCATCTGCTCGTCGGTGGCGGTGTGCAGGTCGATGCCGGCGTGCTCGCGGACTCCCTCCACGAACGACACCCGGGGCCAGGGTGGGGTGAAGTCGATCGTCGTCTCGCCCAAGGTGACGCCGGGCCCCCCGGTGAGCTCCCGCGCCAGGCCGCTGAGCATCGACTCCACCAGTTCCATCATGTCGGTGTAGTCGGCGTAGGCCTGGTAGCACTCGAGCATGGTGAACTCGGGGTTATGGCTCCGGTCCATCCCCTCGTTGCGGAAGTCGTGCCCGATCTCGTAGACCCGCTCGAAGCCCCCGACGATCAGCCGCTTGAGGTAGAGCTCGTCGGCGATCCGCAGGTAGAGCGGCATGTCGAGTGCGTTGTGGTGGGTGATGAACGGCCGGGCCGAGGCCCCGCCGTACAGCGGCTGGAGCACCGGGGTCTCCACTTCGAGGAACCCGCGCTCATCCATGAAGCGCCGGATCCAGCGGATCGCCTGGGCGCGCACCTCGAACACCCGCCGCACCTCCGGGTGCACCGCGAGGTCGGCGTAGCGCTGCCGATAGCGCACCTCGGGATCCTGGAGGCCCCCATAGGTGACGGTGCCCTCGTCGGTCTGCTGCACCTTGCCGCGCGGCAGCGGTCGCAGCGACTTGGCCAGCAACGAGATCGCCATCACCCGCACCGTCACCTCGCCGGTCCGGGTCCGGAACAGGGTCCCGGTGGCGCCGACGAAGTCGTCAAGGTCGAGCTGCCGGACCAGGTCGTACTCCCCGGCCAGGAAGTCCTGCTTCAGGTACAGCTGGATCCGGCCACTGGCATCCTCGAGGTGGGCAAAGCTGGTCTTGCCCTGGGTCCGGATCGCACTGAGCCGCCCCGCGAGGGAGACGATCGGGCCGTCCTCGCCCATCGCGTCGTCATAGGCGGCCAGCGCCTCCGCGGCGGTGTGGGTTCGGTCGAACCGGTACGCGAAGGGATTCACTCCCATCGCCTCGATGGCGGCCCGGGTCTCGCGGCGGGCCTGCTCCACGTGGCTCCGGTCGGTGGAATCGGTCATGTCGCGGTGCTCCCGAAGCGCTTGAGGTAGGCCTGGATGAACGGATCGAGGTCCCCTTCCATCACGGCGTGGACATCGGTCAGCTTGAGCTCGGTCCGGTGGTCGTTCACCATCGTGTAGGGCTGGAAGACGTAGGACCGGATCTGGTTGCCCCACGAGTTGTCCGTCTTGGTGGACTCCACCACGGCGCGGGCCGCCTCCTGCTCCTCCAACGCCCGCTGGTACAGCGCTGCCCGGAGCATCTTCATGGCGGTCGCCCGGTTCTTCCCCTGGCTCCGCTCCTGCTGGCAGCTCACCACGATGCCGCTGGGAAGGTGGGTCAGGCGCACCGCCGAGGAGGTCTTGTTGACGTGCTGTCCGCCCGCCCCGGAGGCGCGGAAGACGTCCATCTTGATGTCCTCCTCGCGCACGTCGACCTCGATGGTGTCGTCGATGTCCGGATAGACGAAGACCGACGCGAAGGAGGTGTGGCGCCGGGCCTGGGAGTCGTACGGCGAGATCCGCACCAGCCGGTGGACCCCCTTCTCCGCCTTGAGGAACCCAAAGGCGTACTGGCCCGTGATCTCCAGCGAGACCGACTTGATCCCGGCCTCCTCGCCCTCCTGGAGGTCAAGCACCGCGACGCCGAAGCCCCGCGATTCCGCCCAGCGCCGGTACATCCGCATCAGCATCTCCGCCCAGTCCTGCGACTCGGTCCCCCCGGCCCCGGGATGGATCGTCAGGATCGCGTCGCCGGCGTCGTCGGGGCCCTGGAGCATGCTCTGCAACTCAAAGCTCTCGAGCACCCGCCCCACCGCCGCCACCTCGCTCTCCAGCTCACCCGACAGCTCCGCATCCGGCTCGGCCTCGAGCAGTTCCGCCAACCCGTCGGCGTCCCGCAGCCGGTTGGCGATCCCCTCCGCCGGCGAGACCCAGGCCTTGAGCTTCTTGACCTCCTGCACCAGGTCCCGGGCGCGATCCGGATTGGCCCAGAACGCCGGGTCCGACTGCTGCTCCTCCAGGTTCCTCAACCGGGCCTGCTTGGCATCCAAGTCAAAGGAACGCTCGGAGTTCGAGGAAGCGGCGGTTCAGCTCGAGCAGTTGGTCGTTCAACGCCGACATGAGGACATCCCCCTGGCAGGAACAAGTGAGCCGCCCGTCCGCCCGGGGCGGAAGGACGGCTCAAGACCATTGCAATATAATGGCGGGCGCGGTGGGAAGGGAGCGCCCGCGACCGCTCAGGGAAAGATCGGCTGCCCGTCGGCGAGGATCTCGTTCAGGGCGTCGTGGAAGAACGGGGTGGACTTGGCCAGGTCAATCCCGACCTGCTCAGTGTATTCCTCCCAGCTCTTCAGGATCTCCTCCTCGAACAACAGCTTGAGGGTGCCGTCGCGGAGGCCGTCGCGCCGCTTCTCGGGGTGGTAGACGACGATGTCGGAGACCAGCGCCCGGGCCAGCCGGCGCGCCTTGGCGTGCGGATCCTGGGAGAGGAACGGATTCACCGCCCGCCGAACCGGCGGCGCTGGGGCCGGTGGCGGTGGGGAGGCGGCCGGACTCGGCTGGGGGGGGGGTGCCGCCGGCGCTACCGCCGGAGCCGGAGGCGGGGGTGGCGTCGCCCGCGGGGCCACCGGAGGGGCCGCATGCGCCACCGGGGTGGCCCGACGGTCGGGGACCGGCGCCGGGGGGAGTCCGCCCGCCGGATCGGGCACCGCGAAGACCCCACCGCAAACCGAGCAGCGCGCCCGGACTCCGCCGGCTGGCACCTTGGCCGGATCGACCCGGAAGATCGTGCTGCACCCCGTGCACGTGACGTTCACAGCCGACCTCCTCCTGGCCTGCCGCCGAGCCCGACCCGTTCGTCATTCTCGCGGTTCAGGCGCCGGTCCACCACGTAGACCGACCCCGGCAGGGTCTTGGCATAGCTTTTCATCTCGGTGGCAAGCTCACTGACCTCGGCCGGGTGGGCGAAGGTCCGGTTCCGGTTGGTCACGATCCCGATCGACAGCGTCATCAGCGGCACCCGGTGCAGTTGGCCACGGCGGTCCTTGCCGAAGAAATAGCCGGCCCGGCTGTCCTGCTCGTTGTACTGCAGGGGGATCAGGGTGTCGAAGATCTCCAGGATCTCGGTGCAGACCGGGGCGATCTCCGAGGCCGGCACCATGAAGATGAAGTCATCGCCCCCGATGTGCCCCACGAACCCGTTCGAGCCGAGCAGTCCCTTCACCACATCGTGGAGGATCCGGGAGAGGATGAAGATGACCCGATCGCCGTCATAATACGAGTAGCGATCGTTGAACTCCTTGAAGTGGTCCAGGTCGGCGTAGCAGACGGCAAAGTCGAGCCCCGAGTCGATCCGGCGGCGGATCTCGCGCTCGATCTCCGTCGTGCCGGGCATCCGGGTCGAGGGATGAACCCCCACGTCCCGCTGGGTGCGGAGCAGCATCGAGTCCAGCCGGGCCCGCTGCTCGGCGCGCGGGAAGACGCTGCTGAGGATCTCGTCGGCCCCGGCCGCGAACCACCGGGTGATCTGCGCCGGGTCGTGCGGGCCCATGAAGACCAGCACCGGAACGATCGCCGTGAACGGATCGCCCTTGAGTTCCTGGACCAGACGGTGTGCGTGGGGGCCGGCGTCCTCGGCGCTCAGGAACAACAGGCACGGATGCCCGCGCAGGATGATTGCCTCCACCTCGGCGGCATCATCCAGCATCTGCAACGGGAACTGCCGAGCCTCGGCCCACTCCAGCACGAGATCAGGTGCTGGCTGCCCGACCGGCCCGTAGTAGAGAATGGTCGGGCGTGTGCGCACCCGTGTCCTCTCGTAAGAGTTTATCCTCGCAGAACTTACGGCACCTCAACTGCCAAGTCAAATGAACCACGCCGCGGCGGCGAGGAGGCCATAGACGGCCACCAGCTGCATCCCCTCGAACCAGTGGGACTCGCCGTCGAGGGTGATGATCGCCGTCACGATCGTCGCCATCGCCAGGGCGATCACCTCCAGCGGCTGGAAGACCAGGTCCATCGGCTGGCCCACCAGCAATCCCACCCCGACCAGCAGCGGCGCCACCAGCAGTGCAATCTGCGTGCTCGACCCGAGGGCAATCTGGAGCGACAGGTCGGTGTGCCCCTTCCGCGCCACCAGGATCGCGGTCGAGTGCTCCGCCGCATTGCCGATGATGGGGATGATGATGAGGCCCAGGAACAGCTCGGACCAGCCAAGGGTAGAGGTGACCCCCTCCACGGCATGGACCAGGATCTCCGACTGGACGACCACGCCGAGCGTCGCCAGGGCGAGGATGACCACGGCCTTCCCCACCCCCCACGTCCCGCCCGGAGGCGGGAGGTGCTCGCCATCGAAGAGCTTCTTGTGGGTCTTGAGCGAGAAGACCAGGGAGCCGAGGTAGGTGATCCCCAGGATCACCGCTGCCGCTTCCGACATCCGGAAGGCGTTCAGCTCCTCCGGTCGCGGGTGGACCTGATGGAGCAACGCGGGAAAGACCAGGCCCACCACGGCGAGCGCCAGCATTGCCGAGCTCATGCCGGCCGAGGTGCGGTTGAATCGCAGGACCGGGCGGTTCATCCCCCCGGCCAGCAGCGACAGCCCGAGGATCAGGAGCAGGTTGCCAAGGATCGATCCGGTGATCGATGCCTTCACCAGTTCCACCATGCCGGCGCGGAGGGCCACGATGGCGATGATCAACTCGGCGGCATTCCCGAAGGTGGCGTTGAGCAAGCCGCCGAAGGTCGGCCCGGTCCGGGCGGCGAGGTGCTCTGTCGCCTCGCCCATGTAGCTGGCCAGCGGCAGCACGCCCAGGCACGCCACGATGAACAGCGGCAAGACCCCCGCGCCGCTCAGGTTGAGCCAGATCGTGGCGGGAACAAGGAGCAGCAGCAGCGCCCGCCAGGGGAGCCGGAACCGCTTCCGGGGCTGGACCGCGAGCCGGGGCACGAACGGCTCGTCGCCTTCGTCGAACTCTGGCGTCTCGGGGGGACGGCTCGTCGGTGTCGCGCGCCGCTCCTCCCGACCCTGGCCCTTCGGGGGCCGCGGCTCGCGGGGCGGGCGCGGTTCCCGAGCTTCCTTGGGCGGCTTTGGGGGCCGCTCCCGCTTCGGGGGGCGCTCCCGCTTGGCCACAGGGGGGCGGGGCTCGGCATCACCGGCCGCAGGCGGTTCGTCGGCCGGGGGCGCGGCGGGCTCGCTCGGCTTGCCCTTGTCCACCAGCCGGGAGAGGATGCTGCCCCGGTCGGCGCGCATCGTCTCGACGAGTTTGGCCGGATCGCCGGCAGCTGCTTCGAGAGCCCGTCGGGCATGGGACGTGAGTCCCGGCTCACCCTCCGTCGCTCCGCGCACGGGGGGCCGACGGCCCCGGCGCCCGTGCTCCAGCCGAGCCTCGGCGTCGGCCACGGGAATGCCGGCCTCGGCGAGCACGCCCAGGATGGTGGGATCCCCTGCCTTGAGGAGGGCCAGGAGGAGGTGCTCGGTTCCGATGAAGGTGTGTTCCAGTCGGCGCGCTTCGGCGCCGGCCGAGGCAATCAGTTCGTCACTCACAGGGGCTGGGCCTCGTCCACGAGCATGACGGGGATGTCGTCCTCCACCCGGTAGACCAGGCGGCAGGCATGGCACACCAGCGACTCCGGATCCTCACGATACTCGAGGTCGCCCTTGCACTTGGGGCAGACCAGGATCTCCAACAGCTCCGGCGCGAGACTCATGCGTCCTCCTCCGCGAACCCAAAACGAGCCAGGTGGGCCGGATTCCGGCGCCACTTGGGCAGGACCTTGACCCAGGTTTCCAGGAACACCTGCCGTCCCAGGAGCGCCTCGAGGCGTCCCCGGGCGTGCTGCCCGATCGCCTTGATGGTCCGCCCCCCCTGGCCGATCAGCATGCCCTTCTGGGATTCCCGCTCGACGAACAGCGTGGCGTGAATGTACACGGGCGTATCGTCCTCCCGGAACTCCTCGACCTCCGCGGTGAAGCTGTAGGGGAGCTCGTCCTCGAGGTGGGCGAACGCCGCCTCCCGGAGGTACTCGACCACGAAGAACCGCATCGGCTGGGTGCCCAGGTCGTCGGCCGGGTGGGCGAACGCCGCCTCCGGCAGCCGGGCCCCGATCTCAGCCAGCAAGCGGTCCATCCCGGTCCCCTGCTCCGCCGACACCAGGAGCGCCCCACCAGCCCGGAGCCGGTCGGCGGCTTCGGGGTTGAGGAGGTCGGCCTTGGTGTAGACGACCAGGATGGGAGCACGGATCGGGGTATCCAAGCCGGCCACTTCCTCCAGCGCGGGCGCAGGCGCCTCGGTGGCCGGATGCAGGTGGAGCACCAGGTCCGCCCGCTTGACGCCCTCGACGGCCAGTCCCCGCATTCGCTCCTGGAGCAGGTACTCCGGGTACAGGAGGCCGGGGAGGTCGTGGAAGATCATCTGGACGTCGCCCTCGGTCCGGAGCCCCACGACCGGCAGCCTGGTGGCCTGGGCCTTGGGGCTCACGATGGCGATGTGCTCGCCGACCAGGGCGTTGAGGAGCGAGGACTTGCCCACGTTGGGTCGGCCGGCCAGCGCCACGATGCCGCATCGGGTCGTCATGACAGAAGGGTAAGGGGGTGGGTGGCAACCGGCACCTTCTCCGACTCAGGGAATCGGGATTCGCCTCTGGCGCTCCGCCTCCGGCAATCCAATATTGAGTCAACGTGGCAACCGCAGTGGAACCGGCGCCGGCAGCATCGGCACCGCACGACCCCGGGGGCACCCTGCCCCTCGGGCAACCGCCGCAAGGTGCAACGCAAGGAGGGTGGCGCATGCTTCGAACGGTTCGGGTTCTCGGTCTCATCCTGCTCACCGGGGTGGCTGGGACGACCATCGCCTCGGCCCAGGCCGGCAAATTCCTGTACGTCGGCGGTGGCCTCACCGTCCCCGCCGGCGACTACAAGGATGACGGCGCCAAGACCGGCTTCGTCGCCGACGTGGGCCTCGGTACCAATGTCGGGAGCAGTGGCAGGCTGTTCGCCTTTGCCGACATCTTCTACGGCAAGAACAACTACCCCGATGATGAGGGCTCCACCACGTTGATGGGAGGTGGCGCCAACCTCGGGATCCAGTCCTCGGGCAGCTCCAGCCGGGTCTACGGCTACGGCGGTCTGGGCCTGCAGCAACACAAGTACAATCCGCCGGGTGGTGGAGATGGCGGCTCCAGCACCAAGCCCTACGCGCGCGGCGCGGTGGGCATCAGCCTCGGTTCGGGCAACACGACCTTCTGGGCGGAAGTCGGATACCTGATGGGCTTCAAGGACGAGGGTTACTCGACCGCCTACCTGCCGATCATGGCGGGGATCAGCATCGGCTGGTAGCCACGCGGGCAGCCTCGCTTCAGCATGGTGCCGACTCCCTCGGGGTCGGCACTTTGCGTTGGGGCGGGCGCCCGGGCCTCCCGTGCTGTCGCTATGTTCCGGGGGCGCTGGCGAATGCCTCTCCAGCCCATCACCATCATGCGGGGTAGCCTGCCATGTCCCAATCCGAGCACGACCGTCGAGTGGATTACATCGAGTTCACCTCCAGCGACCTGGAGGCCACCAAGAAGTTCTATTCCGGGGTGTTCGGGTGGGTGTTCACCGACTATGGGCCGGACTACACCAGCTTTGCGGATGGCCGGCTGAACGGCGGGTTTGCCAGGGGGACGGCCGGGGGTGGCTCCCCCCTGGTGGTGCTCTACGCGGCCGACCTGGACGCCATGCAGAAGCGGGTGGAGGCGGCCTGGGTCAAGACCTTCAACCCGCACAGCTTTCCGGGTGGGCGTCGGTTCCATTTCAGGGACCCGGGTGGGAACGAGCTGGCGGTGTGGTCGGAGAAGTAAGGCGGGCGGGCAGGCGGACAGGCGGGCAGGCGGGCAGGCGGGCAGGCGGGCAGGCGGACCAGAAGATACGACACCCTTTCCAGAGTCACCACGCCACGTGCCTATTTACCCCGGATGACCACGGTCAGCACCGACACCCCTGATGCATCGAAGTACCCCGTGGGAAACCAGGTGTGCGACAGCAGGACGGAGGCCCCCGCCCTGCCCGGCCTCCCGAACTCAAGTCCGAGTCGCCAGAGCGGAGAGATGCCACCGGGCGCGGACCGGTCGGCGCGACCCAATTGACCGTGAGGGGTAGCGGCGCCGACTCCGCCGACAACGTTGATCATGGTCAATTCGGGGAGCGAGACCACAAGGTCTGCGTCCGCCGACCAGACGGATGACGGGTACTCCGGGTCTGGCCGACATCCACTCCCCGGCGGCGGCAGATCCACGCAGGAAAGATCTCCTTCGACATAGATTCCCTTCAGCCGCGTCACCATGCCCCGCACCAGCACGAAACTTCCCACCACCTGGCCCCAGCCGACACCGAATTGATAGGCGGGGTACCTGGCGCCGGGCAGCTTGGAGGTGAAGGCCCCGAACCCCACCTGCACCGCCCAGCCCGAGGAGGGGGCGGGCTGGGCGGACTGGGCGGAGAGGTTCCGAGCCGGGATGGCTAGGGCGCCGGCAAGCAGTGCAAGGGCCAGGGGTACAGAGCGCATGAGGCTCTCGGATCTCGAGTCGCAGCCAATTCAGGCCCTTGAAAGGGGGCGGGTCACGGGAAAGTAGGTGGAAAGTGGGCGTCGGGTTGTGCGCGCAATCACCGGTGGATAGACGCCTCTTCCTTCTCCCACCCCACTTCTTGCTTCCAACTCCCAGGCGCACGAAACCCCGGATCCAATGAAGGACCCGGGGTTTCTATGGGGTGGCTGGCGACGGCCTACTCTCCCACCGCCTCTCAGCGGCAGTACCATCGGCGCTGCAGGGCTTAACGGCCGTGTTCGGAATGGGAACGGGTGTGGCCCCTGCGCGCTAGTCGTCAGCCAATCCTGGGGCTAGGGTTTAGGGGCTAGGGACTGGGAAGAGAAACTCCCTAGTCCCTAGCCGCCAGTCCCTAGCGGCAAGACTGGCAATCGAGGTACCTGGATGATGATGGGGTGAAGCAATCGGAAGAGATCAAACTTCACGGGCGATTAGTAGCGCTCGACTGAAGGCCTTGCAGCCCTTACATCTGCGCCCTATCAACGTGGTAGTCTCCCACGGCCCTTCAGTGGCCTTAAGGCCAAGGAGTGTTCATCTTGGGAACAGTTTCCCACTTAGATGCTTTCAGCGGTTATCTGCGCGCGACATCGCTACCGGGCGATACCCCTGGCGGGATAGCCCGTACACGAGCGGTCGCTTCGTCCCGGTCCTCTCGTACTAAGGACGACGTCCCTCAACACTCCCACGCCCACGACGGATACAGACCGAACTGTCTCACGACGTTCTGAACCCAGCTCATGTACCACTTTAACCGGCGAACAGCCGGACCCTTGGGACCTTCTCCAGCCCCAGGATGTGATAAGCCGACATCGAGGTGCCAAACCGCGCCGTCGATGTGAACTCTCGGGCGCGATAAGCCTGTTATCCCCAGCGTACCTTTTATCCGATGAGCGATGGCCCGTCCACACGGGACCACCGGATCACTTAAGCCGACTTTCGTCCCTGCTCGCGCTGTCGCGCTCGCAGTCAGGCGCCCTTCTGCTTATACACTCGTCGTGCGATTACCGACCGCACTGAGGGCACCATCGCGCGCCTCCGGTACTCTTTAGGAGGCGACCGCCCCAGTCAAACTACCCGCCTGTCACGGTCCCAGCCGAGGTTTGCTCGAGCGTGGTGAGGACGTTACATGAGCCAGGCTGGTATTTCACTGATGACTCCGCCCGAGCTAGCGCCCGAGCCTCATAGTCTCCCAGCTATGCTACACAGTCTAATGCGACGTCCAATGACAGGTTGTAGTAAAGGTGCATGGGGTCTTTTTGTCCTGTCGCGGGGACTCGGAATCCTCACCGAGACTGCAATTTCGCCGAGCACCGGGTCGAGACAGTGCCCAA
>JASNZF010000007.1:0-152252 GCA_048499805.1 Gemmatimonadales bacterium | reverse complement strand
CCATCGTTCGATGATTCCCGGGTCGGTACCCGGTCGCGATCGACCGGCCACGATGGGGTTGGTTCCCGGGCATGGGGCCGGGCATGCCCGGCCCCTGCACCCCGATGGCCCTCGTTCGGTTGCCGATGTGCCGGAATCCGACCACGATCGATCCGCCCTGATGGGGTTGGTTCCCGGGCATGGGGGCCGGGCATGCCCGGCCCCAGCGGCATCATTCCCCATTCCCCATTCCTCATTCCCCATATACAATCCGTACTTGGGCCGCGCCCCCTTAGCCCCCAGCCCCCAGTCCCCAGCCCCTGAGGTACCCATGCCTTTCACCCTCAAGATCAACGGCACCGAGAAGACGGTGGACGTCCCCGCGGACATGCCGCTCCTCTGGGTGCTTCGCGACGTCCTCGACATGAAGGGCACCAAGTTCGGATGTGGCATGGCCCAGTGTGGCGCCTGCACGGTGCACCTCAATGGCGCGGCGACCCGGACCTGCGTGCTGCCGGTGTCCGCCGCAGTCGGGGCGTCGATCACCACGATCGAGGGGCTCTCGCCGGACGGCACCCACCCGGTGCAGCAGGCATGGGAAGAGATCGACGTGCCGCAGTGCGGCTACTGTCAGGCCGGTCAGATCATGTCGGCCTCGGCGCTCTTGGCCCGCACCCCGAACCCCACCGATGCCCAGATCGACGAGGCGATGAACGGAAACCTCTGTCGCTGCGCCACCTATCTCCGGATTCGCCAGGCGATCCACGTGGCGGCCGAGAAGGGAGCGTCCCAGTGACCCTCACCCTTGATCGTCGTGACTTCCTGCGCGTCACCGCCGTGGCCGGTGGCGGGCTCCTGATCGGCAACTGGATCGGGCCGCGCGCCGCCAGCGCCACCCCCGCCGCAGCCTTCGAGCCGAATGTCTTCATCCGCATCATGCCCGACGGCGCCATCACCCTGATCTCCAAGAACCCGGAGATCGGCCAGGGGATCAAGACCTCGCTGCCGATGCTGGTGGCCGAGGAACTCGATGTGCCGTGGCAGAGCGTCACGATCGAGCAGGCGATGAGCGACCGGAGCAAGTACGGGTCGCAGTCGGCGGGCGGCAGCACCGCCACGCCGGGCCACTACGACTCGATGCGGCAGACCGGGGCGGTCGCGCGGCACGTGCTCGTGGCAGCTGCCGCGGCCACCTGGGGTGTGCCCGCCTCGGAATGCACCACCGGCGGCGGTAGCGTGCATCACCACAGCAGCCGGCGAATGCTCGGTTATGGCGCCTTGACGGCGAAGGCCGCCACGATGCCGGTGCCCGAATTGAACAGCGTCGCCGTGAAGGACCCCAAGGATTTCAAGATCGTCGGCACACGGGTGCCAGGCGTGGACAACCCGGCGATCGTGCGCGGAAAGCCGCTGTTCGGGATCGATGTCACGGTGCCGGGGATGCAGTACGCCGTCTATCACAAGGCGCCGGTCTTCGGGGCCGCCGTGGCCAGCGCCAACCTGGACCAGGTCCGGGTCCTGCCCGGGGTGCGCCAGGCGTTCGTGCTGGAGGGCGGCACGTCGCTGAGCGGCCTGCTCGGCGGCGTGGCCATCCTGGCCGACAGCTGGTGGGCGGCCAACCAGGCGCGCAAGCAGCTGCAGGTGCAGTGGAGCGATCACCCCACGGCGCAGCAGAGCAGCGAGGGGTTCGCCCGGCAGGCCAAGGCGCTTGCCGCCGGGGCGCCGCAGCGCAACCTCCGAACCGACGGCGACTGTGCCGCCGCCATGGCCGGGGCTGCGAAAGTGGTGGAGGCAGAGTACAGCTACCCCTTCCTGGCCCACGCCACCCTCGAGCCGATGAACTGCACCGCGCATTGGGCCAATGGCAAGATGGAGATCTGGGCACCCTCCCAGAACCCGCAATCCGGCGGCCAACTGGTGTCCCGCACGCTCGGCATTCCCGAGACCGACATCAGCATCCACATGACCCGCGTCGGCGGCGGCTTCGGGCGGCGACTCAACAACGACTACGTGGTCGAGGCGGCGGCAATCGCCAAGCAGGCCGGGGTGCCGGTCAAGCTGGTCTGGTCCCGGGAGGACGACACCCAGCACGACTTCTACCGGCCGGCCGGGTTCCACTTCCTCAAGGGAGCGGTGGACGGGCAGGGCCGGCTCAGCGCATGGCAGAACCATTTCGTCTCGTTCGGGGAAGGGCAGTCGTACGCGGCGAGCGCCAGCCTGTCGCCCACCGATTTCCCGTCGCTCTTCGTCCCCAACTTCCAGCTCGACAGCTCGGTCATGCCGCTCGGTGTCCCGACCGGGTTCCTCCGGGCCCCCGGCAGCAACGCCCTGGCGTTCGTGGCCCAGTCGTTCATCGACGAGCTGGCCCATGCGGCCGGGAAGGACCCGCTCCAGTTCCGGCTCGACCTCCTGGCCGGGCACGGGATGATGCGCGACGGCGAACGGCAGGTGATTGACGCCGGCCGGATCCGGGCCATCCTCGAGGCGGTCCGCGACCAGTCGGGGTGGGGCAAGACCCACCTTCCCGCAGGCAGTGGCGAGGGGGTCGCGTTCCACTTCTCGCATCGGGGGTATTTCGCCGAGGTCGTCCGGGTGACGGTCAGCCCGGCGAAGAAGGTCACCGTCAACGAGGTGTGGGTGGTGGGCGACATCGGCCGCCAGATCGTGAACCTGAGCAACGCCGAGAATCAGGTCCAGGGGTCGGTGCTCGACGGGCTCTCCGAGGCGTTCAACCAGGAGATCACCATCACGGCTGGGAAGGTGGACCAGAGCAACTTCCACGACTTCCCCCTGATCCGGATGGCCCAGGCGCCAGCCAGGGTCCATGTGGACTTCATCCGGTCCGACAACCCGCCCACCGGGCTCGGAGAGCCGGCGCTGCCCCCCGTCGTCCCAGCGCTCTGCAATGCCATCTTTGCGGCCACCGGCACGAGGGTACGGTCGTTACCCCTTGTGGGACAAGGGTTTACGGTCGCGTAGCGGCTTGCGGTCGGGGACGAGGGAAGAGGGACTGGGGGCTGGGAGCTAGGGACTGGGGGGAGCCGGAGTCGGGACCGGGCCCCCGGTGCCGTCCCGGGTCTGCCCTTTCGTCCGCTGGGCCATATGGACACGGATACCGCTTGCCCAACTTCCGCCAACCCCTGCAACGCCGTCCGCGCCACTGAGCCCCCAGCCCCCAGCCCCCAGCCCCCAGCGCCTAGCTCCCAGCTCCTAGCCCCAGCCCCTCCCCCCTTGCCCTAACCCCTTACCAGCGTCTATCTTGCAAAGCTGTTTCCGAACGTCCTGTGACTCATTCTTGCCGGGAATGCTCGACCGATGAAGACCTTTACTGCAACGCCCAGCGACATCCAGCACGAGTGGCTGGTCGTGGACGCCACCGGGGTGCCGCTCGGCCGGCTGGCGAGCGCCGTGGCCCAGCTCATTCGCGGCAAGCACAAGCCGACCTTCACGCCGCACATGGACGGCGGGGATTTCGTCGTCGTGGTCAACGCGGAGCAGGTCAAGCTGACCGGCACCAAGCTCGACACCAAGCAGTATTTCCGGCACACCGGGTACATGGGCCATGAGCGCTTCACCTCGGCGCGCAACATGATGGCCAAGCACCCCGATCGCGTGATCGAAAAGGCGGTCTTCGGCATGCTGCCGAAGAACTCGCTCTCCAAGCAGAAGCTGCGGACCAAGCTCAAGGTCTACGCCGGCGCGGAGCACCCGCACCAGGCGCAGCAGCCCAAGCCCTACACCGTGAAGGGTGCCTGATGAGCACGAACGAGTTCCGCTGGCAGGCCGTCGGCCGCCGCAAGACGAGCGTGGCGCGGGTGTACATGACGCCGGGCACCGGCAAGTGGGAAGTCAACGGCCGCACCCTGGGCGACTACTTCCCGCGTCCGTCGCTGGTGCTCCACATCCAGCAGGCGTTCACCGCCACCGACACCCTCGGCGCCTTTGACATCAAGGCGAACGTGGACGGCGGCGGCGTGGCGGGGCAGGCGGGCGCGATGCGCCATGCGATCTCGCGCGCCCTGGTCCAGGCCGACGAGATGCACCGCGCCAAGCTGCGGGCCCACGGGTTGCTGACCCGCGACGCCCGCATGGTCGAGCGCAAGAAGCCGGGCCGCCCGGGCGCCCGCAAGCGCTTCCAGTTCTCGAAGCGGTAGCCGATACCGATGTCGGGGCGCACTCCTGTGCGCCCCATCCCTCACATCGCTGGATCCTGGCAGGGTGCCCCCCAAGGGGTCGAGCCGGGAGACGAAGGCGGTGGACGACCAACCCCAACGCAGCAAGGATACGATAACCGCATGGCCCAGCCCCAGGTGCAGGAACTGCTCGAAGCCGGAGTCCACTTCGGCCACCAGACCCGCCGCTGGAACCCGAAGATGCGCCGGTTCATCTTCGCCGAGCGCTCCGGGATCTACATCATCGACCTCCAGAAGACGGTCCGGCAGATCCAGAAGGCGCAGGAGCTCCTGCGCGGGATCATCGCCAAGGGCGAGAACGTCCTCTTCGTCTGTACCAAGCGGCAGCTCAAGGCGCTGGTGGAGTCCGAGGCGCGGGATGCCGATGCGTTCTACGTCACCGAGCGCTGGCTCGGCGGGACGCTGACCAACTTCCAGACCATCAAGAAGCAGATCCGCCGGCTGCGCGAGCTGGAGCAGGGCGCCAGCGAGGGCGACTTCGAGAACTACACCAAGAAGGAGCGCCTCCTTTTCGAGCGGGAGCGCGTCAAGTTGTCGCGCAACCTCGAGGGGCTCAAGAACATGGGCCGGCTGCCCGGCGCCCTGTTCATCGTGGACGCGCGCAAGGAGAAGATCGCCATCCAGGAGGCCAACAAGCTCGGCATCCCGGTGGTGGCGATCGTGGACACCAACGCCGACCCCGACGTCATCACCGTGCCGATCCCGGGCAATGACGACGCGATCCGCTCGGTGTCGCTGATCACCCACGCGCTCTGCGACACGATCCGCGAGGCCCGGGCGCAGATGCCGGCCCGCGACATGCTCGAGGACCCGGAGGCCGAGACCTACAGCACGGATGGCGGCACCGAGGGCGACCCGGACGCCGAGCGGCGGCGGCGGCGCGGCGCCACCCGCAAGCGGCGGCCCAAGCCCGAGGCGATCGCCGCCCGGCTCAAGACCGACCCGGCTCCCGAGACGCCGGCGGCAGAACCCGGCAGCTGACCCCGCCGGGGCTCCAGACACACGCCGCCGCACAATGGTCCGCAGTGGCCGTTGGCGGCGGTCTCTCTATCCACAGGTGAAGGCAAGGCGATGAGCACGATGACGATTACTCCCAAGATGATTGCCGAACTCCGGGCCCGCACCAGCGCCGGGATGATGGACTGCAAGAAGGCGCTCGAGGAGGCCGGGGGCGACATGGACAAGGCGTCCGAGATCCTCCGCGCCAAGGGCATCGCCAAGGCCGAGAAGCGCGCCGGCCGGAGCGCCTCGCAAGGGCTGGTGATGATCGAGGTCGCCGCGGACGCCACCACCGGCACCATGGTCGAGGTGAACTGCGAGACCGACTTCGTGGCTCGCACCGAGTCGTTCCGCGCCTTCGTCCAGGGGCTCCTGGCCCATGCCGTCGGGCATGCCCCGGCCGGTGCGGACGTGACCGCCGCGATCATGGCCCAGGGCTGGCAGGGTGGCGCCACCAGCGTCGAGGAGACCCTCAAGGGGATCTCTGCCAAGACCGGCGAGGCGATGGCGATCAAGCGGGTGGCCAAGTTCACGGTTGCCGGTGGCGTGGTGGGGCATTACCTCCACCACAACGAGCAGGTGGGCGTGTTGGTGGAACTCGCCGGCGCAACCGGCGAGGCGGCGGTCACCCTCGCGAAGGACATCGCCCTCCACGTTGCCTCGAGCGACCCGATCGCGGTTCGCGCCGAGGACATCCCGGCCGACCTGATCGACCGGGAGCGCCGGATCGCCGAGGAGCAGGTTGCGGCCGAGGGGAAGCCGGAGGCCATCCGGGGCAAGATCGTGGAGGGCAAGATCAAGAAGTTCACCGCCGAGCGGTCGCTGCTCGACCAGCCGTTCGTGAAGGATGACAGCAAGTCGGTGGCCCAGCTCGTCGCCGGCGTCGCCGGCGCCAGCGTGGTGCGCTTCGCGCGGTTCAAGGTCGGGGAGGCCTGATGGCCCTGGCCTTCCAGCGGGCGCTGCTCAAGGTTTCCGGGGAAGCGCTTGCCGGGGCCCGCGGGGTGGGGCTCGACTACGCCGTCATCGAGGCGCTGGCGGGCGAGATCAAGCAGGTCCATGCCCTGGGGGTGGGGCTGGGATTGGTGGTCGGCGGGGGCAACATCGTACGCGGCACCGTGGCCAGTCAGGCCGGGATGGACCGCGTGTCGGCCGACTACATGGGCATGCTGGCGACGGTCATCAACGCCCTGGCGATGCAGGACATCCTCGAGAAGGTCGGGGTCCAGACCCGGGTCATGACCGCGATCCGGATGGAGTCGCTGGCCGAGCCGTACATCCGGCGGCGGGCCATCCGGCACCTCGAGAAGGGCCGGGTCGTGATCTTCGCCGGGGGCACCGGGAACCCGTTCTTCTCGACCGACACTGCGGCGGTGCTGCGGGCACTCGAGATCGAGGCCGAGGTGATCCTCAAGGCGACCACGGTCGACGGGATCTTCACCGCCGACCCGAAGGTGGATGCGGCGGCGACCTTCATCCCGGAGCTGTCGTTCCAGGAGGCGATCATCAAGGGGTATGCCGTGATGGACGCCAACGCGTTCGGCCTCTGCAAGGCCAACGCGCTGCCGATCGTCGTGTACAACATCAATGAGCCCGGCGCCACGGGGCGGGTGCTCCAGGGCGAGCGGGTGGGGACCATCGTGCGATGACGACATCGATTGCGGAGCTGGTGGCGCATTCCTCCGACGGGATGCACAAGGCGGTGGAGAACACCAAGAAGGAGTTCACCACCATCCGGACGAACAAGGCCTCGACCTCACTCCTCGACCTGGTGCGGGTCGAGGCGTATGGCAGCGTCGTCCCCCTGAACCAGGTGGGACTGGTCTCGGCCCCCGAGCCCCGGATGCTGACGGTCCAGCCGTTCGACAAGGGCCTGACCCAGGCGATCGAGAAGGCGATCCGCGATTCCGACCTCGGGCTCAACCCGATGAGCCAGGGCAACCTGATCCGGGTGCCGCTGCCGATGCTGTCGCAGGAGCGCCGGAAGGACCTGGTCAAGCTGGTCCACAAGCTGGCGGAGGAGGGCCGGGTGGCGGTGCGCCATGCCCGGCATGACGCGCTGGCCAAGATCAAGAAGCTCGAGAAGGTCCCGGAGGACGAGGTGACCCGGGCCGAGAAGGACGTGCAGAAGCACACCGACGAGCACATCAAGATGATCGACGACCTGCTCAGCCACAAAGAAGCGGAGATCATGGAGGTGTGACGGACTCCGCGGAGGCACTCCTCGACGCGGTCCGCCTGAACGGCACGGTCCCGGCGCACATCGCCGTGATCATGGACGGCAATGG
This sequence comes from Gemmatimonadales bacterium, assembly GCA_048499805.1. Classification (GTDB taxonomy): domain Bacteria; phylum Gemmatimonadota; class Gemmatimonadetes; order Gemmatimonadales; family GWC2-71-9; genus JAWXBA01. Next base: position 144,796 of record JASNZF010000007.1, on the reverse strand, counting down.
TCGCTGGGCCCAGGCCCGCGGCCTGCCGCGACCGGCGGGCCACCAGGCGGGGATGAACTCCGTGCGCGAGATCGTCGAGGGCGGCGTCCAGGCCGGGGTCAGCGTGCTGACCCTGTTTGCGTTCAGCCAGGAAAACTGGAACCGCCCGGCCGGCGAGATCGCCGCCCTGATGATGCTGCTCGAGGCCTATGTGGCGAGCGAGACGACCGAACTCCGCGAGCGCGGGGTCTCGGTGCGGATCCTGGGGGACCTCGACCGCCTCGCACCGGCGGCGCGTGATGCGGCGACCCGCTGCGTCGAGGCCACCGCCGGCGGAACCGCTCTCGACCTCAACCTCTGCATCTCGTACGGCAGTCGCGCCGAGATCACCCGCGCGGCGCGTCGGCTCGGCGAGCAGGTGGCCGCCGGCACCCTGGCGCCCGAGGCGATCACCGAGGAACGGCTGGCCGCCGAGCTCTTCACCGCCCCGTGGCCTGATCCCGACCTCCTCATCCGGACCTCGGGCGAGCAGCGCCTCTCCAACTTCCTCCTCTGGCAGCTGGCCTACGCCGAGATCCATGTGACCCCCGTGCTCTGGCCGGACTTCACCCGTGCCAACCTGTTCGAGGCGATCCTCGACTTCCAGCGGCGCGACCGTCGCTTCGGCCGCGTCACCGTCTAGGCATCCATGGCCAGCAACCTCGTCCAACGGGTCGGCTTCGCGGCCGTCGCCATCCCGCTTGCCCTGGGCCTGGTCTGGCTCGGCGGCCTGCCGCTGGCCCTGCTGGTCGCGATCGTCGGGGTCCTGGGCACGAGGGAGCTGTTCAGCTTCGCGGAGCGACAGGGGATTCGCCCCCTGGCCCTTCCCGGGCTGGCGACGGCCGCCGCCATCCCGCTGCTGGTCTGGGGCGCCGGGCAATCGCCGGCCCTTGGTGATGCCCTGGCGGGCGACTGGCCGTATATCGGCGCCCTCTGGCTGATCGCCCTGCTGACCTGGGTCCTGGCCACCCGTGGTCCCGACGCCAAGCCGCTCACTGCGGCAGCGGTCACCCTGCTCGGGCCGGCCTATTGCGCCGGTCTCCCGGCCTTCCTGCTTGGCATCCGGCATGGGGAGCACGGCATGCAGTCGTGGGCCGGGGCGGTGCTGGTCTTCCTGCCCCTGGTGGTCACCTGGGTCTGTGACAGCGCGGCCATGTTCGTGGGCAAGGCGGTCGGGGGCCCCAAGCTCTCGCCGACGATCAGCCCGGGCAAGACGCGCAGCGGCGGGGTCGGTGGCCTGGTGGGGGCGGTCGGGGCGGCAGTGCTGTGGAACCTCCTTGCGATGACGCCGCTGGGGGTGGCGATCACCACCGCCCAGGCGATCGTCTTCGGGCTCGTGCTCGGCGTGATCGGCCAGGTCGGGGATCTGGCCGAGTCGCTCTTCAAGCGCGAGGTCGGTGTCAAGGACTCGAGCGGGCTGATCCCCGGGCACGGGGGCGTCCTCGATCGGTTCGACTCCCTCTACTTCATCCTGCCAGTCTCTGCGGCGATGCTCCGCTGGTTTGGCGCGGCGTGATGCGCGGGGTGGCTGTGCTGGGCTCCACCGGCTCCATCGGTGTGAGCGCCCTCAACGTGCTGCGGCGCCAGGCCGACCGGTTTCGGGTGGTGGCGCTGACCGGTGGGAGCAACGCCGAGCTGCTGCGCCACCAGGCGGCCGAGTTCCAGCCGGCGCTGGTGGGGCTCGCCAACGGCGAGGATGCCGGCTTCAGCTGCGGGCCGGATTGCCTTGTTCGTGCGGCCACCCACCCCGACGCCGATGTGGTCCTGAATGCAGTGGTCGGATTCGCGGGCCTGGACGCCACGCTGGCGGCGCTGCGGGCGGGCAAGCGGGTGGCGCTGGCGAACAAGGAGTCGCTGGTCACGGCCGGGGAGCTGGTACTGCAGGCGGCCCGCGAGGGTGGCGGGGAACTGGTGCCGGTGGACTCCGAGCACAGCGCGGTCCTCCAATGCGTGGCGGCCGCCACCGGCAATTCCCGGATGGAACGCCTGGTGCTGACCGCCAGCGGCGGCCCGTTCCGGGAATGGCCCGTCGAGGCGATCGGTGCTGCGACGGTGGCCCAGGCACTCAACCACCCGACCTGGCAGATGGGCTCCAAGATCACGGTGGACAGCGCGACCCTGGCCAACAAGGCGCTCGAGGTCATCGAGGCGCACCACCTGTTCGGGCTGGCGTACGACCGGCTCGAGGTGGTGGTCCACCCGCAGAGCATCATCCATGCGCTGGTGGAATTCACCGATGGATCGGTCCTCGCCCAGCTGGGCTTCCCGTCCATGGAGCTCCCGATCCTGTACGCCCTGACCCATCCCGAACGTCTCCCCGACCAGGGTGTCCGCCGGTTTGACCCCATCGCCGCCGGGCAGCTGACCTTTGAGCCGGTGCGCCGGGACGCCTTTCCCGCCTTCGGCCTCGGCGTGTCGGCCGGCCGGGCGGGAGGGACCGCCCCTGCCGCCTTCAACGCGGGGAACGAGGTTGCCGTCGCGGCGTTCCTGTCCGGCCGGATCCGGTTCGGGCGGATCGCCGAGGTGATCGCCGCCGTCCTGGAAGACCATCATCCCGTGCCGGCCGACTCGGTCGAGGCGGTGCGGATCGCAGATGCCTGGGCACGGCGCCGGGCGGAGGAGTTGATGTCGTGACGACGTTCCTGGCGTTCATCATCGTGCTCGGCGTGCTGGTGTTCGTGCACGAGCTGGGGCACTTCCTGGCCGCCAAGTGGGCCGGGATCCATGTCCACCGCTTCTCGGTCGGGCTGGGCGCTCCGATCAAGGCGCTGACCTTTACCCGGGGCGGCACCGAGTACTCGGTGTCGTGGATTCCGCTTGGCGGCTACGTCAAGATGGCCAGCCGCGAGGAGCAGGGGGGGAGCGACGCGCTCGAGGGGGGCACGGCCTCATTGGTCGACGTACCGCCGGATGCCGTCTTCGAGGCCAAGCCGGTCTGGAAACGGATCGTGGTGATCCTGGCTGGGGTGGTGATGAACATCCTGTTCGCCTGGGTGGTGTATGCCGGGCTGCTGTGGACCACGGGCGAGCGTGTCACCCCGATCCGGGTGGTGGGTGCGGTGCTGCCTGCCGACAGCCTCCCGCTGGCGGTACGGCCGCTGGCCCAGTTGCAGCCTGGCGACACGATTGTTGCGGTGGCCGGCCAGCCGGTGGAAGTCTGGGAGGACATCGGGGAGGCGATCCTGACCTCTGCCTCCGACACGATCCGGATCGAGGTAGCCGGCCGACCGTCGATCGTGATGGCGCTCCATCGCGATGCCCTCGAGGAGCGGGTGCGCGCGGCCACGGCCCTGATTCCCCGGTTGCCACCCCTGGTGCCGGTGGTCGGCGCGGTCACGGGGGGGCGCCCCGCCGCTGCGGCGGGGATGGCGGTCGGCGATACAGTCCTCGCGGTGGACGGGATTCCCACCCCGGTCTGGTCCGAGGTGGTCGAGCGGATCTCCGAGCGGCCGGGGCAGGAGATCACGGTGTCGCTGGCCCGGGCCGGGACCCGGGTGGAGATCCGGGTGACGACCCTGGTGGAGACCGTCCCCGACGCGGACGGCACCCCGCGGGAGGTCGGCCGGATCGGCTTCGCCGTCCAGGACCCATCGGTACGGCGGCCGGTGGGAATGGGGGCCGCGCTGGTGGGAGGGTGGGGGCAGACGGTCCAGGCCTCGACCCAGGTCGTTCGGGCGGTGCGGGGGCTGGCCACCGGCAGGGTGTCCACCCGGGAGCTGGGCGGCCCGATCCAGATCGGCCAGATGGCGGGGGAAACGGCGCGGCTGGGGGGAGAGGCGTTCCTGCTGTTCATGGCCCTGATCTCGGTCAACCTGGCGGTGATGAACCTGCTGCCGATTCCCGTGCTGGACGGCGGCCAGTTCCTGTTCCTGGTCGGGGAGGCGATCACCGGGCGACCGCTTTCGGCAAAACTTCGGGAGCGGTTCAGCATGGTCGGCCTGGCGCTGATCCTGATGCTGATGGTGCTGGCCTTCTCGAACGACATCCGGCGGTTGCTGGGGTGGATGTGAGGGGGGCAGCGGGGCAGTGGGGCCGGAAAGGCGGAGAGGTGGCCGGACGCCGAGCACGCTTGACAGGCCCTGGCGGCAGCACATCTCTTCGCCCCGCTGCCCCGCTGCCCCGCTGCCCCGCTGCCCCTTGCCCGGCCACCGAGATCGGCCTATATTCCCATGCTACCTACGTTTACGACATTTGACAGCAACGAGGCAGGACGCGGACATGGCATTTGACAAGCAGGCGGTGATCGCCAAGCACAAGCGCTCCGAGACGGATACGGGGTCGGCCCCGGTCCAGGTGGCGCTGCTCACCGAGCGGATCAACTCGCTCACCGGCCACTTCAAGACCCATGCGAAGGACCACCACAGCCGCCGTGGGCTGCTGAAGATGGTGGGTTCGCGGCGCCGGCTGTTGACCTACCTCAAGCGCAACGACCTCGAAACCTACCGTGCCCTGATTGCAGACCTCGGTCTGCGTCACTAGGGCCCGGCTCCTTGGACAGGGCGTCCCGAACGAGCACGTCGGGACGCCCTTTTGGCATTGGCGTGCTCGCCCCTACAGAAGGTTCTGACTGTGCATCGCATTGAAACTGAATTTGCCGGCCGCCCACTGGTCATCGAGACCGGTCGCTTGGCGCGACAGGCCGCCGGCTCCGTGCTCATCCGCTTTGGTGACACGATGGTGCTGGGCTCGGTGACCGTCTCCCCGACCATCAGCCACCTGCCGTTCTTCCCGCTGACGGTCGAGTACAAGGAGAAGACCTACGCCGCCGGCAAGATCCCCGGCGGGTTCATCAAGCGCGAGGGCCGGCCCTCGGAGAAGGAGATCCTCGCCTGCCGCCTGATCGACCGGTCGATCCGGCCCCTGTTCCCGGAAGGGTTCAAGAACGAGGTCCAGGTCTTCATCACGGTGATCTCCGCCGACCAGGAGAACGATGCCGACGTGCTGGGCGTGGTCGCGGCGAGCCTGGCCCTGTCGATCTCGCAGGTGCCCTGGAATGGCCCGATCGCGGCGGTGCGCGTGGGCCGGGTGGATGGCAACTGGATCCTCAACCCGACCTTCCAGCACCTGGAGCACTCCTCGATCGACCTCAACGTCAGCGGCTCGGCGAACTCGATCGTGATGGTCGAGGGCGGCGCCCTGGCGATCTCCGAGGCCGAGATGCTCGAGGCGCTCAAGGTGGCCCAGAAGGGGATCAAGGAGCTGGTCAAGCTGATCGACGGCTTCGTCAAGAAGGTCGGCAAGGCGAAGATGGAGTGGAGCGCCCCGGCGGTGGACGCCGAGCTCCAGGCCAAGGTCCGCGCGATGGCCGAGGCCAAGATGACCAAGGCGATCAACGCCAAGGACAAGGCCGGCCGCGCCGCGGCGCTCCACGCCATCAAGGCTGAGGTCACCGCGGCCCTGGCGGTCGAGTACCCGGAGCGCGGCAAGGAGGTCAGCCGGGAGTTCGAGGAGATCGAGTACCGCGTGATGCGGGCCCAGGTCCTCGACAAGGGTGAGCGCGTGGACGGCCGGAAGGTGGACGAGGTCCGCCCGATCACGATCACGACCGGGGAACTGCCGCGCGTGCACGGCTCCGCCATCTTCACCCGCGGCGAGACCCAGGCGCTGGTGGCGGTGACCCTCGGCACCAGCGACGACGAGCAGCGGATCGACAGCATCGACGTCGCCGGCGAGACCACCAAGTCGTTCATGCTGCACTACAACTTCCCCCCGTACAGCACCGGGGAGGTCCGGATGATCCGCGGCACCAGCCGCCGCGAGATCGGCCACGGGGCGCTGGCGGAGCGGGCGCTGCAGCCGCTGCTGCCGGACTTCGCCACCTTCCCGTACACCCTCCGGATCGTCAGCGAGATCCTCGAGTCCAACGGCTCGTCGTCGATGGCGACGGTCTGCGGCGGCTCGCTGGCGCTGATGGAGGCCGGCGTCCCGATGAAGGCGGCCTGCGCCGGCGTCGCGATGGGGCTGATCAAGGAAGGGAAGAAGGTCGCGATCCTGACCGACATCCTGGGATCCGAGGATCACCTGGGCGACATGGACTTCAAGGTGGCCGGGACCGAGGAGGGCATCACCTCGATCCAGATGGACATCAAGATCGACGGCCTCGACCTCAAGCTGCTCGAGGAGGCGCTGGAGCGGGCCCGGGTCGGCCGCCTGCACATCCTGGGCGAGATGCAGAAGGCCCTCCCGACCCACAAGGCCGACCTGTCGCCGTATGCGCCCCGGATCATCACGATCCAGATCAAGCCGGACAAGATCGGCGACATCATCGGGCCGAAGGGCAAGACAATCCGCGGGATCCAGGACGCCACCGGCGCCAAGATCAGCGTGGACGACACCGGCCTGATCACCGTCGCCGCCGTCGGTGGCGAGGCGGGCCAGAAGGCCACCGACATGATCAAGGCGATCGTGGCGGAGCCGGAGGTCGGCAAGATCTACGAGGGCCCGGTCAAGAGCACGACCGCGTTCGGTGCCTTCATCGAGATCATCCCGGGTGTCGAGGGGCTGCTGCACATCAGCGAGCTCCAGCACGGCAAGACCGAGAAGACCGAGGATGTCGTCAAGAAGGGCGACATCGTCAAGGTCAAGCTGCTCGAGGTCGACCAGCGCGGCCGCATGAAGCTGTCCCGCAAGGCCCTGATCCCGAAGGAGTAGGGGCGGTGGAGCGGGAACAGCTGGACGAGGGCCTCTTCCGGAGCGTCACCCCGGGGGGGCTCATCGTCCTCAGTGAACGGCTGCCGGGCGTCCGCTCGGCGGCCGTTGGCATTTGGGTCCGGGCCGCCAGCGCCCACGAGCCGCCGGCCCGGATGGGCGTCTCCCACCTGCTCGAGCACATGGTCTTCAAGGGGACCGAGCGGCGGACCGCCCGGCAGCTGGCCACGGCGCTGGAGTGCCGGGGCGGCTCCCTCGATGCCTACACCTCGCGCGATCACACCAGCTTCCAGGCCCACACCCTCGACGAGGACCTGCCGCTGGCGGTGGACGTCCTGACCGACCTGGTCCGCCGGCCGCTGCTGCGGCGGGAGGACCTGGAACTCGAGCGGAACGTGGTCCTCGAGGAGATCAGCGGGGTCGAGGACACCCCCGACGACCTGGTCTTCGAGCTGCACGCCCGGACCCTCTGGCCCGACCATCCCTACGGCTACTCGATCCTCGGCACCCCGGACACGGTCGCTGCCCTGGGGGCCGCTGACCTCCGCGACGTGCACCGGGCGGGGTACTACCCGGCCAATTGCGTCGTGGCGGCGGCCGGCAACATCGAGCACGACGCCCTGCTCGAGGCGCTCGGGCGTGAGGGGTGGTTCGAGGCCGACCCGGCGGGACGGCCGGCCCGGGAGCCGGCCACGCCCGAACCCGCGCAGCAGGGCGTGCGGCGGGTCGTGGAGCGGGACACCAGCCAGGTGCATCTGGTGATGGGCACCGATACCTTTGAGGCCCGGGATCCGCGTCGCTACGCCCTGGCCCTCCTGACCAACGTCATGGGTGGCGGGATGTCGAGCCGCCTCTTCCAGCGGGTCCGCGAGGAACTGGGACTGGCCTATGCGGTGTTCGCCTTCCAGCAGTTCTACCAGGGCACCGGCCAGGTCGGAGTCTACGTCGGCACCTCGCCGGTCACGGCGGAACGGGCCGAGGCGGAGATTCGCAGCGAGTTCGCCCGGGTGGCGCGCGAGGGGCTCAGCGCCGAGGAGATCGCCGACGGCAAGCGGCAGCTCAAGGGTCAGGTCATGCTGTCGCTGGAGGCGCCGGTCAGCCGGATGCACCGGATGGCGTCCACCGTGCTCAACCAGGACCGCTACCGCAAGCTGGACGAGATCCTCGCGGCGATCGATGCCGTGACCGCCGAGGAGCTCAGCGCGCTGGCCGCGGAGTTCTTCGCACCGGAACGCCACTCCGCCGTGGTGCTGGGGGGGCAGGGGGCGGGAAGCAGGGAGTAGGGAATGTGGGCAAGCGGGGCTGGTGGCTCGGGGCTGGGGACCGGGGGGGACGGAGTTCGGGGCGGGCCGAAGCGTCCCTCGGGGATCCAGGCTGGGCAGGCCAGCAGGCGAACGTCTGTGGTTGGGGAGGGAACGCTGCGGGACGGGGATACGTGCTCCCCAGCCCCCAGTCCCCAGCCCCGAACATCACTTATCACACCAACTTCAGAGCTCGACATGCAGATCGGCGTCCCGAAGGAGATCAAGACCAACGAGAACCGGATTGCCCTCGCCCCGGCGGGTGCAGAGCTTCTCGTCAGCGATGGCCACACCGTCACGATCGAGACCGGTGCCGGCCTCGGCAGCGGGTTCAGCGACGAGGACTACACCGCCGTTGGTGCCCAGATCCTGCCCACGGCGGATGCCGTCTGGGCCAGCGCCGACATGATCATGAAGGTCAAGGAGCCGATCGCGGTGGAGTGGCCCCGGATGCGGAAGGGGCAGATCATCTACACCTATTTCCACTTCGCGGCTGCGGAGGAGCTGACCCGGGCCGTGATCGCCTCGGGCGCGATCGCGGTGGCGTACGAGACCGTGCAGCTGCCGAGCGGGGAACTGCCCCTGCTCACGCCGATGTCGGAGGTGGCCGGCCGGATGGCGGTGCAGGAGGGTGCCAAGTACCTCGAGAAGCTCTACGGTGGCCGCGGGGTGCTGCTGGGTGGCGTGCCCGGCGTGGCTCCTGCCGAGGTCACCATCATCGGCGGCGGGGTGGTTGGGATCAACTCGGCCAAGATGGCGGCCGGCATGGGGGCCCACGTCACGATCCTCGACGTGTCGCTCGACCGGCTGCGCTACCTGGATGATGTCCTGCCAAAGAACGTCGACACGGTCTACTCCAACCGCCACAACATCCTCGAGTCGATCGCCAAGGCCGACCTCGTGATCGGCGCGGTGCTGCTGCCCGGCGCCAAGGCCCCGCACCTGATCAAGCGTGCGGACCTGGCCACCATGAAGCCCGGCGCGGTGATCGTGGACGTGGCGGTGGACCAGGGCGGCTGCGTCGAGACGATCAAACCCACCACCCACGAGAATCCGACCTACTTCGTCGATGGCATCCTGCACTACGCCGTGGCCAACATGCCGGGCGGGGTACCCCGCACCTCGACCCTGGCGCTGACCAACGCCACGCTGCCATACGCCCGCAAGCTGGCCCGCGACCGCTGGAAGGCCGCCTGCCAGGCCGATCCGTCACTGGCGCTGGGGCTCAACGTGGTCGAGGGCAAGGTGGTCTATCCCGGCGTGGCCGAGGCGTTCGGACTGCCGCTGGTGGACCTCAAGACGGTTCTCTAGGGTGGCCGAGGTCCAAATCACCCGGCTGCCGCACGGCGCCGGGATGCCCCTCCCGGCCCGCGCCACCGAGGGCTCGGCGGGGTTCGACATCGCCAGCGCCGAGGACGGCATCCTCCAGCCGATGGAGCGCCGGCTCTTCGGGACGGGGTTTGCCGTCGCGATCCCCAGCGGCTGGGAGATCCAGATCCGGCCGCGCTCCGGGCTGGCCTACAAGCACGGGGTGACCCTCCCCAACACCCCGGCGACGATCGACAGTGATTACCGCGGCGAGCTCAAGGTGGCCCTCGTGAACCTGGGCGCCGAGCCGTTCGAGGTGACCCGTGGGATGCGGATCGGGCAGTTGCTGGTGGCCCGGGTCGAGGAATCGGGTTTTCGCGAGGTGACCGAGCTGCCGCCGACGGGCCGGGGGACGGGCGGGTTCGGGAGCACTGGGGTGTAGGTGGGGCTGCGGCATGATCGATGAGCACCGGCGTCCATGGATTGGGCGTCGGTTTGCGTTTGCGCAGGAGAGGATCCGCAGATTGCGCAGATGGCGCAGATTGTTTGATACCATCCTCGGCGTCCGTTTCCTACGAATGGCCGAATGAAGCCACGGATTGCACGGATGACACGGAACGTCCAGTCCCGGCCCATCCGGCGAGAAGGATGGCAGCTGTTGGTGAACTGCACGGGCAACTTGCTCGGGGCACCGGAGCCAGCGGTTGATGTCGGTCACCATCAATCCAGGAGACCGATCTGGGCCAGTGCGCGGCCCTGACGCCGAGCTATCCGCGATATCCGTGCAATCCATGGCAATTCTCGCAACACGTCGAGGAGCCAGGCCGCTCCAGGACTTGGAACCCATCTGCGTGAATCTGCGAAGTCTGCGGAACCTCCCGGGAAGACAGTAATCACGCCACTCTTGACACAACAAGAGTTATTGATATATTAGGGCCATGACGACTGCGGAAACCACTCGCCAGGGCGCTGCCAAGCTGTTCCATGCCCTTTCCGACCCGACCAGGCTCGAGATCCTGGAGCGGCTCCGGGGCGGGGAACGGTGCGTGTGTGACCTCCAGGGTGCCCTGGACGCCGCGCAATCGCGACTCTCGTTCCACCTCCGCACCCTGCGGGACGCAGGGCTGGTGATCGACCGCAGGGAAGGGAGATGGGTGTACTACTCGCTCCGTCCGGAGGCGATTGAGGAGTTGGCCCGGGCTCTTGGCGACCTGGCGGTTCCGAGGGCCCGGGCGGCGGGAGAGTGGTATTCGTGCTGCGGGTGAGCCTGTTTTTTTTGTGTTCCATATATCAACAATTCTTGATGAGGAGTCCTGCCATGCCTGATCCCACCGAGACCGCGATCCGGGAGGAAGTGCGCGCCCGGTATGCCCGGACCGCGTTGAGCGTGGTGAGTGGTGAGAGCCGCGAAGGCCCCTGTTGTGGCGGCGGAGGGTGCGGGCCAAGCGGGTCGGATCCGATCAGCTCCGACCTGTATGATGCCGTGCAGCAGGCCGAGCTTCCCGACACCGCGGTGCTGGCATCGCTGGGGTGCGGCAATCCGACGGCACTGGCCGAGCTGAACCCGGGGGAGGTCGTGCTGGATTTGGGTTCCGGTGGGGGGATCGACGTCCTCCTTTCGGCGAAGCGCGTCGGTCCGAGCGGCAAGGCCTACGGGCTCGACATGACCGACGAGATGCTCGCGCTGGCGCGGGCCAATCAGGCCAAGGCCGGCGCCACCAACGTGGAGTTCCTCAAGGGGCACATCGAGGAGATTCCGCTGCCGGACCAGTCGGTGGACGTGATCATCTCGAACTGCGTGATCAACCTCTCGGGGGACAAGGCCAAGGTGCTGCGCGAGGCGTTTCGCGTGCTCAAGCCGGGCGGACGGTTCGCGGTGTCCGACGTGATCACCCGGGGCGAGGTGCCCCAGGCGGTCAAGCGGAGCATGGAACTCTGGGTCGGCTGCATCGCGGGGGCGCTGGAGGAACGCGAGTTCGAGCGGTTGCTGGCCGAGGCGGGCTTCGAGGAGATCTCCTTCGAGCCGACCCGGATCTATCAGGCCGAGGACGCCCGGGAGTTCCTGGCGGGATCGGGCCTCGATCCTGATGCGGTGGCTCCCGATGTCGATGGCCGGTTTCTCTCAGCGTTCGTGCGGGCCCGGAGGCCCGCCGCATGACGGCGGGTGCACGGGCCGAGGGGGGGGTGGTCCTTCGCGGGGCCACCCCGTCCGACCTGCCAGCGGTCCTCGGCCTTCTGGAGCAGGCTGGCTTGCCCAGGGATGGGCTGCTCGACGGGCTGGTCCACCTCTGCGTGGCGGAGGTCGATGGCGAGCTGGCGGGGGTTGCGGGGCTGGAGCGCTACGGCACCAGCGCCCTGCTGCGGTCGGTTGCCGTCTCCCCGAGACAGCGCGGCCGCCGGGTGGCGGAGCGCCTGGTTGACCGCCTCCTGGAGGAAGCTCGGGGTGACCAGATCCACGATGTCTACCTCCGGACCACGACGGCGGAGAACTACTTCCCCCGGTTCGGGTTCGCCCCGATCGCAGCGGATGCGGTTCCCCTCCCGGTGCGCGAGTCGGTGGAGTTCCAGGGAGCCTGTCCCGCCTCGGCAGTGACGATGGTGTGCTGCCTGGAAGGGGCCCCGCGGCCATGACACCCCCGGTTCGCATCCTGGTGCTCTGCACCGGCAACAGCGCCCGGAGCCAGATTGCCGAGGCGCTGATCAACACCCTGGGCGAGGGCCGGGTCGTGGCCGAATCGGCCGGGTCCCATCCAGCCCCGCGCGTCAACCCCCTGGCGATCGCGGTCCTGCGTGAAGCCGGCATCGACTGGACCGGGCGCCATCCCCGGATCGTGACGGAGGTGGCGCGGGACGGGTGGGACCTCGTGCTCACAGTCTGCGATGATGCCCGCGAGGCCTGCCCGGTGTTTCCGGCGGAGACGACCACCGCCCACTGGGGCCAGCCGGACCCCGCGGCGGCCGACGGATCAGAAGACGAACGCCTCGAGGCGTTCCGGGAGGCCCTGGGACTGCTCAGCTGGAGGGTGGAGCAGCTGCTCGCCCTTGGGCTCTCGCGTGGGGCGGTGGGGACCCATCGGGAGGCCATCTCCCAGATCGGGAGGACCACGCCCGGCGCCTGACCTGGATCTGTGATCCACCGCACCAACCGGATTCGGCGTCTCTTCGGTGTGTTGGCGGCGCATCGGTGGGGGGCTCGCAATGTGGAGGGCTTGTTGAAGTAATTGTCACGCATTAAGATAGGCCATTCACATCGGCCCGTCCCCACCGCCCCTGGCTCGTCCGGATGAAACTGTTTTCGTGGAACTTTGGCTCGTTCATGCCCGCCACCGAGATCGCGGTTGATCTTGGCACGGCCAATACCCTCATCTACGTGAAGGGCGAGGGCATCGTGCTCAACGAGCCCTCCGTGGTGGCGCTCGAGCGGAGCACGGGGAAGATCAAGGGGATCGGACTCGAGGCGAAGCGGATGCTGGGCCGCACGCCGGATGGCATCATTGCGGTGCGGCCGCTGAAGGACGGCGTGATCGCCGACTTCGACGTCACCGAGAAGATGTTGCGGTACTTCCTCAAGACCATCATTGACAAGCATGTCTTCCGCGTGAAGCCGCGGGTCATCGTCTGCGTGCCCAGCGGCATCACCGAGGTGGAGCGGCGGGCGGTGCGTGACAGTGCGGAGACGGCCGGCGCCAAGCAGGTGCTGATGGTGGCAGAGCCCATGGCGGCGGCGATCGGCGTGGGCCTTCCCGTGGAGACCCCGACCGGGAACATGGTGATCGACATCGGCGGCGGGACCACGGAAATCGCGGTGATCGCGCTGTCCGGGATCGTCTCGGACACCTCGATCCGCACCGGCGGCGACGAGCTGGACCAGGCGATCGTGCAGTTCATGCGGAAGAACTACAACCTGCTGATCGGCGAGCCCACCGCCGAGCAGATCAAGATGAAGATCGGGTCCGCGGCGCCGAGCGGCGACGAGCGCGAGATGGAGGTCAAGGGGCGCGACCTGGTGTCCGGCATCCCGAAGACGGTCCGGGTGCACTCCTCGGAGATCCGCGAGGCGGTGCAGGAACCGATCCAGCAGATCGTCGATGCGGTCCGCCGGGCCCTGGAAATCACGCCCCCGGAACTGGCCAGTGACATCGTGGATCGTGGCATCATCATGACGGGTGGCGGGGCGCTGATCCGCGGGCTCGACATCCTGCTCAGCCAGGAGACCGGCCTGCCGATCCATGTCGACGAGGACCCCCTGACCTGCGTCGTGCGCGGCACCGGGCGGATCCTCGACGACTACGAAAAGTACCGCAACGTCCTCTATTCCTGACCGCATGTCCGCGCCGCGCCGAGGAGCTTCGCGCCGCGATCACCTCCTGCTGATCGGATGTCTCCTGGTCTCCGGGGCGGCGCTGACCGCGCCCTCGGAGGCCACCCTTGCCGGCTCGGCGGCCATTCGCGAGACCATCCTGCTTCCCGTGGTCTGGATCCAGTCCCGGGCGGTGGAGGGCCGGAGCAGCCGGGCCCGGCTCGAATCCCTCCGCGCCGAGCGGGACAGCGCTGCCATGGATCTCCTGGGCCAGCCCGCGCTGGTCGCCGAGAATGCCCGGCTCCGCGCGCTGCTCGGGTTGCGCGCCGCCTCCCCGCGCCGATGGATTGCCGCCGAGGTCCTCCACCAGACGGTGCCGGTTGATGGTCGCACCATCCTCCTCTCGGCGGGGACCCGGGACGGCGTGCAGGCCGATGCCCCCGTGGTCTCGCCAGAGGGGCTGCTCGGGGTCGTGGTCCAGGCCGGTCCGGTGTCCAGCGTGGCGCTGACCTGGGCCCATCCCGAGTACCGGGTCAGCGCCATCACCATCGACGGCGAGACCCAGGGGATCGTGGCGCCCTACCCGGGGTCGGTGGCGAGCGAGGCCTTCCTGGAGTTCCGGGGCGTGGCGTTTCGTGACACGATCCCCTCCGGGACGCTGGTGATCACCTCCGGGTTGACGGGCGTCTATCCCCGTGGCATCCCGATCGGCCGGGTGGTCGGGATCCGGAGCGAGCAGCTGGGGTGGGAGCGCGTTTATCGCCTCGCGCCCGTGGCCATTCCGGGTAGCGTCTCCCATGTGCTGATCGGCCGGCTGACGGCCGACAGCCTGGCCGCGTGGCCGGCGGACACCTCGGGGCTGCCGTGAGGTCGCGCTACGGCCGAGGGACCCATCCCGGACCGCTGGTCATCGTCCTGGTGCTCCTCGCCGGGTTGCAGTTCTACGCCCGGCCGCGCCTCTGGGATGGTCCCACGTCGCCGGACTTCCTCCTGATCGCCCTCCTCCTGCTTGCCATTCGGACCAGTCCCGGCGTGGCAGCCGTGATCGGGCTGCTGCTTGGCCTGGTCGCCGACGTCCTGACCCCGGCGCATTTCGGTGCGGGGATGCTGGCCCACACCCTGGTCGGCTACCTCGGGTCGCAGGGGCGGGCGGTGGTGTTCGCGGAGAACATCCTGGTGACGGCGGGGCTCTTTGCCGGCGGGCTGTGGCTCCGCAACGCGGTGATGCTCGTGCTCGGGGGGACCGACCGCGGGGAGCTGACCCAGGCGCTCCTGGTCTGGTCGCCCCTCCAGGCCACGACGACGGCGCTGGCGGGGCTGGTCGTCGTGGTGCTGTTCCGGGACTGGCTCGCGATCCGGATCGACGAATGAGCATGATGCAATCGCACCGACTGCGTGGCCGGGCTGCCCAGGCGATGGGGGTGCTGGCGCTCGCGTTCGTGATCCTGGCCGGCGCCTTCTTCCGGGTCCAGGCCCTGGAGAGCGACCGGTTCCGGTCGCGGGCCGAGCGCAATCGCCTCCGGCCGGTGCCGCTGCCGGCCCCGCGGGGCGACATCCTCGATCGCAACGGGCTGCCGATTGCGGAGAACGTACCCGGCTTTGCAGTCAAGCTGCTGGCGGGCTCCTCCGATTCACTCCGGGCGGTCCTGGCACGGGTGGCCGAGTACGTGCCAATCGACAGTGCGGCGACCGAGGACATCGTCCGCCGGTGGGCCGCCGAGCCCTACCAGCCCGCGGCGGTGATCTCGAACGCCAGCTTCGAGGCCGTGGCGCGGCTCGAGGAGCATCGGTATCTGCTGCCCGGGCTCGTGATTCAGAGCGAGCCGCGGCGGGTCTACCCCGCTGGCAAGGCGATCGGGCACCTGATCGGGTATGTCAGCGAGGTGTCCGCGGCCGAGCTGGCGCGGGAACGGTTTCCCGGCGCGGGGCTGGGCACCATCGTGGGCAAGGATGGCCTCGAGCTGGAGTATGACAGCGTGCTCCGCGGATCCAACGGGGTCCGGTTCATCGAGGTCAACGCCCGGCACCGGATGGTGCGCGAGGAGGGCGCCGCACCGCCAATTCCCCCGATCGCCGGGGAGCCGATCCGCACCACGCTCGACCTGCCGCTCCAGCTCTACGTGGATTCGATGTGGACGGCGGACATTGCGTACAACGGCTCACTCGTCGCCGTCGATCCCCGGGGCGAGATCCTCGCCTTCTACTCGGCTCCGTCGTTCGACCCCAACGAGTTCGTGGGGGGCATCAGCCTGGCTCGCTGGCGGGAGTACCAATCCGACCCGAACAAGCCGCTGCTGAACCGGGTGCTGCGGGGGCGGTACCCGCCGGCGTCCCCCTACAAGCTCGCCACCGCGGCCATGGCACTGCGGCGCGGGCTGGTGAATCCCGAGTCGTACATGCCCGAGCCGTGCCGGGGGGGGATGCAGTTCGGGAGCCGCTTCTTCCGGTGCTGGAAGCCCGAGGGCCACGGCTACCAGAACCTGATCGGGGCCGTGGCCACCAGTTGCGACGTGTACTTCTACCAGCTGGGGCTGCGCCTCGGCGTCCCGGCACAATTGGAGGGTGGCCACCTCCTCGGGTTCGGCGAGGCGACCGGGATCGACCTGCCCAACGAGGTCAGTTCGTCGCTGCCCGGCAGCACGGCGTGGTACGATCGCCAGTACGGCCCGCGGGGCTGGAGCAACGCGGTCGCCCTGAACCTTGCCATCGGGCAGGGGGAGAACGACCAGACGCTGCTCAACATGGTCCGCTTCTACCAGGGACTGGCCGGGGACGGGACCCTGATCGCCCCCCACCTCGTCCAGCCACGGGCGGGCACCGTCCCCCGTGACCTGGGGCTGACCCCGGACCAGCTCGCGCTGCTCCGCCGATCGATGGATGCCGTGGTCCAGTCCGGCACCGCCGCCGCCAGCGGCGGCCGGGAGATCAACATGGCGGGGAAGACCGGTACCGCCCAGAATCCCCACGGCGAGGCCCATGGCTGGTTCATCGGGTATGCGCCGGCGGAAGACCCGAAGATCGTGGTCGGGGCCTTCTTCGAGTTCGGGCTCCATGGTTCCACGGTCGCGCCGTACGTGGCCCGGGTCATCCGTCGCTACCTCGAATCAATCGATCCGGCGCTGCGCGGGGCCTCGCTCCGGCTCGAGTTTCCCGCCGATACCGCCCCCGTGCCGCTGCCGATCGGACCGGACACCGGACGACGCGTCCCATGAGGCGCCTCGGGGTCGACCGGCCGCTGCTGTTCCTGGTCGCCAGCCTGCTCTGCTTCGGCGTCCTGATCCTCTACTCCGCGGGACAGACCGAGGTGCCCAGCTCCGCGGGCGGAGCCTGGATCCGCCAGCTGATCTGGGTCGGGGCAGGGGTGGTCCTGGCCGCGGTGACCTTCCGGGCCTCCTTCCGGGTCCTGGAATGGGGGGCCCCGGGACTCTACCTCCTCTCCCTGGTGCTGCTGCTCATCGTCCTGGTGGTGGGGACGGGTGCAGGCACCGCCGCCGGCACCAAGAGCTGGCTGTCCATTGGCGGGGTCCGGCTGGGGCAGCCGGTCGAGCTGGCCAAGCTGGCGACGATCCTCCTGCTGGCGCGCTACCTGTCCACGCTGCGGCAGCCGCCGGACTCCCTGCGCGCCCTGGTGGCGCCCTGCGCGATCGTCGGGGTGCCGTTCCTCCTGGTGATGGCCCAGCCCGACCTGGGCAGCGCGATCGTCTTCATCGGGATCCTGTTCGCGATGCTGTTCTGGGTGGGCACCAAGCCATCGCTCCTGCTGCTGCTGGCCTCGCCGATGATCAGCCTGCTCCTTGCCTCCCAGTCGGTCTGGTGGGGCGCCTGGATGGTGCTGCTCTTCGTGTTGCTGCTGCGGTGGAAGCCGTTCGTCGTCGAGGGCGTGGCGATCTACCTCGTCAATTCGGCGATGGGCGTGGTGGCGATCATGTTGTGGAACCGCCTCAAGCCCTACCAGC
This sequence comes from Gemmatimonadales bacterium, assembly GCA_048499805.1. Classification (GTDB taxonomy): domain Bacteria; phylum Gemmatimonadota; class Gemmatimonadetes; order Gemmatimonadales; family GWC2-71-9; genus JAWXBA01. The sequence continues at coordinate 127,265 of JASNZF010000007.1, read as the reverse complement.
AGGCGCGGCTGGTGTCCTTCCTGAACCCGGAGGCGGACGCGGCCAACTCGGGGTACCAGGCGCTGCAGTCCAAGGTGGCGATCGGTTCGGGAGGGCTGTTCGGGAACGGGTTCACCCAGGGCCCCCAGAAGCGCCTGGCCTTCCTCCCGGAGCAGCACACCGACTTCATCTTCTCGGTGGTGGGTGAGGAGCTGGGCTTTCTCGGCGTGCTGCTCGCCCTGCTCCTGTTCTTCGGGTTCTTCCTGGCGATCGTGCGGATCGCGCGCCGGGCCACCGATCCGTTCAGTTCGCTGGTAGCCTTCGGGATCCTGGGGTTCCTGTTCACCCACGTGTTCGAAAACGTGGGGATGACGATCAGCATCATGCCGATCACCGGAATACCGCTCCCCTTCTTCTCCTACGGGGGGTCATTCATCCTGACCTGTTCGCTGGCGGTGGGGCTCCTCCTGCGGGTCGCCTGGGACGCTCGGCTGGGTGGCTATGCCGATGTCTGACAACGACTTGGCTGTCAAGGCCTAGCGGATAGGGTGGACTGTCGGCAGATTGGAGGCGTTGTGACCTGCGTCACGCCCCCTCTCCTCGTCGCCACTGGCCCTCATGGCATGGTTTAAGAAGGAACGGAAACCGAGGCCGTCCCAACGCGCCCGTCTGGAGATCCCGGCGGATGCGTGGGAGAAGTGCCCCTCGTGTGACCACATGGACATCCGCGAGAAGTTCGAGAAGGCGCTGCGCGTCTGCCCGGAGTGCGGGCACCACTCGCGCTTCGCCGCCGAGGACTACGTGGAATTGCTGACCGACGGGGGCACCTGGGTCGAGTTATGGGCCGGCCTGCGGTCGCTCGACCCCCTCGGCTTCGAGCACTATCCCGAACGGATCGCCGCCTCGCAGCGCAAGACCAGCCGGAAGGATGCGATGCTCACGGGGACGGGGCGCCTCGAGGGGATCCCGGTCCACCTTGGGGTGATGGACTTCTCGTTCATGGGCGGCTCGATGGGTTCCGTGGTGGGTGAGAAGATTGCCCGGCTGGCCCGCCGCTCGGTGGAGAAGAAGGTGCCCCTGATCCTGGTCTGCACCTCGGGCGGGGCCCGGATGCAGGAGGGGGTGCTCTCCCTGATGCAGATGGCCAAGACCTCCGCCGTGATCGCCCAGCTCCACCGGCTCGCCATCCCGTACATCAGCATCCTGACCGACCCGACCACCGGGGGGGTCTCGGCTTCCTTCGCCATGCAGGGCGACGTGATCCTGGCGGAGCCCGGGGCGGTGATCGGATTTGCCGGCCAGCGGGTGATCAAGCAGACGATCGGGCAGGACCTCCCCGAGGGGTTCCAGACCGCCGAATTCCTCCTCGACCACGGACAGATCGACGAAGTGGTGCCGCGCTCCTCGCTCCGGGAGACGACCGCCCGACTGCTCCGGCACATGCAAGGCCAGCGACCCGCCGCCCGACGCGACGCCACGGCGTGATCCCGGCATGACCTACGAGGAGGCGCTCGCCTTCCTCTTCCCCCGGACCACCACCATCAAGTTCGGGCTCGGGACGACCGAGGCGCTGCTGGAGCGCCTCGGCCGGCCGGATCGCGTCGTCCCCACGATCCACGTGGGGGGGACCAACGGGAAGGGCAGCGTCGTCGCGCTGGTGGGCGAGGCACTGCGCGCCGCGGGCCACCGGGTCGGCGTCTACACCTCACCCCACCTGGTCTCCTTCCGGGAGCGGATCCAGGTGGACGGGGTTCCCATCAGCGAGGCCGCCGTCGCCACGTGGGCCGACGCGCTGCGCGAGGCGATCCTCGAGCGCGACGCGACCTTCTTCGAGGCGGCCACCGCCATCGCCCTGGCCGACCTCGCCGCGCGCGGGGCCGAGGTCGCGGTGATCGAGGTCGGCCTCGGCGGGCGGCTGGACAGCACCAACGTGGTGCGACCGCTGGTCAGCGCGGTGACCAAGATCGAGCTCGACCACATGAAGTACCTGGGCGACACCCTGGAGGCGATCGCGCGGGAGAAGGCGTGGATCGCGAAACCTGGCGCGCCATTCATCGTAGGAGAGACGCGCACCGGGCTCCTGGCGGTGATGCGCCGGGAAGCCGAGGCGGCGGTGCGGGCGATCGATCCGGCCGCCCCGCTCGATTGGCGGCTGGTGCCGCCGGATGCCGCCTGGACCGGTCCCCTCGGGCTGGCCGGCCCACACCAGCGCCGCAATGCCGCGGTGGCGGCCGCCGTGCTCGCGGCCCTGCCGGACCGCTGGCGTCCCGATGCCGAGGCGGTGCGGGCCGGCTTCGCGGTGGCCCGGGTGCCCGGCCGGCTGGACCGCCACGGGAAGTGGCTGTTCGACGTGGCCCACAATCCCGACGGCATGCGGGCCCTGGTCGCCGCGCTGCGGAACGCCCCACCCCCCGGCCCGGTCCACGCGATCGTCTCGATCCTGGGCGACAAGGAGTGGCCGGAGATGCTGGTGCAGCTGGACGAGGTGATCGATCGCGGCATCCTGACGGTGGCGCCCACCGCGGACACCAGGCGGTGGGATCTCGAGTGGCTGCGCCGCTGGCTGCAGGATCCCGACCGGCCCCCGGCCCGGGCACAGTGGGTGCTGATGCCCGACTTCGACGAGGCGCTCGCTGCCGCGGAGCATGGTTCGGGCACGGTGCTGGTGACGGGATCATTCCATACGGTCGGCGATGTCATGGCGGCACGCGGGCTTTCCCCCATCTGATTGCGAGGCTGGACGTGCGACGACTCTGGATGGCTGGATCACTGCTGGTGGCAGGGGCGTGCGGCGGGGGTGAGGGCGAGGCCCCGGGCGAGGCGGTGGTGCGCGACAGCGCTGGGATTGTGATCGTCGAGAACACCGGCGGGAGTTGGGCCTCGGGATCGGGGTGGACGCTGGGGGCGGAGCCGGAGCTCCAGCTGGGCGGCGACCCCACCGATCCGGTCAAGGACTTCAACCAGGTCACCGGCGCGCTCCGGCTCGCCAACGGCTCCCTGGCCGTGGCGAACAGCTCCTCCAGCGAGGTGCGGTTCTTCGATGCCGATGGCAATCACCTGCAGACCAGCGGACGGCAGGGGGCCGGTCCCGGGGAGTATGGGGCGATCTCGGGCATGTGGCGGACCCCGACCGACTCGCTCGTCGTCCTCGACATCCTGGTCCGCCGGATGACGGTCCTCGGCCCGGATGGCGGCGTCGGGCGATCGTTCAGCCTGGGCGGGCTGGGCGGCGCCATGATGCCTGATGCCAGCGGCTCCGTCAACATGTCGCTTCCCTCCGGGATGCTGGACGATGGCTCGCTCATCGGCGTGTCGCTGGCACTGCAGATCAATTCCAATCGCGAGGGGACCTTCCGCGACAGCATCCCGGCGATCCACTTCGGGCCGGACGGTGCGGTGGTGGACACCATGTCCTGGTTCCCTGGGCTGGAGATGGAGCAGATGACGCTCAGCTTCGGTGGCCAGTCGGTGTCGACCCCGACCGGGGTCCCGCTGGGAAAGAACACCATCATCGTGGCGGCGGGGTCGCACGCCTACGTCGCGACCAACAACGCCTGGGAAGTCCAGGTGTGGCAGCCCGGCACGGGGCTCGCCCGGATCATTCGGCTGAACCGGCCCGCCCGGGCCCTGGCGGCCGAAGGCGTGGCGCAGCACCGCAAGGACATGATCCAGCTGATGGACGCCCAGGCCGGCGCGAGCCTCCCGGCCCAGCTGCGGGACCAGATGGTGGAGCGGATCAACTCGGTGACCTATCCGAGCGCGCTGCCGTTCATCGCCAACATCCTGGTGGACGACAGCGGGCACCTCTGGGTCCAGGAGCAGGACCAGCCCGGGGACCGGACACCCCACTTCGCGGTCTTCGATCCCACGGGCCGCATGCTGGGCTGGGTGGACATGCCCGACCGGTTCCGGCCGACCCAGATCCGGGGGGATCAGGTCATCGGCGTCTGGCAGGACGACGATGATGTGGAGTACGTCCGGGTCTACCGGTTGGCGCGGGGGGAGTAGGGGGCGGGAGGGGCGCGGGGACTGGGGGCTAGGGGCTTCGGGGCAGGGGCCAGGGCGGAGGTGGCGTTGACCCCAGCTTGGGATGCCCACTCCCCAGCCCCCAGCCCCCATTCCCCATTCCTCATTCCTCATTCCCCATCCCCCGTCCCCGCACCTCATCCCGATTATCTTTGGTGGATGTCCTTCAAGGCCCTGCCGGGATTCCGGGAGTTCTACCCGGACGAGTTCGCCTTTCGGGCGTACCTGTTCGAGGCGTTCCGGGCGGCCGCCCAGAGTTACGGGTTCGAGGAGTACGATGGACCGCCCCTGGAGCCCCTGGACCTCTACACCGCCAAGAGCGGCGATGAGATCGTCGGCCAGCTGTACAACTTCGTGGACAAGGGTGACCGCGAGGTGGCGCTCCGCCCCGAGATGACGCCGACCCTGGCCCGGATGGTGGCCGCGCGCGCCAACGGGCTCCGGAAGCCGATTCGCTGGTTCGCGATTCCCCAATTGTTCCGGTATGAGCGCCAGCAGCGCGGGCGCCTCCGGGAGCACTTCCAGCTCAATTGCGACCTGATCGGCGAGCCCGGTCCGGCGGGTGACGCCGAGATCATCGCCCTGGCGATTGACATCATGCGACGGCTCGGTCTCGGACCCGCGGATGTCCGGGTGCGGCTGTCGGATCGGCGCGTCCTCAACGCCATCCTGGAGTCGCTGGGCTTTGCCCCATCCAGCTTCGCCGCTGCCTACCAGTTCCTCGACAAGCTCGGCCGCGGCGACGATGCGGCGCGGCGGGCCGCCCTGGAGGACGCCGGGACCACGACGGCCCAGCTGGACGGGCTGGCCGCGCTCCGGGAGGTGACGAGCATGCCGGAGCTGGCGCGAGCGTTTCCCGCCGTGCACGAGGCCAGCGCACCGCTCCGCGACATCGTCGCCATGCTGGCGGAGATGGGGCTCGACGACTTCGTCGACATCGACCTGACCATCGTCCGCGGCCTGGCGTACTACACCGGTCCCGTCTTCGAGCTGTTCGACGCCGCGCGGTCGCTGCGGGCGATCTGCGGTGGCGGGCGCTACGACAACCTGCTGCAGGCGGTCGGCGGGGTGGACCTGCCGGCCCTGGGCTTCGGCATGGGCGATGTCGTCCTCGGCGAACTGCTGCGGGAGCGCGGCCTGGCGCCGCCGGCCCCCGCACCGATCGACCTCTTCGTTGCCGCGCCGGCGCCCGAGGATCGCCCGGCGGTGCACACCCTCGTCCACGCCCTCCGGGACGCCGGCTGGCGGGTGGAGTACGCCCTGGGCGCCCAGAACCTGGGCAAGCAGTTCAAGCACGCCGATGCCCGCGGCGCGCGGGCGGTCGTGGTCCTGGGCGAGGCGGAGCGCGTGCGGGAGGTGGCCCAGCTCAAGGACCTGGTCGCTGGAGGCCAGTCCGAGGTGGCGCTTGCCGAGCTTCCGGCCGTGCTGCACACCCTTCTCGGGAGCCCCGGGCTTCCGTCCCTGTCCCCCGCACCTGGTAACCGGAAACATGGCTGACACCAAGGGCCTGACGCCCCGCGCGACCGATTTCAGCGCGTGGTACAACGAGCTGATCATGAAGGCCGAACTGGCGGACTACAGCCCGGTGCGCGGCTGCATGGTGATCCGGCCGAACGGGTATGCCATCTGGGAGGGGATGCAGCGGGCGCTGGACGACATGTTCAAGGCAACGGGGCACCAGAACGCCTACTTCCCCCTGTTCATCCCGCAGAGCTTCCTGGCCAAGGAGGCCCAGCACGTCGAGGGGTTCGCGCCCGAGACCGCCGTGGTCACCCACGGTGGTGGCAAGGAACTCGAGGAGCCGCTGGTCGTGCGGCCGACCTCGGAGACGATCATCTACTCGATGTACGCCAAGTGGATCCAGAGTTACCGGGACCTGCCGGTCCTGATCAACCAGTGGGCCAACGTGGTGCGCTGGGAACTGCGGACCCGGCTCTTCCTGCGGACCACCGAGTTCCTCTGGCAGGAGGGCCACACCGCCCACGCGACCGAGGCGGATGCCGAGGCGGAGACGCTCCAGATCCTGGGGATCTACCGCCGGTTCATGGAGGAGTGGATGGCCATGCCGGTGGTGACCGGCCTCAAGACCGACAGCGAGCGGTTCGCCGGGGCGGTCCGGACCTATTCGTGCGAAGCGATGATGCAGGACAACAAGGCCCTGCAGGCGGGCACCAGCCACAACCTGGGCCAGAACTTCGCCAAGGCGTTCGACGTGACGTTCCAGACCGCCGAGGGGGGACTGGACCATGTCTGGAACACTTCATGGGGGGTGTCGACGCGCCTGGTGGGCGGGCTGATCATGACCCATGGGGATGACGCCGGGCTCGTCTGTCCCCCGCGCCTGGCCCAGTGGCAGGTGGTGATCGTGCCCATCTACAAGACCGACGAGGAGCGGGCGGCGATCCTCGATGCGGCCCTCGGGATCCGGGTGGCGCTTGCGGCGGCGGGGATCCGATGCCACGTCGACGCCCGCGAGGGGATGAAGCCCGGGGCGAAGTACTACGACTGGGAGGGCCGGGGCGTCCCGTTCCGGATCGAGATCGGCCCGCGGGACCTGGCCGGTGGCACCGTGATGGTTGCCCGCCGGACCGGCGGCCCGAAGGAGTCGCTGCCGGTGGGCGGGCTGGCGGCCTGGTTTCCGCCGGCAATGGACCGGATGCAGCGCGAGCTGCTCGAGGCGGCCAAGGCCCGGCGCGAGGCGGCCACCCTCCGGGGTCCCAAGTCGAAGCAGGAGTTCATCGACTTCCTGGAACAGGGTGGGGGCTTTGTCTATGCCGGGTGGTGCGGGGACCCCGCCGTCGAGGCCGAGATCAAGGAGCAGACCAAGGCGACGATCCGGGTGATCCCGGACGCGGAGTTCCGGTCGGCCGAGGCGCCGCAGACCTGCATCTGGACCGGCCGCCCCGCGATGCATGAAGTGCTGTGGGCCAAGTCGTATTGATGGTCGAGGACACGGATCGGCTGCTCGCCGATGCCGGCCTGGCCCGGTCGGCCTCGGGTGGGTTGCACGCCGGCGGGGCCGGGCTGGCCGAGATCGCCGCCGCGGTGGGCACCCCGACCTACGTGTACCACGGAGATGTCATCGAGGCGCGCTTTCGCGACCTCACCCTGGCGCTGTCCGCCGTGCCGCACACGCTCTGCTATGCCATCAAGGCCAACAGCACCCTGGCGGTGCTCCGGCTCCTCGCGGAGCTGGGGGCGGGGGCGGATATCGTCTCGACCGGCGAGATGCTCCGGGCGCTCCGGGCCGGATTCCACCCCGAGCGAATCGTGTTCAGCGGTGTCGGCAAGCGTGACGACGAGCTGCTGGCGGCCATGGCGGCCGGCATTGGCCAGGTGAACGTGGAGTCGCTGGAGGAGGTGGCCCGCCTGGCGCAGCTTGCGGCGGGCACGGGCGGCGCGATGCGGGTGGGCCTGCGCGTCAACCCCGATGTCACCACGGACACCCATCCGTACATCTCCACCGGCAAGAACGGCATCAAGTTCGGGATTCCGGCCGACCAGGTCGTGGAGGCCGCCCGCCTGGTCGCCGCCTCGCCGGGCCTGACCCTGACGGGGGTGGCGGTGCACCTCGGCAGCCAGCTCCTGAGCACCGTGCCGTATGCCGAGGCGCTGGACCGCCTGCTCGCCCTGCTGCCAGGGGTCCAGGCCGCGGCCGGTGGGACGGTGACCACGCTCGGACTGGGCGGCGGGATCGGAATCCGCTACACCGGCACCGAGGAGCCGATGGGGGTGGCTGACTTTGCCGCCGCGATCGTGCCCGGGGTGCAGGCCGCCGGCCTGCACCTGCACCTCGAACCGGGTCGCTACCTCGTCGGCAGCAGCGGGGTGCTGCTGACGCGGGTGCTGTACCGCAAGCATGCCGGTGGCCGTGACTTCATGATCGTCGATGCCGCCATGAACGACCTGGTCCGTCCGAGCCACTACCAGGCGCACCACGCCATCGTCGCGGTGGACGGCGCGACCGAGGCGCGGGTGACGGCCGATGTGGTTGGCCCGATCTGCGAGACCGGGGATTTCCTCGCGCTCGACCGGGCGGTGCCCGACCTGCCGGCCGGGGCATGCCTGGCGGTCCTCGGCGCCGGTGCCTACGGCTTCTCGATGAGTTCCCAGTACAACAGCCGGCCCCGGGCAGCCGAGGTCCTGGTGCGTGGCGGCCGCTGGGCTGTTTGCCGCCCGCGCGAAACCCCGGACGACCTCATGCGCGGCGAGATGGCATCCCCGTTCGATGGAGCGCCTTCCTGATGGACCATGATCGCATCCTGATCCTTGACTACGGTTCGCAGTTCACGCAGCTGATTGCCAGGCGGGTCCGCGAGGCGCACGTCTACTCCGAGATCCACCGGCCCGACCGGGATGCGGCCTGGGTGCGGGAATGGGCCCCGAAGGGCATCATCCTTTCCGGGGGACCCAACTCGGTCTACGAACCGGGAGCGCCTTCGCTGGACCCGGCGATCCTGGAGCTGGGAATCCCGGTGCTCGGGCTCTGCTACGGCATGCAACTGCTCTCCCACCTGGCCGGGGGTCAGGTGGTGGCCTCGGCGCGGCGGGAGTATGGCCGGGCCCTGGTGCGAGTGGGGAAGGGGGCGCTGTTTGCGGGGTTTGGCGAGGGCGAGGAGACCCCGGTCTGGATGTCGCACGGCGACCACGTGGATGCGCCGCCGCCGGGCTACCGCGTCACGGCCTCGAGCGACAACTCCCCGGTCTGTGCGCTCGAGCACGTCGCCCTGCCCATTCACGCGGTGCAGTTCCATCCCGAGGTGGCCCACACGGCCCGGGGTGGCGAGATCATCGGCAACTTCCTGTTCGGGATCTGCGGCTGCACCGCGGACTGGACCGCCGGGCACTTCATCGAGGAGGAGGTGGCGCGGATCCAGGCCCGGGTGGGCCCCACGACCCGCGTAATCTGCGGGCTGTCGGGGGGCGTCGACTCCTCGGTGGCCGCGGCCCTGGTGCACCGGGCGGTCGGGGATCGGCTGACCTGCATCTTCGTGGACCACGGGCTGCTGCGGCTCCACGAGCGGGAGCAGGTGGAGCAGACCTTTCGCCGCCATCTGGGGATCGACCTGCGCGTGGTGGATGCCCGGGAGCAGTTCCTGGAGCGGCTCCGGGGGATCAGCGATCCCGAGGAGAAGCGCCGACGCATCGGGCACACCTTCATCGACGTCTTCGAGACCGAGGCCCGGGCGGTGGGGGACGACGTCGGCTTCCTGGTGCAGGGGACGCTCTACCCCGACGTGATCGAGTCAGTGAGCGCCTCGGGCGGGCCGTCGGTGACGATCAAGACCCACCACAACGTGGGCGGGCTGCCGGAACGGCTGCCGTTCACGCTGATCGAGCCGTTCCGGGAGCTGTTCAAGGACGAGGTGCGCGCGGTGGGTCGGGAACTTGGCCTGCCCGAGGAGATGGTGGGCCGGCACCCGTTTCCCGGGCCGGGCCTGGCGATCCGGATCATCGGGGACATCAGCGAGTCGTCGCTGGAGGTCCTGCGCAGGGCCGACGCGATCTTCATCGAGGAGATCCGCGCCGCTGGCCTCTACGACGAGATCTGGCAGGCATTCGCGGTGCTGCTCCCGATCCGGTCGGTGGGGGTGCAGGGCGATGGCCGGAGCTACGACCAGGTGGTGGCGCTTCGCGCCGTGACCAGCCGCGACGGCATGACCGCCGACTGGTTCGCGTTCCCGCCGGAAGTCCTGGCGCTGATCTCGAACCGGATCGCCAACGAGGTGCAGGGGGTCAACCGCGTGGTCTATGACGTGAGCAGCAAGCCACCCGCCACCATCGAGTGGGAGTGAGCGTGCCCGACAGGCGGATCCTGGTCGTCGGTGGAACCGGGACGGTGGGCGGCGAGGTGGTCCGCCTGCTGCGGGGCGCGCGCATCCCCGTCCGGGCCCTGGTGCGCGATCCGTTCGCTGCCTCGCGGATTGCCGGACCCGGGGTGGAACTGATCCAGGGCGACCTGGGCGCACCGGAGACCCTCGCCCCGGCGTTACGCGACATCCGCCGGGTGTTCCTGGTCACCAGTTCCGGCCCTGGCACCGTGCCCCTGCAGACCGCGATGATCCACGCCGCCGCCGATGCGGGGGTGGAGCGCCTGGTGCGGATCTCGGTCCTGGGGGTGGGGCAGCCGGTCCCGGCCGGGATCCTGGAATGGCACGGGGCCGTCGAGGCCACCCTGGCCGCTTCGGGCGTGCCCGGCGTCAACCTGCGTCCCACCAGCATGATGCAGAACCTGCTCAGCTCGGCGGAGGTGATCCGCCGGGCCGGGCAGTTCTTCGGGTCGCAGGGGGACGGCAAGGTCGCCTTCGTCGATGCACGCGACGTGGCGGCGGCGGCGGTCGGGGCGCTGACGCGGGCCACGCACGTGACCGAGGATGTGGCATTGACCGGGCCGGCGCCCCTGTCCTACGGGGAGGTGGCCGAGACCCTCACCGACATTCTCGGGCGGCCGGTCCGGTACGTTGACCTGCCCCGGGAGGCCTTCCGCGCCTCGCTGGCGGCGGCGGGACTTCCCGAATGGCTGGCTGCCGACCTTTCCCTGCTCGAGGACGCCTCGCGCGGCACCACCATGCCCCTCAGCGACGGGGTGCTGCGTCTGGCGGGTTCTCCCCCGCGAACCCTCCGCACCTTTCTCGAGGATCACCGGGCCCTGCTGGCGTAGGTCGCGGCTAGAGGCCGTGGCTCTCCAGCAGGGCGAACAGCTCCGGGACATCCCGGAGCTGCGCCAGCCGGGCGGGGACGCCGGGCTGCTGGCAGAGTTGAGCCACCTTGCCGAGGATGGGCAGGTACTGGTTCGAGACTTCGTGCGGGGGCGCCACGATCAGGAAGAGGGAGTGGACGGGCTTCCCGTCCATCGCGCCATACTCCACCCCGGCGGGGTGGCGGCCGAAGGCGAGCCGGAGCCGGTGGACGACGAGCGAGCGGGCATGGGGAATCGCGATCCCGTGGCCGAAGCCAGTGGAACCGAGCTGTTCCCGCCGGAGGACGAGCTGGGAGAGGGGAGCCACTGCCCGGGGCTCGAGCTGGAGGAGCGCGACCATCTCGCGCAACACGGCCTCCTTGGAGTCGCCCCGAAGATCGAGCCCGATCGCCCCCGGGTCGAGGAAGTCGCGGATGCGCATCGCGGCAATCTAGCGCTCCCGCCGCTCGCGAGGGAGGGCGGTCCCGGCGACGCGTTGCCCCGACCCGTCGCGGCAAGTACCTTTCCGCCATGCGGTTACCCTATGCGCCCTCGGTGGAATGTCCCCTGATCCTGGCCCCCATGGCCGGGGTCTCGGAGGCGCCGTTCCGTCAGGTGTGCCGGAGCCTGGGGGCCGACGTCCTGATGACCGAGTTCCTCTCCTCCGAGGCGATCCAGCGCGGCATCCGCCGGACCATCGAGGGGGCGGAGTTCGAGCCAGTGGAGCGACCGATCGGGGTCCAGATCTACGGCGCCGACCCGGACGCCATGGCCCGGGCGGCGGCCATCGTCGCCGAGGCCTACGAGCCGGACTTCATCGACATCAACTTCGGCTGCCCGGTGAAGAAGGTGGTCCAGCGCAATGGTGGGTCGGGCTGCCTTCGCGACATGGAGCTCGTCGAGCGCATCATCCGGGCGACGGCGGCGGCCACCCACCTGCCGCTGACGGTGAAGACGCGGAGCGGCTGGAACGAGCTGTGCCGGGAGCCGGTCGAGATCGCCCTGCGGATGCAGGACGCCGGGGCGCGCGCGTTCACCCTGCATGCCCGCACCCGGACCCAGATGTTCTCCGGCAAGGCCAACTGGGACGAGATCGCCGCGGTCGTGGAGGCACTGGACATCCCGGTCATCGGCAATGGGGACATCCAGACCGGCGAGGACGCCCGCCGGATGCGGGAGCACACCGGGTGCGCCGGCCTGATGATCGGGCGCGGGAGTTTCGGAAATCCCTGGATCTTCCGCGACGCCCGGGCCCGGTTGGAGGGGCGCGAGGCGCCGGGGCTGCCCGGCCCGGTCGAGCGGTTCAGCGTGGCCCTGGCCCACGCCCAGCTGGCTCTTCGGCTGCAGGGCGACAGCCGCAAGACCGTGGTGGAGTTCCGGAAGCACCTGGGGTGGTACACCCGCGGGCTTCCGGGCGCCTCGGCGTTGCGCGAGCGGTTGTTCCACGTCGAGTCGATGCGGGAGGCCGAGGCGGTGTTCACCGGCTACCTGGAAGCGTCCGCGGTGGCGGCGTGAGCTCGCCGGCCTGATGCAGACCGTTGTATTCGAGGGCGGTCCGGGCGGGCTCCGGTGGATCGACGTGGTGGCCCCGACCCGCCATGAGCTTCTCGAACTCGCCGAGACCCACTCCCTGCACGCCACCTCGGTCGCCGACTGCCTGGACCCGGAGCACCTGCCCAAGCACGAGCGGATTGAGGAAGTCACCTTCATCATCATGCGCACGTGGGACGAGGCGGCCGGCGGCGAGGCCGACGATGTCCAGGGGATGACCCGCAAGCTCGCGCTGTTCTACCGGCCTGACCTGGTCCTGACGATCCACCGCAAGGATCAGCCGATCCTGGGCGCGGTCCGTGACCGGTTCTCCTCCGGCGAGTGCGCCGATCGCTCGCTCTCGACGGTCCTGACCGAACTCACCCTGGCCATGCTCTCCTCCTACGACCGGCCGCTCGAGGAGATGGAGCGGGCCCTCGATGCCTTCGAGAGCGAGGTCTTCGATGCCACCCACACCATGCCGCCGTTTCGCCGGATTCACTTCCTCAAGCGCCGGGTCGCGCTGATCAAGCGGATCCTCTGGCAATCGATCGCGGTCCTGCAGAAGACGGTCGTGCCCGCCGAGCGGGCCCAGCCGTACTTCCAGGACCTCCGCGAAACGGCGGAGGGGTATCACTTCTGGGCGGAGCAGCTGCTGGAGGAGGCCCAGAACCTCCTCAGCGTGCACCTTGCCATGGCCTCCCACCGCAGCAACGAGGTGATGCGGGTGCTCACGGTGTTCGCCGCGTTCTTCCTGCCACTGACGTTCATCGTGGGCGTCTACGGGATGAACTTTGCCGCGATGCCGGAACTTCAGTGGCGGTGGGGATACCCGGTGGTCCTTGGCCTGATGCTCCTCGTCTGCATCGCGATCTATGCCTGGTTTTCCCGCCGAGGGTGGATCGGTCGTCCGCGCGGATGAATTCCTTCCTGCTGGTCCTGGCCACCGCCAGTCTCTCCATGCTCGTGGCACTCTATCTCTCCCGTTGGCTCGGGGGGCCGATCCAGGCGGCGACGCAGCCACCGGCCCTGCGCCCCGGCGCGGATCCGCTCCTGGCCCTGGTGCTGCGCGCCAACCAGGCGCTCGGGGTCTGGGTGGCCGGGCCGGGGGACGGCCCGCCGCGCCGGGCCGTTGCCGCGGGGGTCACCACTGCGGACGAGACCCTCCTGGTGGCCCGGATGGCGCACCTGCGCGGCCAGTCTTCCGGCGGGATGGAACAGCTTGAGTGCGGGGTGATGGTTCACGCGGTGCTCGAGGGGTGGGTGGCCATCGCCCTGGCCCCGGGCCCCGGAACGCCCGCCATGCTGGAGGCGCTGCGCGCGGACCTGGGCGCCTTGCTGTCCTGGCTCCAGCGGGAGCCGGTCCTGGCTTCCGTGGACCGGTTGCACGGCAGGCCCCACGAGACGGTCGAGAGCATCGCCATGCGGCTGGCGCACCAGCTGGAGCGGCTGCTCGACACCGAGGTGGGGGTCGCGATCGCGCGTCCCCAGGGGGTGCAGGTCCTCGGGGTGTCGCTCCGGTCGGATCCGCGCCTGCGGCTGGCACTGGCCGCCCCGGGCAGCCCGCTGGACGACGTGGGCCGGGGGATCGATCCGGGGCCGCGGGTCTCCGACGATCCGCTCGGACGGTCGGGAAACGAACGCCGGCGGGCACGCCCGCGCACCGTCATCCTGCCGATTCCCAGCTCGCGGTTGACCGTCGGTGCCGTGGTCGTGGCGACGCCGGATGGGGTGCTGCCCCCGGGGAGCGTCGCCGGGGAGCTGTTCCAGGCGCTGGAAGCGGCGGGGCCCCGGCTGCAGCAGGCACTCGAGCGCCAGGAGCTGTACGAGACCACCCTGAGCGATCCGCTGACCGGACTGCGCAACCGGCGCGGCCTGGACGAGGCCATGAGCCGGGTGACGGCGGGGGAGGGCGCGCTGATCTATGCCGACCTGGACCGGTTCAAGCTCCTCAACGACACCCTGGGCCATGCCGCGGGCGACGCGGCGCTGGTGCATTTCGCCCGCATCTGCGGCCAGGCGACCCGGAGCGGGGATGTTGTCGCCAGGATCGGCGGGGAGGAATTCGCGCTGTGGCTGCCGAATGCCTCGCTGGCCGAAGGGGTGGAGGCCGCGGAGCGAGTCCGTGCCGGCCTGGAGGCGACGGTGTGGGCGTGGCAGGGAAGGGAATGGCCGTTGACGGCCTCCTTCGGGGTGGCCGGATGCCCGGAGACGGTGCCCGGGCTGGAGCACCTTGCTTCCCGGGCCGACGCGGCGCTGTACCGGGCCAAGGATGCGGGCCGGAACCGGGTGGTGAGTTCCTCATAGCCGGTCCGGGCCGTCCCCCCGGCAATGCACCCCGGCCAGCCCCCCCGGCCCCAATCCCCAGCCCTTGCGTCCCCATTCCCCAGCCGATGCGATTATCTTTCAGGGACACCCGGGGGCGACTGGCTTCGACGGGTTGGTAGAAACTGCGATCGCGTGCCCAGGTCCATGGTCCTGGCTAATCCCCGTGGAAAGAGTCATTTGCCAACTCTCAACTGGCACTGGCTGCCTAAGCTGAGCTAAGCTCGCTTACGCACCTCCGATGTTTGCAGCTCGCCTGAGGCGGCGGCATCGGATCGCAAATTCGGGCTGGTCCGGCGTGGTCCTCCCGCGCGACGGGCGAGATTCAAGGGAGGTCAGTCTCGGTCAGGATGGTCGGTGACCGGATCGAGGCGAGGGCAGGAATACCGGTCTACGCACGTAGACATCGTAGTGGAAGCTGATTCGGACCAGGGTTCGATTCCCTGCGCCTCCATCGCAGTGAGAAGTGAGAAGCGAGAAGTCCCATCGATGGCGGAAGCGCCACGAGCCGGGGCGGCCGGAACCTGACCGACGGGGGTGGAGTGGGGTGTACCCCGTTCCACCCTCGTGTCCTTCGCGGTCCTCCTGCGTGCCCAGGTGCCTTCCCATCGCATCGTTCCCGATCATATCGAGCTCCTGCGCCACGGATCCGGTCATGACCCGTTCCCTCCCGTTGTTGGGCCTGCTCGCCACGCTCTGGTGCCCCGCCGCCCTCGCGCAGGGCGGGGCCCCGCAACTGGGCCGGATCGACTTCCCTGCCAGCGCCACGCCCGAGGCGCACCGCGAGTTCGTGACCGGCGTCCTCTGGATGCACAGCTTCGAGTACCCGCGGGCCGCCGCAGCGTTCCAGCGGTCCCAGCGACTCGATCCCGGGTTCGCCCTGGCCTACTGGGGCGAGGCGATGACCCACACCCATCCGGTCTGGAACGAGCAGGACCTGCCAGCGGCACGGGCGGTGCTCGCGCGGCTGGCGCCCACCCCGGCGGCCCGGCGCGAGCGGGCCCCGACCCATCGGGAGCAGATGTATCTCGAGGCGGCGGAGGTGCTGTACGGGGATGGGAGCAAGGCCCAGCGGGACACGCTCTACGCTGCCGCCATGGAGCGCCTGGTCCGCCAGCACCCTGACGACCTGGAGGCGAAGGCGTTCTATGCACTGGCCCTGATCGGGCTGAGCCAGGGGGTGCGCGACACCGCAACCTACCGGCGGGCCGCGGCGTGGGCCGACATGGTCTTCGCCGCCAATCCCGAGCACCCTGGCGCCGCGCACTACCTGATCCACGCCTGGGACGATCCGGACCATGCCAACCTGGGCCTGCCCGCTGCCCGCGCCTACCGAACGATTGCACCCGACGCGGCACATGCCCAGCACATGACAACGCACATCTTCCTCGCCCTCGGCATGTGGGAGGAGGTTGTGTCGCAGAACACCGTCGCCATGGACCTGACAGCCCGGGTCCCGGGGCACTACACCAGCTGGCTGCACTACGGCCTGCTGCAGCAGGGGCGAATCGCCGAGGCGGAGGCCTTCCTCGACGAGATGCGGGTCAACATGGAAAGCCAGCGGCTCCGGCGTGAGGGGGGCCTGGCCTGGATGCGGCTGGCCCACGTCCTGACCACCGACCGATGGGGCGACGGGCCGGCGCTCTGGGTGATCGATGTCGAGGGCCTGCCAGCCGAGGCCCAGGCCCCCGAGCTCTACTTCAGGGGCCTCGCCGCGTTCCAGGTGCAGCATGTGGCCGGGCTGGACTCGGCCCGTGGCGCCATGGCCAGGCTGCGTGATGCGCTGCACGCCGAGGCGCCGGAGGATCCGTTCCTCAGCCCGCTCGAGGTCCAGCTCCTGGAACTGGCTGCCTATCGCCAGCTGGCGGGTGGCCGGCGCACCGAGGCGATCGCCACCCTGCGGCGCGCGGCCGGCATCCAGGAGCGGCTCCCGATGGAGTTCGGCCCGCCGAACGTGACCCAGCCAAGTCACGAGTTCCTGGGCCAGCTTTTGGCTGCCTCGAACCCGGCCGGCGCCGTGAGGGCGTTCCAGGGTGCCCTGGAACTGGCACCGGGCCGGGCGCTGTCGTTGCTGGGGCTGGCGCGGAGTGCCCGCGCTGCGGGGCAGGCGGCGGTGGCGCGGCGGGCGGTCGAGCAGTGGGAGGCCCAGGCTGCCGGGGCCGATCCGGAATGGCGAACTCTCTTCCGGCTCGCGGCGGGCGGCCCCCCGCCGCGACGCCAGGACCGCTGAGCGCTCAGCGGCCCTTGGGCTCGGTCAGGACCCGGCGCGCATCCCAGGCGCGTTCGCGGGCGCGCTCGGCCGAGGGCGCCAGAATGTTCACGTGTCCCATCTTGCGGCCGGGTCGGGGTTCCTGCTTCCCATAGAGGTGCAGCTTGGCGCCCGGGTCGCGCAGGAGATGGTCCCAGCGCGGCTCGCCCTCGGCCCACAACTCGCCCAGCAGGTTGATCATCGCCACCGGTGAGAGCAGCTCCGGGCTGCCGAGCGGCAGGCCGCAGATGGCCCGGAGCTGCTGCTCGAACTGGCAGGTGACACAGGCATCCTGGGTGAAGTGTCCGCTGTTGTGGGGTCTCGGGGCGATCTCGTTGACGTAGAGCCGTCCCCCATTGGCCACGAACAACTCCACGCCAAGCACCCCGACGTACTCCAGCGCCGCGGCCAGATCCCCCGCGAGCCGCTGGGCCTCGGCCGCCAGTGCCGGACCGATCCCGGCCGGCACCATGGTGGTCTCCAGGATCCCCTCGACGTGGCGGTTCTCACCGGTCGGGAAGGCCATCAGGTTGCCATGTTCCCCGCGGGCCAGCACCACCGACAGCTCGGATTCCAGCTCCAGCCGCCGCTCGAGGACGCACGGCACTGCCCCGAACCGCTCAAAGGCCGCCGCCGCCTCTCCCGGTGACTGCACCGGCGCCTGTCCCTTGCCATCGTAGCCGAGCCGACTGGTCTTGAGCAGTGCCGGACCGCCGGTCGCCTCCCAGGCGGGAAGGATGTCCGCCGCCGTCAGCACCGGGGCATAGTGGGTGGTGGGAAACCCCTGTGCCCGGAGGAACTGCTTCTCGAGGATCCGGTCCTGCGCGATGGCGACGGCGTGGGCGGGCGGATACACCGGGCAGCGACTGGCCAGCTCACGCAGGGTCTCGGCGGGCACGTTCTCGAACTCGGTGGTGATGACGGCGCAGCCGGTTGCAAGGGCCTCGAGCGCGGCGGGATCGTCGTAGGGAGCGTGCAGGTGTCGGTCGGCCAAGTGACCGGCGGGGCTCAGGGGATCGGGGTCGAGGACCCAGACCCGGTAGCCCATGGTCCGGGCCCGAGCGGTGAACATCCTGCCGAGCTGGCCTCCCCCCAGGAGGCCGATGGTCGCCCCGGGGAGGATCATGGCGCGGGAGGCGGGAGGACCGAGCCGAGCACCGTGGCTTCCTGTTCCGCGCGGAAGGCGGCGAGAGCGGATGCCAGGGCGGGGTCGCTCCCGGCCAGGAGCGCCACGGCGAACAGCCCGGCGTTGTGCGCGCCGGCCTCACCGATGGCAAAGGTGGCCACGGGGACGCCGGCGGGCATCTGGACGATGCTGAGCAGCGAGTCCATCCCCTTGAGGTGGCGGGACGGCACCGGAACCCCGAGGACGGGCACGGTGGTCTGCGCCGCGAGCATCCCCGGCAGGTGGGCCGCGCCGCCCGCGCCGGCGATGATGCACCTGAGTCCGCGCCCCTCGGCCCCAGCGGCGTACGCATTCAGCAGGTCGGGAGTGCGGTGGGCGGAGACCACCCGGGCCTCATGGGGCACCTGGAACTGCTCGAGCCGCGCGACGGCATGCCGCATGACCTCCCAGTCGGAGGTGCTGCCCATGACCACACCCACCAGCGGATGGCTCATACGGTGGCCCTCGTCCGGTCCATGGTTCCGCGTTCCGCCAAGGCGGCCTGGCCCGCGGCGAGCCGGGCGATCGGCACCCGGAACGGCGAGCAGGAAACGTAGTTCATCTTCTGGGCCTCGCAGAAGGCGATGGCCCGGGGCTCGCCGCCGTGCTCGCCGCAGATCCCAATCTTCAGGTCGGGGCGGGTACCCCGGCCCAGTTCGACGGCCATGGCGACGAGCTTCCCGACGCCCCCCTCATCGAGCACCATGAACGGATCGTTCTCGATGATCCCGCGCTCGAGGTACTCGGGCAGGAAACGGCCGGCATCGTCGCGAGAGAGGCCCCAGGTGGTCTGGGTCAGGTCGTTGGTGCCGAAGGAAATGAACTGCGCCTCGCGGGCAATCTCATCGGCGGTGAGCGCCGCGCGCGGCAACTCGATCATGGTCCCGAGGAGGTAGGGGACGGTGATCTGCCGTTCGCGGAAGACCTCCTCGGCGACCTGGCGCACCACCAGTGCCTGGCGCCGGAACTCGACCACGTGGGCGACCAGCGGGATCATCACCTCGGGCATCACGCGGCCCTTCCGGGCGGCCACGGCACAGGCGGCCTCGAAGATGGCCCGCACCTGCATGGCGGTCACCTCGGGGTAGATGATCCCCAGCCGGCATCCCCGAAGGCCAAGCATCGGGTTGATCTCCGACAGGTCGGCGACGATGCGCGCCACCTCCTCCGGTTCGCGCCCCATCTCCCGGGCCACCACCGCGATCTCCTCGGCGCCCTTGGGGAGAAATTCATGGAGGGGCGGGTCGAGCAGGCGGATCGTGACGGGATAGCCCTCCATGGCGCGGAAGATCCCCTCGAAGTCGGCCCGCTGCATCGGCAGCAGCTTGGCGAGCGCGCGCTGGCGACCAGCGGGATCTTGGGCGAGGATCATCTCGCGCATGGCATGGATCCTGTCGCCCTGGAAGAACATGTGCTCGGTCCGGCAGAGCCCGATCCCCTCCGCGCCGAAGTCGCGGCCGCGGTGGGCGTCCGCGGGGGTGTCGGCGTTGACCCGGACCCGGAGGTGGCGGGTCTTGTCCGCCCACCCCAGCAGCTTGGCGAAGTTGTCCGTCACCTCGGCGGGAATCAGCTTGGCCTGTCCGAGAAGGACCTTGCCGGTTGCCCCGTCGACGGTGATCCAGTCGCCGGCATGGATCACCCGCTTGCCGACGGTGAATCGGCCGGCGGCTTCGTCGATCTCCAGGTCGTGGGCTCCGGCAACGCAGGGGATGCCCATCCCCCGCGCGACGACCGCGGCGTGGGAGGTCATCCCGCCGCGTGCGGTCAGGATCGCCTTGGCGCGCACCATGCCATGGAAGTCCTCGGGGCTGGTCTCGCGCCGCACCAGGATCACCGCCTCGCCCTGGCGGCCGCGGGCCTCGGCGGTGTCCGCATCGAACACCGCCATGCCGGAGGCGGCACCGGGGGAGGCGGGCAGGCCGGTGGCGAGGAGCTCGAGGGTCTCCTTCGGGTCGATGGTGGGGTGCAGCAGCTGCTCGAGGTCCTTGGGGGGGATGCGGGCCACCGCCTCCTCGGGCGAGATCAGCCCCTCCTCGACCATTTCGCAGGCGATGCGGACCGCGGCGTGTCCGGTGCGCTGGCCGCGCCGGGTCTGCAGCAGGTAGAGGGTGCCCCGCTCGATCGTGAACTCGAGGTCCTGGACGTCGCGGAAGTGCCGCTCCAGGGTCTGCGCCACTCGCTCCAGTTCGGTGCACGCCGCGGGCATCGCCGATCGCAGCTGGGCAATCGGGAGTGGGGTCCGGGTGCCGCTGACAACGTCCTCGCCCTGGGCGTTGAGGAGGAACTCGCCGTACAGCACCCGCTCGCCGGTGGAGGGGTCCCGGGTGAACGCCACCCCGGTTCCCGAGTCCTCGCCCATGTTCCCGAACACCATCGCCATGATGTTGACTGCGGTGCCGAGGGTTTCGGGGATGTCGTGCAGCTTGCGGTAGTCCTGGGCCCGCCGGGTGTTCCAGCTCTCGAAGACCGCCTCGATGGCCCCCCACAGCTGGTCGCGCGGGTCCTCGGGGAAGGGCTGCCCCGATTGCTCGGCGATGAGCGCCTTGTAGGCGTGGGCCAGCGCTAGCAGGTCCTCCGCGGGCAGGTCGATGTCCCGGGCCACGCCCCGGGCGGCACGGGCGGCGGCGAGTCGCTCCTCGAAGGCGGCCTTGGGCACCTCGTGCACGACGCTGCCGTACATCTGCACGAAGCGCCGGTAGGTGTCGCAGGCGAAGACGGCGTTGCCGCTCTCGCGGCCCAGGGCCTCGACCGTGGTGTCGTTGAGCCCAAGGTTGAGGATGGTCTCCATCATCCCGGGCATGGAGACGGCGGAGCCGGACCGCACCGAGACCAGCAGCGGGCGCTGCGGATCGCCAAAGACGCGCCCGGTGATCGACTCCACCCGCTGGAGCGCCACGTCGACCTGGCTCCGGAGCCGCGGGTGCAGGGTGCGGGTCTCGAGCCAGCTGGCGCAGAGGGAGGCGGAGATGGTGAAGCCGGGGGGGACGGGGATGCCGATGTTGGTCATCTCGGCCAGGCCGGCACCCTTGCCGCCGAGGATCTCCTTCATGGCCGAGGTGCCCTCGGCCCGGCCCTGCCCGAAGCTGAAGACCAGGCGGCCATCGGTCATGGGTGGCTCACGGTGACGGGGTCCAGGTGGCGGGCGGCCGGTTGGTCGTCGCCGACGGCGATGGGGTAGTCGCCGGAGAAGCAGGCGTGGCAGAACCCCTCGCGCCCGCCCGCGGCCCGCAGCATCCCGTCGAGCGAGATGTAGCCGAGCGAGTCCACGCCCAGGTACTCGCGAATCTCCTCGATCGAGTGCGTGGCGGCGATCAGTTCCTCGCGGGTGGGAGTGTCGATCCCGTAATGGCAGGGGCCGGTGATCGGTGGCGAGGCGAACCGGAAGTGCACCTCGCGGGCCCCGGCCCCCCGAATCATCGCCACCAACCCCTTGCTGGTCGTCCCGCGCACCAGGGAGTCATCCACGACGACGACCGAACGCCCCTCGATGACCTCGCGGACCGGATTGAACTTGATCCGGACCTTGGCCACCCGGAGCGCCTGGGTGGGGTTGATGAAGGTGCGGCCCACGTAGTGGTTCCGGATCAGGCCGTGCTCGAGCTTGATCCCGGAGGCCTCGCTGAAGCCGAGGGCCATGGCGTTGGCGCTGTCCGGGACGCTGAAGACCACCTCCCCGTTGGGGACCGGGTGCTCGGCGGCCAGCTGGCGGCCGAGTTCCCGGCGGACCGCATCCACCGAACGGTGGAAGACGGTGCTGTCCGGCCGGGCGAAGTAGACCAGTTCGAAGACGCATCGGGTGGCTGCGGGGGCAGGCTGGAGGGTCCGGAGCGACTCCACCACCCCGTCCCGGATCCGGATGAACTCGCCCGGCTGGAGTTCCCGCACCTTCACCGCGCCCACGAGATCGAGGGCACAGGTCTCCGAGGCCACGATCATCCCCTCGCCGAGCTGGCCGAGCACCAGCGGCCGGAAGCCGCGGGGGTCGACGATGGCGTAGAGGTCACGCCCGACCGTCATCACGAGGCTGTAGGCACCCTCGACCTGGGTCAGGGCGTCGCGGATCTGGTCTTCCGGACTGTCGGCCGGTGACCGCGCGATCAGGTGGACGATCACCTCCGAGTCGCTGGAGGAACTGAAGATGGCGCCGGCCTCGACCAGCTCGCGCTTGAGGGCGACGGCGTTGGTCAGGTTGCCGTTGTGGGCCAGGGTCAGCGGCCCGCCCCGGAAGTTGACCAGGCAGGGCTGGGCATTGGCCAGCACGGTGCTGCCGGCGGTAGCGTAGCGGGTGTGCCCGATGGCGACGTCCCCGGGCAGGGTGCGCAGGACCGCGTCGTCAATGTGCTCGGCGATCAGCCCCATTCCCCGGTGGATCCGCGGCACGCCATCGGTGTCGAGGGCGACGATCCCCGCGCTCTCCTGGCCCCGGTGCTGCAGGGCATACAGCCCGAGGTAGGTGAGCCGGGCTGCGTCTGGGATGGCGGAGACCCCGATGATGCCGCACATCGTCTACTGCTCCAATCCGGAGGGTGCCGCCTGGCGCATGCGCCGGGGGATGGCGTCCATGAAGATCTGCCGCAGGCGGGGCGTGTCCCACTCCAGGTCCAGGCCCGGCCTGGCCACGCGGAGCGGTGCCCCCGCGGCGGTGACCCCGCCCGCCACGAACCACGGGACCTGGTACTCTCCCGCCAGTCTGGCCAGGGCGTCGGTGTCGGATGGCAGGAAGGTAACCAGGGCGCGTCCGTGGTCCTCGCCGAAGAGGAGCCCCTCCGCCGGCACCTGGTCGGCATAACCCTCGAGCTGCAGGGCGGCGCCCAGGGTCGTGTCGGCGTACGGGGCGCCGATGCAGCACTCCGCCAGCCCGCCGAGCAGTCCGCCATCGCTCAGGTCGTGGGCGGACCGCAGCAGGCGCATCCCGGCGGCTGCAACGAGGAAGCGCTGCAGGGCGCGTTCGGCGGTGAGGTCCACCGGTGGGGGTGCCCCGCAGATTGCATCCAGCACCTCGGCCCAGTAGCTCGATCCGCCCAGGTGGCCCGTGGTGGCGCCGAGGATGGCGATCGCGTCGCCCGGGGCCTGGAAGTGGCTGGGGACGCGGTGGGAGAGGTCGGTCAGGAGGCCGATCATGCCGACGGTCGGGGTGGGGTCGATGGCACCGGTGGGGTTCTCGTTGTAGAGCGAGACGTTGCCCCCGGTGACCGGCGTATCAAAGGCGCGGCAGGCGTCGGCGATGCCGCGGCACGCCTCGCGAAACTGGAAGAACACCTCCGGCTTCTCGGGGTTGCCGAAGTTGAGGCAGTCGGTGATGCCGAGCGGGAGGGCTCCGGTGCAGGCGATGTTGCGCGCCGCCTCGGCGACGGTTCCCTTGCCGCCCTCATAGGGATCGAGGGCCACGTGCCGGCTGTTGCAGTCGATCGTCATCGCGACGCCGAACTGGGTGCCGGGCACGGCGATCACCCCGCCATCCCCGCCCGGGCCGAGCGCCGTCGCCGCGCGCACGGTGCTGTCGTACTGCTCGAAGACCCAGCGCTTGCTGGCGAGGCTGGGCGCGTCCAGGAGCGCCTCGAGGGCCGCGTGCAGCGCGGGAGCGGGGCGGGTGGGCACCCGCTGGCGCCGGGCGATGGCCTCGGACGACTCCTCCGCGTCGGGATGATAGATCGGGCAGGCATCGACCAGGTCGCCACCCGGGATCGCGGCCACGAGCCGGCCATCGTGCACCACCCGGAAGAGGCCGTCATCGGTGACCTCCCCGACCGGGGTGGCGGTGAGTTCCCACTTGGCGCAGATCGCCTGGATCCCCGCCACGCGCGCGGGCTCGGCGACGACCAGCATCCGCTCCTGGCTCTCGCTCAGCAGGATCTCGTAGGGGGTCATCCCCGGCTCGCGGGTGGGGACCCGGGAGGTGTCGAGCAGGATCCCGACGCCGCCGCGGGCCGCCATCTCGGCGCTGGAGCTGGTCAAGCCCGCCGCGCCCATGTCCTGGATGGCCACGATCTGCCCGCTGGTGATCAACTCGAGGCTGGCCTCGAGCAGGAGCTTCTCGGTGAACGGGTCACCGACCTGCACCTGCGGACGCCGGGCCTCACTCGCCGCCGAGAGTTCCTCGGAGGCGAAGCTGGCCCCGTGGATGCCGTCCCGTCCCGTCAGCGCGCCGACCGAGAGCAGGACGTTGCCCACGCCGTGGGCGCGCGCGGTGGCCAGGTCGGATTCACGGAGCAGGCCGACGCACATGGCGTTCACCAGCGGGTTGCCGCTGTACCCCGGGGCGAAGTAGACCTCACCGCCCAGGGTGGGGACGCCGACGCAGTTGCCGTAGTCGCCGACGCCGCGGACGATCCCGCCGAAGAGGTACCGGTTCCGCGCCTCGTCGAGGGGGCCGAGCCGGAGCGAGTTCAGTAGCGCGACGGGGCGTGCGCCCATCGTAAAGACATCGCGCAGGATCCCGCCGACCCCGGTGGCCGCGCCCTGGTACGGCTCCACGGCGGAGGGGTGGTTGTGCGACTCGACCTTGAAGGCGACGGCCCACCCCTCGGGAAGCCGCAACACCCCGGCATTCTCCCCCGGCCCCTGCACGACCTGGTCCCCGGTGACGGGGAAGGTGCGCAGGATCGGCTTGGAGTGCTTGTAGGAACAGTGCTCGGACCAGAGCGCCGAGAAGACGCCGAGTTCCGTGAGGGTCGGCTCGCGACCGAGCATGTCGAGGATGGCCCGGTACTCGCGCGCATTGAGGTTGTGCTCGCGCACCACCTCGGGGGTGACCGGGCGTTCCCCGGGAAAGGACTCGGCGCGGGGGGTGGTGCCGGATGCTGTCACTCGGTGGCCTTCTTCTTCTTGAAGGCAAGGAAGGAGGCGGCGTCGTCAAAGATCCGGGAGAGCATGTTGCCGTCCTTGCGGTCCCGGAGCTGCTCGAGCTCGCCCGGGTCCAGCCAGATGCCCGCACAATTCGTGCAGCGGTCGATGGTGATGCCCTCGTAGTCCATCGTTTCGAGGTCGTGCCCGCACTTGGGGCACTTCATGAAGTGGCTCCGGCGTTCCGCTTCGGCGGCGGCCGCAGCTGCCATCGCGCGCTGCTGCTCGAGCAGTTCGCGCTCCTGGCGGGCGAAGTACTCGTCCTCGTTGCGGCTCGGCTTTTCGATGCTCATCGGGGATCCTGGTCGGGAGTAGGGGGCGAGGTCACGCGGGGGCCGGGGCCCAGGCCGCGAGGGAAGCAAAGAACCCGGCGCCATCGTCCGGACCCAGGCGGGGGTCCGCCACCCGTTCCGGGTGGGGCATCATGCCGGCCACGTTGCCGGCGGCGTTCAGGACGCCGGCGATGTCGGCGATGGAGCCGTTCGGATTGGCGGGGGCATCCGGCATCCCCCCGCGCACGTAGCGCAGCAGCACGCGACCCTCCGCCTCGAGCTGGGCCACCACCTCCGGACCGGCCACGTACCGGCCATCCCCGTGGGCCACGGGGAGGCGCAGCACCTGTCCCACCCGGTACGACGAGGTGAAGGGGCTGGCGGTGGTCTCCACCCGCACGTCGACCGGGCGGCTCTGGAAGGCGAGCCCGGCGTTGCGCATCAGCGCGCCGGGCAGCAACCCGCATTCGCAGAGGACCTGGAACCCGTTGCAGATGCCGAGGACCGGGCCGCCGGCCGCGGCGTGCGCGGCCACGGCCGTCATCACCGGGCTGAACCGGGCGATCGCCCCGGAGCGGAGGTAGTCGCCGTAGCTGAAGCCGCCCGGCAGGATCACGGCATCGGCAGGACCGAGGGAGGACTCCCGGTGCCAGACGAACCGCGCTGCGCAACCGGCCGCCTCGGCCGCACGGAGGGCGTCCTCATCGCAGTTGGACCCGGGGAAGCGGATCACGGCCACGTCGAGCATCAGCCGGTCACCTCGAGGGTGTAGTCCTCGGTCACGGGGTTGGCGAGCAGGGTGTCGCACATCCGGGTGGCCGTCACCACCGCGTCCTCGCGCGAGGCCGCCTCAAGGTCGAGGGTGATCGCCTTGCCGACGTGGACGTTCGCCGCGCCGGCGAAGCCGAGGGCGGTGAGGGCGTGCTCCACCGCCTGGCCCTGCGGGTCGAGGAGTCCGGAACGCGGCAGGACCCGGACGTGGATGCGGTAGTTCATGGGCGTGGCTTCTCCCGGCGTCCCTGGAGGGCCGCCAGTTCGCTCTTGTCGAGCAGGCTGAGGATGATGGCGCGGGCCACCCCGAAGAGCAGGTAGGTGAGCCCGAGCGGGAAGAACAACGAGGCCGGCGCCACGATCGACCCGACCACCAGTCCCAGGAGGAACAGGAGTCCGAGCCAGCCCTGGACCGACCGGACCCCGACCCTGGGGAACTTCGGGTAGCGCACGTTGCTGACCATCAGGGCGGCGACGAGCAGGACCAGGAAGACCAGCCCCTGGTGCTGCAGGTCGAGGTAGGCGATCGATTCCCGGTAGCCGCGCGTCTGGCTGAAGGGATACCAGGTCGCCAGGATCACCCCGGCGGCGGGTGACGGCATCCCGGTGAACGAGGCGGAGGGTGTCTCCTGGTGGCCGTGCTCCTGGACGTTGTAGCGGGCCAGGCGCAGGGCTGCGCAGACCACGTACAGGTAGCAGACCACCCAGCCGAAGCGCCCCGCCCCGGAAAACTCGATGAAGTACATGAGCAACGCCGGGGCGACTCCGAAGGAAATCACGTCCACCAGCGAATCCAGCTCCGCCCCGAAGGCCGTCCCCGAGTTGGACATCCGCGCCACCCGGCCGTCGAGCATGTCGAGCACCGCCGCCAGCACGATGAACCACCCCGCCCAGGTGTAGTTGCCGTTGAACGCCGAGACGATCGACCAGAACCCGAAGAACAGGTTGGCCAGCGTGAAGGCGCTGGGCACCACGATCACCACCCGGCGCATCCCGCGTCCGGGCCGGGGGAAGGGGGTCAGGCCCATTCGGCGATCACGGTCTGCCCCGCCAGGGTGGTTTCGCCGACCCGGACCCGGGGCGTGGCCCCGGCGGGGAGGAAGACATCGACCCGCGATCCGAACCGGATCAGGCCCATCCGGTCACCCTGCGTCACCGCCGTCCCCTCGCCGTGATCGGTGATGATCCGGCGTGCCACCAGCCCCGCGATCTGCCGAACCAGGATCGGGCCGCGGGCGGTCATCAGGCCGACGCTCGACTGCTCATTCTCGAGGCTGGCCTTCTCGGTGGCGGCGTTGAGGAAGCGGCCCGGGTGGTACTCGCGCCACGCCACGGTGCCGGTCGCCGGGTACCGGTTCACGTGCACGTTGAAGACATTCATGAAGATGGAGATCCGGGTCGCGCTGGCGCCCAGGAAGGAGGGCTCGTCCATCGTGATCACCGAGACGACCTTCCCGTCGGCCGGCGCGATGACCAGGGCCTCGCCCCGGGGGCCCTCCCGCACCGGATCGCGGAAAAACGCCACCACCCAGGCCGCCACCGGCACCCACACGGCCACGGCGACCCACCACTGGGCCCACACCAGCACCGCCGCGATGGTCCAGGCGAGGAGGATGAAGGGCAGGCCCTCCCGTGCCACGGGCATCCTCATGCCGGCAACTCCGTTCCGGTGAGTCGAGCGTAGGCCTCGCGGTACCGCACCCGGGTGGCGTCCACCACCTCTGCCGGCAGCGGGGGGGGAGGCGCTTCCCCGTTCCAGCGCCCGGCCTCGCGCAGGCCGGCCAGGTAGTCGCGCAGCGGCTGCTTGTCGAAGCTGGGCTGGGTCCGGCCGGGCTGGTACTGGTCGGCCGGCCAGAAGCGGGAGGAGTCGGGGGTCAGGACCTCGTCGATGAGCAGCACGGTGCCATCCGGGGTCCGCCCGAACTCGAACTTGGTGTCGGCCACCAGGATCCCGCGGCTGGCGGCATGGGCCAGCCCCGCGGAGTAGAGCGCCAGGCTGCGGGCCCGCAGCTCCTCCGTCAGTGCCGCGCCCAGCGCTGCCGTCATCGTTGCGGTGGTGACGTTCTCGTCGTGCCCGTGCTCGGCCTTGGTGGCCGGCGAGAAGAGCGGGGCCGGAAACCGGGACGACTCCAGCATGCCCGGGGGCAGTGCCTCCCCCGCGAGCGTGCCGCGCGACCGGTATTCCCCCCAGGCGCTGCCGGCCAGATAGCCCCGGACCACGCACTCGAACGGCACCGGCTCGGTGCGGCGCACCAGCATGGCACGGCCCCGCAACTGGTCGGCCACCGGGCGCAGGGCCGGGACCGCATCGAGGATGCCGGCGTCGTCGGCGGTCAGGAAGTGGCTCGGGCCGAGCCCGTCCAGGGCCTGGAACCAGAAGGCGCTGAGCTGGGTCAGAACGCGCCCCTTGTCCGGCACCGCCTCCGCCATGATGACATCGAAGGCGCTGACCCGATCGCTGGTAACGAGCAGGAGCCGGTCAGCATCGACCTCGTAGACCTCGCGGACCTTGCCGTGACGCCAGAGCGGCAACGGGATGGCCCCTGGGGAGGTGGTCGTCATACCCGAAGTTCCGACGGCGGCGCCACCTGCATCACGGCACGGGCCCGCTCGAGGAGCGGTTCCAGGAACTCGGCCAGGAACTCCCCCACCTGCTCCGGGGCACGCCCGACGTAGCGGGCCGGGTCGAGTTCGGCGCGGAGGGTCTCGACCGGAACCCGGCTGAACTCGGGCGCCCCGGCGAGCCGGTCGAGCAGGTCGTTCGGCTCCCCGCGGCTGACCTGCTCCGCCACCGCCAGGCTGTGGCGGCGGATGACCTCGTGCAACTCCTGGCGGTCGCCACCGGCCGAGGCGCCGAGCATCATCCAGCGCTCGGTGGCCATGAAGGGCATCTGATCGGTGACGTGGCGGGCGATGACCGGGGGGCGCACCTCGAGGCCACCGGCGATGTTGGCGACGAGGAGGAGGATCGCGTCGGTGGTGAGGAAGGCCTCGGGCAGCGTGAGCCGGCGGTTGGCGCTGTCGTCGAGGGTTCGCTCCAGCCACTGGTTCGCGGCGGTGTGGGCGGCGTTGGCCTGAAGCGAGATCACGAACCGGCTCAGCGCGCCAATCCGTTCGGCGCGCATCGGGTTGCGCTTGTAGGCCATGGCGCTCGAGCCGATCTGCTCCGACTCGAACGGCTCCAGGAGCTCGCCCTCGTGCTGGAGCAGCCGGAGGTCGACGGCCAGCTTGGCCGCCGACTGGGCGATGCCGCTGAGGACGTCGAGCACCGCGCTGTCGGTCTTGCGGGGGTAGGTCTGCCCGGTCACCGCGAACGCCCGTGCGAAGCCCATCCGCTCCGCCACCTGGCGCTCCAGCTGGCGCACCGCCTCGTGGTCGCCGTTGAAGAGCTGGAGGAATGATGCCTGCGTGCCGGTGGTGCCCTGGCAGCCGCGGAACCGGAGCGCGTCGATGCGGTGGAGCAGTTCCTCGACGTCGAGCGCGAAGTCCTGCATCCAGAGCGTGGCGCGCTTGCCGACCGTGGTGAGCTGGGCCGGCTGGAAGTGGGTGTAGGCGAGGCAGGGAAGGGCGCGGTGGGTCCCCGCGAACCGCGCCAGGGCCTCGAGGATCCCCACGACCCGACCGAGCACGAGGCGGAGGCCGTCGCGCATCACGATCAGGTCGGCATTGTCGGTGACGAAGGCGCTGGTGGCCCCCAGGTGCAGGTGCGCCCGCGCCGCGGGTGCCTGCTCCCCGAAGGCGTGAACATGCGCCATGACGTCGTGCCGGAAGCGGCGCTCGAAGGCGGCGGCGGCGGCCAGGTCGGCATCATCGAGGTGGGCACGCATCGCGGCCAGGGCCTCGTCGGGGATGGCCAGGCCCAGTGCCTGCTCCGATTCCGCGAGGGCGAGCCAGAGGCGCCGCCACAGCCCGACGCGGTGCGGCTCGCTCCACAGCTCCTGCATTTCGGCGGAGGCGTAGCGGCCCCCGAGCGGCGACTGCCAGCGGGCGGCGGTCACTGGAAGCTCAAGTCCACAAAGGTCACCTGCCCACCTCGCTCGAAGACCAGCCGGAAGTTCTGCCGCGGCCGGATCGCCCCGAGCAGTTGGGAGACCTGGGCCGCCGAGGCGACCGCGGTCCGGTTGATGGCGACGATCACGTCGCCGTCGCGCAGGCCGGTGGTCCGCGCGATGTCGGGCTGGATCCGGAACACCAGCGCGCCCTGCTCGCTGGCGATGCGACGCTCCGACCGGATGGCGGGGGTCACGGTGATCAGCTGGATCCCCCGCAGCACGGAGACCTTCTCCGCGGTGACGGTCGGCAGGTCGGCGGTGACAATGCGCCGGGTCACGACGGGACGGTTCCCCTCACGGACCCGAACCTCCACCGCGTCACCGACCCGCAGGTCGAGCTTGACCGCTTCCCAGTCCAGGAAGTTGCGCAGCGGCCGTCCGTTGGCCTCGATCAGGACCGCCTGGGTCCGGATGCCGGCCCGGGCCGCGGGACCCCCCGGTACGACCTCCGTCACGATGACGCCACCGGTCCGCTTCCAGTCGCGCATGGCGCTGGCACCCTCCACCGACAGCCCCGTCCACGGTCGGCGGATCTCACCGCGGCGGACGATCTCGTCGGCGACCCGCATCGCCCGCTCGATGGGGATCGCGAAGCCGAGGCCGATCGAGCCACCCTGGTTGCTGAAGATGGAGGAGTTGACCCCGATCACCTCGCCGAGCGAGTTCACCAGCGGCCCCCCGGAGTTGCCCGGGTTGATCGCGGCGTCGGTCTGGATCATGTCGAGGTACATCCCCGGCTGGTCCCGGCTCGGCAGGATGTTGCGACCCGTTGCGCTGATCACCCCGGCGGTCACGGTCGGCTCCGCGTCCCCCAGGAGGAAGGTGAACGGGTTGCCCAGCGCG
Organism: Gemmatimonadales bacterium; assembly: GCA_048499805.1. Lineage (GTDB taxonomy): Bacteria > Gemmatimonadota > Gemmatimonadetes > Gemmatimonadales > GWC2-71-9 > JAWXBA01. The sequence goes on along the minus strand of JASNZF010000007.1, from coordinate 96,532 downwards.
ATCGCCCACTCGCCGATCATCAGGTCGGTGGAGCGCCCGATGGTGACCACCGGCAGGTCCCGGCGCGCCACCCGCAGGACCGCGATGTCGGTGGTCGGATCCTCGCCCAGGAGGGTGGCCGGCATCTCGGTCCCGTCCGCGAGGGAGATGGTGATCGAGTCGGCTCCCGCCACGACATGCTGGTTGGTGATGATGATGCCGTCGCGATACACGAACCCGGTGCCGAAGGACTGGGTCGTCTCCTCCTCCTCGCCGGGGAACATGAAGAAGTCGAAGAACCCGCGCCCGCGAGGCACCAGCCGCCGCGCCTGGACCTGGATCGAGACCACCGCCGGGCTCACCCGACTGGTGGCCGTCACCAGGGCGGTCTGGCGGCTGGCGTCCAGGCTGGGGCGCTGCACCGGACGCTGCGACTGCTGGGCGCCGAGGGAGGTCACCAGGCTCCGGTCGGGCTCGCCACCGCAGGCGGCGAGGGCCAGCAGGAGGGCGGCGAGCGCGCGGTCGCGCCTCATGCCGACACCGGGTCGGTGGGGGAGAGCAAGGCAGCGGGGTACTCAGCGGACATGAAGTACAGGCCTTCGGCGGGAGCGGGTGGACTGGTCCGGACATCCGGGTGATGCGCCAGCAGGAGCTCGAGGTCCCCCGCCGGCCGACGCGCCAGCCCGATGTCGACCATGGTGCCGACGAGCATCCGCACCATGTGGTGGAGGAAGCGGTCGGCGGTGATCAGGAACTGGGCTCCGCTGCCATCGGGTCGCGCGCGCCAGGTCGCGGTCCGTACCTGGCAGCGATAGTGGGGCCGGGGGGAACTGCGCACCGAGAGCCGATGGAAGTCGTGCTCGCCGAGGATGCGCTCCGCCGCGCCGGCCATCGCCGCGAGGTCGACGGGGCGGGCAAGGGGCCACTCCCATCGGCGCCGGAACGGCGATCGGCTGTCGCCGTCGGTCCCGAGCTCGTAGCGGTAGGTGCGCGCGGAGGCGCTGCGGCGGGCGTGGAACGCTGGGCTGACTTCCTGGGCCTGGACCACCCGGCAGTCCTCGGGGAGAAGGGCGTTGATGGCGCGGTGCAGGGCCGGGGCATTCCACCGCTCTGGCAAACGGACACTGACGCCCAGCCTCTCGGCATGGACCCCGGCGTCGGTCCGTCCCGCGCCGTGGGCCACGATCCGCCGGCCGGCCAGGCGCTCCAGCACCCGTTCCAGCTCGCCCTGCACGGTGCGCGCGGCGGCTTGCCGCTGCCAGCCGGCGAACTGGCCGCCGTCGAACTGCAGGTGGAGCAGGAAGTTCCGGTCCATCAGGGCGAAATCTAGCCGGGCAGCGGACCGGCGGCAAGCACAGAAGTTGAAGCGAGGGAAGGACTTGGCGGGGGTCGCCGGACCTCAGGCGTAGCGACGAATCACGCCGACGACAACCCCCTGGATCAGGAGATCGCGCTCCTGGAAGCGCATCGCCTGCATCTCCGGATTGGCCGGCTGCAGGCGGACCCAGCCGCCCGCCTCGCGGTAGTAGCGCTTGACGGTGGCCTCGGAACCGTTGACCAGGGCAATCACCATCTCCCCGTTCTCTGCGGTCTGCCGACCGTGGACGACCACCACGTCCCCATCCATGATGTGCTCGTCGATCATCGACTGGCCCCGGACCCGGAGGGCGTAGTTGGGCCCGCGCCGGGGGAGCATCTCATCGGGGACGGCAATGGTCTCCTCGTGGAGTGCCGACTCGATCGGGAGGCCGGCGGCCACGGCCCCGAGGAGGGGGATCTCGCTGGCCCCGGCGATCCCGCGAGGTGGCAGGATCTCGATGGCACGGGACTCATTGTAGCTGCGCCGAATGAAGCCCTTGCGCTCGAGGTTGCTCAGGTGCTCGTGCACCGTGGCCAGCGACTGGAACCGGAACTGCTCGGCAATCTCCTCGAAGCTCGGGGCGTATCCCTCGCGCTGGATGTGCGCCTGGAGGTAGTCGAGGATTTCACGCTGGCGTTTGGTCAGTGGCATCGTGCCTCCGGGACGGGGAGCGGGCCTGCCGAAGAGAGCCCGAAGATCCAAGCTACCCGAATGCGTCCCGAAGGGCAAGGGAATCCCGGTTCCCCAGGGGGGCGGCATCGGGGTGCATCGCCGGGGGGCGGGGATGTAAGTTTGTGGCATTGCTGCCCATGGGCGCGGTGCGCCCGCTGTCCGGTCGATCAAAGGAGCCGCCGTGACGCTGGTGCCCGAAGCGACGATGATCAACCCGGCCTCGCAGGTGGCTGAACTGATCCGGGCCATGGTCAAGGCGTTTCGTGCGTTCCAGATGTACCTCCCCAACAATCCGGTTTACCAGCGCGCCCTCCAGGGGCTGGCGGAGGCCTTCCCGCCGGTCTGGGAGTTCACCGACCACCTGGTCCTCGCGGTGGTCGAGTCCCAGATCATCTGGGAGCAGGAAGTCGTGTACGACCATGAGAACAAGGCGGAGAGCTTCGCCTGGCTCATGTACAAGGACGGGCTGCGGTTCCTGACCCTCCGGCGCGGCTGCGAGGCCGGGGAGATTGCCGCGTTCCTGAAGGCGGTGAACCAGGCCCGGACCCTGACCCCTGACTCGGGCGATGATCTCCTGACCCTCCTCTGGGCAGAGGACTTCGTGGGGATCGACTACCGGTTTGCGGAGGTGGTGAGCGAGGGGCTGATGGTCCTCGACCCGCAGGCGGTGGACCTCGAGGGGCAGTACGGGCCGGCGGATGCCGCCGCGGTGGTGCGAACCGAAATGGCCCAGGAGCGGCCGGCCGGCATGGTGGCCCTGGACGATTTCGACTCGACCCTCTACTTCCTCGACGAGTCCGAGGTCGACACCATCCGCCGGGAGGCGGAGCACGAGTACAGCCGCGATGTCCGGGCCGCCGCCCTCGACGCGCTGTTCGATGTCTTCGAGCTGCACGAGGACCCGCAGGTCCGGGGGGAGATCCTTGGCGTCCTCGACCAGCTGATGCCGGGGCTGCTGGCCAACGGCGAGTATGGGGCGGTCGCCAGGATGCTGCGGGAACTGCGGGCGATGGCAGCGCGGATCCACCTGCATGCCACCCCGGTGGGCGCCCGGTTCGAGTCGTTCGAGGCAAACCTCAGCCGCCCGGAGATCATCCGACAGATCCTCGAGTCGGTGCACGATGCGACCTCGGTGCCGGAGGAGGCCGACATCGGTGAGCTGCTGCGCGAACTGCGCGCCCCGGCCCTTGGGGAGGTGGCGGCATTCGTGCCGCGGATGCGGCACCAGGTCGTCCAGACGGCGATGGCGGCAGCCGTGGATCGGCTGGTGAACCAGCACCCGCGCGAGGCGGTACGGTTGCTGGAGGTCGGGGATCCCGATGTGCTCCGCGGCCTGATCCCTGCCGTTGGGCGACAGAAGCTGCCCGCCGCGCTGCCGATCTTCGGCAGGCTCCTGGAGGGCGAGGACCCGGAGATCCGCCTCCTGGCGACCGAGGCGCTGGCCCAGGTCGGGACCCCGGGGGCGATGGGCTCGCTCGAGCGCGCCCTCGAGGACGACGACCGCACGGTGCGGCTGGCGGCGTTGGCGGCGGTGGCCACCCGCGGGTGGAAGGGGGCGCTCAAGCGGCTCGAGGCGGTGGTGCAGGGCAAGGGGCGCACCGAGTTCGAGCCCTCGGAGCGCCGGCAGTTCTTCGAGGCGTACGCCCAGATCGCGGGCCCCGCCGCCCTGGGGCCGCTCACCGAGATGCTGGAGCCGCGCGGGTTGTTCCGCCGCAAGGAGTCCCCCGAGGTGCGAACCTGCGCGACCTATGGGGTGGCCCGGATCAACACCCCGGAGGCCCGTCAACTGCTCGAACGGCTGGCGGCCGACAAGGAGCTGGCGGTGCGGAACGCGGCCTCGCGCGCGCTCCGGGGACGGCCGTCGTGAGCGCGGAACTCCCCGTCCAGCCTGGCGCCCCGGTCGCGGCCGCCGACACCGAGGAGGGGTTCTACCGGCAGGCCGGTCGCCAGTTCCTGGTGACCCTCTATGCCGCCATGCGCGCGCTCAAGTTCTACCCGGTCGAGAATGCTGCCGTCCAGAACGCCCTCAAGGACCACGACGCGATCGCCACGACCCTGCTGGAGCGGGCCGGCGAGATCGAGGTCCGGCTCTCGGGTGACTTCATCTTCGTGAACGGGACCCGGCTGCGGCTCGAGCTCGACAACTACGCCGCCTTCGGTGGGATCCTGGGCACCTTGCGGGGCTACCAGGTGGGGCAGTTGCGGGTCCACCCCGGCGTCTCGGTTCGCGAGTGGCAGGCCTTTCTCGGCCAGCTGCTGAGCCTCGGGACGATCGAGGATCCGGAGGCCCGCTTCTACGCCCTGTCCGACCGGATGTCCCAGGCCGGTCTCGAGCACATCGAGCTGGTCCAGGCCGGTACGGACGATGCCCAGGGCGACGAGGAGCAGGCCCGGGCCCAGGCCAAGCGCACCTACACCCACGGGGTGGAGGTCACCAAGGAGGTGCTCAGCTCGATCCGGCTCGGCCGCACCGCGAACATCCGGAAGGTCAAGCGGGCCGTCCAGATGATCGTCGACCAGGTGCTGACCAACGAGGCCTCGATCATCGGGCTCACCACGCTGCGGGACTACGACGAGTACACCTTCATGCACTCGGTCAACGTCTGCATCTTCTCGGTGGCCCTGGGACGGAAGATCGGCTTCAACAAGATCCAGCTGTACGACCTCGGGATGGCCGCGCTCCTGCACGACGTCGGCAAGGCCAGCGTGGACATCCAGGTCCTCAACAAGACCGCCAACCTGACCGAGGCCGAGTGGCGGCTGCTCCAGACCCACCCGTGGCGGGGTACCCTCGCGCTGTTCCAGCTGCGGGGGTACGACGGCATCCCCTATCGCTCCATCCTGGTGGCCCACGAGCACCACATGAAGACCGACCTGTCGGGTTATCCCCGCCATGTGCGGCCGCGCAGCCTCGGACTGTTCAGCCGGCTGGTGGCCGTGGCCGACGGATTCGACGCCGCCACCACCCGGCGGGCCTACCAGAGCACTCCCCTCGAACCCGACCAGGTCCTGCGGGAGATGTGGGAAAACCCCAAGCGCGGCTATGATCCGATCATGGTCAAGGCGCTGATCAACCTGATCGGGGTCTACCCCGTCGGCACCTGCGTCATTCTGGACACCTTCGAGGTGGCCGTGGTCTCCTCGCTGAGTCCCGATCGCCAGCAGCTGAACCGTCCGTCCGTCCGGGTCGTCCTGGACGTCAATGGTGCGATGGTCCCGCCGCCCGGCGACCTGGTGGACCTGTCGGAGCGTGCGCCCGATGGCAGCTTCCAGCGCAGCATCGTGAAGGTCACCAACCCGGACCGGTATGGGATCGTTGTCGGTGACTACTTCCTCTGATACCCGGTTCATCCTGCTCTGGGGCCGGTGCATGGCCTGGGGTGGGATCGCCGTGCTGGTGCTCACGCTGCTGGGTGACGACCGCTGGCTCGTCCTGCCCGTTGCCACCCTCAGCGCCACCATGGCGGTCGCGATCCTCCGCGCCATCCCGGTTCGCCTGAGCAAGTATTCCTACCTCACGCAGTCGGGCGTGGTCGCGCTCACCGGCGCGATCGTGGCACCCTCGAGCGTCGTCGCCCTCGGCTTGTTTGCCGGCACGGTGGCCGCCGACCTGTTCTGGGTGCGCAAGCCATGGCGGGCGGCGGTGGTCAATGCGGGACGGGAGGTCCTGGCCTTCGCGGCTGCCTTCGGCTGGTATGCCCTGGCGCTCCGGCTGGCGGGGACCTCGGTGCTCTCGGTCGACTTCCTCCCCGCCGCCGTGACCCTGGGCGCGGCCTGGTTCGTCTTCAGCCGGGGACTCTTCTACCTCTCGCTCCTGGCCCGCGACAAGCTCGAGGTGAGCGAGCGACTCTTCATCCTGCGGTGGGAGATCGTCTCGTTCCTTGGCACCATCGTGGGAACCGGGGTGGCGGTCTGGACGATCACCTCCCTCGCCCCGGCGGGGTGGCTGGCGATGGGGCTCGCCCTGGCGGTCCTTGGGCTCCTGGCCCGCACGCTGATGGAGGAGGCGATTGCCGCCGAGGATCTCAGCAAGGTGCACCTGGCGCAGGCGGCGCTCACCACGACGGTGACGCTCCAGGCCGCGCTCGAGGAGATCGAGGCGCTGGCCTTTCGCCTGCTCGACTGGGGCGACATGCGGGTGTTCCGGACCACGGGGGATCGGGGGCGTTCCACCCTGCTGTATCGCGCCAGTGCGGGGCGCTCAGGCCGGCGGTCGCTGCACCCTGCCCTCGAGCCCCTCCGCGCCGAGGTGCTCGAGCAGGGACGACTCGTGGTGGTGGCGGACACCCGCCGGGTACCCGCACTCGCTGACCTGGATCCCGCCACCCGCTCCCTGGTGATCCACCCGCTGCGGTTCGCCGACGAGGTGGTCGGCACGCTCGAGGTCGAGCATCACAAGAACAACACCTTCCGGGCCCGGGAGCTGGCCGCGATCAACGCCATCGCGGCCCAGGTCAGCACCGCGATTCACCTGGCCGAGTTGCGCCGGCCGCTCGTGGCCACCGTCGACCGCATCACCGAGCAGGTCCGGGCGCTCGCCGGTGCGGCCGATGCGCTCCGGGCATCGGCCGGATCCCTGACGGCGGCGTCGGCCGGGATGCGGCAATCGGTGGCGGCGCAGGATACCTTCGCGCGGGCAGGCCTCGACACGACCGCCATGCTGTCGGAACGGTCCCAGGAAACCGCGGCGGCGGGGGCCCGGGCGGCCGAGGTGATCAGTGAGGCGGCGGGGGCGGCAGCCCGGCACCGGATCGCCATCGGGGATGCCATCGGCCGCCTGGTCGTGGCCGAGGAGTTCGTGACCGACAGCGCCCGGCAGGTGGTGCAGCTCGGCGCCGCGACCGACCGGATCACCAGCTTCCTCGGCTCGATCCGCGAGATCGCGGAGCTGACCAACCTGATCGCCCTGAACGCGGCGATCGAGGCGGCCCGGGCGGGGCGCGAGGGCACCGGGTTTGCCGTGGTGGCGGAGGAGGTGCGCCGCCTGGCGCTCCAAAGCGAGGCCGCGGCGGGGGAGGCGGTGGACCTGGCCGGCGATGTGACCACCGAGGTGGCGGCGATCGTCGCGCAGATGGAGCGCGGCCGGGAGGTCGTCGCGGGCATCGGCGAGGCCAGCAAGGCCGCCGCGACTGCCCTCGAGGCGATCGTCGGCGCCACCGACCGCGCCGGCGAGGAGGCCCGGCAGATCGCCGACAATGCCGCCGCCCAGGCCGAGTCGAGCCGGCGCCTCGCCGCCCAGATCGGTGGGCTCGCCCTGGCCTCCGAACGGACCCGGGGCGAGACCGAGGCCTTGGCCGACCAGGCGGCCGCGGCCGCCCGTGGGCAGGCGGAACTGGAGCGGGCGATCGCGGAACTCGAGTTGGTGGCAGCAAACCTGCACGCACTCATGCGTCATTTCGTGGTGGGAACCTGAATCGGAGGATGTGGCCGTGGACGTAAGAGGGATTCCCAACGGGCTCCGCCCCATCGTCCCCGAGTGGGCGGTCATGACCCCTGAGCGCCTGGAACACACCCACCGGGTGGCCGCGCTGGTGGACCGGTGGGCCCAGGCGATGTCCGTTCCCGAACCGGAGCGGCACCGCTGGCTGCGTGCGGTATGGCTGCACGATGCCCTGCGTGACGCGTCCGACCAGCAGTTGGCCCAGCTTGCCCCGGGCACCCCGGGACCGATCCAGATGCTCCACGGCCCCGCCAGCGCGGCGCTCGCCAAGGCCCATGGCGAGGATGATCGCGGCGTCCTCGACGCGATCCGGTTCCACTCCGTCGGACTGGCGGAATGGGAGATGACCGGCCGCGTCCTCTACTGCGCCGACTACCTGGAGCCGGGACGCTCCCATGACCGGGAGGCGCGGGCCGAGTTGGCGGCGGCGTTCCCGGGCGACCCCCGGGGCGTCCTCGGGAAGGTGGCGGAGCGCCGGCTGCTGCACCTGGTCCGTTCCGGCTGGCCCATTCCCGAGCCGACGTACCGGTTTTGGAACAGTCTCGCCTTCGTTCCCTGACCCTTCCGGCCCTCGTGGCCGGTGCCGTGGTGGTGGCATGGCTCGGTTGGCGGGTGGTCTCGCCCCCTGGCGGGGAGATCCCGTCGGGACTGGAGGAGGTGCGACGGGTCGTGCCACGGGGCGAGCGGATCCTGATCGAGGTGCTCAACGGCTCGACCCGGCAGGGGGCGGCGCGGATTGCGACGCGGGTTCTGCGCCGCGCCGGCTTTGACGTCGTCTACTTCGCCAACGCCCCGGAGCAGGTTGATTCGAGCCAGGTGCTCGTCCGCCGTGGCCCCCGTGAACCGGCAGAGTGGCTGGTCGAGGCACTCGGAACCGGTGTCATTCGCGCGGCCGAGGCACCGGAGCGCCGGGTGGACCTGACGGTCATCCTCGGTCCGGATTGGCGGCCACCGCCGGGCATCATTCCCTGATTGTCGGTCCGGGCGACCGGTGGACAATGCCGATCGCCAGGTCCATGACATTGGTGCCGGTCGGCCCGGTCACCAGGGTTCCCCCGATGGCCGTCAACGCGGTGTGGCTGTCGTGCCCCGCGAGGTCCCCGGCGGGATCGCGTCCGAGGGCGGCAAGCGCCCGCCACGAGGTCCGGTCCACCACGGCGCCGGCGGCCGGGGTGGGGCCGTCGCGTCCATCGGTTCCCGCCACGAGGAGCGCCGGGACCACGGTACCTGCCCCTGCCAGGACCTCGGCGGCGGCGAGCGCAAGCTCCTGGGCCCGGCCCCCGACTCCCCGTGTCCCCGGCTCAAGGCGAACGGTGGGCTCGCCGCCCCAGACGACGCAGGCGCCGTGGGGGCCCGGATCGGTGGCCAGCAGTTGCTCGGCCACGCGGCGACCCATCGGCGCGGCCTCGCCAGTGAGCGGGGTACCGCCCTCGACCGGCCGAAGGCCCAGGTCCTTCGCGGCCTGGAGGGCGCTGGCGATGGCGTCCCGGTTGGAAGCGATCACCCGGGTCGTCACGCCGGCAAGCCGGAGATCGGTGGCAGCTGGCGTCTCGTCGACGCGACCGGCAATCGTGGAATCGATCAATCGGTGGAATCCGGTCGGCAAGCCACGCCACAGCCCGGCTTCGCCGAGGTACGCCTTCAGGTTCCCCGCCCGGTCGGGGTCGGCGGAACACGGGCCCGATCCGATATCCGCGACGTGGTCGCCGGGGACGTCGGCGATGGCGAGTACCTCGACGCGCGCCGGGGCCAGGGCTGCCGCAAGTCGCCCCGCTCCCCACCGCGCCGCTCGCCGGCGAATCCGGTTGACCACCCCGATGGGCAGGCCGGACTCCAGCAGGTGGGCCTGCAGGGCGTCCCAGTCCGCGGTGGGAAGGGTTGCCACCGGCGCGCCGATGAGGCTCGAGGTGCCGCCGGAGAGGAGCACGAGGACGAAGTCGCCGGTCCGGCCGTCCTCCACGAATCGCCCGACCGCGTCGGCCGCCCTTCGCGAGCGCGATCCAGGAAGCGGGTGATCGCCGGGAACAACAGTCAGGGCGGGATCCAGGGGGGTGGCAGGGTGGGGCGGGACGACGAGCCCATCCCGCACCCGGAGCCCGCGGCCAGCCAGGGCCTCCGCGGCTGCATTGGCCATCGCGACGGCGGCCTTGCCAATGGCGAGGATCCGGATCCAGGGGTCGCCCTCGATCGGCAGGGCCGCGAGGGCCCGCTGGACCGCACGGGTGGGCGAGGCGCCGTCGAGTGCCCCATGAAAGATCTGTTCCAGCAGCGCCCGAGACGGGCGCGGCGGCCCCCTCATGCCGAGGTGCCCATGTCGCAGGATCGACCAATCGTTGCGGTGACCCGGCGCATGCCTGCGCCGGTGCTCGAGGCCCTGGCCATGCACTGCCAGGTGGTGGGCGGGCGCGACGACACCCCGGCCACGGCGGAGGGGCTTGCCACGATGCTGCGAACGGCGGATGGCGTGCTCTGCACGGTCACCGACTCCCTCCCCTCGGCGCTGCTCACCACAACCCCGATGCGCACCCGGATCCTCGCCAACTTCGGGGTTGGCGTCAACCACATTGATCTCGCTGCGGCCGCCCGGGCCGGCCTGGTGGTGACCAACACGCCGGACCAGCTCACCGAGGCGACCGCCGACCTGACCCTGGGGCTCATGCTGATGACCCTCAGGCGCCTCGGCGAGGGGGAGCGTCGCCTGCGCGCGGGGGCGTGGACTGGGTGGGGCCCCACCGACTTCCTCGGCCATGACCTGCACGGCCAGTCGCTCGGCCTGGTCGGGTTTGGCCGCATCGGCCAGGCGGTGGCCCGCCGGGCGGCGCTCGGGTTCGGGATGTCGGTGCGCTTCGTGACGCGGACCCGCTGGGCCAAGGAGGACCTGCCGCCCCATGCCGCGCAGGCCGACTCGCTCGAAGCCCTCCTGGCCGAGTCGCAGGTGGTTTCCCTCCATCTGCCCGCCACCGCCGACAGCCGGCACCTCCTCAACGAGGCCCGGCTTCGTGGCATGCGTTCCGGGGCGTGGCTCATCAACACCGCGCGGGGCACGATCGTCGACGAGGCGGCCCTGGTACGGGTGCTGGCCGACGGGCACCTCGCTGGCGCGGGGCTGGACGTGTTCGAGCGGGAACCGGAGGTGCCGGCGGGCTTGCTGGCCCTCCCCAACGTGGTGCTTCTGCCGCACATGGGGAGCGCCACAATGGCTGCGCGCGAGGCGATGGGGATGCGGGCGGTGGCAAACCTGGCGGCGTTCTTCGCCGGTCAACCGGTGCTCGATCCGGTCCGGTAGCCCCTCCCCACCCGGGTCGCCACCCCGAGGTACATTCCAGCCATGACCGAACGGTCCCACGACATCACCGACCTGCTCCATGAACTGGAGTCGGGATCGCACGGGGCAATGGACCGGCTGATGTCCGCCGTCTATGACGAGTTGCGGAAGCTCGCCTCCAGCTACCTCCGGGGGGAACGGTCCGACCACACTCTCCAAACCACGGGCCTGGTGCATGAGGCGTACCTGAAGCTGGTGGATCAGCGGCGGACCGCCTGGAAGAACCGGCACCATTTCTTCGGCATTGCCGCCCAGGCGATGCGCCGGATCCTCGTGGATCACGCTCGCCGCCGGCGCTCGGCCAAGCGGGACGTCGGGCGCGCCACTACCCTCGACGAACAGGTGGTGGGGACGCGCGTCGACGAAGACATCCTGGCGGTGGACGCCGCCCTGGACCGCCTGGCCCTCGTGGACGCGCGCCAGGTGCGGATCGTCGAACTACGCTACTTCGGGGGCCTGACCATCGAGGAGACCGCCGAGGCACTCGGCGTGTCGCCTCCCACCGTCAAGCGCGACTGGCTCCTGGCCCGAGCCTGGCTGCAGCGGGAGCTCGGATGAGCTGCTGGCGGCCGATCTTGCGCGTGGACCTCTCGTGAATCTCTCGCCCGACCGGTGGCGGCAGATCAAGGCCGCCTTCAACGCCGCCCTTGCGAGGCCGGAGGCTGAACGCCCCGGGTGGGTGGCGGCGTCACTGGAGCACGACCCGGACCTGGCCAACGAGGTCCGCAGCCTCTTGGCCGCGCTGGAGCAGGAGCCCGACCGGTTCGAGGGCGGGGCGGCAATTGGTCCCACGCCGGTGGAACCGGACGTCATCGGCGGGCGGGTTGGCCCGTACCGTCTGGTACGCGAAATCGGGCGGGGAGGGATGGGGGTGGTCTTCGAGGCCCACCGCGAGGACGACCAATACCGGAAGCGGGTGGCGGTGAAGACGGTGTCGCGGGGGATGGATACCGACCTCCTGTTGCGTCGCTTCCGCCGGGAACGCCAGATCCTGGCCCGCCTCGAGCACCGCAATATTGCCGCCCTCTACGACGGCGGCGTCACGGCCGGCGGACAACCGTATTTCGCGATGGAGTTGGTGGAGGGGAGGTCGGTCACCGAGGTAGTGGAGGCGGAACGCTTGGACATTCCCGCCCGCCTGCGCCTTTTCCTTCAGGTCTGCGGCGCAGTGCAGTATGCCCATCGCTGCATGGTGGTGCACCGTGACCTCAAACCGGGCAACATCCTGGTGACCGGCGACGGGACCGTCAAGCTGCTCGACTTCGGGATCGCCAAGGTGCTGGGGAACGAGGGCGACGACTCCGGCGAGGGCGTGACAGAGGCGGGCGCGGGGATTCCCCTGACCACCGCCTTCGCCAGCCCGGAGCAGGTGCGCGGTGAGAACGTCACCACCGCCACCGACATCTTCTCTCTGGGCGTGATCCTCTATCAACTGCTTGCCCGCCGCCACCCGTTCAACCATGACCAGCCGGGAGCCGATGCGCTGCGTCGGCGGATCTGCGTGGAGGATCCGGTGCCTCCGAGCGGCGTTCCCGGCAGCTTGGTGGGGGGACTCTCGCGCACCGCGCGCCAAGAGCTGGACAGTATCGTCTTGATGGCGCTGCGCAAGGAGTCGGGGCTTCGCTACAGCTCGGCTGAGCGCATTGAGGAGGACCTGCGCAGGTACCTCTCGGGGCGGCCGGTACTCGCCAGGCCGGACGACGTCGGTTACCGGCTCCGCAAGGTAGTGCGCCGCCACCGGGCGGCGGTGGTGGGCGGTGCGGGGATTCTGGCGACCCTGCTGGTGGGGCTCGTCGCGACCCTCGGCCAGGCCCGGCGGGCGGGGCTCGAGGGCGATCGAGCCCGCGTGGCGGCGGCGAAGGCCGAGCGGGTCAGCGGCTTCCTCCAGAGCACCCTCGGTGTGGGAGACCCGAGCTGGTACTCGCAGTCGGCACGGGTCGGCCCTGAGACCACGCTCAGCGAGCTGCTGGAGGAGGCCGGGAGTCGCGCCGAGGCGGAGCTGGCGGGCTTTCCCGATGCCCTGGCCGATGTGCTGCGGACCGTTGGCCGGGCCAATCAGGCGTTGCGTCGCAGCGACTTGGCGGTCGCCCAGCTGACCCGCGCCCGCCAGTTGCATGAGGCCGTCAGCGGGGCGGGCAGTCTCGATGTCGCCATCGACGAACACGAGCTCGGGTCGGCCTACAATGGTGCGGGTGATCTCCGGCAGGCCGAGCATTGGATGCGGCGCGCCCTCGCCAGTTTCGCCGCAGCCGGGGATAGCACCTCCGATCAGTACGGGCGCACACTGGCCGACCTCGGGACGGTGCTGAGTACCTTGGGTCGGCCCGGCGAGGCGGAGTCCTTTGTCCGAGCAGCCGCGGCCCATCGCTGGGGGTATGACAGCACGAGCGTGGCCAACGCGATTCTCCTCGGCAACCTCGCCTTGGTGATGAGTCAGCAGGGCAAGCTGGCCGAGGCCGAGCCAGTCTACCGCCAGGCCATCGAGGCCTTTGCGGGCCACCCACGGGAGTACTTCGAGAAGGGATACTCGCTTGGAAATCTGGCCGTGGACCTCATCGTCCGAGGGCGGGCCCGCGAGGCGGTTCCCCTGGCCAGGGAGCAGATCGAGGTATTCGCCCGGCACCTCGGTCCCTCCCATGTCGCCGTGGCCTACGGGTGGGTGAACCTCGCCCGGGCATTCCACGCGCTCGGGGACTATCCTCAGGCCGCCGAGGCCGGCGCGCGCGCGGCGGTCATTCTGGGTGCCGCGCTCCCCGCTGACCATCTAGACCAGGCTCGTGCGGAGGCCATTCGAGGGCTGGCCGCCATCGGGCAGGGGCGCCTGACCGAGGGAGAAACCCGACTGCGGCGCGCCCTGGCCATCCGGCGGGCGCGGTTGGCCGCCGGGAGCCCCCACATTGCCGATGTCGCACTCGCCCTGGGTGACCTGTTGGCCCGAACCGGGCGAATCGCCGAAGCCGAATCTCTTCTGGCCGAGTCCAGTCGGGTGTACTCGGCGGCGCTGGCCCCCGAGGATCCCCGGGTCCACGACGCGGCCCGCCGCCTGGCCGCACTGCGTGCCGGAAGCCGGGGAGAGCGCCCGGGCCCTGGGTGATCCGGTTTCGGCCGGGCTTGCGCGTGGGGGGAGAGATTCCTCCACCGCGAGTGCCCCATGCGAGTCAGTCTCCCCCTACCCCTCGCCATCCTGCTGGCCGCCTGCGGCGGCACCGGGACCGGCCCGACCTCCCCTCCACCACCACCGCCCCCCCCCGTCGGGCCGGTTCCGGCCGGGATCTACATCCATGCCGGCGACCAACAGACTACCAGCCCGGGTGCTGCCACACCGAGTCCACTTGCAGTGGTAGTTCGGAGCAGCCAGGGAGTGGGGGTACCGGGGGCGCTGGTGACCTTCGCGGTCCAGGCCGGCGGCGGGACTCTGCTCCGCGACACCGCCCGGACCGGGGCCGACGGCGTCGCCATGCCAGGAGAATGGATCCTCGGCCCGCTCCCCGGCGAGAACCGAGTCACGGCAACCCTCGGCACGCTCGTCGTCACCTTCACCGCCACCGCCAGGCTCGCGGTTGCAACCGTGCCGGTCAGTGGAACGGTCGCGCTGCCCGGGGGGAGCACGATTCCGCTCGCGACACTCCGCGTGGTCTCCGGGGTCTCCAATGTGCCAGTCTCACCGACCGGCGGCTATACGTCGGTGGTTGAGCCCGGCATGGCCCAGCTGGCGGCGGTGCAGACACCGGCTGGAGAACCGCTGATGTTCGGGTGGCTCGAGGCGAATCCTCGGATGTTGAACGCCCGCTCGACGGCGGAAGTCCTGGCCTACTTTGACGCTGGCGCCGCCCTCCTGCCGGATTCCTCACATCGGCGGCTGGTCCGGCAGGCCCTCGCCGCCGACCAGGCGCTGGCAGTGCTGGAGGCAGCCGTCGCGCAGGCGTTGCAGGTCCCTCCCTCGGTCGCCACCCTGGCCACGCCCGGGGTCGAGCAGGCACGCCGGGCGGTGCAGACGGCACTCGCGGGAGCGGCCGGTTCCGTCCGCAGCATTCTCATCAATCCTCCCACGGAGAAGAGCGGCGTCACCGTGGACCAGACGGGCTACCGGAACCTCACCATCGCCAATCGCTGGCGCCGGAGGCTCTACGGATTCGTGGACCGGGTGTCCTACGTCCCCAAGGGCTCGACCCAGCCCCTGCAGGCCGCCCTGGCGGGCCCACCGATCCCGATCCCGGCGGTGACCGGCATCACGGGAGTAATCAGCACCATCATCGACCTGTTGTCCCGCAACTTCGCCTGGACCCCGGTGGCTGCCGCCCCGCAGTCGGTGCCCCTCTTCCCCCCGGACGCACTGAGCACGCGGTACCGGGTGACGGTGGTGGGCGCGGGCCTGCGCGTGCCCGGGTCCAGTGTCAGCGCCGTGCAGGCCCAATGGGCCGAGCAAGCGGCAGTGGAGACGGTGCTGCTGGATTTCCTGCTGCCACTGTTCGACCAGATGCTGAATGCCGACAACCTTCGGCGCTACCTCGGAAACCAACCGGAGATCGATAGCATCGTCCACCGGTTCCTGGACCTCAACCCCCAGAACCTGTTCCAGGCCTTGGGGACTGGGGACTGGAAGGCGATCTGGACCGAACTCTCGAAACTCCTGTTCGACACGTCGGCGGGACAATCCTTCTTCTACGAGGTGATCATCGTCCCCCATGCCGCCAGCAAGGGGCTGGCACAGATCCAGGCTGCGGATGCAGTGGCCAAGCGGTGGTCTCGGCTGCTCACGGCAATCGAGGTGGTGGCCACCAGCGTGGACATCGGTTTCGTGCTCGCACACGCCTCCCAGGCGCATGAGGTCGAGCAGTGGGACGTTACGGTGGGCGGGGCGGTCGTGACCCTGAGCCCGCCGGCGCCGATCATCTTCACCCACGAGTCCCCCAACATCCAGGCCTATGTCCAGGAGGCCACGGGGGGCACCGGGGCACCCTTCGTGTACCGGTGGAGCACGACCGGCTCGGTTGGCAAGCTCTGCGGGCAGCAGACCAGCCAGGGGGCGAGCTACTGCGGCACGGCCTTCGATACCCCACGGGATATCGTCGCGTACGCCCCCCATGGCCTGCTGGAGGGGACGGACCAGATCAAGGTCGAGGTGCTCCTGCCAGAAAATGGCATCCTCCACGCCGTCGGGGAGGCGACCATCACGATCAAAGTGAATGCCCCCAAGGTGTACCTGTCCCCACTGCACCAGAGTGTCCTGCCGGGCCAGACCGTGACCTTTACTGGCTCCGTGGACGCGCAACTCCTCGACGGTGGGACCGTGACCTACCGGTGGCGGACACCGGGTGCGTTCGGGAACTTTGGCACCGGAATCCTCGATCTCGAGTCCACGCAGGCGAGCGTCGGTTACGTGGCGAATCCCACCAACCTGGGGACGGATGCCATCACGCTCGAGGTCTACTCCACCCTGGGTGGTGTGCGCCGTCTGCTGGGCGCGGTCAGCGGGTCGGTAGAGGTGTCTCGGCAGCCGACCATCGTCCAGGGAGGGTGGCTGATCGCGCCGCCCGTGCCGCTCGATGCCGGCCGCCAGTGCCTGATGGCATATCTCACCTTCCCAATGGTTCAGGGTGCGCAGTCCTACGAGGTCCATGCGTACGGCTTCAACGACACGGCGACCGGACGGACGGAGATCCGGGAGACCCTCATCCCGCCGTTCATTCCGTGGAGCGGGTGCAGCGTCGCCGGTTGGGGAGGATCGGGCGCCAATGGGAACGAGTACTGGATGCTGCTGACCGGCACGGCCGGGCCAGTGAGCGGCGCCGCGGGTGTGATCGCCGGTTTCCAGAACCGGTTTGCCGGCATGACTGTGGAGGTCACCGTGCGGTACTAGGCAGCGGGGCGTGGCGCGAACGTGCCTGTGCCTCCCGATCGCCGCACTCAGGCCGCGGGGGGGACGCTCGCATCGCGCGTCAGCGCCACGATTTCCTCACGCAGCCTTCGCCGCTCCACCTGCAGGCGGAGGAAGCGCTCGCGACCGAGCAGCCAGAGCGCCAGGGCGCGGGACGCCCCCAGCACCGAGTCGAGCCGTTCCACGAAGCGGAGCCCGACCCACCCGGCCAGGGGAGCGACGATCACGGTGGCGAGCCCCGCGGGCCAGCCGAGCCAGGCACCGACCGCCCACGCCGCCATGCCCCAGGTAAGCGGGAAGAACAGGAGCGCCCCGAGCGCCTTCGCGGTGGCCAGGACATCCTGGCCCTCCCCGGCGACGCGTCGGGCCAGGAACCCGATCAACCGGTAGGCCGGATAGTGGAGCAGCAGTCCGGGCAGGGCCACCGGGCCGGCGAGCGCAAAGTACCCCGCCGAACGAAGGGCATACCGGAGGACTCCCCCCAGCGTGAACGGCCGCGGCGAGAGCAGCACGGAATCCAACCCCGCGCCGTGCATCCGGGCCTCGTGCCGGTCCAGCCTGGCCCGGAGCCGGGCCACCCGCACCGGTGCGCGCCGGACCACAGTCGGGTACTCCTCCAGCAGCCGCCTCCTGATCTCGGCCGACTCGGCCAGTGGGGAGGGGCCGCCGGGGTCGGTGCCGCCCCCGATGAAGAGGCGCTCGAGCTGGTTCGCCAGCTCCAGTGTCTCCCGGGCCTGGGCGAGGACCAGATGTGCCCGAAGGCCCTGCTCGATCTGATGGGTCACCGCCGCCACCCGCGCGGGCGGCGGTTCGCCGGCGGCCGGCGCCGGCTCCACCACGATCGGCTCGCCGAAGCAGACCAGGGCCGCGCTCCGGAAGGTGGACTTGGCGGTGTAGTTGAGGGCCACCGGGACGATCTGCACCGGGCCGGCGATGCCGGCGCCCAGGGCCAGGCGGGCGGCCCCGGTCTTGAGGGGTTTGAGGTCCGGCTCACTGTGAGAAGTTCCCTCGGGGAAGATGCCGATCGTCCCGCCTCCGTCGAGCACCGCCCGCGCCGCAGCGAACATCCCGGCGTTGTCGGGACGGCCTTCCGGGAAGTCCTGGGCGCGGTAGACCGGGATGGCATCCAGCGCCCGCGCGAACCAGCCGATCACGGGCATGTCGAAGAGCGGGGCCTTGGCCAGGAAGGACACTGGGCGGGGCGCCGTCACGAGCAGGACGAGCGGGTCGATCAGGGCGTTCGGGTGGTTGGAACAGAAGAGCACGGGGCCCTGCGCGGGCACCTGGTAGCGGCCGGTTACCTCGACCCGGCGGAAGAAGATGCGCAGCACGAGGCTGAGCAGCGCGTGGACCGCCCCGCGCAGCATCGGCTCACCCCGCCCGCGCCGCGCGCTTCTTCTCCACCGCCACCTTGAGCTGGCCGCAGGCGGCATTGATGTCGAGCCCGCGGCTCCGGCGCACCACCGCCTCGACCCCCTGGTTCTTGAGCCGGTCGGCGAAGGCCCGGATCCGGGCCGGCGGACTCGGCTCGAGCGGCTCCCCCCCGCCCGGATGGAGCGGCAGGAGGTTGACCATGGCCCCGAGCCGGCGGGCCAGCTTGACCAGCCGGTCGGCGTCGGCGTTGGTGTCGTTGCGACCGGCAATCATCACGTACTCGAAGGTGATCCGCTTGCGGAAGGCGGTGGCGGTGTCGAGTACTTCCTGGAGCGGGTACTTCTTCTCGATCGGCATCAACTGCTGGCGCGATACCGGTTCCGAGGCGTGGAGCGAGATCGCCAGCCGGAATTGCTCGGGTCGGGCGGCCAGCTTCAGCATCGCCGGCACGATCCCGACGGTGGAGACGGTGATGTGCCGCGCCCCGATCCCGAAGCCGTCGGGATGGTTGAGCGTGGTCAGCGCCACGTCCACGGCGGGCCAGTTGAGCAGCGGCTCGCCCATGCCCATGAACACGATGTTGGACGGGGCCTCGTCGGAATTGGCCAGCACCACCTCGCGCACCTGGGCGAGGATTTCCCACGGGGCCAGGTTGCGGCGGAAACCCATGGTGCCGGTGGCGCAGAAGCCGCACTTGAGGGCGCAGCCCGCCTGGGACGAGATGCAGAGGGTGCGGCGGGCGCCGCTGGGGATCAGGACCGACTCGATCGCCTCGCCATCGGCCAGGCGCCAGAGGTACTTGCGGGTGCCGTCCTGGGACTGCTGCAGGGTGTCAAGCGCCAGGCGGGGCAGCGGGAACTCGGCCTCGAGGGCCTGGCGCAGGGTTGCCGGGAGCTCGGTCGCGTCGGCCCAGGCGGCAACCGGCCGGGTCCAGAGCCGCCGAAAGATCTGGTCACCCCGGTAACCGGGCAGCCCCTGCGCCCTGGTCCACGTGGTGATGCGGTCCCTGGCCTCGGCGGGGGGGAGGTCGAGAAGGGTATCAGTGGTGGTGGCAGTGGCCGGCATCGCCGAAAGCTAACGGGTGGCTGCCCTTGGCGATCGCCCGCGTTCCCGGACCCTACGAGGCTGCCGCCTCGCGGATTGCGGGGGGCATCGCCAAAGGGCTAGCCTGGTGCGGGTCGGTGCCCAGGACGCGACCCGCGGCAACGAACTTTGAGACGCCCCCGGGACGGTTTCTCGCCGAACTAATTCCTGCCGATCGGCCAGGTCAGTTTCAGGGGAATCGGTCTCGGTGCAGTTGTGCAGATTCAGGGCCACTGACCCTGGACCCTGTGATCGGGAGCGGGTGCTTTGCTCTGACGAAGCCTTCGGGAATCACCGGGAGCGCCACTATCCCGTTGGCTTGACCAATGCATGCTTGCGGACCTGCTCAACGTCATCCTCGTCCCGGGCGAGCCCCAGCACATAGTCCGCACCGATTTCGAGCGGCAGGAACCTCGGTGGCATGGTTACGGTACCAAGCCAACGACCATCGAGCCGAAAGACATCCCAGTGGGTATTGGCGGGCGGCGTGAGCAGTGAGGCCGGCCCCCACCGATCCGGCGCGTCTTCCCAGGTTCCGTATTCCATCACCCAAAGATTCTGATCCCGATCGATCAAGAGCATCGAGTACGCTGGAAAGGTCGCAGAGAAAACCCGGTAAGCGGCCAATTCCTCGCGCCACGCCTGAAGATCGGGCGGCGCAGGTCTGCCGTTTTCACCGGGAGCATTTGTGAGCCGGGTGAGGTACTCCGCCCTGTCGGCCTCCGATACCGAGCGGAGCGGACGGTCGAGTCGGATCAGCCGCTCCACTGACCCATCGAGGCTGAGGACGCGAAGCTCATACCGGTCAGCGTACCCCGCGATGATCTTCTGGATCCCACCCACCAATCGAAGGCGGGGCCCAAAGACCACTTCCTGCGAAGCTCGTGGGGTTGGGCCAGCTGCGAACTCCCAGAAGGGCATCCGGCTCACCGTATCCTGCCTGGCTCGCGGCACCACGCGGTAGATCATGACCGAATCGGTCCATCGGTCTCGCCCTGCCTGTGCCACCGGGCCGTTCCACGAATACCCCACGTAAGATCCGTCGGCCAGGAATGTGACCGGCCAGATGAACGGACCGGTCGTCTCTTCGGGAGAATGGCTGTTTACCATGTCGCCATCCCCGGTGAACAGATGGAACCGGCGAATATCCACCACGAATAGGGAGTCAGCGGGCAGAGCCGCAAGACCCAGGATCTGACGAAACTCCCCCGGGCCCTCACCTCGGCGGCCAACATCCTTGAGGTGGCGCCCATCGGTGCCGAAGAACCGGATCGAGCTCGACGCCTGGTCTCCGATCGCAATCCGGCCGTCGCTGAGTTGGGTGGCGCCCATGACCAGGTGGAGCTGCTCCTCGATTGGCGCCTCGGCGCCTCCCACCTGAACGACCGGGGTGGGATCGACCCGCCACATCTGCTCGATCGGCAGGAGGGGTGTGCGGTTCTCCACGATCTGGATTCCAGCGCTGTCACGCACCAGGTTGCCGCTGTCGGACCGGGAGCCAGCGTTACAGGCGGCAACCAGCGCCAGGGGGATCCATCCCAGCCCGCGCATCATCCTACGCCCCCAGGTGTCGCTTCAGGAACGCCACCGTCCGCGGCCAGGCGTCGCGCACCGCCGCCATGTTCGCCGCTTCTTCCGCCTCGTCCCGCTGGGCCTTGGGGTCGGCCTGGGCCCGGAGGAAGCCGTGGACCGCCCCCTCATAGTTGTGGCCCTCGTAGGACTTGCCGAGTGCCCGCATGATCGAGTCGATCGCGGGCATGGCAGCCCCGATCCGCGCGTCCTTGGAGCCGTTGAGCAGCATGATGGGAACCCGGATCTTGGCCAACGAGTCGGCGGCCGGACCGCCCGCGACGGCGGGTGTCGTGGCCGTTGCTGGGGTGCCCGGGTTCATGTATGGGGCACCGTAGAACGCCACCCCGCCGCTGAAGCCGGCCACGCCGCCATGCACCGCATGCATGAAGGTCGTGGTCCCACCCCAGCAGTAGCCGATCACCCCATACTTCTGCGTCGCGGCCGGCTGGGTCATCGCCCAGTTGGCCACGGCAGTGATCATCCGGTTGCGTTCGACGCTGTTCACCCCGGAGATCAGGCGACGCGCCGAGTCACCGGAGATCTCGACCGAGCTCGGCCCGCCCCGGACTCGGCTCAGGAAGTCCGGGGCAACGGCAATGAACCCGTCAGCCGCCACTTGATCCGCCACGCCCCGCACCCAGGTCGAGAGCCCGAAGATCTCGTGCACCACCACGACGACCGGGGCTTTCTGCTGGGTTTCCGGGTAGACCACCCATGCCATGACCGAATCGGTGGAGCCTGGTTCCAGTGCGATCGTGACCCACTCTCCGTGCCGGTTGCTGGCCGCCAGTCGTGCGGCGGCGGCGTTGTTGCTGGCGGGGAAGCGCAGGTCCTGTTGCGATTCCCGGACCTGCGCAACGGGCGAGGCCGCCGGTGCCATGCGGTCGGCGTCGCTCATGTGCGCCAGGTGATCGTCGGGAGCGGCAGCCTGCGCCCCCCGGTATTGGATGCTGCAGGCGGCGAGCAGGAGGGCGCTGAGCAGGACGGGACGGAGCATGACAACCTCGGTCGGGGCGGATGAGGGGAGCAGGTGCATGAGGATACTGCCACATCCGGTGACCTGACGCTAGGGCGGGCAGGTCCTCACTGCGGTGGAACGACCAACGTGCGCCACCGGGCCTCGGCCGCGAGGAAGAAGCCCAGCGCCCGGTGCTCGGGGCGGGTCAGGTTCCGGACATTGCCCCGTACCGATGCCGGCGGGGTGGAGAACGGAGAGCCGCCGCCGGTGGCCTGTTCGTAAAAGGCGAACAAGTATCGGTACGCCTCCTCGGTGATGGCCAGCTGGCGGATCCGGATGAACTGCCCGGGCAGGACCACCTGCTCGTCGAACGGGAGGTAGCCGGTCACCTTCTGGCCATCGTAGAAGCGGTCGCGGCTGATGACGCGCCATTGGGTGCCCGGGTCGAGCAGGGTGACCCGCTCCTCCTGCACGAACATCTCCCAGAAATAGTGGTTCGCCACCCCCGGAGGATCGGTGTAGTCGATCACCGCGCGGTAGCCCGAATCCCCGACCGCGAGGCTGGCCGACCGGAACGTCACGTAGAGCGAATCGATCTTCGGGCCGGCCACGACGGGGCTGGTCGCCTGGTACTGCTCGCCCTCCCACAGGATGGACAGGGTGTAGGTCCGGCCGGCCTGGATCTGGTTCGAGGGGGTGACCGCCTGGTAGCGCCCCGGGGCATCCTCCAGCAGCGGCAGGACCATGCCGAGGTTGTCCGTGACGGTGACCACGGCGCCGGTGGCGGGCGGGAGCGGCCCCGCAATGCCGAAGGCGTCGGTGGTGGTCAGGATGACGGATTGCCGGGTGTCTCCCGCCTCGATCCTTGCCTCGACCACCAGGTGCCGGGGCGCGTCGCCGAGGTCCAGGTCCACGATCCGGGTGCAGCCCGCGCCCATGCTGGCAAGGAGCAGGGTGGCGATCCGGGCGAGGCGAGGGAGTCGGTGGGTCATCGCACTAGAACCGGAACGAGAAGCTGATGCTGGGAACGATACCGAAGATGGCGACCTGGGTCGCGTCGATGCGCAGGGGATCGTCCTCGGCGGGCTGGAAGGAGATCGATTGGGCATTGAACCGATTGTAGGCATTGAAGATCCCGAACTGCCACTGGGTCCGTGCCCCCTGCCGGGTGAAGCTCAGGTCGAGCCGGTGGTAGGCCGGCAGCCGGTTGGCGTTGCGGGGTCCGTACTCCGCCACGACCTGGCCATCGTACTGGTACCGGGAGGTCGGGAAGGTGGCGGGCAGCCCGCTGGTCAGGAGAAAGGTCCCTCCCACGGTCCAGGTGCCGTTGAGGGGATACAGGCCCACCACCGTCAGGTCATGGGTCTTGTCATAGGGCGACGGGTAGTACGCGCCACTGTTGATCCCCGGGTCGTCCGCACCAAGCCCGGGGACGCGGCGCTCGGATCGGCCGAGGGTGTAGCTCACCCAGCCGGTGAGCCGGCCGGTGCGCTTGCGTCCATACAGCTCCAGCCCCCACGCGCGGCCATTGCCCGGGAGCATCTCCGTTTCGAGGCGGTCGTTGAGCGCGATGTCGGCCCCCTCGACGAAGTCGGTCAGGTTCCGGAATCGCTTCAGGTACGTCTCGATGGAGAGCTCGTAGGTTCCGCCGCCGGTGGTGGTGGCGAGGCCGAGCGCCAGCTGGTCGGAGACCTGGGGCTCGAGATAGGTGCCGACCGGCTCCCACACATCGACCGGGGTGGGGGAGTTGGTGTTGCTGATCAGGTGCAGGTACTGGCGGGTACGCGAGAAGCCGAGCTTGAGGCTGGTCGAGGGGGCCAGTCCCACCCGGACCCCGAGGCGGGGCTCCAATCCGGCGAACGAGCGAATCGTCCGCCCATCCGGGTGCACGGTGCTGTCAATCACCGCGCCGCGTTCGTACCGGCCCAGGTCGGCGTTGTAGGTGATCGGCGCATCATTGGCGTACCGGTAGATGCTGGAGGGACCCCGTCGCAGGTAGCCCGCCAGCCGAAGCCCGTACTGGAGCGACAGCCCGGGAGACAGCTCGATCTGGTGGCTGGCGTGGACGGCCGGCGCCAGGCCGTGGCGCGGGTTGCCATCGCGGGGTTGCACCGGCGAATCGCCCACGGGACGGATCGTGCCCGAGCGGACCTCGTGCCGGGCCAGCTCGCCGCCGAACTCCACGGTGCTGCCGTTGCGGACATACCAGGTTTCCAGCACCTGGAGGTCGATGTTGCCGATGCGAGAGCTCCAGTTGATGTCGAGCCCGGTGCCCAGGAACCCGATGCTGTAGTCGTAGTCGCTGATGGTCAGCGTGGCCTTGGAGAAGAGGCGGCTGCCGAACGCCTGGTTCCAGCGCAGGGTGCCCGAGGCATTGCCCCAGCTCGACTGGAACTGCTCGGCGATCTCGAACCGGTCGCGGCCGAAATAGCCCGACAGCAGCAACGCGCCGGTGTTGCCCAGCCGGACGTTGGTCTTGGCATTCAGGTCGTAGAAATAGGCCACATTGCGGTTGAGGTCGGGATCGCTCGAGAGCTTGAGGAAGACGTCGGCATAGGTGCGTCGGGCCGCGACCAGGAACGACCCGCGCTGGTCGGGCAGGGGACCCTCGTACGCGATCCGACTGGCGAGCAGGCCCACCGTGGCGCCGCCCTCGAACCGGTTGGCGTTGCCCTCGCGCTGGCGGACATCGAGCACCGAGGAGAGCCGCCCACCATACCGCGCCGGGATGGCGCCCTTGTACAGCTTGATGTCGTCGATCGCATCACCATTGAACACGGAGAAGAACCCGAAGACGTGCGACGGATTGTAGATCGTCGCCTCGTCGAGCAGGATCAGGTTCTGGTCGGTGGTGCCCCCGCGGACGCTGAACCCGGTCGAGGCATCGCTGACGTTGGTCACGCCGGGCAGCAGCGTCAGGGAGCGGATCGGGTCAAGTTCGCCCAGGACCACCGGCAACAACCGGACGGTGGCCACGTCCATCCGCAGGGTGCTCATCTCGGGGGTCAGCGGGTCGATGTCCGAGGTGTCCCGCCGGCCCGCGACGGAGATCTCCTCCAGCGTGAAGGCCTGCGGGCTCAGCAGGAAGTCGCGAACCAGCGATTGCGAGATCTCCAGCGTGTCGGTGCGGGGCTCATACCCGATCGCGCGGACCTGGACCACGCGTCGGCCCGGCGGCATGCTGAGCACGAAGAACCCGTCCTGGTTGCTCTCGGTTCCGGCCCGCTCCCCGTCAACCCGGACCTGCGCGTACCGGACCACCTCGCCGGTGGCGACCGAGCGGACGTATCCGCTCAGGCGGACCGCACCGGGTTCCTGGGCGGCGAGCAGCGCCGGACCGAGGAGCAGCATGGCCAGCATCCGGAGGATGGAGCCGGGGCGGCCCCCCGGCCGCTCGCTGCCGGGAGCGGAGGGACTTCGGTGCGAGCTCATGGACTGGTGGGTGGGATGGGGGAGGGGCTCACGGCCGGTCGGGTCCCAGGGGGGGCAGGTGCATCACTGAAAGATAGTGCCTCACCTCCCGCCCCTGGCGCGGGCGAACGCATTCAACGTTTGCGGTATCCAATCCCGTATGGATAGGTAGGTCGGGCCTGGCCTGGGGTGGCCGGCCCGTTGTTTTTCCTCCTCCGGAACGGGATTGGTCCGTGGATCGAATGGGAAAGGGCGCGGCGGGCGCCGTGCTGCTGCTGATGCTGGCGCCGCTCGCGAGCTGGGCCCAGGCACGGACCGGAGGGGCGACCGTGCGTGGCCTGGTCGTCTCGGCCGAGGCGGTTCCGGTGACCCAGGCGGTGGTGGAACTCCGCGCCCGCGACTCGACGGTGGTCCGGAGCGTCCAGAGCGGCCCGATGGGCAGCTTCCTGATCGAGGGCGTGGTGGACGGCAGCTACCACCTCTTCATCCGCCGGATCGGGTTCGGCCCGAGCCGCACCCCCGAGTTCACCGTGGCGCCCGGGCAGATCCGCGACCTCGGCCGAATCACGTTGCAGGAGACCGCCGTGCAGTTGGAGGCGGTGGTCGTGACCGTCGAGCGGCCGGACGTCCAGTTCGAGCCCGATCGCACCGGGTACCTGGTGGAGGCCCTGACTGGCGCCGAGGGTGGTGTGGTGACCGACGCGATGCGGAGCATTCCCGACTTGACGGTGGAGATCGACGGTTCCATCAAGCTCCGCGGCGCCACCCCGGCCATCTATATCAATGGCCGCCCGGCGCCGTTCACGGGCGTCTCCCTGGCAGTATTCCTGGAGCAGTTTCCCGCCAACCAGATCGAGCGGATCGAGACGATCGATGTCCCCTCCGCGCGGTTCGGCGCCGAGGGCGAAGCCGGGATCATCAACATCGTCCTCAAGGAGGGGGTGGAACTCGGGATCACCGGATCGCTCTCCCTTGCGGGGGGGACCCGTGGCCAGCGAACCGGCAGCGGGCGAGCCACCCTGCAGCGCGGGCCGTGGGTCATGACCGGCGGGCTCAACACCCGCTGGAGCGACTCCGAGTCCTCCGACTTCACCCTGCGGCAGAACCTGCTCGCGGACCCCATCACCTACCTGCAGCAGGACAACCGCTCCTTTCGGGACAGCAAGTCGGGCGGCGCCTCGATCGACATTCGCTACGAGCCCACCAAGGAATCCCGGTTCTGGACCCGGATCTCCGGCGACCTCAACGGCAGCGGCCGCGATGGCCGGACCGAGACCAGCCATCTCGATGCCCTCCAGGATCCCACCCTGGAGTATGCCCGGCTGGCGACGACCGACGGTACGGGCGGCTCCGCCAATGGCCTGCTGGGCTACAGCTACTCGTGGGTCCCGAATCGCCACACCTTCGAGGTTCAGCTGACCGGCCAGTTCAACGACAACCGGAACGACACCCGCGACGAGATCTCGACCGAGCCGCAATACCTGGGCGACGAGTTGCTCCCCGCCTGGCTCACCCGGCGGGAGAGCAGCGACCACGGCGACGCGGTCGGCTTCGAGGCCGACTACCGGCGCCCGCTCGGTACCGAGGGCCGCGTTGAGGTGGGGACCTCGTTCCGGCGCAACGCATCCCGAGAGGACCAGCAGACCAACTTCTTCGAGGAGTTTGGCGCCACCGTGCCCGACGAGCAGGAGGACCGGCGCGTCTCGCGGATCCAGCGGATCGGGACCGGGTACCTCTCGTTGCAGCGCCGGTTCGGCAAGTTCGGCCTGGTCGCTGGGCTGCGGGGGGAGTGGGTGGGAAGTGACATCGTGCTGCCGTCGGGGGCCGATCTGGTGCGCAACGAGGGTCGGATCTATCCCAGCCTGAACTTGAGCTGGTCCCCGGGGACACGGACCGGCGTGCGGCTGGGGTACTCCCAGCGGGTCAGTCGGCCTGGTGTCTCGGTCCTCGACCCCACCGACCGATCCACCGATCCACTCAACCGCTCGGTCGGCAACCCGGACATCGAGTCCTCCACCACCCACAGCGTCGTGGCGTCGTTCTCCTGGAGCGGCGCCCTCGGCCAGCTCTCCGTGGGCCCCTACTGGAACCGGACCAACGATGGCTGGGAGCGGATCACCACGGTCGATGCCGACGGCATTTCCACCACCACCTGGGACAACCTGACCTCGCGCACGCGGATCGGGACCTCGTTCAACTATGGCCTGCCGCGGATTGCGGGCTGGCGGGCCCGGGTCAACATGAGCACCAGCCGCAGCACCATCACCGGCAGCCCGCGGGGGCCGAGCCCGGCGGATGGGGACATCTACTGGTCGGTGGGGGCCAACCTGGACGGCACCATCGTCTCGGGGATCACCGGGTCGGGATCGTTCGGGTACCAGCCCGGGCGCGAATTGGTGCAGGGCAGCACCTCCGGGCAGTGGCGCGCCGACTTCAGCATGCGCTACCGGCTGATGGACAACCGGACCTCCATCTCGGTCAACGTCCAGGATCCATTCGAGCTGCGCAAGACCACCCAGCAGTTGACCGATCCCTCCGTCATCCAGACCGGGAGAAGCCGGGTGACCACCCGGAGCATGACGGTGAATGTCTCCTGGGCCTTCGGCGGGGGCGGCAGTCGTGGCGGTCGCGGCCGGGAGTGAGCC
This sequence comes from Gemmatimonadales bacterium, assembly GCA_048499805.1. Lineage (GTDB taxonomy): Bacteria > Gemmatimonadota > Gemmatimonadetes > Gemmatimonadales > GWC2-71-9 > JAWXBA01. Next base: position 68,835 of record JASNZF010000007.1, on the reverse strand, counting down.
CGGGGCCTGCGGTGCGGGCTATCCCGCGCGCAGGGCGCGCCCCGTCCGGCGCGCACCCCGTTCCCCATCCCGCAGCGCGATGGCTCCGTTGACCACCACCAGGGCGATACCGGTGGGATAGGCAAAGGGGTCGGCATAGGTGGCGGTATCGGTCACCCGATCGGCATCGAACACGACCACGTCCCCGGCCAGGCCGACGGCCAGCCGTCCGCGATCCATCAGCCGGGCGCGGGCGGCCGGCATCGCGGTCATCTTGTGGATCGCCTGCGGGAGGGTCAGCGCCCGCCGTTCGCGGACATACCGCGCCAGGACCCGCGGGAACGAACCGGCACCCCGCGGGTGGGGGCTGCCGCGTCGGGTCGGGCCGTCGACGGCGAAGGCCCCGCCATCGCTGCAGACCATCCCCGCCGGGTGGGCCAGGATCCGATCGAGGTTCTCCTCGCTCATGGCGAAGCCCACCATTCCCACGTTGCCCCCGTTGCGCTGGAGCAACCCGACGGCCGCGTCGAACGGTTCCTGCCCGGTGGCCTGGGCGTGTGCCCCCAGCCGCCGCCCCGGGGCGGCACGATCGGCCGCGGCACTCACGCTGGCGATCTGGACATTGTCCCACCCGCCGATGAGGTCCACTTTGGCCAGCACATCGGCGCGGATCCGCTCCCGGATCGCGGGGTTGTCCAGGCGGGCCAGGAAGGCGGCCGTGCCACCGTCGCGGCTCCACACCGGGAAGAGGCTGGTGAGTCCGGTCTGGTACGCGATGTAGGGGTAGCGGTCGAAGGTGACGTCGAGGCCGCGTTGCCGGGCGGACACGATCCGGGCGAAGGCGTCATCGAGCTTGCCCCAGTTGCGCGGGCCCTGGGTCTTGAGGTGCGCGATCTGGAGCGGGCAGCCGGCCCCGGTGGCAACGGCCATCGACTCGTCAATCGCCTCGAGCAGCCGGTCGTCCTCGTTGCGCATGTGGGTGGAGTAGCACAGCCGACGCGCCGCGAGGGGCCGGCAGAGGGCGGTCAGCTCGGCTGGTGAGGCGAAGGCGCCAGGGGTGTACTCGAGCCCGCTGGATGCCCCGCAGGCACCCTCGGCTACCGCCGACTCCACCAGGGCCACCATCCGGGCCAGCTCCGCCTCCGTGGCCGGGCGATCGTCCAGGCCCACCACCGCTCCGCGCACGCTCCCCAGTCCGATCATGCTCGCCACATTGACGCTCGGCTGGAGCCGGTCGATCGCCGCCATCACACCGCCGAATGCGTCCCCGGCGCGACCCACGCCGAGTCCACGCGAGCTCCCGTCCTGTCCCACGACGATGGTGGTGAGCCCCTGCCGGACCAGCGACTCCTGGCGCGGGTCGGTTTCCATCGTCGCGTCGCCATGGGAGTGGATGTCGATGAACCCCGGTGCCACCGCCATGCCGCGGGCGTCGATCTCAATGGCACCCGTGTCCTCGATCCGCCGCGCGATGGCCGTGATCCGGCCGCCCGTGACCGCGAGGTCCATCTCCACCCCGGCCGCCCCGCTGCCATCAAAGAGGGTCCCGCCCCGGATGATCAGGTCCTGCGCGGCGCGCCGGGGGAGCCAGGGGGCGTAGGCCGTCGTCGCCAGCGCAGCGGTGGCCGAGGAGATGAACGTTCTGCGCGAGGCCATGCACCCTCCGTGATGGTACCAGCTCCAGCGTCGTCGGTCGCCCCGCCTGCCGTGCCCGCCGCACCGGTCCGGACTCAAGCCCCCATCCCCTGGTCCCGGCCCGCACCTCGGTGCACCGCCCAGGCCTGGATCCGGTCAGGACGGTCGATGGCCAGGACCCACCGCCGGTCGGGTGGGGGAGGCGGCTGCCGAGGCGACCGGCCGGGATCCGGGGCGGAATCGCGCCGGGAGGGCGGGCTCCGGTGAACGATAATCATTTGCTGCCTCTCGGCGCGGGAATTACGTTTGCGGCATGGCCCTCGCCCCGACCGACTCCCGGAATGACCTCACTGCCGCGACCCAGCTCCGGACCCACCGCTGCGGCTCCCTCGATGCCTCGATGGTGGGACAGCGGGTGCGACTCGGCGGCTGGATCCACCGCCGACGGGACCTCGGAGGGTTGGTCTTCATCGACCTGCGAGACCGGGACGGCCTGGTCCAGCTCTCCTGCGACCCGCGGTGGACCCCTCAGGACGTGCTTGCCCGGTCGGCGGAACCGGGAGTCGAGTCGGTCATCCTGGTCGAGGGTGTGGTGGCGTTGCGGCCGAACCCGGCCCGGGACGAAACCATGCACTCCCATGAGGTCGAGGTCCAGGTTGATGCCCTGACCGTGGTCGGACCAGCCGACACACCGGTGATTCCGGTCTCCCTTCGCGAGGGCGCCGAGCTTCCGGCCGAGGAATTGCGCCTCCGCCACCGGGTGCTGGACCTCCGGCGGCCCGAGTTGCAGGCCAACATGATCCTGCGGCACCGGTTGATGCAGGCCACCCGCCGCTACTTCGACGACCTGGGCTTCCTCGAGATCGAGACCCCGATCCTCACCAAGCCCACTCCGGAGGGCGCCCGCGACTACCTCGTGCCCAGTCGGGTGCACCGGGGCGAGTTCTTCGCGCTGCCCCAGTCGCCGCAGCTGTACAAGCAGTTGTTGATGGTGGCCGGGCTCGACCGCTACATCCAGATTGCCCGGTGCTTCCGCGACGAGGATCTTCGCGCCGACCGCCAGCCCGAGTTCACCCAGATCGACATGGAGGCCTCATTCGTGGGCCTCGAGGACATCCTGGGCTATGGCGAGGGGCTCGTTCGGACCCTCTGGCAGGCGGCGGGGCAGGACATCGAGACGCCGATCCCACGTATGGCCTACGCCGAGGCGATGGAGCGGTATGGCAGCGACAAGCCCGACCTCCGGTTCGGGCTCGAGCTCTTCGATGCCAGCGCGGTCTTCGCCGGGGCCGACTTCGCCATCACCCGGGACGCGATGGCGGCCGGGGGAAGGGTCCGTGGCATCCGGGTCCCGGGGGGCGCCAGCCTGAGCCGCAAGCAGGTGGACGAGGTCGAGACCGCTGCCAGGACGCTCGGCGCCAAGGGGCTGATTCGCCTCAAGTGTGCCGGCGGGGCGCTCGAGGGCGGCCCCGCCAAGTTCCTCCCGGCCGATGCCGCCGCCCGGCTCGGCCTCGTGGATGGCGATCTCTGCCTGCTGGTGGCCGGCCCCGACGCCGTCAGCAGCCCGTCGCTCGACCGCACCCGCCACGAGGTGGCGGAACGGATGGGCTTGATCCCAGCGGGGGTGAACCGGTTCGTCTGGATCATCGATTTCCCGCTCTTCCACCACGATCCGGCCACCGGACGCCTCGATGCGGTGAACCACCCGTTCACCGCTCCACACCCGGACGACCTGCACCTCCTGGCGAGCCGGCCAGAACAGGCCCGGGCGTTGGCCTACGACATGGTCCTCAACGGCACCGAGCTCGGAGGCGGGAGCCTGCGCATCGCCGACCCGGCCATCCAGGAGCAGGTCTTCGGCCTCCTTGGGCTCACCCCCGAGGTGGCGCGCCAGCGCTTCGGGTTCCTGCTCGAGGGGCTCCGCGCCGGCGCTCCTCCGCACGGGGGGTTCGCGTTTGGGATGGACCGGATCGTTATGCTGCTCTCGGGGGCGCCGTCGCTGCGCGACGTGATCGCCTTCCCCAAGACCACCGCCCAGCGCGCCCTCTTCGAGGGGGCGCCCACCGTGGTGGATGCCGCCGACCTGCGTGACCTTGGCCTGACGGGAAGTGGGGAGTCATGACCGACGACGCCGCCAACAAGCTCTCCATCGAGGGGGCGGACGCCCTGCTCCTTGCCGGCGTCAACGACCTGAACATCACCGAGCTGCAGCGGGTCCTCGGGGTGCGGGCCAGCCTGCGCGGCGACGCGCTGACCCTCCACGGCACCGTCGAGCAGCTCGAGCGGGCCACCCCGGTGGTGCAGGGGATGATCGACCTCGCCCGGATTGGCGAGGCGGTCACCCCGGAGGATGTCCTCCGCCTGGCCACCGACGGGCCGCCTCCCGAGCTCGCCAACGGCAGCGGCGACGGCAAGATCGTCCTGCCGGGACTGCGCAAGGCGATCGTCCCCAAGACTGCCGCACAGCGGGAGTACCTCGGCGTCATCGCGTCGCACGACATCGTCATCGGGATCGGGCCGGCGGGTACCGGCAAGACCTACCTCGCCGTGGCCACCGCGGTGCAGGCGCTCGCCCGCAAGCGAGTGCGGCGGATCGTCCTGGCGCGGCCGGCGGTCGAGGCCGGGGAATCGCTGGGGTTCCTCCCCGGCGACCTCCAGGCCAAGGTCGATCCCTACCTGCGACCGCTGTACGACGCCCTCGAGGACATGATGCCCCCGGACCGGGTCCAGCGCGCCATCGAGACCCGGACCATCGAGATCGCCCCGCTGGCCTACATGCGGGGGCGCACCCTCTCCGACGCGTTCATCATCCTCGACGAGGCCCAGAACGCCACCGGGGCCCAGATGAAGATGTTCCTCACCCGGCTCGGCGTGAACAGCAAGGTCGTGGTCACCGGCGACAAGACCCAGATCGACCTGCCGCACCGCGAGGACTCCGGGTTGATCCAGATCGAGCGGATCCTTCCCGGGATCGACGGGGTCGCCTTCCAGTACCTGACCGAGGCGGACGTGGTGCGCCACCGGCTCGTGAAGGAGATCATCCGGGCGTACGCCGAAGACCAGACCGGGTGAACGATGCCGCCGCTATGTCCGAGACCGCGATCCAGGTCGGCGGCCACCTGCGCCCGCTGTCCGATGCCGACGTGCGCCGGGTGGTGGCGGCGGTGTTGCGGGGCGAGCGCCGCCGGGCGGAGGTCTCGGTGACCTTCCTCGGGCGCGATGCCATGCGGCGGCTCAACGCTTCGGCCCTCGGGCACGACCGCCCGACCGACGTCATTGCCTATGCCCTCCCGGCGCCGACCGGAGGACTGGTGGGAGACCTCTACCTCTGCCCCTGGGTGGCCGCCCGTTCCGCCCGCCGGCACCGGATTTCGTTGCGCCAGGAACTGGTCCGGCTGCTGGTCCATGGCACCCTCCACCTCCTCGGGTGGGACCATCCGGGAGACCTCGACGGTCGGCTGGCCTCGCCGATGTGGGCCCGGCAGGAATCCTACGTGGCCCGGCTCACATGACCGAGGCGCTCCAGCTTGGGGCCCTGCTGGTCGCCTCCGGGTTCGCCCTCTGGGCGGGGCTCGTGGCGCTGGCCGCCCAGGGCGAGGCGGAGCTGCCGCGCGTCCTGGCGACGGAAGTCGGGGGAGACTGGGCCTCACTCGCGGCGCCCCGGGTGCTGCACGTCGTGCACCTTGCCCTCCTCGTCCTCGCCGCCTCGCTGGCGTCATTCGTGGGGACCTGGTGGGCGTGGCCCGCCGCCGGCGCCTGGCTCCGCCTGGTCATGATCGTGGGACTCCTCTGGGTCCTGGGCGACCTCCTCCCGCGCCTGCTCGCGGTGCTGGCCCCGGAAACGGTCCCGGTGGCCCGGCGGCTCGCCCAGCCCACCCTGGCGGTGTTTCGGCCCCTGATGGCCCTGGTGGCCTTCGCCGACCGCGGCAAGCGGGCCCGCCCGGCCACCCTCACCGCAGCGGTCGATCGCGAGATGCTGCACGGCGTCTTCGCCCTGGGCGACATGACCGTCGCCGAGGTGATGACTCCCCGGATCGACATTGCCTCGGTGGACGTGACCGCCTCGACCGCCGACGTCATGGCGGTCTTCAAGCGGGCCCGCCATTCGCGCCTCCTGGTGGTGGACGACGACCCTGACTCGGTGGTCGGGGTGCTCTATGCCAAGGACTGCCTGGCCGCGCTCGAGCCCGACACCGCCCCCGATTTCTGGCGGACCCTGATCCGCCCCGCCCAGTTCGTGCCCGAGGCGAAGTCCCTCCGGCACCAGCTGCGCGACTTCCAGCATGGACCCAGCCACCTGATGGTGGTGGTGGACGAGTTTGGCGGCACCGCCGGCCTGGTCACCCTGGAGGACATCGTCGAGCAGATCGTCGGCGAGATCCAGGACGAGTACGACCTCGAGGAGACCGAGCCGATCGAGTCGGTGGCCCCGGGGCAGTGGCTGGTCCAGGGTGGCGTGGCGCTCTCCGAGCTCGAGGCGTCGTTGCAGGTCGAGTTCGATCGCGAGGACGTGAACACCGTCGGCGGGCTGGTCCAGGCGCTGCTCGGACGGGTGGCCCGGCCGGGCGATGCGGTGGAGATCGCGGGGTATCGGCTCCGGGTCGAGCAGGTGGTACGCCGCCGGGTGCGCCGGGTCCTGGTCCATGCGATCGAGGCGGACGTCCACCCGCCCGGGGTGGAGGCATGATCTGGCTGCTCTTCGCCCTCGCGCTGGCGCTGGCCCTGTTCGGCGCCACCGCGCAGGCTGCGCTGCTGCTGACCAGCCGCGCGGCCCTCGCGGAAGCGGTCTCACGGCGACTGCGCGGCGGCACCGAGTCGCTGGCGTGGCTCGAGGATGTCGAGCGCGACCTCGCCGCGGCCGCGGTCACCACCTCCCTCGCCGTGATCCTGATCGGGGCGGTGCTGACCGCCCTGGTCGCCGGCACCTCTGTCCTCCAGCTGGCCCTCCTGCTGGTGCTCGGCGTGGTTCCCGCCATCCTGTTCAGCGGCTTCATGCTTCCTCGCTGGCTCACCCCCGCCCGGGCCGAGGCGATCGCTGCCACCCTGGGCCCGATCATCCGGCCCTGGGGGCGCGTGGTCGGGGTGCTCCTTCCCAGCCGGGAGGGGATGCCGGCCACCGATCTCCGGAGCATCTGGCGCGGCAGCGCGCAGACCGGGCTGCCCGCCGACGAGGAGCTGGTGACGATCGGCGGGGTGATGGCCTTTGCGGAACGAAAGGTGCGCGAGGTGATGACGCCGCGCACCGAGGTGGTCGCCGTCGCCGAGGACACCGGGCTGTCCGAAATCCGCCACACCTTCCGCGAGAGCGGGTACACCCGGTTGCCGGTCTACCGGGGCAACCTCGATGAGGTGGTGGGGATGATCCACGCCTTCGACCTCTTCCGCCTCCAGCCCGGCGATCCGCTCCCGATTCGGCCGGTGGCACTCGCCCCCGAGGGTCGCTCCTGTGCCGACCTCCTCGTGGACATGCAGCGCGAGCGCCGCCACATGACGGTGGTGATCGACGAGTTTGGCGGGACCCTCGGCCTCGTCACCCTCGAGGACCTCCTCGAGCTCATGGTCGGCGAGATCTTCGACGAGGACGCGGCCGCCTCGGTCCAGCCCTCGCCCGGGCCCGACCTGCTCGAGGTGGAGGGGGCCACGCCGGTCGACGAGATCGAGGAGGAATTGGGCGTCGAGTTCCCGCCCGGCCATGCCGTCTCCCTGGCCGGGCGGCTGGTCGAGCAGGTCGGACGCATTCCGCTGGCTGGCGAGCGGTTCCGGCTCGGCACCCTCGAGGTGGACGTGATCACCGCCACGCCCTTCCGCGTGGAGCGGGTGATCGTGCGGCGCCGTCCCCCTGTCACCGTGACCCTGGGCCCGGTGGACCGGTGAGCGCCGGGGTCCCGACCCTCGACGGCATGGTGGAACTGGCCCGTGCGGGCCGGTTCGACGACTTCATCCGCCTGGCCCACGACCTCGAGCCGGTGGACCTCGGCGACATCCTCGCCGCCCTCGACGAGGACGAACGGCTCCAGGTCGTCCGCCTCCTCCCGCCTTCGCTCTCGGGCGAGGCGATGGTCGAGATGCCCGAGGAGGCCCACGCCGAGGAGGTGCTTGCCGCGCTCGACGCCGAGACCGCGGCCGACATCGTCGAGGAGCTCGAGGACGACGATGCCGCCGACCTGCTCGGCGACATGGAGCCCGAAGACCAGCTCCGCATCCTCGCCGCGGTCGAGGACCGCGAGAATGTCGAGCACCTCCTCCGCTACGACGAGGAGTCGGCCGGCGGCCTGATGACCACCCAGGTGGTCACGGTCCTCGATCATGCCTCGTCCGCCGAGACCCTGGCCGCCGTCCGGCAGCAGGCGGAGCAGGTCGATGACTTCCACCAGGTCTTCGTCGTCGATGCCGACCATCGCCTGGTGGGGATCCTCTCGTTCAAGGCCCTCGTCCTGGCCGCACCGGACCGTCGCATCCGCGAGGTCATGGATGAGCCCGAGGTCACCGTGCTCCCGACCGAGGACCAGGAGCAGGTCGCCCGGCTCATGGCGCGCTACAACGTGCCGGCGATCGGCGTGGTGGATGCCGAGGGCCGCCTGCTCGGGCGGATCACCTTCGACGACGTCACCGACGTGGCGGAGGAGGAGGCAACCGAGGACCTCCTGCGCTTCGGCGGCGTCTCGGCCGACGAGGAACTCGCCGCCAGCTGGCGTGGGGCGGTCCGGAGTCGGCTGCCGTGGCTCTTTCTCAACCTGGTCACCGCCTTCCTGGCCGCGAGCGTCGTGGTCTACTTCGAGGACACCCTGACCCGGCTGGTGTCCCTGGCCATCTTCATGCCCGTCATTGCGGGGATGGGCGGCAACACCGGCACCCAGGCCCTCGCCGTCACCATCCGCCGGTTGGCACTCGGCCTCATCCCGGCCCGGCAGCGCTTCCAGGTCGTGACCAAGGAACTCCTCGTCGGGCTCACCAACGGCCTGGCGGTCGCCGTCGTCGCCGGGCTGGTCGCGGTCGTGGCCGGTCTCTCTCCCAGGTTCGGGTTGGTGGTCTTCCTGGCGATGAGCGGCAATCTCTGCGTGGCGGGGTTCGCCGGGGCCTTCATCCCGATTCTGCTCCACCGGATCGGGGTCGACCCCGCCATCGCCAGCTCGGTCTTCGTCACCACCTTTACCGACATGGTGGGCTTCGCCCTCCTGCTCGGGCTCGCCGGACTGCTCCTGCTCTAGCCCCGGGGCGCCTATTCCCTTCTGGCGCCACAACTTGCCCTCGGTCGCGCGCCGGGTGATTTTTCAGGCATGGACACTGCCCGGCTGGTCACGGACGTGGTTGCGGGCCAGACCGCCCAGCTGGCCCGGGCGGTGTCCATCGTCGAGAACGGTCGCCCCGGCTTCGAGGCGCTCCTGGCCGCCTTGCATCCCCATCTGGGGCGTGCCCAGCGGATCGGCCTGACCGGCCCGCCGGGGGCGGGCAAGAGCACCGTCACCGAGCAACTGGTCCGGCGCTTTCGGGACCGGGGTGAGCGGGTCGCGGTGGTGGCGGTGGATCCCTCCAGCCCCTTCAACGGCGGGGCCCTCCTCGGCGACCGGATCCGGATGGAATCGGTGGCCCTCGATCCCGGCGTCTTCATCCGCTCCATGGCCACGCGCGGCTCGCTGGGCGGGCTCGCGACCAGCACCGGCGAGGTCTGCGATGTCCTCGATGCCGGCGGGTTCGACCGGATCCTGATCGAGACGGTCGGGGTCGGGCAGTCCGAGCTCGATGTCGCCACCATGGCCGATACCACCGTCCTGCTGCTCGTGCCGGAGTCGGGGGACGGGATCCAGGCCCTCAAGTCCGGGGTGATGGAGATCGCCGACCTCTTCGTCATCAACAAGGCCGATCGGCCGGGTGCGGAACGCCTCGCACGGGAGATCGAGATCACCCTCGGGATCCGCCGCGGCAATGCCTTCACCAGGATCCCGGCACATCACGGGGTGCAGCATGAGGCCAGGGGCAAGCCGGCGTTGCAGCCGGAGGACCCCGCCGTCTGGAAGCACCCGGTCCTGCTGACCACGGCGGTCAAGGGAGAGGGGATGGATGCCGTGGTGGAGGGGCTGGGGGGCCATCGCGACTGGATGACGGAGCATGGGGTCCTCGCCGAGCGCCGCCGGCTCCGCCTGGCCCGCCGGACCCGGGCGGTGGTGGATCGCGCCGTGCGGCGCTGGGTGTGGGGTGAGGCGCGCGCCGAGGACCAGATCGCCGCCCGGATCGATGCGGTAGCCAATGCACATCTCAGTCCCTACGATCTCGCGGCCGAGATCGTCCAGGGCTTACGGGAAGGAGCCAGGGTATGAGCGGGAACCAGGAGGAACTGCAGCGCCTGCGGGCCGAGGTCGCGGCCTGGCGAGCGGTCTACGCCCGCCAGCCGCTGCGCGAGGACACCGACTTCTCGACCATCTCCGGGCTCGAGGTCGAGCCGGTCTACTCGCCGCTCGACGCCCCGGAGGCGGCGCTGGCCCGGCTGGGACTGCCGGGCAACTACCCCTATACCCGGGGCGTCCACCCGTCGATGTACCGGGGCAAGCTCTGGACGATGCGCCAGTTCGCCGGCTTCGGCACCGCCGAGGACACCAACCGCCGGTACAAGTTCCTGCTGGAGCGCGGCCAGACCGGCCTTTCCGTCGCCTTCGACTTCCCGACCCTCATGGGGTATGACTCGGATCACCCCCGCTCCGAGGGCGAGGTGGGCAAGTGCGGGGTGGCGATCAGCAGCCTGCAGGACATGGAGGACCTCTTCGCGGGGATCCCGCTGGACCAGGTCTCCACCTCGATGACGATCAACGGCCCGGCGGCGATCCTCTTCTGCTTCTACGTCGCGGCTGCGGAGAAGCAGGGGGTGCCGATCGCGGCGCTCCAGGGGACGGTCCAGAACGACATCCTCAAGGAGTACCAGTCGCAGCACGCCTGGATCTTTCCGCCGGAGCCGGCGCTCAAGATCATCGTGGACATGTTCGAGTGGGCCTCCACCCACACCCCCAAGTGGAACACGATCTCGATCTCGGGCTACCACATCCGCGAGGCCGGCGCCACCGCGGCCCAGGAGCTGGCCTTCACCCTGGCCAATGGCTTCTCGTACGTGGAGCACGGACTTGCCCGCGGGCTGCCGGTGGACCAGTTCGCGCCCCGGCTCTCCTTCTTCTGGGACGTACACAGCGAGTTCTTCGAGGAGATCGCCAAGATGCGGGCCGCCCGGCGGATCTGGGCCCGCCACCTCCGCGAGCGCTATGGCGCCACCGACGAGCGCAGCTGGAAGATGCGGTTCCACTGCCAGACGGCCGGGGTCTCCCTCACCGCCCAGCAGCCGCACAACAACGTCGTGCGTGTCGCCTACCAGGCGCTGGCGGCCGTCCTCGGCGGGACCCAGTCGCTCCACACCAACGCCTTCGACGAGACCCTGGCCCTCCCCACCGAGGAGTCGGTCCGCATCGCCCTCCGAACCCAGCAGGTGCTCGCCTACGAGACCGGGGTCGCCAATGTCGCGGACCCGCTGGGTGGGTCCTGGTACCTCGAGGCCCTCACCGACCGGCTCGAGGCCGAGGCCGAGGAGATCTTTCGGCAGATCGAGGCGCAGGGCGGGGTGGTCGCGGCGGTCGAGGCCGGCTGGATTCAGCGGCAGATCTCGGAGTCGGCCATGCGGTTCCAGGCGGAGCTCGAGTCCGGCCGCCGGACCATCGTGGGCGTCAACGCCTTCGAGGAGGCCGCCGAGGCCGACGTCGCGATCCTCAAGATCGGCGACGCCGCTGATCAGAGCCAGCGCGAGCGGCTGGCCCGCCTCCGCGCGACCCGCGACGCTGGCCGTGCCGAGCAGTGTCTGGTCGCGCTGGACGCCGCGGCGCGCGAGGATCGCAACCTCATCCCGGCGATGCTCGACTGTGCCCGGGCGTACTGCACCCTCTACGAGATCCGCGAGGTGCTGGAGCGCGTCTACGGCGCCTATCGCGAACCGGTATTCTTCTGAGCCAACCGAAAGGCGTGTCCGTGTCCTCTCCAAGCGTCATCCAGAAGCAGCTGCAGAAGCTCGCGCGGCTCTCCGGCGGGATGCACCCGATCGTGAGCTGCTACCTCAAGCTCGAGCCCCGGGACCGGTCCAACGGGAAGTACCGCATCAAGGTCAAGAACCGGATCCGGGCGGCGGAGCAGGGCCTCGCGCGGCTCGGGCTCGACCGGACGGAACACGAGGCGGTGCTCGCCGACCTGGCCCGGATCCAGGCCCACCTCGAGAAGGTCAGCAACCTGCCCGGCGCCCAGGGAGTGGCGGTCTTCGCCTCCGCCGGCCACAAGCTCTTCGAGACGATCCCCCTGCCGCGGGTCTACCGCAGCCGGCTCGCCGTGGAGCGGACCGCCCTGGTCGGTGAGCTCGCCGCGCTCGAGGAGGAGATGGGCAGCTACCTCACCGTGGTGCTCGACCGTACCAGTGCCCAGATCTGGGAGGTCACCGCCTTCGAGGCCCGCAGGATCGCTGAGTTGACCGGAAACGAGGTGCGCGGCAAGCGGTTCCACGCCCAGCGGGGGGACGCGCCGGGCGTCGGCGAGCACGGCTGGCGCGGCCGGATCCGCGAGGAGAAGCAGCGCCACTATGCTGCCATCGCCGACAAGCTCTTCGAACTCGACCGCGCCACGCCGAAGCGGGGCATCATCCTCGCGGCGCCCGGCGTCGAGGCCGGGGCGGTGGTCCCGTTCCTGCACCCGTACCTCGCCGCCAGGGTCATCGGCACGGTCAAGCTCAGCCCGAAGCTCCTCAAGGCGCCGGAGGTGCACGCCGCCACCCTCGAGGCCTGCGAAGTCCATGAACGCGCGCAGGAGCGGCAGTGGGTGGCGGAACTGCGCGAGAAGGAGCCCACCGGCTGGGCCGTCAATGGGGTCGGCGCCACCCTTCGGGCGCTGGCCCACGGCAAGGTGCGCACCCTGCTGGTGCGGCCCGACGCCACGGTGCCCGGCTTCCGGTGCCGGGACACGGGCCGCCTCGCCGTCACCGAGCGCGAATGCCGGCTCGAGGGCGGCGGCGAGCCGGTCCTCGACGTGATCGACGATGCCATTGAGGAGGCGCTCCGCCAGCGCCTGACCCTCGACGTGGTCTATGATGCCGAGTCCGCCGAACAGGTGGACGGGCTTGCCGGCCTGCTCCGCTTCAAGTGAGGACCTCCTGATGACCGACCCTGACCGCCCCGTCCGCCCGATCCGGGTGCTCGTGGCGAAGCCCGGACTGGACGGCCACGATCGTGGGGCCAAGGTGGTGGCCGCAGCCCTGCGCGACGCGGGGATGGAGGTCATCTACACCGGCCTCCACCAGACCCCGGAGATGATCGCCTCCGCCGCCGTGCAGGAGGATGTGGACGTCGTCGGCCTCTCGATCCTTTCCGGCGCCCACATGACCCTCTTTCCCCGGGTCCGCCAGCTGCTCGTCGACGCCGGTCGGCCCGACATCCTCCTCACCGGTGGCGGCATCATCCCCGCCGAGGACATGGAGGCGCTGGCCGCCCTTGGGGTGGGCCGGCTGTTCGGCCCCGGGACCGTCACCGGCGACCTGGTCGCGTACATCCGCGAGTGGGCGGCGACCCACGTGACCAGCTGACCACGGTGGCCCGCCAACCCGCCGCGGAGGATCGCACCCCCAGGCTCCGCGCCATGGCCAACGAGGTGCTCAGTCTTGCCGAGCGCCTGCGCGAGGGTGGGGGCGCGGAGCGGGTGGCCCGGATGCACGCGCAGGGCAAGCTCAGCCCCCGCGAGCGGGTCGCCGGGCTGCTCGATCCCGGGGCGCCGTGGTTGGAAATCGGCCTCCTGGTGGCGCATGATCGCTATGACGGGCAGGCACCGGCCGCCGGGGTGATCACGGGGATCGGCCGGGTCTGGGGGCGCGAGGTGGTGGTGGTGGCGAACGACGCCACCGTGAAGGCCGGAAGCTGGTGGCCCGAGACGATCACCAAGATGCTCCGCGCCCAGGAAGTCGCCATGCGGCAGCGGATCCCCATCATCTACCTGGTGGACAGCGGCGGGGTGAACCTCCCGTATCAGGAGGGGGTCTTTCCCGGCCAGTACGGCGCCGCCCGCCTGTTCTACTACAACTCGATCATGCGGCGCTACCTCCGGGTGCCGCAGATCGCCGCCGTGATGGGCAGCTGCGTGGCGGGAGGCGCGTACCTGCCCGCCCTCTCCGACGTGATCTTCATGGTGGAGGGCACCAGCTTCATGGGGCTCGGCGGCCCCAACCTGGTCAAGGGGGCCACCGGCCAGACCGTCGATGGCGAGACCCTGGGTGGCGCGGTCACCCACACGACCATCAGCGGCGTGGCGCACTATCGCGCCGCCAACGATGCTGAGTGCCTCCTGCGGATCCGCGAGTACATCGGGCGCCTTCCCCGGGCCGAACCGGTGGCCGCCCGGACCGCGAGCGCCGCGCCGGCCCGTCCGCCGGAGGACCTCTACGAGCTGCTCCCCCAGGATCACCGGCTCTCGTACGACATGCGGGAGGTCCTCGCCTGCCTGCTCGATGGCGGCACCATTGACGAGTTCCAGCCGGAGCTGGCCGCCGAGATGCTCTGCGGCCACGCCCGGATCGGGGGCTGGCCGGTCGCGATCATCGCCAACCAGCGGGGCCTGATCAAGGGCCGCGCGGGGGAGCGGCCCCGGTTTGGCGGGATCGTCTACACCGAAAGCGCCGAGAAGGTGGCCTTCTTCATCGAGAACGCTGGACGGGAGGGGATCCCGCTCCTCTTTGTCCAGGATGTGAGCGGCTTCATGGTGGGCCCCGACGCGGAGCATTCCGGCATCATCCGCGCCGGGGCGCGGTTCGTCGAGGCGATGGCCACCGCACCGGTGCCGAAGCTGGTGCTCACCGTCAACCACGCCTCGGGGGCCGGGTACTACGCCATGGCGGGGCAGGGGTTCGAGCCGGACTTCATCCTGTCCTGGCCCACCGGCCGCATGGGTGTCATGGAGGGTGAGGCCGCCGTCCAGGCGGTCCACGGGACCGCACTGGACAAGGCCAGGAGCGCCGGCGTGGAGCCTCCCGCCGAGGTCCTCGCCTCGGCCGAGGCCATGCGCGAGGACTACGAGCACCAGCTCGACGCCCGGTACGCCGCCGCGCGGGGCTTTGTGGATGCGATCGTCCTCCCGGAGCAGACCCGGGAGATGCTTGAGTTCCTCCTCGCCACCGTCGCGAACTACGCCGGTCCGCACATCGGGCCCTTCGTGCTTCCCCCGCTCGACGCCCATCGCTGAGGCCCGATGCTCCTGTCACGCCCCGTTCCCTGGCTCCTCGTCGCGCTCGCGGCCTGCGCCCCCAGGCTCAACCCGCCGACCCCCAGCGTGGACCCCGTGCCGGTCGACCTGCCCGAAATGGTGCTGCCCCCTCCCGCCGTGCGGGTCGAGCCGGAGCGGATCGCTCCTCCCGAGGTCGCCCGGGAGAATGGCCTCATGGCGCTCGACGCCACCCGGGTGGTCGAGCATGCGCGGCGCTTCCCCGACGCCGATGGCCGCGGGGTCCTGATCGGCATCCTCGACAGCGGGATCGACCTCGGCACGCCGGGACTGGCGATGACCAGCACCGGCGACCCCAAGGTCCTCGACCTGCGCGACTTCTCGGGCGAGGGACGGGTCGCCCTGGCCGCGATCCAGCCGGTCGGCGATTCGGTCGTGGTGGCCGGGACGACCCTGGCCGGGTTTGGCCGGGTGCGCGCCCTCAATGTCACTGGGCCGTGGTATGCAGGCACCCTCTCCGAGGTGGTGCTCGGGGAAATGCCCGGCGCCGACCTCGACGACAATGGCACCAACACCGACCAGCTGGCGGTGATCGTCACCCGTGCCAGCGATGGCTGGGCCCTGTTCGCCGACACCGACCGCGACGGCTCCCTGGCCGACGAGCGGAGCTGGCGCGACTACGGCGCCAGCCGCGAGACCTTTGGCTGGCACCGTCCCGGGATGCCGCCCCCGCTCACGATCGCCGTCAACTTCGCCGATGGCGCCCCCGGCGGCCCCCCGGTGCTGGACCTCTTCTTCGACCAGAGCAGCCACGGCACCCACGTCGCGGGGATCGCCGCCGGGCGCGACATGTTCGGGGAGCGGGGCTACGACGGGGTCGCCCCGGGAGCCATGCTCCTCGGCGTCAAGATCTCGAACAACGCCCTCGGCGGCATCAGCGTTACCGGCAGCATCCTCCAGGGGATCGACTACGCCATCCGCTTCGCCCGGCAGCGCAACCTGCCCCTGGTCCTCAACCTGAGCTTCGGCGTGGGCAACGAGGCTGAGGGCACCGCCCGGATCGATGCCATCATCGACTCGGTCCTGGCGGCGAATCCCGAGGTGGTCTTTGTCACCAGTGCCGGCAATGATGGACCGGGACTCTCCACACAGGGCTTTCCCGCCACTGCACGGCGGCCGATCTCCGTCGGCGCGACCTGGCCGGCGGTCTTCAGTGGCGACCCCGATCCCAGCCACGACCTGATCGCCTTCTTCAGCTCCCGCGGTGGCGAGACCGCCAAGCCCGACGTCGTCGCGCCGGGTTTCGCCTACGCCACCGTGCCACGCTACAACACCGGGGACGAAATCAAGAACGGGACCAGCATGGCATCGCCCCATGTTGCCGGGCTGGCCGCGCGACTGGTCTCGTCAAGGCCGGGCGGCCGTTGGCCGAATGCCCGGAGCGTCAAACAGGCGCTGATGGTTACCGCGCGCCCGTTCGAGGGGGCGCTCTACCTCGACCAGGGCACCGGGCAGGCCGATGTCGTCGCCGCCCACCTGTGGCTCGCCGGAGGGCACCCCGTCGAGGATGTGCAGGTCGCGGTGGCCGGCACCCGCCACACGGCCGCCTGGCGGGGCGAGGGATTGCGATCCCCGGCGGACACCGTGGTGCGGTTCGCCATCACCCGGCCCGCCGACAGCCCTCGCGCCACCTTCCAGCTGCGGAGCAGCGCTCCCTGGCTGCGGGCCCCCGCGACGGCGAGCTTCGCCGCGGCCGGGCAGATACCGGTGAGCTGGAATGCGGCGGCACTCACTGTCCCCGGCACCTACAGCGGGGTCGTCTCGGGATGGCCGGCGGACACCAGCGCCGGCCCCGCCTTTCGGCTGGTGACGACCATCGTCGTGCCGGAGCCGGGCCTGGCCAGGCCGGTGCGCCGCACCGTCACGACCACGGGGGGCGCGGGCCGGGTCTTCTTTGAGGCCGATTCCGCCCGCCCCTTCGACGTCCGGATCTCCACCACCAGCCCCCAGCGGATGCTCTTCAGCTCGTTCTTCGAGCCGGGCGGGCAGCCGCTGCGGACCGAATCGTTCCTGCCCGCGGGGTTCGCCCAGGGCGCCGCCGAGTTCTCGGTCGATGGCCGGGACGCCATGCGTGGCGTGTATCAGGCGGTCGTCGCGGCGCGCGTGGGCGAGTCGGGCGCCGCCGTTGTCGAGGTCTTCCACTCCCCGGTCCGTCTCGGGGCCGCGCGGGTCGGGGACTCGGTCACCGTCACCCTGGAGAACCTCGAGGTGCCGCCCGTGGAGGGGGAGCTGTATGCCGGGGTGATCGGAGGGGAACGGGGGCTCGCGTTGACCGGGCAGGGTGGGGCGCTGCGCCGCGTGCCGGTCCGCATTCCGGAGTGGGCCAGGCGCGTGGTGGTGGACTTCACCATGCCGCGCGAGGACTGGCCCCGGTTCACCGACTTCGGCACCGCCCTGGTCGCGGCCGACGGCCAGCTGATCGAGTCGGCGCCGCTCAACTACCACACCGTCCGCCTGGCCACCGATCTCGAGCCCGGCCCCGGCCGGGATGCCGAAATCGTCCTCCTGCCCGGCTTCGCCGACCCGGGCTCCACCGAGCACTGGCAGTTGACCGCCACGATCCGGTTCTACGCCGAACAGCCGGTGCTCTTCGCTGGGGCCGAAGGGATGGGGATCACGATGGGAACTGGTGGCATCGACACGCGGCGCTTCGCCCTGGCGAGGCCGGCCTGGGAGCTCCCCAGCGGTTTCGCGCCCCTGGGGCAGGTGGCCCTGGTGGTTGGGGACCGGATCTGGACGCGCGAGGTCAACCTATCGCCCCCGATGATGGCGGTGCGCCCATGAGGGGTCGGATCGTGCGGGTGGCATCGGGGCAGGGGTTCTGGGGCGACTGGCTCGAGGCGCCGGTCCGCCAGGTCCGCGATGGCCATGTCGACTACCTGATGCTCGACTACCTCGCCGAAGTCACCATGTCGATCATGCAGAAGCAGAAGTCGCGGGACCCCTCCGCAGGGTATGCCCGGGACTTCGTCCCCCTCATGGGCCGGATCCTCGCGGACATCGCCGACAAGGGGGTCCGCGTGATCACCAATGCCGGTGGCGTCAATCCGCGCGGTTGCGCCGAGGCAGTCGTCGCCGAGGCGCGCAAGCAGCGCCTCTCGCGAAAGCTCCGCATCGCGGTGGTCTCCGGCGACGACATCATGGGCCGGCTCGACGACCTCCTGGCCCGCGGCCATGACCTGGCCGACATGGACACCGGCCGACCCCTCGCCGACTTCCGGCAGGAGGTGCTCGCCGCCAACGCCTACCTCGGCATGGCGCCGATCGTCGAGGCGCTGCGCAAGGGTGCCGACATCGTCATCACCGGGCGGGTGACCGACACCGGCCTCACCCTCGGGCCGCTCTTCCACGAGTTCGGCTGGGACTTCGAGGACTGGGACAAGGTGGCCGCGGGCACCATCGCGGGGCACATCATCGAATGCGGCGCCCAGAGCTCGGGGGGCAACCTCCTCAAGGACTGGCGCAAGGTGCGGGGGCTCGAGAACCCGGGCTTCCCGATCGTCGAGGCCGCCGAGGACGGCACCTTCCTCGTCACCAAGCATCCCGGGACCGGTGGGGTCGTCAACGTGGCGTCCGTCACCGAGCAGCTGGTCTACGAGATGGGCGATCCGCACAACTACATCACCCCGGATGGGGTGGCCGACTTCACCAGCATCCAGCTCCGCCAGGCGGGGAAGGACAAGGTGCGTGTCAGCGGAATCCGGGGTGGCCCCCGCACCCCGTTCCTCAAGGTGTCCATCGCCTGGTTCTACGGCTACAAGGCGGTGGGGACGCTGGTGTACAGCTGGCCCGATGCCTATGACAAGGCCCGCGTCGCCGACAAGATCCTCCGGGGGCGCCTCAAGGATCTTGGCCTCGAGTTCGAGCAGATCCTCACCGAGTACGTTGGCGTTGACGCCACTCATGGGGCGCTGGCTGGACCGCCGCCCGCCGACCTGGCCGAGGTGCAGCTCCGGGTCGGGGTCCGGGCCCGGACCCGGGAACCGGTGGACCGGTTCACCCGCGAGATCGCCCCCCTCGTGCTCACCGGACCGCCCAGCGTGACCGGCTTTGCCGGCGGGCGCCCGCGGGTCGAGGAGATCGTCGCCTACTGGCCCGCGCTGATCGATCGCCGCGAGATCGAGTCCCACGTTCGCGTCGACCTCCTGGAGGTGTGACCATGGCCACTGCAAAACGCCGGGCAGGCAAGGTGAAGGCCAGGAAGAAGTCCGGGACCAGGGCCAAGCCGAAGGCCACGGCCCCCCCGCGGAAGCACGCGACCCACCACGCCATGAAGGCCCCCCACGCCCCGCCGACCCATCCGGCGCGCCGGCCGAGGGAGGGCACCGCACGCATTCAGCTCCGCTGGCTCGCCCACGCGCGCTCCGGCGACAAGGGCGACACCGCCAACGTCGGGCTGATCGCGCTGCAGCCCGAGTGGTACCCGATCCTGGTGAAGGAGGTCACCCAGGCCCGGGTCGCCCGGCACTTCAAGGGGCAGGTCAGCGGCGTCGACCGCTATGAGCTCCCCAACCTGCACGCCCTGAACTTCCTGCTCCACGGGGCGCTCGATGGCGGCGGCACCATCTCCCTCAAGACCGATGCCCAGGGGAAGGTCTATTCCACGGCCCTTCTGCGCATGGAAGTGACGGTCCCCGCCGACATCGCCCGGCAGGCGCTGCCGTGACCCTTCGCGAGGCGAAGGTCGGCGTCGGCGTCGTCGGCATGCTGATCGCCGTCGGTGGCGTGCTGACGGGGAACCGCCCCGTCGTCTGGGTCGCCATCGGGGTGCTGGCCGTCGCCCTGATTCTGCGCCTCGTCGACAAGAAAGCACCACCACTGCCCTGACCCGAAGGGCAATGAAACACCCCTCCCTTCTGGCAGTGGTCCGCAGTTCCCCTCACTCCATCCTCCGCGCCCCCGCGCTCTCCGCGGCTCCGCGTCCGCTGTGCTTCCAAACACCAATGCCACACCGCGTAATTCTGACTCGTTTGTCCAGAGTTTGGGTTACCGCCCCCCCAAGTCCGCCTGCTACACTGGCCCCATGGCCACCCCCGTCCTCCTCGACCCACCCGCCGGCGTCCGTTCCAGCCGAATGGCCCAGGCCCAGCGCCTCCTGCAACAGCATTTCGGCTACCCCGACTTCCGAGCCCCCCAGCGTCGAGTCATCGACTCCGTCCTGAGTGGCCGGGACACCCTCGCTGTCCTCCCGACCGGGGGTGGCAAGTCGATCTGCTTCCAGGTCCCGGCGCTGGTGCTCGACGGCTTCACCCTCGTCGTCTCTCCCCTGATCTCCCTGATGCAGGACCAGGTCGATGCTGCCACCGCGCGCGGCATCCCCGCCGCAGCGCTCAACAGCACCCTCTCCCGCGCCCGCCAGCAGGAGATCCTAGCGGCCCTCGAGACCGGCGCCATCAAGCTGCTGTATACCTCTCCCGAGCGGCTCGCCAGCCTCGGGCCCCAGCTCGCAACCCTCGGCCTGCGTCCCGCACTCCTCGCCATCGACGAGGCCCACTGCATCGCCGAGTGGGGTCACGACTTCCGCCCCAGCTACCGCGGGTTGCGCCGGGCCCGCGGGGTCCTCGGATGGCCCCCCACCGTGGCCTTGACCGGCAGTGCGACCCCGGAGGTGCGCACCGACATCCAACGAGCACTCGGGCTCGGGGCCCGAGGCCCCTTCGACCTGCACCTCGGGTCGTTCGACCGCCGCAATCTCTGGTTCGGCGTGGTGCGGGTGCCGGACGACCGGGCACGGTGGCGGGCATTGCTGCGATTGCTCGGCGGCGAGGACCGGGTCGCCATCGTCTACGGCGCCACCCGGAACGTCGTCGAGGGCCTCACCCGTCGGCTGCGGCAGGAGGGGTACCTCGCCGCCCCGTACCACGCCGGGCTCACCAAGGCCCGCCGGGAAGCCACCCTGGTCGACTTCCTTGCCGATCGGGTGGAGGTCATCGTTGCCACCTGTGCCTTCGGGATGGGCATTGACAAGCCCAACGTGCGGCTCGTGGTCCACTGGACGATGCCGGCCACCCCGGAATCCTACTACCAGGAAGCCGGCCGGGCAGGGCGCGATGGCGAGTTTGCCCGTTGCATCCTCCTCAGTGGCCCGGCCGATGCCACCCTGCCGCGCCGTCAGCTCGACGTCACGTTCCCCGACGAGTCTCTCGCCGAATCGGTTTGGAGCGATCCCGCACGGCGGCAGGGGGTGCCGGGTCACACCCTTGCCTCGGTGGACCGCCTGGCCCGGGAACTCCATCCAGAACGGGGCCCCGTGGACTGGCGGCCCGTCCGGGAGCGCCGACGGCGGGCGGTAGCCCGGATCGGCGCGGTCGAACGCTACGCAGGGGAGGGGGCGTGCCGCCGGGCGGCCATCCTCCGATACTTCGGCGAGCGGCTGACCCGGTGCAGCGGCTGTGATGTTTGCGGGGAGGGGCGTCGTGCCTCGCCATTGCCCCCGATCGCCAGGGCCAGGCTGGCACGACTGCGGGGCGCCCTCACGGGGCATCGCACCCCGTGGGGCGGCTGTCCCCTCGACCCCGTGACCCTCCGCACCCTCGCGACCGACCCCCCGACGTCCGGTCCGGCGCTCGCCGAGACGCCCGGGGTCGGGCCCGAGCTGGCGGCCTCCCTTGGTCGGCTGATTCTCGACGCGCTCTGGGAGGGAAGGGCCATGGCCCCGCCGGTCGTGGAGACTGGTGGCGGGGCTCCGGCGCTGCTCGCGGCCCTGCGGGAGTGGCGGGCTGGGGTGGCCGGGGATGCCGGCCTCCCCGATTGGCGGGTGGCGACCGACCGCCTCCTCCGTGAACTGGTGGAACGGCGCCCGCGGACCCGGGCCGAGCTGGCGCGGGTGCCGGGTGTCGGTCCGCGGTTCCTCCTCAAGCACGCCGAGACGCTGCTACCGCTCTTGGAATCGGTGCCTGATGGTCTGGCTTCTGCGCGGGGCTGGGGTGACTGACGACAGACGGACGTCGACAGGGCAGGCGTGGGGGCCGTCGTCAGGGATGGGGTCCGCACCCTCTCGGCACGCCGACGTCGCCCTCCGCCGTTGCCGGGGCTCCGCGTTGCGAGGGATCGACTGGGCCCGGGCTCCGGGCCACCCCAGCGCTCCACGTCTCGGTCGACTCGGCCCGCCGGTTGGTCGTGGTCTAGGCAGGTCCGTTCCATGTCCCGGCAGCGGAGCCGGTGGCCGCTGACGTCCCTCACGACATGGTCGGGCATGGCGTCCCCCGCTGGAGTTCGCCTGGCCGGCCGGCAGGTGGTTCCGTGGATTCCACATCACCATCCACGATCGCACCGGGGCGGAACTGCCCCGGAGCCTCATGCACCTTCTTGTCGGGTATGACCTCGGCGGAGTCGGCCCACGCCCACCACTAGCGCGTCGAGCGCTCCGGCTGCAGCCAGTCCCGAACCACCGTCGCGAGTTCACCGCGGAGCGAGAGGCGCGCCCGCTCCGGTGTCGAGACGGAGAGGAGCAGGAGCGTCGACTCGCCGGCACTGGACACGTCCAGCACCCGCAGTTGGAGCCACGGAATCTCGAGCGGCGGGTGGCCCAGGCTGTAGGGGAAGGGGTAGCTCAACCGAAGCCCGCCGAACCCCACCGCCGCCTGCAGCGGAGCCACCCGATGGTACCAGCGTGGATTCCCGAGTCCGCCTTCCTGCACGACAATCTGGAGCTCTCGGCCTGCCGTCCCGCCCGGATACGCTTCGGCCAACCCGTGCCATCCTGAGAGCCGCGCATCGGCCAGAATCCCCCCGGCTATGATCCCGGTGGTCAGCATCATCAGGAACAACCCACGCCGCAGTATCCGCCCCATACACTCCCCCCGCGTGTTCGAGTCGGCCTCGCTGCCCCGCCACCCGCCTCCCCCTACCGAAGTTTCACCCGCAACCAATCCAGCACGGCACCCAGGATGTCGGACCGCACGGCCCGGTGCTTCAGGGTCATGTAGAGCTCCGGGTCACCCTTCGGATCCTGGATCAGCAGGTGGTTCGCCTCCGGAAAGACGCGCATCGTCACGTCCCGGTTGCCGCCGGCGCGGAACGCCGCCTCGAGCTCCGGGGCCTGGTCGGCGGTCACCTGGAGGTCGGTACCCCCCTGCACGATCAGGACCGGGGTTCGCCGGACCATCCGGGCGGTGGGCAGCGGGTCATGGTCGAGGAATTCCCGCAGCCAGGCGGAGCGCCGGGCCAGTGAATCGGTCGCCAGCCGGGAGACCTCAATCAGGGAGTCGCGCTGGGATGGGGTGAACCCCGGGGCGCGCTCGATCGCCGCCCGCTGCTGGAAGGCCAGGATCCGCCGCCCGGTGTGGGCCGGGCCGGCCAACAGGACCATCGCGGCGAGACTTGAGTCGGTCGCCGCCACCAGGGGGGCGATCAGGCCCCCCTCGCTGTGCCCGACCAGTACCAGCCGGGACGGATCGATCTCCGGTCGCGCCCGGAGCCACGCCAGCGCCGCCCGTATGTCATCGGCGAAGTCGCGGGAGGTTGCATTGGCAGGGTCACCGCCCGAGGCACCGAACCCCCGATCGTCCATCCGCAGCATCGCGATCCCGTGCCGCCCCAGGGTGTCGGCCAGCTGCCGGAACGGTCGGTACCCGGCCACCGTGGGGATGGCCCCGTCGCGATCCTGGAGCCCCGACCCGGTGATGGTCACCACTGCGGGGACCCGGCTGGTGGCGGAGGCACCCGAGGGCAGCGTCAGCGTCCCTGCCAGGGAATGCCCCGCCGGCGTCGGTACCTCGACCGGCACGGCAGCGTACGGGGCGCCGGACGGGGCGTCGTAGTTCGGGGGCTCCAGCGAGAACGACGCGCCGGTGTCGGGACCCCGGGTGATCCGCAGGTTCTGTGCTGCCACGCTGCCGCCCAGGATCCGGCCGGCGGCGTCCACCCGGAGGCGGGCCGGGGCACCCGCGATGTTGATCAGGACCGAATCGGGTCCGAGTCGTGCCACGCTGATGGCAAAGCTCTGGCCACCCTGCACGGCGAATGCCGGCAGCGTCACCCGCGGTTCTCCCAGGCGGACCGCCCGGGCCACCACCAGCTCCACCAGCGCAAAGGACGGATTGATGAACGGGAAGGCGCCGCGCTGGGCTGCCAGCCGCTGGGTGGGGCCACCCTCGACCTGCACGATCACGCTGTCGCCCTGGAACTGCAGTGTGGCCCGCTGGCGGGCCGGAGCGGTATCCGCATCGGTGGGCAACCAGAAGGCGTTGTCCATCCGGGTCGGGATCCCCTCGCCGTCGACCGCCACCGTGAAGCGGAACCGGAACCCCAGCGCCGCGCTCAGCGTCTCCCCGGTCAGCCCTCCGGCCGTCCGCGTGAAGCGCTCCCGGGCGATCGTGTCGCTGCCCACGATCACGTACAACATGCTGGCCCCCTGCGCCGCCGCTGCGCCCGGGAGGGCGAGCAGGGCTGCCAGTCCCAGCAGGTGCCGCCGTCGGAGCATCATCATCACTCCCTTGGTATCTTGCCCTGAGTATCTTGCACCCCCGCAAGGTTGCGGGAGTGGCGGTCCACGGCAAGGCAGGGGGCCAGACCCAACCAGGAACCCCTGTCACCCGCCACCCAGTCCCCAGTCCCTAGCCCCCAGTCCCCAATCATTGGCCCCCATGGACGACACGCAATACTTCGACGAGCAGCACCTCCAGGTCCGTGACATGGTCCGCGATTTTGCCCAGACCCATGTCGCGCCGGTCGCGAAGGAGCTCGACCGCGACTCCACCTTCCCCTGGGAGAACATCAAGCGGATGGGTGAGCTCGGCCTCCTCGGGGTGCCCTGGAGCGAGGAGCTCGGCGGCACCGGGATGGACCAGATGTCCTACTACATCACCATCCTCGAGCTCGCCAAGGTCGATGCCTCGCACGGGCTCACCGTGAGCGCCCACACCAACCTGGGCACCTCGCCGATCGTCGAATTCGGTACCGACGAGCAGCGGCGCCGGTACGTCCCGCTCCTGGCCAGCGGCAGGATCCTGGGTGGCTTCGGGCTCACCGAGCCGGGGGCCGGCAGCGACGCGGGGGGCACCGCCACCACCGCCGTCGACAAGGGCGATCACTTCGTGCTCAACGGCTCCAAGGTCTTCATCACCCATGCCGGGGTGGGGGAGTCGTTCGTCGTGACCGCCCGCATGGGTGACACCAGGGGGCACCGGGGGATCAGCAGCTTCATCGTCACCAAGGACACCGTGGACCTCGACCGGTGCCTGGCCCTCGGCATCGGCCACGCGCCCGACCTCCCCAAGACCCCCGGGGTGCGGGCCGGCAAGAAGGAAGAGAAGATGGGCTGGCGTGCCAGCGACACCCGGGAACTCATCCTCGAGGATGCCATCGTGCCCCGGGAGAACCTCCTCGGCCAGCCGGGCGAGGGGTTCGTCAACTTCCTCAAGACCCTCGACGCCGGCCGGATCGGCATCGCCGCCCTCTCCCTCGGGATCGCCGAGGGGGCCTACGAGGCCGCCCTGGACTATGCCCGGACCCGCAAGCAGTTTGGCAAGCCGATCGGCAGCTTCCAGGGGACCAGCTTCAAGCTGGCCGACATGGCGATGGAGATTGAGGCGGGGCGGCACCTGCTGTTCAGTGCCGTGCGACTCAAGATGGCGGGCAAGCCGTTCAAAAAGGAGGCGGCCATGGCCAAGCTCTTCTGCTCGGAACTGGCCATGCGCGCCACCACCCAGGCGGTTCAGGTCTTCGGGGGGTACGGCTACACCACCGACTACCCCGTCGAGCGGATGATGCGGGATGCCAAGGTCTGTGAGATCGGGGAAGGGACCAGCGAGATCCAGCGCATGGTCATCGCCAGGGAGATTCTGGGGGATCTCGGCCACTGAGGGAGGGTCTAGCGGCTAGGGGCTGGGGACTAGCGAGTCAGGCGGATAAATAGGTTCAAGCCGGCCTTCAGCTCCCCCAGTCCCCAGTCCCTAGCCCCTGGCTCCTCTGTGACCCCGCTCACACTATTGCCCTAACCCCCTGCCATACCTAGATTTGCGGTATGCAGCTCGCGCTCGAGGCTCGTTCCGCGATGGCCAGCTCCCCCCTCGGGGGGAGCTTTGTCGTGTGGCTGCATTCCGTGGTCCAGTTGTTCGAACGCCTCTGTTGGATCCTCACCCCCCCCACACCGTTGACGAGACGGTCCTCCGGTACAACCCCGTCCGGTCGCCGGCCGGAAGCCCCGGGCCCAGCCAGCCCAGCTTCCTGCACGGGATCCGCCGATGGGATGCCGCGAGGACCGGCTCTCGGGGGGCGCCTGCCAGGTGATGGCAGCGGTTGGGATGCCGCGGGGCGTTTCCACTCGATACTGTTCGGAGACCCCCTTGAAGCGCGAGATCCTGATCAACGGAGGCCAGCGGGAGACCCGCGTGGCCATCCTCGAGGACGACCGCCTGGTCGAACTCCTCGTCGACCGTCCCGACCACCGTCGGACGGTCGGTGACATCTACCTGGGCAAGGTCGAAGCGGTCCTGCCCGGGATCCAGGCTGCCTTTGTAGACATCGGGCTGGAAAAGAGCGCCTTCCTCCACGCCTCCGACCTCCTCGAGCCAGAGGACGAGGAGGACGATGACGACGAGGCCGACCTCGCCCACGAGGCTGCCGCCGAGGGCGAGGAAGCGGTGGAGGAGCGCGGGCGCCGCGGCGGGAACGGCCGCGCCGAACCCCGTCAGCGCGAGGTCGGCGGCCGCCGGGCCATCCCCGACATCGCCGAGATCCTCAAGAAGGGCCAGACCCTCCCGGTCCAGGTCACCAAGGAACCGATCAGCACCAAGGGGTGCCGGGTCACCGCCCAGATCTCCATTCCGGGCCGTTTCCTGGTCTACATGCCGTACGCCTCCCGCGTCGGGGTCAGCCGCAAGATCGAGAGCCGCGAACAACGCGCCCGCCTCCGCGAGATGGTCACCCGCCTGCTCCCGCCGGAGTCCGGCGGGGTGATCGTGCGCACGGTCGCCGAGGGGGTCACCGAGGAGCACTTCAACCGCGAGATCACCTCGCTGCTCAACCAGTGGCGCAAGATCAAGCGCAAGCAGCTCTACGTCCGCCGCGCGCCGGCGCTGCTCCAGCGCGAAACCTCGCTGACCCGCTCCCTGATTCGGGACGTCTTCAGCGACAAGGTCGACGCCCTCCACGTCGACTCCCGCGAGCTCCACAATGAGGTCGAGGGGTACCTGCAGTCGGTCGACCCGGAGCTGATGAGCCGGGTCCATCTCTACACCGAGAACGCCCCCCTCTTCGACCGGTTCGGGATCGAGGGCGAGATCAAGGACCTCTTCCGGGCCCGGGTCGAGCTGCCCACCGGCGGGTCGCTGGTCATCCAGCAGACCGAGGCCCTCGTCGCCATCGACGTCAACACCGGTCGCTACACCGGCAAGAAGGACCCCGAAAAGACCATCCTCCGGACCAACATCGAGGCCTCCCGCGAGATCGCTCGGCAGCTCCGGCTCCGCGACCTCGGCGGGATCATCATCTGCGACTTCATCGACATGGAGACCAGGGCCAACCGGGAGAAGGTCCTCCAGGAGCTCCGCAATCACCTCGCCCGCGACCGGGCCCGGACCAAGGCCTTCGCCGTCTCCGAGCTCGGACTGATCGAGATGACCCGGCAGCGAATCCGCCCCTCGCTCTATGCCAGCATGACCACCGACTGCCCCACCTGCCTCGGCTCCGGCCGGGTCTTCACCCCCGAGGTGGTGGCCCGCCGGCTGGAGCGCTCCCTCCGGCGGGTCGGGCATGACCGGCGGGAACGGGCCCTCGCCGTCCGGCTCCACCCCGAGGTTGCCCTCTACCTCCTGGAAGAGGAACCGAAGCTGCTCGGCCAGTTGGCCCGGGGGATCGGGATGGAGATCGAACTCCGGGACGACCCGATGATGCACCTCGACGAATTCCGGCTCATGAGCCGACCTGCCGGCCGGGACGTGACCGAACTTTACGCCGTGGCTTAGCCTCGGTCCGGCTGCCCGCCTGCCCGCCTGCCCGGCTGCCCGGCTGCCCATCCCCCCTTGCGACAAGACATTGGGGTGGATAGGTTTAAAGGCTAGCTGGTTGACTCAAATTGATGGATGGACCGCCATGTACGCGATTTTCAGTGCCCTCGGCAAGCAGTTCCGGGCCGAAAAGGGCAAGACGCTCCGCCTCCCGCTCATGCACCAGGAGCCCGGCGCCAAGGTCACCTTCGACCAGGTGCTCCTCAGCTCGGACGGCGAGACCATCCGCTGCGGCACCCCGACCGTGCCCGGCGCCCAGGTCGAGGCCGAGGTCATCGGGGACGGCAAGGAAAAGAAGATCTACGTGTTCAAGTTCAAGCGGCGGAAGAACTATCGGCGCAAGACCGGGCACCGCGCCAAGTTCACCGAGATCCGCGTGACCGACGTCAAGGTGGGCTGACCCATGGCACATAAGAAGGGCGTAGGCTCCAGCCGCAACGGCCGGAACAGCAATCCCCAGTACCTCGGCGTCAAGAAGTTCGGAGGCGAGCACGTCATCGCGGGGAACATCATCGTCCGCCAGCGCGGCACGGTGTTCCATCCCGGCAAGAACGTCAAGCGCGCCAACGACGACACCCTCTTTGCCCTTGCCGACGGCGTCGTCACCTTCGAGCAGAAGGACAAGCGCCGCAAGAAGGTCTCGGTCTATCCGGTGACGGAGCCCGCAGCGGGCTGACCTGCCAGACCCACCGAGAGCACGAAGCGGGGCATCCTCACGGGTGCCCCGTTTCATTGTGAATCTCCTGCCGCCCGTTTCCGTAGGGAGCGACGTGCAGTTCCACCCCGCACCCCCCGACTGGAGGCCGTGACATGTCCACCGTATTCGACCGGCTCAACGCCGAACTGGAAGAGATGGGCGAGCGGCTCCGCTCGGTCTTCGAGGAAAGCAAGCTCAAGGCCGAACGGGCCGGCCTCGTCGCCAAGAAGGGCAAGGCCGCCTACAAGCTGGGCCTGCTCGCCTACGCCCGCGAAAAGGGCACCGAGCCTGAGGCCGGGAAGTGGGAAGAGCTGATCGCCCGGATGGACGAACTCACCGCCAAGATCTCGGAGCTCGACCGGAAGATCGCCGAGGAAGAGGGCGAGAATCCCAGCGTCCACGAGAAGCCCGCCCCCGAGGCCGCCGAGGTCGAGGTCGAGGTTGAGATGGAGGTCGAGGTGGAGAACCCGAAGGACTAGCCAGCCACTGCCGCGGGACGCAAAGAGGGGGGCGGGCTCCGCCCCCCAGCCCTTCTGGCTTCTCCCTTCTCCCTTCTCCCTTCTCCCTTCTCCCTTCACACCTCTTACCTCTTACCTCTCACCTCTTACCCCTCACCTCTCCCCCCACCCACCTCCCCAACCACCACCTGAACCCCGTTGTTGCAGTAGCCACGTGGGTTCCATGGCGCCGAGTCGAGCGGCTGGCTTCGGCCGAGCTGGTCGGTGGCCCGCGCCATCAACTGCACTTGTCCCGGCGCCGGGGACGGCAATTCAGCGGCGAACCGCCGCCAGGCGAAGGCCATTCCCTCTGGGCCGGATTCCAGCTCGGCTGCGGTCCAGCTCGCCCCGCCGTCCGCCGAGACCTCCACCCGGGCCGGCGGTACATGACCACCCCAGGCGAACCCGCGCACCGCGAGCGGATCCCCGGGCCCGAGGGCGAAGCCAGCCAGCGGTGAGGTGATCATTGCCCGGACCGGCATGTCGGTGATCACGTCGAAGGGTGTGTCACCCCAGGGCTTGCCGGGTTCGAGGGGAACTCGTGGCAGGCGGTAGTCGGTTCCATTCATCTTCATCCCGTCATGTTCCCGGTCGCGCACCTCCAGCCGGGTGAGCCACTTCTGCCAGGCCGATCCGGGGAACCCCGGCGCAACCACCCGCAGGGGAGCGCCGTGCAGGAGGGTGAGCGGCGCTCCGTTCATCTCGAAGGCCAGCAGGGTTTCCGGCGCCAGGGCCTTGGCCAGCGGCAGGCCCCGCGAAATGGCGGGGCCGGGCGGGCCCTGGGTGGCCAGGTCCGGGCTGTGGTGCGCGACATATTGGGCTCCCGGCCGGACGCCAGCGGCGCGCAGCACGTCGGCCATGCGCACCCCCGTCCACTCGGCGCACCCAACGGCGCCCAGCGACCACTGCAGGCCGTCGGTGGGCGCGCGGAACCCGGCGCGCCCATTCCCCGCGCATTCGAGGACGGCGGTCACCCGAACGACCGGGAACTGCGCCTGCAACTCGGCCAAGTCGAGGGTGAGGGGGCGCTCCACCTCGCCGTCGATCGCCAGCCTCCACTCGCCGGTCGGCGGGGCGGGAAGCGCCCCGTTGTTCCGGACGAAGAAGGCGGCAACCGGGGTGAGGGCGGCGTCCAGCAACCGCAGCGGCGTCTCGGCGTTGAGCGCAGCATCGGAATGGACCACGAGGCCGGGCTTGGCGGCGTCGAGGACGGAACGCTCGGCGAGATTCAGCATTGCGCCATTTTCGTGGGGCGGGTGGGAAAGCACAAGGGCGATCCTCGCGGATCGCCCCGTGCCTGGTGCCTGGCCGGCGGGCCGGGTGTCAGGGAGCCGCGGGCGTGCGCTTCACCAGCACGATCTCGATCGGCGCACCCGCCGGGGCCACCTTGACCACATGGTGCGGTGCCGCGGTGGTGACGAATACTGTCACCGGGCTGGGTCCGCCGGTCAGCTCGGCGCGGAAGACCTCGAACGAGCCGGCGGGCACGGTGATCGTCTCCGTCCCCGTGACCTCGAGGGTCACCTGCCGCACCTCGCCCGAGCCGCTGCTCAGCATGCTCAGCGTCCACGACGCCCCGGCTGCCCAGGGAAGCGCACCCACGATCGCCGTCAGCGTGTTGTCGTCCAGGGTTCCCGGGGGGACCGGGGAGTTGATGTCCACCGAGCCGAAGGCCCCGGCCGGGGGCTGGGGACCCGATGCCTTGCCGGTCGCCCGGCCGGCGGACACGGTGACGTCTATCGTGGTCTCGTTGCCGGCGGCCTTGCCCCGCTGGGTCACCGAGAGCACCGAGCCGTTCGCGCTCATCACCACCTCGGTGCTCTGCTCCATGCCGGCCACCGGGATCCGGGTCTCGTCGGCGTAGAGGAACCCGCCGGCGGCCTGCGAGAATTCGGTCACCTGGGTGCCCATCGGATTCCCCTGGACCATGATCGCAAAGCTGTCCCGGCTCGCCACGACCGTCCCGAGATCGAGGGCCGGGCCGGCGATCGCCGTGCCCATCAGCTGCTCCGGCGGTACCTCGGCTCCATCGGTCCCCACCACCCGCACCGGGCCAATTGCCGCCAGGCCGTCGAGCAGCACCTTGGCGTCGCCCACCACGACGATCGCCGCGCTGGCCGGCTGGATCGCGGCCCGGGCGCCGTCGAGCGCCTGGGCCGCGGTCACCGCAGCCAGCCGGGTCCGGTAGGTCGAGAGATAGTCCTGCGGCAGGCCCAGGAGGATCGAGTTCGTCACCTGGCTCGCCACCTGCTGCACCGTCTCGACCGTCAGCGGGAAGCGGCCCACCAGGGCCCCGCGGGCCGCCTCGAGCTCCGTGGCCGGGATCGGCTCGGTGGTGATCCGCTCCATCTGGTGGAGCATCTCGCGGAGCGAGGAATCGGCGACCTCATTGCGCACCTCCGCCGTGGCGGTGAAGCTCCCCACGCCGCGCGCCCGGTTGAGACTCGAGTAGGCGCCGTAGGTCCAGCCCTTCTCCTCGCGCAGGATCGCGAAGAGCCGGCTGTCCGAGCCACCACCAAGGACGTGGTTGGCGAGCCGTGCAGCGTACTGCTGCGGGTGGGTCGGCGGGAAGGTGACGTTGCCCACCAGGATGTTGGCCTGCACCGATCCGGCCCGGTGCACCAGGAGGATCTCGCGGGCCGCCCGCGCCGGGGGCGCGGGGAACGCCGCGGCCACCGGGGCGCTGCCAGTCCAGCCCGCAAAGCTCGCCTCGGCCAGCCGGCGGGCGTCGGGAAGCGTCATCGCGCCAGCAATCACCAGCAGCGCACCATCGGGGCGCAGCATCCGCTGCCCGTAGGCCACGATGTCGTCCCGGGTGATGGCCCGGGCGGACGCCGGGGTGGGGCGGCGCGCATACGGATGCGCCCCGTACAGCGTGCGGGCCAGGAACCGGTCGCCCAGCGCCGCGGGGTCCGACTGCTCCAGTTGCAGCCCCGAGAGCGCCTGGGTCCGGTACAGCTCCACCTCCGAGGCCGCAAAGGTCGGCCGCATGACGGCGTCGGCCATCAGCGAGAGGGCCAGCTCCGCCTGGGGCGCAAGGACGTACGCGCTGATGGTCAGGAAGTCCGGGCCGGTGGAGGCGGCCAGCGTCCCGCCCACTCCCTCGATGGTGGCGGCGATCTGCTCCGCGGTCCGGGTGCCGGCCCCCTTGGTCAGCAGCCCGGCCACCATCTCGGCCAGACCCTCGCGTCCCTCGGGGTCGTAGGCATCACCGGCGGCGAACGACAGGGACAGCGACACCACCGGCTGCTTGGCCGATTCCACCAGGATCATCCGGAGGCCGTTGGAGAGGCGCGCCTCCTGGAAAGGCGGGAAGGGCATCGGGCGCACGGGGCCCGCCACCGGAGGTGACGTGGGATAGCCCTGCGCGGCGAGCGGCATCGGCAGCGCCAGGGTGGCCACTGCGGCGAGTCTCAGGCAGGCACGGCTCATGGGGTCACCTCCGGCGGTGCGATCAGCACCATCACCGAGTTGTTGGCCTGCAGGTAGGTCCGCGCCACCCGGCGGATGTCCTCGATCGTGACCTGCATGAACGGGGCGAATCGGGTGTTCACCGCTTCCGGGTCGCCGTAGATCATGTTGGCGGTCTGGAGCGCCTCGGCCACCCCCATCGTACTCTGGCGGCTGGCGATCTGGGTCGAGCGGTAGAGATTCTTGGCCTTGGTCAGTTCCTCGGCCGTCACGCCCTCGGCCGCAATCCTCGCAATCTGGGCGCGCAGCAGCTGCTCGACCGAGTCGGCGCTCACCCCCTGGTTGGCGATGCCCAGCGCCACCAGGGCACCGGGTCCGCGCTGGTCGCCGAGCTGCAGGGCCTGCACGGCCACGGCGGCGCGAGAGTCGCGCACCAGCGACACGTTCAGCCGGCTGCTCTCGCCCTCACCCAGGATCGAGGCGAGCAGCGTCAGGGCCGGGGTGTCGGGGCTGGGCGCCGGCGGGGTCCGATAGAGGACCGCCACCGCGGGCAGGGTCGCCTTCGCATCGGGAACCCGCAACCGGCGCTCCCCGGTGCTGAACGGCTGGTTGCATTCCACCGGCGGAGGAGTCTGGCCCCGCGGGATGTCTCCGAAGTACTGCTGGATCAGCGCCTTGGCCTCGGGAGGAGAGAAGTCCCCGGTCACCGTGAGGACGGCGTTGTTGGGCGCATAGTAAAGGTCGAAGAACGCCTTCACGTCGGCAGTCGTGGCGGCGTTGAGGTCCTCCATCGAGCCGATGGTCTCGTGCCCGTAGGCGAAGCAGGTCGCCGAGTCGTAGACCGACACGATGGCCTGCTGGAACGCCCCGACGTAGGGCTGGTTGTCGATCCGCAGCCGACGCTCCTCCTTGACCGCCTCCCGCTGGTTGTCGAGGTTCGAGTCGGTGACGGCCAGCGACCGCATCCGGTCCGCCTCGAGCCACAGCCCCAGGTTGAGCCGGTTCGACGGCAGCGTCTGGTAGTAGTTGGTCCGGTCGGCGGCGGTGCTGCCGTTCAGGTTGCCCCCGGCCCGTTCCACCAGCTGGAAGTGCTCGCCCTTGCCAACGTTGGCCGAGCCTTGGAACATCATGTGCTCGAACAAGTGGGCGAACCCGGTGAGGCCCGGCTTCTCGTTCCGCGAGCCGACGTCGTACCAGACGTTCACCGTCACGACCTGCACAGTGGGGTCGGGCGAAAGGATCACCCGGAGCCCGTTGGGCAGGGTGTAGGTCTCGTAGCTGACCTTGGCCGGTTCCTGGCCCTCAAGGGCAACGGCGGGGCACGCCAGCAGGGCAAGGAGGAGCGGAATCCGTGTGGACATTATTCCTTCAGGTTTGGGATCGGTCGCGGGGACGTGTTCGGTTCTACGTCGATCGGCAAGGGGGTGTTTCGCACCATGGGAATCTAGCCACCCCCCGGGTGGCACGGGTTGGACACGGGGCGGAAAAACCCCGACTAGTATAATCGGAATTGTGGAGGAGGCCACGAGTCGCCTCAGGACGGCCGTTGGCGCAAATTGCAGTGTCATGGTGACAGGGCAAGGCTCTTCCACTCTTCGGGCCGCCAGCGCGATCCTGGTGTGACTGGTCCTCGGGAAACCAGCTCCAGACCCGAGCTGTTTCAGTCGGAACGCCTCTTGTCCGATTTCGGACACAGTCTGGAGGGTAGAGAGCCGGGGGGACCGATTCTATGGGATGGTCCCGTTCAGTTCCTTGATGTAAGAAAACCTCGCTTCTCACAAGCAATGTAGATATCAATGGCTCGGGTCAGATAATCCTTCCACTTCAAGCGATGTGTTAATCAACATGCTGTTAACATGTCACGTGAAACACTGAATCCTAAACCAATGGTGATACGTCGTTTAGACTGTTAATCAACACTATGCACAGCTCGCTGAGGCCGAGTTGTCAAGAATCCCAACATGATCCACATTCGAGCCTGTTTATCGTGTTATTGCTGGGTGCCATGTCTGGTTTTTGGGCGATTGTCGATAAGTCCCTCCGCCGCCTTGGCGCCGGCTTTCTGGGGCGGCCCCGTGGGTGGGCCGGGCTATCCATTGTCTGCATCGGCACTTAACATCCAGCCATGGAGACCGTCTCCTCACCAGCATGGGAGCCCTCTTGATCGACCCTGTTGGGCCGGATGACGCTTCCCTCGTGGAGGCCTACCGAGCCGGAGACGAATCCGCGGCCGGAGTCCTGGTTCGTCGGTACTCGGCCGGCATGGCGCGGTTCGTATACGGTCTCGGCGCTCCCTCCTCGGACGTTGATGATGTCCTCCAGGAGGCCTTCTTTCGCGCCTTCAGGGGAATTGACAGCTTCCGCGGCGACTCGAGCTTCCGGGGGTGGCTGTTCCGGATCGCGGCCAACGCCGCGCGCGACCTGCACCGCCGGGGCCGCCGGCGCGGGGTGGTGCTCTCGATCGACGATCAGGACATCCCGGACCAGGCGGACCCGTTGGGGGAGGCCGAGGCCAGCGAGGCCGAGAGCGCCTTGAACGCCGCCCTGGAGCAGCTCCCCCCGAAGCAGCGGGACGTATTCCTGCTCCGGGCGCAGCAGGGACTCCCCTACGAGGAAATCGCGGAGTCCCTCGGCACGACCCCGGGCGCGGCCCGGGTCCATTACCACCATGCGGTCAAGCGGTTGAAGGAGGCGATGGCACAATGATGGATTGCGAACGGCTCTCCGACCGGATGCCCGACGTGGCTCGCGGCCGGGCCGCCTGGACCCGGGACGACGCCGCCCACCTGGCGGAGTGCTCCTCGTGTCAGCAGGAGTGGGAACTGGTGCGGGCCGCGGCCACGCACGGGATCGCGTTGAGCCAGCAGGTCGACGTGACCCGGCTTATCGAAGGGGTGACTGCCCGGCTGGAAGTGGCGCCTCCGGCCGCGTCCCCGCGACGGGTGCCGTGGCGCCGACTGGCCTGGCCGTTGGCGATCGCCGCCAGCCTGTCCCTCATGATCTGGGGCGGCATGCCAAGAAACGTGCCGACCGAAGCAAATGCACCGGCGCTCGCCGCGGTCCTGCATGAGCTGGATGACCTGACCCCAGCGGAGCTGGAGGCCATGCTGGAACTGGTGCCCGAGGCGCCTGCCGTCGCCTTCCGCACCCTGGAAACCCCGGAGTCCCTCGGCGACTTGTCGGCCGAAGAACTGGAGCTGCTCCTGAGCAGCATGGAGGACTGAGTCATGACCACCCGACGCAATCGATTCCTTTCCCTCCTGGGCCTGGGGCTGCTGCTCGTGGCGCCTCCGGTGGTGAACGCCCAGGTCGGTGGGGGGGGACGCCCCAATGCCGAGCGGCTCCGCCAGATGGTGGAGGAGCGCTTCGCGGCCCAGCTCCAGGCCGAACTTGCCCTCTCCGATGAACAAGCGGTCCGGATGCGGCGGATCCTCGAGGCCTCGGCCGAGCGGCGCCGTGGGATGGAGCGGGAGGAGCGGGCTGCCCAACAGGCGCTCCGCGACCAACTCCGCCCGGGTGTGGCAGCCCAGGTCGACAGCCTGAGCCGCCTGCTGGATCGGCTGACCACCCTGCGCGTGGCATTCGCCCAGGCCGCCAAGGACGAGATTCGGGAGCTGGGAACCGTGCTCACTCCGGTGCAGCAGGCGCAATTCCTCCTCATCCGC
Organism: Gemmatimonadales bacterium; assembly: GCA_048499805.1. GTDB lineage: Bacteria > Gemmatimonadota > Gemmatimonadetes > Gemmatimonadales > GWC2-71-9 > JAWXBA01. Next base: position 32,723 of record JASNZF010000007.1, on the reverse strand, counting down.
GACCGGATGATGACTCGCGCGCAGGATGTCCGCATGCAGAGACCGCCCGATACGGTTCGTCCGTGAAGTGATCGGAGGTTTCAGATTGCGACGACGGGGGTTGGCACAAGCCAGCCCCCGCTCTCGTATGGTCGGCGTCCGCTGGCACCGACGCACACTGCCCAGGCTGTGGAAGGAACCGAAATCATGAGGAATTGGCATTGGCGGGGGATCCTCCTGTCGCTGGTCGCCGCGGCACCTCTCGCGGCGCAGGGTCCGGTGGTCTACCGGATCCCCATCACCGGGACGATCGAGAACGGCCTGGCGCCGTATGTGGCCCGGGCCGTTGCGGAGGCAGAGGCCGCGGGTGCAGCCGCGATCGTCCTGGACATCGACACGCCGGGCGGCCGGGTCGATGCCGCCGAGCGGATGGTGGATGCCATCCGGGGGGCGACGATCCCGGTCTACGCCTTCGTGAATCCGCGCGCCTACAGTGCCGGGGCGATGGTGGCGCTGGCCGCTTCCAGCGGGATCTGGATCAGCCCGATCGGGGTACTGGGTGCCGCGACGCCAGTGGACGGGCAGGGGACCAAGGGGTCGGAGAAGATCGTCTCCGCGATGCGGGCCGCCTTCCGCTCCCTGGCGGAAGCCAACGGACTCGACCCCCGGCTCGCCGAGGGCATGGTGGACGAGACCATCGACATCCCCGGTATCAAGCCGGCCGGCCAGCTGCTCACCCTGAGCGCCGAGGAGGCGCTGGAGACCGGGTTCGCGCGGGGGAAGGCCGAGTCGCTGGACCAGATGCTCACCGCGGCCGGCCTGCCGGGCGCTTCGATCACCGAGGTGCCGGTCAACTGGGCCGAGCAGGTCGTGCGGTTCCTGACCAGCCCCCTGGTCTCGCCGCTCCTCCTCTCCATCGGGATGCTGGGGCTGGTCTTCGAGATCAAGAGCGGGGCGTTCGGGCTGGGAGGGCTGCTCAGCCTCGCCTCGCTGGGCGCCTTCTTCGGCTCCCACCTCCTCCTGGGCCTGGCGGGGTGGGAGGAAGTCCTCATGCTGGGGCTCGGTGCGGTGGCGATCGGGATCGAGGTCTTCCTCCTGCCGGGCTTCGGGGTGGCTGGCATCCTGGGTATCTTGCTGGTTGCGGCCAGCGTTGTGCTGGCCCTCGTTGGGAACCTGCCCACCATGACCGACTTCATGCAGGCTGGCGCGGTCCTCGGTGCCAGTATCATCATCACCGCAGCGGTGTTCATCGCCTGGTTGCGCCACCTGCCGAACAGCAGCCGGTTCACCGGCCTGTTCCTCAAGAGCGCCACCCATGCCTCGGAAGGGTTCATCTCGGCGCCGGTGCGGGCCGACCTCATCGGCAAGGCCGGCAAGGCGCTGACCGACCTCCGCCCCAGCGGCACCGCCGAGGTCGAGGGGGAACGGGTGGACGTGGTCACCGAAGGCGAGTTCGTGAAGGCCGGCGCGACCGTGAAGGTGATGCGGTCGGAGGGGTACCGGTTGATCGTGCGGGCAGGGTAGGGGGCAGCGGGGCAGGGGGGCCGCAGGGCTGCGGGATGGAGGATATCCCTAGCCCCTAGTTCCCAGTCCCCAGCCCCCGACTGCTTGCTTCCCGCTTCTCACTTCTCACTTTTTCGGAGCACAACGTGCCGATCGAAGAACTTGGTCCCGCCCTATTCCTCGGGCTTGCCGTCCTCGGCATCCTCTTCGTGGTCATCTTCTTCCGGTTCATCCCCATCGGGCTCTGGATCCGGGCGTGGGCCAGCGGGGTGCGGGTCAGCTTCATGACCCTCTTCGGGATGCGGTTCCGGAAGGTGGATCCGGCCCGGATCGTCGATCCGCTGATCACCGCCACCAAGGCGGGGTTGTCGCTCAACATCGACGCGCTCGAGGCACACTTCCTCTCGGGCGGCAACGTCCAGCGGGTGGTGAACTCGCTGATCTCGGCGGACAAGGCCGGGATCCCGCTCGACTTCCGGCAGGCGACGGCGATTGACCTGGCCGGCCGAGACGTCTTTGAGGCGGTGCAGGTCAGCGTCAACCCGAAGGTGATCACCACGCCCAAGGTGGCCGCGATGGCCAAGGACGGCATCCAGCTCCTGGCCCTGGCGCGGGTGACGGTGCGCGCCAACGTGAACCGGCTGGTCGGTGGCGCCGGCGAGGAGACGATCCTGGCGCGGGTCGGCGAGGGGATCGTGAGCACGATCGGCTCGGCGGCATCGCACAAGGCGGTGCTCGAGAACCCCGACATGATCTCCAAGACGGTGCTGGCCAAGGGGCTCGACGCCGGGACGGCGTTCGAGATCCTCTCGATCGACATTGCCGACGTCGATGTCGGCAAGAACATCGGCGCCGAGCTGCAGACCGACCAGGCCGAGGCGGACAAGCGGATCGCCCAGGCCAAGGCGGAGGAGCGCCGGGCGCTGGCGGTGGCGATGGAGCAGGAGTTCAAGGCCGAGACCCAGAGCCAGCGGGCCAAGCTGATTGCCGCCGAGGCGCAGATCCCGATGGCGATCGCGGAGGCGTTCCGGGCCGGGCACCTGGGAGTGATGGACTACCAGCGCTACAAGAACATCGAGGCCGACACGGAGATGCGGAAGTCGATCGCCGGCGATTCCGAGGGCCCCTCGACCACCCCGCTGGGCTAGCGGGGCACCGCGATGGGTGACATCGGGCCGTTTGCCCTCCTGGCCCTGGTCTGGTGGGTCTTCTCGATCCTCGGCGAGGCGAAGAAGCGGCAGCAGAAGGGGAAGGGACGGCCGCCGGTCCAGCGGCCGTCCAGCCCGCGGGCGGAGGTGCCGACCCGGCGCCCCGCCGCGGGGGATCCGAGCCAGCGGGAGGGGAGTCGGCTCGAGCAGATCCTGCGCGAGATGGAGCGGGCGCTGGATCCGATGTCCCAGCTGCCCCCCCCGGAGCCCGAACCGGAACAGCGGGGGAGCTGGGACACCGGGATGGCGGAGGTCGAGGAGGTGGAGGCGCTGACCGACTACCGCCCCGAGGTGGCGAGTCGCGAGGACCTCTCCAACTTCGAGCGTCCCGAGCGCGAGGTCATCATCCTCGGTGGTGACCAGGAGGAGTTGCAGCGGCGCCGGATGAAGTACGCCGACGTGCGGAGCAAGGCGTTGACCAAGGCAGACCACGATCGGTTCGACGCCCGGATCCGGCAGCCGCAGGTGGTGGCCGCCGTGGCCGAGTCACCGCCGCCGACCGCGCGGATGGCGCGGCTGCGACAGGCGATCATCTGGCGCGAGGTGCTGGGGCCGCCGGTGGCCATGCGGGGTGAGGAGCGGTTCTGACGATTGGTGTGCTGGGTTCGATCCTTGCGCAGAGGCGGATATTCGAAGGGAATCCACGGATTACACGGATTTGAACAACATTGCACGGATTGCTCAGTGGCTGGCCGGCAGCATCGCCTCGGCAGAGTTGGTGCCTTGGTGGTTGTGAACTTCACTCCCCCCTGGGCTCCGCACGCGCCTGGCCTTTTGTGTTGATTGGGGCTGGAGGGGGAGGGCCGTTGTCTCCTCTGGCGGCCCCCGGCCAATCCGTGTCAATCCGTGCAATCCGTGGCCACGGTCCTTCCGGCCTACCATCCTACCGATCTGGATACGTCTCCGCGTAGCGCGCCACGCACTCCTGGATCACGGCAAGCGCCGCCGCCCGGTCCTCGAAGCCCTTCGACTCCACCCCGCCCTTGCCCTCGAGATCCTTGTAGACCCGGAAGAAGTGCTCCACCTCGCGCAGCAGGTGGGCGGGGACATCGTCGAGCTCCTCGATGCCCTCACTGTACGGATCCTGCAGCGGCACGGCGATGATCTTCTCGTCGGCCTCGCCGCGGTCCACCAGCCGGAAGACGCCGACGGGGCGCACGTCCACGAGGCAGCCAGTGAAGGTGGGCCGGGTCATGATGACCATGATGTCGAGGGGGTCGTTGTCCTCGCCGAGGGTCCTGGGCAGGAAGCCGTAGTCGCCGGGGTAGTGGACCGCGCTGTAGAGGACCCGGTCGAGGCGGTAGAGGCCGAGGGTCTTGTCGAGCTCGTACTTGTTGCGTTCGTAGCGGGGGATCTCGACCACGGCGGTGAGGACGTTGGGAACATCGGGGCCGGTCGGGACGTCATGCCAGGGGTGCAGCCGGGGGACGACCATGGGGCCGTTCAGGTTGGGGGAGGGTCAAAGATAATGTGGGCGGACCTGCGCGACCGGCGGAGACGGTGGTTCGCGAGGATCGGCAATTGCCAGCCACGGATGGCACGGATTCGACGGATTGTTCCGACACCACGCCGGGATCGTTTCCCGACCGGAGGGGTCGCGCTGGTCGATTGTAAACAGCAAGTCCTGTCGGCCCCCGATTCCGTGGGGGCCGGGCCGGCCCAGCCCGCGGCCGCCGCTCCATGTGGAATCCGCTGGGACCTGTTGTTCACCAGAAGCCACCGTTGTCAATCGATCACGGAACCGATCCAGCCCCCGACCAAATCCGTGTCCTCCGTGTCATCCGTGGCTTCCCATCCCTGGACCATCCCGAACACCAGTCTCGGTCTGGCGGGCGGGACCTCGATCCCACCCTTGCCACCACGGCTCGGTGGGTCGAACTTTGGGCGCGGCCCGAGTGGCGAAATGGCAGACGCAGCGGACTCAAAATCCGCCGGGGGCAACCCCATGCGAGTTCGAGTCTCGCCTCGGGCATGAACGGAAGCGGCGTCCCTCGGGGCGCCGTTTTTCGCAGGCAGCCCCCCCGTCTGCCGGTTGCGAGGCTGGGGAGCGGGTCCCCTCCGGGCTGCTGCCCGAAGGGTGTAGATTCCCTGACGGGCCCCACGGCCCCCGGACTGGGAGCGGCTCGCCCCCTGCGAGCCCAAGGCGTTGCCCAATCGGCCCCCCGCGTCCGGTCACCCCACCAATGGGAGCACCGATGTCCGATCGTTCCACCCCCACCAGCGCCCTCGTCATCGTCGACCTCGCCCGCGACTTCGTCCACCCCGGCGGCACCATCGCCGATGCCGGTGGCGCCGAGTACCAGGCCCGAGCCCAGGAGATCATCCCCCGGCTCGCCCAGTTGATCGAGACCGCCCGCCGGTCCGGCGTCGTGGTGGTCTACGCCACCGACGCGCACTCCTACGACGATACCGAACTGAAGAAGTGGCCCCCCCACGCCATGAAGGGTTCCGAGTGGGCCCAGATCGTCGAACAGCTCGCCCCCGCTCCCGGCGACGTGGTGCTGGAGAAGTCCACCTACTCCCCGTTCGTGTCCACGGACATCCGCCAGGAACTCCGCCGCCGCGGGGTCACCCGGCTCTACATGGCCGGCCTTCACACCGACTGCTGCGTGCGCCACACCTCCGGCGATGCCTTCCAGCTCGGCCTCGACCTGGTCTGGATCACCGACGCGATGCAGGCGTTCACCGACGAGTCCCATCAGGCGGGCCTGGAGTACTTCAAGGCGTGGTACGCGAACGATCCCGATCGGCAGTTCCGCACCACCGAACAGGTGGTGGAGGCGTGGGGCGCCGCAGTTCCGGCGTAACGCCAAATCGGGGGAAGGGATGAGCTGTACAGGGGGCGCCCTCATTTGCGGGCGCCTTCTTGGTCTGGAGAGGGTGTCGGTACGGGCAAGCCGGAGGCATGCCCGTACACGGGGCTCCGTCTCGCACCGGGGTCATCCCGACCTCCGAGTGCAGCGAGGGGGGAGAGATCATCTCCAGGGAGAGCGCGTCCCATCGTTCGCAACGCTATTGATCACGCGTTGGCAAGATCCCTCGCTCCGCTCGGGATGACGCCGGCGTGGGGCATCTGAGCGCGCGGGCCGCGTGCACGCGGCCCCTGCGATTTCGTTACCTTCGGCCCCGCTGCCCCGCTGCCCCGCTGCCCCGCTGCCCCGCTGCCCCGCTGACCCGCCCCATTCCCCATTCCCCGCGTCCCCCGCTACTTTCCCGCATTCCCCAACCCTCGCGGGAGCAACGAGTTGCCGACCGAATCACCGATCGCCTTTTCCTCCCGCGTGCTGCCTGACGGGCCGGCGGGCCACACCACCCCGCTGCTCGCCATCGCGGTGCCCCAGGGGCCACTCCCGTCCGGCCTGGCCGACCTCGATCGCCAGGTGGGGGGCGCTTTGGCGCGGCTCTTCGCCTCCTCCGATTTCAGCGGGAAGAAGGACGAGGTGGCGCTGATCCACCCCGAGGGACCCGCGGCCCGGCTGCTGATGGTCGGCATGGGCAAGCCCGAGCAGCTGGCGCGCCAGTCGGTGCGGCGCGCCGCCGCCATCGCGGCCAAGCGTGCCCGAACGATCGGGGTCCCCTCGCTCACCTTCATGGCCTGTGATCTCGGCGCGGCCGTCTCCGGCCGCGAGGCGGGGCAGGCCGCCGCCGAGGGACTCGCCTTCGGGTCGTGGTCCTTCGTGGCCATGAAGAAGCCCGCCGAGGAGCCGAAGCCGGTCCTGGCCGAGGCCATAGTGCTCGCGCCCGCGGACCGCGCCGAGTGGGAGGCGGGGCACGCCGTCGGTGCCGCGATTGGCGGGGGCCAGCTGTTCGGGCGCTGGCTCCAGGTGCAACCGGGGAATGTCTGCACCCCGACCTGGCTGGCGACCCGGGCCGAGGAACTGGCCAAGCGCCACGCCATGAAGGTCACGGTGCTCGACCAGGCCGCGCTGGAACGGGAGGGGATGCGCGCCCTCCTGGCGGTCGGCCAGGGCAGCGCCCAGGAATCGCGCTTCATCGCCATCGAGTACCGCGGCGGCACCGGCAAGCCCGTCGTGCTGGTGGGCAAGGGCGTGACCTTCGACACCGGCGGCATCTCGATCAAGCCGGCCCAGAGCATGGAGGACATGAAGTTCGACATGTCCGGTGCCGCCGCCGTGCTGGGCACCTTCGAGATGCTCGGCCGGCTCCGCCCGAAGCTCAACGTCGTGGGGCTCGTACCCTCCGCCGAGAACATGCCGTCGTCCACCGCGTACAAGCCGGGCGACGTGGTGGGAAGCCACTTCGGCAAGACGATCGAGGTGATCAACACCGATGCCGAGGGCCGCTTGCTCCTGGCCGATGCCCTCTCATGGGCCCGCCGGTACGAGCCCGCCGCGGTGGTGGACGCCGCCACCCTCACCGGGGCGGTGACTTTTGCCCTCGGCCACACCGCCGCCGGCGTGATGGGCACCGATGCCGGGGTGATCGCCGAGCTGGTGGCCGCCGGCCAGCGGGCCCATGAGCGGGTCTGGGAACTGCCGCTCTGGGACGAGTATCGCGACCTGATCAAGTCGGAGATCGCCGACGTGAAGAACAGCGGCGGCCGGCCCGCGGGCACGATCACCGCCGCCTGGTTCCTGCGCGAGTTTGTCGACGGCTATCCCTGGGCCCACGTCGACATCGCCGCCACGGCCTACACCGACCGCGAGGACCCCGCCCAGGCCAAGGGGCCGACGGGAATGGGCGTGCGGCTCTTCAGCGAATTCCTCCTGGCGCGTGCGGGGTAGCTGCGTGCGCGGGACAGCCCTGATCGTGGCGGCGCTGCTGGGGGCCGCCTCGCACGCCGGCGCCCAGGAGCCCCCTCCGGTCCGGCCCCCGCCGATCGTCACCGACACCAGCGACATGACCGCCCGGTTCCTCGAGGCCGGCGAGCTGGAGCGCACCCTGCTGACCCCGGTGCCGCGTCCCGGCGCCGGAGGCCTGCTTCCGGTGGGTGGCCGGATCGTCTTCCACCGCGACTCGATCGACTGGGGATCGGCGGCCACCCTTGGCGAACTGCTCCAGCAGGTGCCGGGGGTGTACCTGGCGCGGGGGTTCTGGATCGGGACGCCGGAGGTGCTCTTCTTCCGCGGGCAGGCCGGCAGCGGGATCGAGTACCTCCTCGACGGCGTGCCCTACCTCCCGGTCGGCGACGACAGCACCGCTGTGGACCCCTCGCTGCTCCCGGTCAGCTTTTACGAACGGGTCGAGGTCGAGCGCCACCCCGCGGGGCTGCGCATCCATCTCCTCACCCGGCGCCACGATCGCGCCGCCCCGCGCACCCGGATCGCCGTCGGCACCGGCGACCTCGAGGCGAGCCGCTACCAGGGCAGCCTCGAGAAGCGCTTTCCCTCGGGGGTGGGATTCAGCGGTGCGTTCGACTTCTTCTCGGTGGCCGGACTTCGCAACAGCCGCATCAACGACTACCAGAACACCAACGCCTGGGTGCAGGGGAGCTGGGTGCGCAGCGAGCGCTCGGGGCTCGTGCTGCAGTATTTCCTGTCCAACCCGATCCGCCGCGCCAGCTTCGGGCCGGCCAGCAACACCACCGACACCTTGGCGCGCCCGCTGGAGGAATCCCGGCGCGACCTTCAGGTCCGCGGCTACCTGCGCCAGCGCCGGGACGGCCTGGGCGGGTCGCTGGACCTGGTCTTCAGCCGGACGACCTGGGCCTTTAAGGATTCGATCGTGGCGCGGGACTCGCTCGCCCCGACCGACGGGAGCCTGAACCAGGTCGGCGTCATCGCCGGCTACCGGACCCCGATGGCGAGCAGCTCGGTGCAGGCGTTCCGCCGCTCCGACTGGACCACCCTTGACCTGCTCGGCCGGGTGGGGTTCGCGCCGGATGAGCGCCTGGCGCTGGCCGCTGAGGCCGGGTACCGGACCCATGCCGGCGACCGGAGCAGCGACTGGATCCTGGCCAGCGCCAGCCTGGAACTGCCACTCGGCCTGCGGGCCACCGGCAGCTGGAAGGTGGGGAGCGTGGTGGACTTGCCGATGCTCGCGTCCGACACGGCGCGCGAGGTGGACGATCGCTCGGTCATGGTGGGGTGGGATGGTCGCCGCTGGGGCGCCGAGGCGGGATATGCCCGGACCAGTGCGGCGACACCGGCGCCGAGTTGGGTCTTTCCCGCGATCGGCACGGTGGGGCGGATCGGGACGGCGGAGTGGATCACGGGGCACCTCCGGTTGACGCCGAGCAACTGGTTCACCCTCGATGGGTGGCACAGCGCCGCCCGGGGCGGGGCGCAGGTGGAGGGGCAGCCGCCCACCCACTCGATGGTTACCGCGGCGATCCGGTCCAAGTTCTTGCGGGTCTACCCCAGCGGGTTCCTCGAGCTCAAGGCCGCGGCGACCGTGGAGACCTTCGGGACCGGTACCCTGGGCCGCACCGCCGACGGGGACCCGGTGACCCTGCCGGGGGCCACCTTCGCCCGGGTGCAGTTCCAGATCCACTTCGGCGACCTGACCGCCTACTGGGATCGGCAGAACTTCCTCAGCAGCGATCTGGCCCGGGTCCCTGGGATCCCCTCGCTGCCGGCGGCCAATGTGTTCGGGATCCGGTGGGTGTTCTGGAATTAGGGACTAGGGGCTAGGGACTAGGGACTAGGGAGAATCGGGACTGGAGCAGGCCCGGCCTCCCCCCGTTCCCAGTCCCCAGTCCCTAGCCCCGTTCGGCCGTTCCCCAATCCCTGTCCCTAGTCCCTAGTCCCTAGTCCCCTTATAATTACGGGTTCCACCCGTTCCGGAGGCCTCACCTTGCCGTTGAGCATGACCGGGTTCGGAAGCGCCGATGGACCGGTGGCCAACGGGGTGCTGCAGGTCGAGATCCGGACCGTGAACCACCGGTATTTCAACCTCTCCACCCGGCTGCCAAACGACCTGGCCCCCTTGGAGGGGGACCTTCGGGAGCGGCTCCGCCGGGATTTCGAGCGAGGCCATGTCTCGGTGACGGCGCGGTGGCTCAGGCAGGACCGCCCCGCCGGGGGATCGCTGCAGCTCGACCCGGAAGGTGCCCGGGCGGCGATGGCCCGGCTTCGGGAGCTCCAGACCGCGGTTGGGCTGGCGGGGGAGATCACCCTGGACCTGGTGGCGCGGCAGCCCGAGGTCTTCGTGCCGGCCGAGGAGGGCACCACCCCGTACGAGTGGGAGATGCTCGAGCCGGTGGTGGCGGCGGCGGCGATGGAGGCGCGGGCGATGCGCCAGCGCGAGGGCGATGTGCTGGCCACGGAGCTCCGGCACCGGCTGGACCTGATCGAGCGGCAGGCGGCACAGGTCCGTGCCCGTGCGCCGCTGCGGATCACCGCGGAGCGGGACCGGCTGCGCGCGGCGGTCGGGGAGCTGCTCGAGGGGCGGGCGGTGGACGACCAGCGGCTGATGCAGGAGTTGGCCTTCCTGGCCGACAAGCTCGACATCACCGAGGAACTGGTGCGGCTGGCCGCCCACCTGGACGCGGCGCGGTCGGCGCTGGCGGGCAGCAAGCCGGTCGGGAAGCAGCTCGGGTTCCTGGCGCAGGAGCTGGGCCGGGAGATCAACACGATCGGTTCGAAGGCCAACGACGCCGAGATCGCCCAGTGCGTCATCGAGATGAAGGGAGAGCTCGAACGATTCCGCGAGCAGCTCGAAAACCTCGAATGACGCCGTTCCTCCTGGTGCTCTCCTCGCCCTCGGGCGCGGGGAAGTCGACGATTGCGAGCCACCTGCTGGGGGCGCGCGACGACCTGGCCTACTCGGTGTCGGCGACCACCCGGCCGATCCGGCCCGGCGAGACCGACGGGGTGAGCTATCACTTCCTGAGCCGCGAGGAGTTCGAGCGGCAGCGAGACGCCGGGGAGTTCCTCGAGTGGGCGGAGTACGGGGGGCACCTGTACGGCACGCCTCGCTCCTCGGTGGAGCCGCACCTTGCCGCCGGTCGGCACGTGGTGCTCGACATCGAGGTGCAGGGGGCTCGGCAGGTCCGGGAAAAGGTTCCGGGAGCGGTGCACCTCTTCATCCTCCCGCCGAGTGGCGAAGTCCTGGTGGAGCGGTTACGGGGAAGGAACACCGAGACCGACGAGGCGGTGCGCCGCCGGTTGGCGCACGCCGTGGCGGAGCTGGACGAGGTCGGACAGTACGACTACGTGGTGGTGAACGAGGATGTCGTCCACGCGGTCGAGGAAGTCGCCGCGATCCTCGACGCCGAGTCGCTCCGGGTCAGCCGGCAGGAGGGGCTGCAGGAGTTCGTCCGGAAGTTGCGGCAGGAAGTGGCCACGACGGCACAGTAAGGTCGGCGCCGCGCGGGCGCCGATGACCCTAGAGGCAGGGAGTGGGACATGGAAATCTTTACCCCGAAGGAAGCCGCCAACTTTGCCGGCACCAAGTATCGCTCGATCCTGGTGGCGGCCCGCTTTGCGCGGCTCCTGAACGAGATCCCCAAGGACCGGGTGATCCAGTGGGAGGAGTCGGACCGCACCAAGAAGCTGACCACCCTCGCGATGCAGAAGCTGGTGGACGGCGAACTCAACTTCCGCGAGCTGCGCCGGCGCCGTTCCGACTCCTGAGGCCGGTGGCCTCGTGGATGCCGAACGCGCCCGCTATCTCCGGCTCCAGCTGGAACTCGGGGGCTCGGAGGTCATCCTGAGCGCCCCGCTTGGCGCGGAGCAGGGGATGGCTGACGGCGACCAGGGGACCGGGAACGGGGAACGGGGAACGAGCGTGGAGTCCCCGCCGCCCGCCGGCGCCGCTGCCCCCCAGCCCTCCGGCTCCGCCGCCCCGCCGACGGCCGACCCTCCGCGCTGGCTCAAGGACGCCCCCCCGATTCCCGGCCCCGGCCTGGTCGTCGCCGCGCCCGATGGAATGCCGCTCGGGCACGCCGGTGCGGTCTGGCCCGACCTCGCGGCGGTGGCGAGCGTGATCCACCATTGCGCCAAGTGCCCGCTCTGCGAGGACCGCAAGAACACCGTCCCCGGCGAGGGAAACCCGACCGCCCGGCTGCTGCTGGTGGGCGAGGGGCCCGGCGCGACCGAGGACGAGACCGGCCGCCCGTTCGTGGGCCGGGCCGGGGAACTGCTCACCTCGATCCTGGCCGCGATCGACCTGCCGCGCGAGCAGGTCTTCATTGCCAACGTGGTGAAATGCCGCCCCCCGGGGAATCGCAAGCCGCTCCCCGAGGAAGTGGCGGCCTGCCTGCCGTACCTGGAGCGCCAGGTGGCGCTGATCCAGCCCGCCGTGATGCTGGCCCTGGGCGCCACGGCGGCCGAGGCGCTGCTCGGGGTGCGCAAGGCTCTCGGCCAGCTCCGCGAGCGAGTACATTCGTACCATGGGATCCCGCTGGTGGTGACCTACCACCCGGCGGCGCTCCTCCGGAACCCACACTGGAAGAAGCCCACCTGGGATGACGTTCGGATCGCCCGCCAGCTCCTCGATCGGTGACGCCTCGGCGCACCGCGCCCCTCCCTGGAACCAGGAGGCCGAGCAGGCCGTGCTCGGCGCCATGTTGCTGGACCAGGACGCCGCCCTGCGGGCGGCCGAGTTCCTCGATGCGTCCGCGTTCTACCAGGAGGGACACCGGCGGCTCTATCGGGCGATGATCGCCCTGACCGAGCACCGGATCGTGATCGACCACGTCACCCTGCGCGACGAGCTGGTGCGCCGCGGGGAGCTGGACGAGGTGGGTGGCACCGAATACATCGCGGAACTGGTCGACTCGGTGCCCAGTGCCGCCAACCTCGAATTCCACGCCAGGATCGTCCGGGAAAAGGCGATCCTCCGGCACCTGATCGAGGCCTCCACCCACATCCTGACCCAGGCCTACGAAGCCAAGACCCCGGCCACCGAGCTGCTCGACCAGGCCGAGGGCCGGATCTTCCGGATCGGCACGGAACGGCGGGAGGCCGGGTTCACCCGGATCAAGGAGATGCTCTGGCCGACGATGGAGCGCATAGAAACGCTCCACAAGAGCGGCAAATCGATTACCGGTGTGCCGTCGGGCTTCGCAGATTTGGACGAGCTGACCAGCGGCTTCCAGCCGTCGGAACTGGTGGTGGTGGCGGCGCGCCCCTCGATGGGCAAGACGGCGTTCTGCCTGAACATCGCGACCCACGCCGCGGCCAGCGACTGCGGGGTGGCGTTCTTCTCGCTGGAAATGTCGAAGGACGCCCTGGTGCAGCGGATGCTGACGGCCGAGGCCCGGGTCGACGGGCAGCGGGTGCGGCAGGGTTCGCTGCGCGACTCGGACTTCGCCAACCTGGCACGGGCGGCCGGCATCCTGGGCTCCTGCCCGATCTGGATCGACGACACCCCGTCGCTCTCCCTCCTGGAGATGCGCGGCAAGGCCCGGCGGCTCCGGGCGGAGAACGAGGTCAAGCTGATCATCGTGGACTACCTCCAGCTGATGAAGAGCCCCGAGTACTCGGAGAACCGGGTCCAGGAGATCTCGGACATCTCGCGCTCGCTCAAGGGGCTGGCGCGCGAGCTGCAGGTGCCGGTGATTGCCCTCTCCCAGCTCTCCCGCGCCTCGGAACAGCGCGGCGGGGAGCGCAAGCCGATCCTCTCGGACCTTCGCGACTCGGGCGCCATCGAGCAGGACGCCGACCAGGTGATCTTCATCCACCGCCCGGAGTACTACGACCGGGAGGACGAATCGAAGCGCGGGATCGCCGAAATCATGCTCTCCAAGAACCGGAACGGGCCCACCGGGCACGTCGAGCTCTGGTTCCACAAGGAGTACACCCGGTTCGACAACTACACCGGGCGCGAGGGCGGGCCGGGCTGAGATGGCCAGGCCGCGCTCGGTCTATCGCTGTGCCGACTGCGGCCACGACCACCCCAAGTGGGCCGGCCGCTGCGAGGGGTGCGGCGAGTGGAACACCATCGCGGAGGAGCCGGTCACCGTGGCGCCCCCGGCGTCGCGCAGTCGCCCCGGGTCCGGCACCGGGGCCCCGCCGGCGGGGGCCCGCCGGCTCGAGGAAGTCACTGCCGACCGGCTGCTCCGCTGGGGCACCGGCCTGCCGGAGCTGGACTTCGTCCTCGGGGGGGGACTCGTCCCGGGGTCGATGACCCTGATCGGCGGCGAGCCCGGGATCGGCAAGTCCACCCTGCTGCTCCAGGCGGCGGCCCGGCTCGAGGGGGCGGGACGGCGGACCCTCTACGCCAGTGGCGAGGAGTCGGTGGAGCAGCTGCGGCTCCGCGCCGACCGCCTCGAGGAGGACGCCGGGGCGGTGCTGGTGGCCGGCGAGACCCGGCTCGAAGCGATCCTCGAGCTGGCTCGGGCGGTCCGCTGCGACGTCCTCGTGCTCGACTCCATCCAGACCGTCTACACCGACCTGCTCGAGAGCGCCCCCGGCAGCGTGGGCCAGGTGCGCGAGTCGGCCGCCCGCCTGATGCGCTTCGCCAAGGACAGCGGCACCGCCGTGATCGTGGTCGGGCACGTGACCAAGGGCGGCGGGATCGCCGGACCCAAGACCCTGGAGCACATCGTGGACACCGTCCTCTACTTCGAGGGCGAGGCTTCGCTCGACTACCGGCTCCTCCGCGCCACCAAGAACCGCTATGGCTCGGTCGATGAACTCGGCGTCTTCTCGATGACCGGGCGGGGCCTGGTAGCGGTGCCCAATCCGTCGGCGGTCTTCCTGGCGGCGCGTGCCACCGGGAACGCGGGCAGCGCGGTGACCGCGCTGATGGAGGGCACCCGGCCGGTGCTGGTCGAAGTCCAGGCGCTGGCCGCGCCCTCCGGCTACGGTACCCCGCAGCGGGTCGCCACCGGGCTCGATCCCAAGCGGCTGGCAGTCCTCCTCGCGGTGCTCGAGCGCCGCGGCGGCTCCAGCTTCGGCCAGCTCGACGTCTTCGTCCAGGTCAGCGCCGGGGTCCGCCTCACCGAACCGGGCGCCGACCTCGCGGTGGCGGCGGCCTTGCTCAGCAGCCTGCACAACCGCGCCACCCCCGCCGACGCCATCTATCTTGGCGAGATCGGGCTCGGCGGCGAGATCCGCCCGATCGCGGGGCTCGATCGCCGCCTCGGCGAGGCGAGCCGGCTGGGGTTTCATCGCGCCTACGGCTCTTCCCGCGGCGGGGGAGCGGGGGTCGAGGGGATCCGGCATGTCGGGCTCGATCATGTCGGCCAACTGGTGAAGGACCTTGCCGCCTGACGTCGGGGTGATCGTGGTCGCAGCGGGGCGCGGGGTGCGCGCCGGCGGGACGACGCCCAAGCAGTTCCAGGAGGTGGCCGGCGCCCCGCTCGTGCTTCACGCCCTGCGCCCCTTCCTGCGGCATCCCGCAGTCGGCACTGTCGTCCTCGTGCTCCCGACCGACCAGGCCGCCGCGCCCCCCGCGTGGCTGGCGCCGCTCGCTGGCGAGTGCCTGCTCCTGGCGGCTGGTGGCGCCACCCGCGCCGACTCGACCGCCAACGGGCTGCGTGCCCTCCCGGCTGGTGCCGGGGTGGTCCTCGTGCACGACGGGGCCCGGCCCAATCCCGATCCCGCCGTCATCGATGCCATCATCGCCGAGGCGCGCGCGGGGCGGGGCGCCATCGCGGCGATTCCGGTGAGCGACACGATCAAGGAGGCCGATGCGGAGGGGATGATTCGCCGCACGGTGCCCCGGGACGGCCTCTGGCGCGCCCAGACCCCGCAGGGGTTTCCCCGCGCCATGCTCGAGGCGGCGTTCGCCGCGCGCGACCCGTCGGCCGCCGACACCGACGACGCCATGCTCGTGGAACGGACCGGCGGGGCGGTGCGCCTCGTGCCGGACAGCCCCCGCAACCTCAAGGTCACCAGCGCGGAGGACTTCACCCTCGCCGCCCTCCTCCTGGGGGGAACGCGATGATGCTGCCGTTCCGGAGTCCGCAGGACGTCGATGCTGCCGTGCCGGCGGTGCGGGAGCATCTCGCCGGGGGACGGCTCCTCGCCTATCCCACCGAGACGGTGTACGGCCTGGGGTCGGCACCGGCGCCGGAACCGCTGCGGCTGTTGTCGCACCTCAAGGGGAGGCCACCCGGCAAGCCCTTCCTGCTGCTCGTCTCGGGCCGCCTGATGGCGGAGCGGTGGGGACTGGTGTTCACCGCCGCTGCCCGGGCGATGTCCGACGAGTACTGGCCCGGTCCCCTGACCCTAGTGCTGCGTGGAGGGGAGGGGCAGCTCCCCGATGCGCTGCGTGGTGCCGAGGGGGGGATTGCGGTGCGCCACACCGGTCACGCCGGCATGGCGCGCCTGATCGGGGCGCTCGACCACCCGGTGACCTCGACCTCTGCCAACCGCCCGGGCGGTCCCCCGGCGCCCGGCGCGGCGCGCCTGCTCGACCTCTTCGCGGACGCGGTCGCCGATGGCTCCCTCCTGGTGCTCGATGGCGGGGTTCTCGGCAATGTCCCGCCCTCCACCCTCGTTGACTGCACCACCAACCTGCCGCTGATGATCCGCGAGGGCGCCATCCCCCGGGCCGAGCTGCGTCGGCGGGTCGGGAGACTGGCGCCATGAACGTCCTCTTCGTCTGCTCGGGGAACACCTGCCGCAGTCCGATGGCCGAGGCGCTGCTGCGTCGTGCGGTGCACGAGCGCGGCTGGGACGATGTCACCGTCGGTTCGGCCGGCACCGGTGCGCTGGAGGGCGCGCCGGCCTCCGAGGGGTCCTACCTCGTGTCACTCGAGGCGGGGCTGGATCTCTCACGCCACCGCGCGCGGCAACTCACGCCGCGCTTGATCCGCGACGCCGACGTGATCCTGACCATGTCGCGCAGCCACCGGTCCCGGGTGGAAGGCATGGGGGGGGAGGGCAAGACCCACCTGCTCACCCGATACGCCGCCGACGAGGAGGGTCCGATCGAGGTGCAGGATCCGTTCGGGGCAGGGCTCGATGTCTATCGTGGCACCTTCGACCAGTTGGAGATGCTGGTCGCCAACGTGGTACGCCGCCTGGCGCAGGAGCGGGAAGAGTGATCGGCGCTGGCACGCGACTCTACGCCCTGCTCGGGCAGCCGGTGGCGCACTCGCTCAGCCCCGCGATGCACAACGCCGCCTTCCGCGCGCTGGGGATCGACGCGGTCTACCTGGCCCTGGCCTGCGAGGCCTCCCGGGTCGGTCCGCTGATGGCCGCGATCGCCGAGGCCGGGGGAGGGGGGAACATCACCATCCCCCACAAGACGGTGGCCGCCGGCGTGGTGGCGGGATCCGGTGACGCGGCCGGGGCGGCCTGCAACACCTTCTGGCATCGGGACGGAGCGCTCTGCGGCGCGAATACCGACCCCGATGGGGTCGCGGCGGGGCTGGCCACCCTGGGGGTGACCGGAGGCGACTGGCTGGTCTGCGGGACCGGTGGGAGCGCACGCGGGGTGGTGGAGGCGGCGGCGCGGGCGGGCGCCCGGCTGGCGGTACGGTCCCGGGCCCCCGAGCGGGCGGCAGCGCTGCTCGAGGTGGCCCGGGGCATGGGGGTCGCCGCCTGTGCGGCGGAGGAATGCGACGTCATCGTCCACGCCACGCCGCTGGGACTCCAGCGCACCGACCCGGTCCCGCTGTCACTGGCCGATCACCCCGGCGTCCGGGTGGTGCTCGACCTGGTCTACGCGCCGGGCGAGACGCCGCTGGTGCGCGCCGCTCGCGCCATGGGGCTCCGGGCGGCCGATGGGCGGGAGGTGCTGCTGGGGCAGGGGGTCGCGGCGTTCCGGCACTGGTTCCCGGAGATCGACCCACCGGTCGAGATCATGCGGGCCGCCCTGCGTGACCGCCTGGGCTGAACTGACCGCCGCGGCAGCGGGGCTGGAGCGGTGGCTCCTTCCGCCGGCCTGCCTGCTCTGCGGGGAGGTGGTGGCCCGCAGCGATGGCGAGGTGCTGGCCTGCGGGATTTGCCGCTCACGCTGGGAGGCGATCCCGGCGCCGTGGTGCGACCGGTGCGGGCAACCCAGCGATGCCGGCCTCGAGTGCCGGATCTGCCCCGGCTGGCCGGCCCCGTTCGGGCCGGTCCGGAGTGCCGCCTGGCTCGGGCCCGGCGCCCGACGGGCGGTGCACCTGCTCAAGTACGAGGGGTGGTGGCGGATGGGGGAGAGCCTGGCGCTGGCGATGCAGCGGCTGGAGCCGCTGCACGGCATCGACGCCCTCGTTCCGGTGCCGCTCGGGGCAGCCCGCCAGCGGAGCCGCGGTTATAATCAGAGCACGGCGATCGCGCGGCCACTGGCCGCCCTGGTGGGGGTGCGGATCGCGGAGGCGGCCCTGGTCCGGCGGCGGGAGACCGCCAGCCAGACACGCCTCGCGCCGGAAGCTCGCCGTGCCAACCTGGCGGGGGCGTTCCAGCCGGGGGCGGGCGTGCGCGGCCGCCGCCTGGTCCTGGTGGACGACGTCTTCACCACCGGTGCCACCCTGGTCGAGGCCGCCACGGCGCTCCTGGCCGGGGGCGCGCACTCCGTTGCCGCCGTGACCTTCGCGCGGGCGCGCCGCCCGCTCGACGACCTGACTGCCATTGACTCTTTCGAGGACGGGACATGACCAAGCGGATTGCCATCAACGGCTTCGGCCGGATCGGACGCAACGTGGTGCGGGCGATGACGCAGATGGGTGCGGACGACCTGGAGCTGGTCGCAGTCAATGACCTGACCGACACGGCCACCCTGGCACACCTGCTCCGGTATGACTCGGTGCACCGCCGGTTTCCCGGCACCGTCGAGGCCGGGCCCGACGGCCTGGTCGTCAACGGCCGTACCGTCAAGGTCCTGAGTGAGCGCGACCCGGCAAAGCTCCCCTGGAAGGCGCTCGGCGTGGACTACGTCCTTGAGTCCACCGGGCGGTTCACCGACCGGGACGCGGCGGCCCAGCACCTCACCGCCGGCGCGGGCAAGGTCGTGATCTCGGCCCCCGCCAAGAAGGAGGACATCACGATCGTGTACGGGGTCAACCACACCAAGTACGACCCCGCCGCGCACCACGTGATCTCCAATGCCAGCTGCACCACCAACTGCCTCGTCCCGGTCGTCCAGGTGATCCGCGAGTCGTTCGGCTTCGTGCGCGGGTTCATGACCACGGTCCACGCGTACACCAACGACCAGATGATCCTCGACCTCCCGCACAAGGACCTCCGCCGCTCCCGGGCCGCCGCGATGTCGATCATCCCCACCAGCACCGGTGCGGCCAAGGCGACGGCGCTGGTGATCCCCGAAGTGAAGGGCAAGATCGACGGCGTGGCGCTGCGGGTGCCGACCGCCGACGTCTCCCTGGTGGACCTGACTTGCATCGTGGAGGAGGCGACCACCATCGCCGAGGTCAACGCGACCTTCAAGGCCGCCGCAGCCGGCGCGCTGCGCGGCGTGCTCGACGTGAGCGACGAGCCGCTGGTGTCGATTGACTACACCGGGAACCTGATGAGCAGCACCGTGGATGCCCTCTCCACCAACGTGCTCGAGGGCACGATGGTGCACGTCTCGTCGTGGTACGACAACGAGATGGGCTACTCGGCCCGCTGCGTGGACCTGATGCGGTACATGGGGTCGCGGGCTTGACCAAGCGCTCCCTGGCCGCCCTGGAGGCGGTCCGCCTCGACGGGCAGCGGGTGCTGGTGCGGGTGGACTTCAACTGCCCGGTGCAGGCCGGGCAGGTCACAGACGACACCCGGATCCGCGCCGCCCTGCCGACGATCACCCACCTGCGCGAGCACGGCGCCCGGGTGGTGCTCTGCTCGCACTTCGGGCGCCCCAAGGGGGGCCCCGACCCGAAGTACTCGCTCCGGCCGGTCGTGGACCGGCTGGAGCAGATCCTCGGCGCGCCGGTCACCTTCCTCGAGACCCTCGACGAGGCGGCGGTGGCCACCACACGGCGGATGCCGCGGGGGGCGGTGGCCGTCCTCGAGAACACCCGCTTCCACCCCGGCGAGGAGGCGAACGACCCCGCCTTTGCGCGCCAGCTTGCCGCCCTCGGCGATCTCTACGTCAACGACGCCTTCGGTTCGGCCCACCGGGCCCATGCCAGCACCGAGGCGGTCGCCCACCTGCTCAAGCCGGCGGTGTCGGGGTTCCTGATGGAGAAGGAGCTGCGCTTCCTCGGCGAGGCACTCGACCAGCCGAAGCGTCCGTTCGTGGCGGTGCTGGGGGGAGCCAAGATCTCGGGGAAGATCGACCTGATCGAGGCGCTGCTGCCCAAGGTGGACCGGATCCTGATCGGCGGCGCCATGGCCTGCACCTTCTTCAAGGCGATGGGGCTCGAGGTCGGGAACTCGTTGGTCGAGGACGACCGGCTCGAGATGGCCTCGGCCCTGCTCGCCCGCGCCGGCGACAAGATCATGCTGCCCGTCGGTGCGATCGTGGGGCCGGTCCTTGGCGAGGGGATCACGACCCAGGCGGTACGCCGGGAGCAGGTCCCGCCCGGCTGGTCGATCTTCGACATCGATCCCCGCACGGTAAAGGCCTTCGGCGCGGAGATCGTCGCGGCAGGTACGGTGATCTGGAACGGCCCGATGGGGGTCTTCGAGACGCCGCCGTTCGACCAGGGCACCTTTGGCATCGCGCTGACGATGGCCGAGGCCACCCGCCGGGGGGCGGTGACGGTGATCGGCGGCGGCGACTCGGCCGCCGCGGTGGCCAAGGCCGGCCTCAGCGACCAGGTCAGCCACGTCTCCACCGGGGGAGGCGCGGCACTGGAATTCCTCGAGGGCCACACCCTTCCCGGCGTGGCCGCCCTGGATGATGCCTGATGCGCACCCTGCTCTTCGCGGCCAACTGGAAGATGCACCTCGGCCCGCAGGCGGCCCGCGAATTCCTCCGGCTCTACCTCGCAGATCGCCCCTCCGACGGGCCGCACCAGGTGGCCTTCTTCCCGCCTGCGGTCTCCCTCGAGGCCGTGGCCCAGGCGCTGGCGGACCGCCCCGCCATCGCGGTCGGGGTCCAGGACGTCCATTGGGAACCCAAGGGGGCGTACACCGGGGCCACCTCGATCCCCCTGGCGAAGGAGGCCGGGGCGACAATGGTCCTGATCGGGCACTCGGAGCGGCGGCACGTCTTCGGTGAGTCGGAGGAGGAAACCGGACGAAAGCTCCGCGCGACGCTGGAGGCCGGACTGGTGCCGGTGCTCTGTGTCGGGGAACTCCTCGCCGAGCGCGAGCAGGGGACGACCGAGGCGGTGGTGCTGCGGCAGCTGCGCGCGGCGCTCGAGGGGGTGGGGCCGGAGCAGCTGGCGACCCTGGTGGTGGCCTACGAGCCGGTCTGGGCCATCGGAACCGGGCGGAATGCCACCCCGGAGGACGCCGCGGCGGTGCACGCGGTGCTCCGGGCGGCGCTGGCGGAGGCAGGGCGGCCGGATGCCCGGATCCTCTATGGCGGGTCGGTCAACAGCGGCAACGTCGCCGCGCTCCTTGCCCAGGCCGAGATCGACGGCGTCCTGGTCGGGGGGGCGAGCCTTGATCCCGCTGGCTGGGCCGCCTTGGTGGCTGCGGGGGACGGCATCCGCTGAGCCTTGGCCCCTGGCCGTGATTGACCGGGTGTCCCCTCCCCACTACCTTTTAAGGCTAGGCCAAACCCGGGATACCAGGCATGTACACGTTTCTTGTCACGCTCCTCATTTTCGATGCCATCTTCCTCTCCGTCGTCGTCCTGCTCCAGGCCGGCCAAGGCGGGGGACTCGCGTCGCTGGGTGGGGGCACGACCGACATGGTGATGGGGGGCCGGCAGGCGGTCACCCTGCTGACGACCCTGACCAAGTGGCTGGGTGGCGCCTTCATGGTCCTGGCCCTGATCCTCTCGTTCGTCGCCTCCAACCGGACCGCCGGGTTGACCGACGTCCAGCGGCAGTTGCAGCAGCAGCCGACCCCGGTCCCCCAGTCCGGGGCCTCCCCGCTGACCGTCCCGGTTCCCCCCGCCGCCGTCCCGGACAGCAACTGATGACGACTGCACCCACTTGGCGGGACGATCGGGAAACCGGTCGTCCCGCCTTTGTGTTGCTGGAGGATGGCACCTGGTTCGCCGGGACCGCGCACCGGTCCTTTGCCCCGTCGTACGGCGAGGTGGTCTTCACCACCAATCTCGCCGGGTACCAGGAGACCTTCACCGACCCCAGCTACATGGGCCAGATCGTGGTGATGACCGCCCCCATGATCGGCAACTACGGGGTCAACGATGCCGACATGGAGTCGCGCCAGCCGCAGGTGCGCGGCGTGGTGGTGCGGGAGTTGTGCTGGAATCCCTCGAACTGGCGCAGCACCGGGTCGCTGCCGGATTGGCTCGACGCCGCCGGGATTCCCGCGATCGAGGGGGTGGACACCCGGCGGCTGACCCGTCACCTCCGCGAGCGAGGGGCGATGCGCGGGGTGATCGCCGAAGGAAGCGCCCCGACCGATGCGCTCAAGGCCGAGCTGGCCGCCTCGCCCTCGATGGTGGGGCAGGACCTGGCGAGCCAGGCAACGGTGGCCGGGAGTTACACCGCCGGCGAAACCGGGCCCCATGTCGTGGCCTATGACTTCGGGATGAAGCGCAACATCGTGGAGATGCTGGTCGAGCACGGGTGTCGGGTCACCGTCGTGCCAGCCGAAACCTCGGTCGAGGCGGTGCGGGCGCTGGAACCGGACGGGCTCTTCCTGTCGAATGGCCCCGGCGACCCCGAGGCGGTCGCCTATGCCCCCGCCACGATCCGGGCGCTGGCGGAGGGGGGGATCCCCACCTTCGGCATCTGCCTGGGCCACCAGCTCCTTGGGCTGGCCTTTGGGGGCGAGACCGTCAAGCTCCCCTATGGACACCGGGGTGGCAACCATCCGGTGCGCGACGAGGCCACCGGACGGGTGCTGATCACCTCGCAGAACCACGGTTTTGCTCTCAAGGGCGGGCCGGACGGGGTGCCGGGAGCCCCGGATCTGCGGGTCACCCACCTCAATTTGAACGATGGAACGGTGGAAGGTATTCGCCACAAAGCACTTCCGGTTTTTGCGGTGCAATACCACCCGGAGGCGTCGCCAGGGCCGCACGATGCTTATCCACATTTTGCGGAGTTCCTGGAGATGATCCGGGCCCGGGCCATGCCGGGAGCCGCAACCTCTTGACAGGCAACGGTTAAGCTCCTACTATCGGCCTGTTGTCCGGCGCCTTGCTGCTGGACTCGGGAACCCTTGCTGGGGGGAGCATGACCAAGGCCGACCTTGTTGAACAGGTAACCGCGGCGATGGCTCGGACCGCGGGCCCACTGATCTCCAAGAAGGATTGTGCCCGCGTGGTCGACGCCTTCCTTGACGCCATCAAGCTGGCGTTGCGGGAGCAGCAGAACATCGAGGTCCGCGGGTTCGGGACCTTCAAGATCCGGAAGCGGAAGACGCGCATGGCGCGGAATCCGCGGACCGGGGAGCCGGTGGAAGTGGCAGCGCGGCCGGTGCCGGTGTTCAAGCCCAGCAAGGAGTTGCGGTCCCTCGTCGCCGAGGCGGAGGACGCGGCGGCCGAGCCGACCCCGCCGCCGCCGGCCCCGACATTCTGAGCGGGTCGGCGCCGATCGCCGACCCCAGGTTCACCGGTCTCTGGAGCGGGACGGCCCAGCGCCGTCCCGTTTGACTTTCCTCATGCCTGACACTCCCTCGCTCACCGTGCTGGCCTTTGCCCGCTACGCCGACCTGCTCGGTGCGGGGGAGTTCCAGCTGCCCGTGCCGGCCCCGGCCACGGTCGCGGCCCTGGTGCAGCAACTCCGGCAGCTTCCCGGTGGCGCCGCCCTTCCCGAACGCCTCATGGTGGCAGTCAATGCCCGCCAGGCCGCGCCGGATCATCCGGTGCAGGGGGGCGACGAGGTCGCCCTGCTGCCGCCGATGGCGGGCGGGTGAGCACGGGGTACCTGTCCGAGCGTCCCCTGGACCTGGGGGCACTGGTGGCCGAGGTCTCGGCCCCGGAGGCCGGGGCGATCGCCACCTTCCTCGGGCTGGTGCGCAACCACCACCAGGGGCGGGGGGTGGAGCGGCTGGAGTACTCCGCCTACCGGCCGATGGCCGAGGCGGAGTTCGCCGGCATCGTCGCGGAGGCACTGGAGCGCTGGCCGGTGCGGATTGCCGCCTCCCATCGGGTGGGAACGCTGCTGGTGGGCGAGGCGGCGGTGGCGGTCGCCGTCGCCTCGGCGCACCGGGCCGCGGCGTTCGAGGCCTGCCGGTACGTGATCGAGGAACTCAAGCGCCGGGTGCCGATCTGGAAGAAGGAATGCTTCAGCGATGGCACCGTGGAATGGGTGGAGCCGCAGTGACCCCGCGCGATCGCCTCGGCCGCCCGATGGGCAGCCTGCGCCTGTCGGTGACGGACCGGTGCAACCTGCGCTGCGAGTACTGCATGCCGGAGCAGGAGTACGTCTGGCTACCCAAGGAGTCGATCCTCAGCTACGAGGAGTTCGATCGCCTCGCCGGGGTCTTCCAGCTGCTGGGCGCCGACCGGATCCGGCTCACGGGTGGCGAGCCGCTGCTCCGCCACGACCTCGAGATCCTCGTGCGGATGCTCGCGGCGCGTCCCGGGCTGCGCGACCTGGCCATGACGACCAACGGGCTGCTGCTGGCCCCGCGGGCCGACGCGCTCCGGGCGGCGGGGCTCCGCCGGATCACCGTCAGCCTCGACACCCTCCGCCCGGAGCGGATGCTGGCCCACGCACGCTCCCCCCGCCATGCCGATGTCCTCGCCGGGATCGACGCCGCGCGGGCGGCCGGGTTTGCCTCGGTCAAGCTCAACAGCGTCGTGATCCGCGGCTTCAACGCCGACGAGGTCACCGACCTGCTGGAGTTCGGGCGCGAGCGGGAGGTCGAGGTCCGCTTCATCGAGTACATGGACGTCGGCGGCGCGACCCGCTGGGCAGGGGATGCGGTGGTGGGGCAGGAGGAGATCGTGGCGGCGATCGCGGCGCGGTATGGGGCGGTGGAGCCGGTCGCCGCCCGCGGATCGGCCCCGGCAGAGCAGTTCCGGCTGCCCGACGGGACGGTCTTCGGGGTGATCGCCTCCACGACCCAGCCGTTCTGCCGGGACTGCGACCGAAGCCGGGTCACCGCCGATGGAACCTGGTACCTCTGCCTCTACGCCCGCGACGGCGTGGACCTCCGCCAGGCGCTCCGGTCGGGGGCGAGCGATGCGGAACTGGTGTCCCTGGTAGCCGAGGGCTGGACGGCACGCCGGGACCGCGGCGCGGAAGAGCGCCGGGCAATGCCCGATCGCGGGACCCTGGTGCCGCTCGAGGGCCTGCGGGCCGATCCCCGGCGGGAGATGCATGTGCGGGGGGGGTGAGGGGAATCGGGAATGGATGGGGCCAGGGACTGGGGGCCACTAGCCAGGGGATGGGGGGCGGGGGAAACGGCTTGCCGGGGAGGGGAGTGCCGTGCACATCGCGTTGATCGAACCGAAGATTCCCCCCAACACCGGGAACATCGCCCGGCTGTGCGCCGCGACCGACACGGCGCTGCACCTGATCGAGCCGCTCGGCTTCCGGGTCGATGACGCCGAGATGCGGCGGGCCGGGCTCGACTACTGGGACGCGGTGGACCTCTGGGTGCATCCCGGCTGGCGGGCGTTTCGCGAGGCGATGAGTCGGGACCGCTGCCTCTACTTCAGCGCCAAGGCGACGCGCCCGTTCTGGGAGGCGCCTTTCCGGCCGAACTCGTGCCTGCTCTTCGGCAACGAGGTGGATGGGATGCCGGACCGGATCCTCGAGAAGCACCCGGAGGAGTCGTTCCGGATCCCGATGACCGATGCGGTGCGCAGCCTGAACCTCGCCACGGCGGCGGGGATCGTGCTGTATGAAGG
This sequence comes from Gemmatimonadales bacterium, assembly GCA_048499805.1. Taxonomy (GTDB): domain Bacteria; phylum Gemmatimonadota; class Gemmatimonadetes; order Gemmatimonadales; family GWC2-71-9; genus JAWXBA01. The sequence continues at coordinate 7,356 of JASNZF010000007.1, read as the reverse complement.
GTTGCGACAAGTTGCGGGGCTTGGTCGGGCCCGGGGCGGCGGTTAGTTTTCCGCGCAATTCGGCGGGTTGGCTGGTCCTTCAGCGAGAGGTTCGGGACGGGTAGATGCTCAACAAGATCACGGTGGTGGGAGCGGGCAATGTCGGCGCCACGGCGGCCCAGCGGCTGGCCGAGAAGCACCTGGCGCGCACGGTCGTCATGGTCGACGTGGTCGAGGGGATCCCGGAGGGGAAGGCCCTCGACCAGTGGCAGTCCGGCCCGGTGGAGGGGTTCGACGCCCGGGTCATCGGCTCCACCAGCTATGATGCCGCCGCCGGATCGGAAATCTTCGTGGTCACCGCCGGCATCGCCCGCAAGCCGGGGATGAGCCGGGACGACCTGGTCAAGACCAACGCCGGGATCGTCCGGGCGGTGTCGAAGGAGATTGCCCGGGTGGCGCCGAAGGCGATCATCATCGTGGTCTCGAATCCCCTCGACGTGATGTGCTACGTGGCCAGGCAGGCCTCCGGCTTCCCGGCCGAGCGGGTGATCGGGATGGCGGGGGTGCTGGACACGGCGCGTTACCGGATGTTCCTCTCCGAGGCGATGGGAGTCTCCGTGGAGGACATCCAGGCGATGGTCCTCGGCGGACACGGCGACACGATGGTGCCGCTGATCTCCTACACCACGGTCTCGGGCATCCCGGTCACCCAGCTCCTGGCGCAGGACAAGCTGGACGCGATCGTGCAGCGCACCCGCAGCGGCGGGGCGGAGATCGTGGCGCACCTCAAGACGGGGTCGGCCTACTACGCCCCGAGTGCCGCCGCGGTCCAGATGGTCGAGGCGATCGCGCTGGACAAGAAGCGGATCCTGCCGTGCTCGGCCTGGCTGACCGGCGCCTACGGCCTGGAGGGCGTGTACTGCGGGGTGCCCTGCCTGCTCGGCGCCGCCGGGCTCGAGCGGATCGTGGAGGTGACGCTCACCGATGCCGAGCGCGCTGCCCTCCACGCCTCCGCCGCCGGGGTGCGAGAGGTACAGCAGCTGGTCGACGCGCTCTAGTGCGCCGGCCGCTCCTGGGAGAGTCCTGATCCGATGGGCTGGGTCGCGAGGTTCTTCCGCTCCGTGATCGGCAAGAAGGTGGTCATGGCCGTCAGCGGGATCCTGCTGGTCGGATTCCTCCTCAGCCACATGGCCTCCAATGTCCTGGTCTTCAAGGACCCCGAGTCGCTCACCCACTATGGCGAGTGGCTGCGGAGCTTCGGGCCCCTGCTCTGGGTGGCCCGGCTGGGGCTGATCGCGCTCGCCGTCGTCCACATCGTGTCCGCGCTCCAGCTCACCCGGCTCAGCCAGCAGGCGCGGCCGGTCGGCTACCAGAAACTGGCCTCGACGGCCAGTACCTGGGGCGCCCGGTCGATGCGCCTCGGCGGGCTGCTCCTGCTGGCGTTCATCGTCTTCCACCTGCTGCACTTCACGACCGGCACCATCTTCCCCGGGGCCGAGTTCCTGCCCGGCGAGGTCGGACGCAATGTGCTGGTCGGCTTCACCGGGCAGCCGCTGGTGGTGGCCTTCTATGTCGTGGCGATGCTGGCGCTCGGTCTCCACCTCTCGCACGGGGTCTGGTCGTTCTTCCAGACCCTGGGACTCAACCACCCGCACTGGAACCGGGCCCGTCGGGTCACCGCCTGGGTGCTGACGATCGCCATCGCGGGCGGCCTGCTGCTCGTCCCGATCGGCGTGGCGGCCGGCTGGGCGGGACGATGACCGCCGGCGCGCCCCCCTCGCGGCCCGGATGCCCCCCATGAACCTCGACGCCAAGATCCCCGGCGGACCCCTCGCCGAGATGTGGGACCGCCACAAGTTCGAGCTCAAGCTGGTGAACCCCGCCAACAAGCGGAAGTTTGAGATCATCGTCGTGGGCAGCGGCCTGGCCGGCGCCTCGGCGGCGGCCACCCTCGGCGAGCTCGGCTACCAGGTCAAGTGCTTCTGCTTCCAGGACTCCCCGCGGCGGGCGCACAGCATCGCCGCGCAGGGCGGGATCAATGCCGCCAAGAACTACCAGAACGACGGCGACAGCGTCTTCCGGCTGTTCTATGACACCGTCAAGGGTGGCGACTTCCGCTCGCGCGAGGCCAACGTCTACCGGCTGGCCCAGGTCAGCGTCAACATCATCGACCAGTGCGTGGCCCAGGGCGTGCCGTTCGCCCGGGAATACGGCGGGCTGCTCGCCAACCGCTCGTTCGGCGGTGCCCAGGTATCGCGGACCTTCTATGCCCGGGGCCAGACCGGCCAGCAGCTCCTGCTGGGCGCCTACAGCGCCCTCGAGCGGCAGATCGCCGCGGGGACGGTGCGGATGTACCCGCGGACCGAGATGCTGGACGTGGTGGTGGTCGATGGCCAGGCCCGGGGCATCGTCACCCGGGACCTGGTGACCGGCGCGATCGAATCCCATGCGGGGCACGCGGTGCTGCTGGCGACCGGTGGCTACGGCAACGTCTTCTACCTCTCGACCAACGCCAAGGGATGCAACGTCACGGCGACCTGGCGGGCGCACAAGAAGGGCGCGGCCTTCGCGAACCCGTGCTTCACCCAGATCCACCCGACCTGCATCCCGGTGAGTGGCGACTACCAGTCCAAGCTGACCCTGATGTCGGAGTCGCTGCGCAACGACGGGCGGGTCTGGGTGCCCACGCAACCGGGCGATCGCCGTCCGCCGAGCCAGATTCCGGAGGCGGAGCGCGACTACTACCTCGAGCGCAAGTACCCCAGCTTCGGCAACCTGGCGCCGCGGGACATTGCCAGCCGGTCGGCCAAGGAGGTCTGCGACGAGGGGCGCGGGGTCGGACCGGGCGGGCTGGGCGTCTACCTCGACTTCGCCGCGGCCATCGCCCGGCTGGGGAAGGAGACGATCGCCGAGCGGTACGGCAACCTGTTCGAGATGTACGAGCGGATCACGGCCGAGAACCCGTACGAGGTGCCGATGCGGATCTATCCCGCGGTGCACTACACCATGGGCGGCCTCTGGGTGGACTACAACCTGATGAGTACGATCCCGGGGCTGCATGTCCTCGGCGAGGCCAATTTCTCCGACCACGGTGCCAACCGCCTCGGCGCCAGCGCGCTGATGCAGGGGCTGGCCGACGGCTACTTCGTCATCCCCTACACCCTGGGCGACTACCTGGCGCGGGCCAAGCCGGCGCCGGTGGCCACCGACCACCCGGCGTTTGCCGCCGCGGTGGCGGACGCCCGGGACCGGGTGGCCCGGCTGCTGGCGATCAACGGCACCCGGACGGTGGACTCGTTCCACCGCGAGCTCGGCAAGATCATGTGGGAGTACTGCGGCATGGCCCGCACCGCCGAGGGGCTGCGCACCGCCCTCGAGCGGATCCCGAAGCTGCGGGAGGAATTCTGGCGCGACGTGAAGGTCGGCGGCTCCGGTGAGGAGTTGAACCAGTCGCTCGAGCGGGCGGGGCGGGTGGCCGACTTCCTGGAGTTTGCCGAGCTGATGTGCATCGACGCCCTGGCGCGCGAGGAGAGCTGCGGCGGGCATTTCCGGGTGGAGTACCAGGACGAGGGCGAGGCCCGGCGGAACGACGCCGAGTATGCCTACGTGGCGGCCTGGGAGTACACCGGCGACACCGCCGCGCCGCGGCTCCACAAGGAAATGCTAAGCTTCGACAACGTCCAGCTGGCAACGCGCTCGTACAAGTAACGGCCGGCGCCGACACGGGAAGTGATTGCACGCGCGGGCCACCGTGGCCCGCCAACCAGGAGTGGCAGATGGGCGGAACCAGCACCACCACGATGCGGATCACCCTCAAGGTCTGGCGGCAGGCGCGCGCCGGGGCGGAGGGTCGCATGGAGAGCTACCCGGTGGCGGACGTGAGCCCGGACATGTCCTTCCTGGAGATGCTGGACGTCCTCAACGAGGGGCTGATCGCGGAAGGGAAGGCGCCGATCGCGTTCGATCACGACTGCCGCGAGGGGATCTGCGGCATGTGCTCCATGGTGATCAACGGGCGGCCCCATGGTCCCAACCCCGCGACCACCGCCTGCCAGCTGCACATGCGGAGCTTCCGCGACGGGGACACCATCACCGTCGAGCCGTGGCGCGCGGCGGCGTTCCCGGTGGTCCGCGACCTGGTGGTGGACCGGGGGGCCTTCGACCGGATCATCCAGGCCGGCGGCTTCATCGGCGCGGCCACCGGCAGCGCCCCCGACGCCAACGCCATCCCGGTGCCCAAGGAGCTCTCCGACCGGTCGATGGATGCCGCCCAGTGCATCGGCTGCGGAGCCTGCGTGGCGGCCTGCCCGAATGCTTCCGCCATGCTCTTCACCGCCGCCAAGGTGTCGCACCTGGGGCTGCTGCCCCAGGGCCAGCCGGAGCGGTATCGCCGGGCGCTTGCGATGGTGGAGCAGATGGACATCGAGGGGTTCGGCGGGTGCACGAACTTCGGGGAATGCCAGGACGCGTGCCCCAAGGAGATCAGCGTCGAGACGATCGCCCGGCTCAACCGGGACTACCTCAAGGCGACCCTCTCCGCCCGCTAGGCCGCCCCGGCCCACCCGCCCCTGCTCAGGGGACGTGCCGCATCCCGTGGGCGCGATGGTCCATCCGCTGGAATTCCAGGAAGGCATGCACCGCCCGGAGCGCCTCAGGGTCCCGGGTCACGATCCGGAGCTCCCCGCCGCGCGGCAGCTCCCGGAAGCTGAAGGTCAGGTGGCTGCGCCGTGCCGCCATGACGTCGGTGCCGGGGACCGGCATGTCGTGGACCATGGCCGGGATGCGGAAGTCGCCGGCCGTGAAGAGGCGCTCGATGTCGCGCAGGTGCGCCCGGATGACCGCCACGCCGGCCGAGTCCTCAACGGTGCGCTGGAGCTCGATCCTGCCGCCGTCGGGCAGGTCGTCGAAGCGGTGGGTGGAGGTGTACTGGTCCACCCCCATGGCGAGCCGGCCGCGCTCCTGCAACCGGGCGAAGGCGGAGTCGGACAGCCGGGCCGGCGGGGGCCCCTGCTGGGCGGCGCCGGCGGTGGGGAGGGTGGCGAGCGCCAGGAGGGCGCCCAGGAGCAGTCGCGGGGGCATCGGCATCCTCGGGGGCCGGAGGGGGGTCACAGCCGGGGCAGGGTCACGCCGCGCTGGCCCTGGTACTTGCCGGCCTTGTCGGCATAGCTCGTCTCGCAGACGTCGTCCGCATCCGCCTCGAAGAACAGGACCTGGCAGATCCCCTCATTGGCATAGACCTTGGCGGGGAGCGGCGTCGTGTTGCTGATCTCCAGGGTCACGTGTCCCTCCCACTCGGGCTCGAACGGGGTCACGTTGGTGATGATGCCGCACCGGGCATAGGTGCTCTTGCCGACGCAGATCGTGAGCACGTTCCGGGGGATCCGGAAGTACTCCACCGAGCGGGCCAGCGCGAAGCTGTTGGGCGGCACGATGCAGACGTCACCGGTGAACTCGACAAAGCTCCGGGGGTCGAACTCCTTCGGGTCGACGATCGCCGAGAGGGCATTGGTGAAGATCTTGAACTCCGGGGCCACGCGCATGTCGTAGCCGTAGGAGGAGACGCCGTAGGAAATCACCTTGCGGCCCTTGGCGTCGACCTCGCGCACCTGGCCGTCGGTGAACGGGTCGATCATGCCATGCTCGGTGGCCATCTGGCGGATCCAGCGGTCGGACTTGATCGACATCGGGCCTCGCGTCGGCTGGGGACACCCGCCGGGGCGGGAATGGGGAGCGGCTCGGCGGCAAATATAGCGCTGCCAGCCCTTTGCGGGCATCCGGGACGGGTTGAACAACCCTTTGGGCGGCGTTACTTTCCTGCACCGTTCGAGGTTGTGAAGAATTTCACGAGGGCCGCCTCAGCATGCTTCAGCCCTACGTTCCGATCCTCATCCTGCTGCTCTTCGTGATCGCCAACGCGATCCTGATGCTCGGGGTGTCCCACATCTTCAGCAGCTACCGGCGCACCCCCGTGAAGGTGGCGGCGTACGAGTCCGGCATGCCGGTCCTCGGCGACGCCCGGGAGCGCTTCTCGGTGAAGTTCTACCTGGTCGCAATGCTGTTCATCATCTTCGACATCGAAGTGGTGTTCATGATCCCGTGGGCGGTGGCCTTTCACCAGCTGGGCAGCATCGCGGGGGTGCTGATGCTCGAAATGTTCCTGTTCATCCTGATCCTCGGGGTGGGCTACCTCTACATCTGGAAGCGCGGGGCCCTGCAATGGGACTGACCCCACCGTCCACGCCCGCGGACGCCGCCGCCCTCGACGCGGCGTCCCCCAACTTCATCACCACCCGGCTCGACTTCCTGCAGAACTGGGCCCGATCGAACTCGCTGTGGCCGATGCCGTTCGGGACCGCCTGCTGCGCCATCGAGTTCATGGCCAGCGCGGCCGGCCGGTTCGACCTGTCGCGCTTCGGCATGGAGCGGATGAGCTTCTCGCCCCGGCAGGCCGACGTGCTGATCTGCGCCGGCCGGCTGCCGTTCAAGCTGGCGCCGGTGATCCGCCGGGTCTGGGACCAGATGCCCCAGCCCAAGTGGGCCATCAGCATGGGCGCCTGCGCCTCCACCGGCGGGATCTTCGACACCTACGCCATGGTGCAGGGGATCGACACCATCATCCCGGTCGACGTCTACGTCCCGGGCTGCCCGCCGCGGCCCGAGATGCTCATCGAAGGCATCATGGCGATCCAGCGGCTGATCGACGATGAGAACATTCCCAAGGGGCCGGACGGCAAGCGCATCCCACTCTCGCTGGCGGTGAAGCCCAACTATCAGCCCGCTCGTCAGCCGCTGCCGGTATCGATCGGAGCGACGTGAGCGGTCGCGACGCCAAAGGCGCCGATGATCCCGTGGCCATCGGTTGTCGGTTGTCGATGTTTCCTCCTCTTCCGGAGCCATCTTGGCAATCTTGGATGATGGACCGGCGTGCATGGAGACTGTGAACGAGTTCGCCTTGGCGAACATCGCCGCTCCGTTGGCGGGTCTTCGCCGCGCGCCTACGATCGAACCCTCGTCCCCATCGTCTAGCCCGGTCCAGGACGTCACCCTTTCACGGTGAAGACAGGGGTTCAAATCCCCTTGGGGACGCTCTTTCTTGATATCGATACGTGCCGAGCACCGTCGGCCACGGGCTGCCCCGGGGGCCTGTGGTTGTGGCCTGTCATGGCCTTGAAGCGACCCGGCATTGCCGGGATCATGTATTCCATCGTGCCGGGCGACGAGCCGATCCGCCGCCGGCATGGCTTTCGCCTCGTCCAGTCCATCGTGTCGAGTGGCTTCTGCAGCATCCTGTGGCCACCAGGGTTCTGCGTGGATGAGCGTTCGGAGACGGCGGAGCGATCCCGCGATCCTCCACTGCACAGACTCGCGGGAGACACT
>JASNZF010000006.1:0-336008 GCA_048499805.1 Gemmatimonadales bacterium | reverse complement strand
GACGATCCGGGTCTTCATGGTGCCTCCTGAGGTAATCACAATGTAATTACCTCACACCATCCCGCAAGGCGACCAGCGGACTGACAGGCGGGTGGTGGCGCACCCTGTGCGCCCCCAACCCACCGCCGACCGGACCCGCCCGGCCCACCGCCCCTGGTTCACACCCGGGCATCGCAACGGGCGCCGAGCGTCGGGACCGCGTGTACGCGGCCCGCTGTACCAGATCCTCGATCATGCCGCCAACGTACAGTCGCGGTGGGTGGCGTGGGTAACCAATTGCGAGCAGGGTGGTACGATGGGAACGCGGGGGGTGGGACGGACGCCTACGGCGCCCGCCGAGTCCAGAGCAAGATGACCCCGCAGGCCGCGGATGTCCCGCCATACGCGCCCGGAATCTCCGCAGCGCTTCGGTACACTTCGATCGCCTCCAACTCGTGGATTTGGATGTCCCGGCCTAGATCGACCCGCTTGGGAAGAGGGTCGCCAGAGTTGTAGAGCGCCCTGCCATCAAGGTAAACCGACAGAAAGCAATACGGGTCACGCTGAACATTCACACCCCGAACGATCGAAGTCTCACCCCGGCCGCTCGCGGCGTAGAAGCCCCCAAACAATCTCACTATCCTGATGCCCTGCATGCCCCACAGCAGGTCGGATACCCGCCTATGCTCGCCGCGACGGAGCTCATCAGAAAGGATGAACTTCCCGAACCCGCGGGACCGGCGCTCTTCAAGTGCCTCGAATCCGATCCCCACCCCCCTGGTCACCCTGCCGGTCACCTCGACCGAGTCGAGGACCTGAGCATCCTGGCGCACGAGAACGACATCATGGAAGGTGGAGTCGTTCAGCCGGAAGAGCAGCTGCTCTCGTTGGGGCAGGTAGCCCACCAGCCGGACAAGAACAACCTGGTTCCCGCTGGGCACGTTGCTCAGGCGATAGTGCCCCGAAGCGCTAGTTGTGGTGCGAAGGGTGGTCCCTTCGATCAGGATTTCGACCCCTCCGAGTGGCACGAGTGAGGAATCCCGGCTCACAGTCCCCTTCAAAATCCCCTGTCCGGAGCCAGGGGACGGCAGGCCGACCACAATCAGTGCGGTTAGAACAAGCCCACGGCAATAGGTTAACATGGTTCCATGCCTCCATGATGCAGATCGGAGGTGCACCCACCTTCCCACGCCTGAAGGCAAGTCCGGGCAGCCACAACCGGCTCCGCCGTAGGGCCTGGCGAACTCTATCAGCGATCGTCTCAACCTATAGCAGGTGCAGGGTTTTGGGTAAGGGTCATGCCGGCAGGGGGTCTCGGCAAGACACCACGGACAATCAAATCGCGCCGCCCAGCTTTCAAAGCTAGCAATTCGGTTGCCAATCATGTCACTGGATGATAACTCGCACGCCCCCACTACCAAGCTCCGGCGGTGACAACTGCTCTCTCCGGGGCGCCCGGTCATCCTGCTCGTCGCTCAGTGCGAGCGCAGCGGCTAATTGCCGCCCTGACTCGTGAGCTCCACTGCCACAGCCTTTCGAATCGCGTCAAGTGATGGTGGAGTCGCGAACTGCCAACTGAATCGCCCCGGACTTGCCGGAGGCTCCATTCCGTGAGAGGATGGAGTCATGCCAAGAACAAGCCGATATTCTCCTGAAGTCCGTGCCCGCGCCGTGCGCCTGGTACAGGACCACACCCCGGAGCATGGGTCGCAGTGGGCCGCCATTGCCGCGATTGCTCCGAAGATTGGCTGCTCCGGTGAGACCCTGCGCAAGTGGATCCACCAATCGGAACGGGACACCGGCCAGCGCGCCGGGCTGTCGACCGAAGAGCAGCGTCGCCTGAAGGAGCTGGAGCGCGAGAATCGGGAATTGAAGCGCGCCAATGAGATCCTCCGCAAGGCGTCGGCGTATTTTGCCCAGGCGGAGCTCGACCGCCGCGGGACGTGATGGTGGCCTTCATCGACCAGCATCGGGATGCGTATGGAGTCGAGCCGATCTGTGCCCAACTGCCGATCGCTCCGTCGACGTACTACGAACAGAAGGCGCGGGCCGCCGATCCCAGCCGGCTCCCAGCGCGGGCGCAGCGGGACGCGGCACTGCGCCCTGAGATTCAGCGGGTGTGGGAGGCCACGCGGCGCCGCTACGGCGGCAAGAAGGTGTGGAAAGAGCTGCGGCGCGAGGGGTGCGTCGTGGCGCGCTGCACCGTCGCGCGGCTGTACAAGGGGCTCGGCCTGCGCGGCGTCCTGCGTGGTCGGCGGATCCGCACGACGATCCCCGAGCCACTCGCGCATCGGCCGCAGGATCTCGTGCGCCGCAATTTCACCGCGACGCGCCCGAACCAGCTCTGGGTCTCGGACCTGACGTACGTGGCGACGTGGCGGGGCTTCGTGTACGTGGCGTTTGTCATCGACGCGTACTCCCGGCGGATCGTGGGCTGGCGCGCCACCACGTCGCTGCGGACCGATCTCGCCCTCGACGCCTTGGAGCAGGCGCTGTATGATCGGGAGACGGAGGCGGGGCTGATTCACCATAGCGACCGCGGGGTGCAATATCTCGCGCTCCGCTACACCGATCGGCTGGCCGAGGCCGGCATCGCCTCGTCGGTGGGCAGCCGGGGAGATGCCTACGATAACGCGCTGGCGGAGACGATCAACGGCCTGTACAAGGCGGAGACGATCTACCATCTGGGGCCCTGGAAGGGGATCGAGGACGTGGAATACGCGACGCTCGAGTGGGTGGCGTGGTACAACACACAGCGCCTGATGGAACCGCTGGGCTATCTCCCGCCGGCGGAGTACGAGGACCAGCATTACCGAGTCCAGGCCAACCAACCGGCCCTGGCACTCAACTAACCGAGTCTCCGGAAAAGCCGGGGCGATTCAAACCATTGACTACAACACCAGGTGTGCCCTTGATGGCCAATTCCCTTCCCAGGCGGGTCCCTTCGGTGACGCGCTCTTGTGCCTCCGACCCTCCGAGGCATCCCTCGAAAGTGGTGGAGTCGGCGACCCCAACATGTGCTGCGATTGCCCACCACGACTTTAGCCCAAGCGAGTCTTGGGTCGCGTAAAGCGCCTCTGCGTAGGTGTGGAAACGACCTTGGGCGGCGGCGCACTCCGAGGCAATCGCGGCCAGGCGGGCGAACCTGTGGGAAGGCAAAGGATAATGGACCAGTGTCACGGCGAGTGCGGCACCGAATTCCGCCTTCGCTTCAGCAAGGACGCCTCGGTCGAATGAGGCGCAGGCAGGGCATTCGAAATCGCTGAATATGACGAGCTGTACTGGGGCCGCGGGATCCCCCGCCGTGTGCCCAACTTCAAGCAGCTTCTTCCATTGTTGATCACGAACTGGCTGGGGAGTGGAGTCCGTCAGTTCTACAGCGTTCCCGGAGGAAGCAAAGAACTCCCGCCTGACCAAACTTGCCGCAATGCTTATGGCAGCAATTGTCAGGGCCACATTCAGGAGCCTTTCCACGCTGGCGTGCATTTGTACCTCCCCGAGTGATGTCTATTCGCTGCGTACGACTACAGGCAGACGGCCTCAGCTCATTTGACTCGAGGCCAGGGCACACGACCTTCTCGCTTTCCCCAGGCTGCCGTTTAGCCAGTAGCGTTGATCCATCTGGCCTACGGCACTCTCAGGATCCCCCTTCATCATGGCAGTGCAACAGGACACCGCCCTCTCCGGTCTCGCTGCACCAAATCACCGTATTGCCGCATCCCGGCTGCCCGCTGCAGATGGTTTCGGGATCCTGAGGGCAGTAGGCGTAAAAGAAGTCACACGCTGGGTTGTGTTGGCTCTCGGCAGGCGTTGGCGACAACATGCCGATCCCGCCTAGCACAACCACAGCTGAAGCCTTAAGCAGCAGTCGTTGTCTTGCTAACATTGTAGCCTCCACGGTGGGTGGTGAAACGGCTTGCCTGGGGGCAAGCGAGAACGCTCCGGCCGGCCATGGCGAGCCTGTCGCCACCGTGCCGTTCAAGGTCTCATCATCCCTGAGTTCTTGCAGCTTGGACAGCGCTTCCTGGAAACCCGCGAGACCATTCAGTGAGCCTGGCGGAGGTGATGGAGTGTAAAACTGCCTGCGCCCTGGTCGTCAACCCCGTAAAGCATGAGCTGATCACCTCCCACCCAGACGAGGGACGACGCTCCTTGGTAGCCCGAGGGAAGTGTCAGGTTTCCAAGGTGGTTGCCCGAACCGTCGAAAACCAACCACCGCTCCGGTGCCCGCAAGTCGCGATATGGAGAAACCCATACTCTGCCCTCGGCATCAGTGAGCAGCCTTGTATAGAACGGAAGCGTTGTTCGAATGGATGCTCCTGAGCGGGTGCCGGTGGCACGCCTGAGACGCATTCCGATCGGGCGCGGCGTAGCCTTCCAGCGAACACGGGTGCGAAGAGATCCATTGTGCGATAGGAGCGAGAACACCGGCATCAGGCCCGTACCCGCAACTATATGCGAAGGGCTTGCCACGAGCGGCCCCGCCGAGGGAATGAAGTAGTCACGCGCCGGGGCGGGGAGCACGCCCAAGCGCTCCGGTGTTGGGGTACGCCACGATACTCGTGAGACCTCTGCCACAAGGTCCAGGATTGGCGCACGGGCCGCTGCAATCGTGGTTGCCGGGTTGGTTTGACTAGGGCCACGAATCAGGAACGAGGCATCTGGGAGGCAGGAGTCAGGAATTGGAACCCCGTCCAGCAACAGCGCCCCCGTCTGTTCCCCCTCGATGGTGAGCCGCTGGGCCTTGCGATTCGAGTATCCTATGGCGACGAGGGTGTCGCCGGCCTGGACACAAATGTCCCGGAGTTGCTGAAACTCCGCAGGGCCGTGCCCCTTACGGCCGATGGTCCGGACCATCCTTCCAGAGCGATCAAAAAGCCGAATTGCTGACATGTTCATCACAGCCCACCCGCCAGTAGAGAGCGGACGTACTACATGGAACGGATTCCGCCAGTCACTCTCCAGGCCTTCGCTCAACGTAAGGATGGGTGTCTCAGAAATCGTGAAGTGGAGCGGGGAGAGCTCGATGTGGCCGTGGTTCACGATACGAACTCCGAGACTATCCCCTACCGTGGGCTGCACCTCACTGCATGAATCGGGCGTGGCCGAAGCACCCAGCAACAGGAGGGGCCATCCCAACCACACGCACGAAACCCGGTGACCCATCCGTACAACCCCTTCGAAACGGGATTGCCAAGACCAGCGCGATCGTAGAACGCTCCACTCACGCATCACGATGTCCTCCTGGCCGCCGCTATTTGGGGCTACCGGAAACCGGCGCGGATGCAATCGCAGCGGCACACCTCGTCTGTAACGCTGGTGGCCTCGACAACGGCCCCGCCGTGCTTACCGGGCTGGTACGTCCAGCCCCCGCGCGGACCGAACTTTGTCGATCCGGTTGACTGAGCAGTTCGAGGGAACCACCATCGAGCCGTCCAAAGCCAAGCGCTCAAGAGCGGCTGGCGAGCACCCCCAAGCCCACCAACCGTTGCTGAGCTCGATCTGATCCAGCCGAAGCGGGTCCTCAGCATCCACACTGGCATCCGGCCCAGAACCCCGCAACCTCTGACTTCTCAGAGGTACTTGCCCCCCCCCCCCCCCCCCATATCTTTGAGCAGGAGGATCCACCCCATGCGCCTGCTCATCGCCGACGACCATCAATCCGTGGCAGACGGCATCGGCGCCCTCCTGGCCAGTCAGTTTGACATCATCTGGTACGCCGCGACACCGGAAGACGCCGAGCAGGAGCTGTCCGACCAATCCTTCGACCTCCTCCTCCTCGACCTTGACTTCCGACGGCCGGACCGGAACGGCTTCCACATCCTGGAATTCGCAATCCAACAGGATTCAGGAGCCAAGGCGCTCATCCTGTCCCAGTTCGACGACCCCTCGCTCATCGCCAAGGCACGACGACTCGGCGCGGCCGGATTCCTCTCCAAGCGCTCCGGCAAGGACGCGATCCAAGACGCCGTCCGCACGGTGCTGAATGGCGGCTCGTGGTTCCCGAGCCAGCGGATGGAGAAGCCCGCCTTCTAAACAAGCAGGTCAGGTCATCTGCCTCCTCACGTCGGGCCTGGACCGCAAGAGATCGCCGCGAGCATGCAGGTCAGCACTCCGATGATCGATGCCCACCTCTCACCGTCATCAACGCAAACTCGGCGTGCGCGGCCTCCGGGCCACCGTCGCGGAGATTGAGCGACGCGCCCTGCACCTTGGCTTTGCTGACGAGGGAGTACAGCCGCCCCTCCGCGCCTTTCGACCAAGCAGAAGTCGCCGGGGCTCTCGGTGCTCGTCGTCGATCACCGCGAGGCTGTATGCAGTGAGCCTGTGGTGGCGGCCCTCGGGCCCGTGGCGCCCCAGGGGGCGAAGTGCCACGACATGGGTGTCCGCGTGCTCGGGGCAGGGGTTCAGCCCCAGACCTCCTGGCGTCAACCCCATTCTTCGAGGAGGGAGGCCATGACGCATCCGACGTGATCTGCCCACCGCCGTGCGGGTGGCTGTGCTCTGCTGGACAACGGCCCTCTCCCCGGCGAGCACAGGAGAATTACCGGTTGCTCGGAACCGGCAGGTACATTCCATCTCGAACTGGAGACGGCCCTGCTGCGGGAAGGCCGCGTCGGTTGTCGCTGGAGGCGGAAGAAGTGGTTCGCGGGGTACCCGGCCGGCACCCGGATTTCACCGACGAGCTGCTGGTCCTGAACCTGCACAGAGGGCGGCCGCGACACAGCCCGACTAATCAGGGGCTGCACACGGGCGCCTGGAGCTGTGAAGCACGGCTGGAGAAACTCTACACCAGGGCGCGAACCCACAAGGGGCTGATCCGGAAGGCGGTTGCGGCGGGTCTCTACGAAATACCGCCCTCGCCGGGAGTGGTCGTCGCCCCCGACCGCCGTGTTGACTGAGGATGTCGCTCCCGCCCCCGGCGGAAGCCGAGGCTCGGCCGCAACCAGTCGACTGGCAGATACACCATGACGTGGGGGCCAAGGAATCGCAATGACGGGGAGACGGGACCCGCCCAGGCGTTGGCGGGGTGTCATGCGAGCCCACCCTCAGGGCGCGAACATCTCCTGCAGCACCCGCAGCGTCTCGGCGAGCGGCCGGGGCGGAAGCCGACCGAGCCGACGCACCAGGCGCTCGCGATCGACCACCTCAGCTGATCCACAACCAGGAACCCCGACTTGCCGGCGAACCGACAGGGCAACCGGAAGGGATAGCGGTGGGTCCCCGTCGTGAGCGGCACGACGAGGAAGGTGCCCAGGTGGGCATTGAGTTCATCCGGAGAGACCACGGCGCACGGGCGAGTCTTCTGGATCTCGCGACCGCGCACCGGATTGAGGGCGACGAGGTAGACATCCCCGCGCCGGACCGCAGGGGACGGCGTCACCACTCCCATTACTCGGTGTCGAACCGGGTCGGCACCGGCTCATCCAGCAAACCGGATTCCTCGGCGGCAGCCAACTGCCGGGCGGCCACGGCCCACCCGGTGCGCGGGGCGGTGGGCGATGCGATGACCAGCGTGCCGTCCTCGACCCGCAGCTCGACCTCGTCCCCAAGCCCAGCCTCCTCGAGCAGGGGCCTGGGAATGCGGACACCCTGCGAATTGCCGATCCGAACGATGCGGGTCTTCATGGCGCCTCCTAAGGTAATCACAATGTAATTACCTCCATCCAACCCGCAAGGCGGGTAGGGGCGCACCCCTGGGCGCGCCTACCCGCTGCCGTCCCCCTGGCAAGGTCCCGCGTGAGTGTGCGGCCCTACCACGATGCGATCGACCATGGCCCAAGGTAGGGATTGAGTGTCGGGGGTGGGTAACCAGAATCGTGCGAGGTACTGCGGTGGAAACGCGGTGAGGGCCGCTGGCTGGAATCGGGAGACTAGCCCCGCTTTCGAACCCGCGAGGCGCCCGTAGCACTGTTATCCCGGCTGCGAGCACCGCGAAGGTTGTCCATGTAACTCCGAAGCACGGCGTTCATCCGGGTCTGGTATCCGGGGCCCGCGGCGCGGAACCAGTCGAGCAGATCCCGGTCCAACCGGAGCGACACCGCCTGCTTCGGTTCTGGCAGAATCAACTCCGCTTGGTCCCAGAAATCTGCCGGCAGGTCCGCCAGCTCCGGGGGGGAGGACCCTTGGATCGCAGCTTCCGACATCCGGCGGAGCCGCTTGAGATCAGCTCGGCCCCGCAACGGCGCGTCACGTCCCTTCCCTTGCCTGGTACGCTTGGCGCTCACGCTGGTTGCTCCTCCGGGCAGAGATGATTCGGCGGACCGGCCCGAATGCCGATTGCCGATCGGTGTAGACCACCGTCAGGTGGATCCCAGCCACGACCCCGACGGCGACCATGCGCGGCTCACCATAGTCCTGCCGGGCGTCACTCCGTACCAGGGTCGGCCCCTCAAAGATCTGGGACGCAAAGGCAAAGTCGAACCCGCGCAGGGCATGATTCTCGTCGCTCTTCCGGGCGTCCCAGGCGAACCGCATGCCGTACTACGGTTTGTATATACAAAGAACGGACGGAGCTGTCCAGTGCACCCAGCAGCCTCGTCCACGCCACCCGCCAGTATCCATGGTGCCAATTTCGGAATTGCACGGAGCGATGGGTAACCAGAATCGTGTGAGGGACGGCGGCGGAAACGCGAAAGACCCTCACACGCACCGACCAATTGACCTCCTGCCCCGCTGCCCCCTGCCCCCCCCTGACCCGCTGACCAGCCGACCCGCTGACCCGCTGACCCGCCTACCGAGTCCACACCCGGATGCACCGCGACTTGTTCGCCGCCGACAACCGTGGCCGGGATGTCGGGCCAGAGCAGGTCAACTCGACGAGCGCCAGCTCATCGGCACTGAACGCACAGAGCGACCACATCGGCAACCGCTGGATGCCATCGATCTCGATCATCAGCGGATCGGCCACGACGGCCCGGACCTGGGCAATGTCGCACAACGCCCGTGACCCATATCGCGCCAGCTCCTGCCGAGTGAGCCGGAACCGAGAGGGGAGGAACGCCAATCGCATGCCCAGATCGTGGTACACCCATCGCATCCCCGGCGGATCGGACTGGTTGTCGGGGGGCGTGAGGAACATCACCACCTCGACGGCACCATCGCGCGGTACGGTGACATGCCGGGAACGACCAGCCAGGCCGGAGAACGATGCCGACACGAGGTAGTCCCCGGGCTTGATCTCCGGATAGGCAAACCGGCCCGCGCTGTCGGTGAGTTGGCTGCTGACGCCGACGAACACCTCCACCCTGGCCCCAGCAATCGGCCGAAGTGCAGTGTCTCCAACGACCCCATAGAGGCCTCGGCGGCTGCCCTCGACGATGACGCTGTCGAGCACCTGGGGAAACTCCTCGAGCCGGATCTCCACCTCGGTCGGCCCGTCGGCCCGGACCGCAATCCGGGCCCGCGCAGGTCGGTAGCCAAGACGCCTCGCGGTCAGGTTGTATTCCTTCGCATCCAGGCTGTCGAAGACGAACCCTCCCGCCGCCCCCGTGGTCACCGTCCGCGAGACACCACCCAGCAGGATCTCCACTCCTGCCAGCGGCTGGCCGGCCGTGTCGAGCACGCGACCGCGCAGCGTCGGTACGGTCTGCGCCTCGGCATTCGTCGCAAGGGCACCGGCCGCAGACAGCCCAACGAGGAGTCCCCGCCACAGTCTCATCCGCCCTCGTCCCCCCCCGGCCTACCGCGTCCACACCATCAGACAACTCACCTGCCCCCGGCTGCTGCTGCCCCGGAGGCGCATCGGTGCCGGCGCGTTGACCTGCGCTCCAAGCGCGACACAGGCAGCCCACTCCACGAAACCGACCTCGTCGGAGCTGAACTCGCACAGCGGCCAATTGTAGAGCACCTGCACCCCGTTCAGGACTACCGTCGCTACATCACCACCGGCTACCGCCCTGATCCGGGCGACATCGCACAGCGGGCGCCCAGGAAACCGGCGCAGTTCGTCCCCATTCATCCGCTTCGATGCTGGGTACCTGATGTTTCGGACCCCGAGGTCGTGGTACACCCAGTACATGCCCGGCGGCTCGGCTCGGCCGGGAAGCGGTGGAGCCACAAACAGGACCACTTCCTTGGCGCCTTGATAAGGGACGTTCACGTTCATTGGACGGCTCGTCTGTCCCCCTGCGGTAGCCACGAGGAGGTAGTCTCCGCCCTTGATATCCGGAAAGGCGAATCGCCCGGCACTGTCGGTAACCTGGTGCGCGTTGGCCCCATGCACATCCACGCGCGCCCCTGCCACCGGCTGCTTGAGGGAATCCCCGACCACGCCATATAACCCGCGCCGAGACCCCTCCACGATGATCGTCTCCAATTGTTGCAGTCGTGGCGCCATCCGGATCTCGACCTCGAGTGGCGCACCCGCCCGTATCGGTATCCGGACCCGCTCCGGGCCATATCCCGGCAGGCGGGCCGTCAGGTTGTACTCCCGGGCCGGGAGACTGTCGAACGCAAATCGGCCAGCCGCGTTCGTCGAGACCGTTCGCGCGACCCCCGCGAGAAGAATCTCCACTCCCTCGAGCGGCTTCCCGGCAGTATCGAGCACTCGACCGCGGAGCGACGGCACGGCCTGCGCCCCAGCCGTCGCCGCCGGGGCGATCACCCCACACAGCGCAACGAATACTCCCCACCGAAACCTCATGGGCACCCCTGCAATAGTGAAGAATCAATCCGGCAGACCCGTTGGCCATCCGATCCACGGCTGAAGCCGAGACTCAGCATCTGCCAGCGAGCGGGCGCATCCACTGCAGTCAACGTCCCCCAGCCCCCTGCCGCTCGTTCATCTTGTGCCCCTTGTGCCTCTTGTGGCCATTGGCCGGACGCACGACTCGCGGTCCCATGCGGCCGCGGCAGTAGCGCACAAGGGTCCGCCCCTACCGCGTCCACACATACACACACCTGAGGCCGGCGGGCGGGTAGTACGTGACGAAATTGATGATGCAGGTATATCCGAAGCTCACGAACGCCAGTTCGTCAGCGTTGAATGCACAAAGCGACCAGGGATTCAGGAGACGATCGCCATCAACTACGACTCCTGCCTCGCTTCCGCGAGCCCAGGCGCGGACACGTGCGATGTCGCAGAGTTGCCTCCCCGCAAACCGTGCCAGTTCCGAACGGTTGATGCGGTTGAGCGAAGAGGTAAAGGCGAGTGCCAGGCCGCGATCGTGATTCCGCCATGTCGCCCCGGGGACGCGCCGCGCCATCGGGTTGACTGGTTCCAGGGTCAGGACCACCTCTCGGCGCCCGTTCTTGGGCATCTCCACCTGCAACGTCCGCCCGGTCAAACCGTTCACCTCGGCCGCCACGAGGTAATCTCCGGGCTTGACGTTGGGAAACGCGAACCGGCCCGCGCTGTCGGACAGTTGGCTTGTGCCGCCGCCGTAGACCCGGACTCTTGCCCCCACTATCGGCTTGAGATCGGGTGTTGCCACGATCCCGTACAACCCACGCCGATCGGCATCCACCTCAATGGTGCCGAGATCCTGGGCAAACGCCTGCATCCGGAGCGCCACTTCGGTCGGCTGGGTCCGACTCATTTCCACCATGCTGTGCGCGGCAGCGAATCCCGGCAACCGAACCGTCAACTGATACCGCCTGGCTTCCAGGCTGTCGATCCGGAAGGAACCGCGGGCATTGGTCTGCACGCGCTGCACGACCCCGCCCAACAGGACCTCGGCACCGACCACCGGGCGCCCGAAGGTGTCGTGGACATACCCGATCAGGACCGGCTGGAACCGCTCCCCCGTCACGGTGACAGAATCGAGCTGCTGCGGCATCCGAACGAGCCGGAAGTCCACGAGCGCGATCTGTCCGGCCGCGATCGTGACCACGCGCTCGACGGCCTCGTACCCCGGCCGTCGGGCGATCACCACCTGCTGACCGACGGGGACTTCGTTGAACCGGTAGAGCCCGGTCGCATTGGAGAACACCGTCCGCTCGACCCCCCGCACCACGATCTCGACATCCTCGAGCGGCAGGCCGTCGTCTGCGACCACCGTCCCCCGAATCGTCGAGGTGGTCTGGGCCTCGGCCGTGGAGAAGGTCGCCGGACCGAGAAGGTGGACCAGCGCGATGCCAACCAGGAGCCGTGCCGCTCGCATCAGCGGGTCCAGATCTGGAAGCAGCGCATGCCAGGCGGGGGGAAGATCCTGATGCCCCGCACAGTGCACCCGCCGGTGAACGTGATTATCGCCACCTCATCGGCGTTGAACGCACAGAGCGACCACGGGTTCAATGCCTGGACCCCATCGACGATCAAGGTGGCCTCGGTGCCGCGTGCCTCCATCCGGATCCGGCCAATGTCGCAGAGTTGGCGGCCCTCGAACCGCGCCAAGTCGCCCCGATTCATCCGCTTCCAGGACGGCTGGAACGAGAGCGCCAAGCCCATGTCATGGTTGATCCATCGCGCCCCGATCACCCGTCCGCGGCTCGGGTTCTCGGGCACGAGCGTCACCACGACCTCGACCCGCCTCCCCCGGTTCATGTCCACCAGGATCGGTTTCCCTTCCATCCCGTCCCGCGCCGCCCCGACCAGGTAGTCGCCGGGCTTGATATCGGGAAAGGCGAACCGGCCGGCGCTGTCCGTCACCTGACTGGTGCCGCCTCCGAAGACGGTGACCCTGGCACCGGGCACCGGCTGCATCTCTCGAGTCGCGACCACGCCATAGAGCCCGCGCAGGTCGGCATCGACCTCCACCGTCTCCAGGACCTGGGCGTAGGCGTTCAGGCGGAGTGCCACTTCGGTGGGCGGAGCAATCCGTACCTCGATCACGTTGCGGGCCGCGACAAATCCCGGAAGGCGGGCGGTGAGCTGGTATCGCTTGGCCTCGAGGCTGTCGAATCGAAAGGCGCCGCGGGTATTGGTCCGGACGGTTCGAGTGACGCCTTCGAGCACGATCTCCACCCCCTCGAGCGGGCGCCCGAAGGTGTCGTGGACATTGCCAAGAAGGAACGGGGGGATCCGGTCCCCCGTCACCTCGATCGAGTCGAGTTGCTGTGCCACGGGACTAAGTTGGAAATCGGCGACAGCCACCTGGCCTGCCGCGACGGTGACGGTGAGCGTGCTGGCCTGGTACCCCGGCCGGCGGGCGGTGACGAGTTGCTCGCCCACCGGGACATCATTGAACCGATAGGCACCGGTGCCACTGGTCAGGACCGTTCGCTCGATCCCTCGGACCAGGATCTCCACGTTCTCCAACGGGAGGCCGTCAGCGGCAATCACCGTCCCGCGGATCGCCCCGGTGGTCTGGGCTGACGCGATCGTCCCCACCACCGTCAACACCAGGAGGGTTGCGAGCGATCTCAGGACACTCGTCATGCGCGCTCCAGAGCCAGGCGCGGAAGACAGCAATATCGGGATATCAAGGGGGAGACGCCCGCCGGGGCTGGAGCCACACGCTCCCGCCCCACCGAGCCGCTCAGCGACTCGGCGGAGAATCGGCCGGCGGCGCCCGGAGCGGGTCGGACAGGGGGAGGAGTTCGCGTGCTGTCCAGGCCTTCATGCCGGTAGCAAGGCAAGCGCGTCCGCGCCGCCAACCACCGCACCCACCGGGATCCGTCGATCGAAGGTGGCCAGGCAGGCCCCGTGCCGGACGGCCAACGCGAGGAGGTAGAGATCGGTGAGCCGGCTGGGCGTCAACTCTGACTCCCGCGCCAGAATCCCGGGGTCGACGAGCGAGAGATCGTCGGCGCAGAAGCTGTGCCGCGGATGTGCACTGAAGCGCCGCAACAGCTCCAGTGCCTGCGAGGCGGTGCCCATGTGATTCGGGTAGCGGGGCTGGCTGAGGACCCGCACCACCCCCAGCTGCACGATCGGAGTCGTGAGGAGGCTGGCATCAGGGTGGTCCTCGATCCAGGTGTGCGCCGACCCGTGGAACTGGTGGCTCGGATCCACGATAGCAAGGACCACGTTGATATCGAGCAGAAATGCGCTCACTCGGATTCCTCAAGCAGCTCCCGGATCAGTTCCGGCGTGACAGCCCCTGCGCCTGGACGTACCGGAATCAGGGGGAACCCGTTCCGGCTTCGGCGCTCGGTGTCGGGAGCGAGCGCTCGGCGAGCCAGCTCGGAAATAACCGATCCAATACTGACCCCGCGCGCCTCGGCGAGGGCCCTGGCCGCCTCGAGAACGTCGGCATCGATGGAAAGCGTAGTTCGCATGATCATAGCATCACGCATCTCGCATCAGATGTCAACCTCCAAGGCAGGATCACCGCTCCGCCCTCCACGCATCCTCCACATGCGTCACCCGCCCCAGCCCCTCGGTCAGCACGTCGATCCCGATCAGGTCAAAACGGTAGGAATCCCCGGGTCTGCCATGACGCTGAACCCAGACTTGGGCGAGTCGGGTCAGGGACCGACGCTGCTTGTGACCGAGCGCCTCGAGCACCGTCCCATACCGACGCGACTTGCGGGTCTTGACCTCGACAAAGGCCACCTGGGTCCCGCGACGGACCACCAGGTCGAGGTCGTGGTGGCCGAGTCGAAATCGGCGCGCCTCGATGCGCCAACCATGTGATTCGAAGTACGCGACCGCGTCCTCCTCGCCCTCGTGCCCCAGCACGTGGCGCTCATCGGTCCACTCGGCGACAGGTTTGGGGGAGGGTCGGCGGGTCATGCTACAAGGTGGGAACGAACCAGCGGAAACCGACAACCAGAACTGACGAACCAGATCACAAAAAAATGCGGGACTCCCCCCACAATCCCTAGCCCCTAGCCCCCAGCCCCTATTCCCTATTCCCCATTCCCCATTCCCTAGTCCCTAGTCCCTAGTCCCTAGCCCCCAGCCCCTCCCCTCTCACCTCTTACCTCTCACCTCTCACCCTTCGCTGCTCCCTTCTCCCTTCTCGCTCCCACCCCCGGCGGCTCCACCTCCCTCCGGATCGGCCGGAGCCGGAGCGTCCCCCGGACCTGCTGGAACCCGGGCACCTCCACCCGTTCGTACCGGATGCAGGTGCGGCTGCCGTCGGGATTGATGCGATACTCGGCGCAGGCCCCCTGCACCACCCGGACCACCGGCACCGAGCCGGTGTAGATGGCGGCCGAGGTGGGGTACTGGCGATGGAAGGAGAAGCTGTACTCGTCGCAGGTCAGGATGAAGCGGGTGGCGCTGGGCTGGTTGATCGGGTGGCAGAGGCCGTGGCGTGCGTCGATGGTGATGGTATCCTGCTCCACCGACACCACTCCGCGGAGCGCGATCCGCTCGCCGCGGTTGCCACCCCGGGACTGCTCGTGGACGACGTCCACCGAGAACTCATAGGCGTAGAGCCCAACCTGCGCCGGGTCGGGGACCATGGCGACGGGGCTCCCCCCGGCACAGCCGCCGATCATCACGGTCATCCACCACAAGTGTCGCATCAATCCTCGCCTGGGGCAGTTCGGTCCCCCGGGGGGGCCCCTGTACGCTATCGCCCTCGGGGCACCCCCGCCAGACCGGGGTCGCGCTGCGGGGCGATTGGCGACATAATGGAGGCTCCATCAACCTGGAGCAACGATGTCCGACCCGGTCGCCATCAAGACCGCCATCGAGCGCAACACCAGGGCGGTCTCGCTCCGCCCCTCTGTTGGCCAGGGCACGGCCACGACCCGGGCCGCGCTGCGAGCAGGGCTGGCATGCGAGGTGACGGAAGGACCCTATACCCTGACCGTGGGCATGACCGAGAAGTACGGCGGCACCGGCGCCGGCCCCAACCCCGGGGTCTACGGTCGCGCGGCCCTCGCCTCCTGCCTGACGATCGGGCTGGCGATGTGGGCCGCTCGCATGGGGGTCGAGCTCACCTCCCTGGAGGTGGCGGTCGAGGCCGACTATGACGTGCGCGGCGAACTCGGCGTGAGCGACGAGGTCCGGCCCGGCTACCTCGCGATGCGGTACCACATCAAGGTGGCGAGCCCGGCCCCGGAGGCCGCCGTTCGGGAGATGATCGACACCGGGCTGCGCACCTCCTCGTGGCTGGACACGCTGGCCAACCCCGTCCCGATGTCCGGCGAGGTCGAGATCGTCAGCGCGGCGGGCGCCTGATGGATCCCCGGCTCCAGCTCAGGGTGCAGCGCTACGGCTGGGATCGCGCGGCGGCCGACTATGAATCGGGGTGGGCCGCGCAGCTCAAGCCGGCGCAGGACCTCCTGCTCTCCTCGGCTGCCCTGCAGCCCGGGGAACGGGTCCTCGACCTGGCCTGCGGCACCGGCCTGGTCACCTTCCCCGCGGCTGAGGCCGTCGGGCCCAGCGGCCAGGTCACGGCCACCGACATTTCCGACGCGATGGTGACGATGGTGACCGAGGGCGCCAAACGTCGCGGGCTCACCAACGTCAGCGCGCAGCGGGCCGACGCCGAGAGCTTCCCGTTCGACGACGCCAGCTTCGACGCGGTGCTCTGTGGCCTGGGGCTGATGTACGCTCCCGACCCGATTGCCTCCCTCACCGGGGCCCGCCGGGTGCTCCGGCCTGGAGGCCGATACGTGGCCGCCGTTTGGGGTGACCGCCGGAACTGTGGCTGGGCCGAGATCTTCCCGATCGTGGAGAAGCGGGTCACCAGCGAGGTCTGCCCCCTCTTCTTCCAGCTCGGCACTGGGAATGCCCTGGCGATGCGCATGGAGATGGCGGGGTATGGCGGGGTGACCACCGAGCGGATCGCCACGATCCTGGAATACGATTCGGAAGCTGCCGCGCTTGGTGCGGCCTTCATCGGGGGCCCGGTGGCGATGGCCTACAGCCGGTTTGACGAAGCTACCCGGGCAGAGGCCCACGCCGAGTACCTCGATTCCATCGCGGCCTGCAAGGCAGGCGATGGCTACCGGATCCCGGGGGAATTCGTTGTGGTGCGGGGGGAAAACTGAGGAGGTGGGTCGGGCTGGAGGCGGCCTCCAGCCCGTAGAGGGCACCCGCTAGAACGGCGCCTCGGTGGAGGCCGCTGCGTCCCCGGTGTCCTGGTCTTCGTCGCCTTCGCCCAGCGGGGCGTCGCCATCCGGCGAGTTGGCGCGCTCCAGCTTCCGGAGCCGCTTCTCCTCCTGTTTCTGCTTCTTCTTCAACTCCTTCTGTCGCTTCTCGAATCCGAAATTCTTCTTCGCCAAGGCTCATCTCCACGGGTGCCGGTGGGACTGCTGGGGCAATACGACCAGTTCACCGGCCGCACGGGACCCTTCGAACATAGTCGCATCGGTATCGGGAGGACGATTTTGCGCCCTGCTACCGGCACCGAGCCATTTCGAGGTCGCTCCCACGGCGCGCCTCCGTCGGTTGGCCCGGGGCCCGCAGCACGAAGATCTGTGACAGGTACACCACACCCCTCGGCGAGCGAGCCATGCCCACCCCGGTCAGGTCAAAGCACCCTTCCATCGTGTGCCGGTGGGCATCGCTGGCGATCCAACGTTCTACCGCTCGATGGAGCGGAGAGACGGTCCCCCTTGGAATGGCCGCCAGGTTCTCGCCCATGGCCTGGACTCGGACCCGGAGCCCCACCAGGGCCATCCGCTCCTCCAGCCCGGCGTGGGAGTACGGGACACGGCCCGCCGCCATCGCCTCGGCGTGGGACTGGGCGACGGCGGCCAGGGCGGGATGGTACTCCACGGGCCTGAGGGTGCGACTCGAGCGGTAGTGGTTGACCAGCCCGGCGACGTAGACGGCCTCGTCCGGGCCGGCCGCCTGGATCGGGACCGGCGGCGCCGGTCGCGGGGCGGTGCACCCCAGCCCAGCCAGCAGCCACACCGCTCCGACCGCCCCCCATCGAGCTGCTGGAATTCCCCACTGCCATGTCGGAGTCGTTGCGGACATCCCTACCTCCAGATTTCCCCGCAAGGTACCCGGCGGATTCACCCTGCGCGCCTCACCGCATTTTCCTTGCCGCTCCGGTCTCTCGGGCATAGCTTCCCGATGCGTTTTCCCGTCGCCCCGGTCCCCTGGCGGCGGGCACGCGGCCACCTCCCGAGGCACCATGTCGGAATCGTCCCCCAGCGAAAACCCAGAGGCCCTTCCGACGGCCGGAATGGGCGATCCCTGGACGGCCGACCGGCTGACCCCCCTGGTCTACGATGCCCTGCACGAGCTGGCCGTCCGGGCGCTCCGGCATGAGGGCGAGGGGCACACCCTCCAGCCCACCGCCCTGGTGCATGAGGCCTACCTGGTGCTGTCCAATCAACGCGTCCCCGAGTGGAAGAACCGGGCCCACTTCTTTGGCATCGCCGCTCGCATCATGCGTCGGGTGCTGGTGGATCACGCCCGCAAGCGGCTGGCGAGCAAGCGCAGCGGCGGCCTCCAGGTCACCTTCGACGAGGCGCTGATGAGCGACTCCGGCGAGGCGGAAGCCCAGGGGCTCAACGTCATCGCCCTCGAAGATGCCCTGGCGCGGCTGGAGTCGCTCGACGAACGCTCCGCCAGGGTGGTGGAGCTCCGCTACTATGCCGGGCTGGACGTGGTCGAGACCGCCCGCGTCCTGGATATTTCCCCGGCCAGCGTCAAGCGGGACTGGTCGCTGGCCCGCGCCTTCCTCAAGCGGGAGTTGCTGGCGGCGAGCAACGACGGATGACCCTGACCCCCGAGCGGTTCGTCGCGCTGCAACAGGTGTGGGAAGCGATCCTGGAGCGCCCGCCGGAGGAGTGGGCCAGGATGGTGCGTGACGCGACTCCCGACGATTCCGACCTTCGCGCCGAACTGGAGAGCCTGCTGGCGGCACACCAGACCACCGATGACAGCTTCGATCGGCCGTTGGTGGCGCAGTTGGGGATGGTGGGTTCCGGACTCGCCGCCGCCTCGCTGGTGGGACGAACGCTGGGACCATGGCGAGTGACGCGGGAGATCGGCGCCGGGGGAATGGGCATGGTCTACGAGGCGGTCCGCGCCGACGACCAGTTCACCCGGCGGGTGGCGATCAAGACCCTTCGCACCGGCGCGGACCGGGCGGACGTGCTGCGCCGGTTTGCCCGGGAGCGACAGATCCACGCTGCGCTGGCGCACCCCAACATCGCGACCCTGCTCGACGCCGGGATCACCGACGATGTTATCCCCTACATGGTGCTCGAGTACGTCGATGGCCTCCCGGTCGATGTCTACTGCGATGCGCGGTGCCTGGCCCTTCCGGAACGGCTGGACCTGTTCCGCCAGGTGGTCCAGGCGGTGCAGCATGCCCATCGCCGCCTGGTGGTGCACCGCGACCTCAAGCCGAGCAACATCCTGGTCACCGGTGACGGGGTCGTCAAGCTCCTCGATTTCGGGATCTCCACCCTGCTCGAGGAGTCGCCCGACCACGCCGCCACCGATGGGCCCCGGGCCTTCACCACCGCCTATGCCAGCCCGGAACAGATCCGGGGCGAGCCGGTCTCGACCGCCACCGACATCTATTCATTGGGCGTGGTGCTCTACCGGCTGCTGGCCGGCCGTCCCCCCCATGACCTCGATTCGCTGTCCACCGCGGCGGCGTGGGCCACCATTTGCGAAGTCACGCCACCGCCGCCCAGCGCCGTGGTGACCCTGGCCGCGGCTCGCGCCGCCGGGCTGGGCAGCGCGGAGCGCCTGACCCGCGCCCTCCGTGGCGAGCTCGACGCCATCGTGCTGATGGCGCTGCGCAAGGAGCCGGACCGGCGCTATCCCACCGCCGACGCCCTGGCCGAGGACCTCCACAACCATCTCCGCGGGCAACCGGTGAGCGCTCGGCCGGACACCACCGCCTACCGGATCCGGAAGCTGGTGCGCCGCAATCGGCTCGCCACCGCCGCGGTGGCACTGGCGGCGCTGGCCATGGCAGGTGGGGCCGGCATCTCGCTGTGGCAGGCCCGACAAGCACGGCGCAGCGCCGCCGTGGCCGAGCAGCAACGCCGCACCGCGACCGGCGTGGCCGAGTTCCTCCAGACCATCGTGGGCTCCGCCGACCTGAGTTGGGCGGGACAGGGCCTGGGACCCAACGCCACGATCGCCGAGGCGGTTGACAGCGCCGCCGGACGCATCGACGTCGAACTCGCCCAGGAACCGGCGGTGGCCGAGGCATTGCATCGGATCCTGGTCTCGATCTATGCCGCCCGCCGCGATCCCACCCTGGGCACACCGCACGCGAGACGTCTGTTGGAGTTGCTCCGCCAGCGCCAGGCGAGCGACCAGGAAATGGCGCGGGGACTCCACGACCTCGGCTTGCACCTCTATCTCGCCGGCGAGCGGGACAGCTCCCGGCAGCTCCTCCAGGACGCCTACCGATTGATGGAGCACGCCGGTTTCCCCGAGGGCGAGGACCTGGTGGTCATCCTGAACCAGCTCGGCCTGCTTGCGCTGGCCGATGGGGACTATGCCGGCGCCGAGGACTACATGGCCCGCACCCTGGAGCTCCGCCGCCGGACCGTCGGCAGCGACCACGTGGCGGCGGTCGCCGCCAGCAACATCGGGGTGGCTCGGGACTCGCGCGGCGACGTGACCGGGGCCATCGAGGCGTTCCGGGAGGCCGAGTCGATCCACGCCAGTTTGGTCGGCGCCGAGAATTTCGAGCGGGGCACCAATTTCCTGAACCTTGCCAACAGCCTGCTCCTGACCGGTCAGGTGGAGGAGGCGGAGCGGGTCATGCGGGAGGCGCTGTCCATCTGGGAGCGGACCGTCGGGCCAAACCACCTGCTCCACGCGATCGGCAGGATCGACCTGTCGCGCATCCGGCTCGCCGCGGGCGATCCGGTCGATGCCCTAGCTCAGGTCCGCACCGGGATCGCGCTGCTGGGCGACTTGCCGCCCGAACACCTGTACCGGTCGCGGGGAGCCAGCAGGGAAGCAGCGGCGCTCCTGGCCTTGGGCCGAGCCGACCAGGCGGAATCTGAGGCAAGGCGGGCGCTCACCATCCTGCGCGGGGCCTATCCTCCAGGAGATTGGCGCACGGCCGAGACGGAATTGGTGCTGGGCCAGATCCTGATGGCGCGCGGCGCCACGGAAGCGGGTCGCGCCCACCTGACACAGAGCCACAAGGTAATCCGGGCGGCCCTGGGGGAGGATGATCCCCGCAGCCGCCGGGCGGCGGCGATTCTGGAGGCAGCAGGCCTGCCACCCAAATAGCCCCAACAACTACGAAGCTCCGCCCGCCAGACCCACCACCACGCAACCAGCGTTTGCTCTCCACATTCGGTTGTGGGAAAGGCCCCCCCCAGGCCTCACCTGCCTTCGGTTTTCCACGTCGTGATCCGTGTTTGTCCAGAACAATTCACCTTAATTCACATCAGGCAACGAGTTATTCCACAACATGTTACTAGATTTTCCACATCCATGCTGTTCCGTACAGAATCCGAATTGAATTCCCCGCCCCACCCGCTTGCCACGCCTGTTTGAGCCCTCCCGCACCCGCTCTACGCGTTACGGGTAGACCCCAATCCGCCCTGGACTGAGCGGACTGTCCTCTGGCCCTCCGACACAACACCCGGGAGCGATACCTTGCGCGCCACCTCGCCCACCCCAAGGGGAATCTTCCCCCTCAGGGCCATAGCACTGTTGATCCTTGCCGCCTGCGGCGGCAGCAGTCCGGTCGCTCCCCCGCCCGCACCGCCGCCGCCGCCGCCCCCACCGCCCCCACCTGCCCCGGTCGCGGTGGCGGTGACACCGTCGGCCGCGACGGTGGCCGCCGGGCAAACCCAGGCCTTCACGGCGGTGGTTTCCAACACGACAAATGCCGCGGTCACCTGGACGGCATCCACAGGAGTGCTCCAGCCAGCAGGGGTGAGCGCCACGTGGACCGCCCCGAGTACTGGCGGCCCGGCGACCGTCACGGCCACCAGTGTGGCAGATCCCACCAAGAGCGCGTCGGCCAATGTGACCGTGATGCCCCCCGTCGAGGCCCCGGTCGCCTCGATTGTCCTGGACCACAGCGCCGAGACCCTGGTCGCGCAGCAGACGGTCCAGGTGGTGGCGGTGCTCAAGGATGCAGCCAACAACGTGCTCACCGGCCGATCGATCACCTGGAGCTCCACGGCCCAGGCGACGGCAGCGGTATCGTCGACCGGGTTGATTACCGGTATCGCCCCCGGCGCCGCCACCATCAGCGCGACCAGCGAGGGCCAGACCGCCACGGTGGCGATCACCGTGGTCGAGGGCGGGGTGATCACTCCGACCGGAGGGGTGATCGCCACCTCGAACGGCGCCGCGGTCGTCACGGTCCCGGCCGGAGCAGTGACCTCGACGTTGGCCCTGACCATCGCCCCGGTCCAGAATCCCACTGCCGATCCGCTCCTCGTGCCGGGCACCGCCTTCGAGTTCAGCCCGAGCCAGAACTTTGCTCAGCCCGTCACCGTGGCCATCAAGTTCGCGCCGGCGCAACTGCCCGGCAACGTGACGATCGCCACCCTGCGACTGCATCGCCTGACCGGCGCCGCGTGGGTGGAGGTACCCGGCAGCTCGGTCGACACCGCTACCAACACGGTCACCGGCCAGACCTCTTCATTCAGCCAGTACGCCGTGGTCGGCAAGCTCCCCCCGGCGCAGGTGACCATCGTCTGGGAGAACGGACAGGGGGCGACCTGCGCCGCCGGACAGGGTTTGCAGTGCGGCATCACCCACGGCGGCGGCTGGGTCGTCCCGGAGGATGTCTACACCGCCACCTTCGAACTGTACGGGGCGTCGGGCGGTGGGATCAACGGCATCGGAACCGGCCGTGGCAAGGGAGGCAAGACGGTGGCAACGATCGCCGTCTATCCCGGCGAGCCGTTCCAGATCCGCACCGGGAGCGCCGGCAACACGCTGGTCGCATACAACGGCGGGGGGAGGGGAGGATTCGGGAACATCTTCCCCGTCGCGGGAGGGGCCCAGGTCCAGACCAACGGTTCGGCGGGCGGCGGGGCCACCGATGTGCGGAGGGGCACCGTGGTGCTCCAGGACTCTCCCGGCTATCCCGGCCGCATCCTCGTGGCGGGCGGCGGCGGGGGCGATGGTGGGGCGGTCATGAAGTACACGCCCAATGGGAGTATCGGCACCTGGGAACTCCTGGGACCGGGTGCCCCGGGTGGACAGGGGGGCGGACTGGTCGGGGGGGACGGTGGCAATGGCACTGCCCTCGCCTACCAGGGGGGGAACTCATACACCGCCCCCACCGGCGGTAGGGGCGGGTCCACCCTCCAACCCGGCAGCGCCGGCATCAGCAGCAACTGGCTGGGTTTCGACACGGACAGGTTCACCGGTCAACCCGCTGACGCCGACCCGTACTGGGGCGGCGGCCGGGGAGGACACGCCCAGCAAAGTGCACCCAACGGCAACGGCGGCGGTGGCGGCGGCGGCGGGTGGCAGGGCGGTGGGGGAGGTGGTGCGACCTGGGAGGCTGAGCAAATGGCCGCGGGCGGCGGCGGTGGCAGCAGTTGGGGACCGCTGGGTACGGCATTCCAGCAGGGCGTCCACAGTGGGCATGGACGGGCGGTTTTGACCTTTACGCCGAGCCCCGGCCTGGTGCCCACCGTGACGACGGGCACGCCGTCGGTCACACCGGTCCTGGCGGGAACCGCATTCACGATCGGGGCGGCGGTCACCCTCAAGCCGCCGGCGCAGGGCCCCGTCACCGGGACTGTGCGGTTTGAGGTGAACGGGCAGTTGTGGGGTTCCGGGCCCGTGCCGCTGCAGTCCGGCCAGGCGACCTCGGCACCCATCACCGGATTGCCGGCCGGTGCGCACACCATCACCGTGGCCTTTCTCGGAAACGGCAACCTGGCACCGAGCGGGACCAGCTTCCTCGTGGTGGTCTCACCGTGACCGATGGCGGCTCGGTTGACTCGTCGGCGCCGGTTCGGATCGCGCCGACGGGGGCGGAAAGGTCTGCCGTTGTTCGCGGTGCTCAGCCCCGGGGGAAGGGGCACTCACCAACGACAGTGTTCCACAGGACTTGCGCAGGGATACCGAGAGAGTTGACCTTAGTTCACATGCTATAAACCCTTTGCCCACATTATGTTGGCGGTTTTTGCACAATCCAGCCGCGGTCGGATGAACGAGGTATCAATTCCGAACTTCGCGATCTAATCTGACCGGATTGCTTCCAGCGGATCGACGGTACTCGCCCGGTTGGCAGGGATCCAGCATGCCGCAACCGCCGTGAGCCCCAGGATGATGGCCACCGCCAGGTAGGTCGGCGGATCGCTGGGACTTACCTCGAAGACCATGGAGCGGAGGACACCGGCCAATCCGATGGAGACAGCCGCCCCGACCAGTATGGCAGGTCCAACCACCCCCAGCCCCTGCCGGAGGACCATCCGCCTGACCCTCATCCCACTCGCCCCCAATGCCATCCGGATGCCAATCTCCCGGGTCCGCTGGATGGTGGCCGAGGCCATCACCCCGTACAGCCCGATCGTGGCGAGCAGCAGCGCCAGGGTGGCGAAGAGGCCAAAGGCGGTGGACACGAACCGCGCTTTCGCCAGCGCCTGTTCCAGCAGGGCGGCCATGGAGCTGGCATTGAACAGGGGGATCGTGGGGTCCAGTTCGGACACGACTCGACGCAGGCCCGGAAGGAGCCCCGCCGGATCCGTCGACGCCTTCACCAGCAGCGTCAGGGTGCCGGGATTGCCGACCTGGGTGTATTCCCAGTAGAGAGTTGCCCGCTCGACGGCCACATCGGGGCCCTGCAGATTGACGTCCCTGACTACCCCAACCACCTCGGCCTCATACAGCGGACCCCATTCCATCTCGACCCGTTTCCCAACGGCGGATTCCCCCGGCCAGAGCAACCGCGCCCCGGTCTCGTTGACCAGCACCGCGACCGGGGAGTCCTTGCGATCCTGGGCTCCCAGATACCTGCCCTCCACCAGCCCAATGCCCAGCGCCTCGTGGTAGCCATGGTGAACAAAGCGGACATCGGCAACCGGTTCCTGTCCCGGGGCAGGTGGCGGACGGTCGGCCACCCGAAAAGTCGTGGCCTGGCCGATGCCGGACATCGGAACACCACTCCCTGCACTTGCCATGGTCACCCCGGGGAGTTCCCGGACCCGTTCCAGCAACTGCTCAATGAACCGCACCCGATCCTCGGGATTCGGGAAGCGTGAGCTCGGCAAGGAGAAGTCTGCCACGGCGACGCCCTCGGACCGGATGCCGATGTCCACGCCGAGCCGGTTCGCCATGCTCCGGATCAGCAGGGCAGCGCCCACCAGCAGCATGAACGAAAAGGCCACCTGGGCGCCGACCAGGAGCCGCTTGGCCCGGTGGGCACCGGCGCGTGCCGACGGAGCCCGGTGGGTCAGCCAGCCAGAAAGTGAGCCTCGCCCGAGGGAAACGGCCGGCGCCAGGCCGAACAGGAGTGCGCTCCCCGCACTGACCAACAGCGCAAACGCCACCACCGGCGGCTCCAACCCAACCTCGCTGAGGCGTGGCAGGTCCGGGGCGGTCGCGACAAGTCCGCGGATCGCCCACTTCGCCAGCAGCAGGCCACCCAGTCCCCCCAATCCGGCAATGAGCGCTCCCTCGGCCAGGAGCTGGCGGACCAGGCGCCCCTTCCCTGCACCCAGGGCGGCGCGCACCGCGATCTCCTGCTGCCGCTCCAGCGTACGCGTCAACTGGAGGTCCGCCACGTTGGCCCCCGCAACGAGGAGGACCAGGCCGACAGCCGCAAACACCACCAGGAGGGGTGTCCTGGTCTCACCCACGAGGTCATCGTGCAGCGGAGCAACCCGCACGTCCCACCCGGCCTGCCGCTCCACATGTTCCATCCGCAGCGCCGATGCAATCGTCGCCATCTCGGCTTGGGCTGCCTCGATCGTCACTTGCGGCGCCAGCCGACCCACCACTTGCAGGTACCGGCCACCCGCCGAGAGGGCCTCGCTCCCGAACTGCGCGGGCAGCCAGAGATCCCGGCCCCTCGTCGAGAAGAAGGACGCGACGCGCGGGGCGAAGTCGTCGCTGGCCCGGAGGACACCGATGATCTCCACCGGTCGGCCATTGACCGCTATGGTGCGCCCCACCACGGCGGGGTCCGCGCCGTAACGGCGGAGCCAGAAGCCCTCCGAGAGCACCGCCGTCCGGGGCGCCCCGGGGACATCGTCAGCCTCCCCGAAGAGCCGCCCGACGATCGGGGTGGCCCCAACCATCGCGAAGTAGCCCGCCGTGGCCTGCATTGCCCCGACTTGTTCCGGGTCGCCGTCGCCGGTCAGGGCAACCCCGAACTGCACCAACGCGGCGAGGTGTTCGAAGGAACGCGACCGCTCGCGCCACGCGAGGAAGTTGGCTGGTGAGACCACGTTTTCCATGCGGCCCCGCTCCACGGCTGTTTCCCATACCGCCACCAAGCGTCCCGGTTCCCGGTAGGGCAGCGGCGTCAGCAGGATCCCGTTGACGACGGCGAACACCGTCGTCGCCGCCGCAATGGCCAGCCCGATGGTAAGCACCATGGCGCCGGACAGCAGCGGGCGGCGGCGGATGGCACGCCAGGCGAGGCGCAGCTCCAGTCGCATGTGATCTCCCGTGGGCAGGCTGAGGTCGGCTGGGTCCCGAAGATCGTGCCCGGCGGTGAGTCGGAACCGGAGGCCGAGCAGGACCGCCTGGCGCCAATACCACTGCCGGGCGCGGCCCGGATGGTGCGCATGGCGTTCCGCGTATTCCTCGGCCAGGTCGGCGAGGATGAACGGCCGCGACGGCCGGTTGCCGAGGAGACCGTGCAGCACCCGTTCGGCCAGGCGGGGAGGGGGCGATTCGGGCATGCCAGCCACTACGCTTCACCGATCAGGCGTTCGATCCCGCTGGACATGGCCGCCATGGCGGCACGGACGCGCTGCAACGCCCCCAGCCCTGTGACAGTCAGTCGGAAGCACCGGCGGGGGACCCCGCCCCGGGCAGGACCGGCAGGCTCCGTATCCCAGGTGAGGTACCCCTTCCGCTCCAACCGCTCCAGCGTCGCATAGAGCGCCCCGCGAGAGACCCGGCGCCCCGCCGTGGAGATGAGCTCTGACCGAACCGCCGCGGCCGTGGCCCTGGGCTTGAGCCGGACCACCGCCAGGAGAACCAGATGCTCGAACTCCCCCAGTCCAGCCGAATCCGCCATGCGCCCCTCCGGGACAACGATGCCTACTTAGTAGACACCGATACGGGCGAAAGCGTTGGGAGGTTTCAGGGGGAGTTCAGGGACTGGGGACTGGGGACTGGGGAATGGGGAATGGGGTGTCGGGTGCCGGGTGCCGGGTGCCGGGTGCCGGGGGGCGGGTGACAACTGGCGGTATCTGGGATCGGCAATTCGATTGTGCCCTGACCCCCTGGCCCTCTGACCCGCTGCCCCTCTGACCCGCTGCCCCCCTGACCCTCTGACCCGCCGACCCGCCGACCCGCTGCCCTCCGCCCCCCCTGCCCCCCCGACCTACGAGCAGTACTCGTCCAGCTGCTCGACCCCGATCCGGACGTCGCGCGGGCGGCTCTTGTTGTTGGGGTTGCCGGGCGCCAGGATGCCGGCCAGTTCCAGCTGGTCGAGGATCCGGGAAGCGCGGCCGTAGCCGATGGAGAGCCGGCGCTGCAGGAGCGAGGTGGAGCCGCCCTGGTTCTGGATGCAGATCTCCGCGGCCTGCCGGAACAGCTCGTCCCGCTCCCCTTCCCCACCCTCGGCGCTGCCGCCCCCCTCTTCCTCGCTTTCCTGCGCGAGGATGACCTCGAGGATGTCGGCTTCCGGGGCGGCGGCCGCCGCCGCCCGCTCGGCCCGGCGGGCCTCGTACCAGTCCATGATCCCCTCGGTCTCCTCGGTGCTGATGAAGGCACCCTGGAGCCGCATCGGCTCGCTCTTGCCGGGCGGCAGGAAGAGCATGTCTCCGTTCCCCAGGAGCGCCTCGGCGCCGTTCTGGTCCAAGATGGTCCGGCTGTCCACCTTGGAGGCCACCCGGAAGGCGATCCGGCTCGGGAAGTTGGCCTTGATCAGGCCGGTGATGACGTTCACCGACGGGCGCTGGGTGGCCAGGATCAGGTGAATGCCGATGGCGCGCGCCTTCTGGGCCAGCATCGCCAGCGGCGTCTCGACCTCGCCCTGCACGGTCATCATGAGATCGGCCAGCTCGTCCACGATCACCACGATGAACGGCAGGTGCCCCTCGGTGTACTCGTCCGACACCGGCTCCGGCGGGGGAGTGTCGGGTGCCTCCTGCGCCAGCTGGGCCAGGGTCAGCTTGGGCCGTTCCGGATTCCGGAGCGGCTTTGCCTCCGCCACCTTCTTGTTGAAGTCGGCCAGGTTCCGGGCGTTGTTGGCATGGAGCAGCTCGTAGCGGCGGTTCATTTCCCAGACCGCCCACTTCAGCGCCCGGGCCGCGTCGTGATTGTTGGTCACGACCTTGTGGCGCAGGTGGGGCAGCGCGTTGTACATGCTGAGCTCGACCATCTTCGGATCGATCATCAGGAAGCGCAGGTCGCGCGGCGTGTACCGGTACACCAGCCCGGTGATGATCGTGTTGATCGCCACCGACTTGCCGGCGCCGGTGGCGCCGGCGATGAGCAGGTGGGGCATCTTGGACAGGTCGGCGACGACGGCCCGGCCCTCCAGGTCGCGTCCCAGCGCCACCGGCAGGACGGCGCGGCTGCGCTCCCACTCGGCGGCGTCGAGCAGTTCGCGCAGCTTCACCACCCGCGCCGTGGGATTCGGGATCTCCACCCCGACCGCCCCCTTGCCCGGAATCGGCGCCACCCGCACGCTGGCGGCTCGCATCGTCACCGCGAGGTCGTCGGACAGCGCCACGATCCGTCCCACCTTCACCCCGGGCGCCGGCACGACCTCGAACTGCGTCACCACCGGGCCACTGGTCCGGCCGGCGATGGTGCCGTCGACCTTGAAGGTGCGCAGGGTCTCGAGGAGCGACACCCCGAGGCGATCCAGTTCCGCGGCATCCGCCGCCGTGTCCTGGGCCGGTGGCGCCGTCAGCAGGTCGCGCGGGGGAAGTTGTGCCTCGTCTTCCGGATTCGCCGAGCGGGGCGGCGCCAGTTCCCGGACCTCCGCCGCGGCTTTCTTCTTCCGGGGCTCGGGGGGCGGGGGCGGCGGGATGACCTCGGTCTCCTCATCGTCCCGGTGATCCCCTTCCACGACCACCGCCTTCCGGCGGGCGCGAGGCCGGGCCGCTTCGGCAGGCGCGGATTCCTCGGCGCTGCGCTCCAGTCGCTGCAGCGGATGCCAGGCGATCGTCAGGATGGTCAGCGCGGAAAGGACCAGGAACGCCAGCAGGACCCCGCCGGTCTTGCCGAGGGCCCCGACCACGGCGGCCGCGGCCAGGGTGGGCAGCCATCCCACCAGCGCGGCGGATCCATCGCCGGCCGCAAACGATTCCGCGGTGGTCCCCGCCAGGACGCCGATCAGGAAGGGGGCCAGCAGGCTGATGCCGCCCACCAGGATGGCGGCCCGTTTCATGTCGAGCCGGGGGAGCCGATCGAATCCCGCCAGCGCCAGCGCGATGCCCAGGAGCGGGAAGCCCAGGGCGCCGACGCCGAGCGCATTCCGGATTCCTGCCCCCAGCCACTCCCCGATCACCCCCGTGGGCACGGCAGGGATCAGGGCCAGGCCGAGGAAGAGGCCCAGGACGAGGGCGG
This sequence comes from Gemmatimonadales bacterium, assembly GCA_048499805.1. GTDB lineage: Bacteria > Gemmatimonadota > Gemmatimonadetes > Gemmatimonadales > GWC2-71-9 > JAWXBA01. The sequence continues at coordinate 306,565 of JASNZF010000006.1, read as the reverse complement.
TGATGGCGCCGAGTCGGCGCGTGTTCTCAGGATGCATCGGTCGCGGGTCGCGAAGGGTCGGCGAACTCGGGGGGACGCACGGAGACTGCCGTCCGCGGGGGCTGCACCTTGAGCGCGTTGACAATCCGCCGGTCGCGCATCACCGGCAGCACCGGATGGCGGTCGACCCCGGCCGCGTGGGCGATATCCTCGCCCAGCCCCAGAGCCCGGAGTTGCCGACCGGCGGCGGACACGGCCAGGGCTCGGTCAAAGCGCGGGCCGTAGCGACGCGCGAGGTCCACCGAGACCAGGGCGGCGTCGTTGAGTCCCTTCCGGACCCGCCGCCCTTCGAGGGTGGCGAGGATCAACTGGCCCGCCGTGAAGGCATCATCGAGGGAGAAGGCCTGCTCCCGGGCGGCACAGAGGATCATCAGGTCGGCCCCGTTGGCCAGTTCCTGGCGGGCCTGGGTGGCGGCCACCGCCAGGTTCACCGCCGCGGCCGCGTACACGGCGCCGGCGGCGCTCGCGGCCAGCAGCGCCCGGGTGCCGTTGGTGGTGGTCATCACGATCGTCCGGCCGGCCACCGCCTCGGGGGTCATCTCGCCCGGGCTGTTCCCCATGGCAAATCCCGGAATCGGCTGGCAGTGGCGCTCGCCCGCCAGCAGCGAGTCCTGGCTGCCGAGGGTCTGGACCATCCGGAGCGCCTCCTCGGTCGACCCGACCGGGACGACCGCGCGCGCGCCGGCATCGAGCGCCGCACAGATCGTGGTGGTGGCGCGCAGCACATCCACGACGAAGACCGGCCGCCCGGCGACATCGTTCCCGGTCAGCCCGCTCGGCCCGAAGGCAACATCAATTCTCATTCTTCCGGGGGACGGAGCAGCTGGGATTCGCGTTCGAGGAATCGCGTGTCCACATGGCCAGCGACGAAATCGGGATGCCGGATGACCCGGGCCAGGAAGGGGATCGTGGTGCTCACACCCTCGAGGATGAAGCTGTCGAGCGCCTGCCCCATCCGGGCCAGCGCCTCGGCCCGGTCGCGGCCGTGCACGATCACCTTCGCCAGGAGCGAGTCGTAGTGCGGCGGCACGGTGTAGCCGGCGTAGACGTGGGTGTCCACGCGGACGCCGGGCCCGCCCGGCGGATGGTAGGCGGTGATCAGCCCGGGGTGCGGCTGGAAGTTGCGATAGGGGTCCTCGGCGTTGACGCGGCACTCGATCGCGTGGCCGCGCAGGCCGTTCATGTCGGCGGGGAGCGAGAGCGGCTCGCCAGCGGCCACCCGGATCTGTTCCTTGACGATGTCCACCCCGGTGACCATCTCGGTGACCGGGTGCTCGACCTGGATCCGGGTGTTCATCTCCATGAAGTAGAAGCTGCCGTCGGTGTCGAGCAGGAACTCCAGCGTCCCGGCGCCGACGTAATCGATCGAGGCCGCCAGCGCCACGGCCGCCTCCCCCATCCGGACCCGGAGCTCCTCGGTCAGCGCCGGGCTCGGGCTCTCCTCGATCAGCTTCTGGTGGCGCCGCTGCACCGAGCAGTCGCGCTCGCCGAGGTGCGCCACCCGGCCGTGCTGGTCGCCGATGATCTGGATCTCGACGTGCCGGGGATGCTCGAGGTACTTCTCGACGTAGACATCGCCGTTGTTGAACGAGGAGAGCGCCTCGTTCTGGGCCAGGGAGAAGAGCTGCAGGAAGTTGTCGCGGTCGTGCGCGATCCGCATTCCCTTCCCCCCGCCCCCCGCGGTCGCCTTGATGATCACCGGGAAGCCGATCGTCTCGGCCAGCGCGAGCGCCTCCTCCGGATCGTTGATGATCCCCTCGGAGCCGGGAACGGTCGGCACCCCGGCGGCCTTGGCGAGGCGCTTGGCAGAGGCCTTGTCCCCCATCGACCGGATCTGGTCCCCGGTGGGGCCGATGAAGGTGATGTTCGAGGCCCGGCAGGTGTCCGCGAACTCGGCGTTCTCGGCCAGGAAGCCGTAGCCCGGATGGATCGCATCGGCGCCGGTGATCTCGGCCGCGGCAATCAGGTTGGGGATCTTGAGGTAGGAGAGCCGACCGGGCGGCGGGCCGATGCAGACGTCGTCGTCCGCGAACCGGACGTGGAGCGATTCCCGGTCGGCCTCGCTGTAGACCGCGACCGTCTGAATTCCCAGCTCCCGGCAGGCACGGATCACCCGCAGGGCGATCTCCCCGCGGTTGGCCACAAGCACCTTGGTGAACATCGTCAGGGCGTCATGTCGGTCATCATGCCCGAGTCCTGGTCGCCCAGGGACTCGGAGAAGGTGCGGTCCGAGGCAGTGTTGATGCCGGCCGCGCGAAGGGCGAACTCGCTGGGGTTGGTGGAGTAGAACAGCGCGTTCTCGTACGAGATCAGCCCCTTCTTGTACCAGTGCATCAGCGACTGGTCAAAGCTCTGCATCCCGTAGGCGGTCGACCCCTCGGCGATCAGGTCGGGAATGTTGAGCGACTTCTCCAGCGAACGGATGTTGTCGGCGACCGCCGCGGTGTTCACCAGCACCTCGACCGCCGGCACCCGCCCCCGGCCGTCGGCCCGGGGCACCAGCCGGAGGCAGATGATGGCCTGCAGCGCGGTGGCCAGCAGCGAGCGGATCTCGGCCTGCTGGTGCGGCGGGTAGAACGAGAGCATCCGACTGATCGACTGGGTGGCATCGGTGGTGTGCAGGGTGGAGAGCACCAGGTGACCGGTGTCCGCCGCCTTGAGCGCGGTGTCCAGGGTGTCGGTGTCCCGGATCTCGCCCAGCAGGATCACGTCCGGGTCCTGGCGCAGCACGTGCCGCAGGGCGCTCGCGAACGAGATCGTGTCGCTGCCCACCTCGCGCTGCGAGATGTTGGCCATCGCGTCGCGATGGAGGAACTCGATCGGGTCCTCGATCGTGATGATGTTCACCCGGCGGCTGCGATTGATGTGGTTGATCATCGCCGCCAGCGCCGTCGACTTGCCCGAGCCCGTGATGCCGGTCACCAGGACCAGGCCGCGCGGCTTGAGCGCGATCGTCTCCAGCACCTCCGGGAGGTTGAGCTCCCGGACCGACTTCACCTCGTAGGGGATGGCGCGGAACGCGAACGCGAGGGTGCCCCGCTGCTGGTAGATGTTGGTCCGGAACCGGCCCACCCCCGGCACTCCGATCGCGAAGTCCGACTCCTTCCGCTCGGCGAACTCCTTCACCTGCCGCGGGGTCATGATCTGCTCGGCCAGCTGCTTGAGATCCTCGGGACGCACCGGCTGCATCGGCAGCGCCGTCAGTTCCCCGTTGACCCGCACCGTCGGCGGGCGGCCCACCTTGAGGAGCAGGTCGGAGCCGTTCCGCTGGACCATCTGCGAGATGGACTGCTTGAAGTTGAACGGCGCCAGGACTGGCGCACCATCGAGCGCGTCCAGGTCAGCCATTGGGGTCGATCCGGTACAGGACCTGGCCGAACTCCACCGGCTGGGCGTCCTCCACGCAGACCTCGCGCACCGTGCCGGTCACCTCGGCCTCGATCTCGTTCATGATCTTCATCGCTTCGATGATGCAGACCGTCGTTCCGCTCGTGACCCGGGAGCCGACCTTCACGTACGGCCCCGCTCCGGGTTCCGGCGAGGCGTAGAACGTCCCGACCATCGGGGACTTGATCTCCTTGAGCTGGCTGGCCGGCCGGGCCGGCTCCTCCGCCGCGGGGGCCGCCCCGCCACCCGCGGGCGCCGCGACCGCCACCGGGGCCGGCGCCGCCTGGGGCGCGTAGCCCGCCGGTACCATCCCGGGGAACCCGCCGCCGGTCCGGGTGATCACCACCCCGGTGCCGAAGAAGCCGCGCAGCTCGATCGAGCCGATCTCGGGGGATTCCCGCAGCAGCTCCGTCAGGCGGCGCACGTCCTTGATGTCGATCCCCTTGACCCCGGGGATCTTCGCGAGCAGCGCGGCGAGGTCCTTCGTCTCTTCCGGTGTCATACGCGGGTCAGGTACTTGTCTTCGCGGCGGTCCACGCGGATCACGTCCCCCTCCTCCAGAAAGAGCGGCACCTGCACCACGGCCCCGGTCTCCAGGGTCGCAGGCTTGGTCCCGCCGGTAGCGGTGTCACCCCGGATGCTTGGATCGGTCCGGACCACCGTCAGCTCGACGAATTGCGGCAACTCCACCAGGATCACCTTGTCCTGGTGCACCAGCCCCGTGCACTCCAGGCCCTCCTTCAGGTACTTCAGCTGGTCGGCGCCGAGCAGGTCGTCGTTCAGCATGATGTCGTCGAAGGTCTGGAGGTCCATGAAATGATAGAAGTGCCCGTCCGAATAGCTGAACTGGATCGGCCGGTGCTCCAGGCGCACGTCGGTCAGGCGCTCCCCGGAAGTAAAGGTCCGATCGAGGACCGCGCCAGTCCGCACGTTGCGCAGCTTGGTGCGCACGAAGGCCCCGCCCTTGCCTGGTTTGACGTGCTGGAAGTAGACGACCTGCATCAGGTGGCCCTCGAGGTCCACCACGAGGCCGTTGCGAATGTCTGCCGTTGTGGCCACTGCCGCTCCTAGACGAGTTCCACCATCTCCGTGCGGCCGTCCGAAAGGAGGTCCGGACCCGCGGGGGCCAGGTGGACATCGTCCTCCAGCCGGACCCCACCCCATCCCGGAAGATAGATGCCCGGCTCAATCGTCACCACCACTCCCCCGGGAATCGGGAGGTCGGAGGTCGGAGAAAGCCGGGGCGCCTCGTGCACCTCCAGCCCCAGGCCGTGGCCCAGCGAGTGGCCGAAATCCGCCCCGTGCCCCCCCTGCGCGATCAGGTCGCGGGCCAGGGCGTCCGCCTCCCGCCCGGTCTGGCCCGCCCGGATCGCTGTCCGGGCCCGCAGCTGCGCCACCCGGACCAGTTCATAGACCTCCCGCTGGCGCGAATCGGCCCGCCCGCCGACCACAAAGGTCCGGGAGAGGTCGGCACAATACCCCTGGACCTGGGCCCCGAAATCGATCAGGAGCAGTTCCCCGGGCCCGACCACCCGGTCGCTGGTGCGGGCATGGGGCAGTGCCGACCGGGGCCCCGAGGCGACGATGGTGGGAAAGGGGTGCCACTCGCTGCCCCGCTGCCGCAGGGCCGCCTCCAGGTCGGCGGCGATCGCCACCTCGGTCCGCCCCGGATGGATGCCCGGCAGGATGGCGTCGAGCGCCCCCTGGGCCAGGATCGCGGCCTCGCGGATCCGAGCGACCTCGTCCGGGGTCTTCACCAGCCGGAGCCCCTCGACCAGGTCGCTGCATGGCTCGAGGCGCCCGGGAGAGGCCTCGGAGAGCCGGGTGGCCTCCCGCACCACCAGGTGGTCCTGCTCGTAGCCCAGAACGGCATGGTGGGCGCGCTGCAGTACCTGCTTGAGCCGGGACCAGACATTGACCCGCTCGATCTCGACCACGACCTCCCGGTGCACCTCCTGGGCGGCCTGGGACTCATACCGGAAGTCGGTGATCAGCACCGCCCGACCGGGCCCCACCAGGAGCAGCCCGGCGGTGCCCGAGAATCCGGTCAGGTAGCGGATGTTGGGGAGGTGCGTGACCAGGAGGGCATCGAGTCCCGCAGCCTCGACCCGCGCCCGGAGCGCGGCGAGCCGGTCAGGGCGCCGGTCAGGACCCACGGAAGCGGTCGTGCAGCCCCTGGAGTGCCAGCCGGTATCCCGCCGGGCCAAGGCCCGCGATCAGCCCGGCCGAGAGGTCGGCGGTCATCGAGTGGTGCCGGGCGGCATCGCGGGCGAGGGGATTGCTCAGGTGGACCTCGATGAACGGGACCTGGACCGCCAGCAGGGCATCCCGGATCGCCAGGCTCGTGTGGGTGAATGCCCCGGCATTGAGGATCAGGGCATCCGCCGTGCTTGGCAAGGCCTGGATCGCATCGACCAGCATCCCCTCGTGGTTGCTCTGGTACCAGGTGAGGTCGATCCCCAGCGCATCCGCTTCGGCCCGGACCAGTGCCTCGAGCTCCGCAAAGGTGGTGGAGCCGTAGACTGCGGGTTCCCGCTGGCCGAGCAGGTTCAGGTTGGGACCATTGAGGACGGTGACCCGCATTCAGCGCTGGAGGCTGCGGAGCCACGCATTGAACTGCTCCAGCTCCGCCTCGTCCCCGCCGGCCCCGGCCGGGACACCGGTGGCACCGAAAAACTCATCGAACGACGGCTCGGCGTCCTGGGTGAGGTCCTCGGCCCCGCTGGCCACGGCACTCCGGCGCCGCGAGTCCTCGCCAAAGATCGTGCTGAGGCTCAGGGAGGGGTCCTCCGCCGGTCGCGTCGGCCGACCGCTCAGGGGCCCTGAGGGCGCCGGCGGTGCCGAGGCATCCTCCACGATCATCTCCGGTCCAAGCACCCGGGCCAGGAACGAGCCGATCGGTTCCTCGGGCTCGGACACCGCCGTGGGCGCCTCGGCAGCACGCGCCCCGAGCAACTCCCCGCGGAGGCGGGCACTCGCGTCCTGCAGCCGCTGACTGCCGGGATCCTGCTCCAGCAGCTGGGCGTAGACCGCCAGCGCAAGGGCACGATGCCCCTGCCGGAGGAAGACCTCGGCCATCGTCTCGGTGATCACCAGTTCCGGTTCGATCTCGGGCTCGGAATCCGGCGCCGCGGGCTCCTCTTCGAACGCGCCCTCGACCACCGACACCGCCTCCTCGGGCTCCTCGGCCACGGCCGAGACCGGTTCGACCTCCCCAGTCTCCCCGCTCGCCGTCACCACCGGCTCCCCGACCGAAGCCTCCTCGACCTCTCCGGCTTTCCCCTCCGCAAGGGCCGTGTCCTCGGCCATTTCCACCATGACTGGCGGGGGCTCCTCGACCGGCTCCCCGGATGCCTCGACCTCTGCAATGACGGGCGTGGCCTCCGGCTCAATGGCATCCGGCTCTTCGACGGTCACGGCCGTCTCGGCATCCGCAGCCGGCGACATCTCCGGTTGCTCCATCCCAAACCCGGCGGTGGGCACCTCCTCCGGGGTAGACCAGTCGGTCGAGGGCACCCACCCATCCTCAATCTCGGCATAGGTCTCGCCCTCAAGGCGGAGATCCCGGACCGGTTCCTCCTCCGGCTCAGGCGACGGCTCGACGGCCGCAGCCATAACCATGGCCGCCTCAGCCTCGGCCTCGGTTGGGTTCTCGGGCGACTCGGAGCCGCCCTGGACCTCGCGGCTCCCCTGGGGCTCGTGGACCGAGCCCAGGTAGAGCGACCGCCCGGGAACCGACCCCTCCACCGGGGCGGTGACCTCGCTGACGATCTCCTGGGTTGCCTCATCGGCGCGCCCGGGCCCCGCGCCGGAGCCTTCCCCGGCCGATTCGGCGGAGGTGGCCACGGTCTCCAGCGGCACTTCCGGCGCCCGGTCCTCGACCGCGGCTTCCACCGATGCGCTCTCGGACACCGGATCCCCGGTCACGACTTCGGGAGCTTCGTCGGACGGCTCCACCGACGCAGCCTCCGTCTCCGGCTCGGCGGCGGTATCGGCGGGCTTGGCCTCCTCCTGCTCCATCCCCCACGACGCGGGGTTCCACTCCACCGGTGCTCCCGGGGCGGTATCGACCGAGACCAGCGGCGCCGGGACCTCCTCGTCCTCCAGCACGACTGGCAACTCCGCGTCGGGCGTCCCGGCCTCCGATGCCGCCACCTCGACAGTGGGCTCCCCGTCCAGGAGGGCCGGCGACTCGGGGAGCGCCTCCGGAGAGACGTGCTCCTCGAACGGCTGGTCCGGCAACTTCACCTCGGCGAACGGCAGGTCCCAGGTGCTCGCGTCGAACCCCTCGAAGGGATTCGTCCCAGGGTCGACCGGATCGACCGCCGCGGGCGACTCGGCGCCCACCCGGTCGGAGTCCGCCGGGCTGGCATCCACGACGGCCGTCGGTTCGAACTCGGCGGCAGGTTCCACCTCAAGCGAGAGGTCCATCCGACTCACCAACTCAAGGCCCGGATCCACCTCGGCGGTGACTTCAAGCGTCTCGACCGTGGCGGATCCATCCGGGGCGGGCGGGTCGAGCTGGGTACCGGACTCAGCCGGCGCGGCCAGGGCACTCTCGCGCTCGGCCATCAGGCCGAGGACGCGGCCCCGCTGATCGGCAGCCTCCGTGTGGGTGGGGTCGGCTTCGAGCATCCGGTCGAGGAATTCCAGGGCGCCCGGGAGCCGCCCGCTCGACTCGCAGATGTCGGCGAGCCCCTTCAGGGCGATCAGGTTGTGCGGATCGGAGTGGAGTACCGCGTGGAACGACGTTTCCGCCTCGCCCCCCAGGTGGGCATCCAGATGGCAGCGGGCCCGGACGATCAGGGCGGGCACATAGGCCGGATGCTGGGCCAAGCCGAGCTCCAGGACCTCCAGGGCGCGGGGATGGTCTCCCGCGCGCCGGTAGGCCTCCGCCAGCGGGGCGAAGGTCAACCCGGTGGGGTTGTCCATCCACCGGCGTTCGAGTTTCTCGATCTCGCTGCTGTGAGCCATGCCGAGCCTCATAACCTGAATGATTGCCACCGGCGGTCCGTCCTGCTCCCGGCCGGGGAGGGCCCCGGGGGGGGGGGGGGGGTCCATCCCCCCGGCCGCCTTGAGCTTTCTCCTGATCCCACCTAGACTTGGGGCTTCCCCTGACTCCGGCACCTCAAGCCGACTCGACCACCATGATGCAAGCCTTTCGCAATACTGCCAAGCCGATCATCGTCATCCTGACCGTCGCCTTCGTCGGATGGCTGGTGTTTGACCTCTCCGGCCTCTCCGGCGGGGGCGGCGGCCTCCTGACCCAGACGTCGGTCGGCCGAGTCGATGGGCAGTCCATCGAGGTCCGGGCCTTCCAGGAGGCGGTTCAGGCCGCCATCGAGAACGAACAGCGCTCCACCGGCAATTCGCTCGGAATCGAGGGCGTCGCCCGGGTCCGCGACCAGGTCTGGGAGCAGTTCATCTCGGCGACCCTCCTCGAGCGCGAGTTCAAGCGCCGCGGGATCCGGACCAGCAGTGCCGAGATCGCCGACGCCATCCGGAACATCCCCCTCCCGGAGATGATGCAGAATCCGGACATGCTCTCCGATGGCCAGTTCGACCCCGTAAAGTACCAACGTTGGCTCGGATCCGCCGTCGGGCAGCAGTACATCCCCCTGCTCGAGAGTCGGTACCGGGACGAGATCCTCCGTTCCAAGCTGTTCCGCTCCCTGGTCGCCGATGTCAGCGTCTCCGATCCCGCCCTCTGGGAGCGGTATCGCGACGAACACGAGACGGCCCGGATCGGGATCCTGAGGGTCGACCCTGCGACTTCCGTGCCCGAATCGCAGATCCAGGTCTCGGCCGCCGAGGTGGACTCTTGGTATCGGGAAAACCGTCAAAAATTTGAACAGTCACGCCGGGTCTGGTTGAGTTATGTCACCCTTCCGCGCCAGCCCATTGCCTCCGACAGCGCCGCGGCGCTGGCCCGGGCTGTGGCGGTTCGCGAGGAGCTGGTGAATGGTGCGCCATTCGCCGAGGTGGCCGCCCGGGAGTCCTCCGACGAGGTCTCGGCCGCCCAGGGCGGCGAACTGGGTGAGTGGACCCGCGGCCAGTTCGACCCGGCCTTCCAGGCCGCCGCCGATGTGCTGCCCCTCAATGCCATTTCCGAACCGGTGCTTACCAGCTTCGGCTATCACATCATTCAGGTCACTTCGCGTTCCGGCGACAGTTTCAACGGCCGGCACATCCTGATCCCCGTCGAGGTGACCGGCGAGCACCGCGACCGGCTGGATGCCCAGGCGGACAGCCTGGAGGTGCTGGGTGCCGACCGGCTCGACGCCGCCGCCCTCGATACCGTGGCGCGGGCGCTTAACCTCTCCATTGGCCAGACGGGTCGGGTCACCGAGGGCCAGCAGGTGATCGCCGGCGCCGAGGTGGTGCCGGACGCGGGGGTCTGGGCGTTCCAGGCCCAGGTCGGCGAGACCTCGCCGGTCATTGAATCGGCGGCCTCCTACTTCGTCTTCCGGGTGGACAGCGCCGGCCCCGCGGGCATCCCGCCGCTGCAGCAGATTCGCGGCGAGGTCGAAGCCGCCCTGCGCGCCTCGAAGCGCACCGCCGCGGCCGCCGCAATCGCGGCCGAGATCCGACGGGCCGCCGAGGGCGGGACGCCGCTCTCCCGTCTCGCGGCCGAGCGCGGCCTGGACTACAGCGAGCCCGAGCCGTTCACCCGGCTTGCCCCGCTGGTCGAAACGGCCGAGCTCAACGGCGCCGCCTTCGGCACGCCAGTGGGCGGCGTGAGCGCGGTGGTGGCCACCGAGCAGGGGGTCTGGCTCGTCCAGGCGCTCGAGCGGGTGCCGGCGGACAGCGCCCAGTTCACGGCCGAGTTGCCGGCGCTGCGCAGCCGTGAGCTGCAGTCCCGGCGGCAGCTCCGGGTCCAGGAGTTCATGCTGGCCCTGCGACAGGGCGCCAAGATCACCGATCGCCGGGCGGAACTCTATCAGACCGATGCCCAGGCCGAGGCGCAGGCGGCAGCCACGACCAACCTCCCCGGTCAGGTGCCGTTCTAGGTCCGGGTTTCGGGGCCAGCACCCCCAAACACGAACGGGCGGCCCCAGCAGGGGCCGCCCGTTTGCATTGCAATCCGGAGGAACTACTGGGACAACCGCTTCGGCTCTCCGCTGGTGGCCGCCGGGGTGCCCTGCCCCGGCGAGTCGATCTGCCGCCCGGGCGTGGTCGCGGAGCGATCCTCCGGCATGCTGTTCACCTCATCGGCGATCCCGGAGAAGCTCCGCTTGAACTCGCGGATCCCCTTGCCGAAGGATGCGCCGATTTCCGGCATCCGCTTGGCCCCGAAGAACACCAGGACCACCAGCAGGATGATCATGATCTCGCTGAATCCCAAGTTTCCCATGTCTACGGTCCTCCCTCCAACTCCGGCTAGAACAGCGATCGGGCGACGAGATACGCCAGGACGACGCCCACCAGGCTCATCAGCGAGAGGTCGATGCCCGCCGGGCCAATGGTGAAGTGTACCACAAGCAGATCAATCGGAACAGGCCCGAACCCCGGCTGGACGGCATAGGTAAAGAAATCCTTCGTGGGACTGTCGGGCAGCACCTGGCGCAGGAAGGCGTTCAGGAACCCGCCCAGCACGAAGCCGGCGAGGAGGACAAGGGCGTAGAAACGGGGTCGGCGCGGTCCGGCAGGCATCTCATCGCCTCCGATCGAGGACGTATCCCAGGCTGGAGCGCAGGGTCTCGCGCGCCGGTCCCGGGGCGATCTGCTCCAGGTCGGCCTCAGCGGCATCCATGAACTGCTGGGCCCGGCCCCGGGCGTAGTCGAGGCCGCCACAGCGCGCCACGGCGTCAATGACCGCCTCCAGCTCCGCGTCAGTCGGCTCGGGGCTGGTCATCAGGGCATCCACGGTCCGCCGTTGCGCCGGGCTCATCCGGGGCAGGGCGTGGATCAGTGGCAGGGTGACCTTGTGTTCGCGCAGGTCCAGCCCCGAGGGCTTGCCGGTATCCTCGGCGTCGGCGGTGAAGTCGAGCAGGTCGTCGACGATCTGGAACGCCATCCCGAGGTGGTACCCGAACCGTCCCATCGCCTCGCGCTCGGCGGTGCTGGCGGCGAGCGCACCCACCTCGCAGGCGCCGCTCATGAGCGAGGCGGTCTTCGACCGGATGAGCAGGTCGTAGTCCTCCTCGCTGAACCGGAGCGGGTCGTGGGCCAGCAGCTGCCGCATCTCGCCGACGGTCATCTCGTTCGTCACCCGGCTCAGGACCCGCAGGGCCAGGAGGTCCTCCTGGCGCACCAGCTCGATCACCGCCCGGGAGTAGAGATAGTCCCCCATGATCACCGAGACCTGGTGGCTGAACAGGGCGTTGATCGTCGGCATCCCCCGCCGGAGGACAGAATGATCCACCGAATCGTCGTGGACCAGCGTGGCCAGGTGGATCAATTCCACCACGGCCGCCAGCGACACCGCCTTGGCGTTTCGCCCGCCGGTGGCGGCATTGGCGAGGAGCACCAGGGCCGGGCGGAACATCTTCCCCTGCATCTGGAGCAGGTGGGTGTTGACCTCGGCGATCAGGCCGAAATCGGCCTCGATCAGCCGCCGCAACTCGCCCCGAACCTGCTCCAGCTCGGCCAGGACCGGGGCCTGCAGGTCGGCCAGCGTCGTCGCCCCCGCGGGAGTGTTCATGCCCGCTGCCCGGCGCTCAGGCGGGCGATCCGCTCGGTGATGTCCAGGAACCGGATGTCGACGGCCAGGGCCCGCTCATACGAGGGCAGCGCCTCAGCCTCGCGGCCCTGGGCCTCGAGGGCGCGTCCGAGCCAGTAGATCAACCCGATCTTCTCGTCGTCTGCCCCCGGCAGCCCCGCGACGGCGCGTGCGAGCACCGCCTCCGCAATCGCGTGGCGCCCCTTCTCGTAGAAGGCGATCCCCAGCGCCTCCGAGGCCTTGAGCCGACCCTCGGGCGAGCGCAGGGCCCGCTGGAACTGGGCAATCGCCTCGTCGAGCAGGCCCATTTCCTTGAACGCAATCCCCAGGTCGTAGTGCGACTGGAAGTCCTCGCTGTCGAGGTTGTCCTCGATCCCCCGCTTGAACTGCTCCAGGATCTCCCGGAAGGTCTGGTCCTCGTCCTCCGGCTGGGTCGGCTCGGCGCTGTCCACCCGCATCCGGGAATCCGGCGTCGGGAGGTCGTCGAGGATCAGCGCCCCGAGGTCGACGTAGTCATTGCGCTCGGGAACGGGCTGCGCGGCCGCCGGGGGATCGACGGCAGCACCGAGCGAGGCCAGGGCCCCGAGCGCCCGGCGCTGGCCAGGGTGGTGCTCCAGGACCCGGCGATAGACCGCCACCGCCGGAGCGCGCATCCCGGCCCGCAACAGCGCGTCCCCCAGTTCGAGGTACCGGATGGTGAGCGCGTCACGGTCGCCGGCCTGGTAGGCAAGCTCGACCTGCTTCTGGTAACGCGGAATCGACTCCGGCTCCAGTGCCACCAGGTCAGCCGCAGCCCCCAGCGCCTCCGGCCACCGCTCCGCCGCGACATGTTCGGCCAGCCTGGCCTCGGCCTCCGCCACGAGGTCGCGCGGTTCCGGCGCAGCGGCCCGGGCCGCCTCGCGCCCGCTCTCCTCGGGCTCGATTGTCCCTTCGGCGATCGCGCTGTCCTGATCGTCTTGCGGCGCGGCACCGCTCGTTGACTCCAGCCCGATCTCCAGCAGGGGCCCCTCACCGGAGAGCTCGAGGCCGTCGCTGTCGAGGCTGATGAGCGGAATCGACTCCTGCTCGGGCTCGGCGCCGCCCACGAGGCCGAGCGCTGGATCATCGCTGGTACCGTCGAGCATGATCAGGGCATCGGGTGCCACCGGCCGGGGACCGTCGCCAAAGCTCACCTCGTCCCGCTCCAACCCGCCGAGGTGCTCGATCGTCAGCCCATCCGCGCTGGAGAGTCCGTTGGTCTCGAGACCCACCAGGGGCAGCCCATTCAGGGCCGCCGGAAGGGTCCGCTCGATGCTGTTGAGCCCCTCGACCGGGTCGACCCCGTGCCCAGCGCCTGCCCCTTCACCGGTCTCCCAGCCACCGGCGGTGTCCAAGAACACGAGGCCGCCGGACGGGGAACCCGGCCTCGAGTCTGCCCCGGCATCAGCCTCCTCCGCTTCCTCGTCCCGGGTCCGCAGCTGGGTCAGCAGCTCGTCCAGCGCACCATCGGTCTCCCCGGTGGGAGCGGCCTGGGCGAGGAGGTCGGCCACCACCGCTCGCATCTCGGCATCGCGGCAGTCGCGGTCCACGAACTCACGAAGCTGCTCCACGGCGCCGGCGAGCTTGTGCTCGCGCCGCATCCGTGCCAGGTAGTCCTCGAGGTAGCGACGCACCTCGAGGACCACGTTCTTCCGGGCGTGCAGACGGGCAAGCCGGAGGTAGATCGGGGTCCGGGTGGAGTCCACCCGGAGGATCTTCCCTCCGAGGGCGATGGCATTGTTGAAGAAGCCCTGGTCGGCGTACAACTCCAGGGCATGCTCGTAGGAGCGGACGGCACCCGCGTGGTCGGCCACCTTCATCTGCAGGTCCCCCAGCCGGTTGTACACCGACGGGTCCGGGATCGGGTCGCCCTGCATCTCGAGGTCGGAAATGGCGCGCTGGTACACCTCAATCGCCCGGCGCCAGTCCTCCTTCTGCTCGAACCGCCGAGCCGTTTCCTTGAGCTTGTCCAGATTCATGCGGCTCGAAGGTGGGGGGAAAGGGCCGAAAACGTTGCAGTCATGGAAGATAGGATTTCAGCCGGAGCGGGGCAAGGCGGCTCGGAAGGCCCGGACCGCCTCACTCCCCCGGATCGAGGATCCCATCCGCCACCGCCCGAGCCAGCTGTCGCAAATCGGGGGCCGGAGGGCGGTCCTGGTCCAGGGGGGAGATCCGGAGATCGCCCAATCGGATGCGCTGATAGAGCTCTGCCACTCCCCGGCCCGGCGTGAGCGGCAGCAGGAACTCGAGCCCCTGGGCCGCCGAGAGGAACTCCGCCGCCACAACCTGCTGGGCATTTCGCAGGATGCGGCGGGCCTTGAAGGCCGCCGCCATGCCCATGGGCACGAAGTCTTCCTGGTTGGCATCGGTCGGGATCGACCCGATGCTCGCCGGGTAGGCCAGGGTGCGGGACTCCGCCACCAGCGAGGCGGCGGTGATCTGCACCATCATGTGGCCGGAGGAGAGGCCGGGGCTCGCCGTGAGGAACGCGGGGAGGCCGTCCGAGAGGTCGGGGTTCACGAGCCGCTCGATTCGGCGCTCCGCGAGCGCCTGGAGCGTCGTCAGGGTGATCGCGAGGAGGTCGAGCGCCTGGGCCACTGGCTGGCCATGGAAGTTTCCGCCGGAAAGCACCTCGCCCCGGCCGGACTGTACGAACACCAGCGGATTGTCGGTCGAGGCGTTGAGCTCCACCTCGGCCACCTGGCGGGCAAACCCGATCGCGTCGGCCACCGCCCCGAGCACCTGGGGAGTGCAGCGCAGGCTGTAGGCATCCTGCACCCGGTCATCGTTCTCGCGGTGCGACTCCCGGATCGCGCTGTCCCGGAGGAGGCGACGCATCAGCGCGGCGGCCCTCCCCTGCCCCTGGTGCGGGCGGGCGGCATGGATCCTGGGGTCGAGCGGCACCGGGGTCCCCTGGAGCGCCTCGAGGCTCATGGCCGCCGCTCCGAGGGCGGAACGCCAGAGCACCTCGCCGTCGTGGACGAGGAGGGTGAGGATGGCCGTCTGCGCCTGGGTGCCGTTGATGAACGCCAAGCCCTCCTTGGGGCCGAACCGCCAGGGCTCCAGGCCGGCGGCCGCCAGCGCCATCGCGGTGGGCCGGGCCGAGACGCCGTCGCTGTCGAGCACCTCCCCCTCGCCCATCACCACCAAGGCCAGGTGGCTCAACGGCGCCAGGTCACCACTGGCACCCACGCTGCCCTGTTCCGGGATCCACGGCAGGAGGTCGGCATTCAGCAGCGCCAGGAGGGCACCGACGAGGCCGGGCCGCACCCCGCTGGTCGATCGCAGCAGCACATTGGCGCGGAGCAGCATCATCGCGCGGACGACCTCGCGCGGGAGGGGATCGCCCACCCCGGCCGCGTGGCTGCGGAGCAGGTTCACCTGCAACTGCTCGAGCGCGTCCGGGGCGATCCGGACGGTGGCCAACTTGCCGAATCCAGTATTGATGCCGTACATCGTGGCGCCGTCGGCCACGGCCTGCTCGACGTGCGCACGACTCGTCGCCAGGGCTTCGAGGGCCTCGGAGGAGGCCTGCACCCGGGTGTCCCGGCCGCGGGCCACCCGGATGACGTCCTCGATCGTGAGGTGTTCGCCGGTGAGGTAGAGGGTATCGGACATCAGGCCAAGATAGTGCCCTCGCCGCCCGCCGGCACCGGCCTCCCGGTCACGGGGCCGGGGGGCTCAGCTCCGGGTTTCCGGGGTCGGACTGGAAGGCCCAGTCGAGGATCAGGAACTCCTGGCCGACATGGGTCACCCGAACGGCGCCGAATCGCACATAGGGGACGCCCGGGGTCTCCCAGACGTATCCCCACCCTGGCAACGCCTCGAGCGGGGTCCGGGCGAATCCCGCCGCGGGGGCATAGTCGATCTCGCTCAGGTCGCCGATCGGGCCTCCCACCCAGGTGCGGAGCCGGACCCCGTTTCGGATCGGGGTCAGCACCAGGCCGCCGGACGGGTTCCGCTCGATGCTGAAGTCGATGTCGCTCGCATTGCCCGAGCCCACCACCCCCAGCTCGCTGCGCTGGGCGATGCCGTCGCCGTTCTGGTCGCGCCAGAACCGGAACCCGGCGGTCCCGCTGGCCACCTGGCGCGCGGTCAGCACCACGTTGCGGGACTCGAAGCGGGGGGTGTCGTGCCGGATCGGGGACCAGAGACTCTCCCACCCCTCGATGGACACCGCCGACACCCCGAAGCAGCGGGGCGCCCCGTTGGGGAGTGCCCCCGCCCGGAACTCGGGCGCCACGGTCGTCCCCTCCAGCCGCCATCCACCCTCACAAAGGTCCGTGTCGAGGTTGTACGCGCTGCTGTACACCCGATAGTTCCGGAATCCCTGGGGATCGCCCGTGTAGGCGTTGTCGGTCCAGTAGAGGGCGATCCCACCGTCGAGGGACACGGTGCTGAGGTCTGCCGGACGGGCCAGCGTCAGGCGGCTGTCGACGAAGATGATGTTGCTGCGGGGGCTCTCATAACCGTTCCGGTCCACGGCGGAAACGAAGTATTCCAGCGCCGGCACCGCCGACTCGTGGAAGCTGGTGGAAGTGGTGGACCCCACCAGCTGAAAGTTGCCGCTGCCGATCCGGGCATAGACATACCAGAGATCGATGCTGGGATCGGGATCCTGCTCCCAGCGCAACAGGATGCCGGGAGGGGCGGTGCCGCTGCCGACCGGATCGAGGTAATAGGTGAGGTTGCGCGGGGCATCCGGCCCCAGCCCGGGATTGAAGATCCCCTCCTCGAGGCAGCCGAGGGTGGGCACGAGCAGGAGGGTGGCCAGCAGCATTCGGTGGGACATGCCAGTATCCGGGGCAAAGGTTGCCCAGGATAAAAGCACGGCCCATGCCGTCGCGACACAGTGAGCCAAGTGCTTGCCAACAAGGCACTTGGAGATATCCACAAAAGTGAGTGTCCGCTCTCGCGGACACTACCTGGCGATCGTGGTCTGGTTGTAGTCGGCCTTGAGGTCCGGCAGGTCGGTGAGGAAGACCGTGAAGAACAGCGAGAAGTTGCCGTTCGGGTTGCGGTAGAAGTTGAAGGCGGCGCGCCACTCGTGAAGATCGCGCTCGAGGCTCAGCCGGTGATACTCGAATTTCTTGTCGGTGGCATTGTAGGCGGTGTCCCAGCTCAGGCCCCAGTACCGGGTCGGGGAGAGCCGGGTGCGGAGGGTGACGCTGCTCTGGGTCGGGATGGACGGCACGTTCGGGTCGTCGGATGGCCGGGCCCGGTTGATGCTGAGGTTGATGGTGCTCTGGAAGCTGCCACTGGCCCCGCCACCGAACTGCTGCATTCCCGGCCCGCGCGCGCCCGTTTCCTGGGGACCGAATCCCGGCTGGAAGGCCGGCTGGGTCGGGGGCCGGGGCCCGGTCGTTCCGGTCGTCGTCCCGCCCAGCCCGAAGAGCGAGGCGAGGCCGCGGAGCGTTCCCCCCGTCACGTTGAAGCTGGCACTCACGCTGGTCAGGAACGGTGCGAACTCCGAGTCCTCGAACCCCACCGGACCGTCCCAGAGGTCGTGAGTAAAGGACAGCTGCAGGTTGGGCACCAGGTCGCTCTGCAGCTGGTTCGTCACCGTGGGGGTGACCCACCCGGTCCGGCCCGGTTCCTTGGCCTGCTCGAAGTCGTAGTCCACCCCGCTGGTGTTGATGCTGAGCAGCCGCACCTTGGGGAGGTTTCGCTCGTCGGTGAGGGTGTCGCCCTCGGCCCGCTTCGCCTTGCCCTCGAAGTTCTGGCTGAGCGCGATCCCCGCCCGGCGGGAGACCGGGCTCTCGCGCTGCAGCTCGCCGCCGGGCAACCGGACCGCGTCGGCAAAGCGTTCCGACACCGCGGCGCGGGGCGAGTAGGCGAACCGCAGCGAGGGGGAGACGCTGTGCCGGATGCGGCTCAACGGCCCGAGGCCCCCATAGAAGCCGAAGAAGGTTGGGTTGGCGCTCAGGCTCAGCTCGGCACGCTTTCCCTGGAAGACCCACTCCCCGCCGGTTCGCTCGTTGCGCACCCCGAAGCCATAGCTCGGCAGCACGTCCACCACGTTCAGGCTGGGCTGCAGCTTCCACGAGCCCTGGAAGAGGATCGGCAGGTTGATGCCGGTATCCCAGCGCAGGTCGGTGGAGAAGCCGCCATTGGAGACCCGGCTCACCGTGACGGAGTCGGTCGGGTCGGGGGTCGACTCGTCCGGCACCCGGTAGGTGGTCGTGACGCGCTGGGCATTCTCGCGGTCGGTGATCCGGAGCGCGTTGCGCCAGTTGAAGGTCCCGAACCGGAGCGGGGTGTCGAGATTCAGGTTGGTCGACCGGGCGTTGAGCTCCACCGCGAGGGTGTCCACCGTGCCATCGGGCCGGACCACGATCGTCGGCGTCCGGGAGGTGCCGAACTCCGAGGTGCTGGAGGCCGTCAGCCCCGGGGACCAGGTCAGGTGCTGGCCGATGTCGAACGGCTTGGGCGAGATGCTGAGGGAGGGCAGCGTCTGCTGGCCGGCGCCATCGGTGAGGGTCTGGCGGCGGTTGCCGCCGAGCGCCGCCGAGCCCCAGGCGAACCGGCGCTGCAGGTTGAGCGAACTGGAGACCTGCTGGGTGGTCAACAGCGGGTCAATGGCGTTCCGGTTGATGATCGAGGTGTTGGAGGCGTAGTCCACCCGGGCATTCAGGCTCGTGGTCAGGCTGAAGTTCTGGGTGTGGTTCCAGCCGATCCGGTAGCCGCGGGCGCCCTCGGGCTCGCGGCGGCTGCTGTACTCGAGGTCGCCCTGGACGAAGCGATCGAGCCACCGGTAGTTGGTGCGCACCACCCACTCGAAGTAGCGGTTGGCATACCAGTTGACGCGGGCGGACAGATCGATGAACTCATTCGGGACCCAGTAGTATCCGGCGCCCGTGACCTGCCGGTTGTACCGTCCGGTCGGGCGGATGATGTCGTTGAGGCCGAACTGGGGCGGCAGGATCCCCGACCGGCGGCCGGGCTTGGTGTCCTGGAAGAGGAACGGCAACCAGAGGATCGGGACGTCCCGGATGTAGAGGACGGCCGGGCGGGCCACCATCATCGAGCGGGACACCCACTTCACCTGCTTGACGCTGAAGTGGAAGTGGGGCACGGGGAGGTCGCAGCTGCTGACCTCCCCGCCGGCCGCATAGACCCGGGTCTGCGCCGAGTCGATGGCCAGGTTGCCGCGCACGAACCAGTTGGCCCCCTGCTCCTCCACGGTGGTGAGCGCCGACTGGACCACGCCCCGTTCCCGGCAGGTGTCGAATCGGACGGTGTCGCCGATCACGGGGGAGCCCTGCCCGAAGAGGCGCGGGCTCCCGAGGGCGAGCAACTCACAGCTTTCCTGCCGGTGACGGATGCGATCGGCCTCGACGGTGGCCCCGCCCCGCTCCGCCATGGCTCGACCCACCAGGTCGATCTCGCCCGCCTCGGCGCGGACGACCGCCGTGTCGCCGCGGAACCGGGTCACGGCGAAGCCGAGCCGGTCGAGCAGGTCGCGCATGACCGAGTCCGCCGGAGCGAACTGCCGACTCGGGGCGCGCGGCAACCCGAGCCGCGCCGCCGCCACCGAGTCCCGGGTCTGCAGTGCGCGGAGCCGGACCGAGTCAGCTGAGGCGGAGTCGCCGCGCACCGAATCGGGCCGGGTCAGGACCTTGACGGGGGGGCGCGGCGGGGGCTCCTGCGCCGCGAGGGTGGCGGCGCCCCCGAGCGCCGCCACCAGCCAGACGAGGGAGGCCGAGGCCGCGGCCCGCCGGAGCTTCCGGCGCTGGACGACCTTTGCCCCGGCCAGGCCCACCTCATAGAGGACGATGAGGGGTGCCGTCATGAGGAGCATCGAGAAGACATCGGCACCCGGCGAGAGGATCGCCCCGGCCACGAAGGACAGCACGATCGCGTGCCGCCGGAACCGCGACATCATCGCCGGTGTCACGACGCCGAGGACGGCGAGGATGATCATCACCAGCGGCAGCTCGAAGCTGATCCCCAGCGCCAGACAGATCTGGATCACGAAGCCGAAGTACTTGTCGTAGGTGATCATGTTCTCGAACACCCCGACCTGCACCCCGAACAGCACCGGCAGCGCCCGGGGCACCACGATCGTGAACCCCAGCACGGCACCGGTCAGGAAGAGCAGCAATCCGACGGTGAGGGCCGGGATGATCGCCTTCTTTTCCCGGTCGTACAGCGCGGGGGAGAGAAACCCCCAGACCTGGAACAGCAGGAACGGGCTCACCAGCACCGCACCCAGGATCGCCCCCAGCTTGAGGACGATCATGATCGGCTCGGTGGGGCTCAGGATGACCAGGCGACCGCTGGGCAGGAACGGGGCGATCGGTGCCTTGAGGATCTCGATGATCGCGAACTGCTGCACCACCCAGATTCCCACGCCCACGCCGACCACGAGGGCGGCGAGGGAGCGCAGGATCCGGGTCCGGAGTTCCTCGAGGTGATCGAGGAATGGCATCTCCGCGGCTTCGCGGGGCATCAGCTGCGGCGGCCTAGGGCCGGAGGGCGTTCAGGCGATCCTGGGCGAGTGGCACGTCCGGCGCGCGCGGGTACTCCCGGATCAGGCGCTCGTAGGCGGCGCGGGCGGCACGCGGATCGTTCCGCGCCTCGGCGGCCTGGCCGATCTTGTACAGCGAGGTCGGGGCCCGCGACGAAGCCGGGAACCGATCCACGACCTGGGAATGGTAGGCAATCGCCGAGTCGGGGCTCTCGGTCGCCCAGGTCTCGCCGATGTGATAGAGGGCATCGGCCACCTGGCCGTCATTCGGCCAGGCGCGCAGGTATTCCTGGAACCCGAGCCGGGCGGTGCCCAGGCTGCCGCGTCGGAACTGCATGATCGCGGCCTGGTACATCTGGTTGGCCGAGGGGGTGGGTACCAGGGCTATCGCGGCGGAATCCTCCGGCGTCACCGGCACCGCCGGCGGGACGGCCAGGAGGCTCGCCTGAATGCGGGCCTCCAGGTCGCTCCGCAGCTCGCTCAGCCGCTGCTGGCTCTGCCCCGTCAACTCCTGGATCTGCACCAATTGCCTGGCAATGTCGGCCAGGTCGGCCACCGTCGAGCTGCGAAACGCATGCAGTGCCTGCTGGGTGTGCGCCAGCGAGTCGAGCATCCGGGCCTGCAGGGCAATGATGCGGTCCAGCTCCGCGGCGCGCGCCGAGTCCCGCCGGGCCGTCTCCACGCGGAGGACGGCGACCTGGGTTTCCACCCGCCGCAAGCCGCCGTTGGTGGCGCAACCCACCAGGAGGAGCAGCCCCAGCGGCAGGACCAGGCGCGCCTGGCTCATCGAATCGTCCCGAGCTGTTCGCGGCCAGCGGTCACCTCGAAGGCGCCCCGCCGATTGCGGGCCCAGGCCGCCTCGTTCGAGGACGGATCCGCCGGGCGCTCTTCGCCGTACGAGATCACGTCGATCCGCGATCCGGCGATCCCCTTGCGCTCGAGGTACGCCTTGGCGGCCAGCGCCCGCTGGTTGCCCAGGACCAGGTTGTACTCGTCGGAGCCGCGCTCGTCGGCATGGCCGGCGATCCGGATCCGGACCTGATTGTGGCGCATCAGGAGGTCGGCCTTGGCGTCGAGCACCGCCATGTCCTGCGACCGGATGTCATACTTGTCGAAGTCGAAGTAGATCTCCTGCGAAATGGTGTTGATCATCTCGGCACGGAGCCGCTCAATCGCGGCGTTCGGGTCCACCGCCGGCGGCGCGGGCGCCGGGGGCGGAGCGGGAGCCGGGGCCGGGGCCGGGGCGGGTGCCGGCGTGGGCACGACGACTGGCTCGTTCTTCTTGCAGGCGGTGCCGGCCATCAGGACGGCCAGCATGGGGAGCGCGAACTGGCGAAGGCGCATGGGTCAAGCTCCGATCGGTCGGGCGTGGTGGTGGTGGTTAGCGGGATCCGGCCAGCAGGCCGGACCACGCAGGAAGTCTGGCGATGCCTGGCGTTGGTACCTGGCGGACCCGGGCGGTCTCCAGGTCGATGACGTGGAGCTGCCGCCGCCCCGTCCGGTCTGAAATGTACACAATATGCCGACTGTCCGGGGCCCACGAGGGGTCCTCGTTCCGACCCTGGGAGGTCAGCTGCCGGACCTGGCGGCTGCCGACGGTGTAGACGAAGAGCTGGGGAGCGCCGGAAACATCGCGGTGGAACACGATCATCGTCCCATCCGGGCTCCACTCCGGCGCGTACGAGGCGCCGGTGGCCCCGAAGTCGTACGGCACCAGCAGCTCCTGGTCGGTGCCATCCGCCGACATGACGTAGATCTGGGGAACCCCCGAGCGGTTGCTGACGAAGGCGATCCGGCGGCCGTCGGGACTCCAGGTTGGCGAAAGATTCGCCGGATAGCGCGCCGCGGTCAAGCGCTCGACGCAGCACATCCGCGCCACGTCGGCCCGGTAGATCGCGGACCCCTGGTCCGTCAGCCGGGCGAACGCCAGGCTCTGGCCGTCGGGAGAGAACGCCGGCGTCAGGTGGTTTCCCCCGTCTCCGGTGGTGGGAACAGTCCGCCGGGCCCCGCCCACGACGTCCTGGATCAGCACTGGTGACCGACCATCATCGCCCAGGATGTGATAGGTGAACTTGCTGCCATCGGGTGACCACTGCGGCGCCAGCGCCGTCGCCCCGCCCGGACTCATCGGCACGACCGCGTGGCCGTCGCTGTCCACCCGGTGGATCCGCTGGCTGCCGCGCTCGACATAGAGGAACCGGGTCGCGGCGATCCCCCGCTGCCCGGAGATCCACTCCACCAGGGCATCCGAGAGGCGGTGAAGGTCCATCCGCCCCTCCCCTGCCCCGGAAATGTCAACCGCGAGCGTGGTGTCCCGCCGGACGACGTCGGCCGTCAGGTCGTGCAACCGGACGGTGAGCGCCATCCCCCCGGCGGCACGCTCCAGCTGCACCGCCCACGACGCACTGAGGCTCCGGTAGAGCTCGTAGTTGAGGGCAGGTGGCTGGCCACCCAGCAGCGGGCTGGCAGCGGGCTCCGCCTGGGGGAGCACCACCACCTCGAAGCGATCGCTGTAGTCGAGATCCCGTCCCACGATGCTGCGAACGGAGTCCAGGCCGACGGCGGGCAGGATGACCACCCGCGGGCGGATGCCGGGTCGATAGTCGATCCCGACCCGGACCGGGTCCTGGGCGGCCAGGGGCGAGGCCGCGAGGGTCGCGACGACGAGCAGGAGACCACGAGTCATCGGCCGGTCCGGGGTGCGAAGTAGAAGATCATCGGGAGGGCATCGCCCTCGAATCCCGCCGGGAGCGGGCCGAATGCCCGGGCCCGGGCGGCGCTCTCGATCGCGCCCATCGCCTCGAGATCAAAGGTGTAGTTCCGGGACGACTGCGCGATCTTGATGTCCCGGACGGTCCCATCGCGCAGGATCGTGAAGGAGACCTCGGTCCGCAGCGGGCTGGCGAAGGCCGGCCGCGCCCAGCGCCGCAAGACCTGCTCGACCAGGTTCTCGAGGTACCCGGGGAACGGAAACGGCATCCCCTGGAGGTTGACGTTGGCGATGTTCGTTCCGGTCGAGGGCGTCTCGCCGGGAAGCGGTTCCACCGGGTTCGCCACGCGGGGAGCCGCCTCGGTCCGCTCGGCGGCCCGGGGCGGGGCGGTCGGGGTGACCGGCACGCTCCGCGTGGTCCGGGTCTGGGTCGGCGCGGTCCGTTGGGGGGGCGGCGCGACCGTTTCGGTGGCCACGCGCCGCGCGGTGCTCGGGGCCGGTGCCGCAACAAGCTTGACTTGATAGACCGTCCCGACCGGCGGAGCCGGCTCCCGGGCCAGGAGCACCACCCCGGCCACGAGTGTGGCGTGGATCAGGGCGGTCCCTGCCAGGCCGAGCCGGTTTCCGGTGCGAACTTCGCGCGGAAGCGCGTAGTTCACCGGATCTCCTCCTGCTCGGTCACCAGGCCCACGTTCGCCACCCCCGACTCGCGAATGACGCCCAGCACCCGGGCGACCTGGCCGTAGGCCACGCGGCTGTCGGCCCGCAGGGTCACGGCGTCGGCATTCCGGGCCTGGACCAGCGCCCGGAAGGTGGCCCGGAACTCCTCGTAGCTGACCTCGTTGCGGTCGATGAAGATCTGTCCCTGCTGGTTGACGGAGACGATCACCCCATCGCTCTGGGTGATCGGCCGTGCCTCGGCGCGGGGCAGCTGGACCTCGATCCCGCCCTGCATGATCGGGGCGGTGATCATGAAGATCACCAGCAGGACGAGGGTCACGTCCATCAGCGCGATGACGTTGATCTCGGCGGTCACCGGCATCCGGCCCCGCCGACCGCGGCCCAGGTGGGCGCTGCTCATCCCCATCTAGAGCATCCCCTCGCGCGCCATCCAGCCGATCAGCTCGTCACCCAACCCCTCGAGTTCGCCCTCGAGGATCGCGATCCCGTTGGCGAAGTGGTTGTAGGCGAAGACCGCCGGGATTGCGACCGCCAGGCCGGTCGCGGTGGCGACCAGCGCCTCGGCCACGCCCGGGGCCACGGCGGTGATGTTCCCGGCCCCGGAGGTCGCGATCCCCAGGAAGGAGTTCATGATCCCGAGCACCGTGCCCAGCAGGCCGAGGAACGGGCTGACCGACCCGATGGTGGCGAGCCAGGGCACATGGTGCGCCGCCCGCTCCCGCTCCTCGGCGATCTCCTTGCCGAGCATGGCGCGCAGCGCCTCGAGCTGGGTGTGACTGATGGGGAGGTGCTCGCCCTCGGCCGGCTTGAGGCCGCCGGGACGGAGGTTGGTGTAGAAGGCCACTCCTTCGCGCAACACCCGGGTATAGGGGGAGGGCGGGAGCTTCATGGCGGCGTGGTATGCCTCCGCCAGCCCCTCGCTGCGCTCCAGCTCCCAGAAGAATCGCTTCTTCTGGCCGCGCACCTGGCGCTGCTGCCACCACTTCGAGATGATCAGGTACCAGGAGATGATCGAGAGCACCGCCATGATGGCGAGCACGACCTTCGTTTCGGGACCCGCGTGGCGGACGAGGTCCAGCGGCGATGAGAGGGCGGTCGCGGCGCCTTGGAGCATGCAGTTCCCCGGGGTTGGAAGCAGGTGGCCGGCGCGCGCCTCCGCCCTGATGCGGGAGCGGGAGGGAGGGACCCGGCACTGCCCTGGGCGGCTGGGCACCTCAATCTGACGGGAGACGCGCGGCCGACCGGAATTGTCACATCGTCAAGCCAGGGTGAAGAATAATCGAACGGCCCCCGTCCCACCCAGATCGGGGTGAGACGGGGGCCGTGCAATGCCTTGGCGGGCGATCAGTTGCCCAGGCTGCCGATTTTTCTGACGGTGGCCCTGGGGGGGAATGCCGCGTTGATCAGGGAGGCCACGCGGACCGTCGCAGTGGCTTCGCGGGTGTGCACCACTTGCAGGGTCGCGATGCGTTCCATCACCCCGGCGGCCTCGTCGGATTCACGCAGGACCTCGAAGATGTCCCCCACCGCCACGCCGCTGCTGCGGCCGGCGTCGATGAAGAGGATGTCCTGCGGGTGGCGGAGCGGGTTCTGCTCCCGCGGCTTGATGATCCGGGCCGTCAGCCCATTGGCCACCGGCCTGGCGCGCGCGGTGCCGCTGGACACGAATCGCTCGGCCGGGAGCAGCCGCTGGCCGTTGCGGATCTCGCCGTAGATCGCCAGCACCTTGCCCTGCAGGGCGCCGTCGGCCTCCCCGGTCACCTGCACCAGCCCGGTGGGCAGGACGATATCGCCCCACTCCGGCTCGCCGGAGTATCCCTCGCCCAGGGTCAGCACGAGCAGGGTATCGCCGACCCGGTAGGTCGCCCCACCTGGCGCGCGAAGGGCAACGGGATCGTTGAGCAGGGTGAAACTGCGCTCACCCATGCTGGCGATCTTCGGCGGCACGGAATTGCCCAGGAACGTCCCGTAGGGGAGGTCGTCTCCCTCGGTCATGAACCCGCTGGAGTAGAAATCACCGCGGCTCAGCGCCCGGTAGGAATCGTCGGTGAAGGTCACCAGCGTCACGCCGAGGTCGACCCGCGGCCGACGGGTGAACAACTCCACGCCCCCAGTTCCGCCGGTCTCGGCGGGCGGGGCGGCGCGCACCGGCGCCTCGGCCCCTGCCGGTGCCCCGGGGGGAACCGCGCGGGTCTCGCCAATGGCAACCAGTTGGAGCACCTGCCCGGGATAGATCCAGTGGGGGTCGGCCACGATCCCGGTGTTGAGCCGGTAGATCTGGGGCCAGAGGAAGGGGTCACCGAGGTAGCGGGCGGCCAGGTCCCACAGGGTATCGCCAGTCTGGACGGTGTGCTGCGCGGGGCGAGCGGGATCCTGCGCCACGGCCGCCGGAACTGCTCCGGCGGCCAGGGTCAGCAGCAGCGTCCAGCGCACCTCAGAACGGGAGATCGTCATCCTCGGCATCCAGTGCCTCCGGGAAGTCGTCGAACGATTCGTTGGACCGGGACGACGATGCGGTCGCACCGACCTTGGAGGGCGCATAGGAATCGCCACCGTCCCCACCCTTGCCCCCGAGCATGATCAACTCGCGGGCGTTGATCTCGGTGGTGTAGCGGGTCTGGCCTTCCTTGTCCTGCCAGGTCCGGTATTCCACGCTGCCTTCGACGTAGACCTTGTCGCCCTTCTTGCAGTAGCGCTCGGCGATATCGGCAAGATTCGAGCCCTTGTTGTTCCAGAGGATCACCCGGTGCCACTCCGTCTTCTCCTCCTGCTCCCCGCTCTTCCCCTTCCAGCGGCGGCTGGTGGCCACGGAGAGGGTCGCCACCCGCCCGCCGTTGGAGGTGCTGCGAACCTCGGGATCGGCGCCCAGGTTGCCGATCAGGATGACCTTGTTCAGACTGCGGCTCATGGTGACCTCCGGAATGGTAAAAAGGGTCGAGATACGATGGACCCAAGCAAAATATCGAAGTCCTAAGTCCTTTTGTCAACCATATTTAAGCGATTTGTACCGAAATTACCCCGAAAGAGGGAGATCCAGCCGCAAAACCAGCGCATCTTCGTCCGGTAAACGATAATAACCCCGGCGGGTCCCGGCGATCCGGAACCCCCGACCCTGGTAGAGCGCCAGGGCCCCCCCGTTGGATTCCCGGACCTCCAGGAAGACCTCCGTGACGCCGACCCCGGCCAGACCACCCAGCGCCGCCTCCAGAAGGGCCCGGCCGACCCCCGTCCGGCGGGCGGCCGGGGCTACCGCAAGATTCAAGATCTCTCCCGATCCGCCAGCATGCCGGGCCAGGACGTAGCCGGCCACCTGGCCCCGGTCCAGGGCCACGAAGGCGCCCCCCAGCTCCGATCGGACCGCCTCGGCGAGGCTGCGGTCGGTCCAGGGATCGGTGAAGCAGGCCCGTTCCAGCTGGCCCAACGCGGGGACGTCAGCCGGGCGTGCCGGGCGTATCTGGAAGGGGTCGGCCATGGTCTCGCTCCCATTTCGCCTGCGCCTCGGCGGGGCGACCGTAGGTTGGTTCCCAGCTCGCGGGGTCCGGAATCTCCAGCGTACCCCCGGGGCGGCCGTCAAGGGCCAGAAGCGTGGTGGCAGAGGCATGGGCGCCTTCGCGCACAACCACCGGCACGCCCCAGTGGCGGCCGAGCGCCTCGAGGAACCCGTCGGGGCCGTCGCCGGCGACGAGGTCCGGTGTCGGACCGGCGCTCACCTGCTCCCAGGTCATCGCCCGGGCGGGCAGGACCTGGGCAACGGCATCGCCCGGGCCGAAGCGGTACCACCCCGCGTACACCTCCCCGCGCAGGGCCGAGGTCGCCGCCAGGACCAGGCCACCCGGGGGGCCGACGACCCGCAGCGCACGGCCGAGGAGCGACGGTGTCGTCGCCACGGTCGCCCCGCCCGCGCGGGCGAGCCCCTTCGCCAGTGCCGCGGCCACCCGCAGTCCGGTGAAGCTGCCCGGCCCGTCGGCCAGGATGACGCGACCCACATCGGCGACCGATCGCCCCAGCTCGGCCAGGGCATCGTCCACCAGGGGCACCAGCGCGCGGGCATGCCCGCGGGCCCCGACCAGGTGCCGTTCCACCACCCGTCCGGCGGGATCCTGTGCGGCGACCGACAGCCGGTCGGTGGCGAGGTCGAGGGCCAACCGGATCAACGGATCTCCACCAGGCGGCATCCCGGATCGTCGGCATGCGCCAGCCGGACCGTGACGGTGGGGGGAGGGGCCCAGGCCCCAGCCCGTTCCGGCCATTCGATGATCAGCGCCTGGTCGGCGGCAATGGCGCCCCAGTCGAGGTCCTGGGCTTCGTCGGGGTGGTGAAGCCGATAGCAGTCGACATGGTAGGCCGCCCCCCGGGGGGTCGGATGGCGATGCACCAGCCCATAGCTCGGGCTGGCCACCTCGCCCGTGACCCCAAGTCCGCGCAGGAGGCCGCGGGCGAAGGTGGTCTTCCCTGCCCCCAGCTCTCCCACGAGCCAGACCACGGTCCCGGGCGCGAGGCGGGCGCCGAGCGCGCGGGCCTGACGCTCCAGTTCGGCCTCGTCCCAGCTGTCGGGCATCAGCGCCGGCGCCCGCGCTGCGCCGGGACGGCACGGCGCACGTTCGGGGTGTCCACCGAGCGGAGGTCGGCGATCTGGTCGCGCAGGAGGGCGGCCATCTCGAACTCGAGGTTGGCGGCGGCCAGCTTCATCTGCTGCTCGAGCGCGACGATCATGGCGGCGCGCTGGGCCGGGTCGTGGAGGTCGGGGGCCCGCTCCTCCCTCGCCGCGGGCTTCTCGGTCCGGGCATCGGCCACGTGAGTGGAGAGGCGCACCTCGGCCATCGACTTGATGATCGACCGCGGCTCGGTGCCGTGTTCCAGGTTGTAGGCAAGCTGGGCGGTCCGCCGGCGGTCCATCTCGTCGAGCGCGCGCTGCATCGATCCGGTCACGCGGTCGGCGTAGAGGATGGCGGAGCCGTTGAGGTGGCGGGCGGCGCGGCCGCAGGTCTGGATCAGGGCCCGATCGGAGCGCAGGAACCCCTCCTGGTCGGCATCGAGGATCGCCACCAGCGAGACCTCGGGGAGGTCGAGTCCCTCGCGCAGGAGGTTGATCCCCACCAGGACGTCGAAGTCGCCGAGGCGCAGCCCCCGCAGGATCTCGACCCGTTCGATGGCGTCGATGTCGGAGTGCAGGTACCGCACCCGCACGCCGGCCTGCTGGAGGTAGTCGGTGAGGTCCTCGGACATCCGCTTGGTCAGGGTCGTCACCAGGACCCGCTCCTGCCTGGCGGCACGCTCCCGGATCTCGCCGAGAAGGTCATCGACCTGGCCGCGGACGGGACGGATCGTCACCACAGGGTCCACCAGGAAGGTGGGCCGGATGATCTGTTCGACGACCACTCCACCGGAGAGCCGGAGCTCGAGGTCCCCCGGGGTTGCCGAGACGTTGATCATGGTCGGCGCCAGCTCCATGAACTCGTCGAAATGGAGCGGCCGGTTGTCGAGGGCGGACGGGAGGCGGAAGCCATACTCGACCAGGGTGGTCTTGCGGGCCCGGTCGCCGTTGAACATCCCCCCGATCTGCGGCAGGGAGACATGGGACTCGTCGACCACCACGAGGAAGTCCTCGGGGAAGTAGTCGAGCAGGCACGACGGTCGCGACCCGGGCGGCCGCCCGGCGATCGGGCGGGAGTAGTTCTCGATGCCCGGGCAGGTCCCGACCTCGAGCATCATCTCGATGTCAAAGGTCGTGCGGGACTCCAGCCGTTGGGCCTCGAGGAGCTTGCCCGCGACCCGCAGCTCCTGGAGCCGCTCGGCCAGCTCGGCGCGGATCTCCCGGACGGCGCGCTCGATCGCGGGGCGCTCGGTGACGAAGTGCTTGGCCGGCCAAATGGCGCACCGGGGCACCGCCTGGATCGTCTCGCCGGTCAGCGGGCGGATCTTGGAGATCCGCTCGATCCGATCGCCCCAGAGCTCGACCCGCACTGCCTGTTCGTCGTAGGCCGGGTAGATCTCGACTGTGTCCCCGCGGACCCGGAAGGTGCCGGGCTCGAAGGCGACGTCATTGCGGTGGTACTGGATGCCGACCAGGTCCTGGAGGATCGCGTCGCGGCCCCGTTCCTGTCCCTCGGCCATCATCAGCATCAGGCTCCGGTAGGTCTCCGGGTCGCCCAGGCCGTAGATCGCGCTGACGGTGGCGACGATCACCACATCCTCGCGCTCCATCAGGCTGGCGGTGGCCCGGAGCCGCAGCGACTCGATGTCCTCGTTGATCGAAGCGTCCTTCTCGATGTAGACGTCGGTCGAGGGGACGTACGCCTCGGGCTGGTAGTAGTCGTAGTAGGAGACGAAGTACTCCACCGCGTTGTGCGGCAGGAACTGCTTCAACTCCCCGTAGAGCTGGGCCGCCAGGGTCTTGTTGTGCGAGAGGACGAGGGTCGGGCGGCCGGCATTGGCCAGGACATGCGCCAGGGTCATCGTCTTGCCGGAGCCGGTGACCCCGAGCAGCGTCTGGTACCGCTCGCCGCGCTCGAGGCCGGCCGTCAGGTCGGCGATGGCGCGCGGCTGGTCGCCGGCCGGCTCAAACGGGGCCTCGACCCGGAACGGCGCCTTGGGCATGAATCGTCAGCGCGCCCCGAGGGCCAGGAGGCGCCGCCACTGCGGGGCGGTGACCGGCATGACCGACAGGCGGGAGATCCGGACCAGGCCGAGATCGGCGAAAAGCGGCTCGGCCTTGATCGCCGCCAGCGGCACCGGGGTGGCCAGGGCCCGGTCGGCCCGGAGCCGGACGACGGCCCAGCGCGGGTCGCCCGCGGCGGGATCCGGGTAGGGATCGCTGGCCACGGTGGCGAGTCCCACCACGGCCTTCTCGGCGCCGGAGTGGTAGATCAGGGCAAGGTCGCCCCGGCGCATCGCACGGATATGGATCAGGGCGGCGGCGTTGCGCACCCCGTCCCAGACCGTCTCGCGGTCGGCGAGGAGCTGGTCGAAGCTGTACGTGGAGGGTTCGGACTTGAGGATCCAGCGATTGGCCATCCCGAAAGATAATCACCCGGGGTTGGGGGCCTCCCGGCGCTCCACCTCGGTGACCCCCTTCACCTTGCGGATCGCCTTGAGCACCTTGGCCAGGTGGTTCAGGTTGTCCACCTCGACGAAGATGGTGCCGAAGGCGGAGCCATCCTTGGTGTGGAGGTCGGCCCCGCGAATGTTGGTTCCGGTCTGGCTGATCGCCTCCATGAGCTCGGCGTAGAGCCCGCGCCGGTCCTCCGCCCGCACCACCATCCGGACCGCGAACGACTGCCCCTCCATTTCCTGCCAGTCGATCTCGACCCGGCGATCGCCGGCGTCGAGGGTGAGCAGGTTGGGGCAGTCGGAGCGGTGGATCGAGATCCCCCGGCCCTGGGTGACGTAGCCGACCACCGGATCCCCGGGGACCGGCTGGCAGCACTGGGCGTACCGGACCATCAGGCCGTCCACCCCCTGGATCTTGATGCCCCGCCCGAGCCGGAGCCGGTTGAGGGCCCGCCCGAAGACGGTCGGCTTCACCTCGGCCAGCTGCTCCGCGTCGAGCTCCGGGTAGAGCGCGCGCATCACCGCCCCGATCGCGAGGTCGCCGCGCCCGATCGCCACGCTGAGGCCGTGCCCGTCGCCGTGCGACAGGGTCTCGCCGGCGCGGTCGAGCTGCGCCTCGGTGGGCGTGGCCAGCCGCCGCCGCTTGACCTCGCGGGCCAGGATCTCGCGCCCGAGGTCGAGACTGACCGACTCCTCCTCCTGGCGGATCCACTGCTTGATGCGATGGCGCGCCCGGGCGGTGCGCACATGGGCCAGCCAGTCTCGGCTGGGGCGGGCGTGCGGGGAGGTGAGGATCTCGACGGTGTCGCCGTTCTTGATCTCCCGGTGCAGCGGCGCGATCCGCCCGTTGATGCGGGCGCCCTGGCAGTGCAGGCCCACCTGGGTGTGGACGTGGAAGGCGAAGTCGATCGCGGTCGAACCCTTGGGGAGCCGCTTCACGTCACCCTGCGGGGTGAAGACGAAGATCTCATCCTGGTAGAGGTCGACCTTCAGGAACTCGAGGAAGTCCTCCGGGGTGTGGGTGTCCTGCTGCAGCTCGAGGAGCTGCCGGAACCAGCCGAGGTGCTGGTCGAGCTCGTCGCCCTTGGCCCCGGCCTTGTAGAGCCAGTGGGCGGCGATGCCGTATTCGGCGGTGCGATGGTGCTCCGAGGTGCGGATCTGGACCTCGAACAGGTGCCCCTCGGGCCCGAAGATCGTGGTGTGGAGGGACTGGTAGGCGTTGGACTTGGGGCTCGCGATGTAGTCCTTGATCCGCTCCTGGAGCGGGGTCCACTGGTGGTGGATGATCCCCAGGACATGGTAGCAGTCGGGCACCGACTTCACGATGACCCGCACCGCCTGCATGTCGTAGATCTCCTCGAACGGGGTGTTCCGGCGCCGCATCTTCTGGAAGATCGACCAGAGGTGCTTGGGGCGCCCGGTCACCTCGTAGTCGGTGATTCCCGCGCGCTGCAGCTCCGCTTCCAGCGGTACCTGGAGGGTCCGGATCAGGGCCTCCCGCTCGCTGCGCCGGGCCGCGACCTGGCGGGCCAGCGCCGCATAGTCGTCGGGCTCAAGGAACTTGAAGGCCAGGTCCTCGAGCTCGGCCTTGACCCCCGCCATCCCGAAGCGGTGGGCCAGCGGGGCGTAGATCTCCCGGGTCTCGGTCGCGATCCGCTCCCGGCGGTCCGGTGGGAGGTGTTCCAGGGTCCGCATGTTGTGCAGCCGGTCCGCCAGCTTGATGATGATCACCCGGGCGTCCTTGGCGATCGACAGCAGCAACTTGCGGTAGTTCTCGACCTGCTCCTCGGCGGTGGAGCGGAAGGTCAGGTTGGAGATCTTGGTGAGGCCGTCGACGAGGCCGGCCACCTCGGCCCCGAACTCCCCCTGAATGTCCTCGGTCCGGACCTCCGAGTCCTCGACCACGTCGTGCAGCAGGGCGGCGGCGATCGAGGTGGAATCGAGGAGTTGCCCGATCAGGATCGTCGCGACCGCGATGCTGTGCGAAACGAAGGCCTCGCCCGACATCCGCTGCTGGCCCTGGTGGGCGGACACGCTGAAGCGCAGGGCCCGTTCGATCAGGTCCAGGTCGAGGCGTTCGGCGTGCTGCTCCAGCAGCACGTAGAACTCCGGGGCGGTCTCGGGCAGCGTTCCGGTCACAGCAGTCCCGCGGTGGCAAAGCTGGTGAAGCGATCCCCGGCGACGATCACATGATCGTAGACGGGCAGGTCGAGGAGTTCCCCGGCAGCCACCAGTTGCCGGGTCACCGCCCGATCCTCGGGCGAGGGGGTGGGGTCCCCGCTCGGGTGGTTGTGCACCAGGACGACCCCGGCCGCCGCCTCGGCGATGGCGGCGCGGAAGACTTCCCGGGGGTGGACCAGGGAACTGTTGAGCAGCCCCCGCGTCACCAGCAGGTCGCGGAGCACCCGACTCTGGCTGTCCAGCGCCAGCAGCCGGAACTCCTCCACCGCCAGGTCACGGAGCCGGGGGCCCACCAGGCGCACCACATCCTCGGGCGACCGGATC
Source organism: Gemmatimonadales bacterium (assembly GCA_048499805.1). GTDB lineage: Bacteria > Gemmatimonadota > Gemmatimonadetes > Gemmatimonadales > GWC2-71-9 > JAWXBA01. The sequence goes on along the minus strand of JASNZF010000006.1, from coordinate 273,043 downwards.
CGTGCCGCCGCCGGGCGCTGCTCGCTCCCCAGGCGCCGGCCGAGCTCCAGCGCGGCCACCACCCGTCCCGCCTTGGCCGGCCCGATGCCGGGGAGGTGCATCCACTCCGCGGCGGGGCGCCCGGCCAAGCGCCGCAGCGAACCGCCCCCCGAGTCCAGGAGCCGGCCCGCCACCGTCAGGACATCCCCATCCGGGCTTCCCGTGCCTACAAGGATCGCGAGGAGTTCGGCCGTCGTCAACGCGGCGGGGCCGAGTTCCCAGAGGCGTTCGCGGGGGCGATCGGCGCGGGGGAGTTCGCGGACGAGGCTTGGCATCGCTCCAAATTGGGACCGCCAGCCCCTGGAAGGGTAACCCCGGTCCCACACTCCGTGGCAAGAAAACGCGCCCGGATCTGGGGATCCGGGCGCGGCGGTGCTGCGGTGGCTGGCCCGGTCAGCCCCGGGCCCCGTGACATTTCTTGTACTTCTTCCCGCTGCCGCAGGGACACGGGTCATTGCGCCCGACCTCGGGCACCGCCCCCGGAGGGGGCGCCCCGACCGGGCCGAGGGACGAGGCCACCGGCGGCGGCGGTCCCACGGGCGCCCGGGGAGCGGGGCCGCGGAAGAGGTCGTCGGGGCTCGGACCGCTGAGGGTCGTCGGGGGCGGCGGCGGCGGGGGAGCCGGACGGGCGGTCGGCCCGGCGGTGACCTGGATCTTGAGGTACCGCTCGGTGAAGCTCCCATGGATGTCGCGCATGAGGTCCTCGAACATCTCGTAGGCCTCGCGCTTGTACTCGACCAGCGGGTCCTTCTGGCCGTACGACCGATAGTGAATCGCGTTGCGGAGCTGGTCGAGGTCGTAGAGGTGGTCCTTCCACTTCTCGTCCAGCACGCTGAGCATGACCTGGGAGAGGACCTGCATGTCCACGTCCTCGACCCCGACCGTCCGGCCGAACTGGACCAGGTAATCCACCTTCCGCTGGAAGGCGGCCTCGCCCTCGGCCCGGGCGGCGGCGATGACGGCATCGAGGTCGGGGGTCCGGGCGGGGTCGGCGATCGCCTCGACCCGCACCAGGTACTGCATCAGGAGCTGCGCCTGGAGTCCCTCCCGGTCCCACTGCTCCGGGTTGGGGATCGCCGCGAGGGACCGCTGGACCATGCCGTCGAGGGCGGCCTCGATCATGCGGCGGGCCTCGGCCTTGAGTTCCTCGCCGCGCTCCAGGGCAAAGAGCCGGAGCGAGTAGACCACCTCGCGCTGCTGGTTCATCACGTCATCGTACTCCAGCAGCCGCTTGCGCTGCTGGAAGTTCTGCAGCTCGACCCGCTTCTGCGCTCCCTCGATGGCGCGGGTCACCAGCGCTCCCGTGATGACCTCCCCCTCCTCGGCGCCGGTCCGGTCCATGTACCTGGCGATCCGGTCGGTGCCGAACAGCCGCATCAGGTCGTCCTCGAGCGACAGGAAGAACTGGGAGGCGCCCGGATCGCCCTGGCGCCCGGCACGCCCGCGCAGCTGCCGGTCGATCCGGCGCGACTCGTGCCGCTCGGTGCCGATGATCTGGAGGCCGGCCTCCGCTGCCGTGAGGTCGAGGTCCTTGCCGAGCTTGATGTCGGTGCCGCGGCCGGCCATGTTGGTCGCGATCGTCACCGCCCCGCGCTGACCGGCGTTGGCGACGATCTCGGCCTCGCGCTGGTGGTACTTGGCGTTGAGGACCTCGTGCCGGAGCCCCCGGCGCTTGAGCATCTTGCTGAGGGTCTCGGAGACGTCCACGGTGGTGGTGCCGATCAGGACCGGCAGCCCCAGTCCGTGGAGGCGCTCCACCTCGTCGGCCACGGCGTTGTACTTCTCGCGGCGGGTCTTGTAGATCAGGTCGACCTTGTCGTCCCGCTTGATCGGCTTGTTGGTGGGGATGACCCCGACCTCGAGGCCGTAGATCGTGTAGAACTCGGTTTCCTCGGTCTCGGCGGTGCCGGTCATGCCCGAGAGCTTGTCGTACATCCGGAAGTAGTTCTGGATGGTGATGGTGGCGAGGGTCTGGGTCTCGCCCTTGACGTGGACCCCCTCCTTGGCCTCGACCGCCTGGTGCAGGCCGTCGGCCCACCGGCGGCCGGCCATGACCCGCCCGGTGAACTCGTCCACGATCAGCACCTGGTTCTCCTGCACCAGGTAGTCCACGTCCTTCTCGTACAGCGCGTGCGCCTGCAGCAGCTTGTGGATGATGTGCAGCTTCTCGCTCTTGGCGGCGTAGTCCGCCTCCACCTTCTGGCGCGCCTCGACCCGGGCCGTCGCGCTCAGCTCGGGGTCGCGCTCGATCGCGTGGATCTCCTCGGAAATGTCCGGCACCAGGAACATCTCCGGGTCGTCCGGGGAGAGCAGCGCGGCTCCCTGGTCGGTCAGGTGGACCGAGTGCCCCTTCTCGTCGAGCACGAACAGGAGCGGCTCGTCGACCCCGCGGAGCCGCTGCTGCTTGCTGGGCAGCTTCCGGTCGGCGATCGCATCGAGCTCCACCCGCTGGAGCAGCTGCTTGTTGCCGATCTCGTTGAGGAGCTTGAGCAGCTTCTTGTTCTTGGGCATCCCGAGGTGGGCCTGGTAGAGCTTGATCCCCCCCTCGTAGCGGGTCTTCTCGTCGGCCAGGAGCGCCTCCGCCTCCGCCAGCAGGCCGTTGGCAATGGTGGTCTGCCGCCGGACCAGGTCGGCCACCGGCCGGTTGTGCCGGGCGTAGGCGTCGTCGCCGTCATGCCCCACCGGCCCCGAGATGATCAGCGGCGTCCGGGCCTCGTCGATCAGGATCGAGTCGACCTCGTCGATGATCGCATAGGCGTGGGGGCGCTGGACCCGCTGGTCCAGGGTGAAGACCATGTTGTCGCGCAGGTAGTCGAACCCGAACTCGTTGTTGGTGCCGTAGGTGATGTCGGCCAGGTACGCCGCCCGCCGCTCGGGGCTGGAGGGCTCGGTGTCGTCGAGGCAGGCGACCGTGAGCCCCAGGTAGGTGAAGACGTGCCCCATCCACTGGGAGTCGCGGCGGGCCAGGTAGTTGTTCACCGTGACGAGGTGCGCCCCGCGGCCCGCCAGGGCGTTGAGGTAGAGCGGCAGCGTGGCCACCAGGGTCTTGCCCTCGCCCGTCGCCATCTCGGCGATCCGGCCGCGGTGCAGCGTCCAGCCCCCGATCAGTTGCACGTCGTAGGGCACCATGTCCCAGGTCAGGTCGTGGCCGATCACCGTGACGGTGGTCCCGAGCAGGCGCCGGCACGCCTCGCGAACCGTGGCGAACGCCTCGGGGAGCAGTGCGTCGAGCCCCTCCGCCAGCGCCGCCTTGTAGCGGGTCTCCACCGTGTGGAAGGTCTGCTCGAGCTCGGCCCGTTCCGTGGGGTCGGCGCAGGAGTGCTTGGCCTTCCGCACCTCCTCCAGCTCCGCGCGGACCGCGCCCACCCGCTCGTCAAGGGCGGCCCGCAGGACCGCCGTCTGGTTTCGCAGGGTCGCCTCGTCCATCGCCCCGAGGCGCTCCTCGTGGGTCCGGATCTGGGCGAGCAACGGCAGGAACTTCTTCGCCTCCCGCGCATGGCGCGACCCGAGCACTGCCGTCATCAACCGCTTGATCATGTCATCCCGTCCCGATACAGCCGGTGGGTGGCCACATACTCGGCCACGACCTCCGGCACCCAGTAGCGAATGGACAGTCCAGCACGGACCCGGGCCCGTACGGCCGTCGAAGAAATGGCGATGTTCGGGGTCGCCACACCCCCTGCCCCTACCCCCTGACCCTCGCGGGAGAAGGTCACGACCGTGGCCAACCCCGGAAGCGCCTCGGCCTCGCGCCACCCGGCCAGTCCAGCCGCCGCATCAGTCCCCACCAGGAGGACCAGTTCGGCCCCGGGCAGCTCGGCCCCGATCGCCCGCAGGGTATCCACCGTCCACGAGAGGCCGCCCCGCTCGACCTCCCTCATGTCCACCGCCATTCCCGGCGCATCGGCCACCGCCAGTCCCACCATCGTTCCCCGATGTTCGGCCGAGGCGAAATGGCCCGCCGGCTTCAGCGGCTGGTGGGCCGTCGGGACCAGCCGCACCGTGTCGAGGGCGAGCTGTTCGCGGAGGACCTGGGCCGTGATCAGGTGGCCGTGGTGAATCGGATCAAAGGACCCCCCGAGGATCCCGATCCGCACCTCACGGGCCCCCGGGCGGTGCCGGCATGGGGCAGATCCGGTCCAGGTCGGGCGTGGCGGGGTAGAACTCCCGGATGTACTCACAGGTTTCCTGGCGATCCTCTTCGTATCCCAGCGCGACATACGCCCCCACCATCGCCGTCAGCGCCTGGGGAACGATGCTGGTCTGGGGATAGGTCGCCACAAGCTCCCGCAGCACCAGGATCGCGGATTCGTACGCCTTGTACCGGAGATAGAAGCTCGCATTCCGGTACTCCTTCTCGGCGAACCACTCCTGCAATTCGCGGATCACCACCTGGGCCCTCGCGGCCGCCGCCGAGTTGGGATAGCGGCCCAGCAGCTCCGCGAACACCAGCTGGGCCGTCTGGCCGTGGGTCGGGTCGAGCTGCGGCTTCCGCCACATCTGCCGGTAGGCCATGCCGGCGCGGAAGAGCGCGTCGGGGGCCAGGGGATCGTCCGGGGACTCGTCGGCGATGCGGCGGAACTGGTGCGCCGCGAGGATGTACTCCCCCACCGCGTAATGCGCCTCACCCAAATAGAACCGGTAGCGCTGGGAGCGGGGGTCTTCAGGGCCCAGGAGCGGACCCACCTGGTTGAACTGTTCCATCGCCTTGCGCCACTGCCCACTCCGGAACAGGCGCTCCCCCTCGGCATAGAGGGAGTCGATCCGCTGCGGCGAGGTCCCCATCCCCAGCGGGCCCCGCAGTTCCGGCAGGGGAAGCGACCCGGCCGCCGGCCGGCCGCAACCGGCCAGGGCGATCAGCACGAGCAGGATTCCTGGATAACGGCGCATCACGATCCCATCGGCAAGGGCGGCTCGGCATCGGGCGGCAGGGAGCCCCCAATGGCGTTGAGCCGCTCCTCCGCCAGGCGGAGGAGTGAGTCGGGCACCTGCTGCCCGGAAAGCACGGACTGGTAGGCGGCCGCCGCGCCGAGCAGGTCGCCCTGACGGCCCCGGGCATCGCCATACCCGATCCGGGCCCGCCATCCGACGGCCCCGGCATAGTCGGTGGAGGCCGCCTCGTCGAACCACCGCTCGGCCTCCTCGAGGTGCTCGGCGACCAGCGCCTCCAGCCCCAGCATCAGGGTGCACTCGGCCAGCCCAGCCCTGGCGGTGCGGGACAGGCCGGGTACCCGGGCCCGGCGCACCACCGTTCGGTAGACCCCGACGGCCGCGTCACAGGCCAGGGATTCACGCAAGACTCCCCCCCAACGCACCAGCAGGGAGTCGACCGTGCGGCCGTCGGCGGCCGCCAGCGCGACCGGCAGGACCGCGAGCGCCTCCTGTCGGGCCAGCGCCCCGTCCCGGGCCGGCGCAAGGGAGAGCCGCCCGAGGGGCCGAGAGGGGGCCACGGTCCGCAGCGCCGTGATGGCGCGAGCGACCGTCCCGGCATCCCCGGCGCCTTCCCGGGCCGCCCCGCGAGCCACCCTCGCCAGTCCCACCGCGGCTTCATCGGCCCGGGTGGGGTCCAGCTGCGCCAATCGCAGGTAGGCCTCGGCCGCGGTCGTGAACTCCCCGAGCTGGAGCGCGGCGGCCCCCAGCTTGGCCCACAGCCGAGGCCGGGCCGAGGGACTCACGGCGGCCTGATACTCGGCCAGGGCACGCTCGAACTCCGCCGCCCGGTAGTGCTGGTCCCCGAGCTGTTCGTGGTCGGCGGAGGGCCCCACGCAGCCCAACAGGACAAGGACGCCCAGCCGGGCGTACCATGCACGGTTCACTGGGAGCCCCGGCGGAGCATGGCCAGGTAGGCCACCACTCGCGCATCCTCCGGGCGCTCGGTCAGGCAGCCCTCCCAGACCATCCGGGCGGCCGCCGGGTCGCCCCCGAGGTAATGCGCGAGCCCGAGGGTCGCGAGGACCTCGTGCTGGCCCGGGTGATCCGCCAGGATCCGCTCCAGTTCCTCGCGGGCCTCGAGGGCGCGTCCGGCATCCAGCAGCAGCCGAGCGAGGCGATGCCGCAGGTCGGCGAAGCGGGGCCCCAGCTCGACCGCCCGACGGAACTGCGCGATGGCCTCTTCGAGGGCCCCGATCTCCGCGTAGACCTCCCCGAGGGCGGCGTGCTGGTTGGCGAGTTCACCGGCCACGGCCGCGGGCAGCCCGCCGGCGCCCTGGCGGCCCCCGGCCGATGCCCGCGTGAAGGCGGCCTCGGCCTCGACCACCCGCCCCATCTGGTTGAGCACCAGCCCACGATGGATGTGCGCCTCGATGTACCGGGCGTTGAGCTCGAGGGCACGGTCGAACGCCTCGAGCGCGCGCTCCGGCTGCCCCAGCATCGACCAGCAGACCCCGAGGAGGTGATGCACGTCGGCAAAGGAACGCCCTGTCTCCACCACCTCCAGGAGGTGATGGATGGCGCCGCGGTAGTCCTGCATCGCGAACCGTTCGCGCGCCAGGGTCAGGAGGTGGTCGGCGCTGACCCGCATCATCGGGCCAGCTCCGCGTGCGCCTGGAAATACGGGATGGTGCGCCGCAGCCCCTCCTCGAGCGGGACCTTGGGCTCCCAGCCGAGCACCGCGCGGGCGATGCCGATGTCGGGGCGGCGCACCTTGGGATCGTCCTCCGGCAGCGGCCGGGTCTGGATCTCGGACCGGCTGCCGGTCAGCGCCAGGACCTGCTCGGCCAGCTGGCGGACCGAGAACTCCACCGGGTTGCCGATGTTTGTCGGGGCCACGCGATCGCTCTGGTAGAGGCGGTAGATCCCCTCGACCAGGTCGGATACGTAGCAGAACGACCGGGTCTGCGAGCCGTCGCCGTACATCGTGAGCGGCTCCCCCCGAAGGGCCTGGACCACGAAGTTCGAGACCACCCGGCCGTCGTTGGGACGCATCCGGGGCCCGTAGGTGTTGAAGATCCGGACGATCCGGGTGTCGACGCGATGGTACCGATGGTAGGCCATCGTCATCGCCTCGGCAAAACGCTTGGCCTCGTCGTACACGCCCCGCGGGCCGATCGGGTTGACGTGCCCCCAGTACGACTCGGGCTGGGGGTGCACCTGGGGATCGCCGTAGACCTCGGAGGTCGAGGCGAGAAAGAACCGTGCGCCCTTTGCCTTGGCGAGACCCAGCGCGTTGTGGGTGCCGAGGGACCCGACCTTGAGGGTCTGGATCGGCAGTTCCAGGTAGTCCACCGGGCTTGCCGGCGACGCGAAGTGGAGGATGCCATCGAGGGCACCCTCGACGAACGTGAAGTGGGTCACGTCGTGCCGGATGAACCGGAACCGCTCGTGCCCCGCCAGGTGCGCGATGTTGTCGGGGGAGCCGGTGATGAAGTTGTCCATCCCGACCACCTCGTGCCCATCGGCCAGGAACCGATCGGCCAGGTGCGACCCGAGGAACCCGGCGGCGCCGGTGATCAGGACCCTCATGCGGGGCTACCGGCCGGGGCGCGACCGATCGAGTGGTACTCGAAGCCGAGCGCCGCCATCCGGGGCGGGTCGTAGAGGTTGCGGCCATCGATGACCAGCGGTCGCCGCATGGCGCGGCGGATCCGCTCGAAGTCGGGGGTGCGGTAGACCAGCCATTCGGTGACGATGACCAGGGCGTCCGCTCCCTGGCACGCCTCGTAGGGTTCGCCCATCCAGGCAACCCGGTTGCCGAAGAGCCCCCGGGCGACCTCCATCGCCTTGGGGTCGTGGACCCGGACGGTCGCCCCGGCCTCCAGCAATCCCTCGACCAGGGGAATCGCCGGGCTCTCGCGCATGTCGTCGGTCTCGGCCTTGAAGGCGAGGCCCCAGACCCCCACCTCGCGGCCGGCGAGCGAGGGCCCCAGCTGGCCCAGCACCTTTCGGAGCAGGACCTGTTTCTGGCGCGCGTTCACCGCCTCGACGGCCTCCAGCAGGTCCGGCACGACGCCGCATTCGCCCGCGGTCCGCACCAGGGCCTGCACATCCTTGGGGAAGCAGCTGCCGCCGTATCCCGGGCCGGGAAAGAGGAACGCCTGGCCGATCCGGCGGTCCGACCCGATGCCCCGACGCACGCTGGTGATGTCGGCGCCCACCCGCTCGCAGAGATCGGCCATCTGGTTCATGAACGAGATCCGGCTGGCGAGCATGGCGTTGGCGGCGTACTTGGTCAGCTCGGCAGAGGGAATGTCCATGTACAGGACGGGATTCCCGGTCCGGACGAACGGGGCGTAGAGGTCACCCAGGAGCTCGCGCGCCTCGGCGCTGTCGACCCCGAGAACCACCCGGTCCGGCTTCATGAAGTCATCGATCGCGGCGCCCTCCTTGAGGAACTCCGGATTCGACGCCACGAAGAACGGGACCTCGGTGCGGGCCCGGACCGCCGCGCGCACCTTCTCGGCGGTGCCCACCGGGACGGTGGACTTCGTCACCACCAGCTTGGTTTCGTTCATGTGGCGACCAATCAGGTCCGCCACGCCCAGGACATGCTGGAGGTCGGCCGAGCCATCCTCGCCCGGGGGCGTGCCCACGGCGATGAACACCACCTTGCCGTGCTCGATCGCGGCCCCGACATCGGTGGTGAACGCGAGGCGCCCCTCCGACTGGTTGCGGGTCACCAGCTCGGCCAGCCCGGGCTCGTAGATCGGGATCTCGCCCGCGCGGAGCCGCTCGACCTTGGCTTCGCTCACATCGGCGCACACGACCTCGTTCCCGGTCTCGGCCAGGCAGGCGCCGGCGACGAGACCCACGTAGCCGCTGCCGATGATCGTCACCCGCATCCGGTCAGCCCACCTTGGCCAGGACGTTGCGCGTATCCACCACCGAGCGGGCGTGCTGCTTGACCAGGCCGTAGTCCAGGCCGGTGTGGTCGGTGACGATCATGACACAATCCGCCGCGGCCACCGCCTCCGCGGTCAACGGCACCGAGGTGTGCCGGTGGCCGTCCTCGGTGAACGCCGAGACGTACGGATCGTGGTACTGCACCTTGGCACCCTGCGCCTCGAGCAGCTTGATGATGTCCAGCGCCGGGCTCTCCCGCAGGTCATCGATGTCCCGCTTGTAGGCAACCCCGATCACCAGGACCGAGGAGCCCCGCACGGCGCGACCGATGTCATTGAGCGCGGCCACCACCTTGCGCACCCAGAAGAGCGGCATCTCGGTGTTGACCTCGCCGGCGAGGTCGATGAACCGGGTCTTGTAGTTGAGCCCGCGCATCTTCCAGGAGAGGTAGTGCGGGTCGATCGGAATGCAGTGCCCGCCGAGCCCCGGGCCCGGCAGGAACTTCATGAACCCGAACGGCTTGGTCGCCGCCGCCTCGATCACCTCCCAGACGTCGACACCGAGCTTCTCGCAGACGATCGCCATCTCGTTGACCAGCCCGATGTTCACCGAGCGGAAGGTGTTCTCGAGCAGCTTGACGAGCTCGGCGGCTTCCGTGCTCGACACCGGAACCAGGGTGTCGATGGCCGGCTGGTACAGGGCCGCCACGACGCGGCTGCACGCCGGCGTGATCCCGCCGATGACCTTCGGGGTGTTGCGCGTCTGGTAGACGGCGTTCCCCGGGTCGACCCGCTCCGGACTGAAGGTCAGGAAGAAGTCCTCACCGACCTTGAGGCCGGTGCTCTCCAGGGCCGGCAGCATGATCTCCCGCGTCGTCCCCGGATAGGTGGTGCTCTCCAGGACGATCGCCTGCCCCGGGCGCAGGGTCCGCTTGATCGCGTCGGTGGCGGCCTGGATGTAGCTGACGTCCGGATCCTTCGACTTGGAGAGCGGCGTCGGCACGCAGATCGAGATGGCGTCGGGCTCCGCCAGGCGCAGGGGGTCGACGGTGGCCGACAGCAGCCCCTTCGACACCACCGCCTGCAGCTCCGCATCGGTGATGTCCTTGATGTGCGAGCGACCGGCGTTGATCCCGTCCACCACCGCCGCGTTCACGTCGTACCCCAGTACCCGGTAGCCCGCCTTGGCCAGTTCCACGGCCAGGGGCAACCCGACGTACCCCAGGCCGATGATCCCGAACAGCGCCTCGCGCCGCTCGGCCTTCCCCACCAGGATCTCTGCCATGCCCACCGTCATCTTGCCTGTTCCCTGCCCCCGCGGGGGCTCAGAGGTAGAACTCCCGAATCGCACTGATCACCTCGTCCTGCTGGCGCTCGGTCAGCTCCGGATAGATCGGGAGCGACACGACCGCCTGGCTCGCGGCCTCGGTCACGGGCAGGCGCCCGGGCCGATAGCCAAGATGGGCGAAGCACGGCTGCAAATGCAGGGCCAGCGGATAGTAGATCTTGTGGCCGATCCCCCGGGCCCGCAGGTGGACCACCAGGTCATCGCGCCGCTCGGCCCGGATCGTGTACTGGTGCCAGATGTGCTCGTTGGCTGGATCGGTGGGCGGCGGCGTCACCCCCGGCATGACGGCGAGTTCCGCCGAGTAGCGATCGGCAAGGGCGCGGCGCCGGGCGGACCAGCCGGCGAGGAACGGCAGCTTGGCCAGCAGCACCGCGGCCTGCAGGGTGTCCAACCGGCTGTTGAGCCCCACTTCGTCGTGGTGGTACTCCCGGGTGCCACCGTGGAGGCGGTGGGCCTTGAGCCGCCCGGCCATCCCGGCGTCCCCGGTCACCATCATCCCGCCATCCCCCCACCCGCCCAGGTTCTTGGTCGGGAAGAACGAGAGCGTCCCGACCGAGCCCATCGAGCAGGCCACCCGCCACTCGTCCCCGATCTTCCGGCGGGCGCCCACCGCCTGGGCACCGTCCTCGATCACCGCCAGGCCGTGCCGCTCGGCGAGCGCCTGGATCCGCTCCATGGCCGCCATCTGGCCGTAGAGGTGGACCACCACGATCGCGCGGGTGCGCGGGGTGATGGCGGCTTCCACCGCCGCGGGGTCGAGGTTGAAACTGCCCGCCTCGATGTCCACGAACACCGGGGTTCCCCCGGCGTTGTGGATCGCGCCGGCGGTCGCAAAGAAGGTAAAGGCGGGGGTGATGACCTCGTCGCCGGGCTGCAGGGCGAGGACCCGAAGGGGAATCAGGAGTGCGTCGGTCCCGCTGGCGCATGCCACCGCGTGCCCGGCACCGCAGAGCGCAGCGACCGCGGCCTCCAGCTTGGCCACCTCGGGACCCATGATGAACTGCTGCCGCTCGATCACCCCGAGCAGGCTGGGCATCACCGATTCGCGAATGGACTCGAACTGGGCCTGCAGGTCCAGCAGTGGCACGCTCACACAGGCTCCCGGGAATCGAAGCGCCCGTTCCCCGACCGATGGCACGTCCGAGGTACGGGCGGAGAAACACGCAAATCCATAGAAGCCTTAAACTTACCCAGTCCGTGTGGGTGGGTCAATCGGGGTCAGGACCCCTGCCTGCTCCCGGAAACTCGCGCCACATTCGGTGCACCGTCCCTCCCCGTCGGGCCCCAGCGCCAGCCGGACCCCGCACTGGCACATCCAGCCGATCCGCCGGGCGGGAACCCCCGCCATCACGCCGTAGGCCGGGGCATCCCGGGTCAGGACCGCCCCAGCGGCGATGAAGGCGTACTCCCCGATCGTGTGCCCGCAAACGATGGTGGCGTTGGCGCCGATCGCGGCCCCCCGACGCACCAAAGTCGGGAGGTACTCGGACTTCCGGGAAACATGGCTGCGGGGGTTGATCACGTTGGTGAACACGCAACTCGGCCCGCAGAAGACGTCGTCCTCGAGCACCACCCCCTCGTACAGCGACACGTTGTTCTGGATCTTGACGTTGTTGCCGACGCGCACCCCGGGCATGACCACCACGTTCTGCCCGACATTGCAGTCGCGGCCCAGCACCGCACCAGGCATGACGTGGGTGAAGTGCCAGATCTTCGTGCCGGCGCCGATCTCGGCTCCGTCATCGATGTAGGCGCTTTCGTGGGCGAAGTAGTTGGGCATGGGGATGGGGGCTGGGGACTGGGGACTGGGGTGTCGGGTGTCGGGTATCAGCTGTCGGGTGCCGGGTGCCGGGTGTCGGGTGTCGGGTGTCGGGAAGGACCGCGCGGTAGGTAGCGCCGGTGCTTCCACAAGGTGTCATCCCGAGCCGGAGCCGAGGGATCTCCTCCTCAGAAAGCCGAAGCCGGCTCCCAACGGACCGCTCCAGCCGCGGAAAGGCAAGATCCCTCGCTCCGCTCGGGATGAAACTCCCAAGGCATGTCGAGATCATATCATCCGCCGACCCGCCGACCCGCCGACCCGCCGACCCGCTGGCCCGCCGACCCGCTGACCCGCTGACCCGCTGACCCGCTGACCCGCTGACCCGCTGACCCGCTGACCCGCTGACCCGCCTAAACATACCGCCCATCGGGGGCGATCACCTTCACCTCGGGCTCCAGGGTGACGCCGAAGCGCTGGGCGACGCCGGACTGGACCTCGCCGATCAGGGCCTGCACATCGGCGGCGGTCCCCCCACCGGTGTTGACGAAGTAGTTGGCGTGCATCGGGCTGACCTCGACGCCACCCACGCGACGCCCCTTGAAGCCGGCCGCCTCGATCAACTGCCCCGCCGTCCGGGGACCGGAGGCGGGCGCCCCCTCGGGCCAGGCGGGATTGGCGAAGACGCTCCCGCAGCAGGGCTGGTTGAACGGGGTGCCGGCCTGCCGCCATGCAAAGAGCTTCGCAAGCTCGGCCTCCAGCTCCTCGGGGGCCGCCGGCTCCAGCGCGACGCGGGTCTCGAGGATGAGCAGTCCCCGCAGGCCGCTGCGCCGGTAGCCGAAGGGGATCCGGTCGCCGGGAATGACTCGCGACTCGCCACCGGCGTCGACGACGGTGACCTCGCGCACCACCCGGCTCCAGTCGCCGCCGTGGCAGCCGGCGTTCATGAACACGCCACCGCCCACGGTCCCCGGGACGCCGACCATCATGTGGAGCCCGGCCCATCCCGCCGCGGCGGTCCTGCGGGCAGCCAGCGGTGCGGGGAGGCCTGCTCCCAGGGTCCAGGACCCCTCGTCCTGCCGCACGGCGTCGAGCCCCTTCCCGATCCGGATGACGAGGGCGTCCATCCCCTGGTCGGGCAGGAGGATGTTCGAGCCGAGCCCGAGCGCAAACCAGGGGACCCCGAGCCGGTTGGCCAGTCGCGTGGCGGCCACGGCATCCTCGGCGTCGGCCGGCGCGAAGACGGTCCCCGGCCCCCCGATCCGATAGGTCGTGTACCGGCCCAGGGCATCCACCGCCCGCACCGAGCCGCGCACGCCGGCCTGGAGGTCAGCGAGGAACCCCGGGTGCCGAGCGTTCATTCCGCCGGTCCCGCGGCCCGGGCCATCTCGTGCCACTCCTGCAGCGAGCGGACCTCGCCGGCGGACTGCTTGAGGGCGGTGATCGCATCGCAGGCCGCGCTGGCCGCGGACATGGTGGTGGTGTAGGGCACCCGGTGCTGGAGGGCGGCCCGGCGCAGGCGATAGTCGTCCTGCTGGGTCAGCTTGCCCAGGGGCGTGTTGATCAGCAGGTGCACCTGGCCGGAGACCACCAGGTCGATCACGTTGGGCCGTCCCTCGTGAACCTTGAGGACCCGGGTGGCCGGGATGCCGACGGCCTCCAGCGCCGCGGCGGTGCCCGCCGTCGCCGCGAGCGTGAACCCGAGGTCGTGCAGCCGCCGGGCGATCGGCAGGACCTGCGGCTTGTCGTGGTCGTTGACGGTGATGAAGACCGTCCCCTCGAGGGGCAGGGCGCCGTCGACGGAAACCTGCGCCTTGGCAAACGCCATCCCGAAGCTCTCCGCAATCCCCATCACCTCGCCGGTCGAGCGCATCTCCGGCCCGAGGATCATGTCCACCCCGGCCAGCTTGGTGAACGGGAAGACTGCCTCCTTGACCGCGACGTAGGGCTGCCGCACGTCGTCGCGGAGCCCGAGGTCATCGAGGGTCTGGCCCACCATCACCCGCGCGGCCATGGAGGCGAGCGGGATGCCGGTGGTCTTGGAGACGAAGGGCACCGTGCGGGAGGCCCGCGGATTCACCTCGAGGACGTACACCACCCCGTCCTTCACGGCGTACTGGACATTCAGCAGCCCGACGACCCCGAGGGCCCTGGCAAAGGCCCGGGTGTACTCGCGCATCTGGGCCACCTGTGGCTCGCTGATCAGGAATGGCGGCAGCACGCAGGCCGAGTCGCCCGAGTGGATCCCGGCGTCCTCGATGTGCTGCATGACCCCGCCGATGATGCACCGGGTACCGTCGCTGAGGGCATCGACGTCGGCCTCGAAGGCGTCTTCGAGGAACTTGTCGATCAGGACCGGGTGTCCCGGCGCGACCCGTGCGGCCACCTCGAAGAACTCCCGGAGGGAGGCGGCATCGTAGACGATCATCATCGCCCGCCCGCCCAGGACGTAGCTGGGGCGGAGCAGCACCGGGTACCCGATCCGTTCCGCCGCCGCCTCGGCCTCGGCCACTGTCTCGGCGGTGCCGTTGGGCGGCTGGGGGATGTCCAGCTCCCGGGTGATCGCCTCGAACCGGCCCCGATCCTCGGCCCGGTCGATCGCCTCGGGGCTGGTGCCCAGGATCCGCACCCCGGCGGCCTCCAGCCCGCGCGCCAGCCGCAGCGGGGTCTGGCCCCCGAACTGGACCACCACCCCCATGGGCTGCTCGAGGGCGACGATTTCGAGGACATCCTCGAGCGTCAGCGGCTCGAAGTAGAGGCTGTCGGAGATGTCGAAGTCGGTCGAGACCGTCTCGGGATTCGAGTTCACCATCACCGTCCGGTAGCCCATCTCCCGGAACGCCAGGGTGGCGCGGACACAGCAGTAGTCAAACTCCACCCCCTGCCCGATCCGGTTCGGCCCGGAGCCGAGGATGATCACGGTCCGGTCCCCGGCGGCACGGCTCTCGTTCTCCTCGTCGTAGTTGGAGTACAGGTAGGGCGTGGCCGACGGGAACTCGCCGGCGCAGGTATCCACCATCTTGTACACCGGCCGGATTCCCAGCCGGTGGCGCTCCGCGCGCATCGCGGCCTCGTCCATCTGCCAGAGGTCGCCCAGCTGGCGGTCGCTGAACCCGAGGCGCTTCATGGCGCGCAGCGCCCCGGCCCGGGTGGCGTCATCCGCGGACTGGAGGGCCCCGCGGCGCGCCACCCAGTCGGTCTCGGCGTCCACCAGCTCCTGGAGCTGGAACAGGAACCAGGGATCGATCCCCGAGGCGGCCGCGAGGTCGGCGATGGGAATCCCCGCCAGCATCGCCCGCTTCACCTGGAACAGCCGCTCGGGCGTCGGGGTCCGGAGCGCGGCGAGCAGCGCCTCCCGCGAGTCGTCGCGCAGGCGATCGTCGGCCAGGGTGGCGCCGATGGTCCACCCGGGACGATCGATCTCCAGCCCACGAAACCCCTTCTGGAGCGCCTCCTTGAAGGTGCGGCCGATCGCCATCGCCTCCCCGACCGACTTCATCTGGGTGGTGAGGGTCGGGTCCGCCGCGGGGAACTTCTCGAAGGCGAACCGGGGGATCTTGACCACGACGTAGTCGAGCACCGGCTCGAACGAGGCCGGGGTCGTCTTGGTGATGTCGTTGGGCAGCTCGTCGAGCCGGTAGCCGACCGCCACCTTGGTCCCGATCCGGGCGATCGGGAAGCCGGTGGCCTTGGAGGCCAGCGCGGAGGAGCGCGACACCCGCGGGTTCATCTCGATCACCAGCTGCTCGCCGGTCGCGGGGTCGACCGCGAACTGGATGTTGCAGCCGCCGGCCTCGACGCCCACCTCGCGGATGATCTTGCAAGCGGCGTCCCGCATCGCCTGGTACTCGCGGTCGGAAAGGGTCATCGCCGGTGCCACGGTGATCGAGTCGCCGGTGTGGACCCCCATCGCGTCGATGTTCTCGATCGAGCAGACGATCACCACGTTGTCCGCCCCGTCGCGCATCACCTCCAGCTCGTACTCCTTCCAGCCGATGATGCTGCGCTCCACCAGGACGGAGGTGACCGGGGAGAGCTCCAGGCCGTGCCGGAGGAGGGCCTCGAACTCCGCCCGGTTGTAGGCGATGCCGCCGCCGCTGCCGCCCAGCGTGAAGCTGGGGCGCAGGATTGCGGGATAGCCGGTCACCTCCACCGCGGCGAGCCCCTCTTCGAAGGTGTGCACCGTGTGCCCCTGCGGGGTCGCCAGCCCGATCCGCAGCATCGCGTCGGCAAATTCCTGGCGATCCTCCGCCACCCGGATGGCCCGCTCGTTGGCCCCGATCAGCTCCACCCCGTACTTCTCGAGCACCCCGTTCCGCACCAGGGCCATCGCGACGTTCAGGGCCGTCTGCCCTCCCATCGTCGGCAGCAGGGCGTCGGGACGCTCCCGGGCGATCACCTTCTCCACCCACTCGGGGGTGACCGGCTCCACGTAGGTCCGGTCCGCCACCTCGGGATCGGTCATGATGGTGGCGGGGTTCGAGTTCACCAGGATGACCCGGTACCCCTCCTCCCGGAGCGCCCGTGCCGCCTGGGTGCCCGAGTAGTCGAACTCGGCGCCCTGCCCGATGACAATCGGGCCGGAACCGATCAGGAGGATGGACTTGAGGTCAGTGCGCTTGGGCATCGATGAGATCCTGGAGTGTCTGTTCGAAGGCGATGGTCGGCTGCCAGCCGGTGGCCGCCCGGAGCTTGCCGGCGTCGCCGACCAGGACCGGAATATCGGCAGGTCGGACCAGCGATGCATCCTCGACCGGCTCGGCGTCCACCCCGACCAGGGCGGCGATCTGCCGGAAGCAGTCCCGCAGCGGGCGACCCACCCCGCTGGCGACGTTGTAGCATTCCCCCGGCCGGCCGTGGATCAGGAGGAGCAGGTAGGCTCGCGCCACGTCGCGGACGTCGAGGAAGTCCCGGGTCACCTCGAGGTTGCCGACCGGAATCTCCCGCTGGCCCAGCCGCTTCGCCTCCCGCAGCCGGGCGGCGAAGGCGGGAAGTACGAAGGCCGTGGACTGCCCCGGCCCCGAGTGGGGAAAGGCCCGGGCGACGATCGCCGGGATCCCGAGGTCGAGGACCGCGGGCTCGGCGGCCCGCTTGCTGGCCGCGTAGGGCGAGACCGGCGCCAGCGGGGCATCCTCCCGGATCGGGGTCGTGTGCCCCGCCCCGTACACCTCGCCGGTCGAGACGAAGAGGAAGGTGGGCTGGCGCCCGGCGTCGCCGATCGCCTCGAGCAGCTGGACGGTGGCGATCCCATTGACCCGCATCGCACCGTCGGGGTCCCGGCGCGCCGCCGCACCCGAGGAGAGGGCGGCCAGGTGCACCACCGCCTGGGCCTCGACCCTGGCCAGGCGGGCAAGGTCGGCGGCGACGGTGATGTCGGCGGGAATGGTCCGGACCTGCGCCACCTCGGTCGGGGTGAGCCACGCCTCCGGCGCGGCGCCGCCGGGACCGATCGCGGCCGTCACCCGCCATCCCTGCGCCACCGCCTCCCGCACCAGCCACCGCCCCACGAAGCCGTCCGCCCCGGTCACCAGGAGGTGCATCACCGCCCGGCAAGCCGCTGGAGGTCGGCATCCACCATCATCCGGACCAGTTCCTCGAAGGTCACGGTCGGGGTCCACCCCAGCCCCTCCCGAGCCCGGCTCGGGTCGGCCTGGAGGAGGTCCACCTCGGCGGGGCGCATGAAGGCAGGGTCCTGGACCACATGCTTGCGCCAGTCGAGCCCGACATGCTGGAAGGCCACCTCGACCAGCTCGCCCACGCTGTGGGTCTCACCCGTTCCGATCACGTAGTCGGCGGGCTCGGGCTGCTGGAGCATGCGCCACATCGCGTCCACGTAGTCGCCGGCGAAGCCCCAGTCGCGCCGGGCCTCGAGGTTGCCCAGGCGCAGTGCAGTGGCCAGGCCGAGCTTGATGCGCGCCACCCCGTCGGAGACCTTGCGGGTCACGAACTCGATGCCGCGGCGGGGCGATTCGTGGTTGAAGAGGATCCCGCTGACCGCATACAGGCCGTAGGACTCCCGGTAGTTCACCGTGATCCAGTGTCCGTACACCTTGGCGACGCCGTAGGGCGAGCGGGGGTGGAAGGCGGTGCCCTCGTGCTGGGGGGTCTCGGTCACCTTGCCGAACATTTCGCTGGAACTGGCCTGGTAGAACCGGGCGCCGGGGCACGCCAGCCGCACCGCCTCCAGGATCCGGGTCACCCCCAGGGCGGTGAACTCCCCCGTGAGGACCGGCTGGGTGAACGAGGTGGGGACGTAGGACTGGGCGGCGAGGTTGTAGACCTCGTCCGGCTGCACCGCCTGGAGCACCTGGGTCAGGGAGTGCTGGTCCAGCAGGTCGGCGGCCACGATCTGGAGCCGGTCCAGGAGGTGCCCGATCCGCTCGTAGGAGTGGTGGCTGGTCCGCCGGACCATCCCCGAGACCTCGTACCCCTTGTCGAGGAGGAACTCCGCCAGATAGGAGCCATCCTGGCCGGTGACCCCGGTAATCAGCGCCTTAGGCACGCACCCTCCGGTCTGGTTGTGTCGGGATTGGCCTCATGGTATATTGCAGGGCTCGGTCAAAACGTTGTGACACTGCACTTTTCCGGAGATGAGTCGTATGGCACGGGTTTGCACGATGTGTGGCAAGGGGCCGACTACCGGCAACCACGTCAGCCACGCGAACAACCGCCGGAAGCGGCGCTGGTTTCCGAATCTCCAGACCGTCCGCGTCCTGTCCGAGGGGCTGCCCCGCCGGGTGCGCGTCTGCACCCAGTGCATCAAGAGCGGCAAGGTCGCCAAGGCGAGCTGAGCGGTTCGGCGGGACGCGCGGCGGATTCGCGCTCGGCTGCAAAAAAGGGGACCCTCGGGTCCCCTTTCGCATATCGGTCACCTGCCCGGACGGCCTCACTCCGCGAGGAGCTCGATGCGCGCCTGGTCGGCGCCATCGCCGGGCCGATGGCCGAGCTTGAGGATGCGGGTATAGCCACCGGGGCGGCCGGCGAAGCGCGGGCCGATCTCGGCGAAGAGCTTGGAGAGCACGGCCCGGTCCTTCACCTTGCGCTCGACCAGGCGCCGGGCGTGCAGGTCACCCCGGCGCGCCAGGGTGATGAGCTTCTCGGCAAAGGGCCGCAGTTCCTTGGCCTTGGCCTCGGTGGTCACGATCCGCTCGTGCTCGAACAGGCTGGTGGCCATGTTGTTGAGCAGGGCCCGGCGATGGCTGGACGTCCGGGACAGCTGCCGTCCCTTGGCGCGATGCCGCATCAGTCACTCTCCTCGTCGGCGGCGGCGATCGGCTGCATGAGGGGGGCGGTTCCGGCCTTCATGACGCGCAGGTCACCCTCGAGCTCCTCGAACTCCATGCTGAAGTTGAGGCCTTCACGCTGCAGCAGTTCGGCGATTTCCTGGAGGGCCTTCTCGCCGACGTTCTTGACCTTCAGGAGGTCCTCCTGGGAGAACTCCACCAGGTCCTTGAGGGTCCGGATGTTGGAGTTCTTCAGGGAATTGAGCGACCGGACCGAGAGGCCGAAGTCATCGATCAGCCGGCCGAGCCGCTGCTGCAGGGTGCCGCTGGCCGAGGTGCCCTCCGCGAAGGCGGGGCGCTGCTGCGGGACCTTGCCGAACTCGACGAAGTACCGGAAGTGTTCCTGGGCCAGGGCCGCCGCATACGCGATGGCGTCCTCGGGGGTCACGGTGCCGTCGGTCTCGACGGTCACGGCCAGGCGGTCGTAGTCGGTCCGCTGCCCGACGCGGGTATCGCTGACGGCGAAGTTGGCGCGCCGGACCGGGTTGTAGATGGCGTCGATCCGGACGGTGTCGACCGGCAGGGAGCGGTCGAGGGGATGCATCTCGGCCTCGACGTAGCCCCGGCCCTTGTTGACGAAGAGCTCGCAGTTCACCTCCCGGTCCTCCTGGACGGTGAACAGCAGGTGGTCGGGATTGACGACGGTCACCCCGCCGCTCTCCATGATGTCGCGGGCATAGACGGGGCCGGCGCCATCGCGCTTGATGCGCAGCACGGCGGTGTCGACATCGGGGGCGAGGACCAGGGTCAGTGCCTTGAGG
Organism: Gemmatimonadales bacterium; assembly: GCA_048499805.1. Classification (GTDB taxonomy): domain Bacteria; phylum Gemmatimonadota; class Gemmatimonadetes; order Gemmatimonadales; family GWC2-71-9; genus JAWXBA01. Next base: position 253,079 of record JASNZF010000006.1, on the reverse strand, counting down.
CGCTGGACGATCTGGTGGACGTCCTCGAGGACACCCTGCACCGTCTGGTGCTCGTGGACCACGCCGTCCATGCGGAACGCCCAGACGCCGCTGCCCTGCAGCGACGACAGGAGCAGCCGCCGGAGGGCGTTGCCGAAGGTATGGCCAAAGCCCCGCTCCAGTGGCTGGAGCCGGAACTCGGCGATGTTGGGATTGTCCTCCCGCTTCGTCATCTCGACGAGGTGCGGGCGAACCAGCCCGGTCATGTCAATGGTCATGATCCGTCCGTCGTTACTTCGAGTAGAGCTCAACGATGAGCTGCTCCTGCGCGTTCACCGGAATGGTGTCGCGGGTCGGGTATTCGAGGAGGCGCCCGGCGCTCTTCTCGAGGTCCACCGACACCCACGAGAGCGGACCCCCGCGGGCGGCGCTCTCCTTGGCCAGCTTGACCGGCACGATCTCGCGGCTGTCCGGCGCCACGCGCACTTCCATCCCCGGCTTGACCCGGAAGGAGGGAATGTTCACCCGGTTGCCGTTGACCTGGACGTGCCCGTGCATCACGAGCTGGCGGGCCTGCCGGCGACTGGCCGCGAGGCCGATCCGGTAGACCATGTTGTCGAGCCGAGTTTCGAGCGCGACGAGCAGGTTGGTGCCCTTCACGCCCGGCTTGGTGCTGGCTTCCACGTAGGTGTTGCGGAACTGGCGCTCGGAGAGGCCGTACATCCGCTTCACCTTCTGCTTCTCCCGGAGCTGCTTGGCATACTCCGACATCTTCTTGATTCGCCCGCCGCCGGCGTTGCCATGCTGGCCGGGGGCGTAGCCGCGGCGATCAATGGCGCACTTCTCGGTCAGGCAGCGCGACCCCTTCAGGAACAGCTTGGTGCCCTCACGGCGGCAGAGCCGGCAGGCAGGACCCGAATAGCGCATGACTCAGACCCGCCGCTTCTTGGGCGGCCGGCACCCATTGTGGGGAATTGGGGTCACGTCCTTGATGGAGGCGACCTTGAGGCCGGCCGAGGCCAGCGCCTGGATGGCCGACTCGCGGCCGCTGCCCGGGCCCTGCACCAGCACGTGCACCTTGCGCACGCCCAGGTTCATCGCCTCGCGCCCGCAGTTCTCGGCGGCGACGGTGGCGGCGAACGGGGTCGACTTCTTGGAGCCCTTGAAGCCCGCCTTGCCGGCGGTGCCCCAGGCGAGGGCATTGCCCCGCATGTCGGTGATCGTGATCAGGACGTTGTTGAAGGTGGCCGAAATGTGGGCGATGCCTTCGGCCTCGACCACCTTCTTGCCACGCTTTGCACCCGGAGCCCGGGTCGGAGTCGGATTCGTCATGGATTACTTCTTGGTGACTTTCTTCTTGCCCGCGATGGCCCGACGGGGGCCCTTCTTGGTGCGAGCGTTGGTATGGGTACGCTGGCCGCGCACGGGCAGTCCCCGGCGGTGCCGAGTGCCACGATAGGAGCCGATGTCCATCAAGCGCTTGATGTTCATCGCCACCTCGGTCCGGAGGCTCCCCTCCACCTTGACCGAGCGCTCGATCAGCTGGCGCAGCCGGGCCACCTCGGCGTCACTCAGGTCGCGCACCCGCGCGTCCGGACTGACCCCGGTGTCGGCCAACAGCTTCGCGCTGGTCGACCGGCCGATGCCAAAGATGTAGGTCAGCGCGATCTCCACACGCTTTTCCCGGGGAAGGTCCACCCCTGCAATGCGTGCCATGATCAACCCTGCCGTTGCTTGTGCTTGGGATTCCGCTTGCAGATCACGCGGACCACACCCTGCCGGCGAATCACCTTGCAGTGTTCGCAAATCGGCTTGACACTTGACCGTACCTTCACACCACGCTCCAGAAGCTGAATCGCACCGGTTATTGAGCAGCTTTGGAATATAGAACCGGTTTCGGGACCACGCAAGTCACTGACCGGCCTGCAGGATACGAAGTTCCACCAGCTGCCACCCCCCCCCGGCAGCGGCCTCCCGGAACGCCAGCAGGATCCGCTGGTTCCGGACCTCGTCAATCCCGGTAACCCTATACTGTCGAACGAGTTCCGCGTACCCCTGACCGGGCCCGACCTCCCGCGCGGTCTGGACCCGCACCACGATCCCCTCGGTCCGACGGAGAATGCCCTCGACCAGCCGGATCGCCTGGTCCCGGCCCACCGAAGCCCTGGCCTCGGCACCCGGCAGCTGCAGCAGGATCTGGCGGCTGGTCCGGACGATGGCCGCTGCGTCCTGCTCCGTCCAGGCCAGCCGGGCCGACTCGACCACTTCGCGAAAGGTGCCCTGGACGAGGCTGGTCAGCCGGGACGGTGCCGCCAGCAGGAGGGGAACCGGCCCCGCTGGGCCCTCCACCGCCCGCCCGGCATCAGTCCACGCGGGAGCCGGGCCCCCCACCCCGATCCACGCACCCACGAGCATCAGCGTCCCCGGTAACTGGAGGACCGGGAGGGGTCGCGGACGGCGGAGCGCCTCCCGGAGGCGATGCCAGCCGGTCTCCCTCACCCGATCTCCTGCAGAAACCGACCCACCATCGCGGCAGGATCCGGGGCATCGAGAATGGGGCGCCCGACCACGAGGTGGGTGGCCCCGGCGGCGACCGCCTCGGCGGGGCCAGCGATCCTGGCCTGGTCGCCGGCGGCATCCCCGGCCCGCCGGATCCCGGGGACCACCACCCAGGTCCCTTCCGGCACGACCCGGTTCACCGAGGGCAGCTCGAGGGGCGAGCAGACCACCCCTCGCAGCCCCGCCTGGATGGCATGGCCGGCCTGCCGGGCGACCTCCCCCTCGAGGTCGACGGCCTCGCGCCCGGTGGCGCGGGCATAGCCCGGCGCATCGTGGGACGTCAGCACCGTCACGCCGACAACGCCAAGGCCCGGTCCTGCTGCTTCGGCGGCGGCGGCCATCATCTCCGCCCCGCCCAGCGTGTGCACGGTGACCATCGCCACCCCCTGGTCCCGCGCGGCGGCGACGGCGCCGCGGACGGTGTTGGGGATGTCGTGCCACTTGAGGTCCAGGAAGACCTGCAACCCGCGCCCGACCAGTTCCCGGATCAGCGGTGCGCCTTCGCGGGTCATCAGCACCGAGCCGACCTTGACCCACCGAAGGGTGGAGACGCGATCGAGGAGGCGCAGGGCGTCCGCCCCGCTGGGGAGGTCGAGGGCCAGGACCAGTTCAGCCATGGTGGCGCTCCAAGCCGTGGAGGATTCGCCCGGGCTGCCTGGGATCGGCCAGGCAGGCCGTCCCGACCGCCACCAATTGGGCCCCGGCGGCCAGGTACTGCCGGACATCGGCGGCGGTGGTGACCCCACCGACCCCGATGATGGGGAACTCTCCCCCGGTCCGCTCCGCGACCCGCCGGGTGGCCAGGATGCCCACCGGCAGCAGGGCCGGTCCCGAGACGCCTCCGTTCCCGTTGCCCAGCCGGGGTTCCCGGCCGCCGGGCCGGAACAGGTACCCCGGCAGGGTGTTGACGAGACTGACCCCGTCGGCACCGGCGTCGCGCGCGGCGAGTGCGATGGCGACGATGTCCGGAAGGGCCGGCGAGATCTTGACGACGAGGGGGCGGCGGGTCGCCCGGCGGCAGGCGGCGACGATCCGGCCCACGGCGACGGGATCCGCGCCGAACTCGATCCCACCCGCGGCGGTGTTGGGGCAGGAAAGGTTGAGTTCATAGCCGAGGAACCCCGGTTCCCCGTCGAGTCCGGCGACCACCTCCGCGTACTCCGACTCCCGAAAACCGACCACGTTGACGAGGACCCGGGCGCGCTGCAGGTGGGTGGCGAGCCACGGCAGCTTGCCCTGGCGGACGCCGTCGAGACCCGGGTTGGCCAGCCCGACGGAATTCATCATCCCGCCGCGGAACTCGGCGACCCGGGGCGCGGCATTCCCCGCCCGGGGCTGGAGCGAGACCGCCTTGGTCACGATCCCCCCGAGGCGCTCCAGGTCGATGACTCCAGCGAGCTCCTGCCCGAACCCGGCGGTCCCGGCGGCCAGGAGGAGCGGGTTCTGGAACGCGGTGCCGAAGACGGTGCGCGCGAGCGCCGCGCTCACCGAGGTCCTTCCCCGGGGGCGGCGGTGCCAAGGCGGCGTTCGTACTCCCGCAGGTAGGAGATGACGGCATCGGCCAGCGCGAGGGAGAGGTTGCGCTGTCCCTGGCGCGAGGTCATCAGCCGCGCGTCGGTGGTGTTGGTCGCAAAGCCGAGTTCGACGAGCACCGCCGGTCGCCGGGCGGTGTTGAGTACCGCGAGCTGGCCGTGCTTGACCCCGCGATTCGGCCCGGAATGGACCTCCTGCAGGTGGGACTGCATGAGCTCCGCGGCGCGGACCGACTCCCGCAGGTGCTCGTTGAGCTGGAGGTCGCGCAGGATGAAGTCGAGGCCGGTCGGCTGGGCCGAGCCATCGGGGACTTCGAACCGCATGGCGTCGTTCTCCATCTGGGCCACGCGGCGGGCGTCCTCGGTGCGCGCCTCGGAGAAGACGAACGTCTCGAAGCCCCGGGCGCTGGTATACCCCGGCCGCCGGTCGAGCGAGTTCACGTGGATGCTGACGAACAGGACGCAGTCGTCGCGGCAGGAGCGGGGCGCGCGCTGGAAGAGGTTGATCAGGGTGTCGGTGGTGCGGGTCATCCGCACGCCGATCCCCCGTCGCTGGAGCTCGTCGCGGAGGAGCAGGCCCACCTGGAGGTTGATGTCCTTCTCGGTTATCCCGGCCGGCAGGCCGACGCCCCGGTTGCCGGGATCGACCCCGCCGTGGCCCGGATCGATCGCGATCACGTGCCCCTTCCGGAGGCCGTTGGGCAGGAGGTCCGGATCGCGGGCCGGCGCCGCCGGGGCCGGGGCCGGGGGTGGCGCGGGGGTGGCACCGGCCGGAGGGGTGTTGCCGGCGGCGATGGCGCGTCCCGGAATCTCGGTCAGGCGGGCCGCCACCGGATCGTACCGGTAGACCGCACTCAGGGTCCGGGGCAGCACCTCGGCGACGAACTGCAGCGGCAGGTAGAGGGTGTCCCGCACCAGGCGCGCCGGAGCAGCGAGCGGTCGGCGGGTGGCCCCGATGGTCAGGATCGGCGACTCGATGAGGAACCGGAAGGGCTGGCGGGCGACCGTGACGTCGGCCCAGGTCCCGTCGTGGCGCTGGGTCCCGCCGAGTGCGGCGACGAGCGCCGGGGCGGCCACCAGCGGACCGACCCGCGAGTCGAGGCGCACCCGCACCCGGGTCTCGCCGGAGAGGGTGGAGACGGTCAGCACGGTGGGTGCGGTGGAGGCGAGTTCCGCGGCGGGGCCCGTGGAGGACACCATCAGCCAGAGCGGGAGGTGGCCCAGCGCACCGAACCAGCGGCGCAGGGGTGCCCCACCGCCACCCGGCACCCGAGACCCGCAGCCCAAGCTCAACCCCGCCCCTTCATCGCCCGGGCCACCTCCCGGTCGGCGATGCGCTTCTTGAGGTCGGCGCGCTTGTCGTGGAGCTTCTTGCCGCGGCCCAGCGCCAGGGCCACCTTGGCCCGTCCCCGCGAGAAGTAGAGTTCCAGTGGCACGAGCGTCAGCCCCTTCTGTTCGGTGGCGCCGATCAGCTTCTCGATTTCGCGCCGGTGCATCAGCAGCTTCCGGGCGCGCACCGGCACGTGGTTCCAGCGGTTGCCCTGCTCGTAGGGGGTGATGTGCATCCCCTCGAGCCAGACCTCGCCCTTGCGAACCACGGCGAAGGCCTCCTTGATCGAGGCCTTCCCCTGGCGCAGCGACTTGACCTCCGTACCACTGAGCACGATGCCGGTCTCCCAGGTCTCGAGGACATGGTAGTCATGGGTCGCCCGCGGGTTTCGGGCCACCGAGATCCGTGCCGGCTTGGCCGGCGCTGCCTTGTCGCTCATAAGTCGCGTATGCACCAGAAGATAGGACGAGCGAGGGGGGCAGGCAACGCACGGCTTGACGCGGCTGGCATCCTCCGGATACCTTTGCGCCCCTTGAGCCGAAGTGGTGGAATTGGTAGACGCGCTGCGTTCAGGGCGCAGTGGGCGCAAGCCCGTGGGGGTTCGAGTCCCCCCTTCGGCACTCGCAGATCCCGGACACGCAAGAAGGCTCCCGACCGCAGGTCGGGAGCCTTCTTGGCTTCCAGCGAGGGTGTCGGCCCGTGGCGACCGGTCAGGCCTCGCTGCGGCGGGGTTCGTGGGGCAGCAGGGAATCGACCGGGGAACGCCAGCGCCGGCGTTCCTCTGAGCGTCCCGTGCGGCTCCGGAGGATCTGGCGGACGTATTCCCGCTCGCGGGCGAGCTGGAGTTCGGTCAGGGTCGGGCTGTCGAGGTGGGCGGCCGCCACGGTCCCATAGGTCCGGACCACCCGTCCCAGGACGGGGACGCGATCGCCGCAGACCAGCTCGAGTTCCCCCTCGAAATGCACGCTGGCGGCCGGCCGGACCGGCAGGGCCGGCAATTCGTATCGCACCCCTTCCCTCCCGACATCCAGGACGGTGCATTCCAGGCCCTGCAGCCGGAGCCGGGCGGTCCGGATCTCGTCGTACGTCAGCCGGCGGGCGGTGCGGCGGTCGGTCAGCTCAGGCACGGAATCCTCCCGAGAAGGGATCGCAGTGGGGCCGAAACATCCAGATGGACGGGGTCCAAGGAGAGGTTACGGCCCGAACCCGGGAGGCGCAAGAGGCAGCGGGGCAGCGGGGCAGCGGGGCAGCGGGGCAGCGGGGCAGCGGGGCAGCGGGGCAGCGGGGCGGAAGGTGTGCAGGATTGCGTTTGAGTCAATACCCCCTACGGCAGGGATTCACCGGCACCCGGCACCCTCAATACCTCCCCTTCCCGCCTTCAATCTCCACGGACCACCGGTCGATCCCGCCCGCCAGATTGCGGACGGCATGGAATCCCGCACCCAACAGGAACTGTTGCGCGGTGCGCGACCGGAGGCCGTGGTGGCAGAGCGCCACGATCTCGCGGCGGGGATCAAGCTCGCCGACCCGTGCCGGGAGCTCGTGGAGGGGGACCAGCAGCGAGCCCTCGATCCGGCCGATCCGGTACTCCCACTCTTCGCGGACGTCGAGGACCAGTGGCGGCTGGGGGGACTGAAGCGCCGCCTGCAGCTCGCGCGGGGTGATGTCCCCGGTCTCGGGCTTCGGCGCGCCCACCCCGCAGAAGGCGGCGTAGTCGATCAACCCGCGGACCGAGGGGGCATCGCCGCAGACCGCGCACGCGGGATCCCGGTGGACGGCGAGCTCGCGGAACTTCAGGGCGAGGGCATCGAACAGGACCAGACGGCCGACCAGCGGATCGCCGATGCCGAGGACCAGCTTGATCGCCTCCAAGGCCTGGAGACTCCCGATGATGCCCGGCAGGACGCCGAGCACGCCGGCCTCGGCACAGCTCGGGACCAGCCCCGCCGGGGGTGGCTCGGCGAAGAGGCAGCGGTAGCACGGCCCACCGGGGGCCCCGAACACCGAGACCTGGCCATCGAAGCGAAAGATGCTGCCGTAGACGTACCGCTTGCCCAGCAGCACGCAGGCGTCATTGACGAGGTAGCGGGTGGGGAAGTTGTCGCTGCCGTCGAGGATGATGTCCCAGGGCCGGAGGAGATCGAGGGCATTCTCGCTGCTGAGCTGGACGGGATGGGGCACGACCTCGACATGGGGATTCAGGTCGGCAAGACGCTCCCGCGCCGATTCGAGCTTGGGACGGCCCACCGCCCCCGTTCCGTGGAGGACCTGGCGCTGGAGGTTGGAGAGGTCCACTGTATCGAACTCAACGAGACCAAGGGTACCCACCCCGGCCGCAGCCAGGTACATCGCGGCAGGCGACCCCAGTCCGCCCGCCCCGACGAGCAGCACCCTGGCGGCGCGCAGGCGCTCCTGCCCCGCCACCCCCACCTCGGGAAGGGTCAGGTGGCGGGAGTAGCGGAGAAGTTCATCCGGGGCGAAGTTCATGGCATCTCTCGAGAGTCAAACAAAACGACCCGGCGCCTGCGCCGGGTCGGGATCATCCAGGTCGGGCGCGGGATCAGTGGGCCGACGCGGCACCGGCGCCAGTCAGGGTCACCAGTTCCTGAACCTGGGATTCCTCGCGCATGAGGTCGGCCAGGGTGACACTGCTGAGCAGATCGTCGACGCGGCGCTGGAGGGCCTGCCAGACCGGGCGGATGGAGCAGGAACTGTCGGGGCTGCACCGCTCCTCGTCCACGCGGTGCGAGTCGCAGTTCATCTCGAAGGTCTGGTGCTCGGAGGCGGTCATGACGTCCCGCACGCTGATCGCCTCGGCGGCCCGGGCCAGCAGGTAGCCGCCCTTGGCGCCCCGGACGCTCTCCACCAGGCCGGCGCGCCGCAGCCGGAGGAGGATCTGCTCGACATAGTCGGCCGGCAATCGCTCGGTCTCCGCCAGTTCCCTGGCCGCGACCGGGCTCGCCTGGGTCTGGCCACGGCGCGCCAGGTGGATGGAGATGATGAGGGAATACTCGGTCCAGGTGGTGATCCGCATGATGGAATATGGCACCGGTGCCCGATGTGGGACAAGATTGGCCGGGATTCTGGCCCTGGCGGTCCTGTTGGGTGGCGCCCGACCGGCCGCAGCCCAGGTCAGCGCGCGCCTGCAATCGGGAATGGTGACCGGGCTGGTCCGCGACATCGAGACTGGCCAACCGGTGCGATACGCCCTCGTGCTCATCGGCGAACAGGATGCCCGGGCCTTCACCTCGGAATCGGGACGATTCAGCCTGGCGGGGATCGATCCGGGTGAACACAGCCTGCAGGTGCGGCAGATCGGCTATGCACCACTGACCCTGCTGCTCCGGGTGGTCCGGGAGGACTTTGCTCCCTCCCCGGCTCCGCTGGTGATTGAAGTCAGGCGCCAGGCCCTGGTGTTGCCGGAGGTGATCGTGACGGCGACCGTCTGCCTCGATCCCCGGAAACAGGAACATTCCGTCGAGGCGCAGGCGATCTTGGACCAGGCGGTGACCAACGGGGAGCGGCTCCTGGCCATGGCCAGGGAATACCCGCTGGTGAGCAGCTTCGAGGTGCTCCGGGCCGGTTTCACCGCCCAGGACAGCGCCCTCTGGTTTCGCTGGGACACCCTGACGAGCCGGAGCGAGGAGACCGAAGGCTACCGGCGGGGCCGCGTGATGGTTGCCCGGGCGGGCCGGCCGGCGGTGATCCAGTACTTCCTGACATCGGACATCGCCAAGAAGGAGTTCCGCGACAACCACTGTCTCTGGGTCCGTGGCGAGGAAGTTCTCGATTCGGTTCGGGTGATCCGGATCGACTTTGCCCCGGCCGAGCGGATCGGGAGCACCGACTGGGAGGGATCGATCTTCCTGCACGCCGGCACGGGGCTGCTCTGGCGGTCGCGGGCGGCGTTGACCAAGGTCCCGAGAAATGCCCGGGGCGGGCTGGTCTCCGCGAGCTGCGAGGTGACCTACACCGAGATCGTGCCCACCCTGGTGCACGAGAAAAATGCCGATTGCCGGGTCGGGCTTGCCGGCCCCCTTGAGGTGGTCCGACGGGAGGCGTTCAGCCTGTTGAAGTGGCAGTTCCTGGGGAAGGAACCGGGGCGGTGAGTCTAGGGTGAGGCGCGGGCCGGGCATGGCGCCGGTCGGGCCCCCGACGGCCCCCCGAGGAGCACCCTCAGGTCGAGCGGGGGCTGGCGGCACTCCCGATCTTCCGGATCGCCGCAATCCCCATCGCGGGCCCCAGTGCGAGCACCGCAAAGCCCCATCGCCATCCGAACACCCCCACCAGCGCCGGTATCAGCTGGATGCTGGCCATCGTCAGCAGGAACCCCAGTGACACCTGCAGCGTCAGCGCCGTCCCCACGGCGTGGGGAGGCACCCCCTCCGTCAGCAGCGCGCTGAACTGGGCCGAGTCGGCGATCACTGCCACGCTCCACACCAGGAGGAACGGCAGCAGGATCCAGAGCGAGGCCCCGAACAGGAAGCCCGCCAGGAGGCAGCAGCTCCCGCTCACCGCCATGGCCCAGTTGACCACCCGGGCCCGTCCGTAGCGATCCGCAGCCCAGCCACCGAGGAGGCAGCCGAGGGCGCCGGTGGCGATGATGGCGAAGGAGAGCAGGGGAATGGGGAATGGGGAATGGGGAATGGGACTTCCGGCCCCGGCCTCAGCCAGACTCGCAGCAAGGAACGCCGGGATCCAGGCCCAGAAGGCGTAGAGCTCCCACATGTGGCCCAGATATCCACCGGTGATCAGCCGCGCCTCGCGGACCCGGGCCACGGTGGCCACGAGCCCCCAGGAGAAGGGGCGGCGGGGGAAGGCATGGGGACCGTCCCGATATCCGAGCGCGATGAGCAGGGCCGCGGCCAGGGCCGCAGCACTGGTGGACCAGACCACGAATCCCCTCCCCACGCCACCCAGTGCCTCCACCAGGTATGGCAGCGCCTTGCCGATCGTCAGCGCGCCAACCACCGTGCCGATCGCCAGCCCCCGCCCCGACTTGAACCAGGTGGCGGCCATCTTCATGGCGGGGGGATAGACGCCGGCCAGGCAGAGGCCGGTCAAGAACCGGGAGGCAAGCCCGACGGCGTAGCTGTCGCTCACCCCCAGCACCGCATTGGAGAGGGCGGCCAGGATTGCCGCGCCGGCCAGGTACCATCGACTCGGAAGGGTATCGGGCAGGTTGAGGAGCGCGGCGCCCAAGGTGCCCGACACGAACCCGAGCTGCACGGCGGAGGTGAGCCAGCCGACCTGGGATGCGGAAAGCCCCCACGCCTCGGTGAGCGTGGGGGCCAAGGCGGTCCCCGCCATCCATGGCGACATGCCCAGCAGCTGGGCCAGCGCCAGGAGTGCCAGGGCCCGCCACCGGCCAGCGTCAGCGGTCATCCGCCGCCTGGCAGGCCCTTCCCGCCCGGCACGCCGAGTTCGGTCATGGCCCGGAGGTCCAGGATGGTTTCGAGTTCCTCGCCCTCGAGGATCTTCCGCTCGGTCACCAGCTGCTTGACGGTGAGCCCGGTGGCGATGGCCTCCTTGGCCAGCTTGGCCGACTCGGCATAGCCGATCTTCGGCGCCAGCGCCGTCACCAGGGCCGGACTGCGCTCCAGCCAGTAACCGCACATCGCCGCGTCGGCCTCGATGCCGCGGACACAGCGCTCGTCGAAGGTGCGCGAGGCGTTGGCCAGGATCTGCTCGGCGAAGACGATGTTGTGGGTGATGACCGGCATCATCACGTTGAGCTCGAGCTGCCCCGCCTCCGCCGCCATCGCGACGGTGGTGTCGAGCCCGATCACCTGGTAGCAGACCTGGTTCACCATCTCTGCGATGGACGGGTTCACCTTCCCGGGCATGATGCTCGACCCCGGCTGGACCGCTGGCAGGATGATCTCCGCCAGGCCGGTGCGCGGCCCCGAGGCCATCAGGCGGATGTCGTTGGCGATCTTGTTGAGGTCCAGCGTGTAGGCCCGCACGGCGCCGCTGAAGGTGGCGATGTCGCCCATCGACTGCATCAGCTGAATCCGGTCCTGGGCCTCGTGGAGATCGAGCCCCGAGATGGTCCGGAGTTCCTTCACCATCAGCGCCGGATACTCCGCCTCGGCGTTGAGCCCGGTCCCGACCGCCGTCCCGCCAATGTTCATGACCCGGAGCCACTCGGCGGCCTCGGTAAGTTTCACCTTGTGGCGGGCGATGGTGCGGCCGTAGGCCGTGAACTCCTGGCCCAGCCGGATCGGGGTCGCGTCCTGGAGGTGGGTCCGTCCCGACTTCATGATGTCGTCGAATTCCCGGCCCTTGGCCAGGAACGACTCGGCCAGGCCCTGCATCGCATCGAGCAGCGCCGGCAGGGCGGCCAGGGCCGCGAGGCGCATGGCGGTGGGGATCACGTCGTTGGTGCTCTGCGCCATGTTGACGTGGTCGTTGGGATGGATCGGCGCGTAGCCGCCCAGCGGGTGGCCCAGGATCTGGTTGGCCCGGTTGGCAAGCACCTCGTTGGCGTTCATGTTGTGGCTGGTCCCGGCGCCGGCCTGGTACGGATCGACGATGAACTGGTCGCGGTGCAGGCCGCCCAGCACCTCGTCGGCCGCGCGGACGATGGCATCGGCCAGGTGCGACTCGAGGCGACCGGTCCGCTTGTGGACCAGGGCGGCGCTGCGCTTGATCCAGACCACGGCGTCCACGAAGTGGGCCAGCGGGCGAAGGCCGGAGATCGGGAAGTTCTCGGCGGCGCGCAGCGTCTGGATGCCATAGAGGGCATCGGCCGGAACGGGCTTTTCGCCGAGGGGATCGCGTTCGGTGCGAGTGTTGGACATTGGTAAAGGCGCCTGGGACTGGGGACTGGGGGCTAGGGGCTAGGGGCTAGGGGCTAGGGGCTAGGGGCCCGGAAACTCACATCCGAATCGGGGCAACGAATGCACGACCACTTCAAGTCGATCAGTGCGCATGCTGGTTTCTCTGCCGCGAAGGCCACCAAGGCCGACCTGTTCCGTGGCACGGCGCTGTTCGTGGGTCTCAACTGCTTCGAGCCGGGCCAGTCGCAGCGGATCCACGTACACGCCGGAGCCGACAAATTTTACCTTGTCGTGAGCGGAAAGGCGAGAATCACGGTTGGAGACGAAACGCGGGAGATGGGACCCGGCGAGGTGGCCTGGGCCCCGGCCGATGTGCCCCACGGCGTGGAGGAGGCACTCGAGCGGACGGTGATGGTGATCGGGATGGCGCCACCGCCCTGACGGCGGGTCAGAGGGTCGGCGGGTCAGGGGGTCAGGGGGTCAGGGGGTCAGGGGGTCAGGGCAGAATGTAGGATCAGCCGCGCACGAACGGATTCGACTTCCGCTCGGCGCCGATGGTCGTCTCCGGGCCGTGGCCGGTCAACACCCTCGTCTCATCGGGCAGCACGTAGAACACCCTGCGGATCGACGCCTCGAGTTCCGCCATGTTCCCCCCGGGGAGGTCGGTCCGCCCGATCGAGCCGGCAAAGAGCACATCCCCACCGACAATGAGGCCCGGCGCCACGAACGCCACGTGTCCGGGTGCGTGCCCCGGCACATGCCGGACGGTGAACCGGTGCGGACCGACCGTCAGGACCTGTCCCTCGGAGAGCCAGTGGGTCACCGGCGGGGGCGTGCCGGCGCGGAGGCCGAACCACTGCGCCTGCTGCGGCAGGTTCTCGTAGAGGGACCGGTCGCCGGCGTGGAGGTGGATCGGCACCCCGGTGGCGGCGTGCACGTCGGTCACGCCGAGGATGTGGTCGATGTGGGCGTGGGTGAGCCAGATGTCGGTGAGGGTCCACTCCCGGCGCCGCAGCTCCGCCAGGAACCGGCCCGACTCCTCCCCGGGGTCCACCATGACGGCGGCGCGGCTGGCCGGGTCGGCCAGGAGCCAGCAGTTCTGGTCGAAGCTCCCGTTGGGGATGCCCACGACCGCCAGCTCACCCACCCACGGCCGCCTTCCGCTCGGTGAGGTACTTCTCGACCGCGATGGCGGCGGTGGTGGCATCGCCGACCGCGGTGGTGACCTGCCGGGTAAGCTGCACCCGGAGGTCGCCTGCGGCGAACAGGCCGGGGATCGAGGTCATCATCCGGTCGTCGGTGATGATGTAGCCGCTCGCATCATGCGCGAAGTGCTCCTTGATCAACCCCGAGTTGGGCTTGAACCCGATGAACACGAAGGCACCGGTCACCTCGAGGATCCGCTCCTCGCCGGTGGTCGCGTGCCGCAGCCGGAGATCCTGCAGGCCGGCCGGCCCGCCACGCATCTCGAGGACCTCGTGGTCCCAGATCACCTCGATCTTGGGGTTCTTGAAGAGCCGTTCCTGGAGCAGCTTCGAGGCCCGGAACTCGTTGCGGCGGTGCACGACGTAGACCTTGGCGGCGTAGCGGGTCAGGTAGTCGGCCTCCTCCACCGCGGCGTCGCCGCCGCCGATCACGGCAATGGTGTCGCCCTTGAAGAAGGCGCCGTCGCACACCGCGCAGTAGGAGACACCGCGCCCCGCATACTCCAGTTCGCCGGGCACGCCCAGCTTGGTGGGTGTGCCGCCGGCGGTGAGGATGACGGTCGGGGCGTGGAAGGTGGTCCCGTCCACGGCCGTGACCGTGAAGCTCCCATCCGGATCCCGGCGCACCCCCTCCACTTCCACCTGGCGGATGTCGGCGCCGAAGGCCTCGGCATGCTCGGTCATCTTCTGGGCGAGCTCGGGTCCGAGGATGCTGAGGAAGCCCGGATAGTCCTCGATCTTCTCGGTGTTGAGCAGTTCGCCGCCGGTCACGCCGCGCTCGAGGAGCACGGCGTTGAGCATGCCCCGCCCGGCGTACATCGCCGCGCACAGGCCGGCGGGCCCTCCCCCGATGATGATCACGTCAAATGCGTTGCTCATCCCCTGCTCCCTCGCTGCCATGTGGACCCAGGTGCAGCACGGAGACGGCTCCATGGCACCGGGAAACGGTTCCCATCACGAACGACACCTCGCCGGCATGGGCGCCAGCCTTCTCCAGCATCCGGCGGGCGGCGCGGGCCTCGGCGCCGAAGAACATCCCCACCCCGAAGGCCTGGTGCCGACACAGGAAAATAGCCGGTCCGGCCATCCCCTGGTCCTCCACGAACGCCGTGAGGGTGTCGGAAAGTTCCCAGGTCCTCGGCCCCCGGATGACCGGGCAGGTCAGCGGCTCGATGCAGTGCACCGGACAGATCCAGTCGGCGAAGGAGAGGTAGCGCGTGCCGTCGGGCCCGCTCGACTCGTAGGGCGTGCCCACCGCGGCGGGGAGGGGCCGCATCGCGAGCGGCCGACTGGGCCACCGGACGCGTGCCGCACGCTCGAGCCACGCCCCCATCAGGTGGGGCATCAGCGGCGAGGGGACGATCGCGTCGTCGGGGTGGTCCGGGGTGGCGGGCCCGGCGAGGAACCGGTCGAGGAAGTCGTCCCATTCCGCCACGACCAGCTCGCGATCGGCGCGCGCCGGCAGCGCGGTCGCGGCCTGGCAGGAGGAGTCATGGTCGATCACGAGCACCCGGCGATAGTCGAGCCGCCCCCGGTCCCGGGCCTGGGCCAGCTGTCCCGCATAGAACGTCCCGTAGCAGCCCCCGCCGATCACGGCGATGTCGCGCAGTGCGGGGATCACCGTCCGGCCTGCTCCGTGCGCCGGGCCTCCATCGCCTCGAGCCAGGCCATCGGCACCGCCTCGGATCCGGGGAAGCTGCGGGCATTGTCGGCACCGGCCCCGCCGTGCCAATCGCTGCCACCGGTGGGGAGGAGTCCCAGGCGGGCGGCCAGCGTCTCGAGCCGCGGCTTGAGGTCGGGCGGGTGGCTGGGATGGCGGACCTCGACGCCGTCGAGCCCCTGCTCCTGGAAGGCCTGGAGGGTGCTCCGGGAGGCGCGATCCCGGAGGTGCGCCGCCGAGACGAGCCCGCCGTGGCGGTGGACCAGGGCAGCCACCTCGGCGAGCGGGGGGAGGACCTTGTCCTGGTAGGCCGGGCGACCCCGCCCGAGGTACATGTTGAACGCCTCGTCGAGCGACTCCACGGTCCCGTGCCGCACCAGGACCCGCGCCACGTGGGGCCGGCCGATCGCACCACCGCCGGCCTCCTCCACCACCTCATCCAGGGTGATGTCCACGCCCCAGGCCTGCAGCGCGGTGACGATCCTGCCCGCCCGGGTCAGGCGGTGGTTCCGGCAGCCGACCAGGAACGCCTCCAGCTCCGGGTTGCCGGTCGGCAGGAAATAGCCCAGGAGGTGCATTTCCCCCCAGGGGGCGGCCACGGAGAACTCGCAGCCGGCCACCACCCGGAGCCCGACCCGTTCCCCTTCCGCGACCGCCTCCGGCACACCCGCCACCGTGTCGTGGTCGGTCAGGGCCATCACTGCGACGCCGGCCGCCGCCACACGCCGAACGACCTCCGCCGGCTCGTGGGCGCCGTCGGAGGCCGTGGAATGGAGGTGGAGGTCGACCGTTGGAGCGCTCAGCGCCGGTACCCCAGGTCAGGAGTGGTCCAGGCCGGTTGGGCTCGCCTCAGCAGCGATCGCAGCGTGTCCTCGCTGATGCGGTTGAGCGAGACCTCGTGATTCTTGGACACCATCGGGGAGTAGCGCATCACCCGCTCCTCCCGATCGGCGCCGGTCCCCCGGGTAAAGACCAGGGAGTACTCGTCGCGATTGTACTGGGTCCGGCGCCCGCTGGGGGCGACCGACCAGAGGGTGCCGTCAACATCGATCGTGCGGGCGGGCATGGACTCTCCTCAGGCGACGCTGTCGGGAAACTGCTCGAGCGAGATCCGCAGGTCGGCCAGGAACCGATCGGCGTCCGAACCATCCACGATCCGGTGGTCGTAGGACATCGCCAGCGTGCCCCGGGTGCGGATGGCGATGGCGTCGGACCCGTCCGAGGCAGTGACCACCGCCGGCTGCTTGGTGATCGCCCCGACGGCCAGGATGGCCGACTGGGGCTGGTTGATGACCGGCAACCCCACCAGGGTCCCGAAGACACCGGGGTTGGTGATGGTAAAGGTCCCCTTCTGGACCTCGTCCGGGCTGAGCTTCTTGCCACGGGCCCGCTCGGCCAGGTCATTGATGGACCGGGCGATGCCGAGCAGCGACAGTTCATCGGCGTGGCGGATGACCGGAACGATCAAGCCCCAGTCGAGGGCCACGGCGATGCCGAGATTGATGTCGCGCCGGAACACCGTCGACTCGCCCGAGACCGCCGCGTTGACCACCTTGTGCTTGCGGAGGTTGTCGGCCACCGCCTTGGCGATGAACGCCAGGTAGGTGAGGTTGACGCCACGCCCCGCGAACTCCGCCTTCCACTTCTTGCGGAGCCCGGCGATGTGCGAATAGTCGATCTCGATCAGGCTCGCCACATGGGCCGAGACCCGGCGGGACATGATCATGTGGTCGGCGGTGAGCTTGCGGATCCGGCTCCACGGCTCGACAGTGTCGCCCTCCCACGGCTCCACGACGGGACCGGGGATGACATGCACCCCGGCCGGGGCGGCGGCCGGCGCGCCAGCGGCAGGCGCCCGTGGAGCGGCGGCGGTAGCGGGCGCCGGCGCCGACTCGAGGTGCTGGAGCAGGTCCTGCTTGGTGACCCGCCCCGCCATCCCGGTGCCGGCGATGGCGCTGATGTCCACGTTGTGCTCGGCGGCCATCCGGCGCACCAGCGGGGTGGACCTGGTCTTGAGGCGGTCTTCCAGCGACTCGTCACCCCGGGGCGCGGCCGGCGCGGAGGCCGCCGGCGCGGGCGGCGACGCCGCCGGAGCCGCGGAAGGCGCCGGAGTCGGTGCCGGGGCGGCGGCCGGGGCGGGAGCAGCGGGCGCGGCGGCGGGAGCCGGCGCCACCTCGGCCCCGGCATCGGTCTCGATCCGGGCCACCACGGTCTGGACCGCGACGGTCTGGCCCTCCTGGACGAGGATCTCGGCCAGCACCCCTGCGTTGGGGGCCGGGATCTCGGCATCGACCTTGTCGGTCGAGATCTCGAACATCGGTTCGTCCCGCTTGATCGGGTCGCCGACCTTCTTCATCCACCGCGAGAGGGTTCCCTCGGCGATCGACTCGCCCATCTGGGGCATGATCACGTCTATCCGTGCCATCCAGCGTTCTCCGTGCGTTGCGTCGGTTGTCGGGGGCGGCGTCAGTAGGCCGCGAGCCACCGGGCAGCCCGGACTATATCACCGGTCTGCGGCAGAACGAAATCCTCCAGCGGCGGCGCGAACGGCAGCGGCACATCGTGGGCCGCCACGCGCCGGGCCGGGGCATCGAGCCATTCGAAGCACTCCTCGTTGATCCGGGCGATGATCTCGCCGCCAACCCCGCCGGTCGCGGTGTCCTCGTGCACCACCAGGACCCGGTTGGTCTTCCGGACCGACCGGACGATCGCGGGAAGGTCCATCGGGAGCAGGGTCCGCAGGTCGAGCACCTCGACCGAGAGGCCATCCTCGCGCTCCAGCTGCTCGGCCGCCTCGAGCGCCTTCCAGACCAGGGCCGACCAGGTGACCAGCGTGAGGTCCGTCCCCTCACGCGCCACGCGGGCCTCGCCGATCGGGGTGAGGATCTCCTCGTCGGCGGGGAGGTCCTCCTTGATCCGGCGGTAGAGGTACTTGTGCTCGAAATACAGGACCGGGTCATCGTCGCGGATGGCGCTCTTGATCAGTCCCTTGGCGTCGCGGGCGGTGGCGGGGCAGACAATCTTGAGCCCGGGGGTGTGGAGGAAGGCCGCCTCCGGATTCTGCGAGTGGAACGGTCCGCCACGGACATACCCTCCCGCGGGCCCCCGGACCACCATCGGGGTGAGGAGATCGGCGCGGTACCGCGCCGTCGCGACGTAGTTGGTCAGGATGCTGTAGGCGCAGGAGATGAAGTCGATGAACTGCATCTCCGCCACCGGCCGGAGCCCCATGTGTGCCGCCCCGGCGGCGACCCCGACGATGGCCGTCTCGGCGATCGGGGTGTCAATCACGCGGGCCTCGCCGAACTCCCGCTGCAGGCCCTGGGTCACCTTGAAGGCGCCCCCGAAGGCACCGACATCCTCGCCCAGGACGAAGACCCGTTCGTCCCGCGCCATCTCCTCGAAGATCCCCTGCTGGATCGCCTCCAGGTAGGTGACCTCAGCCATCGAGCCTCCGGTACCACTCCATCGGGGCCCGCGCCGGCGTCGCCAGGACGCCATCGAGCGCCGAGAGGGCCGCCGGCATCGGCTCCGGTTCGACCCGGTCCACCGCCGCATCGAGCTCGGCGGCGATCCGGGCGTCGATCGCGGCGAGCTCGTCGGCGGTGGCCCAGCCGCTCTCCGTCAGCCGCCGGAGGTAGCGATCGATCGGGTCCTTTGCCTCCCAGGCCGCGATCTCCTCCGGCGTGACATAGCTCTGATTGTCGTGCTCGGCGTGGCCGCGGCGGCGGTAGGTGACCAACTCGACCAGGGTTACCCCTTCCCCGGCCCGGGCACGATCCACCGCGGCCCGGGTTACCTCATACGTGGCCAACACATCATTCCCGTCCGCCTGCGCCCCGGCCACGCCGTATCCCGCGGCCTTCTCGACCAGCGCCTTCACCGCCGTCTGCTTGTGCATCGGGGTTGAGTAGGCGTAGCCGTTGTTCTCGGCGATGATCACCAGCGGCAGCTTCTGCACCGCGGCGAGGTTGATCCCCTCGTGGAAGGCGCCGGTGCTCATCGCCCCATCGCCGACATAGACCATGCCGACCCGGGGCTCGCCCCGCATCTTGAAGGAGAGGGCGACGCCGGCCATCACCGGCACCATGTCGCCGAGGTGGCTGATCTGGCCCAGGAAGCCGCGCTCGAGGTCGTTGAAGTGGATGTTGAGCTCGCGGCCCCGGGTCGGGCTCTCCGCCTTGGCCATGTACTGCCGGAGGACCTCGACGGGGGTCGCGCCCTGGACGAGCATCGAGCCGAGGTTGCGGATCAGGGGGGAGAGAATGTCGCCCCGGGAGCGGTCCAGGGCGTAGGCGCTGCCGACCGCATCGGCCTCCTGGCCGAGGGAGCGGAACAGCCCGCCGACCACCTTGGTCTGGCGGTAGAGGTTGACCAGCCGCTCCTCCAGCGAGCGGGTGAGTCGCATGTAGTAGTAGAGCTCGTGGAGCTGGGGCCGGGTCAACCCGGCCGGGATCGGCGGCGGCGTGGCGACCGCATCGGCAGACATGCCGCCCGGCAGATCAGTAGGCGCCGCGCAGGGCGTGCGCGGGTTCGGCCATGGTGTGCACCACCCCGAGGAAGCGCTTGGCGAGGCGATCGATCTCGCTCTCGCCCGGCTGATTGGTCTCGAGGGTGACCAGGGTGTAGTGCCCGCCCTCGGCCAGCACGGAGACCGTCAGGGTGCCGATCGGCCCCGAGAACCGGCGCCGCCGGGCCCCCTCTTCCGAGGGGGTCAGCGATCCCGCGAAGAAGGTGGCCGCCCGGGCGATCACGGCGTCGGGGGCGACGGAGGTGCGGTGGAAGTACTTCATGTACGGTGGCTCCTCGTGGGAGTGAGGGGAGCTGTCTGGGTTAGGGACTGGGGGCTAGGGGCTGGGGGCCAGGGTTGTGGGGTGGAGATCCCACCCCAGTCCGCAGCCCCCAGTCACTGTTCCCTAATCCCTAGTCCCTAGCCCCTAGTCCCCAGCCTTTGGTCACTGACCCTTCCCATAGTCATAGTACTCCACCCCCAGATGGGTGATCTGGTCCTCGCCCATGATGTAGCGGAGGGTGTTCTTCAGCTTGGTGAGCTGGATGAACAGGTCGTGCTCCGGGTAGAGGCCGGGCGCGGCCTGGGGGCTCTTGAAGTAGAACGACAGCCACTCCTGGATGCCGGCCATCTTGGCGCGCTGGGCGAGATCGAAGAAGAGCGCCAGGTCGAGCACGAGGGGGGCGGCGAGGATCGAGTCGCGGCACAGGAAGTCGACCTTGATCTGCATCGGGTAGCCGAGCCACCCGAAGATGTCGATGTTGTCCCACCCCTCCTTGTTGTCGCCGCGCGGGGGGTAGTAGTTGATCCGGACCTTGTGGTACATCTCCTTGTACAGCTCGGGGTAGACGTCCGGCTGGAGGATGTACTCGAGGACGCCGAGCTTTGACTCCTCCTTGGTCTTGAACGACTCGGGGTCGTCGAGCACCTCGCCGTCGCGGTTGCCGAGGATGTTGGTGCTGTACCATCCGGCGACCCCCAGCATCCGGGCCTTGAACATCGGCCCGAGGACGGTCTTGAGCATCGTCTGGCCGGTCTTGAAGTCCTTGCCGCCGATCGCAACCCCCTTCTCCGCCGCAAGCTGCTCCATCGCGGGGATGTCGCAGGTCAGGTTGGGAGCCCCGTTGGCGAACGGCACCCCCTCCATCAGGGCGGCATAGGCGTAGAGCATCGAGGGGGCGATCGACGGGTCATTGGCGTCCATCGCGGCCTCGAAGGAGGCGACGGTCGCATGCGCCGGGCCGGGCACGATGAAGATCTCGGTCGAGGCACACCAGACCATCACCAGGCGATCACAGCCGTGCTTGGCCTTGAAGTCCCGGATGTCCTGGCGCAGCGCCTCGGCCAGCTCGCGCTTGGTCTTGCCGGCCTTCACGTTGGTGCCCACCAGGCGCTTGACGTAGTGCTGCTCGAAGACGGCCGGCATCGGCACGATGGCCTTGAGGAAGTCGCCGATCGGGAGCACGTGCTCGTGCTTGTCGAGCACCCCGCACTTGAGGCAGGACTCGAACGCATTGTCCGGGATCGGGTCCCAGGCCCCGAAGACCAGGTCCTCCATCGCCGCCAGCGGCACGAACTCCCGGATCAGCGGGTTGCGGGAGTCGGTCCGCTTGCCCAGCCGGATCCGGCCGAGCTGGGTGAGCGAGCCGTACGGCTGCGCGATCCCGCGACGGGCCAGTTCCACCCCGGCGATGAAGGTGCTCGCGACGGCGCCCAGGCCGACGGTCAGGACACCCAGCTTGCCGGTTGCCGGCGCGGTCGGACGAGCCTCGGTCTTTGCCACTGCGTTCTTCCTTTCTCTCAGGGGTACCGGAGCCGGTCAGGCCCGGTCCGCCACGCGATAGACATGCACGAAACGCTGGAACACGGTGATGGTCGACAGCACCGCGAGGATTGCCACGACAACCTGCAGGACCAGGCCCCCGGGACCGGGACCGAGCACCAGCGCCGGCAACCCGACGCCGATCAGCCGCTCGGCCCGCTGGGCGATCCCGACCTTGCACTCCACCCCCAGGCCCTCGGCGCGCGCCCGCTGGTACGACACGGTGTAGGCGCTGAGGACCGCCACCATGCAGACGATCGTCCAGAGGATCGGCCGCTCCACCCCCGGGGTGGTCAGCATCCAGATCGCAATCCCGAAGAAGGTCGCCCCGTCGCCGACCCGATCCAGGGTCGAATCGTAGAACGCCCCGAACTTGGTCGTCTTGCCACCGAGCCGAGCCACCTGCCCGTCGAGGGTGTCCACCACCCCGGAGAACAACAGCAGCCCGCCGCCGAGCCGGATCCATCCGGATCCAAACGCGACGGCGGAGGCCACCACCACGAGGGCGCCCAGGGTGGTGAGGAGGTTGGGCGAGGCGCCATGGCGGATCAGGGACTGGACCGCCGGCGTCGTGGCGGACAGGAACCCTTGTTCTACCGCCTTGGGAACGAGTTTCACGCGCCTCCAGCCGGCCTCACGTTTGTCCCAGCACTCGAAGGGAACGCGGGACAAGAATAATGACCGCCGCCGTTCAGGGGTAGAGGAGGAACCTGGCCCGCCGCTGCTCGAACTCCCGGATCCCCGGGCCCCAGGTGGCCACGATCGCGCTGGCAGGGGTCCCGGCGCGGATCGCCTCGCGGAGTCCCGAGCCACCGGCGAGCCGATCGAACTGGCGCGGCACGAACCCGATCTGTTCAGGGTGCACGGCCTGGATGGCGGCCAGGAGGGTCACCGCCGCGATCGTCGGGTCGTACGCCGCCGCCGAGGTCATGACGAGCCGAATCCCGCGCAGGTGGACGCCGGCATGCTTCTGGTCCCCCGGGTTGACCGGAGTGAAGGTGTCGGCCACGAAGCGCACCCCCGGCAACCGGGCCGCCTCCATCCGGCGGAGCACCGCGGCAGTATCCAACCAGGGCGCACCGACCTGGTGAAAGGGGGCGTCTGTGCCCCGCCCGACCGACAGCGCCGTCCCCTCGAAGAGGCAGGTGCCGGGGTAGTGAAACAGGCTCTCGAGGTCCTTCAGGTTGGGACTGGGTGGCAGGAACGGGAGGCCCGCCTGGTCCAGCGTCTCCTCCCGC
The DNA here is from genome assembly GCA_048499805.1 of Gemmatimonadales bacterium. Taxonomy (GTDB): domain Bacteria; phylum Gemmatimonadota; class Gemmatimonadetes; order Gemmatimonadales; family GWC2-71-9; genus JAWXBA01. The sequence goes on along the minus strand of JASNZF010000006.1, from coordinate 230,462 downwards.
CGCCAGTTGGCGACCGGCACGATGCGGAGGTCGACCGAGATCCCCAACTCGTCCTGCGCCAGGCGGGCCTGCTCGGCCAGGGTCATCCCGGGGCGCATCGGGACCGTCAGCAACCCGACCCCGGACCGGAACGCCGAATCGAGGATGTTCCCCTGCACCTGGCCACCGATCGGGTTGGGCCGATCGAGCACCACCACCGGGATCCCGGCCCGGCCGGCGGAGCGCATCACGTCGACCGTGGTGGTGATGTAGGTGTAGTACCGGGCGCCGACATCCGGCAGGTCCACCAGCAGGATGTCGATGTTGGCCAGCATTTCGGCGGTGGGCGCGCTGGTGGCCCCATAGAGGCTGTAGATTGGGAGACCGGTGGCGGAGTCCACGGTCGAGGCCACCCGCTCCCCGGGACCGGCCGAGCCCCGGAAACCGTGCTCGGGGCTGAACAGCGCCACCAGCTGCATCCCGGCCGCCCGCAGGCGATCGACCCCGCTGGTGCCGAATCGGTCCACCGCGGCCATATTGGTCACGAAGCCGATCCGCTTCCCGGCGACCAGCCCCAGGCTGTCGGCCAGGAGGACCTCGATGCCGGGAATCGCGCCGGCGCCGGGGCGCAGCGCCTGGGCCGGCTCGGTGCGGCAGTTGGCCACGCCCAGCGCGGCGACCACCACGACCAGCAATCCTGAGAGACGCCTGTGCATCGTTCGTCACTGCTCCTTGTTTCACTGGCCCTGGTGGTCGGTTGCTCCAACGCCGAGTCGCTGGCCCAGTCGCGTCCGGCCAGCCCCCGGGTCGCCCGGCTGCTCGACAGCCTTCCGCTCCGAGCGCGCATCGGCCAGCTGGTGATGCCCTGGGTCAGCGGATCCCCCGCCGCCACCGACAATGCCCTGGCCCGGATTCACGGGCTGATCGACTCGCTCGAACTCGGCGGCATCCTGATCTCCACCGGCACGCCCCTCGAGAGCGCCGCCAAGCTCAACGGGCTGCAGCGGCGCAGCAAGCTGCCGCTGCTCGTGGCCGCCGACTTCGAGGGCGGGACGGCGTTCCGCTGGACCGGGGGGACCCCCTTCCCCACCAATATGGGCGTGGGTGCGGGCGGGAGCGAGGGCGACGCCTACACCATGGGGCGCATCACCGCCGCCGAGGGGCTCTCGGCCGGGGTCCACATGACCTTCGCCCCCGTGGCCGATGTCAACAACAACCCCGCCAACCCGATCATCAACACCCGCTCGTTCGGCGCCGATCCCTCGGAGGTCAGCCGCCTGGTCGCGGCGGCGGTCCGGGGCACCCAGGACGGCGGGATGCTCGCCACCGCCAAGCATTTCCCTGGTCACGGCGACACCGGGACCGACTCGCACATCGACTTGCCGGTCATCACCGCGAACTGGGCGCGCCTCGACTCGGTGGAGCTGCCGCCGTTCCGCGCGGCGATCGCCGCCGGGGTGGCCGCCGTCATGTCGGCCCATGTGGCGATGCCGGGGATCGACGGCGGCCAGACGCGGCCGGCCACCCTGGCCCCGAACATCCTGACCGGCCTCCTCCGCGACTCGCTCGGCTTCCAGGGGTTGATCGTGACCGATGCCCTGGACATGGGCGCGCTCGTCAAGACCTATGGGCAGGGCGAGGCCGCGGTCCTGGCCTTCCTGGCCGGCAGCGACCTGCTGCTCCAGCCCTCCGATCCGCTCGCCGTGGTGGACGCCATGGAGGCGGCGGTCCGCAGTGGCCGCATCAGCGAGGCGCGGCTGAACCGCTCGGTGCAGCGCGTGCTGGAGATCAAGGAGGGGCTGAAGCTGTTCGACAACCGACTGGCGGACCTCAACGCTGTGGCCGCCACGTTCATGAGCCCGACGCACCGCGCCGCGGCCCTCGACGCCAGCCGACGCGCGGTGGTGCTGGTGTGGGACGACCAGGGCACCGTCGATGCACTGCGCGCCCAGCCGGGCCGCCTGGCCATCATCGGGTATGGCGACGGCAACGGGGCCCTGGTCGGCGATACCCTGGCCGACCATCTGACCCGCCTCGGCCATGCCGTCACCCTGACCCGCCTGCGGAGCGGCCCGACCCTCGGCGCCGACATCGCCGCGGCGAACCGGGCAATCGCCGCCGGAGTCACCCCCCTCTTCGCGATCGCGGTGCGGGTCACCTCCGGGCAGGCCCGGCTCGCCATCCCCACCGAGGTGGCGGCACTCATCGAGCGCACGGCGGCACGGACCCCGACGGTGCTGGTGTCATTCGGATCACCCTACATCGTGACCCAGACGCCCAGTGTGCAGGGCTACCTCACCGCGTGGACGACCAATGCGCTCACCGAGCGGGCGATCGCAGAGGCGCTGTCGGGTGGTGCCATCACCGGCAAGCTGCCGATCCCGATTCCCCCTGGCATCGCGGCCGGCACCGGGCTGCAGCGGACGGCCAGATGATTGCACCCGGACGCCGCGCCGTCTCCTTCCCGCTCGTGGTTGCGGCCCTTGTGGCCACCGCGTGCGCACCGGCGAACCGGCTCGGCGCACCCGATCCCGCGTCTCCCTGGGCACCGCTGACCCGGCTCCTCGACAGCGCCGTGGCAGCGGGTGCGGCCCCCGGGGCGGTCCTGGGGATCTCCTGGCGGGGCCAGCAGTTCTACTACGGCACCGGCAAACTGGGAAAGGGCGCCAACCGGCGCCCCGACCAGGAAACGGTCTACGACCTGGCCTCGCTCACCAAGGTGATCGGGGTCACGACACTGGCGATGCAGGCGGTGCATGAGGGGAAGCTCGACCTCGACGCCCCGGTGTCGCGCTATGTGCGCGGCCGGGCCCCCCCGTGGGCCGGCGATGTGACCATCCGGCACCTCCTGACCCACACCAGCGGGCTGCCGGCGCACCGGCGGTTCTGGGAACTGACCCCCGACGCCGATTCGATGAGCGCCCTGGTTCGCGCCACTCCCCTCGACACCGTTCCCGGCGCCCGAATGGTGTACTCGGACCTCGGCCTGATCTTCCTGGGCCAGGTCATGGAGGGGGTCCTTGGCGCGCCGCTCGACCAGCTGGTGGCCGACCGGGTCACGAGGCCGCTCGGGATGGTTGGCGCGCGCTACCTCCCCCCCGCCTCGTGGCTGGGCCGGATTGCGCCCACCGAGCAGGATCCGTGGCGGGGCCGGATGCTGCGGGGCGAGGTCCACGACGAGAATGCCGCGTTCCTGGGTGGCGTGTCGGGACACGCGGGGCTGTTTGGCTCGACCCGCGACCTGGTCCGGTTCGGGGAGTGGCTGGTGGCCGCGGAGCGGAGCCAGGGGGTCGTGACCAGCGGCGAGCGGTGGTGGGTACCGGGGAGCATCGTCCAGCACTTCATGAGCCGGCAGGAAGTCGTCCCGGGTTCCAGCCGAGCCCTGGGGTGGGACACACCGACGGAGCAAGCGCTGCCAGGGGTACCGGTGGAACCGCAGACCGTCTGGCACACCGGGTTCACCGGCACGGCGATCTGGGTGGACCCCTCGCACCAACTGGTGCTGGTGCTGATGACGAACCGGGTGCACCCGACCCGGGAGAACTCGCGGCATGTGGCGTTGCGGCGCGAGGTGGCGAGTTTCGTGCTGCGCCGGGTGGCTCAGCGGTAACGCCGGGGCTCACGCGGAGACGCGGAGGAACTGCAGATTGCGCGGAGCCGCGGAGAGCGCGGAGGCGCGGAGAAGGTCACTCGCATGGCCGCGTGCGGCTCAGAATGGTGTCATTGGCTTTCAATGGCCGTGGTGGTGCGTGGGCGGAGGGGGTGAATCATCCCAATCAATGGCTTGGACCAATGACCACCTACGGCAGGCCCCCCATCAAATCCCCCAGCAAGTCCTGCTCTTCCTGGCCTCGACGTCGGTCTACTGTGCCCAGGAGTGCTCCGCACCTCCGCGCTCTCCGCGCCTCCGCGCTGTCTCTCAAGATCCGATCGCATTCTGATGGCCCCACCTAAAGCACTGTGAGGCAACGACTTACATAAATGCCGACATCACCATTCGGTATTGACAGAACCAGCGATTCTCCCTATTATTGGGGCTGACCTTTGCGGAGTGGCACCGATGAGCAATACCAGCGAACAGACCGCCGCACCCGGCCTTGACTTGATTCTCTCGGACGCGGCGGCGACCGAGGTCAACAAGTTCATCACGGCGGAGAAGGTGGAACCGACCGAGGGTGGCCTGCGGGTGAGCGTGCTGCCGGGTGGCTGTTCCGGTTTCAAGTACAGCCTGAACATCGAGGAGCGGCCGATCGAGGACGACATGGTCCTCGAGGTCAACGGCGTCCGGGTCTTCGTGGATGGCTTCAGCGCCCCCTACCTGCACGGCGTGACCATCGACTACGTGACCAGCATGCAGGGCAGCGGCTTCACCTTCAACAACCCCAACGCGACCGGTGGCTGCGGATGCGGCAGCAGCTTCACCGCGTGAGCGATTTCCACTAGCGGAGCAAGACACAGGGGCGGGCGAGCCGACGGCTCCCCGCCCTTCGTGCTTCCAGGGTGATGGCGGTACGGTGTTGGCACGGAGTCCGGCCACCCCCTGACGCTCCTCTTACCTCTTACCTCTTACCTCTCACTCCCCCTGACCCCACTCGACCTCGCCGTCCTCCTCGCGTACTTCGCCTTCACCCTGGGCATCGGCCTCTGGGTCACCCGGCGCACCGCCTCGTCCGGGGACTACTTCCTGGGTGCCCGCGACATCCCGGCCTGGGGGATCATGCTCTCGATCGTGGCCACCGAGACGTCGGCGCTGACGGTCATCTCGGTGCCCGGCGTCGGGGCGCGGGGCGACCTCACCTTCCTGCAGATCGCGTTCGGCTACCTGCTGGGCCGGATCCTGGTGGCCCGCTGGCTGCTGCCGGGATACTTCGCCGGCGAGCAGGAAACCGCCTACGCGCGGCTCGAGACGCGGTTCGGCGTCCACACCCGGCGGCTCCTGTCGGTCTCCTTCCTGGCCACCCGGTTCCTGGCCGACGGGGTGCGCATCTTCGCCGGCGCGATCCCGCTGGCGCTGGTGACCGGGTGGGACGTCGGCGTCGCGATCGTGGTCATGGGCGTGGTGACCCTGGGATACACCTGGTTCGGCGGGCTCAAGGCGGTGGTCTGGGCCGACGTGATCCAGCTGGCGGTCTATGTCGGCGGGGGGATCGCCGCGCTTTTCGTGGCCTGGAAGCTGGCCGGCGGCGCCGGTCCCGCGTTGGCGATGGCCTCGGAGGCCGGCAAGCTCAAGCTCTTCGAGTGGGACTTCTCGTTCAGCGTCCCCTACACCTTCCTGGGTGGCCTGATCGGCGGCGCGATGCTCTCGGCGGCCAGCCACGGCACCGACCACCTGATCGTGCAGCGGCTGCTGGCGACCCGGTCGCTCAAGGATGCCCAGCGCGCCTTGGTCGGCTCCGGGGTGCTGGTGATCCTCCAGTTCCTGCTCTTCCTGATGGTCGGGTCGGCGATCTGGGCCGCCGGCCTGGCGCCCGACGAGATGGCCAGCGACCAGATCTTCCCCCGCTTCATCATCGACCAGCTCCCCTCGGGAGTCTCGGGGCTGGTGATCGCCGGCATCCTGGCCGCGGCCATGAGCACGATCAGTTCCTCGATCAATGCCCTCGCCTCGTCGATGACCAACGACCTGTACGCCGGGTGGACCGGCAAGCGCGACCCGGTCCACCTCTTCCGGGTGGGCCGGATCTTCTCGCTGGTCTGGGGACTGCTCCTGATCGGTGCGGCGCTCGGCTTCCACTACTCCGCCTCCCGCAATGACACGCCGGTGGTGGTCCTCGCTCTCTCGATTGCGTCGATCACCTACGGTGCGCTCCTCGGTACCTACATCCTGGCCGGCCGCTGGGCGCGCGCGCGGGGACCGGATGTGATCCTCGGGGCAATCACCACGATCGTTCTCATGGGCGGTGTGGTCTTTGCCGGCCGCCTCGCCGCCTTGCCGGGACTCGGGTGGCTCGCGCCCGTGGGCACGATCAGCTTCCCGTGGTACGTGCCGATCGGGACGCTCATCACCATCGGAGTCGGCGTGCTGTCCAGCCTGATTCGCCGACCGGCGGCGGGGGTGACATGACCATTGTGATCGGTGTGGATGCCGGTGGCACCTCGAGCACGGCAGCGATCTGGCGCGATGGCGTGGAGGCGGGGCGGGCCCGCGGCGGGGCCGGCGCCGTGCGCCCGACCCGGGCGATGGCGGCTGCCTCGAACATCGCCGACACCATTCGCGTTGCGCTGACCCAGGCGGGCGCGCTTCGCGGCGATGTCCTCGTGGTCGGGGCGGCGGGGGCCGGACGCGAGGAGGAGCGACAGGAGCTGCGCACCGCCCTCCGGATGCACGACCTGGCCGACCGCCTGGTGGTGACCACCGATGTCGAGTTGGCCCTGGCGGCCGCCTTCGGTTCGGGGCCCGGCATCATCCTCATCGCTGGCACTGGCAGCATCGCGGTGGCGCGCGGGGGCGACGGAGGGCTCAGGCGGGCGGGCGGCTTCGGCTGGCAGGTGGGAGACGAGGGCGGCGGCTACTGGATCGGGCGGATGGGGCTGCAGGCGCTGAGCCGCTCGACCGATGGTCGAGGGGGGGCCACCACGCTGCTCGGGGCGATGGGACCGATCGTGCGCTGCGGGACCTTTCAGGAGCTGGTCCGCTGGAGCGTGACGGCAACGCCGAGCGAGGTGGCGGCGCTGGCGCCGGGCGTGGTGGCCGCGGCGGAGCGAGGGGACCAGATGGCGAGCGCGATCCTGGATCGGGCGGCCGATGAGCTGGTGGCACTGGTGCGCGCCACGATGGGAGAATCCGGCCAGGTCGAGGTGGCGTTGTCAGGAGGGTTGATCGGCACCGGGGGGCCGCTCCGCGAGCGGGTGGAGGCTCGGCTGGCGGATCTGGGCGACGCCCAGGTGAGACAACGCCCCCTCGATCCGGTCGAGGGGGCGCTGCTGTTGGCGAGCGGCTGACCTTGTCGGGGCCGAGTAGATCCGGCCCCTCCGGTTCAGTCCAACCTTTCACATTTGACCCAGCCCGCCCCCCCACCTGACCCTCTGACCCGCTGACCCGCCGACCCGCCGACCCGCCCCTACCTCCCCCGCATCCGGCTGTGCCGCATCCCGTACAGGAAATAGATCCCGAGCCCCAGCGCCAACCACAGCCCGAACCGGATCCAGGTGACGGTCGGCAGCTGGACCATCAGGTAGCCGCAGGCCACGATCGAGATCAGCGGCGTCCACGGGGCGCCCGGCACCTTGAACGGCCGCACCCGGTCCGGCTCCTTGAAGCGCAGGACGATCACACCCACCGAGACGATCACAAAGGCAAACAGCGTCCCGATGTTCACCAGGTCCACCACCTCGGCGATGTCGGCAAAGGCCGCGAAGAACGCCACGAAGAGGCCGGTCAGGATCGTCCCGATGTGCGGCGTGCCGTACTTGGGGTGCACCTTGGCGAACCACTTCGGCAGCAGCCCATCGCGGGACATCGAGAAGAAGATCCGGGGCTGGCCCAGCTGGAAGACCAGCAGCACGCTGCCCATGGCGATCACCGCACCCAGCGCGATGATGAACCGTGAGGAGTTGAGGACGATTGCCGGCCCCTCGGCGAACTGGAGGGCCGTGACCATTGGCTCCGCGGTGCCGAGCACGTTCCATGGCGCCATGCCGGTCATCACGATCGAGAGCAGGATGTAGAGCACGGTGGTGATGACCAGGCTCATGATGATGCCGAACGGCATGTCCCGGCCGGGATTGACCGCCTCCTCGGAAGCCGTGGAGACGGCGTCAAACCCGATGTAACTGAAGAAGATGATAGCCGCAGCGGCACTGATCCCCTTGATGCCATTCGGGGCAAACCCGCCGAGGGCCGGGTCGGTCCAGTTGCCGGGCTGGATCAGGAAGGCGCCGACCACGATGAAGAAGAGGATGATCCCGACCTTGAGGATCACCATCGCGTTGTTCATGTTGGCCGACTCGCGGACGCCCCGCACCAGCACCCAGGTCAGCAGCAGGACGATGGCCACCGCGGGAAGGTTGATGATCAGCGGCAGCGAGCCGAACATGGGTGCCGTGGTGGTGGCCGAGGCGAGGAACAGGGCGGTGCCGTCGGTGGCCCCTTCCGCCACCCGGGCGGCGGCGGCGAACGCGGTCCGGTAGTCGGTCGCCAGCCACGCGGGTATGTCGATCCCGATCAACCCCACCAGCTCCCGGAAATACCCTGACCACCCGATCGCGACGGCCACGTTCCCCACCGCATACTCGATGATCAGGTCCCAGCCGATGATCCAGGCCATGAGCTCGCCGAGCGACGAGTAGGCATAGGTGTACGCGGAGCCGGAGATCGGCACCATCGCCGCGAACTCGGCATAGCAGAGGGCGGCGAAGCCGCACGCCACGGCGGTGAGGATGAAGGAGAAGATGATCGCCGGCCCGGCGCCGGGCCGGGCCGCATCGCCCACGATCGCCGTGCCGGTGGTGGCGAAGATCCCGGCCCCGATGGTGGCCCCCACGCCGAGGGCGGTGAGGTGCCACTTCGTCAGGTGGCGCTTGAGGCCGCCGCGCTCGGCAAGGTCATCCTGGCAGTCGGCGAGCGACTTGCGGGCAAAGAGCTGGCTCATTCAGGAAGGCTCAAAAGGTGAGGGTAACCGTGGTGGTCCCGGGCACGTCGCGTCCCTGCTCGTCACGCGCCGGCCGGAAGCGATAGTCCCGCAAGACCTCTTCCAGTCTCCTGGCATAGCCACGGTCGGGAACAGCGGGATCGAACTCCACCCGCTGGACCCGGCCATCCGCGGCAACCCAGAAGGTAACGCGTAACCGGACCCCGCGCATCGAGCGCGGGAATTCCGGCGGGATGATGAGTTGGCGCGGCTCCGGTGGCCGGGCCAGGCCCCCTTCCCCGCCGCTTCCGGCACCGCTCCCTCCCCCGGTGCCGGTTCCCGTCCCGGTGCCCTGCCCGCCTCCGGACCCGCCGCCGCTCCCCGGCCCCCGGCCCGCGGCAAGCCCCCCGGCGGCCGCACCGCTGCTGTCCCGCGTTCCGGCCGCCGGGGACCGGGTCGTGTCGACCGGGGCCGTCACGGGCACCGGTGGGACCGGCTCGGGGTCGGGAACGGGCAGCGAGGGGGTGGGTGGCGGGGGAGGTGGAACGGGAGGGACAACGGCGGCCGGCGGCGCTGCGGCGGCGGCAGGCGGGAGGGCCACGTACTGCATTCGGGTGCCGCCGTCTCCGCCCCCGCCACCCCCCGTGCCGCGGCTGGGCTCCCCCGGAAGCGGGGTCCGCGCCATGGGGCCGAGCAGGTCGACCCGGGGCAGCACCAGGAGAACCAGCGCCAGGTGCAGGAGCACGGAGACGAGGGTCGCCTGGCGGGAGCGGCGCCGGCGGGCGGGGTCGAAGGAGGGAAGCATCGGCATCACAGGGTCCGGAAACGACTCGCGGGAGCCCATACGGGCTCCCGCGAGGCCGGGTTTCGCACTGCAACCGCGCGCATCAGTTCCGCGGCGTAAACCCGATCACCTGCACCCCGGCACCGCGCGCAATGTCCATCGCTTCGATGACCTCGATGTACTTGCGGTCCGGCGCCGATTTGAGGAACATCAGCTTGGCAGGCCGATTGTCGTAGATCACGTGCACCTGCTGCGCCAGCTGGTCCATCGGCACCGGCTGTCCGTTGAAGGCATAGCCGCCGTCGGCGGTCAGCTCCAGGACGATCTGGGCCGAAGTGGGGTTGGCCACCGCCGCGGTTTCCTGCGGCGGGACCTGGATGCTCATCGCCATCCGGGCCAGCGGCTGCGAGATCATGAAGATGATCAGCAGCACCAGCATGATGTCGATCATTGGAATGACGTTCGGCTCGGCGCTGATGTCGCCGCCGCCGCCAGTGCTCATGCCCATGGTCTCATGGCTCCTTGGAGGACCCGAACATGCCGCCCTCCTGCTTGAGCTCGGTGATGGCCGCCATCACCCGGACCCCGGCGCGGCGGGCGATCTCCACCCCGTCCTGGATCCTGCTGAACTTCAGGTTCTGGTCGCCGCGGAAGTACAGGACCTTGTCGTCCGGCCGCGCGGCGTAGATCGCCTTGAGCTGGTCCTCGAGCGCCTCCTGCGGGATCGACTGCCCGTTCAGGAAGAACCCGCCATTCTCGTCGATGCCCAGGATCACATCGGCGTCGTCCTCGGGCGCGTCGTCCAGGTTGACCCCCTGGGGCATGACGGCCTTGAATCCCGACGCGATCAGCGGTGTCACGATCATGAAGATGATCAGCAGCACCAGCATGATGTCAATCATCGGGATGACGTTCGGTTCGGCCCGAACCGACGTCTTGCCCGACTGATTAACTGATGTGCCCACTGCCGGTCACCGCCTTCTGGGCCTGGAATTCCTTGGTGAAGATCGAGCGGCCAAACTCGCTCCCCACGCTCTTGATCAGGTAGTCGATCAGCTCCTTGGAGCTGTAGGTCATCTCGACCGTCAGGTTCTCGACCTTGGTGGTGAAGTAGTTGTAGAACCACACCGCCGGGATGGCCACGAGGAGGCCGAAGGCGGTGGTGATCAGCGCTTCCGAGATGCCGCCGGCGATGCCGGCCAGGCCGCCCGACATGGCGCCGGCGGACATGGCGGTGAACGCCGTGACGATACCCATCGTGGTGCCGAGCAGCCCGACGAACGGGGCGGTGGAACCGACGGTGGCCAGCACGCCCAGGCCGCGTTTGAAGTCCGCGAGGACGATCAGCATCTGCCGCTCCACCGCGCGCTCGGCCGAGTTGATGTCGGCGGCGGTGATGGTGGCCCGGTCACGGAGCAGCGGCTTGACTTCGCCGAGCGCGCCGCCGAGGACCTTGGCGATGTGGCTGTCCTTGTTCTTCTCGGCCAGGGTGATGGCCTGGTCGAGCTGCTCCTCCTGGATCGCCCGGGAGAACTGCGGGGCGAACTTCTTGGTCGCGTTCACGCTCTTGCGAATGAAGAGCAGCTTCTGGAAGGCCACCTGCAGCGAGAAGATCGACATCGCGGCCATCGTGAAGACGACACCCTTCGCGAAGGCGCCCGCGTGGCCCCACAGTTCCAGAATATCTACGCCCATTGTGCACTTCCTCCTCGGGTGAGTCGCCGCCGGGATCGCCCCGGCGGCGGTCGAAAGACGGACGAGACGCTATTCCTGTCCGATGTTGAACGAGATTGCCTGCCGCACCAGCTGCCGCACCGCCTGGCCACGAATCCGGGCCGGCTTGAAGACAGCCTTGGTGATCGCCTCACGCGCCGGCGCCTCGAACTGGGCGTTGGTGCTGTTGAGGATCCGGATCGTCCGCGGCTCGGCGTGTCCGGTGGTGTCCACCACGTACTCCAGTTCCACGCGGCCCGACACCCCGGCCTGCTGGAGCACGGGCGGGTAGCGCGGCCTCGGCATGTTCACCTGCTGGACGGGATCGTCCACCTGGCTGTCCAGGAAGGTCTCGCCGGTCACCGTCGGCACCTCGCCGGTGCCACCCACGATGCCGGTGGCGATGCCGCCCTCGACGCCCTTGCCGCTGAAGTCCCGGGCGTCGAACCGCTCGGCGAGATTCACCGGCGGGATCGTGGTCGGGATCTCGGTCGGCGGCATGACCGTCTGGAACCCCTGCGGGGGCGGGTTGGTCATCACCACCGCGTCCGGCGGGGGCATGTCGGGTGGCGGGGGCGGCGGCGGCGGCGGCGGGGTGAGGAACATCATCGTCGTGTCCTGGATGATGCCCTGCACCACGGCGGCAGCGCTCTTGGTGGCCTCGATGGCGCCATAGATGAGCACCACGTGGATGACGACCGACAGCGCCGTCTGTCCCAGGGAGCTCTGCTTCTTGGCACCCGATTCCAGCAGGTTCTCGAACATCGTGTCCTCCGTCCATGCAGGTTGGAGCCTTCGCCTACCAATCAAACATGGCGAAGTGTCACCAGCCTCACCGGAAGATTACAAAATGATGACAGCGCGATTAGCCGTCGCTTTCAGCCTCGCCAATCGGCGTCCGCCGGGCGGGACCGCCCGGTTTCCGGGGCAGCAGGACGGTGAAGATGGTGCCGCGACCGGGCCGGCTCTGCACCTCGATCGACCCGCCGTGCGCCTCGGCCACCCACTTGGTGATGGCGAGGCCGAGGCCGGTGCCCGCCTTCTCGCCAGTGCGGGTCCGGGCCGGATCGGCGCGCCAGAAGCGATCGAAGACATGCGGCAGGTCGCCGGGGGCAATCCCCACCCCGGTGTCCCGCACCTCCAGGACGACATGCTCCGGCTCCTCGACGAGCCCGACCAGCACCCGCCCTCCCGCCGGGGTGTACTTGACGGCATTGGTGACGAGGTTGAGGAGCAGCTGCCGGATCCGGGTCCGGTCGACGGCGAGGATCACCGGATGGTCCGGCACCTCGGTCCCGACCGTGTTCCCCGCCCCCTCCGCCAGCATCCCGCCGGTTTCCACCGCCTCGGCGACAATCTCGCGGAGGTCGCACGCCTCGACGGCGAGGGGCGCCCGCCCCTCATCGGCCCGCGCCAGGATGAGCAGGTTCTCCACCAGCTCAGTCATCCAGTTGACCCCCTCGAGGGTTTCGTCGAGCGACTGGAGCGCCTCGGCGGGGGTCTCCGGGTGGGTCAGGGCGCGCTCGACCCCGGCGCGGAGCACCATGAGCGGGGTCTTGAGCTCGTGGCTGGCGTCCGCGGTGAAGCGGTGCAGTGCGGCGAAGCTGTTCTCGAGCCGGGCGATCATCCGGTTGACGGTGATCGCGAGCCGCGCCATCTCGTCGCTGCCGGTCACGGCCAGGCGCCGGTGCAGGCTCCGCCCGTCGGAGATCGCCTCGACCTCGTCCATCATCCGGGTCAGGGGGCGGAACCGCTTGCCGGCGAGCCAGGACCCCATGGAGACCGAGATCAGCAGGATCAGCGGCGCGGTGAACAGCATCGACCGCAGCAGCGCGCGGGGCCCGAAGAGGATCGACTCCGAGCGCGCGGCAACCAGGATGGCGTCGATCTCGGGACCCGCGGAGCGCACCGGGCGAACCAGGTACCGGACCGACCCGGTGGGAGGCGGGAGGGTGATGGTGCCCTGGCGCGAGGTCGTGTCGTTCACGACCATCAGCGCCTGCAGGGTCTGGAGCACGGTGTAGCTGAGGGCCCGCGCCTCCTCGGAGACGAAGAGCACCCGGCCCTCGGGATCGGTGATCAGGAGAAAGTCACGGATCCCCTCGAAGTAGGCCCCGACGCCGGTCTCCAGGGTCGGGGCGCCGTCCGGCCCCTGCCCGCGGGCGGTGAGCGACTCGAGCACCCGGTACGACTCGCCCAGCCAGCGGGTGGAGAAGCGGGCCTCGAGATCGAGGCGCTCGTCGATCTCCCGGTTGGCGCTCTGGCGCCGGTCCAGGTAGAGGATGGTCCCGAACGCCATCAGCGTGATGGCCAGCGCCAGCACGTACCAGACCGTGAGCTGGCGGCGGATCGAGGTCATCTCACGCCCTCAGCACGTAGCCCACGCCCCGCACGGTGTGCAGCAGCTTCTTGCGGTGCCCCGCATCGATCTTCTTGCGGAGCCGGTTGATCACGACATCGACGATGTTGGTACCCGGGTCGAAGTGGTAGTCCCACGCGTACTCGGTGATCAGGGTGCGGGACATGACCCGGCCGGCGTGGCGCATCAGGTACTCGAGCACCGCGTACTCCTTCGGGGTGACCTCGAGGGTCTCGCCGGCGCGGCGAACCTCGTGGGTGGCGAGGTCGAGTTCCAGGTCGGCCACCACCAGCACCGGCGACGTGAGCTGCTTGGGCCGCCGGCCGATCGCCTCCACCCGGGCCAGGAGCTCCTCGAAGGCGAACGGCTTGGTGACGTAGTCGTCGGCCCCGGACCGGAGGGCCTGGACCTTGGTCTCCACCGCATCCTGCGCGGTGAGGACCAGGATCGGGGTCGTCGTGCCGCGATCACGCACCGTCCGGAGGACCTCGAGCCCGGTCATCCCCGGCAACCGGAGGTCGAGGACCACCAGGTCGTACTGCCCGCCGGCGATCAGGCGCAGCGCCTCGAGGCCATCGCCCACGAGGTCGGCATGGTACTGGTGCTCGGCCAGGCCGCGCTGGACATACTGGCCCACGGTCCGGTCATCCTCCACGACCAGGATCTTCATGCCGGGCGGCTCCGGTGGCGGGGAAAGTAGACCCGGAACACCGATCCGCGGCCGGGCTCGGAGTCCGCCTCGATCCGGCCGCCGTGCTCCTGCATGATCCCGTAGCAGATCGACAGCCCGAGGCCGGTGCCGCGCCCCGGCGCCTTGGTGGTGTAGAACGGCTCGAAGATCTTCGTGAGCTCGCTGCGGGCCATCCCGACGCCGGTGTCCTCGACCTCCGCGAGCACCTCGTCCTCCCGGTTCGGGTTGACCCGGGTCCGGACGGTGAGGCTGCCGCCCTTCTCGAGGGCATCGACGGCGTTGAGCATCAGGGCCATCAGGACCTGGATGATCTGCTCGGTGTCGGCCAGGATCTTCGGGAGGTCGTCACCGAGTTCCCGGATGACGGTGAGCCGGCGGAACCGCTGGTGGTGCTTGAGGAGGAAGAGGGTCTCCTCGATGAGGGCGTTGAGGCTGGCCTCGGACTTCTGCCGCACCGAGGACTTGGGCCGGCTGAAATCCAGCAGCCCGTCGACGATCCGGGTGCAGCGCTCCACCTCGCGCTCGATCACCCGGAGGTACTCCTCCACCTGGGGCCCCGCCGAGGCGCCGACCCGCCCCTCGATCGCGGCCACGCACGCCCCGATCGTGGCCAGCGGGTTGTTGATCTCGTGCATCACGCCGGCGGCGAGCTGGCCAATGGCGGCGAGCTTCTCGCTCTGGAGGATCTGCTGCTGGATCTTGTGGGCGTCGGTGACGTCCTCGCCGATGGTGATGATGTGGGTGATCTCCCCGCCATCGAGCCGCATCGGGATCTTGGTGGTCCGGTAGTAGCGGCGGTGCTCGCCCGCGCCAGTCTCGATGTCCATCTGCTGGAGCTCGCCGGTGCGGAAGATCCGGTCGAAGTCGGCCCGGAGCTGCCCCGCCGGCTGGCGGGTGAGGACATCGAAGACCGGCCGCCCCACCACCTCGTCGCGGCGGAGGCCCTGGGTGCCGGTCTCCCGCTTCCGGTTCCAGACCTGGATGCGGTAGTCGCGGTCGATGACGTAGAGCCCGACCGGCAGGCTGTCGATGATCAGGCCGGTGAAGCGCCGCTGCTCGTCGACCTCCCGGGAGCGGCTGGCGACCTCGAACGCCAGGTCCTCGGAGAGGGCCATGGCGTCGAGGTAGGGGGTCAGGATGTCGGCGATGAGCTGGAGCAGGGAGGCGGGCGCCATCGCCTCGCCGGGCCGGGCCTCGACCTCCAGGAGTCCGAGGCGGATGCCGCCCTGAGCCAGCGGTACCCGTCGGGTCCCGGCGCCGGCGGGCGGCAGGTCGTCGAGGCCCACGGCCGCCTTGTCCCCCGGCGGTGCGGAGACGGCGAAGAAGCTGACCGCGTTCGCCTCGCGTCGCCAGATGGAGACGGAGGCGACATCGAGGCCGCGCTGCAGGATGGCGGCGCAGTGACGCAGGGTCGCCTCGGGCGCCTGGCCCCGATTCAGGCTCTGGGCCAGCTCGGCGACCAGCGCCAGCATCGGCGTGCCGGACACGGTCGCATCGCCTTCCGGCGGGACGGTACTCATCCCGGAATACTAGCACCATCCCCGCGCCCCGAGCGACGCGGCGGGCGGCGAGGCGTGATCGGCGGCAGCATCGCCAGGAGCAGGACGATTCCGCCCCCGAGGAGCCCCAGGGTGAGCACCCGGCTGTCGATGGTCGGTGGGGCGGAGGCGAGTTCGACGACCCGGCCATCCCCGCGCGTCAGGTGGGTGATCGCCACCGGGCCGTCGGTTCCCTCCCGCCATCCCGGCTCCGCTTGACGGATGCTGTCACTGACCTCCGCCACCGCGATGGTCGGCCCCAGCCCTTCCAGCGCGGCGGTGGGAAAGCGTGCGTCGAGCACCAGAAGGGCCGCCAGCGGGCCGGCGTGGGCGAGGGTGGTCTCTGCGGCGACCTCCCCACTCCGCCGGGTCTCGGCCAGCATCGAGCGGATCGCGAGGAGCAGCAGTGCGATGCCGAGCATCGGCCAGAGCCATCCGGCGCGGCGGGTGGTGGCGAGGCCAGCCACCAGGAAGGTCGCGGCGGCGAGGATCCAGGACGCCCCGGGGAGGCCACGGCCGAGGGCGGCGTCCCAGACCGCCACCTGCCCGAGGGTATCCGCGCCTTGGGGACCGAGCAGGGGGACCACCGACGCCTTTGGGGGCACCACCACATCGTCGAAGACGGGGGTCCCGCCGAGCGAGACCTGCAGCCCGGCATGCCACCATGCCGAGCCCTCGATCCGGCTCGCCGTCGAGATCAGCCGGTCGGCGGCGAAGTCCCCGTACGGGCTCGTGGGCACCGCCATCGTGAGGTACCCGGATACCGCCTGGGCAATCCGGACGTTGGCCTCCCGCCGGAGCGCCTGCTGCTCGAGGCTGGCCAGGATGACCAGCCCGACCAGGGCCAGGGCAACCACGAGGAGGCGAAGGCGAAGGCGGCGCATGGGTGGGGTCAGGAGGGGAGCGGCGCGCCGGGGGGAACCAGGACGCTGCAGCAGCTTACCCCCGACTCCGCCTTGGCCAGTTCATCGGCCTCGATCGGGCGCACCCGCAGGCCGATCGCCTCCAACCGCCGACGGGTCCGGACCCCGGCAGCGCCGTGGACCACCACCCCGCCCACCCGGAGGGAGTTGGCGGCCTCCGGCTCTGATGGATGGACGGGCATGGTGTCCACACCGGCAAACATCGCCCCCTCGACCCAGTCAGGATTCAGGAGCAGCAGTCCGTCATCCACCTCGCTGACCGCGCTCTTGAGGTGGAGGCATTCCCGAACAGGCACCGCCACGACGTGGTACCCGAACGGGGCCAGGTGGCGCTCCAGCTGGGCGATCCCCTCGGCGTTGCTGCGCCCGGACGCCCCGACGAACACCGTTCGCCTGACCCGGAGCACGTCGCCGCCATCGAGCGTGCCGGGCGCCTCCATGTGGACGAGGGGACGCCAGGCGGCGAGCGCCCGGGCCATGGCAGGAGTCTCACCCCGGCGCGCCTCAGCGCCCGGCCGGGTGATGACGGCGACTTCGTCCAGGACCACGGCCGTGTCCTCGACGAACACGCCGTCGGGATGGTCGGGGGCCGCCGGCAGCCGCTGGACGGTGCAGCCCAGCTCGCCCAGCAACGCCTCATAGGCCGCATGCTGCCGCGCCGCGCGCGCCACGTCGATCGGCTCGCGCGTTCGGTGGGTCAGCTCGCACTCGGCGAGCCGCGGGCTGATCGCCCGGGTGAGGGCGATCACGGCCGCACGGCCCGGGCCCTGGGGTGGAGGGCTGGGATCATCTCATGGTCGAGACAAAGAGGGGGTTGAACAGGAGCTTGAAGGTGTTGTGTGGCTGCCCGCGCCACGCCGGCCGGAAGCCAAACACCACCGCGCTCCCCCGCCCGACCGGGACCCGCACCCCGCCGACCTTCCCCGCGACGTACTGCTGGCCGCCGAGTTCCC
Organism: Gemmatimonadales bacterium; assembly: GCA_048499805.1. GTDB lineage: Bacteria > Gemmatimonadota > Gemmatimonadetes > Gemmatimonadales > GWC2-71-9 > JAWXBA01. The sequence goes on along the minus strand of JASNZF010000006.1, from coordinate 212,952 downwards.
AGCCGCTGACCAGGAGATCCTCGCGCCCGAACTCCACGAACACCTCAGGCGAGGTGGTCCCGCCCGGCACCACCTCGAGGGCGATGCTGGAGTTGAACATCGCCACGGCATTGGCCTCCATCCCATAGGCCAACGGGTGGGCCGGCTTCGGATGGATGCGCAGCAGGGTGCCGGGAATGAAGAAGTCGGTGTTGCGGACCCCGCGCACCGTGTTGCGAAGCGGCAGGCCGAGGGCGGAGATCGCGAAATCGGCGGAGCCATCCCAGGCCATCAGGGTACCCCCGGCCTCCACAAACTGCTTGAGACGGGCGACGCCCTCCGCGCCGACGCCACCGACGTACTCCTCCGGCATCGCCCCGGCGCGCTGGCCGTTCATGATCTGGTTCTCTCCCTCGTCGGGAAAGATGATGATGTCGAGGTTGGACAGGTCACCGGTGCGGATGTCGGCATTGGTGAGGTTGCGGTACTCGAACTCATACTGCTCGAGCATCCACCGGGTCCATCCCTCGTCCATGTTGCCGAACCAGCTCTTGTAGAGCCCGATGCGGGGTGCACGCACCGGCCGGGTTCCGGCCGGCACGCTGGCGAGCGCCCGGAACGGGACGCCCAGTTCACGCCCCTGGGCGTCGACCGCGGCGCGAGGGACCCCCTGCACCACCACCGTCCCGTCGGTCGCCCAGGAGACCCGCGCACCCGCCTTGAGGAGGCGGTTGATCGCCTTCACCCCGAGGTTCAGGTTCGGGGAGAGCGCGAATCCGGCGCTGCCGGTGCCGCTCACGCCGCCTGGCGCCGCGGCAACCGTCTCCACCATGCGCGCGGGCAGCGGGAACGGCTCGGTGACCCGGTCCACGGTCACCCCCATCTGGAGGGCCAGCTCGTACCCGGTCATGTCGTAGGGCGGATCGGGGGGGCCGCCGGGATACAGGCGGCGATCGGGGTACACCTTGGGTTCGATCAGGTCGATCACGTACGGCCGGAACGCCTGTGGCCCGAGCACATAGCTGCCTGCGGGGTACGGCTTGCCGCCGGCCGTGAACGGTGCATCGGCCTGGCGAATCTCGACCCCTCCCATCCGGAAGGTCCGCAGGAACTCGACGGTGCGCGTCGGGTCGTGCTGCGCCGCCAGGTCGATCACATAGGCAAACGGCCCGCCCTCGGCGCGCTCCCCCCGGGCGATCTGCCGGGTGCCCATGTGCCAGATGTTGTAGAGGAACTCCTCCTTGAGCCGGGCCCCGATGTCGAGGGTGGCCCGGGAGGCGGTAAGGATGTACTCGACCGCGGAACGCAGCGGCCAGCACCCGCCGAGCCAGGGGTTGGTGTAGTTGGTGCTGGGGGTCTTGGCGGGGAGGTTGCCGTTGCGCTCGCCGAAGGTGTCGGGGACCTCCTCGGGGGTGTAGCAGCGGGGGGTGGCATAGCGATGCAGCGCGGTCTCGGTCAGGAAGCCCGCCATGTTGTGGAAGTCGGGTGCGCCGCGCATGCTGCCGTTCCACCACATGTCGAACACGATCCCGCTGTTGTACCCCGGCTTGCCCTCGCGGTCGAACCGCTTGCGCATGTGCTCGCCGATCTCGTTGACGGTCGACACCAGGAGCGGGTCCAGATTCGGGTTGACCGGGTTCTTCATCGGGGGGCCCCAGATCCGGCCGGGGAACGGGCTGCTCTGGTGGTGGTTGTAGACGATCTGCGGGAACCACTCGTGGTAGAGCTGGCGGGCCACCGCCTGGGTCTCCACCTGGGTGAACATGTACCAGTCGCGGTTGTTGTCGTGGCCGATGTAGTGGTGGTAGAGCTCCGGCGTCCCGCTCAGCTCGAACGGGGTGCCCAGGTTGCGGTTGTACCAGTCCCGGACGATGTCCAGCCCGTCGGGATTCATGTTGGGCATGAGGAGCAGGATCGCGTTCTCGCGGATCGTGCGCGCCTCGTCGTCCTCCGAGGTCACCAGCCACCAGGCCAGTTCGGGGGTGTGCTGGGCCGGCGCCACCTCGGTGGCATGGAGCCCGCCATCGATCCAGATGATCGCCTTCCCCTCGCGGGCCAGGGCGCGGGCCTCGGCCTCACTGGTGCCGCGCGCCGTGGCCAGCCGCCGCGCGATCGTCTTGTAGCGATCCAGGTTGCGGAGGTTGGCCTCGCTCGAGATCAGCGCCAGCAGCATCGGCCGACCGAGGGTGCTCTTGCCGATCTCGAGAACGGTGATCCGGTCCGAGGCGGCATCGAGCTGCTGGAAGTAGTCCACCAGTTGGCCGTGGCTGGCGAGCTTGTAGTCGGCGCCCGGAATGAACCCCAGGACATCCCTGGGCTCGGGGATCCGGACCTGGGCCCCGAGCAGGGCCGGCAGGAGGAGCAGGGCCAGCAGGCAGGAGAGACGACGGGCGACTCGGCGCATCGGAACCTCGGAGGCGTGGCAGGCAGGGGCGATCGCTGGGAGCTCCGGTAATGTATCCCGGAACGGGGCCGGGGCGGATGCCACTGCTTGTCGGCCCTCTTCGCTGGCGCTACGTTCCCGCCGAGCCTACCTCACTCACGCGGAGTCGGACTGACATGGCCGAAACTGGTCCAGGCCTCAAGGGCACCGTTGGGCGCATCGGCGCGGCGATGGCGCTGGTCATCGCCACCTACAACCCGTCCGGCACTTCGTTCTACCACTGGTCGCTCGATCCGCTCTTCCACCGCCCCTTGCCCCCCGGCTATCCCCACCCGGCGATGCTGGTGCTCGGCATCCTCCTGATCATCGGCTGGATCTTTGCCGTCCAGGCCACCCGGCGCTCCATCGGTCCCCTGGGTGCCGGCCTGACCGTGGCGTTGTGCGCCGCCATCGTCTGGCTGCTGGCGCGCTGGAACCTCGTCTCGGTCTCGAGCTCGACCTCGATCACCTGGATTGCGCTGGTGGTGGCGGGGTTGCTGCTGGGCATCGGGATGACCTGGTCCCACATCAGCCGGCGCGTCACCGGGCAGGTCGACACCGACGACGTGGCGTAGGCGGTACCACTACGGGCGGGTCCAGATCATCACGAACCCGTTGCGCACGCCGGCACGGCCCCGCAGCAGCGATTGGGCCCGGGCTCCGGTACAGTAGACCCCCAGCAGGGCCGCCGTGGTACCGGTCACGTCGGTGCAGGGGTCGACTCCCCATTCCACCAGCTCGATCTCATCGGCGTTCCAGCCGCAGAGTGGCCACTGCCGCAGGACGTGGACCCCGTTGAGGATGACGTCGGGCTCCTCGCTCCGGATCGAGGCCCGGATCCGGGCGATGTCGCACAGCGCCCGCCCCTCCGATCGCTCCAGCTCCTGCCGTGTCATCCGGGTCCGGGCAGGATTCCACGCCAATCGCTTCCCCAGGTCCTCGAGCGCCGCCTCCTCGGCGAAGTCGCGCCGGTATCCCGGCGGCTCGGGGGCCATGAACAGCACCACCTCGAGGTTGCGACTCGCCGGAACCTCCACGTGCAACGGTCGGCTGACCATCCCCGGCATCTCCGCCAACACGACATGTGGCCCGCGCTTGATGTCCGGAAAGCTGAAGTACCCCACGCTGTCGGTGGTCGTGCTCCCGGCGCCGCCCAGCAGGACCACCCGGGCCCCGGGGATCGGGCGGCGCACCGAATCGCCGACGAGGCCGTGGAGGCCCGGCCGGGTACCGGTGACGACGATGTTGTCGAGCACATGGGGGATCTGGGTCAGGTAGACGTCGATCTCGGTCGGCTCAGCGGTCTCGGCGGGGACGCGGGCGCGGGCCGCCGCATAGCCGGGGTGGCGGATCAGCAGGTTGTAGACCCGGAAGCGGAGGCCGTCGAGGACGAACTGCCCCCGGGCGTTGGTGTAGACGCTCCGGTCCATCCCGACCAGCACCACTTCGACACCCGGGAGCGGGGTGCCGGCGAGGTCGTGCACGATGCCCCGGATCGCGGTGAGGTCCTGGGCGCCCGCGGGCGTGGCGCGCGCCACGAGGCCCGCCGCCACGAGCAGTGCAGCAGCCAACCATCGGGGTCCGAGTTTCACCGGGAAACCTCCACCGCGGTGCCGGCCGGTGCCATCCCTGGTTGCACCCCGCCGACCGTCATGCCTCCATCCAGACCACCTCATGGGCCCCGCGCGCCTCGAAGGCCACGCGGGGGCCCGGCATCGGAACATCATCGACCAGGGCCGGCGTCCCAACCCGTGCCCCGGGGAGGGTGGCCTCCACCCGCATGGCCGGGCCAAAGGTGACTTCGACGCGGAGCACCACGCTCGACGGGCGGCGACGGTACTCCAGCACCACGACGGTGCGACCGGCGCGGAACGGGGGACACCGGATGGTCCGCTCCCCCGGATCCATCGACGGGGCCAGACCCAGCACCCCCTGCCCCGACTCGTAAGCGATTCCCCACCGCGCCATCACTCCCGGTTCCAGCGGCAGCGATGGGGCGGGCGCCCCCCCAAGGGGTGCCGTCATGCCGAGGCGATCTGCTCCAGGAGCTCGCGATTCTCCCGCAGGAGTCCGTTGTGCTCCTCGACGTGCGCCCAGCGGAGGATCCCGTCGGCATCGACCAGGAAATAGGAACGGCGTGCGGTGTACTTCTCCTCGTTGAGCACGCCGTAGAGCCGGCTGACCACCCGCTTGAAGTCGCTGAGGAGGTCCACCGTCATCCGCTCGTGGGCCTTGTAGGCGCGCAGCGACGGGATGGCATCCACGCTGATCGGCAGGATCGTCGCCCCGGCAGCCTCGAACGCGGCGTAGTCCTCCGACATGGCGCAGAGTTCCTCGGTGCAGGTGCTCGTAAACGCCAGCGGGAAGAACGCCAGGAGCACTTTGCGGCCCCGCAAGCCGGAGAGGGTGACCATCTCCCCAGAGGTCGAGGCGAGCGTGAAGTCGGGAGCCGGGGCGCCAATGGCGGGGAGGGACATGACACGCATTCCAGATTGAAGTGACACGGCTTGATCATGAACAGGGGGCACACCGGTGGCATGCCCCCTCACCTGCATGCCTCGTCATCCCACCACCCCTCACCGCGTACTTCTCGCTTCTTGCTTCTCGCTGCCTACTTCTTGAACCGCTCCGCCACCTTGTCCCAGTTCACGACGTTCCACCAGGCCGAGACATAGTCCGGACGCCGATTCTGGTAGTGCAGGTAGTAGGCATGCTCCCAAACATCGCAGCCAAGGAGGGCGTGGCGCCCTTCGAGCAGCGGCGGGTCCTGGTTCGGGGTGCTCTCCACGACCAGGGTGCCGTCCTTGGCCTGTGACAGCCAGGCCCAGCCGCTGCCAAAGCGCGTCGCTGCCGCCTTGGCGAACTGCTCCTTGAAGGCCGCGAAGCCGCCGAAGGTCTTGTCGATCGCGGCGGCCAGGTCGCCGGTCGGTTCCTTGGCGCCACCCGGCGTCATGATCTCCCAGAACAGCGAGTGGTTGTAGTGGCCGCCACCGTTGTTGCGGACGGCGGTGCGAATCCCCTCCGGCACCGCGGAGAGGTCGCCGAGCAGCGCCTCCAGCGACTTCTCGCCCAGGGCCGCGTGGCCCTCCAGCGCGGCATTCAGGTTGTTGACGTAGGCGGCGTGGTGCTTGCCGTGATGGATCTCCATCGTCCGAGCATCGATGTGGGGCTCAAGGGCGTTGGTCGCGTAGGCGAGTGGCGGAAGGACGTGGGCCATGGTGCACTCCAGACTGAAGGTCGATGATTTCCGACTGATTCACATGGGATTGAACATGGAATATGCCGCGCTCAGCGCGGTGGGGCAACCACAGCGGATGGTCGGCTGGTGGAAAAGCCAACGACTCCGGCCGCTGCGACCAGCGTCGCCAGCACGGCATACACCGTCTCGGTGGCGATCGCACCGCGCTGGACGGCGAGCGCGCCGACGATGGGAATCAACCATGCCAGGCGCCGGCCGGCCGGCGGAACGGGGACCCGCCCAATCCAGGTCGTGGGGGCCACCGCGAGGCACCACGCGGTGCCGATCAGCAGGGCTCCTCCCAGCGCACCCGCCCTCGTCCCGGTCCAGAGCCCGTACAACCCGGCCATCGCGAGGAACTGGTCCACGCGCCGCCACGCCAGCGCGTGCAGCATCGCGACGAGGGCGAGTGGTGCCGCGAGCGGCTGCAACCACTGGACGCCATCGGGAATGAGGAGGGTGGCAAAGACGCCAGCCACGGCCACGACGATCGGCCCGAGCAGCACGGGAACGGTGAGGCCATGGAGTGGCCACGCGCCGGCCAGCACCAGGCCGGCCCCGCCGACCATCAGCGCCAGCCCCTGGGCGGCACGGGGAGAAAACGGCCCGTCGACCAGCGAGGGGATCCACCCCCCAAGGGGTCCGGCCAGCCGTACCGACCAGAGCAGGGTCACCGCGATCAGCACCGCGGCCGGCCACAGCAGCCAGGCGGCGCGGTGGGCCTGGCGGAAGGCGAGCCAGGCCGCGACCGTGGCGATCACCGCGCCGCCCAGCACCGTCCAGAGGTGGGGAACGAGGAGCGCTCCCAGGGTGGCTGCACCGGCGGCGAGGAGGGGTGGAGTCACGGCCCATGCATCGGTAGTGCGCCAACCGCTTCGGCCCCGGGGATCGAGCAGGCCACGGTCGATGGCCACCAGCAGTCGGCCGGGACGCAACCGGGCAACGACCAGCCAGCCGAACACCAGCAGGGCGAGGAGTCCCGCGGCGATTCCCACTGGCCGCAGCAGGCCCGCCGCGAGGAAGAGCGGTCGCCCGGCAACCGCGGCGGCCACCGTCACCACTGCCAGCGGCAGGCCCCCTCCGGCGCTCCAGGCCGCGGCGAAGCCGAGGATCAGGAGACCACTTACCGCCTGCAGGAAGGCGAGCCCGTTGGCGTCGAGGTCCACTCCCGTGAACGCGCCCGGGCCGTCTCCGCCCGCCACGGCGTGCAGGCTGGCCGAGGCGAGGCCAACGCCCAGGGCACCCAGCAGGATGCGGGTACGCACCGTGGCCCGGGAGGTGAGGAGACCCACGGTGGCGAGCGCCAGCGCCAGGAGCGCCAGGCTCACCGCCGCAGTCGCTGGGCCGTGGCCTCGGCGGCCTCGAGCGCGCGGAGGATGTTTTCGCCGGCCAGCTTCCGGAGGTCGGACTCGGTCCACCCGCGGCGTGCCAGTTCCGCGAACAGCGCCGGATAGGTGGAGACATCCTCGAGGCCGAGCACGACCTCGGTGATCCCGTCGAAGTCGCCGCCGATCCCGACATGGTCCACGCCGGCCACGGTGCGGATGTAGTGGATGTGATCGGCCACCTGCGCGAGGGTGGCGCGCGGGGCCGGGTTGTCGGCCCGCCACGCATCCACCGCCCGGCGCGCCGCGGCGGTGTCGGCGCCGAACCGGGCCGCGGCGGCCTGACGGGTGGCGGTCACGGCTCGGCCATGGTCGATCAACGCCTGGCTGGTGAAGCCCGGCACGAAGGTGACCATCACCACGCCGCCATTGGCGGGCAGGCGGCGGAGGATCGCGTCCGGCACGTTGCGGACGTGATCGGCGAGGGCACGGGCGTTGGAATGGCTGAAGATCACCGGGGCCTGGGCCACGTCGAGCGCGTCGTTCATCGTCTCGGGCGAGGTGTGGGAGAGGTCCACCAGCATCCCGAGCCGGTTCATCTCGCGCACGACGTCCCGGCCGAAGTCGGTGAGCCCACCGTGGGTCGCCGGCCCGGCGGCGGCATCGGCCCAGTCGAGGGTGACGTTGTGGGTGAGCGTCATGTAGCGGGCGCCGAGGTCGTAGTAGCTGCGCAGGGCGCCGAGGGAGTTCTCGATCGCGTGGCCGCCCTCCATGCCGAGGAGTGAGCCGATCTTCCCGGCGGCGAAGCTGCGGCGGACATCCGCCGCGGTCAGCGCCAGTTCGAGCACGTCGGGATAGCGCTCGATCACGCGGCGGGCGATGTCGATCTCCTCGAGCTGGACCCGGGCGAAGCCGGAATCGGCGTACTCACCGGGGACATAGACCGACCAGAACTGCCCGCCGACCATCCCCTGCCGCAGCCGGGCGATGTCGGTGTGCCCGGGCGCCCTGGTCCGGAGGTCATACCGGGCGACGTTGCCGCGCGCCGTGGGATCGTTGCGGATGGCCCAGGGGAGGTCGTTGTGGCCGTCAATCAGCGGGGTGGTGCGGAGCACCCGTCGGGCGAGTTCCATGGCGGGATCGGCGGCCTGGGAGGCCAGGGGCGCGGGAGCAGCCAGGGCGAACAGAACCAGGAGTCGTCGTGCGGTCATCGGGCGGGCCTTCGGCGAAAGGGACGGTGGAGGCGGAAAGGTGGGAAGTCGCGGGGGGACACACAAGGGAGGCGGGCAGCTCGGCGGGGCAGCGGGGCAGCGGGGCAGCGGGGGCAGCGGGGGCAGCGGGGCCGGAGGTGAGTTGGGTTGGGGGGATCCTGTATGGCCCGCGCCTGCTCGGCCCGGAAGGATATTGATCCAGTCCGCCCGGGGTGTCATCCCGAACACCGAGGTGCGCAGCACCGAGGTGGAGGGATCTTGCCAACGCATGGCATGAGGCGAGCGCGGTGCACCGGGATCGAGCTGGAGCATGCAAGATCCCTCGTCGCCCTGCTCCTCGGGATGACACCGATTGGATCGCCGCCACTGATGCGCACCCAGCTCGTCGGCCTGCCCCTCCGCCCCCGCCCCCGTGCCCCGCAGCCCCCCTGTGTTTACCTTAACCAGCATGACCCAACTCAACGGCAAGCGCGCCCTCGTCTGCGGCAGCACCCAGGGCATCGGCCGGGCGACCGCCGAGGCCCTCGCGGGGGCTGGCGCCCGCATCACCCTGCTGGCCCGCAACCCGGAACGGCTGGCCGAGGTCGCGACCGCACTCCCCGGCGAAGGGCACGACTGGCTGGTCGCAGACTTCGCGGTCCCCGAGCAGGTGGCCTCGGTGGTGGGCGAGCACCTGGCGGCGACGGGGCCCTTCCAGATCCTGGTCAACAACACCGGTGGTCCCCCCAGCGGGCCGATCGTGGAGGCCGGGCCGGCCGAGTTCGTGGCCGCCTTCGAGGCGCACCTGCTCTGCAACCACCTGCTGGCGCAGGCGCTGCTCCCCGGCATGCAGGAGTCGGGCTATGGCCGGATCATCAACATCATCTCGACCTCGGTGAAGCAGCCGATCCGTGGCATCGGGGTCTCCAACACCATCCGCGCCGCGGTGGCCAACTGGGCCAAGACTCTTGCCGGCGAGGTGGGCCGCTACGGCATCACCGTGAACAACGTGCTCCCCGGCGCGACGCTCACCGGTCGGCACCATGCCCTGATCCAGGCGCGCTCGATCAAGACCGGCGTTCCCGTCGCCGAGATTGAGGAGGCGATGCTGGGCGAGATTCCGCTTGGTCGCTTCGCGGAGCCGGCGGAGATCGCAGCGGCTGCGTTGTTCCTGGCGTCGCCGGCAGGCGGGTATATCACGGGAATCAACCTGCCGGTGGACGGGGGGCGCTTGGGGTGCCTGTAGGCAGCGGGGCAGCGGGGCAGCGGGGCAGCGGGGCAGCGGGGCAGCGGGGCAGCGGGGCAGCGGGGCAGCGGGGCAGCGGGGCAGCGGGGCAGCGGGGCAGCGGGGCAGCGGACCGAATCTGAGAAACCGCCGAGGCCTGTCAAGTCTCCTTGGGTACTGACGGTGCTCCAGTTCCTCTGCCCTGCGGCCCCGCTGCCCCGCTGCCCCCCCTACATCCTGTGCCGCACCGCCCACAGGTCCGGAAAGAGCTGCACGAACACCGATTTCTTCAGGAACTCGATCCCCGCCGATCCGCCGGTGCCGTGCTTGGCCCCGATCGTCCGCTCCACCAGCTTGACGTGGCGGTAGCGCCACTCCTGCAGCCCCTCGTCAAAATCCATCATCAATTCGAACAGCAGCGCCAGGTTGGGCTGGGCATCGTACGCCGTGAAGATCTCCGCCTGGAGTTCGGGACTGGGGCGGACCGCCTCGCGCACGTCCCGTTCGAGCAGCGCCATCGGAACCTTCAGGCCGCGCTGCCCCAGGAAGAGGTAGAAGTCATCCAGCAGGGTCCGCTGCTCCAGTCGGGCCTCGGCGGCGGCGCGGCCCGGCTCCTGGGCGGGGATCGCGGCCGTCACCGACGGGCGCTTGTACCCGAAGACGAACTCCAGCTCACGGTACTGCCCCGACTGGAAGCCCGATGCCGTGTCGAGCCGGTCGCGGAACGAGTCGAAGGACCGGGGGGTCATCGTCTCCAGCACGTCGATCTGCGCCACCAGCGTCTTCATGATCGTGCGCATCCGCTTGAAGGTGTGCAGCGCGCCGTAGAGGTCGTTGGCCCGGAAGTCCCGCTGGACCTTGGTGGCCTCGTGCAGGAGCTGCTTGAACCAGAGCTCGTAGGTCTGGTGGATGACGATGAAGAGCATCTCGTCGTGCTCGGCGGGATCCGACTGCGGCTCCTGCAGGTCGAGGAGGTCGGCGAGGTGGAGGTAGGAGGCGTAGGTGAGAGACATGGTGGGTTCGGGGTTGGGGAGTAGGGGCTGGGGGCTAGGGGATGGGGGCGAGGGTTGGGGGCTGGGGAAACGGAATGGGTGAGGGGCCGTCGGCATCACGGCCACCACTAGCGCCTAGCCCCCAGCCCCTAACCCCTGCTCGCCACCGCTCAGCACCCCACGAATCACCTCTCCCACCCGCCATATCTCCTGGAAGGTGTTGTACATCGGGGTCGGTGCCATGCGGATCACGTCCGGCGGTCGGTAGTCGGCAATCACCCCGGCCTCGGTCAGTCGGTCGAACACCTCGCGGGACCGCTCGGGCAGGAGCAGGGAGAGCTGGCACCCGCGTGCCTCGGGGTCCGAAGGGGTCAGGAGGGTGATCCGGTCCCCGGCGGCTTCGCGGAGGCAGGCCTCCAGGAAACCGGTCAGGCGGATCGACTTGGCGCGAAGCAGCGGCATCCCAACCCGCTCGAACTGCGCCAGCGACGCGACCAGCGGGGCCATCGCCAGCAGCGGGGGGTTGCTGACCGCCCACCCTTCGGCGCCGGGCCGCGGCACGAAGTGGGGATTCAGGTGCATCTGGAACCGGGTCTCCGGGTCGTTCCCCCACCACCCCGCCAGCCGCGGGATCGAGGGGTCGTCGCCGTGGCGCTGGTGGACGAACGCCGCCCCCACCGCCCCGGGGCCCGCGTTCAGGTACTTGTACGTACACCAGGCGGCGAAGTCGACATCCCAGTCGTGCAGCTGGAGCGGCACATTCCCCGCCGCGTGCGCGAGGTCGAACCCGGCCAGTGCCCCCGCCCTGTGCGCCGCAGCGGTGATCCGCTGGATGTCGAACCGCTGCCCGGTGTAGTACTGGACCCCGGGCAGCAGCACCAGGGCGACCGAATCGCCCTCGTCGGCCAGGAACTGCTCAATGTCCTCGGTCCGCAGCAGCACCTCGCCGGGCCGGGGCCGGAGCCGCACGACGGTCTCGGCAGGGTCGAACCCGCGCACCGCGACGTGGGACTCCGCCGTGTAGGTGTCCGAAGGAAAGGCATCCTCCTCGATCACGATCCGGGTGCGCCCGGGCTGCGGGCGCCAGAAGCTCGCCAGCAGGAAGTGTAGGTTGGCGGTCAGGGTGTTCATGACCACCACCTCACTCGGCCAGGCACCCACCACCCGGGCCATCGGCTCCCGGAACTGGTCGTGATAGTGGTACCACGGCCGAGGACCCTTGAAGTGGCCCTCGACCGCCAGGTGCTCCCAGTCCTCCAGGATCGTCTCCACCGCCGCCCGCGCCATCACCGGCTGGAGCCCCAGGGAGTTCCCGGTGAGGTAGATGACCGGCTGGCCGTCGGCGCCGACGGGCACATGGAATTCCTTGCGGAACCCCGCGAGAGGGTCGTGCTTGTCGAGTTCCTGTGCGTGGGACTGGGTCATGGAGACGTGAGAGGTAAGAGGTAAGAGGCGAGAGGGAACCGACCCCCCCTCTGAGACCCAGAGTCGATTGAGTATACTGTCTGACGCGTCGCAGGGTCATTCGGGCTTTGTTCAGTCCACGCCAGCTCAGCCCCGGACCTGCAGTTCCCGCTTACCTTTCCCCTCTTACCTCTTACCTCTTACCTCTCACCTCCCCCACCATGCCCCTCTCCCTCGCCGGCCTCTTCCCGCCCGTCACCACGCCGTTCCAGGCCAACGGTGACCTCCACCTCGACGCGCTGCGGGCCACGCTGGAGCGGATGAACGGCCTCCCACTCCGCGGCTATGTCCTCGGTGGCTCGAACGGCGAGTTCGTCTCGCTGTCGATCGACGAGCGGCTGGCCGTCACCACCTTGGCGCGCGACGTCACCCCCGCCGACCGGTTGTTGATCGGTGGATCGGGGATGGAATCGACCCGGGCAACCATTGCCCTCACCAAGCAGATGGCGGCGATCGGGGTCGATGCCGTGATGGTGGTGACGCCCGGGTACTACAAGGCGCGGATGTCGGGTGCCGCGCTCGAGGCGCACTACCGCACCGTGGCCGATGCCTCCCCGGTGCCGGTTCTCCTCTATAGTGTCCCGGCCAACACCGGCGTCGACCTGCCGCAGGAATCGGTCGCGAAGCTCTCGGAGCATGAGAACATCATCGGCATCAAGGACTCGGGTGGGGACATCGCGAAGATCGGCTGGATGGTCGGCGCCACGCGGTCGGGGTTCCAGGTTCTGGCCGGGTCGGCGGGATTCCTGCTGCCGGCGCTCGCGGTCGGCGCGGTGGGCTCCGTGGCGGCGCTGGCAAACATTGGCGCCACCCAGATGGACGAACTCGTCCAGCTCTTCCGCGCCGGCAAGGCCGCCGAAGCGCAGGCGCTGCAGTGGCGGTTGAATGGGATCAACGCCGCGGTCACTCGGCAGTTCGGCGTGGCGGGACTCAAGGCGGCGCAGGAGATGCTGGGCTGGTACGGTGGCCCCCCCCGGGCACCACTCCTGCCGGCAACCGACGCCGAGCGGGCATCGATTCTGGCGTTGTTGTCGCAGTCCGGGTTGTTGGGGGGGTAGGGGCGGCGGGGCAGCAGGGCAGCGGGGCAGCGGGGCAGCGGGGCAGCGGGGCCGAATGTAATCGATCCTGTAGGGGCCGGGCGTGCCCGGCCCGCCGAAAAGACGGGCCGAATGCAATCGACCCCGTAGGGGCCGGGCGTGCCCGGCCCGCCGAAAAGACGGGCCGAATGCAATCGACCCCGTAGGGGCCGGTCGTGCCCGGCCCGTGGTAACAACACGGGGATGCGCGTGACCCGCGGGCGTACCCGCGGGACTGAAGGAACCGCCGGGCGCGTCAGCGCCACCTGCCGCGTCTCACGGCCCCAAGGGAACCAGGTCCGCGGTGGCGAAATGGCGTCGAGTGACCACCCAGAGCCCCGGATAGGTGATCAACCCCGCAGCCAGCAGCAACCAGACCTGCCACGCCTGCATTGCCTCTCCGGAAGACACCCCACGCAGCACATCGGCAGAACCCATCGTCAGGAAGATGTAAAGAACGAAGGCACCCATGCGACCCACGAAGCCCGGCTGACGCGGTTGGGTCTGGAGTTGCATCGGGCGAATGCTCCCCCAGATCATGATCGGGAGCCAGGTAAACGCCGCGCACATTGCAAGCGGGAGGGAGAGCGGAGTCCGCTCGAGGTCGTCGAACGGGGCCAGCATCGGCATCCCGACGATCGACAGCCCCCACAACACGAGCAGGATCCCAATCGTCACCGTCACCGCCTCCACCAGGCCCCCAACAAAGGCCAACTCGGCCCGGGCCCTCCGCGAGAGCGGATACGGCAGTACGGACTGCAGTTGCATCGCCCTCCCGCCGATCATCATCCCGAGCCACAAGGGCAGCATGTGGGATCCACCCAGCAGGTGTACCATTGCACCACCGAAGAGGACGGCCCAGGCGACTGACCGCGCATAGCGGAGGAGGCTGCCATGGCCAGCCTCGTGGCTCGCGGCGAGAAGCCACCGACCCAGCCCAGCATCCTGCAACCGATGGCTCCACTCCCCCTTGGAGCCGAACGACCTCCAGAGCGAGCCGCGGTCCCACATCCGGGCCAGGACTTCCTCCATTGACGATTGCCTCCGAGCGGTTGCCGCGCTGAAGTGATGGCGGAAGAGAAGCACCGCCCCCGCGGCGGCGAGCAGCGCGATCGCCAACGAGGCCCCCGCGACCAGCGCGCGCACCTGGACGGCCAAGGCGAACGAGGCGATCAGCAACCCGCCCAGGGCGTACTTGGCGGCACACGGCAACCCGGCAAGCATCAGGGCGCCAGGCACCAGGAACCAGAATGCCGACAGGGCGAAGGCCGCGGCCGCCTCCGCTGGAGGGCCACCGCGCCACACGATCGTTGCCAGAACGAGCGCAATGGGCACCGCCACAAAGAGGGTGGCGTTCTGCCATCCACGCCGGATCCCAGGAAGGGTCCAACCCAACTGGCTCATCGTCACTTCCAGGCGAAGCGTCGACAGCACGGCACCCACCGCGACGGGGAGCAGAGATACCAGCCGCCACGCCTCCACCCTGACCTGCGGATCGTCACCGGTGTGCCAGAGCCTCCAGAAGGGATTCCACCCATCGACGGTTTCGAGCTGCGCGAGGGGAAAGGCGATAGCCAGGAGGACGAAGAACAGCATCGCTGCGAGCAGTGGCCGCCACATCAACCGGAACAGCGCGTAGGGCGAACTCATCCCGGGTTCGCCACCGGGGACAGGTCAGCCCGGGCAAAGTGCCGCTGGGTGGCCCACCACAGGGCCATGCGCGTCAACACCGATATGGCCACGATCAGCGACACGACCAGACCAATCTGCCCCTCACGCCACCAGTCGCCGAAGGTGCCCAGAGTCAGAACGACGGGTAACACGTACGCCGCGAGCGGCACGAGGCCGGACGTCAGGACATTGGCCCCTTCCCGCCAAGCCCCGGCCGCGGCTCGCACGCTCCCCCAACTGGCGATCGGCATCCAGGCAAACGCAACCATCAAGAGGACCGGCCAAGGGATTGTCTCTCGGGGGCCCGGAGCGTGCCAGACGTCGGCTAGGGGGCTGGCCTTGAGCTGGACCACCAACAGGGCGGCGAGCCCGATGAAGCTCACTTCGGTGAGCAGCGCCCCAGCGGCCACCAACTGGCCGCGCAGGCGCCGGGAAAGCGGGTACACGAGTCCCGACACCAACCGGAGTGGGAAGACCGCACTCGCGAAGATGAACATGGCGAGCATGGTGAAGGCCATGAGATCGCTTCCGATGAAGTGAAGCGTGACCGCAGTTGCCCCGGCACCAAGCCCGAGAAAACTCACCGGCCACCACGCCTTGCCTCCACCACCCTCATACACGGCGGCGAGGATCCAGGCAGGATACCGGTCTGACACGAGCGCCACCCCCCACTCCCCCTTCGGGCCCTTCACCCGCCGCCAGTGTTCCGCTCCCACGATACCGAAGCTCGCGGCAGCATCATGTGGCCGCCGCCGCGCCACGCGCCGATCGACTCGGCGCGCCCACAGCGCAGCGGTCAGCGCCAGGCATGCCAGAATGGTCCCCGGCGGGACAGCCAGCAGGACCAGTTCGATCTCTGCCGCCTGGAACAGCAGGACGTACCACCCGAAGAGCCCGAGGACCCGAAACGCGCGAGGAGTGCTCGGCTCTCCATCGAGCCCGCCGATGAAGAAGCACATCAGGGAGAACGACACGGCGACGGACACCCGCACCAACAGTGAGCCGTCGGAGTGCACCACGATGATCCAAAGCGCCGCGACCACAGCCGCCGCACCGCCAACGATGAGCTCCTCCAGCAGGAGCCAGCGGCGGATCCCGGGCAGGTGCCAATCCAAACCACTGCGCCACAAGTCATGTCTGGAAAGACCCCATAGCATGCCCAGCATGCCCGCAAATGCGCCTGACATCGCGACCATCCCCACCTGTGCCACTCCCGCGGCAATCTCCGACTGCAAGTCCTTGCCTGGTGCGACGTCGATCAGGGAGATGGCGGCAATCGGTAGCGCCAGCATACCAACCAGCACCACGACCGACGGCCGCCGCAGCAATCCAAACAGTGGATACGGCCAGCTCACCGACCGGCTCCCGCGCTCTCCACCACCGCCGCACCCCGCCGCCCTGCCCCGCCCCGCCCGATCAGTACTGGGAACAGCGCCTCCAGGTTGAGCGGCCGGCTCTCGACCGTCGCCCGATACCGCGCGATGAACTCGGCCAGATGCTGCTCCGGGTCGCGGACCTGCAGCCTGGCCCGCGTGCCGTCGCTATCGGCGGCTAGGATCCACGGCTCTGAGAACTCCCTCGGCAACGCGCCCGACGCGCTCGTCACCACCCACTCGGCGTGCCGTTCCCGCAGGACATCGAGTTCCTCGTCGGCCACGACCCGGCCCTGCTCCAGGCAGACAAGCCGGTTGATCACCGGTTCGATGTCGCGCAGCATGTGGGTCGAGATCACGATCGTCATCGCATCGGAGCTGAACCGGTCGAGCAGCATGCCGAGCACCGACTGCCGGGCGATCGGGTCGAGGGCGCTGAGCGGTTCGTCGAGCAGCAGCAGCTCGGGGTGATGGCAAGTGGCCACCACCAGCGACAGCTTCTGCCGACTCCCGGGCGACATTGCCCCGACCTTGGCCTCGGGATCCACCTCGAGCTCCGTCATCAGGGTCGCCTCGAGATCGCGATCCCAGGTCGTGTAGAACGACGAGACGTAGCGGAGGAGTTGTCGCGCCTTCATCCACGGAATGAGCGGGTCGCCCTGCTCCACCACCCCGATCCGCGCCAGCTCGGCGCGGTCCAGCACGGGGGTCGGCGTGCCGAGGGTATGGGCGCTCCCCTCGTCGGGAAGGCAGTAGCCGGTCATGTGGCGGAGCAGCGTGGTCTTGCCGCTGCCGTTCCGGCCCGCCAGGCCGACGATCTGCCGGCTGGCGATGGCCAGGGTCACCTGATCCAGCGCGACGGTCTTGCCGTACCGCTTGGTGATGGCCTGGCACTCGAAGACGTGGCTCATGCGGACTGCTCCTTGGGGGGATGGGCGCGTGCCAACGCGCGGCGGAAGACGTCGAGGGCCTGCCGATCGGCCATGCCGAGTTGCTGCGCTGCCAGGACCGCCGGGGCGAGGACTTCGGCGAGCGAGTCCTCGCGGGCCTGTTCCTCGACCCGGGCACTGCGTTCCGCGACGACGGAGGGGAGGCCGGGGCGTCGGGTCAGGACCCCTTCCTCCTCGAGCAGCGAGTAGGCCTTGCTCACCGTCATCGGGTTGACCCCCAGCTCGCTGGAGAGCCCGCGGGTGCTGGGGAGCTCGTCGCCGGCCAGGAGGAGCCCGCTGGCCACCTGGAAGCGGACCTGGTCCACCAGCTGGCGGTAGACAGGGACACCGTTGTGGGGGTCGATGACGATGAGCAGGGCGGACTCCGGTGGCGGTGGTGCGTGCATTAGCACGCTAATACACCACCAATGTCGGAGGTGGAGGTGTATTTGTCAAGTGATACAGTGTGCGCGTACGGCTGGGAGCTCGGGGGTGCCGGGTGTTGGGTGGCGGGCAGGGGGCAGCGGGTCGGCGGGTCGGCGGGTCGGCGGGTCGGCGGGTCCCAAATGTAACCGATCCCTTCGGGGCCGGGCCTGCCCGGCCCGCAGGGACCGATCCGGACGTTCGGGTCATCTGGCGCACCAGCGTTTCGGGTGGTACCGTCCAGCACAGGTAGAGTTTGGAGCCCAGGAGGCTTGTCATGCGCAAGTCGGCTCGGTGGTGCCTGTTCTGCAGTCCTGTGGTCTTCGCGCTGATGGTGGCGCCGCTCACGGCCCAGAGTCGGGATGGTGTTCGGTTGCGGGCCGGTGCCGCGATCTCCAACGCCCTGCCGTTCAGCGCGCTGGCGGCGGGCCCCTTGGCCGGAATCGACGCGGCCTACTGGCCCGGCGATCGGTGGGGACTCGAGGGCGGGCTCAGCGCGATCATCTTTCCCTTCTGGACCAACGGTGATGCAGACCTCACCTGCCCCGACACCGGCACCTTGGACGCCGGCGGCTGTGGTTCACGGGTGTTGTCGCCGGGTCGCCTCATCACCGCCCGGGGAGGCCTGCTGTTTCAGGCTGATCCCCTCACGACCGTTTCCCTCAGTGCCGGCCGAACCGCTTGGTCCGGCCCTTGGCACCAGCCCGGCAACCCGCACCGCTCCACCTGGGAGTACTCGGCCGGGGTCCGGATGATCATGACCGGCGAGTCTCCAAGAAACCCAGCCATCGAACTGCGCGTTACTCGATATGACCGCGCCCTCGGCGAGGTCCGGTGGACGTTCGGTTCGGCGATAGTCTTGCGACTCTGATTCCGGCGGGGGCAGCGGAAGTGCATGACCTCGGCATGCGCGCAGATTGTCATCCCAGCCGGAGCGAGGGATCTGATCGAAGGAAATCGGAATCAACTGGCGCGCATCGATGACAGCCGGCAAGATCCCTCGCTTCGCTCGAGATGACATCGATGCCAACTGCGGCGCGCAGAAGCAGGCAGCCCCCTTTCCTACCCTGCCAAGGCCACTACTCCCCGCCTTGCTTCTCCCTTCTCGCTTCTCCCTTCTATCCCACCCCCGATCGCGATAGATTCTGCCACGCACGGGGCGTTAGCTCAGCTGGGAGAGCGCCTGGTTTGCAACCAGGAGGTCACCGGTTCGATCCCGGTACGCTCCATCGAGGATGACAACGCGGCTGATCCCCAGGAGGCGTGGAGGTCAGCCGCATTGTCATGGCGGCCCGGCGAGCTCTCGACCTGCCAAGACAGGCAACAGCCTAGAATCGCAACCCACCCGAGAGCCGAATCGTCCGCAGCTTCTCGTTGCTGCCGGTCTCGAAGAACTTTGTGAACCCCACCTCCCCCGAGAGGTCCACCGTAAGCCCGAGCAGGTCGACCCCGACCCCCGCCATGCCACCCCACCGACGCTCCGTCAGGTCCGCCTTCACGATACCCCCATCGTTGTCCTTGACGGACCGGACGATCGTCAGCGCCGGCCCCGCCACGATCCGGACTCCGGCCAACCCAAGCCCCGTCCGGATGCCGACCAGGACAGGAAAGTGCAGGCCCCGCGCATCAATATCGTAAGACCCCGAGAGGTTGGAGCTCTGTTCCAGACCGGTCTGCTGGTAGTAGGCGCCGGGCTGCAGGTATACCGCACCACCGAGTCGGAGATCCACTCCAGCTTGATAGCCGAGTCTGCTCTTGGTGTCGACATCCGCGGTGGTGGAATTCAGGTCGGAAATGCTCACGCCGACCTTCGGGTTGATGGCGACCTGAGCCTGAGCGGTGGTGGCGGCCAGGGCGAGGGCAACTGCAGCAGCGATGACACGCATCGGTTCCTCAGGGAATCGGGAGAACTGCAACCCGCCGTATCCCCTCGGGAGGCAGCGGGTCAGGATC
Organism: Gemmatimonadales bacterium; assembly: GCA_048499805.1. GTDB lineage: Bacteria > Gemmatimonadota > Gemmatimonadetes > Gemmatimonadales > GWC2-71-9 > JAWXBA01. The sequence goes on along the minus strand of JASNZF010000006.1, from coordinate 193,692 downwards.
ACTGGATGGGGGACGCCATCCCCGCCCGATCGGACACAACACACCCGAGCGGCGACTGTACAAGCTCGAGACGCCCCCCGTCACTCTCACCAATCCCCAGTTCCCAGTCCCTATTCGCCATACCCGATCCCCACATACATTCCCACCATGCCCATCCCCAGCCAGCGCCACCTCTTCGCCATCCCGGACGGGGTCACCTACCTCAATTGCGCCTACATGTCACCGCTCCTCAGGACGGTGGTGCAGCAGGGAGAGGTCGGCGTCCAGGCCAAGCAGCACCCCTGGACGATCAAGGCCGACGACTTCTTCACCGGTCCCGCCGCCCTGCGTGAACGCTTTGCGACGCTGCTGGGTGCTACCGCCGAGGATATCGCCCTGGTGCCGTCGGTGAGCTACGGCATCGCGACGGCGGTCGCCAACCTGCCACTGCGGCCGGGGCAGAAGGTGCTGGTGCTGGACGAGGGCTTCCCGTCGATGGTCTACCCGTGGATGGATGCTGCCGCGCGTGCCGGGGCCGAATTGGTCGTGGTTCCCCGCCCCACCGATGACGACTGGACCAGTGCGGTGCTCTCGCGGATCACCGACCGCACGGCGGTCGCGTGCCTGCCCCACTGCCACTGGACCGATGGCGGCCTCCTCGACCTGGCCGCGATCAGCACCGGACTACGCGCGGTCGGGGCCGCGCTGGTGGTGGACGCCACCCAGTCGCTCGGCGCCCTTCCGTTGGACCTCGCGTCGGTCCAACCCGACTACCTCGTCGCGGCCGGATACAAGTGGCTGATGGGTCCCTATGGACTGGGCTACCTGTACGTGGCACCGAAGCACCAGCACGGTCGCCCCCTCGAGCAGACCTGGATTGGCCGGGAAGGGTCGGAGGACTTTGCGGGACTGACCCGCTACCGGGACACCTACCAGCCCGGCGCCCGCCGCTTCGATTCCGGCGAGGCCTGCAACTTCATCCTCGTCCCGATGGCGATCGCGGCGCTGACCCAGCTGCTCGCATGGGGCGTGACCGAGATCTCGGCGACGATCGCCCAGCTCACCACCCGCATCGCCGCCGACGGCGAGGCGCTCGGCCTTCGCGCCGTGGCCCCCGACCGGCGCGCGCCCCACTACCTCGGCCTCCGATCGGCATCACCACTGCCACCTGATTTGCTTTCGCGCCTGGCCACCAGGCAGGTGTTCGTGTCGGTGCGTGGCTCGGCGCTCCGGATCACTCCTCATGTCTACAATGACCTGGACGACGTGGGACGGCTGATGGGGGCGTTGGGGAGGTAGGGTCGGCGGGGCAGCGGGGCAGCGGGGCAGCGGGGCAGCGGGGCAGCGGGGCAGCGGGGCAGCGGGGCAGCGGTCCGAAGCTGCCAAACCAACCGATCATGTCAAGCCTGCCATCCATGCTCGCGCTTCGTCCACTTGTCCGGCCCCCCTGCCCCGCGGCCCCCCTGCCCATCCGCCCCACCGCCTTGACAGACCGCCCCTCCGCGGACATCGTTCCCGCCATGGCACATTCCCCCCGCACTGCCTGGTGGTGGTCCTGGCGCGATGGTTCTCGCGGCAGGCCGGATTGTGCGTAGCAGCCCCTGACCGGGCACAGGCACCTCCCGAGGCCCACCGCGAGTGATCCGGTGGGCCTCTTGCATGGACCCCAGACCTCTTATTCGAGAGTCACAGACCCCGATGATCATTGTCCTGAAGCGCAACGCCACCAAGGCGCAGGCCGACGAACTGCTCGAACGGATCGCCGCCATGGGGCTCAAGCCCCTCTACATGCCGGGCACCGAGCGCACGGTGCTCGGCGCCCTGGGCGATGAGCGGGTCCTGGAGTCCCTGCACCTCGACGGCCACCCCGCCGTGGAGCGGGTCCAGCCGATCCTGGCCCAGTACAAGCTGGTCAGCCGCGAGATGCACCCGCATGACTCGGTGGTGAGCATCGGCGGGGTCCCGGTGGGCGGGCCGCATTTCACGGTGATCGCCGGCCCCTGCGCCGTCGAGTCGCGCGAGCAGATGATGACCACCGCCGCGGCGGTCCAGGCGGCCGGTGCGAAGGGGCTCCGGGGCGGCGCCTACAAGCCCCGCACCAGCCCCTATGCCTTCCAAGGTCTCGGCAAGGAGGGCCTCGAGATCCTCCGCGACGTGGCCGAGCACCACCACCTGCCGTCGCTCACCGAGGTGGTCGAGGTTGCCGACGTGGAGCTGGTCGAGGAGTACGCCTCGGCGTTCCAGGTCGGCGCCCGCAACATGCAGAACTTCCGGCTGCTCAAGGCGCTGGGCCAGAGCCGGAAGCCGGTGGTGCTCAAGCGCGGCATGGCCGCCCGGATCGACGACCTCCTGATGGCGGCCGAGTACATCCTGGCGGAGGGGAACCCGAACGTGATCCTGTGCGAGCGGGGGATCCAGACCTTCGAGACCGCGACCCGGAACACCCTGGACCTGAACGCGATCCCCGTCATCAAGTCGCGCAGCCACCTCCCGGTCGTGGTGGACCCCTCGCACGGCACCGGCGTCCGCGACCTGGTCGCGCCGATGTCCAAGGCGGCGGTGGCCTGCGGTGCCGACGGCCTCCTGATCGAGGTCCACTGCGACCCGTCGGTGGCACTCTCCGACGGCAAGCAGTCGCTCTACCCCGAGCAGTTTGCCGCCCTGATGCGCGACCTGGTCCCCTTCGTCGCCGCCGCGGGCAAGACCTTCACGTGACCCCGCTCGAGCTGCCCGCCGGCGAGGTGCTCCCGCTCTCCCGGCGGCTGATCGGCGCGCCCGATCCCCTGGCCCTCTATGGCCGGCTCACCGAGGGCGGGCGCGCCGCGCACACCCTCCTGCTCGAGTCGGCCGACGCCACCACCGGTGCCGGGGAGCGCAGCCTCCTGATGGTGCAGGCGGCGCTCCGGGTGCGGTGCCTGGGGCTGGCGGTGCAGGTGGACGCCCTGACGGCGAACGGCCAGGCACTCCTGCCCTGGCTGGCAGAGCGACTTGCCGCCCGGTCCGAGGTGGTCCACCGGGCCGGGACGCTCACCGCCACCTTCGCCGATCCGAAGGGCCAGGAGATGGACGAGGCCGCCCGCGGCCGCGCCCCCTCACCGCTCGACGTGCTCCGGGTGCTCGCCGGCGAGGTGAAGCTGTCCTCCCGACCCGCCGACCTGAACCACATGGTGGCCGGAATCTTCAGCTATGACCTGGTGGACCTCTTCGAGCCGCTCCCGCCACCCGCCTCGGACCCGGTGGCCTTTCCCCGCTACGACTTCTGGCTGCCGGAGCAGGTGGTGGTGGTAGATCACCTGCGCAACGCCACCACGGTGCTCGCCCTGGTGATGGGGGGCACCGACGCCGAGCGCCGGTACCATGACGCGACGGTCGCGATCAGCCGGCTGGCCGAGCAGGTGGGCGCGGGTCCGGGACCGCGTCCGGCCGACACACCGGGTAACACTGGCGCCGTCTCGGCCGACATGGACGATGCGGAGTTCGCGGCGCTTGTCACCCGGCTCAAGCGGCACATTCACTCCGGCGATGTCTTCCAGATCGTCCCTTCGCGCACCTTTACGATTTCCTGCACCGAGACGCTGGCGGCGTACGGCCGCCTGCGGTCCTCGAACCCCAGCCCCTACATGTTCCACGTGGTGGCCCCGGAATACACCCTCTTCGGCGCCTCGCCCGAGACCAGCGTCAAGGTCGGCGGCGCGCCACGCACCGTGATGATCCGGCCGATCGCGGGGACGGTCCGCCGGGGACGAGCCCCGGACGGATCGGTGGATGCCGACCTCGATGCCCGGCTCGAGGCGGCCCTCCGCACCGACACCAAGGAGGTTGCCGAGCACCTGATGCTGGTGGACCTGGCCCGGAACGACGTGGCCCGGGTCTCCACTCCGGGCACGCGGGCCCTGGTGCGGCTGCTGGCGGTGGAGCGGTACTCGCACGTCATGCACCTGGTCTCCGAGGTGACCGGACAGCTCCAGCCCGACCTCGACGCCCTCCACGCCTATGCCGCCTCGATGAACATGGGGACCCTGGTCGGGGCCCCCAAGGTCCGCGCCGCCCAGCTGCTGCGCGGGGCCGAGGCCACCGCGCGTGGCCCCTACGGGGGCGCGATCGGCTACCTGACTGACACCGGCGAATTCGACAGCGCGATCATCATCCGCTCGGCGCTCGTGCGCGAGGGGATCGCCCAGGTGCGGGCCGGCGCGGGGGTGGTGTTCGACTCCGACCCCGCGGCCGAGGCGCAGGAAACCCGGCAAAAGGCCGCCGCCGTGGTGCGCGCCATCACCGGCCAGGAGGTGGCATGACCCTCCGGGTGGTGTTCATCGACAACTTCGACTCCTTCACCTGGAACCTGGTGGACGAGTTCGCCAAGCGGGGCGCCGAGGTCGAGGTGTGGCGCAACACCGTCTCGGCGGCACACGCGCTGGCGCTGGCCGAGGCGGGGGACGGGCCCGCGCTCCTGGTGCTCTCGCCCGGCCCCGGCGAGCCACGGAACGCGGGCTGTTGCCTGGAGCTGGTGCGCCTCGCCGAGGGCCGGGTCCCGCTGTTCGGCGTCTGCCTGGGCCACCAGGCGATGATCGAGGCGTACGGCGGGGTGATCGGATCCGCCGGGGAGATCCTCCACGGCAAGACCTCGCGCGTGGAGCACGAGGGCGGGGCGCTCTTCGAGGGGCTTCCCTCGCCGCTCACCGTGGGGCGATACCACTCGCTCGGTGCGTTCACGGTCCCGGCGCCGCTCCAGCCGATCGCCACCGGCGGGCCGCTGGTGATGGCGGTCTCCCACGCCACCGCCCCGATGCTCGGCGTGCAGTTCCACCCCGAATCGATCCTGACGCCACTCGGCAGCCGGATGATCGCCAACGTGATGCGCTGGGCCGAGGCGGGTCATGCGCGCCGGTGAGACCCTCGACCTCCTGCGCACCCGGAGCCTGAACCGCGACGAGTCGTTCGGGCTCTTCCGGGGCATCGTGCAGGGCGACTTCGGCGAGGTGGAGATCGCGGCGCTGCTGGCGGCGCTCAAGACCCGGGGCGAGACCCCGCTGGAGATCGCGGGTGCCGCCCAGGCGATGCGCGAGAGCGCGGTCCCCTTCCCCCGGCCCGACTATCCCTTCGCCGACACCTGCGGCACCGGCGGCGACGGGGTCGGCTCGCTCAACGTCTCCACCGCCGCGGCCTTCGTGGCCGCCGACCTCGGGCTGCCCGTCGCCAAGCACGGCAACCGCTCGGTCTCCTCGCGCTGCGGGTCCGCCGACGTGCTGGAGATCCTCGGCGCCCGGCTCGACGCCCCCCCCGAAGTCTCCCGGCACTGCCTGGACACCGTGGGTGTCTGCTTCATGCTCGCGCCCCAGTATCACCCGGGAGTCCGCCACGCGATGCCGGTGCGCCGCACCCTCGCCACCCGCACGATGTTCAACCTCCTTGGCCCGCTGGCCAACCCGGCCCGGCCGCCGGTCCAGCTGATGGGGGTCTACGACCCGCAGCTGGTGGCGCCGCTGGCCGAAACCCTGGGGTTGCTCGGCTGCCGTGCGGCGCTCGTGGTCCATGGGGCCGGACACGATGAGCTGGTGCTCCATGGCAGCTCCACCGTGGCCCGGTGGAAGGACGGCACCCTGGATACCTTCATGGTCACCCCGGAGCGCGCCGGGGTGCCCGCCGCGCCGGCCGATGCGCTCCTCGGGGGCGGCCCCGAGGAGAACGCCGCCTGGCTGCGGGACCTCCTCTCCGGGCGCGCCACGGAGGCCCAGACCAACGCGGTGGCCCTCAACGCGGGCGCCCTCGCCTGGGTCGCCGACCGCTACCCCACGCTGCCGGCCGCCGTCGCGGCGGCGCGGGAGGCCATCCTGGCCGGCACCCCGCGGGCCCGCCTGGACCACTTCATCGAGCTCTCCCATGGCACTTGAGCAGATCCTGGCGCACAAGCGCGACGAAGTCGCCCACCGGAAGGCGACCCTGCCCCTGGAGGAGTTCCAGGACCGCCTAGTGCCGTCTGATCGCGACTTTGCCGGCGCCCTGCGCAAGCCGCGGACCGCCTACATCCTCGAGTGCAAGGGTGCCTCCCCATCGCAAGGGGAGATCCGGGGCGAGGTCAACCTGCAGCAGGTTGCCTCGGCGTTCGATCCCCACGCCAACGCGATCTCGGTCCTGACCGATGCGCGGTTCTTCGGCGGCTCGCACGAGCGGATGGCCGCGCTCCGTGCCCTTCTCCACCGCCCGGTGCTCTGCAAGGACTTCGTGGTGGACCCCTACCAGGTCCACGAGGCCCGCCTGCACGGCGCCGATGCGATCCTGCTGATGCTCTCCGTCCTGGACGACGCCGGGTATCGGGCCTGCCGCGACGTGGCCCACCACCACCAGATGGCCGTCCTCACCGAGGTGCACGATGCCGACGAACTCGGCCGGGCCCTGGCCCTCGAGGCCCCGATCATCGGGATCAACAACCGCGACCTCAAGACGCTCGAGGTCGACCTCACCGTGACCGAGCGACTGGCGCCACAGGTGCCACGCGACCGCCTGGTGATCTCGGAATCCGGGATCGGGACCCACGACGATGCCCGCGCCCTGCGTGGCCTGGTGGATGGGTTCCTGGTCGGGACCTCGCTGATGCGGCAACCCGACCTCCAGTACGCGACCCGGGCGCTGCTCTATGGCATCACCAAGGTGTGCGGGCTGACCCGGGCCGAGGACGCCGCCACCGCCCACGTCCTGGGCGCCACCCATGGCGGGATGATCTTCGCCCCGGAATCGCCCCGGGTCGTAACCTCCGAGGTCGCCACCCAGGTGCGCCGGGCCGCACCGCTCCGCTGGGTGGGGGTGTTCGTCAACGCTCCCGTCGAGGAGGTGGCCCGCATCGCCGAGGCGCATGACCTGGCTGCGGTGCAGCTGCACGGCGAGGAGTCCCCGGAGACGGTGGCCGCCCTGCGTGACGCCTTTGGCGGCCGCCGGGAGGTCTGGAAGGCGGTCCGGGTCCGGGATCATGTGCCCCGCCTCGCCGAGACCGGTGCCGACCGCCTGCTGCTCGACAGCCACGACGACCGGGCCCGGGGCGGGACCGGCAAGCGCTTCAACTGGAACCTGCTGGCCGGTCATCCCGACCTCGGCCGGATGGTCCTGGCCGGCGGGCTCAACCCGGAGTCCGCCGCCTCCGCCGAGGCGGTGGGGACCTGGGGCCTGGACGTGAACAGCGGGGTCGAGCGGGCGCCGGGACGCAAGGATCCGACCCGCATGGCACTCTTCCTCGACGCCCGCCGCGGTGAGCGCCGGCAGCAGGGGGCGTCCCGGTGAAGCTCGACGGCCGCTTTGGCGAATTCGGCGGGAGCTACGTTCCCGAGATCCTGATGCCCGCGCTCGAGCAGCTCGAGTCGGGATTCCTCGCCGCGATGGACGACCCGGCCTTCAGGGCGGAACTGGGCGCCCTGCTCCGTGACTACGCCGGCCGGCCCACCGCGCTCTACCGCTGCCGCAACCTCGCCACCGACACCGGATCCGAGATCTGGCTCAAGCGCGAGGACCTCCTGCACGGGGGTGCCCACAAGACCAACCAGGCGCTCGGGCAGGGCCTGCTTGCCAGGCGGCTGGGCAAGACCCGACTCATCGCGGAGACCGGCGCCGGGCAGCATGGCGTCGCCACCGCGCTGACCGGCGCGGTGCTCGGCTTGCCGACCCGGGTCTACATGGGTGCGGTGGACATGGAGCGCCAGCGCCCGAATGTCTTCCGGATGCGGCTGATGGGTGCCGAGGTGGTGCCGGTCGAATCCGGGAGTTGCACCCTGAAGGACGCCATCAACGAGGCGATGCGCGACTGGACCGCCTCGTACGAGGACACCCACTACCTGCTCGGCACCGTCGCGGGCCCCCATCCCTTCCCCCTCATGGTCCGTGAGTTCCAGCGGGTGATCGGGGAGGAAGCGAGACGGCAGTTCGCCGAACAGGCCGGGGGCCTGCCCGATGTCCTCGTCGCCAGTGTCGGCGGCGGTTCCAATGCCATGGGGCTCTACACCGCGTTCCTCGAGGACGCGGCGGTGCGAATGGTCGGGGTGGAGCCGGCCGGGCACGGGCTCGACAGCGGCCAGCACGGCGCCACCATCCTCAGGGGCCGCACCGGCATCCTCCATGGCTCGCGCACCCTGCTGCTCCAGACCGAGGAGGGCCAGGTGATCGAGACCCACTCGGTCTCGGCGGGACTCGACTACCCCGCCGTCGGGCCGGAGCACGCCCACCTCGCCGCGACCGGCCGGGTCCAGTACGTCGGGGTGACCGACACCGAGGCGCTGGCCGCCTTCAGCGAGCTGGCGCGCAGCGAGGGAATCCTTCCCGCGCTCGAGTCCGCGCACGCCCTCGCGGAGGCCCTGCGCCTGGCCCGCAGCACCCCCACCCCGCTGCGCATCCTCGTCAACCTCTCGGGTCGTGGCGACAAGGACCTCGAGACCGCCGCGAGGCTGCTCGGATGAGCCGCTACGACTCGATGTTCTCCCGGCTCGACGCCGTCGGCGAGGGCGCCTTCATTCCCTTCGCCATGCTGGGCGACCCGGACCCCGCCACCTCCCGCATCGTGCTCGAGGCGCTGGTCGCCGGCGGCGCCGATGCCCTGGAGCTGGGCATCCCCTTCTCCGACCCGGTGGCCGATGGCCCGGTGATCCAGGCCGCCGCGGTGCGCGCCCTCGCGGCCGGGGTCGTGCTGGCCGACTGCTGGGCCTTGATCCGCGAGGTGCGCGCGGCGCACCCCACCCTGCCGATCGGGCTGCTCGTGTACGCGAACCTCGTCGCCCACCGCGAGATCGCCGGGTTCTATGGGGAGGCGGCCGCGGCGGGGGTGGACAGCATCCTGGTCGCCGACCTGCCGGTGGCCGAGGCCGCGCCGTTCCAGGAAGCCGCGCGCGCCGCCGGCATCGCCCCGGTATTCATCGCGCCGCCCAATGCCTCCGCCGAGCGCCTGGCAACGATCGCTCGCGCCGGCGCCGGCTACACCTACGTGGTCACCCGTGAGGGAGTCACCGGCACCGACACCGCCCTCAAGCGCGACAGCACTGCCCTGCTCCGGCAGTTGCACGACCTGGATGCGCCTCCCCCCGTCCTGGGGTTCGGCATCTCTCACCCCGACCAGGTGCGGCACGGCCTGCGGATGGGCGCGCGCGGGGTGATCTCGGGATCGGCGATCGTCCAGCGCGTGGCCGAGCACCGAGATGACCCGGCGGGGCTCCGAGCCGAGCTGGAGGGGTTCGTCCGCAGCATGAAGGCCGCCACCCGACCGGGCAGCTGAGCCCTGTGGTTCCGCCGCTCCTGCCCCACCCTGCTTGAGGTTCCGATGATCCGACCGGCATTCCTGATCGCGCTCGCCATCCCCGCCCTGCCCCTCGCCGCCCAGACCGTGACGGTGCCCGCCACCCACGCGCGCGTGGCCCCGGCACTGGCCGCCATTCAGGCGGACAACGCCTGGACCCTGGAGCAGCAGGTGTCGCTCTGCGAGATCCCCGCGCCCCCGTTCAAGGAGCAGGTCCGCGCCGAGGAGTTCCGGCGGCGGCTGGCGGCCCTGGGGCTGGTCAATGTCCGGATCGACACCGAGGGGAACGTGATTGCCGAGCGCCCCGGCACTGGTGGCGGGCCCCGGGTGGTGATCTCGGCGCACCTCGACACCGTCTTCCCCGAGGGCACCGACGTCACGGTGACGCGCACCGGCACCCGGTATGCCGCGCCCGGCATCGGCGACGATTGCCGCGGCCTCGCGGTGCTGATGCAGGTGGCCAAGGCGATGCAGGCGGCGCGGATCGAGACCACGGGGGACGTCGTCTTCGTCGGGACGGTGGGCGAGGAGGGCGAGGGAAACCTGCGTGGGGTTCGGCATCTGTTCAGCGCCAAGAGCGCCGGCACGATCGACTATTTCATCTCGGTTGACGGCGCCGGATTCGAGGCCACCATCGGCGCCGTGGGCAGCCACCGGTACCGGGTGACCTTCGAGGGACCGGGGGGCCACAGCTACGGGGCGTTCGGCATGCCGAACCCAATGCACGCCATGGGCCGGGCGATGGCACGGATCGCCGAGTTCCAGGTCCCCGCCACACCCAAGACGACCTTCAACGTCGGGATCGTCTCTGGAGGCACCTCCGTGAACTCGATTCCCTTCAGGGCCACGATGGACGTGGACCTGCGGTCGGAATCCCAAGCTGAGCTGGACCGGATCGACCGGATGCTCCAGGAGGCGGTGGCCGCGGCAGTGGCCGAGGAGCGCGCCCGCTGGCCCCGGAGCGAGCGGCCGCTCTCCGCCCGGTTCGAGGACCTGGGCAAGCGACCCGCCGGGACCCAGGCGGATTCAGCCTACATCGCCCGGGTGGCGCTCGCCGCCGCCCGCGCGATGGGGACAACCTCCAGCCTGGGCGTCAGCAGCACCGACTCCAACATCCCCATCAGCCTTGGCGTCCCGGCAGTCACGATTGATGGCGGCGGCCGCGGCGGCGGGTCGCACTCCCTCACCGAGTGGTACGACGACGGCGAGCGCGGCTGGCAGGGTCCCCAGTGGGCGTTGCTGATCGTGGCCACACTGGCTGGAGTGCGGTAGGAGGCAGGCGGGCGGGCTGGCAGTCGGGCAGGCGGTGTCGGGGCCGGGCCTGTCAGGCCCCGAATTCACGCCGGTCCCAGTCTCGGTCCGCTCCGCGTCCGACCGGTGCCTCCCTCGACAAAGCTCACCGTAAACCTGGCGCCGGCGCCGGGCTGGCTGTCGACCGAGATCGTGCCGCCCCAGCCCTCGATCAGCCGCCGCACGATGGCCAGGCCGAGCCCGGCGCCGCTCGTCGTGGTCGAGAAGCTCGGCTCGAAGATCTTGGCCAGGACCTCGGGGGGCATCCCGCTGCCGTTGTCCTCGACGATCAGCACGTGCCCGATCACCCGCAGGCGCACCCGGCTGGCGCCGGCAATCCGCGCGTTCTCGAGCAGGTTGAACAGCACCTCCTTCACCTCGTTCCGCCGGGCGAGGACCGTCGCCCCCGACACCGTGGCGATCTCGACCTCCATCCCCGCATCGCCGAACCGGTAGAGCGGCACCACCTCCGCCAGCTCGCTGGGCAGGTTGACCATCTCCAGCCCGGGCGCTCCCTCCGTGGGGGCGCCGTAGCGACTGAACGAGCGGGCGATCCGGTCGAGCCGCTCGATCTCCGACAGGATCCGCGGCGCGGTTTCCTCGAGCGCGGCCGGAAGTTGCTCCCCGCGCTCGCGCGAGACGCGCTGGAGGTGCTGGAGTCCGAGGCGCATCGGCGTCAGCGGATTCTTGATCTCGTGGGCAACCTGGCGGGCCATCTCGCCCCAGGCGAGCACACGGGCGGCCTCCTCCTGGGCGTGCTGGTTGGCCTGGACGTCATCGGCCATCTTCTGGAAGGCGGCGAACACCGGCTCGAACTCGAGCGGGGGCAGGTCGCCGGGCACGAGCAGGCCGCGTCCCTCACCAAAGGCGAGCGCGGCGCGGCGCAGGTCGGCGACGGGACGGGAAAGCCGCCTGGCCGCCAGCCGCGCCCCGACCAGCGCCGCCACCACCCCCAGCAGTGACGCGAGCAGCAGCGCCAGCAGCAGGTCGAGCTGCTGCTCCGCGATCAGCGGATCGCCGGCGGATTGTGGCGTGGCCAGCGCCAGGTGCTCGAACTCCGTCCCCGACCGGAAGGCGCGGTAGCCGATGGTGCCGGGCAGCCCCGGCCCGGTCGCCACCGCGTTGGGCTGCCCCTCGAGCTGGATGTGGTGGTAGGCATCGGGATCCATCAGTGGCGGCAGGAGGCCAAAGACGGAGAGCACCTCGCTGGTGCTGCCCACAAGGCGCCCTCCCTGATAGAGGCCCAGCTCTGCATCGACCCGCCCGGCCACCTCCCGCAGCCGCACCTCGAGCTCCGGATCGGCCGGGGAGAGGGCCGAGCCACCCGCCAGGGCGTCCCGAAGGACCTGGGTCACGGCCTGCTCGCCCGAGGCACGCGCCTGCTGGTTCAGCCGGAGCACGCTCCACCCCGCAAAGCCGGCGACCGGGATGACGAAGAAGGCGCCAAGGGTCACGAAGAGCTGGGCCCCGAAGGAGCGTCGCATCGCCGTCCAGGTGGGCCAGCGGAGTCGATCCCCGGCGAGCAGCTCGGCCACCCGCCAGAGCATCCCCACGAGCACCACGTTCAGCAGCAGGACCAGCGCGCCCCGGATCAGCAGGGCACCCGGGCGGAGCATCTCCACCATGGCGAACGCCTGGCGGCGGCCGTCCGGGGTCTCGATGGTGCGCTCCCCCCGGATGGTCCACCCCTCCAGTCGCCAGCGCACCTGGGTCGTCTCGGTACCGGGAAGCGGCTCCCCCGGCGAGAGCGTGACCGAGTAGGAGGGGCGCCGCACGGAGGGGGGACGGAGCAGGACGCCCAGGCGGGCCGGCGCCACCAGCTGGGTGCGGGGCCCGAGCCCCACCACCACCACGGTGTCGGGGCCGAGCCGCTGCAGCAGCAGGTAGTGCATGCCCGGCGATCGCTGCAGCGCGAGGACGGTGTCCACCGCACCCGGTGCGAGGCTTGCCACCCGTTCGACGATCAGCGAGTCGGGCAGGTCCAGCTGGTCGAGCGCCACCCGGGCCCGCAATGCCCCGGCGTCCGAGCGCAGCTCTAGGCGCGCCGGATACCCCTGCTGGTCGAGGCCGGCATGCCGCCACGCGGCCAGCAGCGAAGCGGCCCCATCGGGTGCCGGCCTCGACCGGAGTTCCAGCGCCAACCCGTTCAGGATCGGCTCAGCCAGAAGTTCTGGCTCGGGTCCGAGATGCTGCAGGTCCCGACGGGCCAGTTCCACGCGCCCCTCAAGCTCGGCGCCCCAGGTCATGAGCGAGGCCGCGCTGCCTGCCACCACCGCCACCCCCAGCAGCGTCGCCCATCGTGGAGCCGGCCGAGTCACGAGCATCAGCGCCGGCAGCCAGGCCAGCGAGTACCAATCCGGCCAGCCGGTCCGGCTATCCCAGGCGTAGAGGCCCACGATGGCCGCGACGCAGGCGATCCCCGCCCCGAGCAGCGGCAGCGCCACACCGCCAGCAGTCCGGTCATGTCGCAACAACCCGGCCGCCGGGAGCAGGAGGCCGGCGGTGGCCAGCAGCAGCGCCGTCTCCCAGGTGAGCCACAGCGGCATCGACACGCCAGCCACCGGTGGGGTGATCCCCTGCCCCAGGCTCCGGATCAGGAACGGTGCGGCCAGCACCAGCACGCCCCCGGCCACCTGCGCCACCAGCGTGCGCCGGCCTTCCCAGTGCCAGAGCCGGACGCCGAGCACCGTCAGCAGGAACCCGATCACGAGCAGGGGGCCCACCACCAGGGAGCCCCCGAAGGGAAGGGGCCGGAAGAACAGGGAGGGCGCGGAAAGCGCCTCGAACCCAAGGGTGTCAAGCGCTCCGGTGCGTCCCACCAGCCAGAGCAGCGAGGCCAGCAGGAGGTAGCGGGCCGAGGCGGCCGCGGCGACCGGCATGGCCAGGAGCGCGATCGCCGCCCCGAAGAGCGTGGCCAGCCGTCCCGCCGCGGTCACGGCGTGTTCGGTTGCCATCCCCTGGGAGGGAGGTATCGGGCGTACGCTGAACAACACCCGGGGACCGGCAGTGGTAGGTTCCTCGTAGTCGAAAATGTCGGTTCCAGCGGGCGCGGCGGTGGGTGCGAAAACCTCGAGACCCACTTCAGTTCGGCGCCGGAACCGCTCGCTCAGGCTCTCGACACCGCCCGGCAGCGAGGGATCGGCATCGAGCAGGAGCGAGGCGACGACCGTCGACCCATCTCCCAGGGTCAGCCGGGTCTCGAAGACCTGGAAGTAGCGGGAGAACCGGACGCCGAGGGAGTCCCCCGCCGCGCGGGGCGGCAACCGGTGCCGACCAGACCAGGCGCGCAGGGAGCCGTCCGGCCGGAAGAGCGCCACCCCGGTCTCGACCCCGCTCCGGGGTATCGCCGCGGCCATGGCATGGAAGAGCTCCTCGTCATCGAGCGGGGCGAGGTCACGGACCCGCTCGGCGATCTGCCCAATCCGGGAAAGGTCGGTCCGCAGGTCGCCCTCGAGCCGATCCGAGGCGAGTTCGATCCGCCGCTCACGCTCCTCCGGCCAGCTGGTGGCGAGCCGGGTGATGCTGCGCTGGTAGAGTGGAACCAGCACGATGGTCAGCAGCAACAATGCTGACACGATGCGAGCCGCGGGGGGGCGCCCCTGCCGGTACAGGGCGACCGCCGCCGCGAGGCCGGCCACGATCGTCACGACGGCGGCGGCGGCACCCGGTGCCCGCCCCCATTCCGCGAGTGCGGCGAGCGCGACGAGGATTGCCCCCAGCCAGAACCGGAAAGGAGTGCTCAGGTGTCCCATCCGTGGCGGCTTGCCGAGATGTCCCCAGCCCGTGCCAAGGCCTGCCTCCAGGCGCGCCGGGCATTGATCATTCCCGCCGGGGCGATCTGGCCTCGCGCCGAGCAGCTGCCGCTCGGCTCCGATCTCCTCATCCTCGAGCGGGTCGCCGACGACCTCGCCGCCCGGCTCTCGATCCCCCGGGCGCCGATCCTCCCCTTCGGGGTACACGCTCCCCGGGAGCGCCGGAGCCCCGGTGCCGCCAGCCTGACCCGCAAGACGCTCCACCGAACCATGAACGAACTTATCGCCTCCTGGGACGAGGAGGCAGGCGTCCGGTCGTTCCTGGTCCTCACCGCCCACGCGGAAGACCCCCACCAGGAGGCGCTCAGTACCATCCGGACCGGAGCCACCGTCAAGGTGGTGGACATCCTGGAAATGGAAATCCGCGCCCCCAAGGCCGCCGAGGCGCTCCGGCGCGGCGACGAGGCCTTGGCCCTCCTCGCCCACCTCCAGCCGGACGCGATCGACCCGGACATCCCGCCCGAGGAGCGCGCGACCCTGGCGACCCGGGGGGCCGCGCTCCATGAAATGATCCTGGCCCAGCTGGCCTCGATCGGATTTCCCGAGGCCTGAACGGCTCCCCGACCGAGGCTATATTTGAGGGTTGGCACCGGGTGGCGGCTGTTCGTCGCAAGATGAAACCATCGGGCAACCGCCTTCGTACGAGGGGCGAACACCAACTCGGCCCGGATCGAAAGGATTGGCGAATGCGTTGGATCGTGGTGCTTGGCGCGGCGCTCGCCGCGGCGCCGGTCGTGCACGGGCAGGTTCCCCTGCCGATGGAGCGGCCCACCCCGCGGATCACCCTTACCCTGTCACAGGTCCTGGAGGAGGCGAGGGCCAACAGCCCCGGATACCGCTCCTCCCTCAACGACCTGGGGCCGGCGGAGTGGGGCGTCCGGAACGCCTTCGGGTCGTTGATTCCGAACCTCAGCCTCTCCAGCGGCATGGGGTATACCGGCTCGGGCGCCTCGACCTTCGGCGGATCGACCTTCAACCAGAGTTCTCCAGCCCTCTCGTCGAGCTACGGGGTGTCCCTGTCGTGGCAGTTCGACGGCAGCACCCTGGCGCAGACCGGCCAGCAGCGGGCCAACCTCCGGGCCGTGCGTGAGGACATCAGCCGCGCGGGGGTGGACCTCCGTACCGACATCACCGGCCAGTACCTGACGGCGCTGCAGACGGCGGCAGAGACCGACGTGTCGCGCCAGCAGGTGCTCCGGAATACCGTCTTCCTCGAGCTGGCGCAGGCCCGGCAGCAGGTGGGTCAGGCGACCGTGCTCGAGGTGCGCCAGGCGGAGGTGCTGAAGGGACAGTCCGAGGTGGCGCTGCTGCGGGCATTCCAGGCCGAGAATGAGGCCAAACTGACCCTCTTCCGGCTGATCGGGATCCGGCCGTCGGCCCCGGTGCAGGAAGTGGCGCTGGACGATCCCTTCGAGGTGACCGAGCCGACCTGGGATCTGGCAACGCTCCTGGAGTTGGCGCTGGAGGAGAACCCCACGATCCGGTCGCTCCGGGCGCGGGAATCGGCGGCGCGAGCCGGCGTCCGGTCGTCCAAGTCGGCCTACCTTCCCTCGCTGAGCTTCAGCGCGGGCTGGCGCGGCTTCACTCAGGAGTTCACGAACACCGACATTCTCCTGGGTGGCAGCCTCGGCTCGGCGATCAGTTCGGCCGAACGGTGCCGGTTCCAGAATGACATCATCCAGGGGTTGCCGGCGGGTCAGTTGCCGAACCAGCCCAACGGGGGGCTCGTTGCGGATTGCAACGCCGCCGCGGGTCTGGACGTAACTGGCACGGCGCTGTCGGCCGAGCGCCGGGCGGCGATCCTGAACAGCAACAGTGTCTTCCCGTTCGATTTCCGGAGCCAGCCGTTCTCCGCCTCGGTGACGGTCTCCCTGCCGATCTTCAACGGGTTCAGCCGGGAGCTGCGGGTGGCCCAGAGCCGGGCCCAGGAGGAGGACGCCCGGGAGCAACTGCGGGGCAGCGAGCTCCAGGTGCGCAGCGACGTCGAGGCGCGGTGGCTCGCGCTCCAGACCGCGTGGCACTCGATCGCGGTGCAATCGGCGAACCGGGATGCGGCGCGGGAGCAGTTGTCGCTGGCCCAGGACCGGTACCGGGTCGGGGTGGGCAACACCCTTGAGGTCACGGACGCCCAGAACGCGGTGCAACGCGCCGAGGGCGACTACATCATTGCGGTCTACAGCTATCACCGAGCCATCGCCGCGCTGGAAGCTGCGGCGGGCCGTACCCTGCGCTGAGCAGAGGGAGTCTGCATGTCACGTCGGACCAAGTGGGGCCTCGCCATCATCCTGCTCGTCGTCGCCGGCGCGGTGATCTCGTCGCTGGCGGCCGCCCGGCGGGGCGCGGCGGCGGTGGAGGTGCGGCTGGAGACCGTGGGCACCCGCGACCTGGTGTCGATCGTGACGGCCAGCGGACGGATCGAGGCCAAGACCCAGGTCGATATCAGCGCGGACATCACCGGCCGGATCACCCAGATCGGCGTGCGCGAAGGGGACGTGGTGGCCAAGGGGCAGTTCCTGCTCCAGATCGACCCGGCGCAGTACGAGTCGATCGTGGCTCGCACCGAGGCGCTGCTGGCCTCGAGCGAGGCCGCGCTGGTCCAGGCGCGCACCAACCGCGACCAGGCCCGGCGGGGACTCGACCGGGCGCTGGAGCTGCAGAAGGCGGGCACCGCGCTGATCTCGCAGGAGGCGGTGGAGCAGGCCCAGCAGTCCTACGACGTGGCCAGCGCCTCCCTGCTCTCCACCGAGGCGCAGGTGCGCCAGTCGCGCGCCTCCCTGCAGGAGGCCAAGGACAACCTCGCCAAGTCCCGGCTCGTCTCGCCAATCGCCGGCCGGGTGGTCCGCCTGAACGTCGAGGAGGGCGAGGTCGCCGTTCCCGGCACCTTCAGCCGTGAGACCGGCCTCCTGATGACCATCGCCGACCTGTCGGTGATCCTGGCCAAGGTCAAGGTGGACGAGACCGACGTGGTGCGGATCGAGATGAACGACTCGGTGCGGGTCGAGATCGACGCCTTCCCCGACAGCAGCTACAGTGGCCGGGTGACCAAGATCAGCAACAGCGCCCAGCTCACCGCCGCCGCCACCGGCGACCGGGCGGTGGACTTCGACGTCGAGATCACCCTCGACGACCCCCCGGCCGACATCCGGCCCGACCTCAGCACGACCGCCCGGATCATCACCGAGACCCGGAAGGAGGCGCTCAGCGTGCCGATCATCGCGCTCACGGTGCGCCAGCACGAGGACGTGCCCAACGAGTTCAAGGCGGAGGGAACCCCGACGGCGAAGACCCTGGACCGGGAGGGGGTCTTCCTGGTGCGCAACGGCATTGCCACCTTCGTGCCGGTGCGGGTCGGCATCGCCGGCGACGAGTTCTTCGAGGTCCTCGAGGGCCTGCAGCGGGGTGACTCGATCGTCGCCGGCCCGTACCAGGCGGTGCGCGACATGCGGGACAGCGCCAAGGTCAAGCCGGCGCCCGCCGCGCCGGGCGGGAGGACGCCGTGACCGATGCGGTGATCCAGATGCGGGAGATGGCCCGGCGGTACCAGATGGGCACCGAGACGGTCCATGCACTCCGGGGAGTCTCGCTCCAGGTCCGCCGCAACGAGTACGTCGCGATCATGGGCCCCTCGGGTTCGGGGAAGTCGACCCTGATGAACCTGATCGGCTGCCTGGACAGCCCCACGGGTGGGGAGTACTGGCTCAACGGCCAGGAGGTCTCGCGGATGAGCGATGACGCCCTCGCGCGGGTCCGCAACCGGGAGATCGGCTTCGTCTTCCAGACCTTCAACCTGCTGCCCCGGGCCACGGCCCTCCAGAACGTGGAGCTGCCGCTGGTCTACGCCGGGCTCAGCGCCCGGGACCGGGGCGAGCGCGCCCAGCGCGCCCTCGCCCGCGTCGGCCTCGCCAATCGCATGCTCCACCGCCCGAACGAGATGTCGGGTGGCCAGCGGCAGCGCGTCGCCATCGCCCGGGCCCTCGTGAACGAACCGTCGATCCTGCTGGCCGACGAGCCGACCGGCAACCTCGACTCGGTCACCAGCGAGGAGATCATGCGGGTCTTCGGCGCGCTCCATGCCGAGGGGCAGACGGTGATCCTGGTGACCCACGAGCCCGACATCGCCGAGCACGCCGCGCGGACCATCGTGCTGCGCGATGGCCGGGTGGCCAGCGACACCGCCACCGACCAGACCGCGGCGGCCTGAGGCATGCCGCTCTTCGAGGCGGTGCGGCTGGCGCTGCATGCGCTCTGGACCCAGAAGCTCAAGAGCTTCTTCTCGCTCATCGGGGTCCTGATCGGGGTCACCTTCCTGATCGCCGTGGTGTCGATCGTGCAGGGCATGAATGTCTACATGACCGACCAGTTCACCCGACTGGT
Organism: Gemmatimonadales bacterium; assembly: GCA_048499805.1. GTDB lineage: Bacteria > Gemmatimonadota > Gemmatimonadetes > Gemmatimonadales > GWC2-71-9 > JAWXBA01. The sequence continues at coordinate 174,969 of JASNZF010000006.1, read as the reverse complement.
GGGGTTGAACTCCTTCCAGGTCCGGCGGTTTCCGGGCATCCAGACCGGGAACGTCACCGAGGAGCAGTGGCGCGAGTGGCGCCGGCGCCCGCTGCTCTCCGAGGACGACGCCGAGTTCCTGATGGCCAGCATCCGGACCCCGGTGCTCACCTCGCGCAACTGCCAGGGACGGGCCATCCTGATGCTTGGCAGCCGCCAGGCGCCGGACATCGCCATCACCGCCGCCGATGCCAGCGTGTTCCGGATCAAGAACTATGACATCGTCAACGGCCGTGCCTTCACCGACCAGGAAGTCCGGGTCGGCGCGCACGTGACGGTCATCGGCGACCTCGTTGCCGAGCAACTGTTCGAGGGACGCGATCCGGTCGGGCGTTCGGTCACGATGCAGGGGATCCCCTACCGGGTGGTCGGCGTCGTGGACAAGCAGGGCACCACCTTTGGCATGTCGCTGGACAAGTTCGCCATCGTGCCATTCACGACCCACGCCCAGCGCTGGACCTGCCCGCACAATGCGGTCCGGCAACTGGAGGTGCAGGCCGCCGACCAGGTGACCATGCGGGCCGCCATTGACGAGGTCGAGACCCTGCTGCGCGCCCGCCGGGGACTCGGGCCCACCGAGGAGAACAACTTCGACTTCCAGACGGCGGACGGCGCGCTCGAGGGCTGGAACAAGATCGCCGCCATCCTCTTCGCGGCGCTGCCGGGCCTGGTCGCCATCTCGCTCGTCGTGGGCGGGATCGTCATCATGAACATCATGCTCATGGCCGTGGCCGAGCGCACCAAGGAGATCGGCTTGCGCAAGGCCCTGGGGGCGAAGCGCCGGGACATCATGGCCCAGTTCATCGTCGAGTCGGCGACCCTGGCCACCGTCGGCGCCATCTTCGGCGTGGTGCTGGGCATCGGGCTGGCGTTCCTCGTCAAGCGACTGAGCCCGCTCCCCGCCGCGGTCGCCCCCTGGTCGATCGGGGTCGGGGTGTTCCTCGGGGTCGCCGTCGGGATGGCCGCCGGCATCCTGCCGGCGAGCCGGGCCTCCAAGCTCGACCCCATTGAGGCGTTGCGGGCCGAATGAGCATCCTCTCCCGCACGGTGGCCCACCTGGGCCGGTTGAAGGAGGGCGTGGGAATCGCCTTCGACTCGGTCCGCGCCAGCAAGGGCCGCGCGGCGCTCACCATCCTCGGCGTGGCGATCGGCGTGATGGTGGTCATCGCCATGGCGTCGATGATCACCGGCATCAACCGGGGGGTCACGGCCCAGGTCGAGACGATGGGCACCAAGACCTTCTTCGTCATGCGGTTCTTCCAGGGTGGCCTCAACATCTCGGACGGCTCGGACGAGCGGTCGCCCTGGCGGCGCAATCCCTACCTGACCGCCAACGAGGCCGAGATGCTGCGCCGGCTTCCCTCGATCCGGGAGGTGGCCTGGCAGGAGAACAGTTCGGGACCGGTCAGCTACCGCGACCTCACCCTCTCGAGCGTGGCCGTGACGGGCAACAGCACCGCCTGGCTCCAGGTGAGCGGCGCGGCGCTCGAGGACGGGCGCACCTTCTCCCAGGTGGAGCACGCCGCCAACTCGGCGGTGGCCGTCATCAATGAGAAACTCGCCGACCAGCTCTTCCCCGGCCTGGACCCGCTGGACCGCCGGATCAAGATCTTCGGCCACCCGTTCACCGTCATCGGCGTCTACAGCCAGCCGGCGGACATGTTCTCGGGCGACCCGTCGCCGGCGGTGGTGATCCCGCACTCGACCTTCGAGAAGTACGCCGAGTACGGACGCGGCTGGATGCAGTTCACCGTCATCCCCACCGACCAGGCCACCGTGGCAGAGGCCCAGGACGACGTGATTGCCGCCATGCGCGGGGCCCGCGGCCTCAAGCCCGCCGAGGAGAACAACTTCGCCGTCCTCACCCAGGACCGGCTCCTGGAGACCTTCGAGAACCTCACCAGCGGCTTCTTCCTGGTCATGCTGGCGCTGTCCAGCGTCGGTCTGATGGTCGGCGGCGTGGGGGTCATCGCGATCATGATGATCTCCGTGACGGAACGCACCCGGGAGATCGGCCTCCGCAAGGCGCTGGGCGCCACCCGGGGCGAGATCATGTTCCAGTTCCTGGTCGAGGCCGCGACCCTGACCCTGCTCGGCGGGATGGTGGGCATGGCGCTCGGGGCCCTGATCGCCGGGGCCGTCAACAACTTCACGCCGATCCCCGCGGCGGTTCCGCTCTGGTCGGTGGTGGTCGCGGTCCTGGCCTCGGTGATCACCGGGATCTTCTTCGGCATGTACCCGGCCAGCAAGGCCAGCCTCATGGATCCGGTGGAGGCGCTCCGCCACGAGTGAGCTGGGGCGTCCAGGAAGGCGGGCACCCGGGGGGGCACGGAGCCCCCCCTCCGCTGTTCCCTTCTCCCTGCTCCCTTCTCCCTTCTCCCACTTTACCTTTCCGTCATGTCCCTCCTCGAGGCCGCCCGGCTCGCCCTTCACGCCATCCGTACCGCCAAGCTGCGCTCGTTCTTCACCCTGCTCGGGATCATCGTGTCGGTGGGGTTCCTGGTGGCGGTGGTCGCGATCATCCAGGGGATGAATGCGTACGTCAAGGACAATGTCGCCGGGGCGATGATCGGCACCAACGCCTTTCAGGTGCGCCGCACGCCGATCGTGGTCGGCTTCCTCGATGACGACCTCGTCCGCGAGATCGGCCGGCGTCCCCGGATCACCCGCGAGGATGCCGAGTATGTCCGCCGGGCCCTGCCCGACGCCCGGGCCGTGGCGCTGCAGTCCGGCTGGCCCACCCCGACCACGACGGTGGTGCATCGCAACACGAGCCTGGGATCGGTCCTGGTCTACGGGGTCACCCCGGAATACCAGATCGTCCAGGACTACGTCATCGCCCACGGGTCCCCCCTTACCGAGCCCGACATCACCAACCGCCGGCTGGTCACCGTGGTCGGATTCGACGTGGCGGACAAGCTCTTCGATCGTCCCGAGCTCGCCGTCGGCAAGAAGATCCGGGTGGCGGGACGCGAGCTGACGATCACCGGAGTGATCGCCTCCAAGGGACAGACCCTGGGCCAGTCGTTCGACGGGTTTGTCCTGCTGCCGATCTCCGTCTTCGAGTCGTTCTACGGTCGCCGGCGGACAACCGCGATCTCGGTCAAGATGCCGGAGGGTGCCGACATCCCGGCCGCCATGGACCGGGCCGAGGAGGCGATGCGACTGGCCCACCGACTCCGGCCAGGGGTGCCCAACGACTTCAGCGTCGACAAGGCCGACGCCCTGGTGGCGTTCTGGACCAGCCTGACCGGGGTGCTCTTCGCCGTCATCCCCGCGGTGGTGTGCATCGGGATCCTGGTGGGCGGGATCGTGATCATGAACATCATGCTCATGACCGTCAACGAGCGGACCCACGAGATCGGCATCCGCAAGGCGCTGGGCGCACGCCAGCGCGACATCCGGCGCCAGTTCCTGGTCGAGGCGATCTTCCTCTCCACCCTCGGCGGGATCCTCGGGGTGCTGGGCGGCTGGAGCCTGGCGCTGCTGGTTGCTGCCGTCAGCCCGCTCCCCGCGACCGTCACCGCCTGGTCGGTGGCCGCGGCGCTGACGCTGGGGGCCGGCACCGGAATCCTCTTCGGGGTCTATCCGGCGAGCCGGGCCGCCCGTCTCGATCCGATCACTGCGCTCCGGGCCGAGTAGCCATGGTGCACTCCCTGACCGAGGGCATGGCCCTGGCGCTGGGTGCGATGCGCGCCAACAAGCTCCGCTCGGCGCTGACGATCCTGGGCGTCGTGATCGGGGTCACCACCGTCATGGCCATGGCCTCGATGGTGGAGGGGATTCGCTCCCAGATCCTCAATGCCGTCAGCACCGCCGGGCCCAACACCTTCTACGTGATGCGGTTCTTCTCCTCGACGCCGATCAATCCCGACAACCTCCCCTACGAGGTCCGGATCCGGCCCGTCGTGAGCGAGGAGGATGCCGCGGCGCTCCGGCGCATCCCCGACCTGACCTATGCCGAACTCGGCGTCCAGGTCTTCCTCCGCATGGAGTACCAGGGGGTGCGGACCCAGACCATGACCATCTTCGGGGCCGACAGCCGGTACATGGAGGTGCTGGGGGGGACGATCCTGCGCGGGCGGACCTTCACCCGGGGCGAGGTGGCCTCGGGGGCGGCGGTCGTGGTCCTCGAGGCCGAGTCCGCCGACTACCTCTTCGGGCAGATCGATCCGATGGACAAGACCATCCGGATCGGTGGCAAGGCGCTCCGGGTCATCGGGATCTACCAGCGACCGAGCAACCTCTTCGAGCCGCCCGGGCAGCAGGTCGGCGCCGTGGTCCCGTTTCGCACCGCCAAGGGGAACTGGCGGTATGACGAGACCAATGCCCTCTTCATCATGGCCAAGCCAAGGGAGGGCGTCACCGTGGAGCGGGCGCAGGACCTGGCCACCGTCGCCCTCCGGCAGGCGCGGGGGCTCCGGCCGGCCCAACCCAACACCTTCGATATCCTGACCCAGGACCAGATCCTCGGCCTGGTGAACAACCTCACCAGCGTCTTCTTCCTGGTGATGATCACCCTCTCGGGGGTCGCGCTCCTGGTCGGCGGGATCGGCGTCATGGCGATCATGATGGTCTCGGTCACCGACCGGACCCATGAAATCGGGCTCCGCAAGGCCGTGGGGGCCACCCGGCGCGAGATCCTCTGGCAGTTCCTCGTCGAGGCGGCGACCCTCACGCTGATCGGTGGGCTCCTCGGCGTCGTCATGGGACTGACGGCGGGCGAGGTGCTCAAGCTCGCCCTGGGCATCGAGGCCCGGGTTCCGCTCTGGAGCGCCGTGGTCGCCACCATGGTCTCGGTGGCGATCGGCCTGATCTTCGGCATGATCCCCGCCAACCGCGCCAGCCGGATGGATCCCGTGGAGGCGCTTCGCCATGAGTGAGAAGGGAGAAGCGAGCAGGGAGAAGCGAGCAGCGAGCAGCGAGTGCCTGGGTGGGTTGGGATCCCTGCATGGCATCGGCCCGGGCTTTCCACTTCTCGCTTCTCCCTTCTAACTTCCACGCATGCCCGTTTCCCTGCTGGCCATTGCCGCCCACCGTGACGACGTCGAGCTGACCTGCGCCGGCACCCTCATCAAGGCGGCCGATGCCGGGCACACCACCGGCATCCTCGACCTCACGGCGGGCGAGATGGGCACGCGCGGCAGCGCCGAGCTGCGCGCGGAGGAGGCCCAACGAGCCGCCGAGGTGATGGGGGTCGCGGAGCGGCGGAACGCTGGACTGCCGGATGCGCGGCTCGCCAACACCGACGAGACCCGCCGAATCCTGGTGGAACAGATCCGCCATTTCGCGCCCAGGGTGGTGATCCTTCCCTACCCCGTCGGGCGGCACCCCGACCACCGAATCGCTTCGGAACTGGCCCGGGACGCCTGCTTCCTCGCAGGACTCACCCGATACCCGGCCGACGGCGCCCCGCATCGACCCCACAAGATCCTCTACGCGCTGGCGTACCGCGAGGATCCCGTCAAGCCGACCTTCGTCGTGGACATCAGCGACCAGTTCGAGCGCAAGATGACGGCGATCCGCTGCTACGCCAGCCAGTTTGATGGGGCCCAGAACGCCGGCGAGATCTTCCCCACCGGGCAGGACCTCTACTCGCTCGTCGAGGTCCAGAACGCGCACTATGGCTCCCTGATCCGGACCCGGTATGGGGAACCGTACTGGACCCATGAGACAATGCGGGTGGACGATGTGGTGGCGCTGGAGGGGCAGTCGATGTAGCCCGTCGTGGCGATGAACCTGGCGGTCGGAAGAGCGAGGGCGGATCGCCACGGCGACCCGCCCTCGCTCGCGCATTCCTGCCGGTCACCTGGCCCGCCCCCCCCCCCCGCTGCCCCCTCCCCTGCCTCCACCCTTCGGTCAGGGGTTGTGGATGAAGGCAATCGTTCCCACCACGGTCGGGCCAGCAGACCCCACGGTCGCCGCGATCGTGAAGGAGTTCGTGAACGGCATCGAGGTGGAGCAGTAGTCCCAGTACGTATAGGCGATCCCGCGTGCGCCTGCGAACTGGTGAATCGCCTCGACATATGCAGGCGTGGGTCCCGAGAAGGTGGGGCCCGAGGCATTCGGGTTGAAGTTGAGTGCCCCGAAGGTGTAGTTCTGGGCGGCGTTGGATCCTGCCGGATCGAAGGCGATCGAGAAGGTGACCACCGCATTCACGAAGCTGACAAACTCCACGCTTGAGGTCTGGGTCCGGCACGGTGGCAACCCAGGGGCCGGAGGTAGATAACCAGTACTGGTGAACCCGCCCAGGACCCCCAGACACTTGAACCCGGGTTGGCCCTGGAAGGGGATCGGCCCGACAATGACCGCGGGCTTGGAAAGGGTCTGGGTCCCCGCCGCGCCCCCGGCCCCCCCGTTGGGCCAGCCGTTCCCGCCCCGTCCCCCGCCACGGGCGTTGACGAACCGGGTCGCCCCGTCCGCGCCCGTCGCCGCCCCCGTCCCTCCCGGGCCATGGGTGGCGGTCAGGCCCCCACCGACGCCCCCGACCACGCCTGGCATGAGTCCCGGCGTGGCGACACACTGCGTCCCCGCTGCACCCCCGGAGGCCCCGGTCAGTTCAGCGTCTCCCCCGCGGCCGCCGTTGCCGATGGGGATTCCCTGGAAGTTGAGGAGCCCGACATTCCCGCCCCGGCCGCCCACGGCCGTGGTTGCCCCACCGGTTCCCCCGGCCGGATGGACCTCGGACCCAGCGCCTCCGGCGCCACCCACGGCAATCGCCTTGCCCCCGAAGCCTCCGTGCCCGCCGGTCAGGAAGATGCTGGCCGTACCGACCACGTTGCCGCCGGCGGACACCTGGTGATTTGGGGAGTCGCCACCCCGCCCGGAAGTGGCGTTGGCAGCCCCACCGCCCTGGGCGGGACCGGCCCCGGCAGGGGCACCATCGGCGCCGGTGGCCAGCGCATCTCCACCGTTGCCGCCATTGCCCACCTGAAGGGTGGTACCGGGACCAAACGAGAGCTGACCGTTGGCCCGAATGGTCAACAAGCCGGGTGCACCGCCAGCCCGCGCCAGGGCGGTGGCTCCGGCTGCTGCGGAGGAGGTCCCGCCGGGCGCCGTCGCGGTGGCGGCCGCACTCCCGCCGTCGCCGCCATCGCCACTGCGAACGGTATTGGCCCCGGTGAAGCCGATGTCCGCGGTGGCCTGCAGCCGAAGCCGGCCGCCGTCGCCGCCGCTGCCGCCGGACGCATTCGCCTGGGAAGAGCTCTGGTGCAGCCCGTCCCCACCGTGCCCGCCATGCTGCCCCGTGAACGACATCCCGCCGCTGATGTTCATGCTGCCGCGGCAGCGGCCGGTGAAGGTCCGGCCATTCCGGCCGGTCCCGCCGTTGGCCCCGCCGCTGGCGCCATCGGGAGCCCGGGCAGGCACCGCAACGTACTGGAGTGCCCCAAAGGTGCACGGAGGTACCAGGATCGCCTGGGGGTCGTGCGGCATGGAGGTGAACGCCGGTGCGGCGCCAAAGTCCTGGTCCGTCAGCGTGGGGTCGTTGGTCACCTCGACGTCGCCACCACTCCGCAGGCTGCCTCCGGTCAGTGCATACCCTCCACGAGCGACGATCCGAAGCACGGGACCATCGGCTGCCGGGTCAAGACAGGAATTGTCGATCGTGCCGGTCAGCACAACCTCGCCGCTGGCATCGACCTCGAATCGTCGGCAGTCTCCCCGAATCGTCCCGTTCACGGTCACCCGGACCGTCGACCTGATCAGCACGTCGCTGCCCAGCGTCACCGTGACCCCGGCCGGCACGGTGAACTGGGTGGTCTGGATCGTGCCATTGATGGTGGTATCGGCCGCGGGTGCGATGATCGCTTCCTGGCCCGTAGCGCTGAACGTGATGGGGCTCCCTTCGGTGGCGCCCGCCACACTGGCCACCAGGGTGTTGACGCCCGCCGCGCCGAGCACCCACGAACCGACGGCGGCCACCCCATCGGTGCCCGTACTGGGGCTCGCGCTGGTCACGCTCCCCCCTCCCAACCCGACAGTGAAGGTCACCGCCACTCCCGGCACGGCCGCCCCGACCGAGTTCACCACTCGCACCGCCGGGGCCACCGCCACGGCGGCACCCACCAAGGCCGATTGCTGGTTTCCGGCCGCCACGCTCACGATGCGGCCTGACGGTGGAGGGGGAGGCGGCGGCGGAGGGGGGGCCGGCGGGGGGGCCGGGGGCGGGGCCGGATCGGTCCCACCACCCCCACAGGCGCTCGATGCCGCGCCGGCCACAAGCAGGAACCCCAGGATGGCGCTGCGCGCCAAGCGGCTGGAAGAGCGAAGGATGGTCATGGCGGGCCTCGCGCCATCCTGGCGCAGGAATGATACGACGATTTGCGACCAAAATGGGCCTTTGTCAAGAGCGGAGTACCCGGGCCTCCCAGGCCCGGCGGGGTGGCTGTCCCACCACGGCCCCGCCAGCCCTATATTTCCGGGATGCCACCGACCCCCATCTACCTCGACCACGCCGCCACCACGCCGGTGCGGCCGGAAGTCCTCGAGGCGATGCTCCCCTATTTCGGGGCAGGCGCCTTCGGCAATCCCTCCAGCGCCCACCGCTTCGGCCGGGCCGCTCGGGCCGGGCTGGAACAGGCCCGCCGGGAAGTGGCCCAGGCAGTCGGGGTCGAGCCCGGCCAGGTGGTCTTCACCTCCGGCGGCACCGAGGCCGACAACCACGCCGTGATCGGCGGTTGCATGGCGGCCCAGCTCCGGGGCGACCCGATGCTGGCGGCGGTCTCCGCGATGGAGCACAAGGCGGTGCTCGCCGCGGCGCACCAGGTGGTCCGGCTGGGCGGCCGGGAGATCATCCTGCCCGTCCTGCCCAGCGGGCTGCTCGACCTCGACGCCCTGGACGCGGCGCTGGCCGAGAAGCCCTCCGTGGTCTCGGTCATGTGGGTCAACAACGAGACCGGGGTCATCCAGCCGATGGCGGAGATCGCCGAGCGCTGTCGGGATGCCGGGGTCCTGCTCCACACCGATGCGGTCCAGGCCTTTGGCAAGATCCCGGTGACCTTCGTCGACTTCCCCTGCACCCTCGCCTCGCTCTCGGGGCACAAGATCGGTGCGCCGAAGGGGATTGGCGCGCTGATCGTCCGGGACCGGCGCGCCGTCGAGGCATTGATCCACGGCGGCGGCCAGCAGTTCGGGATCCGGCCCGGCACCGAGAATGTCGCCGGCGCGGTGGCCATGGGGCGCGCCGCCACCCTGGCGGTGGCGGAGCTGGAGGCGCACACCGCCCACCTGCTGCGACTGCGGACCGAACTGACCGAGCGGCTGCGCGCCGCGATCCCCGACCTGGTCGTCCATGGCGAGCAGTCACCGCGCGCCCCGCACGTCCTCAACGTGGCGATTCCCGGCGCCGACAGCGAGGCGCTGCTGATGCACCTCGACCTGGCTGGGGTGTCCGCGTCGGGCGGCTCCGCCTGCTCGACCGGGGCCATGGAACCGAGCCACGTGCTCACCGCCATGGGCGTGCCGCGGGAGCTGGCCCTCGGCTCGGTGCGCCTGAGCCTGGGCCACGAGTCGACTGAAGCCGAGATCGCGCGTGTCGCCGAGGTCTTCCCGGTGGTGGTGGCAAAGGTGCGCCAGCTCTCGGTGGTGCTCGGACGTGCCTGAGAAGGTGCTGGTCGCCATGAGCGGCGGGGTGGACAGCTCCGTGGCCGCGGCGCAGCTGGTCGCCCAGGGCCACGAGGTCGTTGGCGCCACCCTGAAGCTGTTCTGCCACGGCGACACCGTACCCGACCGGCCCTGCTGCTCCCTCGACTCGATCAACGATGCCCGCCAGGTCGCGCACCAGCTGGGGATCCCGCACTACGTGCTGAACCTCGAGGACCGGTTCTCGCTCCACGTGATCCAGAACTTCGTCAGCGAATACAGCCGGGGACGGACCCCGATCCCCTGCGTCCGGTGCAATTCATTCACCAAGTTCCGCGACCTCCTCGCCCACGCCGACGCGCTCGGCTGCAGCGCCATCGCCACCGGGCACTACGCCATCGCCCGCGACGGCGCCCTCTACCGGGGTCGCGACCGCAACAAGGACCAGACCTATTTCCTCTGGGGGATCGACCGCGCGGTCGTGGCGCGGATGCGCACGCCGGTGGGCGAGATGACCAAGGCGGAGACGCGCGCGCTGGCACGCCAGCTCGGCCTCCCCACCGCCGACAAGGAGGAATCGGTCGAGATCTGCTTCGTCCCCGATGACAACTACGTCGGGGTGCTCGAGCAGCACCTCCCCGCAGACGCCCCGGCCCTCACGCCCGGTCCACTCGTCTCCACGGCCGGCGAGGTGATCGGCGAGCACGAGGGATTCGCCCGATACACCATCGGCCAGCGGCGGGGGCTTCCCGGCGGCTCGGCGGCCCCCCGGTACGTCGTGGCGATCCATCCCGAGCGGCGGGAAGTCGTGATCGGCGGCGCCGAGGAACTGGAGGGCCACCGGGTCGTGCTGGAGGAGCTGAACTGGCTGACCGACGCGCCGCTTCATGCCGGGGACTCCTGCCGGGTCCAGCTCCGCTACCGGGCGCCCGATGTCCCGGCCACGGTGGAGCACACCGCCGACGGAGACCTGTCCCTGGTCCTCGGCACCCCCGTGCGGGCGATCAGCCCGGGACAATCCGGCGTGCTCTACGACCAGGCGGGGCGCGTCCTCGGCGGCGGGATCATCGCGGCATGAAGCATCTGGTGCTGCGATGGATCATCGCCACCGCGGCCCTCCTGGTGGCGGTCTCGATCGTTCCAGGCATCCACTTCAGCGGGGAGCCGATCGAACTCTTCCTGGTGGCGGCGGTGTTCGGCCTGGTCAACGCGCTCCTCAAGCCACTGGTCACCCTGCTGACCTGCCCCCTCGTACTCCTCACCCTGGGCCTCTTCGGCGTGGTGATCAACGCCTGGATGCTGCTGGCCACCGCCAACCTGGCCGGGGACTGGGGGCTGCCGTTTGCGGTGGACGGGTTCTGGTCCGCCTTCTTCGGGGGGATCCTGATCAGCCTCGTGTCCACCGCCCTGGGGAGCATGCTCAAGGAGCAGGCCCGCCCGCCCCGGGGCGGGGGCATGTAACAGGGTGGTCACGAGCCGTTCCCCCGCGCTCCGACTCCCGGCAGATTGAATCCCATGCATCCCGATCCCGGCCCCCTCCCCGGTGCCCTGCCGCCGGCGCTGGACCTCGACCTGCACCACCCGTCCCTGTTCATCAACCGCGAGCTCTCGTGGCTGGAGTTCAACCGCCGGGTGCTCCATGAGGCCCTTGATCCAAGGACCCCGCTGCTCGAGCGGGTTCGATTCCTGTCGATCTTCAGCAGCAACCTCGACGAGTTCTTCCAGGTCCGGGTGGCCGGCCTCAAGCACCAGGTCGCCGCCCACCTGTCCGAACGCACCCCCGACGGCCTCTCGGCCGACGAGCAGCTCCGCGCGATCGCCGGGGTGGTGCGCGGGCTCCAGCTCCAGTACGAGGAGTGCCTCCTCCGCGAGATCCTGCCGGCCCTTGCCGCCCACGGCATCCAGCTCCAGACCCGCTGGGAGGACCTGGGCCCCGCAGACCGTGCCCACCTCTCCCGCTATTTCGAGCAGCACGTCTTCCCGGTGCTCACCCCGCTGGCGGTCGACCCCGCCCACCCGTTTCCCTACATCTCCAACCTCAGCATCTCCCTGGCGGTGACGCTGCGCGGCGAGGACGGCGAGGAGCGCTTCGCCCGGTTGAAGGTACCCAGCATCCTGCCCCGCTGGGTGCCGCTCCCGGGGGGCCATCGCTACATCCTGCTCGAGCGCCTGATCGTGGCGCACCTCGAGGCGCTCTTCCCCGGGCAGGAGATCCTCGGTGCCTACGGCTTCCGGATCACCCGCAACACCGACATGGAGATCGAGGCGGAGGAGGCCGACGACCTGCTCAGCCTGATCCAGGAGGAGGTCCACAACCGGCGGTTCGCCGAAGTGGTGCGTCTTGAGGTGGAGCCGAGCACCCCCGAGAGCCTCCGCGCCCTCCTCCTCGAGGAGATCAACGCCGACCAGGTGACCGAGGGAATCCTCCTCGGCCCGGAGGACATCTACCCGGTCCAGGGCTTCCTCAATCCCACTGACCTGGTCGCCGTGGCCGGGCTCGACCTCCCCGCACTCCGGGATCCGCCGCACCAGCCGGTCGTTCCCGCGCGCCTCGCCGCGGCCCGCGACATCTTCGAGGTGATCCGCGAGCGCGACGTGCTGCTGCACCATCCCTACGAGAGCTTCACCGCATCGGTGGAGCGATTCATCGAGGCGTCGACGCTGGACCCGGACGTGCTGGCGATCAAGATCACCCTCTATCGGACGGGGACCGACTCGAACCTGCCGCGACTGCTGACCCAGGCGGCCGAGCGCGGCAAGCAGGTGGCGGTGCTGATCGAGTTGCAGGCCCGCTTCGACGAGGAGAGCAACATTGCCTGGGCCCGCCGCTTCGAGGACGCGGGGGTCCACGTCAGCTACGGGGTGAGCGGGCTCAAGACCCACACCAAGGTCATGCTCGTCGTCCGCCGGGAGGGGGACGCGGTCCGCCGCTACGTCCACATCGGTACCGGCAACTACGCCCCGCGCACCGCCAAGCTCTACACCGACTTCGGGATCCTCACCTGCGACCCGGAACTCGGCGCCGACCTCTCCGACCTCTTCAACGTCCTCACCGGGTTCTCCACCCCGCCGAGCTACCGTCGCCTCATCGTCGCGCCGCGGGGGATGCGGAGCCGCCTCCACGAGCTGGTGGAGCGCGAGCGGGAACACGCCGCGGCCGGGCGTCCCGCCCGGATCCTGGCCAAGATGAACTCCCTGGTCGACCCCGAGGTCATCCGCGACCTCTATCGTGCCTCGCAGGCCGGCGTGACCGTCGACCTGATCGTCCGGGGAATCTGCTGCCTCCGCCCCGGACTCCCCGGCATCAGCGACCGGATCCGCGTCATCAGCGTGATCGGCCGGTTCCTCGAGCATTCCCGGGCCTGGTACTTCGCCAACGGGGGCGAGCCCGAGGCGTACCTGGGCTCGGCCGACTGGATGCCCAGGAACCTGGACCGCCGGATCGAGGCGGTCACGCCGGTGCTCGACGCCGGGCACCGCCAGGAGATCCTGGCGATCCTGGAATTGATGTGGGGAGACAATCGGCAGGCGTGGGACCTGCAACCGGACGGGACGTACCTGCAGCGCACCCCGGGCGAGGAGCCCGAGCGGGCCAGCCATCGCCTGCTGATGGAGCGCTACCAGCGCGGGGAGGGATCCGTCCCCTGACCACCCCGGTCAGTGGGGCAGCTTGGCGCTTTCGGCCAGCTGCTTGACCAGGGCCTCCTGCTCGGGCGAGAGCTTCTCCAGCAGCTGCACCTCGATCTCGACCAGCTGGTCGCCCTTCTGGCCCCCCTTGGCGATCCCGGCCCCCTTGATGCGGAACTTGCGACCGGGCTGGGTGCCCGGGGGCACCTTGAGGACCACCTTCTTCCCGTCGACCATCCGGACGCTGATCTTGGTGCCCAGCATCGCCTGCGCCAGGTTGATGGGCACCTGGCAATGAATGTCCAGGCCGTCCCGCTGGAAGAAGCGGTCCGGCTGCACCTGGAAGGTCACCAGCAAGTCGCCCGCCGGCGCGCTGCCACGCCCGGGCGCCCCCTGGCCCTTCAGGCGTACCTTGGTGCCGGTGTCGGTGGCCGGTGGCACCGTGATCATCACCTGCCGCTCGCGCCGAACCTCTCCCGCCCCGACACAGGTCCCGCACTTCTCCGAGGCGACCTTGCCCCGCCCGCGGCACGCCGGACAGGGCCGGTTGACGGCGAAGCCCCCCTGGCCGAAGGAGACCGTACCCCGGCCGGAGCACTCGCCGCAGGTGGACAGCGTCGCCCCGGGGGCCGCCCCGGTCCCCCCGCAGGCGGGGCACCCCTCGGTCACCGTCAGCACCACCGGCACCTTGCCACCGAGGGCGGCGGTGCGGAAGGGAATCTCGACCGTCGTCTCCAGCGACTCGCCCCGGGGCTCCTCCTTCTTGCCCCCCCGCCCGAAGATCGACGAGAAGATGTCGCCCAGCCCCATCCCACCGAAGTCATTGAAGTCAAACCCCTCGGTCGCCCCGCCAGTGGTTCGTCCCCCTCCTCCGCTCGGGGAGCGGCGCCGCGGCTCGAAGGCGCCCAGCCGGCGCATCTGGTCGTACTTCTTCCGCTTCTCCGGATCGGAGAGGACGGTGTGCGCCTCCGAGACCTGCTTGAACGTCTCGGCGGCGGCCGGGTTGTTGGGATTGGCGTCGGGATGGTATTGCTTGGCCAGCCGGCGATAGGCCTTCTTGATCTCCGCAGCGGTGGCCGTCTCCGCCACCCCCAGGACCTGGTAGAAATCGCCGGCGGCCACTTAGGCGTCGCCTTCCGGGGCGTAGACCTGGACCCGGGCCGCCCGGACCAGGTTCCCCTTGAACCGGTACCCCACCTGGAAGGTGGCGGCGACCGCATTCTGGTGCTCGGGTGTCGGGGCCGGGGTGACCGCCACGGCCTCGTGCAGGTTCGGATCGAACGGCTGGCCTTCCGCCTCCACCCGCTCCAGGCCAGCCGCCTCCAGTTCCTTCCGCAGCTTCCGGTCGACCAGGATCATCGCCTGATGCACGGCGTCCACCGTCCCGGTCGGATCCGCGGCCACCAGCCGGTCCATGTCGTCGAGGACCTCGAGGAGCCGCATGACCAGGGCGGCCTGGGCCCGCTCCGCCAGTTCGAGGCGCTCGCGAGCCACCCGCTTGCGGTAGTTGTCGAACTCGGCGGCGAGGCGCAGGTGCCGCTCCTGCAGTTCCGCGAACTGGTCGTTCAGCCGGCCGACAGCCGAAACCGAAGGCTCGAGGGGGACCCCCGCCGTCTCGGCAGGTGCCCCCTCCTCCACCGGCGCCTCCACCGGTTCTGCGGCTGGCGGCTTCTGGTTTTCCACATCCTCGTTAAACTCTTTATCTTCAATCACTTACGATTTCTCCACCGAAGGGGGTCATCCGATCCAAAATAGCAACCTCCGTGCCCCTGCGCACCGTCAATCTGACAGCTTTCCCCAGAGGGCAAAGAGGGCATGCTGCACCGACCGGGCGCGGATCTCGGCGCGATTCCCGGGAAACACGAACCGCTCGGTCCAGCGGGCCTCGCCAACGACGAACCCGAACCACACGGTGCCAACCGGCTTGGCCTCCGTCCCGCCGTCTGGACCGGCGATCCCGGTGATGCCGACGGCGACCTGTGCCCGGAAGTTTCGGATGGCGCCGGCGGCCAGCGCGGCGGCCACAGCCTCGCTGACGGCGCCCTCCCGCGCGATCAGGCCGGCCTCGACCCCGGCGAGCCTGACCTTGGCCTCGTCATCATAGGTGACGATCCCGCCGGCGAAGACGTCGCTGCTGCCGGGTACAGCGGTGACCCGTCCGCCGAGCAGGCCGCCTGTGCAGGACTCGACGACCGCCAGCCGCCATCCCCGGGACCGCAGCCGGTGGAGGAGTCCTGCCGCCAAGTCATCCTGGTCGAGGCCGTAGGCGAACGGTCCCGAACGCTCCTGCACCAGCCGGGTGGCGGCGGCGAGCCGGGCGGCTGCCTCGTCGGGCGGGAGTCCCCAGGCGGTCAGGCGAAGGTCCACACCGGTAACATCGGGAAGGTAGGCGAGGGTCACCGGCGCCAATTCATCCTCGAGCCCCTGGAGGCGAGCTGCAAGGTTCGACTCCGGAATGCCGCTGGTGCGCACCGTTCGCGACCGGATGACGGTCGCCGCCTCCGTCCTGGCCATCAGCCGCGGCAGCACCTCGTCGCGCATGAGGCCCCGCATTTCCCGGGGCACGCCTGGCACCATCACCACGCAGCCGGCATCGGCCTCGATCCAGAGCCCCGGGGCGGTCCCCCGCGGATTGGGCAGGACAACCGCCCCCTCGGGCAGGTCGGCCTGGGGGCGGTTCGCCTCACTGAGGGCCCGACCCATCCGGGCGTAGCGGGTGACCAGCTCCTCCCAGACGGCCGGGGAGAAGACCAGCCGCCGGCCCAGCACGGCGGCCACGGCGTGCTTGGTGATGTCGTCCTTGGTGGGGCCAAGGCCGCCGGTGGTGAGCACGGTGCCGGTACGGGCAAGGGCCTCGGCGACCGCCGTGCGGATCGTCTCGGGATCGTCACCGACGGTGGTGCGCCGGACCAGGAGGATCCCCCGTTCGGCGAGCGCCTGTCCGATCCATGCCGCGTTGGTGTCGATGGTGTGGCCGAGCAGGAGCTCCGTCCCGATCGTGACCAGCTCGAGGCGCACGTCAGCCCTGGCTGCCGGTGTGGAACAGGTGGCGGTGGCGGTAGACGTAGAGCAGGAAGGAGTAGACGGTCAGCAGCAGGGCGATGCCCAGGGTGAGCGCGACGAAGGCCCCGTGGAACTCGTTCCAGAAGCGGCCGAACTCGCTGCTGCCCAGCCCCAGCGGCCGCCAGGCATCGCGGAAGGCGAACCAGGCGATCGTCGCCCCGATGAAGATCGACTGGAAGATCGTCTTCAGCTTGCCGCCGCCATCCGCCGCGATCACCACCCCGCGGCGGGCGGCCCACCACCGGAAGATGGTCATGGCGAGTTCCCGGCCGAGGAGGAGGACGCAGACCCAGAGGGGGATGCTGCCCCAGACCGGGATGTCGTACAGGTCGCGGCGCTCCGACGAGATCCAGTAGATCGGGATCAGGGTGGCCACCAGGAGGAGCTTGTCGGCGATCGGGTCGAGCAGCTTGCCCAGGTCGGTCACCTGTCCCCGCGAGCGGGCCAGCCGCCCGTCGACGACATCGGTCACGGCGGCGGCGATGAAGATCGCGAGGGCCAGGAGCTTCGGCCAGTACCCCTGGATGAAGGGGAGCAGGGCGACCACCGGCGTGATGAGGATGCGCCCGACCGTGAGGATGTTGGGGAGGGTCCACGGCACGGCGGGTCAGCCCAGCGACTTGAGCACGAGCTTGCTGATGGCCCGGAGCGTGTCGAACACCCCGTCCCCTCGCACCGCCACCCCTTCGAAATGGGGCACCCGCTCCATCCACACCCCGTCGACCTGCTCGATGAGGAACTCGCCCGGCCGATCGGGATCCGCGGTCTGCCGCTGCCGGGCCGGGTCATCCACCGGCCAGCCGGGGTTGAGGGCCTGCTGCAGTTCGGCGACCGGGGCGGCATTGGGGAGGTCGCGCTTGTTGTACTGGATCACGAACGGCAGCCGGGTCAGGTCGTAGCCGTGCTGGACCATGTTGTCGTACAGGTTCTGCATCGACTCGAGGTTTGCCTCCATCCGCTCGATCTGGCTGTCCCCGACGAACACCACCCCATCGACGCCCTTCAGGATCAGCTTGCGGGAGGCGTTGTAGTAGACCTGGCCGGGCACGGTGTACAGGTGGAAGCGGGTCTTGAACCCCCGGATCGAGCCGAGGTCCACGGGGAGGAAGTCGAAGAAGAGCGTCCGCTCCGTCTCGGTGGCCAGGGAGATCATCTTCCCCTTGGAGGCGGGCGCGACCTTCTCGTAGATGTACTCGAGGTTGGTCGTCTTCCCGCCCAGTCCCGGGCCGTAATAGACCAGCTTGCAGTTGATCTCGCGCGAGGCGTAGTTGATCAGGGACATGCCCGGGTGCCTTCAGCGGCCGAAGAGTTTGTCGATTTCATCGGAGGCCTCGCCCACAAAGCTGGCGTCGACCTGCGGGCGGTGTCCATCCTCGCGCTCGAACATCTCCTGGAAGATCCCGGTCAGGTCGTGAACCGCGGGGCGGACCCGCAGCTTGACCAGCCCCACCGTGGTCCGGGTGTCGAACAGCACCACCAGGATCACCCGACGCGCCACGTCGGCCAGGTACAGCGACTCCCGCTCGCCCTGGTGGAAGAGCGCGCCGAACTCCTCCTCGCCCAGCAGCCGGGCGAGCTGGTCGTTCGCGCTGAAGTCCGCCGCCGTGAGCGAGGCGAACGCCACCGGGTCGAAGGTGGGCGGTTCCCCCACCGTCGCCAGTGTCTGGCCGGTGCGGTCCACCAGGATCGCGGTCCGCGCCCCGGCCTCGCCCAGGAACAGGCGCAGTCGCTGCGCGATCCGCTCGGCATCGCGCTCGTGGAACGACCAGCTCGCCGACTGGTTCATCGCGGGGATCCGCTCACGGCAGCTGCCCCTCGAACCGGCGAACCAGCCCCTGGGCCCGGCGGCGCAGGGCGGGCTCCACCTCCCACCGGAGGTAGTCCTGCAGCAGACGGATCGACTCGAGCCCGGGCCGTCCCGCCAGGTAGCCGAGGGCGGCCGCACGCTGCGACGGGTGGGTGCTGAACAGGGCGGCCCGGTGTCGGCGCTGCCGGCCCTGGGCCGCCGCCCAGCCAAGGAGCAGCCCGGCCAGGGTGGCTCCCCCGACGATCCAGGTGGTTCGGGCTCGACTCACGGTACCTCCTGCCTGGCGCGCAGCGCATGGGCGAGCGTCACGCCGTCCACGAATTCCAGGTCCCCGCCCACCGGCAGCCCCCGGGCCAGCCGGGTGACGCGCACCCCGCGATCGGCCACCATCTGCTGGATGTAGGTGGCGGTGGCCTCGCCCTCCAGTGACGGGTTGGTGGCGAGGATCAGTTCCCGTACCCCGCCCTCGCCGATTCGCTCGGCGAGGAGGTCCATCCGCAGCGCCTCGGGCCCCACCCCCTCCAGGGGAGACAGGCGGCCACCCAGGACCAGGTAGCGACCCCGAAACGCCGTGGAGCGTTCCACCACCTCGAGGGAGCCCGGATCCTCGACCACGCAGAGGATTGCACCATCACGGCTGGGATCGCTGCAGATGGCGCAGAGCTCCGCCTCCGTCAGGTTGCCGCACCGGGCGCACGGCCGGACCCGCTCCGCCACGGTCAGCAGCGCTTCGGCCAATCGGGTTGATTGGGCGGCCGGCTGCTGGAGGAGGTGGAAGGTCAGCCGGTGGGCAGTCTTGCGCCCAATGCCCGGAAGCCGGGCGAGCTCGGTGACCAGATTCTCGATGGCCGTCACGCGATCAGGGGGAGGGATATCCGGGAGCAGGCTGCACCTTCCGCATCTCGTCGCTCGCCAGCTCTGCGGCCCGCCGCTGGCCCTCGGCCACCGCCGACAGCACCAGATCGGAGAGCAACTCCGCGTCCCGGCCCGTGAAGGCCTCGGGCGCGATGACCAGCCGGCGGACCACCCCGCGCCCATCCACCGCCACCTGCACCAGGCCAGCCCCGGCGCTCACCTCGATCATCCGCTCCGACAGCTCGGACTGGAGCTGCTGGAGGCGGCCCTGCACCTGCTGGCCCAACTGGAACAATTGCTGCAAATCAGCCATGTGCCTATACACCCGGCCTAGAAGCCCTTGGGGGAATCATCGACGACCTCCAAATCTAACTCCGTTGCCGCCAGATCGAGGATCGGATCGATCCGGCGGAACCGCTCGAGTTTCTCCGCCTTCATGGCCTCGCCGGAGAGGCGCCGGGGCTTGGGGGCCGTGGCGTCGGGCTCGGCGGTGGGGCCCCCGAGCCGGACACTCACCGGGGAGCCCACCCGTGCCTGGATGAGGTCCTGGACCAGGGCCTTCTGCCGCTCGACCCCCTCCCGCATCATGCTCGCCTCGGGGGCGAACTCCAGGGTCACGATCGGAGCCTCCACCGCCACCACCTGCGCCGCGGCCAGTGCCTCGCCGAGGAGCACACTGGTCGCCTTGGCGGCCGCAGCAATCTCCGGCCAGGCGGCCTGCAGACCCGCCAGCGTGAACGCCACCGGAGCGGTAGAGGTGGCGGGGGGCGTCGCGATCGGGGACGCTGCCTCCGATCCCCCGGGTCGCCCGGATATCGCTGGCTTGGCTGCCGATTGGCGGGTGGCCGGATCCGCCGACCCGCTGACCCGCCGACCCCCTGACCCGCCCGGCTGCCCCGCCGTCCCGCCACCGCCCGACCCTCCCGCCCCCCGGAGTACCGCCTCGAGGTCGACGATCCGGTCGAGCATCGCCCACCGGAGCAGCAGGGTCTCGACGGTCAGGCGGGGATGCGCCCCTCGGCGAATCGCGGTCTCCGAGTCGGCCAGCAACCGGAGCATCCGGAGCAGGTCCTCGGGGCGGAGCCGGGCCCGGGCATCGGCCACCACCTGCCGTTGGTGCTCGGTCAACTCCTCGGCCGCCCCCCCGAAGTGCGCCACGAGCACGGCACGCAGGAGATCGGCAACCCCGGTCATGAACTCGACCAGGTCGGCCCCCGCCTCCATCAGCTGATCGACCAGGGGGAAGACCCGGGCCGGCTCCCGATCGGCCACCAGGGCCAGGACCTCGGCGTGCAGCGCCTCCCCCTGCAGGCCCAGCACGTCGCGGACCCGCTCGGCGGTGACCGGGCCGTCGCCGAAGCTGAGGCACTGGTCGAGCACCGAGAGGGCGTCGCGCATCCCCCCATCGGCATAGCGCGCGATCAGGACCAGGGCATCTTCCTCCGCCTCAAGCTGCTCGGCGGTGAGGACAGTGCGCAGGTGGTCCCGGATGGCCCGGGGGCCGATCCGGCGGAAGTCGAAACGCTGGAGCCGGGAGAGCACCGGGGCGGCGGTGTTGGCGATCTTCTGGGGTTCGGTCGTGGCGAAGACGAAGACCACCCCCGGCGGCGGCTCCTCGAGGATCTTGAGGAGGGCGTTCCAGGCCTCGCGGGTGAGCATGTGTGCCTCGTCCACGATGTACACCTTGTGGTGTCCATCCTGCGAGGCGGCGTACATCGCCCGCTCCCGCAGCTCCCGCGCGTCGTCCACACCGCGATTGCTGGCCGCGTCAATCTCGACCACGTCCAGGTTGGCCGACCCGGCCCAGACCCGCTCGCAACTCGGGCACTCGCCACACGGCTCGCCGCTGGGCTGGTCGGCCGCCCGCCGCTCACAGTTCAACGCCATGGCCAGGATCCGCGCCGCGGTGGTCTTTCCCACGCCGCGCGGACCCGTCAGCAGGTAGCCATGCCCCACGCGACCCTTGGCCACCGCGCCGCGCAACGCGGCGGCAACATGATCCTGGACGAGGAGGTCGGCGAACTTCCGGGGGCGGTACCGGCGCGCGAGGGCAATGGTCATGGTGGTAAGGTAGGGCCGAACCGGGACAGGCGGGAGGGCGGAAGGAAAGGGGTTGCCCCAGGCGACCCGAAGCGACACCGGACATCGCTTAGCGCTGCTACCGTTAGGTCCTGACGCGGTTCGCGCGCCAGCGCCCTTCGGACCTGGGGCGCCTCCAATATAGTCGGGGCGGAAGGTGCCAAGAAGGAGGGAGAAGGCAGAAGGGAGAAGCGAGAAGGGAGAAGGGAGAGGGAAGGCGGGTGATCCGGGCATCGGGCGGTGGGCAGTGGACTGGCGGAACCCGGCCAGACCGCGCAACGCCGTCGAGCTCCTCCCCCGCTTGCACCACCTCCCCGGCCCCGCTTCTCCCTTCTCCCTTCTCGCTTCTCGCTTCTCGCTTCTCGCTTCTCGCTTCCCTACCGTCCCGGCCCAAACAGCAGGGCGTTGTTCACCATCCCGGCAGGCCCGCGCCAGAACGCGCGGAACAGCGGGTTCTGGGCAAAGACGACCGCGGTGCCCCGACCGTGGCTCTCGACCGAGGCCCAGGCGGTATTGGCCAGGAAGCGCTCGGTGTTCCCCGGCCAGGTGTGACCGCTGACGACGTTGTCCCTCGGGCCAAGCACCGCGACATTGTCGCCGCGCCGCGAGGGCATCATGAACCAGCTGCCGTTGATCGGCACTGCCAGCTGCGGCTGGGGATATCCGATCGTGATCCAGTGGGTCTGGTCGAGCGTGGCTCGGGCGATCAGGCCGGGCACCGACTCCGGCCGGTCGGAGGCCGTCGGCGACACGATCGGGGTGCCGGGCCGGGCGCTGGGGCTCAAGGTGGTGTCGGCCGGCGGGGTCGGCTTGGCGGTGGCGCCCTCCTCCGGCTCGCCCACGCCCCGAATCGCCGCGAGGTCGAGTTCCTTCCGCGCCAGGAGCTGGGCACCTCCGCCCCAGGCGATCACTGTCCCCCCGTCCCGGACCCATCCCTTGAGGCGCTCGGCCGCCGGCTGCACGCTCCGCCACATCGCTCCCGCGTTCCCCTCGGGAATGACCAGGATGTTGTAGTCGTTCAGGTCCACCCGGGAGAGCGCCGACAGCTCGATCGGCACCACTGGCAGCTGCATCTCGCGCTCGAGGTAGAACCAGGCGTCCCCGAAGCCGGTCTGGCTGACGCCATCACCGCCGGCCAGCAGGATCCGCGGCGCATGCAGGGGAACCACCGCAGAGCTGCCGACGCCGAACTGCCCCGAATCGGGAAAGCCCGAGGTTGCGGCCGTCACCGCGACGCCCATCTCCCGCGCCAGGGCGGCCACCTTGTCGTGCACCGTGGCGTCGTTCCGCCCGACCCGGATCACGAAGGTGCCGCGCGGCCAGCTTTGGCCATCGACCCGCAGGGTCTCGAGCGAGGCCCCGACCCGGACCCCGTCCCGCATGAGGGCCATCGCCAGCCGGGCACTCAACTGTGTCCCGCCCGGGAAGAGGTAGGCGGCCTGGGCCCGGCCCGACACCCCCCCGGCCGCCGGGGCTGGCACGCCGGTGACGGCCTCCCCGGCCACCGGGACGAGGTCCTCGGTCCAGGCCGCATCGAGGCCCATGGTCAGGGTCAGTGACCACGCGGTCACGTCGTAGAACTCATAGCCCTCCCGGCTCCCCCCGTCGCCGCGGCGCCGGTTGCGCTCGAAGATGTCGAACTGCCGGCGCTCGAAGGCCGGGTCGATGGCCGGATTCGGCTCCAGGATGGCGGTCGCGAGCCGGGCCTGCGGCTGGGCCAGGTCGATCACGTAGCTCCCCGCCGGGAAGGTCCGCCGGGTGGCGGCGCCCCCCGCCAGGAAGTCGTGCGCGGCCGTCGAGGTGAACGGCTGGGTCGTCCGGGTGACCTCGATCCGCTGCCGGGTCATCAGGCGGAGGAAATGGGCCAGCCGGGTCGGGTCGCCGGTCGGCGCGATCACCACCCGCTTGAACGGCCGGGTCCGGGCCTCGGCCATCCCCGAGACACGGAAATCATAGTAGGCCCGGAGGGCATCGGTGCTCCCCGCCGCGAGGGTGGCGAGGGTCGCCATGGAGGCGACATAATGGCGCGAGATCGCCTCGCCAAAGGTGGTGACGGAACCATCCGCCTTGCGCACCCGGATCGCCGGGCCGCCGTCGGTCTCGAAGGTCATGCCGATCGCGCCGTTGAGCGAGGGCCAGCTGTCCCAGTACCCCGGATAGTGGAGGTCGAAGTTGTCGCGCACGAAGTACGGCCAGCCATAGCGGTCGAACGCCGCCGCGGTGCCGCGACCGAAGCGTTCGACCGCTTCCTTGCTGGCGGGCGGCACGTTGAGGTTCACCGGCGCTGCCCACGGCGGGAAGTGGAACTGCGGGGTGGTGCTGTGCAGGTCCACGAACACCTGCGGGTTCCAGCGCAGCACGGCGCTGGTCACCGCCTGGGTTTCGAGCTGGGACTGCGCCAGCACGTCGCGATTCATGTCGAACCGGTAGTGGTTGAACCGCGCCGAGATGCTCCAGGGCGGGGACTGCTCCATCGCCGCCGGTTCGTCGGTGCCGACCGCGACCGAGTTGTTCCAGGCCGCCAGGCGCTCGTGGCCGTCCGGGTTCATCGAGGGGTTGAGGATCACCACCGTCGAGCGCAGGATCGCGAGCGTGGCGGGTTCATTCGAGGCCAGCAGCTGGTAGGCGGTCTGCATGACCGCCTCGAAGCCGGAAGGCTCTGCCCCGTGGATCGAGTGGGAGAGCATCGCCACCGCCGGCGTGCGGGCGGCGATCTCGGCCGCCTGGGCCGGCGTGGTGGTGCGGGGATCGGCCAACCGGGCCAGGTCCGCCCGGATCTCCTCCAGCCGCCGGATGTTCTCGGGGGCGGAGATGATCAGGAGCCGCATCTCCTTCCCTTCCGCCGTCTGCCCGATCACCTCGGTGCGCACCCGGTCCGGCGCGCCGGCGATCATCCGATCCAGCACCGCGCGCTGCTGGTGGAACATCGTGTGCCGGGCACCGAGCGGGGCGCCCAGGAGGGAGTCGGGACGGGGGACGGCGGGGGTGTAGGGGCCCCGATCGTACCACTCGAACCGCGCCTGGGCGCCAAGGGGGGCGGCCGAGAGCGCCAGGGACAGGGCGAGCACCACGGAGGAAAGTCGCATGGGAGCCAGGGGTTGGGGTATGAAGTGTCCAGAATGTAAGCGCGGTTTGCAGCCGACGCAGCACCGCCGTCGCCCGCCCCGCTAGCGGCCGCCGAGCCGGGTTCGCTGCTCATGCTGCAGGGTGCGGAGGTCCCAGGTCTCGGCCACGATGCCGCCCAGCAGGAAGACGAGGGCCGTGTAGTACATCCACAGGATGAACAGCAGGACCGCCCCCAGGTTCGCGTCGACACTCATCCGCGCCTCCCCCACGAAGTAGGCGACGTAGAGGCCGAACAGCCGCTTCGCCACCTCGAACCCGGCCGCCGAGAATCCAGCCGCCAGCAGCGCGGCGCGCTTGGTCACCCGCCGGGGCGAGGCCCAGCGGTACAGCAGGTAGAAGAGGATCACCAGGAAAAGGAGGGCGACCGCCTCGCCCAGCAGCTGGCCGATCCCCGTGAGGAAGAAGGCGAGGGAGGGCACCTCCCCGGCCGACCACGCCTGCAGCACGACCAGTCCGGCGCTCAGCACCACGCTCCCCACCAGCAGCAGGAAAGTGAGCAGGAGCATCACCAGGTCCCGGCCCTTGGCCCGGAACCAGGAGAGCAGCCAATGGCCCCGGACTGGCCGGACCGAAGTGTCATAGATCCAGCTGAGCGAGGTCCGGATGCCCGCGAACAGACGGGAGCCCGCCAGCAGGAAGACGGGAACCAGGATGGCCGGAAAGGCCCAGCCGAAGTCCCGGATCTTCTCGAGGAGGCGCTGGATGATGCTGAAGGGATTCTGGCCGGGGTTGCCGGCCTCGCTCGGGAAGAAGCGCTGGAAGAGCACCGCGAGATCCACCGGCGTCGGGCCGATGGTGGCCTGCAGCAGGGCGCCGAGCGCGGCCAGGAGGATCAGCAGGAGCGGCACGGCCGCCACCAGCGCGTCAAAGGTCAGCGCGCTGGCCAGGAACGGTACGTTGGCCTCGTCCGCCGCCTGCAGCACCCGGCGGAGGAATCCTCCGAGTGATCGGTGCCACCCCGGTGGACGGGGAGGTCGAGTCAGGCGACCGGCTCCTCTTCCATCTCCTCGGGATCCCGGCCCCGCCGCCGCGCCCGGGCCTGGGCCAGCCGCTGCTCCAGCTCCTCGCGCGGCGTCAGCTCGGCCTCCTCCGGCTCCAGCGGATCCTCCAGACCCTCGGCCTCGGTGTTCTCGGCACCCGTCTCGTCCTCGCCCCACCGGCTCACCCGGCGGCGGATCCGCTCGGCGCCCTCCTCGATCCCATCCGCCAGGGACTCGAACTGCTCCTCGGCCTGTTCCTTGAGGTTGCCAAGCCGGCGCCCCAGCTCCCGCCGCGTCCGGGCGCCGCTGCGGGGGGCAAACAGCACCCCCAGCCCCACGCCCAGTGCGGCGCCGATCACGAACCAGCGCAACCCGCCGCCCCCCGCGTCCCGCTCCACGAAGATGACGCGCTCCTCGGCGTCGCGATCACGAAATCCCATGATTCCCCCTATTCCCCGGCATCGGGGTCGTCTTCGGCCACCGCGGCGATCTGCAGCAACGACCCGTGGTGCTGCAGCGGAGCCTCGACACACCGCTCCACCAGCTCCCGGGTGCCGCCAATGGCAAGTTGGTCGAACAAGAAGGTGAACGTCGCCTCGAGGTCGGCGGCGATCGCCGCCCGCGTGGCCTCGGGGAGGTCCCAGAACTCGCGCTTGAACGGGCCGATCGCCCGCTTGCGCGCCCGGTAGTAGAACTGCTCGGGCGTGTCATCGGGCTTTCGGTCGCCGGCGGCGTTGGCGTCGAGCCACGCCAGGACCCGGCGCCGGAGGTCGGTGGGCAGCGCCGGATGATCAAAGACAATGTTCTGGAAGTTCGTTGCCAGGTGGATCTCGGCCGTCTCCACCCGCGGGAAGTTCCCGAAGGCGTTCGAGGGCAGGGTGCTGGCCCCATGCTGCACCGCCCCGGCCATCCCATAACCCCGCGCCGCCACCGACAGCGCCGCCAGGGCATCCAGGTCGAGCTTCACGTCGGCAATGGTGCCGTCGGGCAGCACCACGCCGCCGTGGCTGGTCCCCGTCTGGACCGAGATCTTGCTGATCCCGACCGATTGCCCGCGCGCCGTCAGGGAGCGCTGGAACCCGGCC
Source organism: Gemmatimonadales bacterium (assembly GCA_048499805.1). Lineage (GTDB taxonomy): Bacteria > Gemmatimonadota > Gemmatimonadetes > Gemmatimonadales > GWC2-71-9 > JAWXBA01. The sequence continues at coordinate 148,726 of JASNZF010000006.1, read as the reverse complement.
ATGAAGGCGTGCAGCTCCTCGACGGTGCTGTTCTTCATCCCGACCTCGCCGATCTCGGCGCCCACCGACACCGCCACCCCGATCGGCTCGTGGTCCCGGATGAACGCGGTGATCTCGGCGGCGTGCTCGAAGTTCAACCGCTGCTGATCCTCGAGCCGCTCGTGGGACAGGTCCACGAGGGTCGAGGTGTCCACGTCGATGTTGTAGAATCCCGCCGCGACCTCCTCGGCGATGAGCTTCTTCACCTCGCCCACCTCGCCCTCGGGGTCCGCCAGGTACTTCTTGTGATTCACCTGGCAGTGGTCGCCCTGGATGAACACCGGCAGGCGGTACCCCTCGCGCAGCGCCGCACCAAGCATCACCGAAACGTACTCGGCCGGGCGCTGGTCGGTGTAGGCGATCTCCGACCGCGCGATCTCCAGGAGGATCGCGCCGGCATCGGCCCGAAGGGCCGCGCGGAAGACGGCGCGGGCGGTGTCGTAGGCCAGCATCCGCACATTGATCGCAGGGACCGTGAACCCCCCGCACTCCCCCCGCCCCCGGGCCATGTAGAGTTCGTGGATCGAGGCGGGACGGACCCCCGTCGCCTGGCCAAGCTCCCACAGCAGCCACCGGGCCGCGGCCTGGTTACCCCCGCTCGCGAAGACCGCCCGCCGGACCAGCTCGTCCATCGCGGCAGATTGCAGCGCCGATTCATCCTGAATCGCCACGCCCTCCCCCTCGCGGACCACCGACCCGCCAAAGAGCTCCAGCATCGCCGCAATCGCATCTGACATGGTGCAAACCCTTGCGCTGTGGGAACCTCGGTGCTTGGCGGCAATCTACCCGGCCGTTCCAAAGCCGTCAAACAACTTCAACTTCTTCACACTGATGACGGCATGATCCCGAATCGGCGGAGACCGTGAAACACTAAAGGTTTTCCACATCCCCCGGGATGGGCTGGGGAATGTGGAGCGAGTGGAGGGAATCCTGGCCGGATGTGGACTCCCCAGCCAGCCGAGAACCCCAATTCCCTTGCAGAGTTGCAGGCCATGTTCCACAGGATCCGGTACTTTTCCCTGTGGACAATCCGCCCAATCCACAGGATTGTGGACCACGCTGCAGCGCCATTTCCCCGGGGGCGAATCCCCAGTTGTGGTGCGACATCGTGTGGGGAACTCACACATGAGGCCGGGTTCGTGGCTCCCAGGCTGGCGGTCGGCGTGGATAATCCATTTCAACAATTCAGCCACCGGGAGGCCCATATTCGCCATGGCGAATACAGCGCCGTGACACCTTGCCCCTGCACCCGCAGCTGCTTCACGGACGCAGCAGATCCCAGGATCGGCGCCCTGATTACATTTAGACATCCTTAACCCAGATTGCCCCACTTGCCCACCGACGTCCGCCGCACAAAAATCGTAGCGACCCTCGGCCCTGCCTGGACCACCCCCGCCCAAATGCACCAGCTCCTTGATGCCGGGGTGAACGTGGTGCGAATCAATGCCTCCCACGGAACCGCCGAGGAGCGGACCGGTTGGATCCGCGACCTTCAGGCTGTCCAGCGGGAGCGTTCCACCGCCTCGGCCATTCTGGTGGACTTGCAGGGCCCCCGGATCCGGGTGGGGGCACTCCCTGCCCCGCTCGAGCTGGTGCCCGGGACGAAGGTGGTGTTCGCGCCGGAGGCCGACGCTGAGGACGGCGAGATCCCGACCACCTATGATGCCCTGGCCGGCGACGTCCGGCCCGGTGCGCGGATCCTCTTGGACGACGGCCTCCTGGCGGTCACGGTCACCGGGGTCCGGGGGGACCGGGTCGAGGCCTCCGTCGTGCACGGGGGCACCCTCAAGGCCAGCAAGGGGATGAACCTGCCGGGGATCTCGGTCAGCGCTCCGGCCATCACCGAGCGTGACCGGGAGGAGGCGGTACGGGCGGTGGGGCTTGGGGTGGACTACATCGCCCTCTCGTTCGTCCGCCGCCCGCAGGACATGGTCGAGCTGCGCCGGCTGGTGCCCCAGCCGATCCGGCTGGTGGCCAAGATCGAGAAGGACACGGCGCTCGAGCACCTCAACGAGATCCTCGAGGTGTCCGACGCCATCATGGTGGCGCGCGGCGACCTCGGCGTGGAGCTCCCCTTCGAGCAGGTGCCGCTGGCCCAGAAGCGGTTGATCCGCGAGGCCAAGCGCCATGGCAAGCCGGTCATCACCGCGACCCAGATGCTCGAGTCGATGATCAGCGCCCCGCGACCCACCCGGGCCGAGGCCTCGGATGTCGCCAACGCGATCCTCGACGGGACCGATGCGCTGATGCTCTCGGCCGAGACAGCGGTCGGCAAGTACCCGGTAGAGGCGGTCAGCGCCATGGACCGGATCGCCCGCGAGGTGGAGCGCCAGGGCATGGCGCTCCCCCCCGGCACCGACCTTCTCGCCGACGTCCCGATGCTGGCCCACGCCGCGATCCGCACCGAGGACGCCATCTCGGTCGGGGTCCGTGCCGCCGTGGGCATGCTCAAGGCCCCGATCATCGTCTGCTTTACCTCCAGCGGCTTCACCGCCCGCACCGTGGCCTCCTACCGGCCCGGCGTGCCGATCTTCGCCATGACACCCGAACCGGAGACCTTCCGCCAGCTGGCGCTGGTCTGGGGCGTCGTCCCGGTGCTGTCGGAGCGGTTTCCCACCTATGTGGCGATGTTTGAGGTCGCCCGGGAACGGTTGCTCGCCCTCGGGCTCGCCGAGGCAGGCGACCGGGTCGTGGTCACCGCCGGGGTTCCCTTCGACCAGCCGGGCACCACGAACCTGCTCAAGATCGAGGTGGTGTAGGGGGCGAGAGGTAAGAGGTGAGAGGGAGGAGGGCAGCGGTGAATGCGGGAGGGACGATGACCGGCGATCCTCCAACCTGGCCCTCGGATGCGAGCTTCCCCTGCCTGCCGGCGACTGGGGTAATCCCATTGCCGGTGGCTTCCGGAAACCACCTCCCTCTTACCTCTTACCTCTCACCTCTTACCTTTGACGCATGCGCCTCACCTTCCTTGGCACCGGGACCTCCTTCGGGGTGCCCCAGATCGGCTGCGACTGCGCCGTCTGCCGGTCCACCGATCCGAGGGACAAGCGCACCCGGACCGGGGTGGTGGTGGAGTGGAACGGCACCCGCCTGCTGATCGACACTCCGCCGGAGTTGCGGCTGCAGCTGGTGGCGACCGGGATCCGGGACGTGGACGCCGTCCTCTACACCCATGAGCATGCCGACCACACCCACGGCATCGACGACCTCCGGATGTTTTCCCTCAAGGATCGCAAGGCGCTGCCGCTCTATGGGCCAGCCGAGGCGATGGATCACCTCCGGTTGGCGTTTCGGTACATCTTCGATGAGGACGTCAAGGCCTACGCCGGGACCTCCAAGCCATTGCTGGCGCTTCATCCCATCCCCGCCGGCCGCCCCCTGTCGATTGCGGGGGTCGAGGTCCTGCCGATCGCGTTCGAGCACGGCCACGCGACCGTCTTCGGCTATCGCATTGGCTCGCTGGCCTACATTACCGACGTCAAGACCGTGCCCCCCGATGCGGTACGGCAGTTGTCGGGAGTCCACACCCTCGTCCTGAACGCCCTGTGGTGGCGGTCCCACCCGACCCACCTCAGTATCGACGAGGCGGTCGCGGCGGCCCGGGCGATCGGGGCGAACCGCACCTACCTGACCCACCTGACCCACGAGACCGGCCACGCCGACCTGCTGGCCAGGCTCCCTGCCACGATTCAACCAGCTTACGATGGGCTGACCGTGGAGATCCCGGAATGAGACTCTTCTATGGCCGGATGCTCGCTCGCAACCTCGATGGGGTCCATGGTCTGACCCCGGAGCGGCTGCAGGCCCTGGTGGGCCGCTTTCCCGTCGTCCTCGATGAAATCCGGGTCCGCCGGACCCAGGGCGAGTATGGCTTCATGGACCTTGGAGCTCAGGACGATACGGTCGCCTCGATCGTCCAGTTCGCCGAGGGGGCCGGCCAGGCGCACGACCACCTCATTGTCCTGGGCATCGGCGGCTCCTCGCTCGGCGCCCGGGCTCTGGTCGGCGCCCTGCGAAAGCCGGCCTGGAACGAGCTGAACGACGAGGAACGGGAGTTCTACCCCCGGATCACCATCCTCGAGAACGTGGACCCCACCAGCATCGCCGCTGCCCTGGGACGGATCGATCCGCGGCGTGCCCTGGTCAATGTGGTGAGCAAGTCGGGGGGGACCGCCGAAACCCTCGCCCAGTACCTCGTCGTCCGGGGATGGCTGGACGACGCCCTGGGCCCCGAGGCAGCCGCCCGGCACCTCGTCTTCACCACCGACCCCGTCGTTGGTCCCCTCCGCGCCATGGCACTTGCCGAGGGAATCCCCACCCTGGATGTGCCCCCGGCGGTGGGCGGCCGATTCAGCGTCCTGAGCCCGGTGGGGTTGCTGCCGGCTGCCCTGGTCGGGATCGATGTCCAGGGGCTGATTCGGGGCGCCCAGCGGGCGCTGGAACGGGCCCAGGAGCCCGATCTCCTGGCCAACCCTGCCGGGCTCTACTCGGCAATGCATTGGGCCGCAGACACCGCGCTGGGGGCCCGGATCCACGTCCTGATGCCCTACTCCGACCGGCTCCGGGACCTCTCGGAGTGGTATCGCCAGCTCTGGGCTGAGAGCCTCGGCAAGAAGGCCGATCGCCGGGGCCGCGAGGTATTCCTCGGCCCGACCCCCGTGGGGGCGGTCGGAGCCACGGACCAGCACAGCCAGGTCCAGCTCTTCATGGAAGGCCCGCACGATAAGGTCGTGACCTTCGTCCGTGTGCAGGATCCCGGGCTCGACATCGCCATCCCGGCCCGCCCCGGCGTCCCCACCGAGCTGGACTACCTCGGTGGCCACTCCCTTGGCGGGCTGCTGCGGGCTGAGCAGAAGGCGACGGCTGCGGCGCTGGCCCGGATGGGGCGGATGCACTGCACCATCGAGCTGGAGCGGCTGGATGCCGAGACCGTGGGGGAGCTCCTGATGTTCTTCCAACTGGCCACCGGCATGGCGGGCGCCTGGTACGGGGTCAACCCCTTTGACCAGCCGGGGGTGGAACTCGGCAAGCGGCTGACCTTCGCCGCGATGGGGCGGCCGGGGTACGAGGCCGAGCCGGCCAGCCCGGAGGATCCGGTGGTGTAGGAAGGGAGAAGGGAGAAGGGAGAAGGGAGAAGGGAGAAGGGAGAAGGGAGCGGCGGAAAGGGACGGCAGGGGGACGGTGCACGCTCGCAGGACAGGGATCAAGCAAGCGAATGGGCCAAGCACCCGTTACACCGGGTCCTGGCCCATTCGTGCTTGGGGCGAATGAACTGCGAGCTGGGCTCGGTGCGTCGTCCGCGCTTCCCCCTTCTTGCTCCCCACTTCTTGCTTCTCGCTTCTTGCTTCCCAAAACACAAAGCCCCCGCCTTTCGGCGGGGGCTTCATGCATTCGGTTACCAGCTCAGATCACGGAATGGCGACCGTGAAGAGGCCAGCGCCGCCGATCCGGCCCATCACCTTGTACGTGCCCGTGAGGACGCCGCAAGCCGAGCCGGCGGCCGGGACAGCACCGGTGTAGGACCAGGTCCGGAACGAGCCGTTGTCGATCGTCGGCACGCTCGGGGCGGTCATCATGGAGCAGAACACCCACACGTTCGTGGCGGTGTTGAGGCGCCAGAGCGACGCATCGGTGAACACCGTCAGACCGTTGGACGACATCGTCTTGTGTACCGCAGTCACCACGGAGGCGGTGCGGGAGACGGTCCAGGTCGCGATGTCTGCGCCAGAACCGGCCGGACCCCACGGTGCGTCATTCCAGCCGGCCGCAGCCGACCCGTTGTACTGCGTGAGCAGGATCGGGGTGACCAGGGCGGAAGCGGCCTCACGACCGACAAAGTCGGCGACGTTGGTGATCATCGTCGCAGGCGCCTTCGTCTGGCTGGTCAGCGCGCCACCAGCGAACAGGTTCGCATTGTAATCGGCGGCCACGGTCGGCTTCGACCCGGCGCCATTGGTGGTCACGTCGCAGGAAGCGTACGGATCGGCGTTGAACTCGCAGCTCTCGTCGATACGAGTCAGCAGGTTCGGCACCGTCAGCGCGCCACCGTTGAGGATGTTCGTCAACTGGGACGTCATCGTGGCCCAGGGGGTGCCCAGGCTGTTGAGCGAACCATGCGGATACTGGATGCCGACCCAGGGGTTCTTCATGCCATTGTGCAGGAACGTGATCGTCCCGGTCATGACACTGAGGTCGTCGTTCGCCGCGATCGAGAAGGTCGCCGCGTTGCCGCTGGTGTAGCCAGCCGCGTCGAAGCCCAGGCCGGTGATGTTCGGCGTGCCCGGATCGTAGACGAAGTTCCGCGCGATCGTGGTGCTGAAGTTGCCCGCGCGGTCGTTCACGTTGCCGGAGTACCAGTAGTAGCCGACACCCTGGCCGCAATCGAGGGTCGTGAAGGGCAGCAGGCTGCGCTTCCACGAGTTCGACAGCGTGGTGGTGAGCTGGTCGCTCAGGGTGCAAGCGCTCACGTTCGAGAAGCCCGGAGCAAGGCGGGTCAGCGACTGGTGGGCCGCGTCATCGCCAACGATCACGAGCTGGTTGAAGCCGGAACGGGTGTCCTGCGCTTCGATGGCCCACGGCTGGTTGGCCAGCGCGCCAGCAATCTGGTACTTGCTGGTGTTCGCGGTGCCCGAAACACCCGGGGTGGTGTTGATGCCGACCTGGTCGACGCCAGTCGCGAAGTACAGCTGGCTGGTCGGGATGACCTTGTCGACGCCGAAGTTGTTCGACGCGCCCGAGGTGGAGGCGTTGCCCAGATTGTCGCTGGCCCGGGCGCAGACGCGCTTCGAGTCGGCGAGGTCGCTGGTCAGCGTCTCGGGGAAGTCATTGCCGGTCACGATCGCCGGCGACGCGGTGCAGGCAACGCCCGCGTACTCGTACACCGTCAGGGTGCCAGCGGCAACGCCGGAACCACCATCGGTCGGGGTGAACCGCGGACCGAACGCGTAGGATGCGTTGACCCACTCCTGATCGTACGACGCGTTGTAGGCCACGGTGCCGACGGCGATCGCCGGACCGAGGTTGTCGACCCGCACCGGGCCCGGAAGCGCCGACGGGATCGGGGTGATCAGGTTCCAGCGGCTCTCGCCGGCGACCGTGTAGGCCGAGCCGGTGGTGGAGAGCTGGGTGGCGGCGGTGATGACCGAGCCGTCGGGACCAACCGAGCCGGCCGGGTAGGCGCCGGCGGTGATGCCGGTGACGTTGCGGGCGCCCTCAACCGAGGCGCAGCTCCAGCCGCGGGTGAAGACGATGCCGGAGGTCGGCGTGCCCGCGACCGTGTGGGTCGTGGTGCCGCAGGCGCCGTCGAGCTGCACGATCGCGCCAGCGGTGGTCGGCATGATGGTCGAGTACGCCAGGTAGGTGATCTCGGTGGTCAGGCCGCTCTTGTACCAGGTGCCGCCAACGTTGGTGAAGCTCGCCGCACCGGCCGCAGTGGCCAGCACCGACGGGGCGATCGCCGCGTCGACGTTGTTCATCACGACCTGGATCGCGTTGGACGCGGTCGGCGTGCTGCTGCCGGTCACGTACAGGTTCGCGGTAACCGACTTCTGCCCGTTGAACACCACCGGGACGAAGACGCCGTTGACCTTGCGGAGCTGGTTGGTGTTGAAGCTCAGCACGACGGTCTGCTGCGCCGCGGCCGGGCCGTCATCGTTGCCGGCAGCCGGCGTCACGCCGAAGCTCTGCGAGGCAACCACGACGCCACCGATCAGCACGTCCACGCGGCTCAGGTTCTGCGAACCGTTGTCGACGTTGACGCTGGCTTCGATCTGCCCGAACACGTTGTTCAGGTTGACCGGGGTCGCCAGGTTGCCGGTGGTCAGGCTCTGGAGCGACACGGTCGCCGGGGTCGGGGTCGACACCGTGACCGACATCGTGCCGGAGAAGTTCGTGTTGGCCGACGAGGTGGCGCGGATGACCGCGGTCCCGTTCGACAGGCCGGTCACCAGGCCCGTGGTCGTGTTGACCGAGGCGATGGCCGGGGAGAGCGACGTCCACGTCACGGTCTGCGACGGGTTGTTGGTGCCGAGCACCGTGGCCGCGGCCTGGACCGTCTGGCCCACGACGAGGCTGGCGGTCGGCGGGGTCACGGTCACGCCGGTCACGGTCGGCGTGGCAGCCGCCGTCACCGTCAGGGTGGCGTTGCCCTGCACCGCGGGATTCACGGTGGAGGTCGCCTTGATGCCCACGGAACCAGCCGCGACGCCGGTGGCCACACCGGAGGTCGCGTTGATCGTGGCGACAGCAGCGTCAGACGTGGACCAGGTCACCGTGGTGGCGACGCCTTCGTCGGCAACCACTGCGGCGCTGAAGGTCCGGGTCTGACCCACGGTCAGCGTGGTGCCGTCAGGCGTCACGCTGATCGACTTGACCGTCGGCGCGGGCGGCGGCGGCGGTGCCGGCGGATCGACGACGGTCACGTCGTCGCCGCACCCAGCAAGGCCGACCGCGACCATGCCGGTCAACAGGACAGAACGGTAAAACTTGTGCATTCACTCCCCCTATGAACGATGAGGTACTACCAGGACCAGAGCGCCAATCACTGCACTGCGTTGTTGTGCCACTACTTCGCGTTGCTTCCTTGATGCCTGCTGCACGGAACGGGTGCCACTGAACCAGCTGGTCGAGTCGGGCAACCGTCCGGCCGACCGGCGCATACGGGCGGGATGAGCATCCAGAATGGACCGGAACACGGTCACACTCCCGATGGGATCCCGTCTGTCATGCGCAGAAAACCCGGTAAACAGATGTCATCTACAGCGCCCAAAGCTAACCTTCTGGCTCGGCAGGGTCAATAGACGCAACCCTACACAGCATCATAGCTTGCCGAGCCGGATCTGTCCGTGACCCCCATCACCAAACCACCACATCCGGGAACTCCACGGACCCTGCAACCAGACGCCCAGACACCGGGGACCGCCCGGCATAGCCAGGACAAGGCAATCCTCGTGCCGCCCAATCTACGAGACTGCTCGAAGTCTGTCAATACAGCATATTGCCAGACAAGGACTTAGCGAGTTCGAGGGACCCCTATTTGTGACCCCCATCACCACAACTTGGTGTCCCAAAACCAGATCAAGGGGCTGTTGGAGGCTGGCGCGCAGCCGACACCGCCGCCTGCAGGCGCTGCCGGGCGTGCAGATCGTCGGGGGAGAATTGCAGATCGCGATAGGCCACCAGCCCGTTCCAGGCCACCACAAACACCCCGATCCGGTCCGACCGGCCTCCGGGAACCCCCCAACGGCGCCCGGTCACCCCGCGTTCGTCCGCCACAACCCGGCCCTGGGAGGGGTGAGCGGCAAGGTGGGCAGCCGCCACCCCGAGCGGGTCACCCGTCACGGCCACCACCGAGACCCCGGCTCCGAACGAGCTGTCCGCACCCTGAACCTCCCGAAGAAAGCCCGTACACCCGGGGTCGGCCAGCTGGACGCAGAACCCGATCACCACGGTCCGGCCGAGCTCCCGCTGGAGTTCGTACGGCTCCGTGCCGACCCCGGCGCCGGTGACGAAGGGGAGTATCAGGGACGGGGCGCGCTGACCGACCGCTGGCGCGTCTACCAGGACCCCACGGATCTGGGCATGAAGGGGGGGCAGGGGGGCAGCGGGGCAGATTGCCAGGAGCAGCGAGATGGCGAGGTAGAACCGCCGCGGCCCTCGGGATCCGGCCCCGCGGCCCCACCGCCCCCCTGCCCCCCTGCCCCCCCTCATCGCACCACCCGGCCGAGCGCTGCCACGATGTCCTGGCGCTCGCCACTGCCGGTGTAGGCGATCTTCCCGTCGGCCCCCACGATGGCGATGAACCCCGTGGCCGGGGCCTCGAAGGCCCGTACGGCCGCCCCGCGCCGGTCATAGAGGTTCCGGAACGGGGGATCGTGCTCCTCGAGATAGCGCCGGACCCGGGCGGGGGTCTGGTTCACGGTCACGTTGACCCCGATGAACTCGACCCGGTCTCCGTACCGGGCCTTGGCGGCCCGCATGCTGGGCATCAGCGCCTCGCAGATGGTGCACCAGGTGGCCCAGAACTGCACCACGACGGGCTTCTTGCCGAGCACGGTCGCGAAGTCAAACGGTTGGTCGTCCACGTCATTCACCACCACGGGAGCCACGACAGTCCCGATTGCCAGTCCTCCCTGGGCATACAGGGGGGGCAGCGGGGCAGCGAGGCAGATGGGCAGCAGGACCAGGAGGGCCCGAGCCCTGACCTCCTTCCCCCATCCTCGCCGCGAACCCCTGCCCGCTACCGGGAGGCAATCCCCCTGCCCCCCTGCCCCACAGCCCCGCTGCCCTGCTGTCATGACACCCTCCCCATCTGCACGAAATAGTACTCCGCCATGGCAAGCATGATCACGGCAGCACCGCGCTTGACCCAAACCGTCCAGCGTCCCGCCCTCGGCAGTGCCGAGAGCAGGCCGGACGAGAGCCCCACGGCGACCAGCAGGACGGTCATGCCCAGACTGAAGACGAAGAGGTAGCTGAAACCCAGCACAGCGGAGCGAGTCTGGCTGACGAAGGTGAGCACCGTGGCGAAGGCGGGCGCGCCACAGGGCGCCGCCACGAGGCCGGAGGTGGCCCCCATCAGGAAGACCGCGCCGAGCGACTGCCCTCCCCAGCGCGAGGACCAGGCCAGCAGCCGCTCCGGCGCTGCGACGGGGATCACGTCCAGCATGGCCAGGCCGAAGAGGAGCAGGAGGTTGCCCATGGCGAAGTACGCCCACGGGTTGGAACTGATCCCCCCGAACAGGGTCCCGGTCAGCCCGGCAATGAGGCCGAGCGTGGCATAGACCAGGGCCAGTCCGGTGACATACGCCACCGTCATGAGCAGGGTGCGGCTGCGGCTCCGGCCCACCGCCCCGGCGCCCCCGAGGATCCCGGCGGTGATCGGGATCATCGGGTAGATGCAGGGGGTCAGGCTGGTGAGCAACCCGGCGCCGAAGAGGAGCGGAAGGGCCAGGAGCGGCTGCTGCAGGATCTCCGCATCCATCAGCCCGACACCGCCGGCTCGCCCTGACCATACCGGGCGGCCACATAGCCATCGAGGATTTCCAGGAACTCCGCCACGATGCGATCTCCCTTGAGGGTCACGTGGAGCCGGCCGTCCACGTACACCGGCGCCTTCGGCTCCTCGGCGGTTCCGGGAAGTGAGATCCCGATGTTGGCGTGCTTCGACTCGCCGGGGCCGTTCACCACACAACCCATGACGGCCACCTTGAGTTCCTCGACCCCCGGATGGCGGTGCCGCCAGACCGGCATCTGGCCGCGGAGGTAGTCCTGGATCTCCTGCGCCATCGACTGGAAGAAGGTGCTGGTGGTCCGGCCACAGCCGGGGCAGCTGGTGACCTGCGGGGTGAAGCTCCGGATCCCCAGGCTCTGGAGGACCTGCTGGGCCACCCGCACCTCCTCGGCCCGGTCCCCGCCCGGCTCCGGGGTCAGGGAGACCCGGATGGTGTCGCCGATCCCCTCCTGGAGGAGGATCGACAGCCCGGCCGCGCTCGCCACGATCCCCTTCATGCCCAGCCCCGCCTCGGTCAGGCCGAGATGCAGGGGATAGTCGCAGCGGGCCGCCAGGAGCCGGTAGACATCGACCAGGTCCTGGACCCCGCTGACCTTGGCGCTGAGCAGGATGCGGTCGTGGGGCATGCCGGCGGACTCCGCCAGCGCCGCCGACTGGAGCGCGCTGGCCACCATCGCCTGCATGGTGACGTCGCGGGCATCGAGCGGGGTGGCCGACGCGGCGTTGGCGTCCATCATCTCGGTCAGGAGCTGCTGGTCCAGCGACCCCCAGTTCACCCCGATCCGCACCGGCTTCTCGTGACGGAGCGCGATCTCGATGATGGCGCGGAAGTTCTCGTCGTGGCGCTTGCCGCCGACATTGCCCGGGTTGATGCGATACTTGGCGAGGGCGGCGGCACACTCCGGGTAGCGGCTCAGCAGCAGGTGCCCGTTATAGTGGAAGTCGCCCACGATGGGCACCGGGATGCCGAGGCGATCGAGCGTCTCCTGGATGGCGGGCACGGCGCGCGCCGAGGCGTCGTTGTTGACGGTGACCCGGACCAGCTCGCTGCCGGCCAGGGCCAATTGCCGCACCTGGGTGACGGTCGCGTCGATGTCGGCGGTGTCGGTGTTGGTCATCGACTGGACGACGACCGGATGGCACGAGCCAACGGGGACACCACCGACCCAGACCGTCGGGGTGGTGCGGCGCGAGTGCGTAGGCATCCGGGAAAGATAGGGGCGGCGGACGGGGAATGGGGAATGGGGAATGGGGGCTGGGGGGCCAGCACCGCGATCGGGTGCGGGGCGGAGATCACGGCAACAGCCACAGTCCCCCATCAGCACAACGGGGGACCCGCCTTTCAGCAGACCCCCCGTTCCCCAATCCCTGTTCCCCAGTCCCGGCCGTCTCAGACCAGCCCGAGACTCCGGACCAGGCGATCCCAGTCGGTGAGGTTGACGGTGCCGTCGTCCTTGAGCGGCTTGAGGGCGGCGAGGATCTCGGCGCGGTTGCCGTCGATCCGGCGGTCGCGCAGCTCACCGATCATCCGCGCAAAGCGATGCTCGTACTCGTTGGCGGTGATCTCACCCTTGGCGCGGCCCTCGGACAGCTTGGTCAGCTCCTGGGCAACCCGGGCGGTCGAAATCGGCTTGAGCTCTTCGGTGGACATCGGCGATCCCATCGTGGAGTGCAGGAGAGGCGGACCGGGTCGCGGTCCGTCAGGACTGGGAATAATGGGCCGGGGAGGCCCGGCACGGAAGGGGCAGGTGATCAGCGGGTCAGCGGGTCGGCGGGTCGACGGGTCAGGGGGTCGGAGCGTCCGAGGGACTGGGGGGTTGGAGGCAACAGATCGCCCTTACGCCTGATAGTCCATGAACCGCTCGAGGACCTCGGCCATCTCCGTATCGCCCAGGATGACCGGGCGCCCACCTTGGCGAGCCCGCCAATACAACTCGGCCACGCTCTCGACCTCGATCGCCACCCGGAGGGCATCCAAGGGATCACGGCCCACCGCGACGAGTCCGTGGTTGGCCAGCAGGCACGCCCGGCGTCCCTCCAGCGCCTCCACGGCCCCCGCGGAGAGCGCCTCGGTCCCGAAGGTGGCGTAGGGGGCACACCGAACCGTCGCTCCACCCGCCGCGGCGATCATGTAGTGCACCGCAGGCAGGTCGAGGCGTTCGCACGACAGCGTCGTCGCAAAGACCGGATGCGCGTGGACGATGGCCCCGACCTCGAGCCGGGCGAGGTAGATGTCGCGATGCAGGCGCCACTCGCTCGACGGAACCCCGCGGCCCCCGACCGGCGTCCCGTCGGCATCCAGCCGCACCAGGTCGGCTGCGGTGAGCCGATCGCATGCCGCGCCGGTCGGGGTGATGAGGAGACCATCGCCAAGGCGGAGGCTGAGGTTGCCGGTTGTCCCGTGGTTGAGGCCCGCCGAGACGGACTGGTGGGCCGCCGCGATCAACTCTGCAGCGCCGCTCGCGGCCGTCACGGCGCACGTTCCGGGTAGAGCCCCAACAGGCCCGCCGACGAAGCCGGGCAGCTTCCGCGCTCGGTGATCAGCCGGGTGACGTAGCGCGCCGGGGTCACATCGAAGGCGATGTTGCGCACCGCCGTGCCCGGGGGGGCGACCCGGACCGTGGCCCGTTCGCCCCCGGACCCGATCCCCGAGACCTCCAGCACTTCCCCCTCGGGACGCTCCTCGATGGGAATGGCACGGCCGTCCGGCGCGTTCCAGTCGATGCTCGATCCCGGCACCGCCACGTAGAACGGGACCCCCGCCTCGTCGGCGGCCAGCGCCTTGAGCCAAGTCCCCACCTTGTTGCAGACGTCGCCATTGGCGGCGGTGCGGTCGGTGCCCACGATGACTGCATCGATCTCGCCACGCTGGAGCAGGTGACCCGAGGCGTTGTCGGTGACCACCGTGTGGGGAATCCCGCTGCGGGACAGCTCCCATGCCGTGAGCCAGCCCTGGCTGCGGGGCCGGGTCTCGTCCACCCAGACATGCACCGGCAGGCCCGATTCGGCGGCCCGATAGATCGGCGCCAGGGCGGTTCCGTACTCGAGCGCCGCCAGCCAGCCGGCGTTGCAGTGGGTCAGGAGCTGGAGCGGGCGCTCCCCGCCCCCGCGGCGAAACAGGTCGCGCAGGAGTGCGAGGCCGTGGTCGCCGATGGCACGGCACGTCGCGACGTCCTCCTCGGAGATCGCCTCGGCCTCCTGGCGCGCCAGTCCGGCGCGCTGCTCAGGGGGGACCGTCATCACCGCCGCCGCCACGCGGTCCACCGCCCAGCGCAGGTTGACCGCCGTCGGCCGGGTGGCGATGAGCCGTTGAGCTGCGTCCGTGATCGCCAGGTCCGAGGGGTCGGCAGCCGTCGCGATGGCCATTCCCCAGGCCGCCGTGATGCCGATCAGGGGAGCCCCACGGACCCGCATGGCTGTGATCGCCTCGGCGACGCTGTCGAGGGTGGAGAGGTCGCGCCAGACCTCGGCGTGGGGCAGTTCGGTCTGGTCGAGGATCCGGACCGCGGTCCCCCCGGTGATCACTTCCAGCGGCCGCATCGGTGTCAGTGCCCTGGGAAGGCGAGCAGCGCGAACGCGTCGACGGCGGCGGCGCGCACCCTGTCAGCGCCCCCGAGATCGGGAAGGTCGATGATGAAGCACGCCTCGGTCACCGTGGCGCCGGCCAACCGCACCAGCGCGATTGCGGCCAGCGCCGTGCCGCCGGTAGCGATCAGGTCGTCCACCACCAGCACCCGATCCCCTTCCCCGACCGCATCGACGTGCATCTCCACCCGGTCCGTGCCATACTCGAGGGCATAGTCCTGGGCCAGGACCACCGAAGGCAGCTTCCCGCCCTTCCGTATCGGCACGAAGCCGGCCCCGATTGCATGCGCCACCGCACCGCCGAGGATGAACCCCCGGGCCTCGATCCCGGCCACGTGCGTGATCCCGTGGCTCCGGTATCGCCCAGCAAGCAGGTCCACCACCTCACGGAATCCCTTGGGATCGCGCAGCAGGGTGGTGACATCCCGGAACAGGATTCCCGGCCCGGGATAATCCGGAATCGTGCGCACCAGCGCCGCGAGGTGACTGGTCATGACGAACCGCTCCGCCCCAGGACCCGCCCCGCTATCGCCTCGAGACGGCTGACGGCAGAAGGATCGCGCGCCTCGGGCGGCGTGACGATGGCGTGGTCGAGCGCGGTCTGGCAACCGGAGGGACAGGCGGCATCCGTTGCGGTCCTGGCCGGCAGCGCTCGGATGATGGCCCTGGCCCGATCGGCGTTCTGAGCCATGGTCGACATCACGTCCGCCACGTTGACGGCGTCATGGTCCGGATGCCAGCAGTCGTAATCGGTCACCAGGGCGAGCATCGCGTAACACAGTTCCGCCTCGCGAGCCAGGCGCGCCTCCGGCAGGGCCGTCATCCCGACCAGGTCGCACCCCCAACCCTGGTAGAGGCGGGATTCCGCAACTGTCGAGAACTGGGGGCCCTCGATGACGACGCAACACGCCCCGCGTGAGATCGCGAGGCCGAGATCCCGGGCGGCACCCGCGATGGTGTCGCCGAAGGTCGGGCAGACCGGGTGCGCCAGCGACACGTGGGCGACCACCCCTCCGTCGAAGAAGCTGGCGGTGCGCCGGGTGGTGCGATCCACGAACTGATCCACGAGGACCAGGGTGCCGGGTGGCAGGTCCTCGCGGAGGGAGCCGACGGCATTGACCGAGAGCAGGTGCGTGACGCCGACCCGCTTGAGGCAGTCGATGTTGGCGCGGTAGTTGATGCCGCTGGGTGCCACGCGATGTCCCGCACCGTGCCTGGGCAGGAAGGCGATCGGGGACCCGCCCAGTTCGCCGAGCAGCAGGGCGGAGGACGGTACCCCGAAGGGACTCGCCACCTCCTCCCAGCGCTGGTGGTCAAGTCCCTCGAGATGGTACAGGCCGCTTCCACCGATGATCCCGAGCAGGGCTAGTTCCCGTCCGGCGTCGCCGCGGCCGGCGTGGGAAGCGGGAGGTCGCTGTTCCAGATGTCCCACCCCAGTTTCCATCCATCGGCTTCGCGCACCCAGACCTCCAGGAACTTCCCGGTGTCCGCGATCGCCATCTCTGCCCCTGGAATCATCAGGCTGATGTTGAACTGGCCGGTCACCAGGACCGCATCGCCGCTCAATGGGGTCATCTCCTCACCGGAGATCGTGAAGCTTCCCACGGGCGGCATGGCCTCGAGGGACTCACGGTACGACATCCGGCCACGACGCATCGGCTCGTTGGCGGGCATCACAACCGCAGACTCGGCATAGAGCGCCGCCACGGCATCATGATTGCCCGCCACGACGGCGGCAGCGAAGGCGGCATGATTGGCGCGAATCGCGTCGAGGTCGGCCTCGCCGACGGTGTTGCCCGCCGGGGCGCAGGCGATCGCCACCAGCAGCGCGGCCAGGGGGGAACGGTGGAGGAATGCCATGTGGGCCTCCTAGGGACGGGTGGGGGCTTCAAGGGGCTGGAGGTGCCGCCGGTGCCGGATCGGCCGGGGGCCATCCGTGGCCGCGGCCGGGCGTTGGGGGTGCACCTGGGAAGATACCGCACGTCCCGGCGGCCCGCGAGGATGGCGCGCCTAGCCGTGGCGGATCGCCTCGACCAGGACGATGAACCCCGTGATGGCGCAGACCACCAGGATCGTGGGCCGCAGCGCCCGGCCATCGAGCTTGCGGGTCATCTGGATCGAGAGGGCAAACCCCAGCACGATCCCGGGGATGAGGCCGAGGGCCATCAGGAACTCCTTCCAGCCGAACCGCCCGACCAGGTGGAGTGCGGTCAGGGAAATCACCGTCCCGAAGACGAAGAACGCACTGAGGGTGGCCCGCAGCCGGGGCCCATCCTGGCGGTGGTAGAGGAGCGCCATCGGTGGTCCGCCGATCGACACCGCCGTGGCCATGAATCCGGAGAGAAAGCCGGCGCCGGTCAATGTCGCTGAAGTCATCCGCAGGTGGAGACCGGAAGCGGTGAGGGCGGTCGCGATCAGGATGAGCGCCCCGAACAGGACCTCGAGCCGCTCGCTCGGCACGATCACCAGCACCGCAGCCGCCAGGGCGGTTCCGCCAACCCGGCCCGACAGCGACCAGGCGAGGTCGTTGCGCTGAATCCCATGCCGTTCCCGCACCAGCATGAGGACGCTCAGGGCTCCCGACACGAAGAGGATCGGGCCGGGAACCAGCGCCGGATCAATCAGGACCAGGAACGGCACCGCCAGGAGCCCCATGCCGAACCCGATCGAGCCCTGCACCAGGGCGCCCCCGGTCATGATCGCGGTGACGGCCAGGAACTGGAGGGGACTGCTCAACGGCCGTTTCCGGTGTGGGAGGCGGGCAGCGCCGAGTGGAGGGCAGGCATTTCGGGCTGGAAAGTAGGCGCACCGGCCCCGGAGCGCACGGGGGGCCGCCTGGGTTGCACCCAAGCGAAGGGGCCCCCGTCTGGAGGCCCCTGCACCTGGTTCATCCGATCCGGTGACGGAACCGGGGTTCGAAGTCCGGTCTCAGCCACACTCGCTGAAGCCACAGACGTGACACTTGGCACACCCCTCGGCGAACTCGAGTTGGGACCCGCAATCCGGACAGGCGCCCATCAGGGTCTCCTGCAGCCCGCCGAGCACAATCTGCTCGGCGCCCTGGGTCACGACCTGGACCGTGGCACCCGGGGTCTGGGCGGCGGGGAGCAGCTCCTGCTGGATGCCCTGCTTGTCCTGCATGTAGCGCTCGATCGCGATCCCGACGGCATCCGGCACCGACATGACCTTGTTGGCCCCCAGCCCGATCACCCGATCCGAGGAGATCCCCCGCAGCTGGCGATGGATTTCCTTGATGGGGATCCCCGAGCGCAGCGCGAGGCTGACCAGGCGGCCCATCGCCTCGACATCGGCCATCAGGGCGCCACCGGCCTTGCCGAGGCTCATGAAGACCTCGAACGGCTGGCCCTTCTCGTCCTCGGTGATGGTGACGTAGAGGGAACCGAGCGGGGTCTCGACCCGGCGCACCGCCCCCTTGAGGAGCTCGGGACGGGATCGCTTCTGCCGGCGCTGCAGGTTCTCGGACTCGAGCTCGTGGACGACCTTGCGGAGGCGCTCGTTCTCGGCGTGGAGTTCGGCCAGCTCCCCGTGCAGGTCGGCGGACGGCGCGGCGGCGGGGCGCGGATGCTCCCCGGTCATCGCCCCGAGGTCGGCGCGCGCCTCGGACTGGCCGCTGCTGGTGGCCTGCTCGGCGACCTTCTTGGCGGTGGAACCGGTGGACAGCACCTGCATGTCGCGGCTGCCATCGCGATAGACCGTGACGCCCTTGCAGCCGAGCCGGTAGGCGAGGCGATAGATCTCCTCGACGTATTCCTCGGTGGCATCGTTGGCGAAGTTGCAGGTCTTGGAGATGGCCGAGTCATTGGCCTCCTGGAACGCCGCCTGCATCCGGATGTGCCACTCCGGCTTGATCTCGTTGGCCGTCACGAAGACCCGCTGCCACTTGGCGGGCACCTCGTCGAAGCGGATGTGTCCCGCTTCGGCGATCTTCCGCATCAGCTCCTCGCTGTGCCACCCCTCGGCCTTGGCGATGGCCAGGAAGTCCTCGTTGACATCGGGCATCAGGACGCCGGCCTGGTTCCGCATGAAGGCCACGGCGAAGAGCGGCTCGATCCCGGAGCTGCACGAGGCGATGATCGAGATCGTGCCGGTCGGGGCCACCGTGGTGACGTTGCAGTTCCGCAGCTTGCGCATCGGGCGGATCCGGCGACCCTGGGGGTCGCGCGCGCAGGTGGCGTCGGGTCCCCAGATGCTCTTTTCCCACTCGGGGAACGGGCCCCGGAGGCTGGCCAGCCGCTCGGACTCGTTCTTGGCCTCGTCGTCGACGAACTTCTGGATCCGGCGGCCAAACTTGACCGCGTCCTCGGAGTCGTAGGCGATCCCCAGGCGGACGAAGACATCCGCCAGCCCCATGACCCCGAGGCCGATCCGGCGGATCCGCTGGGCCAGGTCGGTGATCTCGGCGAGCGGGTAGTGGTTGGCGTCGATCACGTTCTCGAGGAAGTGGGTCGTCAGGTGGACCACGCGCCGGAGGTGATCCCAGTCGAGGTCGTCGCCCTTGATGAAGGCGCCGAGATTGATCGAGCCCAGGTTGCAGACGTCATAGGGGAGCAGCGGCTGCTCGCCACACGGGTTGGTCGCCTCGTACGAGCCGAGGTGCGGCACCGGGTTGTAGTAGTTGGCGCGATCGATGAAGAACACCCCCGGCTCACCGGTCTTCCAGGCCCCGTGGATGATCTTCTCCCAGACCGCACGGGCGCGCAGGCGCCCCACCGACTGCCGGCTGGCGGGGTGGAGCAGGTCGTACTCCTCGTCGCGCTCCAGTGCCTGCATGAAGGCGTCGGTGACGCCCACCGAGATGTTGAAGTTGGTGATCCGGGTCGTGTCGTCCTTGCAGGTGATGAAGTCCATGACGTCGGGATGGTCCACCCGGAGGATGCCCATGTTGGCGCCCCGGCGGGTGCCGCCCTGCTTGACGACATCGGTCGAGGCGTCGAACAGGCTCATGAACGAGACCGGGCCGCTGGCCACGCCCATGGTGGACCGGACGATGTCGTTCTTGGGCCGCAGCGCCGAGAAGCTGAACCCGGTGCCCCCGCCCGACTGGTGCACCAGCGCCATCGAGCGCAGGGTGTCGTAGATCCCGCTCCGCCCGTTGGAGAGGGCATCGTCGACCGGGAGGACGAAACAGGCCGAGAGCTGCCCGAGCGGGCGGCCGGCATTCATCAGGGTGGGCGAGTTCGGCATGAACAGCCGCTTGGCCATCACCCCGTAGAACGCCTCGGCCAGCTCCTCGACGGCCCCCGCGGAGGCGCCATAGGCCCGATCCGGTTCGGCGATGGTGCGGGCGACCCGCCAGAACAGGTCCTCGGGTGTCTCGGCCGGCTTGCCACGCTCATCGCGCACCAGGTAGCGCTTCTCCAGAACGGTGCGGGCGTTGGGCGACAACTCGATCTCGCCCCTTGGCGTGGGAGCAGTCATGACATTTCCCTTCAACGGAAGACCTGGAAGGCCGACGAAAAGCGATCGGAAGTGCACCCCCAACGACGTCCATGGACGCACGGTCCGGTGGGTCGTGGTGGGACGGTCAAAGTAGGGGAACCGACGGGGAGACACAATACGGGGAGAATCGTCGCAACGGCCTGACGAACCGTTGTTCACATCACAAACGTGATTACCGCCCCCCGCTCAGGGGGCGGTCACCACCAGCCGCTGCTGCCGCACCGCGACCCCCTCCGCCGGATCGGTGACCTCCAGCTCCGCCAGATAACGGCCGGGCGGGACTCGCCGGATGCTCAGGTCCCGTCGGACTACACCCCGACCCCCCTCCACCCGGCCGTCGAAACTCGTCGAGTACACCACCGCCCCCGAGTCCGGGTCGCGGAGCACGAAGGTCGCCCGCCAGCGACCGTCGCCGGCCACGCCCACCAGGTCGGAGCGCACCACCAGCCGAACGCTCCGGCTCAGACTCTGCATCGGGAGGAGGGCGACCTCCCCCGACTTGCCCCCCTGGTCCCCCGCCCCGAGCACGAGGTCCCCGAGCCGCAGGTCAGGGGCATACGTCGGCAGGGTCACCATCGTGTCGATCGGTGAGGCCGACCCGCTCTGCTGCCCGACGAACAACGCCATCCGGTAAACCAGGCGCGTGTCCGGCGGCACCGGGACCGACACCACCTGCTCGAGATACCGATCGGGGCGGATCGGCGCCTCGACCTCCGGCGCCAGGATGGTGTCCACCTCCGCGCGCACCACCCCGTCGGGATCGAGGGCCACCAGGCGCAGGCGCATCGGATAGTGGAGCTTCCCGTCAATCTGCCAGGGCTCGAGGCCGAAACCGGGCACCGCCACCTGCAGGTGCGCCACGGGAGCCCCATCGGCCCCGGTCGCCGCGACCGCAATCAGCCGGGCCGCGAGATCCCGGGCGAAACGCGGCTCGTAGCTGTCGCTCGAGAGCCCCACCTCGATGCTCGACTGGACCATGGCCCGCTCGCGAGCCGCGGCCCGCCGGCCATCGCCCGAGCGCCCGGGACCCAGCTCCGCGTACACAGTGGCAAACCCCTCCCGCGACCGCATGAGCTGGTCGGAGGTCCCGGCGACCGGGGCACGCTCCGCCCAGCCGCCCGAGCCCGCCGCCACGCTGCCGCGCATGTCGACCACGTCGAGCAGGCTCTCGACCAGGCGATACCGGTCGGGATCCTGCCGGGCCACGAAATGGAACACCAGGTCGCCACCCTCGCGGCGGTACGACCAGGACTCATTCGGTTCCACCCCCACCGAATTGAGGGTGACCCGGGCATCGGGCTCCCCGTGCCGCACGTAGAGCCGGCCCCGGTCATCGAGGACCGCCTCGTTGCGGAGGAACGCCGGGTCGCTCGGCAGGCTCCACCCGCCGGCGGAGTAGTGCCGGCGGGCATAGGCCAACCGCCGATAGTGCTCGCGCAGCCGGGACCCGGGAGCGCGGAAGTCCAGCTGATCCCGGGTCCCCCAGAACGTGGCGAGCAGGTCGGCGCGGGCCTGTCCCCGCAGGGCATCGAACCGCGCCATCACCGCTTCCGGCGCGACCACCTCGAGGTCGGCCCGGTAGCCCGCAAGGGCCACCAGGTCGTCCATCGCTGCCCCGTCGAAATAGGGCTCCGTTCCCTCCAGCTGGCCCAGGAGGAAGCGGGTGCGCGCCACCTCGAGCAGGCCCAGGGCCCGGTTGTTCCCGATCCTCCGGTAGGTCTCGAAGGCGTTGAGCGCCGCCGGCAGGTCGCCCACCTCACGCTCGACCCGCCCAGCGGCGAGCAGCAGCGCGGGTGATCGCCGTCCGGCCGGCTCGGAGGCCACGGCCTCCCGGAGCGCCGCCAGCACCACGGCCGCGCGTTCCCCGTCGCGCCGGCGGACCGCCTGCGCTGCGAGGACTTCCAACCGTGCCGCGAACGCCGGGTCGGCCATCGCGGCGCGCATCCAGGCACTGGAGGCGCGGCTGCTGGCGTCCCGCCCGAGCATCGTGGCGCGGCGGGACCCCGGCCCCTGCACCCTTCCCAGTTCATACTCGGCCAGGCCGAGGGCGAACCACCCGTAGGGCCAGGTGGGCTCGAGTTCCACGGCCCACTGGAACTCCGACGCCGCGTCGTCGTAGTACCGCAGGATGCCCAGATCACCCAGGCGCAGGGAGAGGAAGCCCTGGCGCAGGTGCAGGAGGGGGTTGTCGGGACGCGCCTTGGCCGCCCGCATCAACTCGCCCTCGAGCTGCTGCAGCGGCACCGGATCGAGGATGACGAGAAGGGAATCCCGAAAAGCGTCCAGCGCGGCCCGCTCCGACGCCGACTGGGCGCGCAGGGAACACGGGGCAACGGCGCCCCAGAGGAGCGCCGCGACGAAGAGGAAAATCCGGGGTACAGGCATCATGGAGGAGACGTCCATCCGCAGCGAATTGCCACAACCAGCGGCCGTCTCCCACCCCCCAGCGGGTGGGATCGGCGACGAGCCGTTTGACGTTGACCCGGCCCGGCGCCGGGGCCTACATTCCCGGGCGCGCGTGCCCCGTCCGGAGATCGCAGCGCGGTCGGGGCGGCACCGTGAGGAGCGGGGCGCCTGACAGCCCTCGCGGATTGGAACCCCATCGCGTGAACCCAACGCCTTCCGAGTCCCCCCCACCTCCGTCGGCCGCCACCCTGGCCGGCACGGTCGTGGCTGGGCGCTATCAGGTGGAGCGGTTGCTCGGCAGCGGGGGAATGTCCGCGGTCTACCTGGCCCGCCAGCTGCAGCTCGACCGGCGCTGCGCCCTCAAAGTACTGCTGCCCGGCCGAGCCGCCCACCCCGACGCCGCCGCGCGGTTCGCGCGTGAGGCCATGCTCGCCAGCAGGATCGCGCACCCCAACCTCTGCCATGTCTACGACTCCGGCCGCACCCCGGAGGGCCTGGCATGGCTGGCCATGGAATACCTCGAGGGGGAGTCGCTCGCGACTGCCCTGGCCCGCGGCCCGCTCTCGGCGCCTCGTGCCCTGGCCATCACCCTTGGCTGTGCCGCGGGACTCGCCGCCGCCCATGCAGGCGGCATCATCCACCGCGATCTGAAGCCCGCCAACGTGATGCTGGTGCAGCGCAATGGCGTGGAGACGCCCGTGGTCTTCGACTTCGGGATCGCCTGGTCCCCGGAGGGCGAAGGGCTGACCCGCGACGGCATGATGGTCGGAACACCCGAGGTCATGAGTCCGGAGCAGATTGCCGGCGACCCGGTCGACGCGCGCAGCGACCAGTACCAACTGGCGCTCCTCGCCTGCCGGATGCTGACGGGGAAGCTGCCCTTCCTCGGGGAGACGACGCAGGAGACGATGCTGCTGCGCCTGACCGAGGACCCGGCGCCCCTCGAGCAACTGCTCCCCGGCGTGACCGTCGGCCCGGCGCTCCAGGCCACGATCACCCGTGCCCTGGCCCGCCGGCCGGCCGACCGCTTCCCGGACGTCGCGGCGTTCGCGGAAGCGGTGTCGGCGTCCGGAACGGCGGCCGGGGAACCGCCGACAGAACTCCTGCCCCGGTCGGGAGCCACGCTGGCGCCCCGCCACCCGGCGTCCCGGCACCCCATGCGACGGCTCCTGGGTGCGGCGATACTGCTCGCCCTGGTTTGGGTCGGGTGGGCACAGCCCTGGCGGCAAGTGGCCGACGGTGAACCCTCGACGCCGCCAGCCGCCGTCCCGCCGGCACCTGCGCCCCCGCCCACCACACCGCCGCCATCGCCCCCCGCGGCGGCGCCGAGCCCGCCGGGGAGCGCCCCGGGGACCGCGCTGCCCGAGCTTCCGACCGACGAGGCGGTCTTCAGCACCGATTCCGCCGTGCGCCGCCAGGCGCGCCAACAGGCCGAAAAGGTGTATCGTTCGGTGGAGGTGCCGGATACCACCCGCGCCCTGGCCGCCTACATGGTGGCGGATGTGTTCCGCCGTGAGGGGCTGTATGCGAGCGCACGGCAGTGGCTCGAGCAGTGCCTCACGTTTGGCGAGCGCAAGCTCTGTCGCGACCTGCTCAATGCCTTACCCTGACCGGGAGTTGCAGACGTTGTGAGTGAGCCTCGGGTATTTGCGACGGTCTTTGCCCAGACCGACCTCGGACGCACGCGGGACCACAATGAGGACACTTTCCTCATCGCCGACCTCTCGGCCAGGTCCGTCTGTGCCTTGGAGGGAACCACCGAGCATGCGGTCGGTCCGCGCGGCTGCCTCTTCCTTGTGGCCGACGGGATGGGCGGCGCTGCCGCCGGGGAGGTGGCCAGCGCGATGGCTGCCGAGGCGATCTCCGAGCACCTGCTCGGCGCCTGGTCCGGCGTGGACGACGACTCGCCCGAGCACTTCGCGGAGCACCTGCGCGAGGCGGTCGAACGCGCCAATGACCAACTGCATGCCTACGCCCAGGGTCACCCCGAGGTGCGCGGCATGGGCACCACCGCAACGGTGGCAGGCCTGTTCGAGGGCGCCCTCTACCTGGCCCAGGTCGGCGACAGCCGGGCCTACCTGACCCGGGGTGGCCGGGCGATCCAGCTGACCAAGGACCAGTCGCTGACGCAGCGCCTCGTGGATGCGGGCGAGATGACCGAGGAGGAGGCCGAGCAGAGCACCCGGCGGAACATCATCCTCCAGGCCCTCGGCCCGGACCCGCGGGTCAAGGTTGACCTCACCTTCCTGCCCCTCTGCCGCGAGGACGTGATCCTGATCTGCTCCGACGGCCTCTCCGGACAGGTCAAGCGCGAGGAAATCGCCGAGATCAGCACCCGGGAGTCCGATCCCGCCGCGGTCTGCGCGGCCCTGATCGAATTGGCCAACACTCGCGGCGGCCCCGACAACATCACGGCGGTCGTCCTCCGGCTGCACGGCGAGGGGCTCCCCCCGGCCGATGCCGAGATTGCCGCGGACTACCTCCCGACCCCGATCCTGGAGCAGGACACCGACGAGATGCCCGTGATCACCACGGAGATCCGCAGTACCCAGCCTGTCCCCGTCCTGAAGCGCGACGTCCTGCCGACCGCGGGCACGCCCGCCCCACCCGGCCGCCGCAGCAAGACCACGCCGGTCCGGTTTGCCGGCATCGGCATCGGTGTCCTTGGGTTCCTGGCCCTCCTCTACTGGCTGATCCCGCGCCTCTTGCCGTGACCCTCACTGCTCGGCTGGTGCGGCTGGATGGGCCCACCGCCGGGCAGGCGTTCCGGGTGACCCGAAGCCTCACCGTCCTCGGCTCCCATCCCGCCGCCGATCACCACCTGCCAGGGGCAGCCCCCCGCCACGCCGCCCTGATCCGGAGCGGCGCGACTTGGCTGCTGCGCGACCTCCAGGGTGGCACCGGATCCTGGGTCAACGGCGCCCGGATCACGGGAGACATGCCCCTGGCCGAGGGCGACGAAGTGCGATTGGGCCCCAACGGACCCACGCTCCGATTCGAGCGCGCCGGCAAGATCCTCCTGCCCGGTGCTCGCCCCCGCTGGTTGCCGGTCGCCGTCGGGGCAGGCCTGCTGGTGATCGGCGGACTCCTCTGGCAGGTCTCGACCAGTCGCCAGGCCCACCAGGCCGAGCGCGCGGCCCTTCTGGCCCGGCTGGACACCCTGGTCACCGCTCTCGATTCGGCCGTGCGGCGCGCCGACCACCTCGATACGCTCCTGACCGGCGCTGCGGCCGATACGCGGGCGGCACGGACCGCGCTGCGTGCGCCACCGCGTGCGGGGCCGCCACCCCGCCTCGATTCGCTGGCGCAGGTCGTCCGGCAGCTCGCGGAGCGGCAGGCCCCCCTGCTGCGGGCCGCGAACCTGGACCTGACTGTGGTGGCACGCGGCAACCAGGATGCGGTGGCCCTGGTCCTGGCCGAACGGCCAGGCGGGACGGTGGTGTCGGGCACTGGCTTCGCCATCCGCCGCTCGGCGGATACCAGTTGGATCGTCACCAGTCGCCACGTGGTGGCCGACTCCAGCGGCCAGGGTGCCTTGCGATTGGGCGTGGTGTTCAACGGAACCGCCCAGAACTTCCCCGCCACGCTCGCCCGCCTTCATCCCACCACCGACCTCGCGCTGCTGCGGGTCGTGATCCGGGGCGGCACCCCGGTGGTCCGTGGCGTGGCCGGCATCCCCGAGCTGGGAGCCCCGGTCGGGACAATCACCTTCCCGGGCGAACTGGATCTCGAAGCCGGTGCCGCCTGGCGTCAGGTGGGAGTGGCCGCCAGCACCTTTCGCGCGACGGTGGTGGCGGCGGACAGCACGTCACTGGCGTTGGAGGGTTATGGGGCGGAGGGGATGAGCGGCAGTCCCATCTTCGGCCAGGACGGATTGGTGGTCGGGGTGATCTTCGGCGGCGCCAGCCGCAACGGCGGCCGGGTCGTTCTGGCGGTCCCCGGAATCCGCATCGGCGAGCTCCTCGGGGAGGGGTAAGCCGGGACTCAGGCCGGGGTCACCTGCCCGAGTACGCGGGGGCCCTGGGCGCCGGTGGCCGCCGGCAGGTTGCCCGGCTGGCCATGGATCGCCAGGTACCCGAGCAGCGCAAAGGCCACGCACTCCTTCGCATCGCCCCGGAAGAAATGCGCGTCGAATCGCTCCAGCATGGGCGTTCCCGGCAGGAGCGCAAGTTCGCGTCGGAGCAGGTCCAGGAGTCCGGGATGTCCTGCGCCGCCACCCGAGACCAGGAACTCGGGAGCGCCGGGCAGCCACCGCCGACAGGCGTCCACCAGGGAGTGGGCGGTCAGCGCCACAGCGGTCGCCACCCCATCGGGGCCCGGCAGCCGCTGGTGAAGCCGGCGGGCATAGTCGGCCCCGAATCGCTCGCGGCCGGTGCTCCGTGGCGGCGGGGATTGAAAGAACGGGTCCGCGAGCAGTTCCTGCAGGACCGTCTCGTCCACCCGGCCCTGGGCAGCGAGCATGCCATCGGTGTCCATCGCCAGCCCGGGCTGGACCAGCGCGGCGACGGCATCGACCACCGCCATTCCTGGTCCGGTATCGAAGGCGAGCGCGCCATGCTCCTCCGTGCGGCGCGGCACCCAGGTCACGTTGGCCATCCCTCCGAGATTGACCAGCACCCGGGGATGGTCGGCGGCGCCGAAGAGGAGCAGGTCGGCCATGGGCACGAGCGGCGCCCCCTGCCCCCCCGCCGCCACGTCCCGACCCCGAAAGCCACTGACCACCCGCACCCCAAATTCCTCGGCCAGGATCGCCGGTTCCCCGAGCTGCCAGGTGACCAGCGGTGGCTCGTGCCAGAGGGTCTGGCCAGGAAAGGCAATGAAGTCCAGGTCGGAGGCACGGGCATGTCCCGCCTCGAGGACCGCCTGCACCGCCTCGGCCGCCCACCGCCCGAGCTGGGCGTGGAGCAGGGCGAATTGCCGAGGAGGCCCACCAGCCAGGGCGGCCTCGAGTTCGCCGCGTTCCGCCGGGGAGTAGGGTCGGCTCGCAAACGCGAGCAGGCGGGCGTGGGTCGGACCATCGAGCCGGACCAGGGCGGCGTCCATCCCATTGAGGGAGGTGCCCGACATGAGGCCCACCGCGACGGTGGGTCGCTCGGTCATGACGTCTCTCCCGGGACCCGGGGGGGGTCGCCGAGGATGGGGCGGAGCCGGTGGTCATGGCTGGCGAGCAGGGCCTCGGCTGCAGCCTGGTCCAGTCCCCTGGCCCGCATCACGATGGCGGTCCGCACCGAGCCCCCGGCCCGGGCGATCGCCTCGCGGGCCTCGGCGCGGGTCCCGCCCACCACGTCCATCACGATCCGCTCGCCGCGGTCGACAAGCTTGGCGCTGGCGGCCCGCAGGTCCACCATCAGGTTGCCGTAGGTCTTCCCGATCCGGACCATCGCCCCGGTGGAGATGGCGTTGAGGACCAGCTTGGTGGCGGTTCCCGCCTTCATCCGCGTGGACCCGGTGATCGGTTCCGGTCCGGTATCCACGACGACGCAGGCATCACAGCTCTCGCGGAGGAGCGCGGGCGGCTCGGCACACGCCACCAGGACCGTGCGCGCCCCGAGTTCCTGGGCACGCCCCAGCGCCGCCCGGACATAGGGCGTCACCCCAGAGGCGGCGATGCCGATCACGGTATCGGAGGAAGCGACCGCCCGCGCATCGATGATTTCCCGACCGGCGTTGACGTCGTCCTCGACACCCTCCGCCGAGCGCACCAGGGCGGGGAGCCCACCGGCGATTAAACCGATCACCATCTCGGGCGGGGTGCCGAAGGTCGGTGGGCATTCCGAGGCGTCGAGGACCCCGAGCCGACCGCTCGTCCCGGCCCCGACGTACACGAGGCGCCCTCCCGCACGGAAGGACGCCTCCACGAGTGCCATCGCCTGCGCGATGGCCTCCCGGGCCCTGGCCACCGCTCCGGGGACGGTGGCATCCTCGGCGGCCAGGAGGTCAACGATCTCGAGCGGGCTGGCGGTGTCGATCGCCACCGTGCGGGGGTTGCGCCGCTCGGTGGCTCGGAGCGCTCGCTCGGGTTCGTCCATCGCTCAGTCGCGTGGGATCGTCAACGCTTCGCGAAGCGCGATCACGATCCGGGCGCCCGCCGCCACGACCACGTCGCGATCGGCGGTTTCCGCGGCGATTGCCGCCCCGGTCGCGGCACCGACCACCCCACCCACGACACTGCCCCGACTCCCGCCACCCAGGATGCGGCCCGCGACGGCCCCGGCGACGGCGCCGGCACCGGTCTTGGCGGCCGCGTCGGTGGTGACGCCCCGACCCTTCAGGGTGTAGGCCACGGAGGTGGATCGGGCATCGAGGTCATAGCGCTCCCCCCCGAACGCCACCGACGTGGCGCGCAGCCGGAGCACACCAGTCGTGTCCCCCCGATTCGCGGAGGGGGCGATCGAATCGATCCGCAGCGTCACCACGGCGCCGGCCGGAATCACCGTCCGACCCGCGGCATCGGTCACGGCCGACTCGAGCGTGGCCGTGAAGGTCTCGCCGGTCTTGTTGACCCGGGAGTTGATCTCCTTGCCGGCTGCCAGGGTCATCGTGGTTCCTGTCGCCAGGGTCGAGCCCGCCGGCTCGACGGGGGCCGGGGGCGGGGCGGGCGCTGGCGCAGGCGTCGCCGGCGGCGTGACCGCCGGCCGAGTGACTGGCGGAGTTCGCGTCGGCGGCTGCACCACCGGCGCGGGCTGTTCGCCGGGCGGGACCGGGAGGTCGTTGAGGACCAGGGTGGATTCGGCTGGGGGCATCGCCAGGTCGCGAGCGAGCGAGTCGGCGGCGGCAAGATCGGTGTCCGCCGAGCCACCGCCGCAGGCGGCCAACAGGATGGATGCGGCCAACGACAATCGAAGCGATGCCTGCATGGTACCCCCCAAGAAGTGCGCTACCAGCGATTGCTGGCGATCAGCCGGACCAGGACGTCCATGACCGCTGGACGACAACTGGGCCGGGCCTCCATTCATATCAGTGTAACACCAGTGGGGACGCCTATTCCGGCCAAACGCGCACATCGGCGCAACCGGACCGCGCCGTATCCAGCGGGGGCGACGGGCATCCGGCTAGAGGTTGCCGCGCAGCCATTCCGGAGTGAGTCCCTGCAGCCATCCGGCCAGCCGGGTGAACTCCCCGGTGACGAGGAGAATGCCCACCAGGATCAGCAGGACCCCGCTGATGCGCTGGACCCAGGGCAGGTACCGGCGAAATCTCGTGAACCACTCGAAGAAGCTCTCCACCATCCAGGCGGCCAGCAGGAAGGGGATCGCCAGTCCGGCAGAATACGCCCCCAGGAGGATCATCCCCCTTTGGAAGTCGGCTTCGGTGGCCGCCAGGCCGAGGATGGCGCCGAGGACGGGGCCGATGCAGGGTGTCCACCCGGCGCCGAACGCCACGCCGACCAGGACCGTGCCCAGGTATCCCACCGGCTTGTCCTCGAGGTGGACCCGACGTTCCATCTCGAGGGCGCGGAGCTTGAACACCCCGATCAGGTACAGGCCGAAGAAGATGATCAGCACGCCGCCGGCCCGGGCAATCCAGTCCTGATAGAACTTCAGGGTCCTCCCCAGGGCGGTGGCGCCGGCTCCGAGCAGCATGAACACCAGGGAGAAGCCCAGGACGAAGAGGGCGGCATGGAGCATCGCGACCTTGCGCCGCGACGTCATCTCGTCGACCCCCAGGCCCGTGATGAACCCGAGGTACGAGGGCACCAGCGGCAGGACGCACGGCGACAGGAAGCTGAGGATGCCCCCGAGCAGCGCGATCAGGATGCTGAGGTTCGGGACGTCGGTCATCGGGAGCCCGGCCGGGCGAGGGAGCCGACATCGCGGGCCCGACAGGCGGGGCAGAGCCCGTGAACCTCGACGCGGTGGCGTTCGTGGAGGAAGCCGTGCTCATCGGCCACCAGCTGGATCATCCGCTCCAGCGGGGCGTTCCGGAACTCGGTCACCGTGCCGCAGCGGCGGCAGACCAGGTGGTCGTGGCGGGTCTGGGCCGCCATCGGTTCGAAACGCCGGCGGCCATCGCCAAAGTCGTGGGCCGCGATGCACCCGGCGTCGAGCATCAGGTCGAGGGTGCGGTAGATCGTCGCCGTCCCGACCTGCTCGCCCTGGCGCTCGAGCTCACGGCGAATTGTCTCCGCCGACGGGTGGCCGTGCCCGGCGAAGACCTGCTCGGCCACGAGGGTGCGCTGCCGTGTCACCGGGAGTCGCCGATCGCGGAGCCACCGGTGAAACCGCTCCAGCATCGCCGCCGAGTCAGTCGTCGGACCCGGCATCGGCACCGTCGTCGGTCGGTGGGAACCAATGCTCGAGTGCGACCGGAACGAGCGGGTCGTCCTCGTCGGTCCGTCGGGGGACGAGGGCCAGCAGCTCCTCGCGGGCCTCGAGGGGGCCGCTGCCGAGTTCGGCGAGGTCGGCCTCGAACGCGCCCCGGCGCTTCCCCTTCACGGTCTGGACGAAGGTGGCGGTATAGATGCGCCGGCGCTCCCCGTCGACCCGGCTGATCACGGCGGTGCCCCAGTCCCGCCCCCCGCTGCGGATCACCCGGAAGACCCAGATCCCGTCGATCTCGTCGGCAGGAAGGGCGGTGGCCACCTCACGGGCCAGTTCGTCCCAGCCCGGGCCGGTGCCGGGCGGCGCGGGGGTCAGGACTGGCGGCGGCATGATTCGACGTAGTCGCGGAGCACGTGCATGAAATCCTGGGCGTTGGTGACGACTCCGTAGGCCTGGTGGGTACCGCGGTCCCGGAGCTTGTTGACGACGAACTCGGTCTGGTCCACGCAGATGGTCATCAGCGGCTCCGGCGCGCCCCGATGGCGATGGAACGCGGGCAGCATGTTGCCCACCGCGATGGCGTGCAGGGCCGTGGCGATGAAGACCGCCCCGGTGGCCCGCACGGTATACTCGCGCATGGCGTCCTGGGCGGCACTGCTGTCCGTGATCACCTCGGGCAGCGGGCCGTCGTCGCGGATGCTCCCGGCCAGGATGAACGGGACCCCGGCGGTCACCAGGGCGTGCATGATCCCGCCCGTCAGATGACCCTGCTCGACCGCGGCCGTGATGGAACCGGCGGCGCGGATGCGGTTGATCGCCCGCATGTGCATCCCGTGGCCGCCGGCGGCCGGTTCCCCGCTGCCGGTCATCCCGAGGGTGGTGCCGAAGAGCGCCGCCTCGACGTCGTGCACGGCCACCGCGTTGCCGGCCAGGACCGCCTGGACATAGCCCTCGCGGATGAACCACTCCAGGTCGGCCCGGGCCCGCGAGTGCACCAGCGCCGGCCCGAGCACCCAGATGAGGAAGCCACCGTTGCGGCGCTCCCCCTCGAGACGCTCGGCGAGTTCCTGGTAGTCCACCGGCCGCTCGCGGCTCACCTCGGTGGACATGAAGTGGAACTCGTTGGGGCCCGCGCCACCGCGCAGGAACCCCTCCGTGAGGACCACCACTCCCTCCGAGCCGTCCTCGGCCGCGCCCAGGAGCACCGCCTCGCCGACGCGGACCCGGCGTGGCTCCACCACCTCCAGCCCCTCGCCGCGGGGGACGACGACCCCATCCATCCGGGGGCGGGTTGGCGCCTCCCACCTCCCCTCCCACCGGACCCAGGTGGGCAGGTTTGAGGTCGCGTAAAACCCCTCGGGAAGGACGCCGGACGCCGGCGCCGGGGCGAATGCCGCGTCCGGAGCCCCGTGGAACGGCGCCTTCGAGAAATCGGGGGTTCCGGGGGCCCGGGAGGTCATCGTGGGCGGAAAGTAGGGGGCCGCAGTGGGGGAGACAAGCGATCGGGAAGACCGGAGACTATAGCAGGGAGACGGGATCCCGGTCGATGGCGACGCGCACCCCCCGCCGGGCGGGAAGCCGCGAGGCGGCGTAGCGAACGAGCTGGCCCAGGTCGCGCGGCTCGCCCTTGAGGAGGAGGTGCCAGCGCCAGCGGGTCTTGATGCGGGCCACCGGGCAGGGGGCCGGTCCCAGGAGCAGCAGCCGGGGCAGCCGGCGCTGGACCAGGGCGTCGCACCACTCGCCCACCTCGCCCGCGTGCACCGCGACCAGATCGGGGTCCTCGCCGCTGACGAGGAGGTTCACCAGTGCGGTGCACGGCGGATAGGCCGGGGCCTCCCGATAGCGGCGCTCCTCGGCGAGGAATCCCGGGGCGTCGTGGGCGGCGGCATGGACGAGGGCATGGTGCTCCGGATTCCGCGTCTGCACGATGACCCGCCCCCCCTTGGGGCCCCGCCCTGCCCGGCCAGCGACCTGGGCAAGGAGCTGGAAGGTGCGCTCTGCCGAGCGGAAGTCCGGCAGGTGAATGGCGGTGTCGGCATCGACCACCCCGACCAGGGTCACGTTGGGGAAGTCGATCCCCTTGGCGATCATCTGGGTCCCCAGCAGAACGTCCACTTCCCCGCGACGCACGGCGTCGAGGATCCGATGATGGCTCCAGCGGGCCGAGGTCGTGTCCCGGTCCATCCGGGCGAGCCGGGCCGACGGAAACCGTTCGGCCATGAGGCGCTCGAGCTGCTGGGTCCCGACCCCGGCCGATCGCTGCACCGGATGGCCGCACTCAGTGCAGGCGCCCGGCAGCGCCGCGTGGTGGGTGCAGTAGTGGCACCGCAGGGCATCGGGATGCCGATGCACCGTGAGCGAAATGCTGCAGTTGGGGCAACCCGGCACGGCACCGCAGGAGGGGCACTGCAGGAAGGCGGCAAAGCCGCGCCGGTTGAGGAGCAACAGCACCTGCTCCCGTCGAGCCAGCGCGGTGGCCATCGCCTGGTCGAGCCGTTCCGTCCAAGCCACGCCGCCGGCGTCCCGGACCAGCGGTTCGGTGCGCATGTCGAGCAGTTCCACCTTGGGGAGGGGCCGGTTCTCGACCCGAACCGGCAGCCGCAGCATCGCCACGCCGGTCTCGGTCCGGGCCATCGTCTCGAGGGACGGCGTTGCGCTGCCGAGCACCAGCCGCGCCCCGCTCAGCCGGCAGCGGACCCGTGCCACGTCCTGGGCATGATAGCGCGGGGTCTCCCCGTTCTTGTACGAGGCCTCATGCTCCTCGTCGATCACCACCAGCCCCAGCCGGGCCAGCGGGGCGAAGACCGCGGAGCGCGCCCCCACAACGACGGCCTTCTCCCCCCGGCGAATCGCCCGCCAGGCGTCGACCCGCTCGGCGTCGGAGAGGGCGCTGTGCAGCACCGCCACCTGGTCCCCGAAGGCGCCCCGGACCCGGCCAACTGTCTGCGGGGTGAGGGAAATCTCGGGCACCAGGAGGATCGCTCCCTCCCCCCGGTCCAGGGCGCGGCGGACCAGCTCCAGATACACCAGGGTCTTGCCGCTGCCGGTGACCCCGAAGAGCAGCGCCTCCCCACCGGCGGGGAGCTCGCCGAGCCCGGCCACGGCCGCCACCTGGTCGGCAGTGAGGGTCGAGGGAGGGGGCGTGCCGGCCTCCCCCGCAAAGGGGTCGCGCAGCACTTCCACCTCCTCGAGTGCGGCGAGGCCGGCGGTGACCAGCGCCTTGATGACGCTGTCCGACACCGGAAGCTGTTCGCGGAGGCTGCGGAGTTCGGCCGACGAGCCACGGGCCTCGATGGCCTCGTAGAGGGCCCGCTGCTTCGGGGCCCGGGCGAACCGCTGGTCGCGCTCCACCAGGGTGAGGGGGTCCCCCCGGAGGGCAATCCATCGCTCGGTGGCACTGGCCGGCTGCGCCGCCGCCGGCACCACCTCCAGTTCCGCGGCCCCCACCCGCACCAACCGGTCGGCCACCTCCCAGAGTGGCCTGCGCAACGCGCGCTGGGCGGTGGCCAGCAGGGCCTCGCCACCGCGCTGGCGCACCCAGTCGTACAGCTGGCCGGCCAGCCCACCACCGGGCGAGCGACCGAGGACCCGGATCAGGATCTGGGACTCACCCCAGAGTCCCCCCGGCAGGACGGCCCGCAGGGCGAGTCCGATTGGTGCGCCGTAGTACTGCGCCATCCACTCGGCCATCCGCAGCAGGTCGGGCAGCACCGCGGGTTGGCCGTCTGGAGCCCCGAGAATTTCGCGCGGGGTGGCGGGCGGGGGGTCGGACGTCTCGGAGAGGACCACCCCGACCAGTTCCCGTCGGCGCACTGGCACCACGACCCGCGCCCCCGGCAGCACGCGGTCGGCGAGCGCGTCGGGAATGAGGTAGGTGTAGGGCTCCGCGACGGGCAGGGGCAGCGCGACGCGGGCAAAGCGCCGGGTCATCTGGGGTGGACGCCGAGCCCCGGGGCATCGGGTAGGCGGAGCTGGCCGGCCTCGATGGTGGCGCCCACCCAGGGGTCCTCTGCCAGGAGGGCCGCGCCGTCGAGGTCGATCAGATCCATCAGCGGGGCCAGGTGGGCCGCGGCGGTGATGGCGATGGAGCTTTCCACCATGCAGCCCAGCATGACCATCAGGTGGTGGGCGCGTGCCACCGCCACCATGCGCACCGCCTCACGCAGGCTGCCGGTCTTGGCCAGCTTGATGTTGATCCCGTCCACCCGGCCGGCGAGGTGCGGGATGTCGCTCGCGACGTGGCAGCTCTCGTCGGCAATGAGCGGGATCCGGGCGTGCCGCCGGATCTGTGCGAAACCATCGAGATCGGCGCGGGCGACCGGCTGCTCCAGCACCGTCACGCCGAACTCCTCCAGCACCGGCAGCATCCGGATGGCGTGCACGGCGGTCCAGGCACAGTTGGCATCGACCCGGAGCTCCTTGGTGGTCTCCTCCCGGATTGCCCGGAGGATGGCGAGGTCGTCGGCGGTGCCGAGCTTGACCTTGAGCACCGGATAGGGTGCGGCCTCCCGCACCTTGAGGCGCATCTTCTCGGGGGTGTCGATGCCGATCGTGAAGGTGCTGATCGGGGCCGTCGCGGGATCGAGCCCCCAGAGCCGGTAGAGCGGCACGCCGAGCCGCTTGCCCACGAGGTCGTGCAGGGCGGTGCTCAGTGCCGCGCGGACGGAATTGTTGCCGGTCATGGCGCGGGCCAGGTCGGCCTCGGCCTGCTCGAGCTGGAACGGGTCCTCGGGGAGCCGTGGCGCATAGAAGTCGAGTGCCGCCAACGCCGTCTCGGGGGTCTCACCGTAGAACTTCTGGGGCGTCGCCTCGCCGATCCCTTCCAGGCCGTCGGCGTCGCGGAGGATCACCCGGATCGAGCGGACCTCATCGAAGCCGTGCCGCGCAATGATGAACGGATGGCGGGTCCGCAGGGACATCACTTCGGCTTCCAGGCGCAGGCGGCTGGTCACGGCAACCTCGGGGTGATGGGTATGTCCTGCGGGCCTACGCCAGCGCCCCGAGCACCGCCAGGACACCGGCCGCGAGGCGGCTCGGAACGTAGCCTCCCTCGAGCGCGCCCACGATGGGGGTGGCGGGGAGCGCGGTGCGAAGCCGCGTGGTCCACTCCGCAAAGTGCTCCGGCTCGAGCGTGAACCCGCCCAGCGGGTCGCCACGCATGGCATCGAAGCCAGCCGAGACGAGCACGAGGTCCGGGGTCCACCCCGCCGTCGCGGACGCGATCCCCTCCCACAGGTCGTTCACGTACCGGTCCGGGGGCAACCCGGGCGGCCGGGGGAGGTTGAAGATGTTCCCCACCCCGCGCTCCGAAGCGTCCCCCGTCCCCGGCCACCAGTCCGCCTGGTGGAGCGAGACGAAGCGGATACCGGGATCGCTCTCCACCAGGGCCTGGGTGCCGTTGCCGTGGTGCACGTCCCAGTCCACCACCAGGATGCGCCGGCACCCCGCCCGTTGCGCGGCACGCGCGGCGATGGCGACGTTCGCCAACAAACAGAATCCCATGGCGCGGTCGGCCAGGCAATGATGGCCGGGGGGCCGCACCACGGCAAAGGCGTGGCCGCGCCCAGCCAGGGCGTGGGCCACCCCGGCCAGAACCGCTCCAGCGGCGCCGGCAGCCACCTCCCAGCTGCCGGGGCTCACGATCGTGTCGGGATCGAGCATCCCGCCGCCCCGCCGCGCGAGCGCCTCCACCATCGTGAGGTAACCCTCCGGGTGCACCGCCTGCAGCGCCTCGCGCCCGGCCGTCGGCGCCGGGCGGGTGGCGATTCCGGCCTCCGCAATCCGGGCCAGGACCGCCTGGAGCCGACGGGGCGCCTCAGGATGGCCCGGGCCGGGGTCGTGGGACGCTTCGGTCCCGGCGACGAGCACCGCCAGGTCGCGGTTCACTTGGACCGCCGGATCAGGTCGCGGAGCGCCCTCGCCTCCTGCCCCATCGCCCGCCGCTCCTGGCCCAGGGCATCCAGGGTCCGCAGGTGCCGCCGCCACGCCGCCCAGACGCCAGCCGCCGCGATGGCGGCCCCCACGCCGAGCAGGAGCAAGAGGGGGCGGCCGGCCACCAGGCCAGCCGCCCCCAGCAGGAGGGCGTTCAGTCCGAGCGCGATGACGGCGGCCCACGTTCCCACCCGCCCGATGGCGGACACCGGGCCGCTCAGCGGGTGGGGGTGCGCCGGCGCCGCAGCACGATCAGGGCACCGTTGGGTACCACGCCGGCCTCGGCCAGGGAGGCGGATTCGTCGCGCAGCTCCGCGCCGAGGTACTTGACCAAGAATGCGTCGGCCGCGCCCCGGGTGCGGGTCGCGGCGAGGGCCCGTGCCTTGACCTCGGCGATCGCCGTCTCCGGCGCCGGCGCCAGGGACACCTCGTCCCAGCTCTCGAGGACGGTCACGCGCACCGGCAGCGTCGCGCTCACGAGGCCACCAGCGTCGCCGGGGGAAGGGTGTGAAGGAAGCGCGCGAGCGCCTGGTCAAAGAAGAGGGTCGAACCGCGTACCCGCCGTCCCTGCTCCGATTCGGCGATGGCGATCGCGATCTCCTCCCCCCCCTGGCCGCGGAGCGTCAGGAAGCCCGGTCCCTCCCGCTCCGGGTACGCCGCGTTGTGCGGCACCCGCTCCGCGAAGAACTGCTTGGCCCTGGCAAGGATCTCTGCGGGCTCGAGCGTGGTCCGGACTTCGTGCACCATCGGGGGTTCTCCGCGGGAGGGGTCGGGCCCGCGTCACCGGGCCGGGGGGAACCCCCAAAATATAAGCGGGGTCAGCAGTGTTCGCCGGGGGCCGGCGCGGCCACGACACAGGCCTGGAAGACCGGCTCGGGACGACGGCGGAAGAGGTCCCGCCAGCGGGGCTTCCGGCAGAGCACCAGCACCAGTTCTCCCGGCGGCGGATCGGTCACCCCGTCGATGCTGAGGAAGGCCGGCAGGAACGCCTCCGGGGGAACGGGCACCTGCCAGCGGCGTCCATGCCAGCAGAGGCGGGCGGTGGCGGGCAGCTGGCGGTGGCGCTGTTCGAGGAAGAAGTCCTGGTCGATGCGATGCACGCCGGGCGCGGGCGACTCGCCATCGCGGTAGAAATCGGGCGCGAACGGCTCGCCATCCTGTCGGGCGAAGTTCTGCTCGGCGGCGTGATCAAACGCCTCGAGGTCCGGCGCCCGGGCGCGCCATTCCATGTGATGGCGGAGTTCGTGGGTGAGGGTCTCCCAGGACTCGGCCCGCCAGTCGAAGGCGGGGTCCAGCTGGGCCAGGGCGGCAAAGGAGCCATGGTACAGCACCACCCGGCTCTGGACCCCTTCCGGCCCCGGGTCCTCGGTCACCAGCGGGACGCACTCGCCCAGGGTGTAGATCCCGGGGCGGGTCGGGTGCGGCAGGGTGCGGGGGGAAACGGTGACTTCCAGTACGCCGTCGAGGAACTCCGCGGGCACCTCGTCGGCCTGGTGGCGGACCAGGGTCCGGAACGCATCAAGGCGCATCGCCTACCCCGCGACGCGCTCCAGCAGCCAGGTGAGTACCTGGTCGAGGCCGATGCGCTCCTGGCTCATGGCATCGCGATGCCGCACCGTCACGGTCCGGTCGGTGGCCGTCTGGCCGTCGATGGTAAAGCAGAACGGGGTACCCGCCTCGTCCATCCGGCGGTAGCGGCGGCCGATGGCGCCGCTGTCGTCGTAGAACATCGGCAGCTGCCGCCGCAGGTCGTGGTAGAGCTCAAGCGCCAGCTCCGGCATGCCGTCCTTCTTGACGAGCGGCAGCACGGCGGCCTTGATCGGCGCGATGGCCGGGTGGAGCCCCAGGACGACCCGGGTCTCCCCCTCGACCTCTTCCTCCCGGTAGGCGTCGGCGAGCACGGTCAGGGTGACCCGGTCGGCCCCTGCCGAGGTCTCGACGATGTAGGGGAGGTATCGCTCGTTGGCGGCCTGGTCGAAATACTCGAGCTTCTTGCCGGAATGCTCCTGGTGCCGCCCGAGGTCGAAGTCGGTGCGATTGTGGATCCCCTCGATCTCCTGCCACCCGAACGGGAACTCGTACTCGATGTCGTAGGCGGCCTTGGCGTAGTGGGCCAGCTCCCCCTCGCCATGGGCGTGCCACCGCAGCTTGGCCGGGGTCAGGCCGATCTCGTGGTGCCAGGCCATCCGGAGCCCGCGCCAGCGCTCGAACCACTCCTCGTCGGTGCCGGGCTTGACGAAGAACTGCATCTCCATCTGCTCGAACTCGCGGGTGCGGAAGATGAAGTTACCCGGGGTGATCTCGTTCCGGAACGCCTTGCCGATCTGCGCGATGCCGAACGGCACGCGCTGGCGCGAGGAGTTGAGGACGTTGAGGTAGTTGACGTAGATCCCCTGGGCCGTCTCCGGACGGAGGTAGACGACCGCCGCGCTCTCCTCGACCGGTCCCATGAACGTCTTGAACATCAGGTTGAAGAGGCGCGGCTCGGTGAGGTCGCACGCCGAGTGCTCACCGGGCTTCTTGCTGGGCTTCTGGGGGCACTGGGCGTCGGCGACCTTGTCGGCGCGGAACCGGGCCTTGCAGGTCCGGCAATCGACCAGCGGGTCGGTGAACCCGGAGACATGGCCGGACGCCTCCCAGACCTTGGGGTGCATCAGGATGGCGGCGTCGAGCCCCTCGATGTCGTCGCGGGCATGGACCATGGCACGCCACCAGCGCTCCTTGATGTTCTTCTTGAGCTCCACGCCGAGCGGGCCGTAGTCCCAGACGGAGCCGAGGCCTCCGTAGACCTCGGAGGACTGGAAGACGAAGCCACGGCGCTTGCACAGGGAAACGAGCTTGTCCATCAGGGTAGTGTCGGCCATGCGGAAAGGTAGGGGCCCGGACGGGGCGCGGGCAAGGAACCCGGAAGGAGTGGGCAGGACGCTGGACCCCGGCCAAGTGCAATGTTGCAGGCGTGCCACATGCGGAGGGCCAGTCGTTGGGCGGCAAGGACTTGGACCACCCCATGGCGCGGCGCGGCGCTTGCATGCTAGACTCCATGACCCCAACGGGAGTACCCCACGTGGCCTGCGCCACCCCGCCCCCGCGGCGGACAGTACGGGGATTCACCCTGGTCGAGATCCTGGTGGTGGTGGCCATTCTCGGCATCCTGGCAGGCCTCGCCCTCCCCGCCATCGACGTGCTGCGGTCCAAGGCGGAGAGCGCGATGCTCAGCCTGGGCTCGACGCTGCAGGCCGCTCAGCGCGAGTCGGTGGCCCGCCAGCACGACGTGATCGTCACCTTCGACACCCTGGCCGGCCGGGTGCTCGTGCACATGGATGCGAACAACGACGGGGTCTTCGCCGGTGGGGAGCGCCGGCAGGTCCACCACCTCGACCCGGCCATCGTCTTCGGCCGGGCCGGCGCTCCCGCCCGGCCGTTCGGGGCGGGGGTCGTCAGCTTCCCCGCTGGTCCCTCCGGACTGCCCACCCTGGTCTTTCGTCGCAACGGGAGTGCCAGCCTGGCGGGGGGAGCCTACCTGACGACCTTGTCGGCGGCGCAGGGCAACCCGAAGCGGCTCTCCGACACCCGGGCGATCGAGCTGGTCCGGGCCACCGGTCGAGTGGAGTGGTTTCGCTACACTGGCGGCGCCTGGCGCCGGGGGTTCTGATGCGGCCTGCGAATGCGCGTGGCTTCACCCTGATCGAAGTGGCCCTGGCGGTCGCCATCCTGGGGATCGTGGCCGCGGCCCTGATGTCGGCCACCGCCCGGATGATGCGGGGCATCACCGATGACCGGGGGCGGACGATCGCCGCGGCCAGCGCCGACGCCCGGCTGGCGATGGCCCGGGAATGGCCGGACTACATGACCCTCGACGCCACCTATGCGGCGGTCGAGAGCAACACCCCGATGCCGGGCTGGACGCGCACGACGACGATCGTGCGAACCGGCGGGCCCGGCCAGGTCAATGACTTCAAGCGGATCACCGTCACGGTGACCGCCCCGACCCTCCCGATCCCGGTGGCGCGGACAGTCACCGTGGCCGCGCCCTGACCGGAGGCGACGATGCGGAATGAGCGTGGCATGACGCTGATCGAGATGCTCCTCGCCATGACGGTCTTCCTGATCGTCCTCGGAGGCGCCATGTCCGCGATCGGCGCCCAATCCCGCGGTTTCAGCAAGGGCACCGAGGAAATGGGCATGCTGCAGAACCTCCGGTACGGGGTCCAGCAGATGCGCCTGGAGTTCCGCACGGCGGGGGCCAACGTGGCGGATCGCCAGCCGGCCGTCGTGTACGCCAGTGGGGATGTGTTCAGCTTCAACGCCGACCTGGTCTCCAACCTCCCGGGTGACATCTCGGCCGTCTACGTTGACCAGGGGGCCCCAGCCGGCCAGGTCTCCGCCCTGCCACTGGCCCAGGCCGCGGCGGTCCCGGGATCCAGCCCAGCATTCACCTACCCGCAGGTCGATTTTGCGGGCAGTCCCGCCGAGACCATCACCTTCCGGTTCCAACCGGACGCGGCCACGGCGCGAACCGATGACTTCCTCCTCACCCGGCAGGTCAACGGGCAGCCGACGGAGGTGCTGGTGCGGAACGCCCTCCGGCCCGCGGGGAACGGCCCCTTCTTCAGCTACAGCTACTACAGCAACCCCACGCCCGCCACCCAGACGCTCCAGCCGGTGCCGGCCGGATGGCTGCCGCTCCGCCATGCCGCGCCCCAGCACGGGCAACTGCCCGACACCGGGACGGTGGCGCGGATCGATCTCCTGCGGACCGTGACCGTCGGCTACCAGGTCACCAACGGCCTCACGGGCGCGGCAGAGCGGATCCGGGCGGTGGCCACGACGATCGGGCTCCCCAACGTGGGGGTCAAGAAGCTGCTCTCGTGCGGCGACTCCCCGATCCTCGGGGTCGGGGTGCTGGCGACGCCGACGACGGTGGCGGGCCAGCCCCGGATTGAGCTCTCTTGGGGGGCCGCGGTGGACGAGACCGCCGGGGAGACCGACGTGATCCGGTACGTCGTCTGGCGGCGGGTGGGCGGGGCCGTGGCGTGGGGCGACCCGATCACCTCGGTCCCAACCGGCGGTGCACCGTACCTCTATACCGACGTGGACGTGGTCACCGGGGAGACGTATCAGTACGCCGTCGCCGCCCAGGACTGCACCCCGGCCCTGTCACCCTTGGCCCAGGCGGGGCCGGTGGTGGCCCCGTGACCCCCGCCTC
Organism: Gemmatimonadales bacterium; assembly: GCA_048499805.1. Taxonomy (GTDB): domain Bacteria; phylum Gemmatimonadota; class Gemmatimonadetes; order Gemmatimonadales; family GWC2-71-9; genus JAWXBA01. The sequence goes on along the minus strand of JASNZF010000006.1, from coordinate 106,827 downwards.
CGCGCCCGGAGCACGCCCCATGACCCTCCCCGACAATGAGCGCGGCATCGCCCTCGTGATGGTGCTGCTCCTCGCGCTGGCCCTCAGCGCCCTGCTGGTGGGCGCCTCGATGGTGGCCATGAACGCGGGCCTGATCCGCCGCTACTCCGAGCGGCTCTCGGTCGTCGATGCCGCAGCCCTCGCCGGCCTCGAGGAAGCCCGCAGCCTCCTCAATGGCACCCCGGGCCTCTACCCCGACAGCAATTACGTGACCCTCGAGAACGGCGTGCCGGTCCGGGATGCGGCGGGCACGGTCATCCCCGGGGTGCTCCGGTGGACGTGGGCCGGCCCGAGCGGGGTGTCGTCCGGCCAGTACGGGATCTTCGGGAGCGTCATCAGCCTGGCCCGGGACCAGCAGGGCGTCCAGGTCATCCGGCGCCGGGAGATCAACCAGGAGAGCTTCGCCAAGTACGCCTACTTCACCGATTTCGAGCCCTCGGGGATCTGCTTCGGCGGTGGCGACCAGATCTTCGGCCCGGTGCACTCGAACGACGACCTCTGCATCTACTCCTCAGGGGCCCGGTTCTGGGATGCCGTGCGCACCGCGGGCACGATCACCGGCGCCGGCTACGCGATCTTCGACGTGGGCTACCAGACCAACGTCAGCCCGATCCCCCTCCCCACGGTAACCGCGCTGACCAAGCTCCAGGCGCAGGCCGCGCTCGGGGGGATGAGCTTCGCGGGCTCGACGGCGGGGGCGACGGGGGAGGCCCGGACCCGGATCGAGTTCGTGGCCGTGGACCTCAACGGGGATGGGGACACCACCGACCCGGACGAGGGGTTCCTGAAGGTCTATCAGGCGACCGCCGGGAACGAGGACTACGTCGTGGCGGCCCGGCCGGCCAACATCCTGACCAGCATCAACTGCGGCGACATCAAGCAGGGGCTCGGGGCGCACGGCACCCCGGCCAACTTCATCCCCACGAACGCCCACCCCAACAGCGGCGGGCACTCCAAGCAGGCCTCCCTCAATGACAACACCGCGCGGTGCTATCTCGGGGGGGACAACACCCTCACGAACGGGTTCACCGCCAGCACCCCTGGCGGCCTGGGGGCGTGGCAGCCGTGGACGGGGGCGATCGACCCGCGCCTGGTGGCGGCGAGGGGTGCGGAAGCGGGCTACCTGCACCCGATCACCCGGGCGCTCAACCCGAACTTCAAGGGGGTCGTCTATGTGGACGGGAAGGTCGCGATCAGCGGACTGGTGCGCAGCCGCCTGACGGTCGCCGCCACCAGCGACATCATCCTGGCGGACAACGTGAAGCAGGCGACCGATCCCTCCGTCGGGGTCTGTGACGACATCCTCGGCCTGGTGGCGGGCGGGGACGTCATCGTGGCGGACAACCTGATCAATGCCCCGGTGAACGTGCAGGGCAGCACCTACAAGACGATGCGACCCGTCGGCAACCAGGACGAGATCGTCCATGCCGTGGTGCTCACCCTCAACGTGTTCCGGGTACAGAACCACAACACCGGCCCCACGAACCGTGAGGCGTGCAGCACGACCAACTGGGGGCGCGGCTGCCTCCAGCTCACGGGGGGCATCATCCAGCGCCAGCGGGGCCCGGTCGGCACGACGGCCGGCACCGGCAACCTCAAGCGATACGACTACAACGCCTGCGCCTACAGCGACCCACCCCCGTACTTCCCCACCACGGGGCACTTCGCCCGCAACCGGGTCTACGAGTTGAATCCCGTGGGCTTCAATGTCGCGGCCTGGTTCGCGGCCTACCAGAACTAGGCCAGGGCTCAGACCGGGATGATCTGCTCGCGGTGGGTGCCGACACTCACATAGCGGATCGGTGCTCCCGAGAGTTCCTCCATCCGGTCCAGGTAGGCGCGGGCCTCGCGGGGCAGGTCCGCCAGGGTCCGCGCCCCCGCCGTGCACTGCTCCCATCCCTTCAGCGTTTCATAGACCGGCCGGACGGCGTCCAGGGTCCGGACCTCGCAGGGCATCTCGTCCAGCCGCTCGCCGGCGAGGTCATACGCCACCGCCACCGGCACCTCGGCAAAGGTGTCCAGCACGTCCAGCTTGGTCACCGCCAGGCCGGTCAGGCCGTTGACCCGCACCGCATAGCGCACCACCAGCGCATCGAACCAGCCACAGCGGCGCGGCCGACCGGTGGTGGCCCCGAACTCGCCGCCGAGCTGGCGCAGCGCCTCCTCGCGTGCCGGATCCGCCAGCGTGGGCAGGGGGCCGTTGCCGACCCGGGTCGTGTAGGCCTTGACGACACCGAGGACGCCGTCGATGGCGGTGGGGCCGATCCCCGCACCCACCGATGCCCCGCCGGCGGTCGTGTTGGAGCTGGTGACGAAGGGGTAGGTCCCGTGGTCGACGTCGAGCAGCGCGCCCTGGGCGCCCTCGAGCAGGACCCGCTTGCCGTCGCGGAGGGCACGCGAGACGAGCAGCCCGGTATCGGTCGCCAGGGGCAGGATCCGCGGGCCGATCCGCTCCGCGAGGGCGAGGTGCTCGGCCAGGCTGGTGCGCTCCTCCATCCCCGCCAACTGCAGCATGCGATTGGCCCGCTCCACCCGTGCCTCGAGGGTCGCGGCCAGGACCCCCATCTCCCGCAGGTCGGCCACCCGGATGCCCCGGCGACCAATCTTGTCCTCGTAGGCCGGCCCGATCCCCCGCCCGGTGGTCCCGATATTCTGGCTCTTCTCGCCGGCGGCATCCAGCAGCTTGTGGTAGGGCAGCACCAGGTGGGCGCGCTCGGAGACGAAGAGCCGCCCCTGGACGGTGATCCCCTTCCCCTCCAGCGCGTCGAGTTCCCCGAAGAAGGTGTCGGGGTCCAGAACCACCCCGTTCCCCACCACGCATGCGGCCTGGCCATGGAGGATCCCGGACGGGATCTGGTGCAGGATGAACTCTCCCGCCTCGGTGACGACCGTGTGCCCCGCATTGGCGCCGCCCTGGTAGCGCACGACCAGATCGGCCCGCTCGGCGAGGACATCCACGAGCTTGCCCTTGCCCTCGTCGCCCCACTGGGCGCCCACGACAACGACACATGCCGTCTTCCCGTCGAACATCCACCCTCCTTGGCAGGCAGCAAAACGGCCCCTCACGGGGCCGCCTCAGGTCCCGCCAAGGATACTCCCCCGGCAGGCAAAGTTCAATTGCCCCGGCTCTCCCGGGTCATGGCCTTGGCGGTTTCGGCGGTGATCCGCCCCGCCGAGACGAGTTCCTTCAGGCTCTTGGCAAAGGTCACCATGCCGGTGTTGCCGCCCTTCTGCATGACCTTCCGCAGTGCCTCGCCATCGATGGCGCCCTTGAGCATCTCGCGGACCTCGTCGGTCGCCAGCAGGATCTCCACTGCCGGCACCCGGCGCTCCCCCTCGGCCGGCGGGAGCAGCTGGAGGGCAATGACCGCCTGGAGCGCCTCGGAGAACCGCACCCGGCCGATCTCGAGTTCCTCACGGGGGAGCGTCGTGAGCACCTGACGGATGGTCGAGACGACATCGGGGGTGGGCATCGTGGCCAGGACGAGGTGACCGGACTCGGCGGCCTTGAGGGCGGTGTCCATCGCCACGGGGTCGGAGAGGTCGCTCACGAAGATCACGTCCGGATCCTGCCGCAGGGCGGCCTGGATCCCGACCGTGGCCGAGTCGGTGTCCACCCCGACTTCCCGCTGGGTGATGGAGCTGCTGAGGTCGCGATGGAGCATCTCGATCGGATCCTCGATCGTGACGATGTGCCGCGCCTGGTGCTGGTTGATATGGTGGAGCATGGCCGCGACCGCGGAGCTCTTGCCGCTGCCACTCACACCGGCCACCAGGACCAGCCCGGTCGGGCCTTCCGCGATCGCACCGAGCGCCTCGGGGAGGTTGAGTCCCTCGAGGGTGGGGATGGTGAAGGGGAGGACCCGCATCACGATCATGAACGACGAGCGCTGGCGCAGGATGTTGACCCGAAACCGGCCCACCCCGGCCATGCCCCAGGAGCAATCGAAGTCGCGCAGTGCCTCGAGCCGGCTGCGGTCGCGCTCGCTGCTCATGAGCCGGGACGCGATGGCCCGGGTCTGGTCCGGGGTCAGCCGCTGCTTGGTCAGCGGGACCAGGCGACCATTGACCCTGGCCTTGAAGACGTCCCCGGCCTTGATGTGGAGGTCGGTCGCGCCGCGGTCCACCGCGGCCTTGATGATCTTCTCCATCGAGGCGCCAGCCATCAGTCCCCCTTCGCGGGCAAGAAGCCCATCCGATGTTCGACTGCCGCAATCGTCTCCCGGGCGATGCCACGGGCGCGCCGGGCGCCATCCGCCAGCAGGTCCTCGACCTGGCCCGGCGTCGCCCGCAACTGCTCGGCCCGGCGCCGGATCGGCCCCAGGTGCAATTCCATGTTGTCCGCCAGCACCCGCTTGCAGTCGAGGCAGCCCCACCCGGCACTCCGGCACTGGCGCGCCACCTCTTCCTGGACCGGCTCCGGGGAGAAATGCCGGTGCAGCGAGTAGATGTTGCACACCTCGGGATTGCCCGGGTCCTTCCGGGTCTTCCGCGCGGGATCGGTCATCGCGGGCCGAAGCTTCTGCCAGACCTGGTCCGGCTCCTCGAGGATCCCGACGGTGTTGCCGAGGCTCTTCGACATCTTGGCCTGCCCGTCCAGCCCCAGGATCCGTCGCGCCGGGGTCAGCAAGGCCTGAGGCTCGGGCAGGTATCCCGGCTCCGGCGCATATTCGGCATTCCACCGCCGGGCGATCTCCCGGGTCAGTTCGAGGTGCTGGACCTGGTCCTCGCCGACCGGCACCAGGTCGGCCAGGTAAAGCAGGATGTCCGCCGCCTGCAGGATCGGGTAGCAGAGCAGGCCCGCGGGGATGCTCTCCACCCGCTGCGCCTTATCTTTGAACTGCGTCATCCGCTCCAGCTCGCCGAGCGGGGTGACGGAGGTCAGCAGCCACTGGAGTCGCGCGTGCTCCGGCACGTGCGACTGGACGAACAGCACGGCGCGGTCGGGGTCGATTCCGGAGGCGAGGAGTGAGAGCGCCATCTCGCGGGTCCGGGCGGCCAGCGTGCCGGCGCTCGCCGCCCCCGTGATGGCGTGGAGGTCGACGACGCAGAAGATGCTCTCGTGCTGGTGCTGGAGTTCGACCCAGTTGCGGATCGCACCGAGCCAGTTGCCGATGTGGGGCTCGCCGGTCGGCTGGATACCGCTGAAGATTCTGGACATTCCCTCAAGCTAGCGGGCCCGCCCGATGCCAGCAAGATGAACTCCCCCTTGGACTTACCCGACCTCGCGGAGGCGGCGGCGCGGCGTGCCGCGGACTGGTTGCGGACCGCCCGCCCGCCCGAAGCCCCCACCGCATGGAAGGCGAAGGGTCACCACGACTTCGTCACCGAGGTGGACCGTACCGCCGAGGCGATGATCGCCGAGCACCTCCTGGAGGCGGCACCGGCGTCACGGGTCCTCGGCGAGGAGCTTTCCCCGGGCGCCGCGACCGATGGGCTGGTCTGGGTCATCGACCCGCTCGACGGCACGACCAATTTCCTCCACCGATACCCGCACTACGCCGTGTCGATCGCCGCGGCGGTTGACGGCGTCCTGGAAGCCGGAGTCGTCCTGCACGTCCCGCTGGGCACCGTCTTCCGGGCGGCTCGCGGCGCCGGCACCACCATGGACGGCGTCCCCCTCCGCGTCTCGGACACCCGCGATCCCGGTTTCGCCCTGATCGGCACCGGGTTCCCGTTCAAGCAGCTGGATGCGCTGGACCGCTACCAGCGGCAGTTCGCGACGGTCATGCGGAGCACCAGCGGCGTCCGGCGCGCCGGATCCGCGGCACTCGACCTGGCCGATGTCGCCGCGGGACGGTTCGACGGGTTCTGGGAACTGGTGCTGGCCCCCTGGGACACTGCCGCCGGAACCCTGCTGGTGCGCGAGGCTGGCGGAGTGGTCACCGACCTGGCGGGGGAGGACCCGGGACTGCGGCACACTGGGCTGGTGGCGGGCAATCCGTGGATGCATGAGTGGTTGCTGGGGGTGGTGCGGGAGGAGAGGTGAGAGGTAAGAGGTGAGAAGGGAGAAGGGAGAAGGGAGAAGGGGGCAGGGTGCTAGGAGGGGGAACCGGCAGCGGGGGCAGGCAGGCGACCGGGCGATCGGGTCAGGGCCTTCCGGTGAGGATCCGAGGCCCATCCTTGGTGATCGCCACGGTGTGCTCGAAGTGCGCCGAGAGCGAGCCATCGGCGGTGACCACGGTCCACCGATCGGCCAGCGTCTTGGTGGTATAGTGTCCGGCGGTGATCATCGGCTCGATCGCGAGGGTCATTCCCTCCACCAGGCGGGGGCCCCGCTTGGGCTTGCCGTGGTTGGGCACCTGGGGCTCCTCGTGGAACTGCGCCCCGATGCCGTGTCCCACCAGCTCCCGCACAACGCCGAACCCGGCCGTCTCGGCCACGCCCTGGACGGCATGCCCGATGTCGCCGATGTGGTTGCCGATCACCGCGGCAGCGACTCCCGCGGCGAGGCAGGCATCGGTCACGGAGAGCAGCCGCTGGGTCTCGGGGGCAATCGGACCTACGCCCAGCGTCACCGCACTGTCGGCATGCAACCCCTCGAGGAAGACCCCGACATCCACGCTGACAATGCTGCCCTCCCGCAGGATCCGCTTGCGGGAGGGAATGCCGTGAACAATCTCCTCGTTGATCGACGTGCAGAGGGTCTTGGGAAAGCCGTACAGCCCCTTGAAGGACGGCCGGGCGCCGGGATGGCTGCGGATGAATGTCTCGGCGGCGGCATCCAGGTCCTCGGTCGTCATGCCGGGCTGGAGGATCTCCGCCATCAGGGCGAGGGTGCCCCCGACGATCCCCCCGGCCCGCGCCATGACCTCGATCTCGCGGGCTGACTTCAGGGTCACCACGGTTCAGCCGCCCACGATCTGGCGCACCGCTTCCGCGATGTCCGGTACGGTCCCGGTGGCCGGGATCCGCCGGACGCCACCTCGCGCCTCGTACCAGTCGAGGACCGGGGCGGTCTGGGCGCGGTAGGCCGCCAGGCGACGCTGGACGGCGGCGGGATCGTCGTCGGCGCGCCCCTCGATGCCGCGCCGCCGCTCCAGCCGATCGAGGATCTCCGCGTCACTCACGTCGAAGAAGAGGACCAGGTCCATCTGCCGCCCGCGCTCGGCGAGGATCGCCGAGACCCCCTCGGCCTGCGGGATGGTGCGGACAACCCCGTCGAAGATCACACCATTCTCGGCGGCGGGCCGGCCCAGCTCCTCGCGAACGACCCCGAGGATGATGTCGTCGCTCACGAGGCCCCCGGTCTCCATGATGGCCTTGGCCTGGAGCCCTAGCGGGGTGCCGGCCCGCACCGCCTCGCGAAGCAGGTCACCGGTGGCGAACTTGGGGAGCCCCAGTCGCTCGGCGAGGATGGCGCCCTGGGTGCCCTTGCCGGCCCCCGGGGGGCCCAGCAGCAGGATATCCATGTTGGTGTCCCTCCCGGGCCGAGTGGGAAGCGAAAAGCGAGAAGGGAGAAGTGCGGCCTGGCTGGGCGGCGGCAACTCCGGCCGGCCGATCGCCCCGCTGCCCCTTCTCCCTTCTCCCTTCTCGCCTCTTTCTTCTCGCTCCCCTAGATGTACCGTTGCTGCCGCCCGCGGAACTTGACGCGGCCCGACTTCATGAAGCTGTCGTACTTCCGCAGGGTCCGGTGCTGCTCGATCTGGGCCATCGTGTCGAGCAGGACGCCGACAACGATCAGGACCGAGGTCCCGCCGAACTGGGCCACGAAGCCGACCTGCTGGGAGACGATGATCGGCACGATCGAGATGATCGCCAGGAACAGCGCACCGGGCAGGGTGATCCGCGCGAGAACATTGTCGATGTAGTCGGCGGTGGCGGCACCCGGCTTGACCCCCGGAATGAAGCCGCCCTGCTTCTTCAGGTTCTCGGAGATGTCGACCGAGTTGAAGATGATGGCGGTATAGAAGTAGCTGAACGCCACCACCATGACGGCGAAGATGATGTTGTACGCCCACCCGCCGGGCACGAAGAAGTTCGAGATGTCGGACATCAGCGGGTTGTTGGTGAAGCTCGCCAGGGTGCCGGGCACGATGATGATCGCCTGGGCGAAGATGATCGGCATGACATTGGCCGTCAGCAGTCGGATCGGGATGAAGGTCTTCTGGCCCTCGCGGATCCGGCCCCGCCCCATGACCTTCCTGGGGATCTGGATCGGGATCCGGCGGGCGGCCATGGTGACCCCGGTGACCGCCGCCATCGAGGCGACGATCGTGGCCACGAGGAAGACGGCCCCGATCGGGCTGACGATCCGGTCCTTCACGAAGGTGATCAGCTGCACCGTGCCGGGCCAGACCCCCTCGAGGATCGAGACCGTGATCAGGATGCTCATCCCGTTCCCGATGCCGCGCTCGGTGATCTGCTCACCGAGCCACATGACGAAGATGGCGCCGGTGGTCAGGGTGATGACCATGATCATCCGGGACCAGAAGGTCGGCGCCGCGACCGCCCCCGGGATCGATTCCGTGAAGAGGGCGAAGGTGTAGGCCTGGGCCAGCGAGATCCCGACGGTGGTGTACCGGGTCCACTGGGTCAACCGCTTGCGACCTTCCTCGTCCTTCTGGAGCTTGCCGACCGTCGGCACGATGCCGCCGGCCAGCTGGAAGATGATCGACGCCGAGATGTACGGCATGATCCCGAGCGCGAAGATCGTCGCCCGGGAGAGTCCGCCTCCCAGCGTGTCATAGAGGCCGAAGAACCCCGCGGCGGCCGACTGCGAGATGAACGCCGCCAGCGCGGTGACATTGACGCCCGGCGCCGTGATGTGGGCGCCGATCCGGTAGATCAGGATCGCCATCAGGGTGACGAGCAGCTTCTTCTTGAGCTCCTCGTCCATCCCGAAGCCCGGTACGCTTGGCGCCGTCACCTAGGCCTCGATGCGGCCGCCGGCCGCCTCGACCTTGGCCCGCGCGGAGGCGCTCACCGTCAGGCCCCGTACGGTGTAGGCCCGGTCCACCTCGCCCATGCCCAGCAGCTTGATGGCATCACGGGGACGGCTGACCAGCCCCGCTTCCTGCAGCGTCTCGGCCGTCACGTCGGTGCCGGCCAGGGCCTTGAGGCGGCCGACGTTGACCGGCTGGGCCGTGACCTTGAACGGGTTGGTGAAGCCCCGCTTCGGCAGCCGCCGGTACATCGGCATCTGGCCACCCTCGAAGCCGGGATTGGTGCCGCCCCCGGTCCGGGCCTTGTGACCCTTGTGGCCCTTGCCGGAGGTCTTGCCGGTCCCGCTGCCCGGTCCCCGCCCGATCCGCTTCCGCGGGCGGGTGGAGCCCGCCGCCGGCCGGAGGTTGGACAGGGTGATCATCGGAGCCTCGGGTTCCTTGGTGCGTGCCACGTTACGCCTCCTGAGCCGGCGACACCTCGACCAGGTGCCGCACCTTGAACAGCATGCCACGCACCGACGGATTGTCGGGGACGACCACCACCTGCTGGTGGCGGTGCAGGCCGAGCGACGCCATCGTCCGGCGCATCGTCTCGGCGTGGCCGATCGTCGAGCGGACCTGCCGGACCTGGAGCCCCGTCTTCGAGGGCTCGGTCGGCAGCACCGCCGCATGGTACTTGGGGCCCTGACGGCCCACCACGGGATTGCGGCCCATGATCAGACCCCTTCCTGCCGGGCGCGATAGCCCAGCTGCTCGATCTCGATCCCCCGCTCGCGAGCCACCTGCCGCGCGGAGACCAGGTGCTGCAGCCCGTCAATCGTGGCCCGGGTCATGTTGTGCGGGTTGGTCGAGCCGAGGCTCTTGGTCAGGATGTCGGTGATCCCGACGCACTCCAGGATCGCGCGCACCGGGCCCCCGGCGATGATGCCGGTACCGGCCGCGGCCGGCTTGAGCAGCACCCGGCCGGCACCATGGTGGCCCACGATCTCGTGGGGGATGGTGCTGCCATTCCGCGGCACCTCGACCATCGCGCGCTTGGCGGCCTCGACCGCCTTGCGGACCGCTTCCGAGACCTCATTGGCCTTCCCGGTCGCGAGGCCCACGCGCCCCTTGCCGTCGCCGACGGCGACCAGCGCGTTGAACGAGAACCGCCGGCCACCCTTCACCACCTTGGCCACGCGATTGATGTCCACGACCTTCTCCACCAGGTCCGAGGCGCCCTCGCCGCGGTCGCGCCGCGGACCGCCCCGGCCGCCGCGCTCGCCGCCGCGTCCGCCGCCCTGGCCGCCCCGGCCGCCGCGTCCCCGCGGGGGCCGCTGCTCGGTGGTGGTCTCGGTGCCGGCCTCGGCCGACGCCTGTTCGGTGCCCTTGTCGTCGCTCATTCTAGAACTCCAATCCGCCTTCGCGTGCCCCTTCGGCCACGGCGCGGACGCGCCCGTGGTAGCGATACCCGCCGCGATCGAAGACCGCCTTGGTGAACCCGGCCGCCTTGGCCTTCTCGGCGAGCAGCTTCCCGGCCGCCTTGCTGCGCGCGACCTTCCCGGTGCCCTCGACCGCGATCCCCTCGCTCCGATCGCTGACGCCCAGCAGGGTCACCCCGCGATCGTCGTCCACCAGCTGGGCATAGATCGACTTCAGCGAGCGATACACCACCAGCCGGGGGCGTTCCATGGTGCCGGCCACCTTCTTCCGGACCCGGAGGTGCCGGCGGTAGCGGCGCTGCTCGCGCGTCTTCGGTGCATGAATCGGGCGCATTACTTGGCTCCTGTCTTGCCGGCCTTGCGGCGGACCTGCTCACCCCGGTACCGCACGCCCTTGCCCTTGTAGGGCTCCGGCGGCCGCACGGCGCGGAGCTCGGCGGCCACCTGGCCGACCATCTCCTTGTTGGCCCCGCTCACCTTCACGACGGTGTTGTTCTCGACCGTCAGGGTGATCCCCGCCGGCGCCGGGTACGGCACCGGGTGCGAGTACCCGACGATCATCGTGATCCCCTTGGGGTTGGTCTCGGCCTTGTAGCCGACCCCCTGGATCTCGAGGACCTTCTCGTAGCCCTTGGACACCCCCTCCACCATGTTGGCCAGGAGCGTCCGGGTCAGCCCGTGCAGCGCCTTGTGCTGCTCGGCGTCGGACGGACGGGACACGGTGAGTTCCGCGCCCTCCAGCCGCAGCGCCATCTCGGGGTGCACCTCGCGCTCCAGGGCGCCCTTGGGCCCCTTGACCGTGACCCGCTGCCCCGCGACCGTGACCGTCACGCCGGCGGGGATGCTGATGGGCCGCTTGCCGATTCGCGACATCGTCCCCCCTACCAGATCACGGCGACGAGTTCGCCGCCGAGGTTGGCGGTCCGGGCGTCGCGGTCGCTCATCAACCCCTTGGGGGTCGAGACGATCGCCATGCCCAGGCCGTTCTTGACCCGGGGGATCTCGCGGCACTTCACGTAGCGCCGGAGCCCCGGGGTCGAGACCCGCCGCAGTTCGCGGATCACGGGCAGCTCATTGTGGTACTTCAGGTAGAGTCGCAGCACGCCGCGCGCTCCGCCCTCCAGCACCTTGAAGTCGGCGATGTAGTGGTTGTCACGCAGCAGCCGGGCGACCTCGCCCTTCAGCTTCGATGACGGGATGTCCACGCGCCGATGACCCGCGGAACAGGCGTTGCGGATGCGGGTCAGCATGTCCGCGACGGGATCTGTCATGCTCATTCTGTGTGTGTCCCCTTACCAGCTGGCCTTGCGCACGCCCGGGATTTCCCCCTTCAGGGCGAGCTCACGGAAACAAATGCGGCAGAGTCCGAACTTCCGGAGGTATGCGCGCGACCGGCCGCAGCGATTGCACCGCCGCACCACCCGGCTCTTGAACTTCGGCGTGCGCTTGGCGCGCTCGATCCAGCATGTCTTTGCCATGGTCTATCCTCGGCGGCCCTAGGCCGCCTGCTGGGGGCTCTCGCCCCGGAACGGCCAACCCAGCTCACGAAGCAGCGCCAGGGCCAGGTCATCGCGGCCGGCGCTCGTCACCACCGTGAGGTCCATGCCGTGCACCTGCTCCACCTTGTCATAGTTCACCTCGGGGAAGATCAGCTGCTCCTTGATCCCCATGGTGTAGCTGCCCCGGCCGTCGAAGCTCTTGTTCGGCAGGCCGCGGAAGTCGCGGATCCGGGGCACCGAGAGCGAGATGAACCGGTCCAGGAACTCCCACATCCGGGGCCCCCGCAGGGTCACCATCGCGCCGACCGGCATGCCGGCCCGCAGCCCGAAGTTGGCGATCGCCTTCTTGGCCCGGGTCACCACCGGCCGCTGGCCGGTGATGGTCGTCAGCTCCTCGACCACCGCGTCGAGCTGCTTCGGGTTCTTGGTCGCCTCGCCGAGGCCGACGTTGAGGACCACCTTGACGATCCGCGGCAGCTGGTTCGGGTTGGTCAGGCCGAACGCCTTGGCCAGCCGGGGCCGGACCACCTGCTCGTAGTGGACCTGGAGCCGGGGCGCACCCTCGCGCACCTTCGGGGCCGGGTCGACGGCGCCGGCGGGGCCGGCGGCCTTCTTGGCGCCCTTGGCCGGGGGACCGCCCTGGGGCGGCTTCTTGGCGGGGGCCTTTGCGGTCTTCTCTGCCATTTACCGGTTCCTCGGAATCGACTGGCCCGACTTGACGGCGATGCGCTCCACGGTGCCGTCCTTGTCGACCTGGCGGCGGATCCGCGTGGGGGCCCCGGTCTTCGGGTCCACCAGCATCACCTTGGAATGATGGATCGGCGCGGGGAACTGCATGATCCCGCCCTCGGTCGTCTGGGTCGCCTTGCGGTGGCGCTTGACGATGTTGACCCCCTCGACCGTGACCCGCCCGGTCTTGGGATAGACCCGGAGGACCCGGGCCTGGGTGCCCTTGTCATCGCCACTGATCACCTGGACGGTGTCGCCCTTGGTCACGTGCATCCGGACCCGGGGCACCGGCTGGTTGTGCTTCCGCTTGGCCTTCTTGTGGACGAGCGGCTTCATCTCAGAGCACCTCCGGCGCGAGCGAGACGATCTTCATGTACCGCTTCTCGCGCAGTTCACGGGCGACGGGGCCGAAGATACGGGTTGCCCGGGGCTCGCCCTTGTCGTCGATCAGGACCGCGGCGTTCTCGTCGAACCGGATGTACGAGCCATCCCGCCGCCGGACCTCCTTGGCCGTGCGGACGATCACCGCCTTGGCGACGTCGCCCTTCTTCACCTGGCCGGTCGGAATGGCGTCCTTGATGGCCACCACCACGGTGTCGCCCAGGCTGGCGTAGCGGCGCCGGGTGCCGCCCAGCACGCGGATCACCAGCGCCTTGCGGGCGCCGGAATTGTCCGCAATCTTGAGAATCGTCTCCTGCTGTACCATGCCTGCCTCGCTGTGCCCAGTGGTCGGATGCGGCGCCGGGTGGCGCCGTTACTTCGCCCGTTCGACGATCTCGACCACGCGCCACCGCACCGTCTTGGCGATGGGCCGGGTCTCCATGATCCGCACGGTATCGCCCATCCGGGCGTCCTTCTCGTTGCGCGCCTTGAACTTCGAGCTGCGCGTCATCTGCTTGCCGTAGACCGGGTGGGCAAACCGCCGCTCGAGCAGCACGGTCACGGTGCCGGTCATCTTGTCGCTGGTCACCACCCCGGTCCGCACCTTGCGACGGGCGCGATCGGCGGCGGGCATCTTGGCATCAGTCATGGCATCCATCCTCAGGCGTGGCCGCGCTTCTGGCGCAGGACCGTCAAGATCCGGGCGATGTCCCGCCGCAGGACCCGGAATTGCATCGGGTTGTCAATCGACTCGGTCGCGGACCGGAACCGGAGCCGGAACCGCTCCTCCCGCACCTCGGCGAGCTTCTGCTCGAGGTCCTCGACCGACATCTGTTCGAGCTCATTGGCCTGCATGACTCAGGTCTCCTCGCGCTTCATGAACCGGGTCTTGAGCGGCAGCTTGGCCGCGGCCAGGGCCATCGACGACCGGGCCAGCGCCTCGGGGACCCCCTCGACCTCGAAGAGGATCCGGGCCGGCTTCACCACCGCCACCCAGCCCTCCGGGTTGCCCTTGCCCTTGCCCATGCGGGTCTCGGCCGGCTTCTTGGTGATCGGCTTGTCCGGGAAGATCCGGATCCACACCTTGCCGCCGCGCTTCATCGCGCGGGTCATCGCCACGCGCGCCGCCTCGATCTGCCGGCTGGTGATCCAGCCCGGCTCCAGGCACATCAGCCCGTACTCGCCGAAGGCGATCGTGTTGCCCCGGGTGGCGATCCCCGTGGTCCGCCCCTTGAACGTCTTGCGGTACTTGATCCGCTTTGGTGCCAGCATGGCTCAGGCTCCCGTGCTGTAGGTGCGGCCGCTCACGTCCTCGACCACCTCACCCTTGAAGACCCACACCTTGATGCCGATCGTCCCGTAGGTCGTCTTGGCCGTCGAGGTGGCATAGTCGATGTCGGCGCGCAGCGTGTGCAGCGGCACCCGGCCCTCGTGGTACCCCTCGGTCCGGGCGATCTCGGCGCCGCCGAGGCGGCCGGATGCGCGCACCTTGATCCCCTGGGCACCCATCCGCATCGCGCTCTGGACCGCGCGCTTCATGGCCCGGCGGAACGAGACCCGCTGGACCAGCTGGTGGGCGATGTTGTCGGACACCAGCTGCGCCGACGTCTCCGGCCGCTTGATCTCCTCGACGTTGATCGCGGCCTCCTTGCCGGTCAGCTGGGCCAGCTCGTCGCGCAGCTTGTCCACCTCGGCGCCGCGCTTGCCGATCACCACCCCCGGCCGCCCGGTGTGGACCGTCACGGTCACCTTGCCGGGCCGCCGCTCGATCACGATCTGGGCGATCGCCGCGTGCCCCAGCCGGGTGTGCAGGTACTTCCGGATCAGCTCATCCTCCTTGAGGAGGGCGGGCATGTCCTTGGTGGCGAACCACCGGGAGCTCCACGGCTTGATGACCCCGAGCCGGAACCCGATCGGATGCGTCTTCTGTCCCATCAGGCCTTCTCCTTCTTCGCGTGCACGTGGATCTCGACGTGGCTGGTCCGCTTGCGGATCGGGGTGGCGCGACCCTGCGCCGCCGCATGGATCCGCTTCAGCGTCTGCCCCTCGTTCACGATCGCCTTGGTCACCACCAGGCGGTCGACATCGAACGCCTCGTTGGCGGCCAGCGCCTTCTGCTCGGCGTTGGCCACGGCCGACCGCAGCGTCTTGGCGACCTGCTTCGCCGCCAGCTTCTTGCTCACCTTGAGGACCGCGTAGGCGTCGTTCACGTTCTGCCCGCGGATCAGGTCGATGACTAGCCGCATCTTGCGGGGCGACTGCCGCACGGTGCGCTGGATGGCGTGTCCGTTCATCGTCATGGTCACTCCGGCTTCGCCTTCTTGTCGGCCACCAGCTTGCCGCTGTGACCCCGGAAGAGGCGGGTGGGGGCGAACTCGCCGAGCTTGTGGCCCACCATGTTCTCGGTGGCATACACCGGGACGAACTTGTTCCCGTTGTGCACCGCGAAGGTGAGGCCCACGAACTCGGGGAGGATGGTGCTCGCCCGGCTCCAGGTCTTGATGACCTTCTTGTCGTTGGTCCCGCTGACCGCCAGCACCCGCTTGAGGAGTGCCTCCTGGACGAACGGGCCCTTCTTGACGCTCCGTGCCATTACTTGGTCGCCTTTCCGCGCTTGCGGCCCCGGACGATCAGCCGGGTTGAAGCCTTCTTCCGCTTCCGGGTCTTGACGCCTTCCGGCTTGCCCCAGGGGCTGACCGGCGGACGACCGCCCGAGCTCTTGCCCTCGCCACCGCCCAGCGGGTGGTCCACCGGGTTCATGGCCACGCCACGCACCTTGGGCCGCTTGCCCAGCCAGCGGCTCTTGCCCGCCTTGCCGACCGAGAGCAGCTCATGCTCGGAGTTCCCCACCTCGCCGATCGTGGCCAGGCAGCGCCCGTGCACCAGCCGCATCTCGGTGCTCTTGAGGCGCAGGGTGACGTACTCGCCCTCCTTCGCCACGACCTGGGCCCCGGTCCCGGCCGAGCGCGCCATCTGGCCGCCCTTGCCGATCTTGAGCTCGATGTTGTGCACCGTGGTGCCGAGCGGGATCTCGGACAGCGGCAGCGCGTTCCCGAGCCGGGCATCGCTGCCGGGCCCCGAGACCACCGTGTCCCCCTGGTTCAGCCCCTTGGGGTGCAGGATGTAGCGCTTCTCGCCGTCCGCGTAGACCAGCAGCGCGATCCGCGCGGTCCGGTTCGGGTCGTACTCGATCTCCGCGACGCGGGCCGGGATCCCGAACTTGTTCCGCTTGAAGTCGATCTTGCGGTACATCTGCTTGTGCCCGCCGCCGCGGCGCCGGATCGTGATGTGTCCCTTGTTGTTGCGGCCGCCGGACTTCTTGATCGGCTCCAGCAGGGACTTCTCCGGGGTCGCCCGGGTGATCTCGTCGAAGCCGGACACCGACTTGAAGCGGGTCGCGGCGGTCATCGGCCGGAACTGTCGAATGCTCATCTCAGCCCTCGAACACGGCGATGGAGTCGCCGTCCTTGAGTGTCACGTAGGCCTTCTTCCAGCGGGGCGTCACGCCCCGCGTCCGGCCGCGCGTGATCGCATTGCGCCGCACCTGCATGGTGCGCACGCCGGTCACCGTCACCCCGAACAGCGCCTGGAGCGCGTCGCGGATCTGGTGCTTCGTCGCATCGGGGTGGACCTCGAAGGCATACTCCTTCCGGTCCTGCCACGCGGCGGAGCTCTTCTCCGTGATCAGCGGTCGCACGACCGTCTGGTGGAGGCTGGGCATCACTCGGTCTCCTTCTTCTTGCGGGCCGCCGGCTTCTTCGCCCCGGCTTTCGCCTTCGGGGCCGCCTTGGCCCGGGCCTTCGGCGCGGCGGCCTTGGCGGCCTTCTTGGCCGCCTTCTTCGCGACCTTCTTGGCGGCCTTCGCGGGCGCGGCGTCGAGCGCCTCGGCCGCGGCCTCCGCGTCGCCGGTCAGGGCGCCGGACTCGACCACCACCGCCCCGGCCCAGAGCACGTCATACGCCGAGGCCTCGTGGAACGGCATGACCCGCGCGGTCGGGATGTTGCGGGCGCTCAGGTAGAGCGCCGGCCGGATCCCGCTGGTCAGCACCAGCACCTTCCGGTCGGCGACGCCGAGGGCGGAGAGGAAGCCGGCGAACGCCTTGGTCTTCGGCCCGTCCATCGAGATCGGGTCCACCACCAGCAGGTTCCCCTCGCGGGCCCGGGCGTTGAGCGCCGAGCGGCGGGCCAGCTGGCGCACCTTCTTCGGCATCTCGGTCCGGTAGTCGCGGGGCTGCGGCCCGAAGACCGTCCCGCCCCCGCGCCAGTGCGGCGCCCGGGTCGATCCCTGCCGGGCCCGGCCGGTGCCCTTCTGGCGCCACGGCTTCTGGTTGCCGCCCGAGACGAAGCTGCGGGTCCGGGTGGCGGCGGTGCCCTGCCGCTGGTTGCCCAGGAAGGTCTTGACCGCCTGGTGCAGCACCGGCTCGTTCACGGTGCCATCAAACAGCTCCGCCGGCAGCGCGAACGCCGCCTTGTGGCGGGTTCCGCTTGCGGAGAAATGGGGCGCCTCAAGCATGACGGCTCGCTCCTCCCTGCTTGGCCACCATCACGATGCCGTTCTTGCTCCCGGGGATCGCGCCCCGGACGAACAGCAGGTTGCGCTCGGCATCCACCCGCACCACCCGCAGGCCCATCTCGGTGTGGCGCCGGGCTCCATGGTGGCCGGGCATCTTCTTCCCCTTGATCACGCGCGACGGGTCGGTGCCGGGCCCGATCGAGCCGGGCTTGCGGTGCCGGGTGTTGCCATGGCTGCCGGGACCGCCACCGAAGCCGTGCCGGTGGACCACGCCCTGGAAGCCCCGGCCCTTGCTGGTCCCGGTGACCTTGACCATCTCGCCCGCGGCGAAGATCTCAACGGTCACGGTGTCGCCCGGCGTCGGCGCGGTCTCGGCCCGGGCGAAGCTGCGCACCACCTGGGGCGCCGCCTCCAGGCCGGCCTTCTTCGCATGGCCCAGCTCGGCCCGGGTGGTGCGCTGCGGCCGGCGGGTGCCAAACCCGAGCTGCACCTCGGCGTCGCGCACCTGCACGACCCGGCAGGGGCCCGCCTCGATGATCGTCACCGGCACCGCGGTGCCATCCTCCGCGAAGACCCGGGTCATCCCGAGCTTGCGGCCAATCAATCCGTTGGTCATCGGCTCACCCGACCTTGATCTCGACGTCCACGCCAGCCGGCAGGTCGAGCTTGGTCAGCGCGTCCATCGTCTGGGGGCGGGAGTCGTTAATGTCGAGCAGCCGCTTGTGCGTGCGCAGCTCGAACTGCTCCCGGCTCTTCTTGTCGACATGCGGGCTGCGCAGCACCGTCCACCGCTCCATCTTCACCGGGAGGGGGATCGGGCCGGAGACCTGGGCGCCGGTCTTCTCGACCGAGCGCACGATGTCCGCCGCCGCCTGGTCGAGGACCACGTGGTCGAAGGCCTTGAGCCGAATCCGAATCTTGCCTGACATGCGTCACCCTTTCGTTGCGCATCATGGTCCACCCGGCGGGCGGACCACTGTCGCGTGGTCATCCTGCGATTCCTGCCCCGGGTCCCGCCCGGCCCCTACCGTCTGGTGCCCGGCCGACACGGGCCGGGCATGCCCGGCCCCTACCGCCTGGTGCTCGGCCACCTCGGGCCGGGCACGCCCGGCCCCTACTTCAGGATCTTGGCCACGACCCCGGCGCCCACCGTCCGGCCGCCCTCGCGGATCGCAAACCGCAGCCCCTCTTCCATCGCGATCGGCGTGATCAGCTCCACCGTCACCGAGATGTTGTCCCCCGGCATCACCATCTCCACCCCCGCCGGCATCTCCACCGCCCCCGTCACGTCCGTCGTCCGGAAGTAGAACTGCGGCCGGTACCCCTTGAAGAACGGCGTGTGCCGCCCCCCCTCTTCCTTCGTCAGCACATAGACTTCCGCGGTGAACTGCGTGTGCGGCGTGATGCTCCCCTGCTTCGCCAGCACCATTCCCCGCTCGATCTCCGTCTTGTCCACGCCCCGCAGCAGCAACCCCACGTTGTCCCCCGCCTGCCCCTGGTCCAGCAGCTTGCGGAACATCTCCACCCCCGTCACCACCGTCTTCTTGTCCGACCCGAACCCCACCACCGCCACCTCGTCCTGCACCTTGATGATCCCCCGCTCGATCCGCCCCGTCGCCACCGTCCCCCGCCCCGTGATCGAGAAGACATCCTCCACCGGCATCAGGAACGGCTTGTCCGTCTCCCGCACCGGCTCCGGGATGTAGCTGTCCAGCGCCGCGTACAGCTCCTCCAGCTTCGCCACCCACGCCGGGTCGCCCTCGATCGCCTTGATCGCCGAGCCCCGGATCACCGGCACGTTGTCCCCGTCGAACTGGTACTGGCTCAGCAGGTCCCGGACCTCCAGCTCCACCAGGTCCAGCAGCTCCTCGTCATCCACCAGGTCGCACTTGTTCAGGAACACCACCATCTTCGGCACGTTCACCTGCCGCGCCAGCAGCACGTGCTCCCGCGTCTGCGGCATCGGCCCGTCCACCGCCGAGACCACCAGGATCGCCCCGTCCATCTGGGCCGCCCCCGTGATCATGTTCTTCACGTAGTCCGCGTGCCCCGGGCAGTCGACGTGCGCGTAGTGCCGCGCCTCCGTCTCGTACTCCACGTGGCTGGTCGCGATCGTCAGGATCTTGGTCGGGTCCCGCCGCCCCTGCGACGCCGACGCCTTCGCCACCTCGTCGTACGAGATGTACTTCGTCCCGTACCCCTTGTCCGACGACATCTTCGTCAGCGCCGCCGTCAGGGTCGTCTTCCCGTGGTCCACGTGCCCGATCGTGCCCACGTTCACGTGCGGCTTCGTCCGGTCAAACTTTGCCTTTGCCATCGTTCCGATTCCCCTGGTTGCGTGTGGTGCGAGGTCTCAGCTCTTCGTCTTCGCGATGATCGCCTCGGAGACGTGCTTCGGCACTTCCTCATAGTGATCGAACTGCATCGAGTACACCGCCCGGCCCTGGGTCATGCTGCGCAGGGTGGTGGAGTACCCGAACATCTCGGCCAGCGGCACGTCGGCGGCCACCACCTGGGCCTCGCCGCGCTGGGTCATCCCGCCGATCTTGCCGCGGCGGCTGGAGAGGTCGCCCATGACATCGCCGAGGAATTCGGCGGGGGCCACGACCTCGACCTCCATGATCGGCTCGAGCAGCACGGGGCCGGCCTGGCGGGCCGCCTCCTTGAACGCCATCGAGCCGGCGATCTTGAACGCCATTTCGGACGAGTCGACGTCGTGGTAGCTGCCGAAGACCAGCTGGACCTTGACGTCCACCACCGGGTAGCCGGCCAGGACGCCGGTCTCGAGCGCCTCGCGGATGCCGGCCTCGACCGGCTTGATGAACTCGCGCGGGATCACGCCCCCGACGATCTTGTCCTCGAAGACGAACCCGGCGCCCTGCTCGGCCGGCTCGAGGTTGATCACCACGTGGCCGTACTGGCCCTTGCCGCCCGACTGCCGGATGAACTTGCCCTCGATCTCCTTGGCCAGCCGGGTGATCGTCTCGCGGTAAGCCACCTGGGGGCGGCCGACGTTGGCCTCGACCTTGAACTCCCGCTTCATCCGGTCGACCAGGATCTCGAGGTGCAGCTCGCCCATGCCGGCGATGATCGTCTGCGACGTCTCGGCGTCGGTCCGGACCCGGAAGGTGGGGTCCTCCTCGGCCAGCTTCTGCAGCGCGATGCCGAGCTTGTCCTGGTCGGCCTTGGACTTCGGCTCGATCGCCACGTCGATGACGGGGTTCGGGAAGCGCATCGCCTCCAGGATGATCGGCTTGTCCTCGTCGGACAGCGTGTCGCCGGTGCGGGTCTCCTTGAGGCCGATCGCGGCGGCGATGTCGCCGGCCAGGACCTCCTCGATCTCCTCGCGCTTGTTGGCGTGCATCTGGAGCAGCCGTCCGGCCCGCTCCCGCTTGTCCTTGGTGCTGTTGTAGACGTACGAGCCGGCCTTGAGCGAGCCGGAATAGACCCGGAAGTACGTCAGCCGGCCGACGTACGGGTCGGTCATGATCTTGAAGGCGAGGGCGGAGAACTTCTCGTCGTCGGAGGTGATCCGGGAGACGATGGTCTCGTCGTGGAGCGGCAGGTGGCCGCTGATCGGCGGCACGTCGAGCGGGCTCGGCAGGTAGTCGATGACCGCGTTGAGCAGGGCCTGGACGCCCTTGTTCTTGAAGGAGGCGCCGCAGAGCACCGGGACGATGAACCCGCCGCAGGTCGCCTTGCGGATGGCCTGCTGGATCTCGTCCATGGTCAGCTCCTCGCCGGCCAGGTACTTCTCGATCAGCTCCTCGTCGTGCTCGACCGCCGCCTCGATCACCTCGTGCCGGGCCTTCTCGACCGCCTCGACATAGGCGTCGGGCACCGGCATCTCGGTGAAGGTCTTGCCCATCGTGGTGTCGTCGAAGATGACCTCGACCCGGCGGAGCACGTCGATGTGCCCGGTGAACAGCTCGCCCGAGCCGACCGGCAGCTGGATCGGGAAGGCGTTCCGGGTCAGCCGGTCGCGGATCATGCTGAGGCAGCGACCGAAATCGGCCCCGGTGCGGTCCATCTTGTTCGCGAAGATCAGCCGGGGCACGCCGTACCGGTCGGCCTGGCGCCAGACCGTCTCGGTCTGGGGCTCGACCCCGGCCACCGAGTCGAGCAGGGTGACCGCGCCGTCGAGCACGCGGAGCGAGCGCTCCACCTCGACGGTGAAGTCGACGTGGCCCGGGGTGTCGATGATGTTGATCCGGTGCTCGATGTCGTTCCGGGTCCAGAACGCCGTCGTGGCGGCGGAGGTGATGGTGATCCCCCGCTCCTGTTCCTGCTCCATCCAGTCCATGGTGGCGGCGCCATCGTGGACCTCACCGATCTTGTAGTTCTTGCCGGTGTAATACAGGATGCGCTCGGTCGTAGTCGTCTTGCCGGCATCAATGTGGGCCATGATGCCGATGTTGCGATAACGCTCGAGCGGTGTGTGACGTGCCATAAGCTCCAAGTCCCGGCCAACGAAAAAGCGGGGCGACCGACCGGGGCGTCCCCGTGGTATCGCTCCGCGCACGTCCGGGCCTTCGCCCTGGACGGGGGCTTCCTGGAAGCCCCACGCGTTGTCATTAGAGGATCAGAGGTGGCAGCTTCACCACGTAACCCGATGTGGCCACAGCAACCCGGCCAGGTGCAGCCGGTGAACAGCCTTTCAATTTACCCCGGGATCCCCCGGGGAGTCAATGCGACCGCGGTGCTACCAGCGATAGTGGGCAAACGCGCGGTTGGCCTCGGCCATCCGGTGCGTGTCGTCCTTCTTCTTGATGGTGTTCCCCTCGCCCTTGGAGGCCAGGATGAACTCCGCCGCCAGCCGGTCGGCCATCGTCTTCTCGTTGCGGGCCCGGGAATAGCTGATCAGCCAGCGCATCGCCAGCGCGGTCCGCCGCTCCGGGCGCACCTCGACCGGCACCTGCAGCGACGCGCCACCGACCCGGCGGCTCTTGACCTCGAGCGCGGGCTTGGCGTTGGCCACCGCCTGCTTGAAGACTGCCACGCCGGGCTGGCCGGTCCGCTGCTCGATCAGGTCCATCGCCTGGTAGAAGATCCCCTCGGCGAGCCCCTTGTTGCCATCGTACATCAGGATGTTGACGAACTTGGAGACGGTCTGGCTGTCGTACCGCGGATCGGGGGGTACGGTGCGCTTGACGGCGCGGGTCCGGCGGCTCACTTCTTACCTCCCGCCGGCTGGCCCGGCTTCGGGCGCTTGGCGCCATACTTGGACCGGCTCTGCTTCCGCCCATTGACCCCGGCGGCGTCGAGCGCCCCGCGGACAATGTGGTACCGGACGCCCGGCAGGTCCTTGACTCGGCCACCCCGGATCAGGACGATCGAGTGCTCCTGCAGGTTGTGCCCCTCACCCGGGATATAGGCGGTGACCTCGACCCCGCCCACCAGCCGGACACGGGCCACCTTGCGGAGGGCCGAGTTGGGCTTCTTGGGCGTGGTGGTATAGACGCGGGTGCAGACCCCCCGCTTGAGCGGGTTCTGCTTGAGCGCCGGCGCCTTGTCCTTCTTGATGACCGGCTTGCGGCCGTGCCGGATGAGCTGGTTGATCGTCGGCATACACCCCAAATTCCGTAAATAGCGCAAAAAGGCCGTTTTCCACGGCAGACCCATAAGTTACCGGGTCAGGATGGAGGGGTCAAGGGTGGGTTGGGGGTGGTGCTGGCCTGCCCCCCCCTCGGCGGGATGGGGCACAGGGTGCCATGCCCTGACGGGAGAGGCCTAACTCAACCGATCCGCAGGCTCACGGGGCTTGAGCCGGACGAGAATGGACCGGGTACTGGGGGCGGCGGATCGCCTGTTCGGGCTATCGGCTTCCGCCCATTGGTCCTGGGTCCGTTCGAGGCCCCACCCCCAGCTCCCCAACAACCCGGGCGAGGATTACGCCCCCGCCCACCCCTCGGTCATGGTGGACTCCTGGGGGCATAGGTCGCATGCCGGGTCACGGTGTTTCGCTCGACGATCCATTCAGAGGCACGGCGCCGGAGCAGCAACTCCCGGTCAGTCCTGGAGGAGGCAGCCAGCACGTTGGTGGACACCCTGACGACCGCGGAGTCCCCCCCGAGGACCTCGCCATCGAGTCGAATGAGATAGTCGAGGCAGTCAAGGGGCGCCTGCGGTCGGCCACACCCCGGCAGGACGTAGGGGATCTGGATCGGGCGCGCATCCAGCTCGCGGAGCAAGACTGCCCGTTCCTCCGGTGTGCGCTGCGGTCCGGATGGCGGCCCCGCTGAAGTCATGGAGCGGACGTCAATGAACCCGACTCGGGCATCGGAAGGCAGGAGCGCGCGAACTGCCCGCGCCGCCGCGCGTTCGACTTCGATCAGGTCACTCGTGGCGCGGACCTGAGTCCCGGCTGCCGGCCAAGGCACCACGGCGACAAGCACGACCAGGCACAGCCCCGCGCGGATTGCCATGGAATCCTCACTGATCACGGTTCTCGATGCAGGCGCTGACCTTTTCTGCCCACGCCGACGTCGCCTCTGCATCCTCACCCAACTGCCAATATAGGTGCACGGCCTCGTGACACACGATGCGCTTGAGGTCGGCAGGAGTGTTCCAAGCACTGAGATGGAGGTGGAGCGTCGCATTCGGGTTGTACCACCCGATCGTCGGAATGTATCCTGGCTCTCGAGCGCCATGAGTATCGGCCTCGATGAACTCGTGCGTGACCCGATCATACAGGGAGTCTCGCCAGAGGTGTGCGCGCTCGACGATCGAGTCGTTCAGAATATCCAGGAGCGGCCCGCGCGCCCATTCCGGCATCTGTGCGATCACGTCGCGCAAACGTTGCATGAGGGTGTCGGGAATGCTCTCCAAGACACAACCATCGGCCGGCCGGCCCTCGCAGCGGCCTTGCTCCCCCTCCCCGTATTCGTGGCGATAGTTCCAAGCAGCGCTGCCGCCCGTCAGCGTCCCGCTGTTGCCTGCGTTCCCAGTCCCCTCGTCGACCTCTCCACCCACGCCCCCACAATCATACAGCAGGTCATCCATGTCGACAGTGCAGCCGTTGTCACACTCGAAAAAGATGTCGGCCACCGGCCCCTCCTCGGCCATCCTCAGCGTGGCCATCGGGCCGCAGTTCACCCCCCCGCAGTCCATCTCCAGCACGATGGTGTGGAGCATGATGAGCATGCAATCGACATCTTCGCCGTTCCAGACGGTCGCCTCGATCCCCTCGAACGCCCGAAGGCTCGACTGCCCGTTCCCGAACCCCTGGCCGAGTGCCCGATCCAGCTCCCGGGCGAAGGCCAGACGGAGTTCCCTGGCACTCCGCCCGTCCAGTTCGACGACGCACGAGGCTTCGGCAACTGCCCGTCGAGTTCCCATTTCCCATCGCGCAAACTGGATCCTCCCTAATGGCCTCGGCTGACCCGGCACGGCATGCCCTTGCGGAGCGGGGGCTCGGAGGGGGGAGTGCCTCGACGGGCCACCGTCCCTCCGGTGCACCACGAGATCACACCACCCGGCATTGTCGCTGGACAGCGGCAGTGGCCGGGCCCGTTCCAGCGATGCCGGCAGGGCCAGAATCGACCCTGTCCCATCGTGTTGGGGCTCGATCGGCGTGGGGGTGGTCTGGTCCATGCCGCACGCAGCGAGCAGGACGATGGCGAAAGCGAGTTCCTGGCGGGGATTTGGCATGATTCCGTCCTTGCATGGGTATATCCTGTCGCGACCGGCGCATTCGCAGGACCACCCTACCCCCCAACCATCAACCGAGGCTCAAACGAGCCGGCATCCCCCCCACCCCCACCTGGGCATGGGAGGCCTGAGCACGGGGGTGGCCGCCCAGACTCGCTGGCCAGGCGCCTTGGGGACTGGCGCGCCCCGTTGCAGGGTGCCAGCTTTCGGCACCTCAATCCCCGCGGGCCATGACTCGATCCACCTGGCGTTTTGCTCCCCTCGCGGCCGTTGGCCTCCTCTCCTGGGCCTGCGGCGGGGGCGACTCCGGCCCGACTGAGCCCAAGGTCCGAACCCCGACTGCCATTGCCCTCGTGTCGGGCAACAACCAGACGGGCATCGCCGGCTCCACGCTGCCGCTGCCGCTCAGCGTCCGGGTGACCGATGCCAAGGGTCCGATCCCGGACATCCTCGTGACCTTCGAGACGGTCACGGGGGGAGGCCTACCCCTCAACGCCAACCGGCGGACCGATGTCGACGGGGTGGCGACGACGGGATGGCAGCTGGGGACCCAGGCCGGGGTCCCCAACCAGCTTCGGGCGATCGCGGCGGGCCTCGAGAGTTCGGTGACGTTCAGCGCGGTGGGGGCGGCGGGTCCGCCGGCGCTGGTCTCGCCGATCGCCGGCGTCGGCCAGCTGGCGGTGGTGGGGAGCGCGGTGGCGACGCCGCCGCGAGTCCAGATCGGCGATGCCTTCGGCAACCCGGTGCCCGGGACGATTGTCACCTTCACCGTGACGGGTGGCGGGGGAACGATCACCGGGGGCACCGTGCCGGCAGATGGCAGCGGCAATGCCCAGGTCGGGAACTGGGTTCTGGGCACCGTCCCCGGGATGAACACCCTGCGGGCGACCCTGCCGAACGGGAACTTCGCGGACATCACGGCCACCGGCACCGCCGCCAGCCTGGTGGCGGTCTCCGGGAACAACCAGACCGCCAACGCCGGGACACTGGTCCCCCTGGCGCCGGCGGTCCAGGCCTTCAACGCCAGCAACGAGCCGCTTGCCGGGGTCATGGTCACCTTCAGCCCCGTTGGCGGGGTCGGTTCGGTGACCGGTTCGGTGGCCATCACCGATGCCGGGGGCATCGCGCGGCCGGGCGGCTGGATTCTGGGACTCACCCCGGGCCCCAACGGCCTCACGGCCGTCAGCGCCGGGGTTCCCCCGGTCCAGTTCTCCGCCACCGGGGTTCAGGCCAGCCCGTCCAGCCTGCTCGTGGAGAACGCCAGCGGGCTCACCGCCTTCCAGGGCAACTTCCTCTCGGCCCGCCCGGGGGTGCGCGCCCTCGACGGGTTCGGCAATCCGGTGGCCGGTGTTCCCGTGGCCTTCGACGTCGTGGCCGGGCTCGGCCAGGTTTTCGGCGCCACCGCGATCACCGACGCAACGGGGCGTGCCCGGGTCCTCGCGTGGCGCCTGGGCCAGGGCACCATCACCAATACCCTCCGGGCCACCGCACCAAACCTGACCCCGGTCACCTTCGAGGCGACCGGCACCGTTCCCCCCGCCCAGGGCGACTTCGCGATCGACGTGCGCTACGTGGGACTGGAACCGTCGGATGCCCAACGCACTGCGTTCCAGGCCGCGGTGACCCGGTGGCAGCAGGTGATCCTCGGGGACCTCGCCGATGAGGCGGGCCCCATCCCGGCGGCAGGATCGCTCTGCAACGCGGTGGACGGCGACGTGGACGACGTGGTGATTTTCGTCAGACTCGAGGCCATCGACGGTCCCGGCGGCGTCCTCGGGTCGGCGGGACCCTGCTGGATCCGCGACGACAATGGCCTCACGGTCGTGGGGGGGATGCGGTTCGACGTGGCCGACCTGGCCAGCCTCGAGGCGAGCGGCCAGCTCCAACTGGTCATCCTGCACGAGATGGGGCACGTGCTCGGCATCGGCACCCTCTGGCGGGTGACGAACCTGCTGGTCGGGTACCAGTCCGCCGATCCCTACTTCGTGGGCCCAGGCGCCCTGACGGTCTTCCCCACCCTGTTCGGGACCGGCTTCACCTATCCCGGCAACCACGTGCCAGTCGAGAACACCGGCGGCGCGGGCACCCGCGACGGCCACTGGCGCGAGGCGATCCTGCGCAACGAGTTGATGACCGGGTTCCTCAACAGCGGGCTCAACCCCCTCAGCGCGCTGAGCCTGGTCTCGCTTCGCGACATGGGCTACCTGGTGAACGATGCCGTGGGTGAGTTCTACGAGATCCTGCCGTCGCTCCAGGCCGCCGCCGGGGCCGCCGGCCCCGCCCTGCCGCTGCCGCCGGTGTCCACCGAACCGATCCGACGGCTGCCCCGCCGGCCATGATTCCCCGGGCTCGCCGGTGCCCGTCCCCCGCCCCGTGCGGGAGTGGCCCGGCGCTCAGCCTGGCCGACGCCTGAGGGCCCGCCGAAGCGCCCTCCCCCCCACTAGCAGCACCAGGACACCGAGGCCGTACCAGTCGGTGGCGGTGTCCCCCAGGTAGATCATCGACGCCAGGAACAGCGACGCGATCACCAGCGTCGTGACCAGGACCCGGGATCCAAACCGCGCGAATTCCGCAAATGAGATCCGGATTCCCTGCCGCTCCGCCAGCCCCACCACGGTGACGTTGGCGGAGGCGCCGATGACGGTGCCGTTCCCACCAAGGCATGCTCCCAGCGCCAGCGCCCACCAGAGCACGCCGCTTTCCCCCGGCAACTCCCCCACCAGCCGGGATACCAGCGGGATGCTGACCGCCACATACGGGATGTTGTCGATGAAGGCCGAGAGAATGCCGCTGCTCCAGCAGATCACGAGGGCGGCCAGCAGCAGGGTGCCCGATGGCGACAGCCCCAAGCCCCGCTCGGCCGAGGCGATCAGCCCGATCAAGCCGTTGGCGAGGGTATCGATCAGGCCGGTTTCCACCGCGGCGCCCACGGCAATGAAGAGGAAGGCGAAGAACGACAGGGTGGGCCACTCGATCTCCCGCTCGATCACCTCCAGCATGCCGTGGATGCGCTCCGACTCGGTGGGGCGGGTGTGGCGGAGGTACCGGACGTCCTGGACGATCAGCAGCGCGGCGGCCCCGATGACGGCGGGGACGGCCACCGGCATCCCGGTCATGCCGTGGGTCACGAAGCCGAGGAAGATCGCCGCCAGGATGACCACCGCCCAGCGCAGCAGCCCGGGATCCAGGATGGCGGGGACTTCGGTGGCACCGAGCGCCTGGGCGGACTGGAGGTCGCCGCGGTAGCGCCGCCCAGCCCCCCACCCGATCACCACCATCATCACCAGCACCGGGATGGTCAGGTGCCGCAGGAAGGACAGGAAGCTCAGGTCGGCCCCGGACCCGATCATGACATTGGGCGGGTCGCCGATCAGGGTCGCGGCGCCCCCGATGTTGGCGGCCATGACCATCGGGAGGAGGAAGGCCACCGGCCGGAGGCCCAGGCGCCGGGCGGCCTCGCCGGCCATCGGGGTCATGAAGATGACGGTGGTGACATTGTCGAGGAACGCCGACAGGGTGCCGGTGGCCCAGAACACCGACTGCTGGACCACGCCCGCCCGGCCGGCGCTCCGCTGGAGCAGGCGGGCCACCAGCCAGGGGAACACCCCGGTGGACTTGAGGACCCCCACCACCGCCATCATGCCGGCAAGGAGGAGGAGGACATTGAGGTCGAGGGCGCGGGCCGACGCCTCGAAGCTGATCAGGTGGAAGGGGGTGAGGTAGGTGATCCCCCAGAGCAGCGCGACGGCGCCCATGATGACCAGGACGCGGTGCGCCGTCTCCCGGGTGAGCTGGACGAAGACCCCGGCGATGATGGCGGCCACGAGCAGCTGGGAGACGGGATCGGTCGTGCTGGCTGGCGATTGCAGCACCCGAAGCAGCAGCGGCGACGGCATGGGCAGCATGGGGTGGGGCGTCCGGAAAGCGGGTGGCCAGGACCAGCGCGGCAGTGCTGGAAGCTGGGGCTCCGTGGGACAAACGCAAGGCCCCCAACGCCAACACCCCCGCCCGTGACCGGGCAGGGGTGTCGGCGTTCCGTGGGTCCGCCCGAAGGCCAACCCACGCGGGGGACTGGGGAGGCCTAGACCTCGATTTCGTCCGCCAGCAGCAGCGCGGCCGGATCCGGCGCGGGCGGGGCCGCCAGTTCCGCTGCGGTGGGCGGCTCGAACCCGGCCGGCGGCTCGATCTCCAGGTCGACGTACCGGTAGTGCCCGGTGCCGGCGGGGATCAGGTGCCCGATGATGATGTTCTCCTTCAGGCCGCGCAGGTCGTCGCGGGCGCCGCGGATGGCGGCGTCGGTCAGGACCCGGGTCGTCTCCTGGAAGGAGGCGGCCGAGATGAAGCTCTGGGTGGTCAGCGAGGCCTTGGTAATGCCCAGGAGCACCGGCTCCGAGGTGGCCGGCTTGCCCTTGCGGCGCTGGACCCGGTCGTTGCCCTCCCGGAAGGTGAGCTTGTCGACCGATTCCGCCTCGAGGAAGCCGGAATCGCCCGGATCCACGACGCGCACCTTCTGGAGCATCTGGCGCACGATGACGCCGATGTGCTTGTCGCTGATCCGCACGCCCTGGAGGCGGTAGACCTCCTGGACCTCGTTGAGCAGGTACTCCTGCACCGCGCGCGGCCCCTTGATGAGCAGGATCTCGTGCGGGTTGACGGGGCCCTCGGTGAGGCGGTCACCGGCGCGCACCCGGTCGCCCTCGTGGACGCGCAGGTGCTTGCCCGCGGGGACCTCGTACAGGAACGGCTCCTGGTCGTCGACCAGCTGGCCGTCGACGCCGGTGGGCCGGACGAAGATCTCGCGCTTGCCGCGCTTGATCTCGCCGAACTTGACGACGCCATCGACCTCGGCCATGGTGGCCGGGTCCTTGGGGCGCCGCGCCTCGAAGAGCTCCGCCACCCGCGGCAGGCCGCCGGTGATGTCGCGCGTCTTGTACGCCTGGCGCGGGATCTTGGTGACGGTGACACCCTTGGCGACCTCGACGGGGGCGGACAGGTAGACCGTCTTGTCCTTGCTCTCCCGCTTGGTCTTGCTGGGCCAGGCCTCGTTGATCGGGCACTCCTCGACGTGGAACTTCGACGCCCACGGGTTGGCGGCGTCGGGAATCTCCATGGCCCGGCTCACCTGGTCGGTGGGCGAGCCGAGGATGATGCGCGAGCCCTCGGCCAGGGTGTACTCCTGGGGATCCTTCCGGTTGGCGGCGTACACCAGCACGGAGGGATGGAGCTCGCGATCCGGATCCGGCGTCACCACCAGGGACCGGAGGCCGGTGCCCTCGTCGAGCTCCTCGCGGAGGGTGACACCCGGCACCAGGTCCTTCCAGCGGAGCCGGCCGTCCTGCTTGATGATGCTGGGATCGTTGTAGGGGTCCCAGGTGTAGAGGATCGAGGCGCGCCGGTCGTTCTCCGGCTTGTTGACGCGGTCGCCCTCCTTGACGAGGATGGCCGCCCCCTCGGGCACCGGGTAGCGGCTGACGACCTTCTTGGGGTCGTTGGCATCGACGACCAGGATGCCCTCGCGGGCCTCCTCGGCGGCCGACTCGTCCTCGCGGGTGAGCGCCACGCGGACGACGCCGCGGGTCCCGTCCTCGTACTCGACGTCCTGGTCGGCCCACTCGAGGCCATCGGTGTACTTGATGATGCCGTCGTGCCGGGTCCGCCGCTCGGCCTCCTCGGCGATGCGGGACGAGGTGCCGCCGATGTGGAAGGTCCGCAGGGTCAGCTGGGTGCCCGGCTCACCGATCGACTGGGCGGCCAGGATGCCGACCGCCTCGCCCATGTCCACCATTTCCATCGTGGCGAGGTTCCGCCCGTAGCACATCCGGCAGACGCCGCGCTTGGCCTCGCAGGTCAGCACCGAGCGGAGCTTGACCTTCTCGATGCCGGCCTCCTCGATGGCGTCGGAGGTCTCCTCGTCGATCAGCTGGCCGGCCTGCACCAGGAGGCGCGGGTCGCCGTGCTCGTCGAGCTCGTTGGGGTCGAAGACGTCCTCGCCCGCGACGTTGCCGAGCACCCGTTCCCTGAGGCTCTCGATGACATCCTCGCCCTCCTTGAGGGCGGTGATCTCGAGCCCGAGGATGGTGCCGCAATCCTCCTCGGTGATCGTGACGTCCTGCGCCACGTCCACCAGGCGGCGGGTCAGGTAGCCGGCGTCGGCGGTCTTGAGCGCCGTGTCGGCGAGGCCCTTGCGGGCGCCGTGGGTCGAGATGAAGTACTCGAGCACGGTGAGGCCCTCGCGGAAGTTCGACCGGATCGGGCTCTCGATGATCTCGCCGATGCCGCCGGTGAGCTTCTTCTGCGGCTTGGCCATCAGGCCGCGCATGCCGGCCAGCTGGCGGATCTGGTCGCGGCTGCCGCGGGAGCCCGAGTCGAACATCATGAACACCGGGTTGAACCCGCCGCGCGACTGCCGCATGCTGCTGATCATCGCCTCGGCCACGTCATTGTTGGCGTGGGTCCAGGCGTCGATGACCTTGTTGTAGCGCTCGCCGAAGGTGATCTGGCCGGTGTTGTAGGCGCGCTGGAACCGCTCGACGCGCTTGGCCGCCTCGTCGATCAGGGCCGGCTTGTCGGCCGGGATCTCGAGGTCCTCGACGCCGATCGAGACGCCCCCCCGGGTGGCGAACTCGAACCCGAACCGCTTGAGGCGGTCGAGGAAGTCCACCGTCTCGCGGAGCCCGGCATGCCGGTAGCTCTGCAGCACCAGCTCCGAGAGGGTGCGCTTCTTCATCAGGTCGTCGCGGTACCCCAGCACCGCCACCACCTGCGCCGGCAGGATGTTGTTGAACAGCACCCGGCCCACGGTCGTCCGGATCCACCGCGGAGTCGGCTCCACGGCCCCGGAGGGCGGGATGAACCAGAAATGGATGGCGGTGTGGAACTTGATGCTCCCCGCCAGGATCGCCATCTCCAGCTCGGCGATGCTGCCGAAGTACCGGGCATCCTTCCAGAGCCGGGCCCGGGTCTCCTCGGCCTTCGTCGGGCCGGCCTTCCGGAACTCCTCCTCGAACCCCGCGGGGTACTTGGTCAGGAAGTAGCAGCCCAGCACCATGTCCTGCGACGGCTCCGCCACCGGCCGGCCGTCGGACGGCTTGAGGATGTTGTTGGACGACACCATCAGCAGCCGGGCCTCGAGCTGCGACTCGAACGACAGCGGCACGTGGACCGCCATCTGGTCGCCGTCGAAGTCGGCGTTGAACGCGGCGCAGACCAGCGGGTGGATCCGGATCGCCTTGCCCTCGACCAGCTTGGGCTCGAACGCCTGGATGCCCAGCCGGTGCAGGGTCGGGGCGCGGTTGAGGAGGACCGGGTGGTCCTTGATGATCTCCTCGAGGATCTCGTAGACCTCGGGGCCCTCGCGCTCCACGATCTTCTTGGCGCGCTTGACCGTCTCGGCGATCCCCTTCTCCACCAGCTTGTGGATGATGAACGGCTTGAAGAGCTCGACCGCCATCGCCTTCGGCAGGCCGCACTGGTGGAGCCGGAGCTCCGGACCCACCACGATGACCGACCGGCCGGAGTAGTCGACCCGCTTGCCGAGCAGGTTCTGGCGGAACCGGCCCTGCTTGCCCTTGAGCATGTCGGAGAGCGACTTGAGGGGGCGCTTGCCGCGACCCCGGATCGCCTTGCTGCGGCGGCCGTTGTCGAACAGCGCGTCGACCGCCTCCTGCAGCATCCGCTTCTCGTTGCGGAGGATCACCTCCGGCGCCTTGTGCTGGATCAGCTTCTGGAGCCGGTTGTTGCGGTTGATGACCCGGCGATAGAGGTCGTTCAGGTCGCTGGTCGCGAACCGGCCGCCGTCGAGCGGCACCAGGGGGCGCAGGTCCGGCGGCAGCACCGGCACCACGTCCATGATCATCCAGGCCGGGTTGTTCGGCAGGTCGCCGTTGTCGCCCGAGCCGAGGAAGGCATCGACGATCTTGAGCCGCTTGAGCATCTGCTTCTTGCGGTGCTGGCTGGTCTCGGTCGCGATGGTGCTGCGCAGCTCCTCGGCCATCCGCTTGACGTCCAGGCGGCCGAGCAGCTCGCGCACGGCGGGGGCGCCGATGTCGGCCTTGAAGCCGGCGTCGCCCTCGTCCCGGGCCTTCTGGCGCAGGGTCAGGTACTCGTCCTCATCCATCAGCTGGTTCGGCTCGACCTCCTGCTTGCCCGGGTCGAGCACGATGTAGCTCGAGTAGTAGAGCACCCGCTCGAGGTCCCGCAGGGTGATGCCCAGCAGGTTGCCCATCGGCGACGGCAGGGTCTTGAAGAACCAGATGTGGGCCACCGGCACGCTCAGCTCGATGTGCCCCATGCGCTCGCGGCGCACCTTCGACAGGGTCACCTCGACGCCGCACCGGTCGCAGATCACGCCGCGATAGCGGATCCGCTTGTACTTGCCGCAATGGCACTCCCAGTCCTTGACCGGACCGAAGATCCGCTCGCAGAAGAGGCCGTCCTTTTCCGGCTTGAACGACCGGTAGTTGATCGTCTCCGGCTTGGTCACCTCGCCCCAGGACCACCAGGTCCGGTTGCCCTGGAGTTCCAGGCGCTCCCGTTCCTTCGGGTCCCGCGGGCCCCGGATCTCCTCGGGGGCGGCGATCCGGATCGCGATGAAGTCGAAACTGGCGTTCTGGGGCTCCCGCCCGCTGCGAAAATCGATCATGGGATCCCTTTACTCCTCTGCGTCAGCAGTGGTGCCAAGGGTGACCTTCAGGCCGAGCGCCTGGAGCTCCTTGACCAGCACGTTGAACGATTCCGGAATGCCCGGCTCGGGAAGGTTCTGGCCCTTGACGATGGCCTCGTACACCTTGCTCCGTCCCATGACATCGTCGGACTTGACGGTCAGCATCTCCTGCAGGAGGTGCGCGGCGCCGTAGGCCTCCAGCGCCCACACCTCCATCTCGCCGAACCGCTGGCCGCCGAACTGGGCCTTGCCGGCGAGCGGCTGCTGGGTGACCAGCGAGTACGGGCCGATCGACCGGGCGTGGATCTTGTCGTCGACCAGGTGGCTCAGCTTGAGCATGTAGATCTGGCCCACGGTGACCTCACCCGCGAAGTCCTGCCCGGTCCGGCCGTCCCGCAGCCGCACCTTGCCGGCCGGGGTCAGACCCGCGGCGCGCATCAGCTCGATCGCCGCGGCCTGGAGGGCCTCGCCGTCGGGCTTGCCACCCAGCAGCGCGGCCAGCCCGGGGCGCCCGGCCTCGGCCAGCACGGCATCGGCCGAGGCGGCGGCGCGGCCCTCGAGCTCCTTGAGGACCTTCTCGGCGGCCTTCTTCTCCGCCCCGGTCAGCCCCTCGAGCAGCGCCTGCTGCTGCCCCGCCTCGATGGCGCGCTGCGCCAGCTCCCGCGCGGCCAGCTCGCCCGCCGCGGCGGTCAGGAACGCCTCGATCGACTTGACCAGCGCCTTGGTCGGCGCCGAAGTGCCGCGCTGGGTCAGCAGGGCCAGTCCCGCCTCGTGCAGGAGGGCGTGCTCGACCCCCATGGCACCGAGGTCGGCCACCAGGGCCCGGACGGTGTCGGGGGTCGGGGTCGGCGCGGTGGCCTGAATGGCCAGCGCCTCGCCGGCCCACTGCACCCCGGCCACCTGCAGCAGCACGCCGATCTCGGCCTCGTCGGCGCCCCGGAAGACCGGGGTCTTGGCCTTGAAGCCCAGCAGCTGCGCGGCCCACCCGAGGTGGGTCTCCAGCACCTGCCCGACGTTCATCCGGCTCGGCACGCCGAGCGGGTTGAGGACGATGTCCACCGGGGAACCGTCGGGCAGGAACGGCATGTCCTCCTCGGGGACGATCCGGGCAACGATGCCCTTGTTGCCGTGGCGGCCGGCCATCTTGTCGCCGACGCTCACCTTGCGCTTCTCGCCCAGGTAGACCTTGACCAGCTGGATCACCCCCGGCGGGAGCTCGTCCGGCTGGAGGATCTTGTCGATCTGGTCCTCGGCCTTCTCCTCGACGCGGGCCCGCTCGCGGGTGGCGGCATCGATCGCGGCGCGGATCCGCTCGTTGGCGGCCTTGCTGGCCACCCGGAGGGTCTTGAGGTCCACCTCGGCGAGGTCGACCTTGTCGAGCTGGCCCGGGGTGAGCTTGGTCCCGGCGGCGAGGTACTCCTCGACCGTGCCGGCCCGCAGCATCAGCGCGACTTCCTGGCCCTTGAGGAGCTCCAGCACTTCCTCGCTCATCACGGTGTTGATCCGGGTCTTCTCCTCGTGCTCGACCCGCCGGACCTCGCCGATCCGCTCGCCGCGGTCCTTCTCGACCACCTGGTCCTCGACGCGGCTGAAGATCTTCACGTCGATGACGGTGCCCTTCATCCCCGGCGGCACCTTGAGGGAGCTGTCCTTCACGTCCTTGGCCTTTTCGCCGAAGATCGCGGTCAGCAGCTTCTCCTCGGGGGAGAGCTCGGTCTCGCCCTTCGGGGTGATCTTGCCGACCAGGATGTCGCCCGGCTTGACGTGGGCGCCGATCCGGACGATGCCCCGCTCGTCGAGGTCCACCACCGCCTCGTCGGAGACGTTCGGGATCTCGCGGGTGATCTCCTCCTGGCCGCGCTTGGTGTCGCGGACATGGAGCTCCAGCTCCTGGATGTGGATCGACGAGTAGACGTCGTCCTTGACCAGGCGCTCGGAGAGGATGATGGCGTCCTCGAAGTTGTGCCCGTACCACGGCATGAACGCGACCAGCACGTTGCTGCCGAGGGCCAGCTCGCCCTGCTCGGTGGCGGCGCCGTCGGCGATCACCTGCCCGGCCTCGACCCGCTGGCCGACCTGCACCAGGGGGCGCTGGTTGATGGCGGTGTCCTGGTTGGTCCGCCAGAACTTCTTGACCCGGTAGCGGTCGTGCTGCGACAGGCGGGCCAGCGGCACCTCGCCGGCGGCCGGCATCCCCTCGCCGGCGTTGACGATGATCTCGTCGGCGGTGACCCGGGTGACCATGCCGGCGCGGCGGGCGATGATCACCGACCCGGAGTCGCGGGCGACCTTGTCCTCGAGCCCGGTGCCCACCACGGGCGACTGCGGGAAGAGGAGCGGCACCGCCTGCCGCTGCATGTTCGAGCCCATCAGGGCGCGGTTGGCGTCGTCGTGCTCCAGGAACGGGATCAGGGCGGCGGCGATGGAGACCAGCTGTTCTGGCGCGACGTCCATGTACTGGATCCGCTCCGGGGGGAGCAGGGGGTAGTCGTCGCCGCGCCGGGTCAGGACCAGCTTCTCGGAGAAGGTCCCGTCGGCGGTGAGCAGCGCGTTGGCCTGCGCCACGGCGAAGTCCTCCTCCTCGGAGGCGGACAGCCAGTGGATCTCGCTGGTGACCTTGCCATCCTTGACCACCCGGTAGGGGGTCTCGATGAAGCCGAGGTCGTTGAGCCGGGCAAAGGTCGAGAGGCTGGTGATCAGGCCGATGTTCGGGCCTTCCGGCGTCTCGATCGGGCACATCCGGCCGTACTGCGAGTAGTGGACGTCGCGGACCTCGAAGCCGGCCCGCTCGCGGGTCAGGCCGCCGGGCCCGAGCGCCGAGAGCCGGCGCTTGTTGGTCAGCTCGGCCAGCGGGTTGGTCTGGTCCATGAACTGCGACAGCTGCGAGCTGCCGAAGAAGGCCTGGATCACGGCCGACACGGTCCGGGCGTTG
Source organism: Gemmatimonadales bacterium (assembly GCA_048499805.1). Taxonomy (GTDB): domain Bacteria; phylum Gemmatimonadota; class Gemmatimonadetes; order Gemmatimonadales; family GWC2-71-9; genus JAWXBA01. Next base: position 70,117 of record JASNZF010000006.1, on the reverse strand, counting down.
ACCAGGTCGTCGAGCGAGATCTTCTCGGGGTCGGAGTTGATGCTCATCCGCTCCTTGACCAGGCGCGCCATGCGCGACAGGCCGACCGAGAACTGGTTCGCGATCAGCTCGCCGACCGAGCGGATCCGCCGGTTGCCGAGGTGGTCGATGTCATCGGTGTGCCCGCGACCGTCGTGGAGGTCGATCAGGTACTTGATGATCGCGACGAAGTCCTCCTCGGTGAGGACGGTGGTGTTGGCGTCGGTCTTGAGGCGCAGCCGCTGGTTGATCTTGTAGCGGCCCACCCGCCCCAGGTCGTAGCGCTTGGGGTTGAAGAAGAGGCGCTGGAGCTGCTGCCGCGCGGTCTCGAGGTTGGGCGCGTCCCCGGGTCGGAGCAGCGCGTAGATCTGCTGCAGGGCCTCGGCCTCGCTGTGGGTCGGGTCCTTCGCCAGGGTGTTCTTGACCAGCGGCGACTCGGCGCGCCCGGCGGGCAGCAGGACGTCGACCCGGGTGACGCCGGCCTTCTCGAGCTTCTTGCGCCGGGTGTCGTTCAGCTCCTGGCCGGCCTCGGCCAGGACCTCCCCGGTCTCCGGATCGGCGACGTCGAAGGCCAGGACCGGCTTGCCTTTGTCGCGGGTGGTGGTGGGCTGCTCGTCCTCGGTCAGGTCGAGGGTGGTGTACCCGGCGAAGACGGTGACCGCCTTGATTCCCACCGCGCGCATGGCGTTGAGGCGCTCCAGGGTGAGCTCCTCGCCGACCTTGCCGAGCGGGTCGCCGTCGGCGTCCTCGGGATTCGGCACGTCGGCGGCCAGGAGGGCCCCGATCACCTCGCGGCGCTCCTGCCGGCCCTCGAGCTTGCCGGTGATGCTCAGCGACTTGGTGGCGAAGAAGAGCCGGAGGATGTCCGGGTTGTCCCCGTGGCCGAAGGCCCGCAGCAGGGCGGTGGCCGGGAACTTCTTCTTCTTGTCGATGTGGACGTAGATCACGTCATGGATGTCGATGGTGAACTCGACCCACGAGCCCCGGAACGGGATGATCCGCGCCGAGTAGAGGCGCTGGCCGTTGGGGTGGGTGTCCTCCTCGAAGACCACGCCGGGGGAGCGGTGCAGCTGGCTCACGACCACCCGCTCGGCGCCGTTGATCACGAAGGTCCCCAGCGGGGTCATGATCGGCAGTTCCCCGAGGTAGACCTCCTTCTCGATGATGTTCTTGGGGCGACGGTCGCCGTCGACCTCCTCGAACACCACCAGTTGGAGGGTCGCCTTGAGGGGCGCGGCATAGGTCATGTCGCGCTCGATGCACTCCTCGACGGTGTACTTGGGCTCGCCAAGCGCGTAGCGCAGGAAGTCCAGCGAGTACTTGCCGTTGACATCCCCGATCGGGAAGAGGTCGCGGAAGACTCGCTCCAGCGAGACGTCCTGCCGCTGCCCGTTCACGTCATCGGGCACCAGGAGCGACTGGAACGCGCGCGTCTGGATGTCGAGGAGGTGCGGCATCGGCATGCCGCCCTCGCGCTTGGAGAAACTGATCACCGGCTGTGGAGTTGCCATCGTCACACTCTCACGCAACACAAAGGGGCCCCGACGCGAGCAGCGACCTGAAAACCAGGCCGCCCTCACGGGGCTCTTCGACGTCGCGAATTAGGGGTCGCGTGCTGTCTGCATGCCGTCTCACCGAAATAGGACGCGTGGTCTCGACTCCCCGTACCCCGCCGGGCTTTCCGGCGGGGACGGGGAACCGGTCCACGGCCTACTTCAGCTCGACGACAGCGCCCTGCTCCTCGAGCTTCTTCTTGAGTTCCTCGGCCTCGGCCTTGGAGACGCCTTCCTTGATCGTCTTCGGGGCGCCGTCGACCAGGTCCTTGGCTTCCTTGAGACCCAGGCTGGTGACCTCGCGGATGACCTTGATGACGTTGATCTTCTTGGCCCCGCCCTCCTTGAGGATGACCGTGAACTCGGTCTGCTCCTCGACGGCGGCGGCGGCGCCGCCCGCGGCCGGCGCCGAGGCGGCGGCCACGATGCTGACGTTGAACTTGGTCTTGAACGCCTCGATCAGCTCGGAGAGCTCGACCACGGTCTTGCCGCCGATGGCCTCGAGGATGGCGTCGTTACTCAGTGCAGTGGACATCGTGTCTTCTCCAAACGGTTAGGATGCGGCCTGGCGCTGCTCGCGAAGCGCCTCGAGGGCGCCAACTACCTGGTACAGAATGCCGTTCAACGCGCCCGCGAACTGCCCCAGCAGCTCCTCGCGGGACGGGAGTTCCCCGAGGCGCTTGACGTACGCGGCCTCGACCAGCTTGCCATCGACCAGCCCGACCCGCACCGCGGGCCGATTGTCGGCGGTGCGGGAGAACTCCAGCAGCGCCTTCGCCGCGGGGAGGGGATCGTCGCCCGCCAGGACCAGCCCGGTGGGGCCGGCCAGGTGGGGGTCGAGTCCCTCGACGGCGTTCGCGGCCAGGGCGCGCCCGGCCAGCGTGTTCTTGACGACCACATAGCGCCCGCCCACGGCGCGGAGGCGCCGGCGCAGGTCGGTCATCCGCTCCACCGTCAACCCGGTGAAGTCGGTGACGTACAGGGTGGGGGAGGTCTTGAGCTGCTCGCTCAGGGCCTCCACCGCGGTCTGCCGCTCGGTCTTGCTCATCGGTACCCCGCCGTGTCCAGGCGGACGCCAGGCCCCATCGTGCTGGAGAGCGTGGCGGACCGCAGGTAAGTGCCCTTGGCCGCGGACGGCTTGGCCCGGACAATGGTGTCCAGGAAGGCCTGGAGGTTCTCGACCAGCTGGGCCGCCTCGAAGGAGGCCTTGCCGATCGGCGCGTGCACGTTGCCGGTCTTGTCGACCCGGAACTCGATCTTGCCGGCCTTGATCTCCTTGACCGCCTTGGCCACATCCATGGTGACCGTGCCGGCCTTCGGGTTCGGCATCAGGCCGCGCGGACCGAGGATCCGGCCGAGGGTGCCCAGCTGGCCCATGACGTCCGGGGTCGCGACGATGACGTCGCAGTCCAGCCAGCCGTCCTTGAGCTTCTGGAGGTACTCGACCCCGACATAGTCGGCGCCGGCCGCCTCGGCATCGCGGGCCCGGTCGCCCTGGGCGATGACCAGGACCTTGACCGCCTTGCCGGTGCCGTGGGGCAGCACCACCGTGCCCCGGACGACCTGGTCGGCGTGCCGGGGATCGACCCCGAGCCGCACCGCGATGTCGACCGTCTCGTTGAACTTCGCGGTGGCCGCCTGCTTGACCATGGCCACCGCCTCACTCGCGGCGTACTCACGGGCGCGATCGACGCCCTCGGCCGCCTTCCGGAACCGCTTCCCCTGGAGTGGCATCAGTCGATGACCTCCAGGCCCATCGAACGCGCCGTCCCGGCGATCATCCGCATCGCCGCGTCCATGTCGGTCGCGTTGAGGTCGCCCATCTTGATCTCGGCGATCTTCTTCACCTGCGCGCTGGTGACCCGCCCGACCTTGGTGCGGTTCGGGGCGGCGCTGCCCTTCTCGACCCCGGCCTCCTTGAGCAGGAGGTTGGGCGCCGGGGGCGTCTTGGTGATGAAGGTGAAGGTGCGGTCCGCGTAGATCGTGATCACGGCGGGAATCACCATCCCGGCCTGACCCTGGGTCCGCGAGTTGAACTGCTTGCAGAAGTCCATGATGTTCACGCCGTGCGGACCGAGCGCGGTGCCCACGGGGGGCGCCGGGTTCGCCGCACCAGCGGGACACTGGAGCTTCACCATTGCTACGACCTTCTTGGCCATCGTACTCCTCGTCGGCTCCCGGCGGACGCAAGGTCCGTCCGGTGGTCCTGCCGCAGTGTCCCGTGCGGTCGCGGGTGGGCGCCCGATCAGCGCCGGGGCCAGGGCCCCTTTGGTGAGAGGTGAGAGGTAAGAGGTGAGAGGATGTCTCCCCAAACCTGCCAGACTCCCCCCGACCCACCACCCTTCTTACTCCTCGTACCTCGTACCTCGTACCTCTTACCTCTTACCTCTTACCTCTTACCTCTTACCTCTTACCTCTTACCTCTTACCTCTTACCTCTTACCTCTTACCTCTTACCTCTTACCGCTCGCTGCTAGTGTCCCCGCAGCTGCAGGTAATCCAGTTCGACGGTCGTGGGCCGCCCGAACAGGCTGACCGAGACCTTGACCTTGCCCTTGTCGGCGAGGATCTCTTCGACCGTGCCGCTGAAGTCCGAGAACGGCCCCTCGGTGATCTCGACCGCCTGGCCGATGAGGAACGGGATCTCCTCCTTCGGCGCCGTGTCGGTCGACTCCTCGGTGACACCCAGGAGCCGGTTGACCTCCTCCGGCCGGAGCGCCTGCGGCATCTTGCCGGTGCCGACGAACTTGATGATCCCCTGCACGCTGTTGACCAGGTGCTGGGCCTCCTGGCTCATTGTCGTCTCGATCAGGACGTAGCCAGGGTAGAGCTTTCGCTCCACGATCTGTTTCTTGCCGGCCTTGATCTCGATCGCTTCCTGCGTCGGGACCAGCGCCTGGCGGACCAGCTTCTCGTCGGCGGGGCGCGGGTCTTCCGCGATCCGCATGTTGAGCAGCGTCCGCACCTTGTTCTCATGGCCGGCGGTGGTCTGCACGGCGTACCAGCGGTATTCCATGGGCGACCTATTGCGCGATCTGGGCGACGCCCTTGACCAGGATCAGGTTGAGCAGCCAGTCGAGCAGGCCGATCGCGAGTCCCAGGATCACGGCAAAGATGACCACCATCCGGGTGGCCTTGATCAGCTCGTCCCGGGTCGGCCAGGTGACCTTGCCGAGCTCGGCGCGCGCCGCCACGAGGAAATCCCGCGACTTGGCGAGAAACCCGGGCGCACCGCCGGCGGTAACCGCCTCACCCTGGCTCATCGGCTACTTCGATTCCTTGTGGGCCAGGTGCTTGTTGCACCGGGGGCAGAACTTCTTCCACTCCACCCGCTCGGGGTGGAGCCGCTTGTTCTTGCTGGTGAAGTAGTTCCGACTCTTGCAGTCGGTGCACTCCAGGATGATCTTGTCGCGCGGCATCCGTTGCTCCTTGCGTGCTCGTCGGGGGCGCCCTCTGGCGGCCCCACCACCGTTTCGTGCCCGGCCGAATCGGGCCGGGCACGCCCGGCCCCTACCTGGTGCTCGGCCACCTCGGGCCGGGCACGCTCGGCCCCTACTTCAGGATCTTGGCCACGACCCCGGCGCCCACCGTCCGGCCGCCCTCGCGGATCGCAAACCGCAGCCCCTCTTCCATCGCGATCGGCGTGATCAGCTCCACCGTCACCGAGATGTTGTCCCCCGGCATCACCATCTCCACCCCCGCCGGCATCTCCACCGCCCCCGTCACGTCCGTCGTCCGGAAGTAGAACTGCGGCCGGTACCCCTTGAAGAACGGCGTGTGCCGCCCCCCCTCTTCCTTCGTCAGCACATAGACTTCCGCGGTGAACTGCGTGTGCGGCGTGATGCTCCCCTGCTTCGCCAGCACCATTCCCCGCTCGATCTCCGTCTTGTCCACGCCCCGCAGCAGCAACCCCACGTTGTCCCCCGCCTGCCCCTGGTCCAGCAGCTTGCGGAACATCTCCACCCCCGTCACCACCGTCTTCTTGTCCGACCCGAACCCCACCACCGCCACCTCGTCCTGCACCTTGATGATCCCCCGCTCGATCCGCCCCGTCGCCACCGTCCCCCGCCCCGTGATCGAGAAGACATCCTCCACCGGCATCAGGAACGGCTTGTCCGTCTCCCGCACCGGCTCCGGGATGTAGCTGTCCAGCGCCGCGTACAGCTCCTCCAGCTTCGCCACCCACGCCGGGTCGCCCTCGATCGCCTTGATCGCCGAGCCCCGGATCACCGGCACGTTGTCCCCGTCGAACTGGTACTGGCTCAGCAGGTCCCGGACCTCCAGCTCCACCAGGTCCAGCAGCTCCTCGTCATCCACCAGGTCGCACTTGTTCAGGAACACCACCATCTTCGGCACGTTCACCTGCCGCGCCAGCAGCACGTGCTCCCGCGTCTGCGGCATCGGCCCGTCCACCGCCGAGACCACCAGGATCGCCCCGTCCATCTGGGCCGCCCCCGTGATCATGTTCTTCACGTAGTCCGCGTGCCCCGGGCAGTCGACGTGCGCGTAGTGCCGCGCCTCCGTCTCGTACTCCACGTGGCTGGTCGCGATCGTCAGGATCTTGGTCGGGTCCCGCCGCCCCTGCGACGCCGACGCCTTCGCCACCTCGTCGTACGAGATGTACTTCGTCCCGTACCCCTTGTCCGACGACATCTTCGTCAGCGCCGCCGTCAGGGTCGTCTTCCCGTGGTCCACGTGCCCGATCGTGCCCACGTTCACGTGCGGCTTGGTGCGGTCGAACTTTGCCTTTGCCATGAGCGGCTTCCCCTGCCCTGCCAAGAGTCGAGATCAGAGGGAAAGGGGGAACACCGTCGCCCGCGGGGCGCCAGGTTCCCTCTTTCCGGTTTGCGTCCTGCATTCCTGCTGCGCGGTGGCGTCCGGCCAGCCCGGGGTGGCACCTATCAGGGGTGCCGATCAACCCGCGACCGCCTCGCGCCCAGCCGCGCAACGTTCCAGAGCTCGCGACCGGGATTGAACCGGTGACCTCATCCTTACCAAGGATGTGCTCTACCAACTGAGCTACGCGAGCGCACCACTCGTCCTGCTCTCGGGGCCGACGGCCCGCCGTCGGCGAAGCGGGCGACGGGACTCGAACCCGCGACCCTCAGCTTGGAAGGCTGATGCTCTACCAACTGAGCTACACCCGCGTCTCTGCCGGGGGGCAGCATGGCAGGGGGGCGGGGGGGGCCCGAACAGCGCCGCCTCGTGCCACCCGTCCCGCCGTCCACCGATCCTGCTGCCCCCCTGCCCCGCCGCCCTGCTGCCTTCCTGCCATGGTGGGGGTAGGATTCGAACCTACGTAGGGCAGAGCCCGGCAGATTTACAGTCTGCTGCCATTAGCCACTCGGCCACCCCACCGTGTGCCGCCTGCCCTTCCGCGTCGCGCCTGGCCGAAGCTGACGAAGGGAATCGAACCCTTAACCTCCCGCTTACAAGGCGGGTGCTCTGCCAATTGAGCTACGCCAGCGACGTAACCGCCGCTGAATCAAGACAGACCCGTATGATACATGGGGATTTCCGGGGAGTCAACGGGATGGGTGGGGCGGGGTGGCGGGGTGGCGGGTCGGGGGGTCCGGGGGTCCGGGGGTCCGGGGGTCGGCGGGTCCGGGGGGACTGGGGACTGGGGACTGGGGACTGGGGAATGGGGAATGGGGAATGGGGTGGACTCCTTAGGGATCCGGGGAAGGCTCCCAGGCCCCCAAGGACAGAGTCGTACCCTTCAGCAACCCATTCCCTATTCCCCATTCCCCCTCACCTCCGCACCACCTCCACCACCCCGTCCTTCCGGTCCCTGACCTCGAAACCACTGTCCTGCAAGAGCTTCCGCAACCGGTCTGCGGTGGCGAAGTCCTTGGCGGCCTTTGCCTCCAGGCGGCGGCCCGCCCAGTACACCGCCCAGGGTTCCAGCTGCCCTGCCTCGGCGGGAGGCGCCTCGCTCCAGGTCCCTTCCCCCGCCCCGTCGGCCGCGCCGACGGCGATCGCTCCGCCGAGCCCCGGGGTCGGGAGTACCGCGAGGACGGCATCGACCAGGTCCCAGGCGGCCAGGGCGTCCCCGGGCACCGCGGCCCCGGCGTCGAGCAGCCGGTTGGCCTCGCGCACGAAGGTGAAGACCGCCGCCACCGCCTGGGGGGCGTTGAGGTCCTCGTTCATCGCGGCGACGAACCCTTCGCGCATCAGTGCGGCGGCGGCGGTCATGGCGGGGTCGTCTCCCCGCGGGGCGGCCCGCAACCGCCGATCGAAGTCGCCGAGCCGGCGGACCCCTTCCCCGGCCGCCTCGAGCGCCTGGTCGGTAAAGTCGAGCTTCTGGCGGTAGTGGGTCTGGAACAGCAGCAACCGCACGGCCGCGGCATCGACCCGCTCCTCGCGCAGGTCGCGGGCGGTGAGGATGTTGCCGAACCGCTTGGACATCTTGGTGCCGGCCATGGTCAGGAACTCGCCGTGCATCCAGACCCGGGCAAACTCGGCCTGCCCGGTGAACGCACACGACTGGGCGATCTCGTCCTCGTGGTGGGGGAAGACGAGGTCGATCCCGCCGGCGTGGATGTCGAGCACATCGGCGCCGAGTTCCCTGCCGATCAGGTCGAGCGCCATCGCGGAGCACTCCAGGTGCCAGCCGGGGCGACCGCGCCCGAACGGGGCGTCCCAGGCGGCGCCGACGGCCTCGTCCTCGGGACGGGCCGCCTTCCAGAGGACGAAGTCGCGGGCATCCTCCTTGGCGTACTCATCCTCGGAGGTCCGGCCGCCTGCCCCGGCCTTGAGTTCCCGGGTGTCGAGCCGGGAGAGCTTGCCGTACCCGGGGAACTTGGCAATGGCGAAGTAGACCGAGCCGTCATCGCCGCGATAGGCGATCCCCTTCTCCAGCAGCCCCTCCACCAGGCGGACCATCGGCGCCACGAACTCGGTGGCCCTGGGATGGACGTGGGCCGGCCGGAGCCGGAGGTAGTCGCAATCCTCGAAGAACGCCTCGGTGAACCGCGCGGTGTGCGTGGTGAGCGGGACCCCGGCGGCCGCGGCGCCCTTGATCGTCTTGTCGTCCACATCGGTGAGGTTCATGATGTGGTAGACGTCGTACCCGCTGGCCTCGAGCCACCGGCGCAGCAGGTCCTCGAAGAGGAAGGTCCTGAAGTTGCCGATGTGGGCGTAGTTGTAGACCGTGGGGCCGCAGGTGTAGAGCGACACCCGGGGCGGCGCCAGCGGGGCAAACGGCTCCACCTGGCGGGTCATGGTGTTGTAGAGGCGCAGCGTCACGCGTCCGCCTCCGCCGCGCCGGACTCCCGGAGGTGGACGGTCCGCTGCGGGAACGGGATCTCAATCCCCTCGGCGTCCAGCCGGTTCTTGATCCGGCGGCGGAACTCGCGTCCGCACTCCCAGTGGACGCCGGGAATGGTGCGGATGGCGGTGCGGATGACCACGGCGCTGTCGCCCAGCTCGTCGATCCCCATCACGTCGGGAACCCCCTCGAGCCGCGCCTGCCAGGCGGGATCCTTGGCGAAGCGGCGGGCCTCGTCCCGGAAGACCTCGAGGACCCGGTCGATCGGCGCCCCATAGGCAACCCCGACGTCGACCACCGCCCGGGACCACGACCGGGTCACGTTGCTGACGGTATTCAGCTGGCCGTTCGGGATCATGTGGAGGACGCCCCGCAGGTCGCGGAGCGCGACCATGCGCAGGGTCATGCGCTCGACCTTGCCGGTCTTGCCGGCGGCCTCGATGACATCGCCCACCGTGAACTGGTCCTCGACCAGGATGAAGAAGCCGCTGATGATGTCCTTGACCAGGCTCTGGGCGCCAAACGAGACGGCCAGGCCGAGGATGCCGGCGCCGGCGAGGATCGGGCCGATGTCGATGAAGAGGTTGAGGCTGGCGAAGATGCCGAAGATGATGGAGGCCACCCGCCCCACCGAGCGGAGGAGTTGCGCCGCCGTCTGGCCCCGCTTCTCCCGGGCGGAGAGGGTGGTATCGTCGCCATCATCGGCATGGAGCACGATCCGGCGGGCCACCACCCGGACCGCCTGGTTGGCGACCCAGACGAGAAACCAGATGAAGGCGAGGCGGATCGCGAGGTCAAGCAGCGCCCCGCTGGAGAGGTCGAAGACCTGGGCGATGTTGCCCACCACCCCGGTGCTGTCGGCGGGGGCGGACGGGTTGGCGGCCTGGAGGGCGAGGAGCAGGTTCATCCCTCAAAGGTAAGGGGGAATGGGGAATGGGGAACGGGGAATGGGGGCTGGGGGCTGGGGGCTGGGGGCTGGGGGCTGAGAAATGGACAGTGGAAAGTGGGGCAAGCCGCTGGGGGGCAATGAACTGCCCCGGCCCGGTCCAGCGGGACCGGGCCGGGGCGCGAGGAGGGGGCGCCGCTCCGCGCCCCGGAGGGACTACTTGACCGTGATCTTGTTCTTGGCCGGGAGCGGGAGCTTGGGCAGCTTGACCATCAGCATCCCGTTCTCGTACGTGGCCACCACGTCGGACTCCTTGACCGGTGCGGGGAGCCGGAGCGTCCGCATGAACCGGCCGCTCTGCCGCTCCTGCCAGAGATAGTCCTCCCCCTTCTTCTCCTCGAACAGTTCGCGCTTGCCGCTCAGGGTGAGCAGCGTGCCGTCGATGCTGACATCGAGGTCGTCCCGGGTGACGCCGGGGATCTCCAGCCGGACGATGTACTCATTCTCGGCCTCGCTGAAGTCCAGGGCCGGCTCCCAGAGCGACTCGAAGGCCTTGGCGCGGGGCAGTTCCGGCCAGAGCGCTCCGCCGAAGAGACGCTCGAAGACCTTGTCCATGTCCTGCTTGACGGTGGCGAGTGGTGCTGTCTTGACGAGTGACATGATGCCCTCCCTGGCGGCTCCGCGCCGCCGACCTGCGGGGGTGGAACGGGAGGACTCGCGCGAGCCCGGGGACTGTGTCCAAGATAGCATCGAGGTACTGAAGGAAGGATGAACTCGGGATGACGATCGCCGCCCGCGCGGCGGCGAGGCCGGCGGCGCGCTGGGGGCTAGAGTCCGGTGAGGCGCTGGAGGTCGGCCAGCGAGGCGGCGCCAACGTGGCGCCGCACCTCGCGGCCCTCGTCGAAGAGGAGCAGGGTCGGGATCCCGCGGACCCCGTGCTGCCGGGTCAGCTCGGGGAAGCGGTCGGAGTCGACCTTGAGGACCAGCAACTCGCCCTGGTGCCGCAGGGCCAGCTCATCGAGCACCGGCGCCACGATGCGGCAGGGGCCGCACCAGTCGGCGTAGAAGTCCACCAGCACCGGTACCCCGGCGCTGCCGATCACCTCGTGGAACTCCTCCGCGGTGACCGGGAGCGGTCGGTCGAGCAGGATCGGGCGGGTACAATCGGCGCAGCGCGGCCGGGCGGAGACCCGGGCGATGTCCACCCGGTTGCGCCGGCCGCAGAAGCGGCAACGGACGGTGGCGGTGCGCGCCGGGAGGCCCGCGTCCATCGGCTCAGCCCGGGGTCTTCCGCCGGCTGACGCTCCAGACGTAGGCCGCGACGGCCTTGACCTGCGCCGCGCTGAGCCCACCGCCCCCCCCGGGCGGCATCATCTGGCCGGTGGCGGATTCCTCCAGGGGCACCCCGGAGGTGATCCGGGCGACCAACTCCGCGTAACTCCCCGCCCCATGGAGCCACTTTCCGGCGGTCAGGTCGGGACCGATCCCGCCCTTGGCCTCCATGCCATGGCAGGCCATGCAGAGGCCAGCCCCCAGGAAGAGCGCCTTGCCGTCCTGCACCATCTTGGGCGTGACGCCCACGGGCAGCGAATCGGGGACTGCCTGGGCGCGGGCCGGCAGTGCGCCGGCCAGCAGCCCCCCCACCACGAGCGTCAGAATGCGGTGACGATGCCGAACGTCCATCGCGTCCTCTCCATTTCCATGTCCCAGGTGCCCTCGGCGCTGATCTTGAAGTTGCGCATGACCAGGTAGCCGAGGCCGGCGGTGGCGGTTTCGTACCGGGTGATGCCGGCGGCGCCACCCACCCGGATGTCAAGATAAGGACGATCCGACTCGACCAGGTTGTACAACCCGAACCCGTACCAGCGGCTGTTGGCCGGCCGCACGAGCACCTCGGCGAAGCCGCCATCGGTCTTGGTCAGGGTGGAACCCGCGCCGACGAAGGCCGGATCGTCGTCCTCGCGGTGGATGTACTGGAGGTTCACCTCGACCGGTCCGCGACTGATCGTGGCATCGGCCCCGACCATGGTGGCCTTGTTGTCCACGCCGTCGCTGGCATTCCTGCTGTAGAGGCCGAAGCCGCCGACGCGGAGGCCCTCGCCGAGGTCGCGGGTGAGCCGCAGCATCCCGACCTTGCCGGGCCCGTTGTCGAAGCGCCGGTTGGACTGGGCGGCCCCGATGCCGTTGCCGTTGGCCACCACGCCGGTGACCCCGAACCCGGCCACGTCCGCGATCGCCATGGCGCCGCGGTCGTAGGTCAGGGTGAGGGGATCGTCGCCGATCCGGGCCCGATAGATCGCGTAGTCCTCGAACATCAGGCGCAGTTCCCGCTTGAAGAGCGGGTCGGAGAGCTGGAACTGGCCGAGCATGAGGTCCACGTCCTTGCCGCCGACATCGTTGACGTTGATGTAGGCGTCCTCGACCCCGCCATACTCCCCGCGCTCGAGGAGCAGCGCGTAGACATACCACGACAGCTTCCGGCTGATGGAGCCGCTGCCGAGCACCTTGAGGGTGTACGGTCCCTGGAAGTCGGTGGCGGCGTTCCCGCCAGCGTAGGCCTGGGCGTAGGCGTCGAGCCGGAAGGCCAGCGGCAGGTCGCTGGGCAACCAGAGCATCGGGTCGCCGGTGTTGATGGTGTCGCGGGCCGGCTCATCGGCCGACATCCGGAAGCCATTGCCGGCGAAGGCCTCGCCAAATGCGGTGAGGGCTGGCACCGGGTTGTGGCAGAGCTGGCAGCTGACCTTGTAGCGCCGCGCAAAGACCGGGATCCCGACGGCCTCCGCGAGGGGGGACACCATCACGAGCATCGCCAGCAGCCCGATCCTGCGAAGTGAACTGGACACGACTCCCCCTGGATGAAAAGCGTGGACCTCAACCCTGCGGCGGCCGCCAGGCCAGCACCGGCACCGGCGATCCGCGAATGACCTTGTCCGTGACACTGCCGACGAAGGCGCGGCGCAGTCCTCCCGCGCCGTGGGTGCTCATGGCGATCAGGTCGGCGCCCTCGCGCTCCGCGACCTCGAGAATGGTGGCCCCGACCCCGAGCGCGGACACCGTGAGGCTCCGCGCCTTGCCACCCCGGTCGGTGATCTCGCGCGCGAGGGCGTGCAGGTCGCCCTCCGCCGCCTCGCACCGGGCCTGCTCCATGGCGGGATCGACGTTGGCCGGAAACGGCAGCGCCGGGTCCATGATGCCGATCACCGGCTCCAGCACCGAGAGCAGCAGCAGCTCCGCGCCGAGAAGTGTCGCGAGCTCCTCCGCCGGGGCCACCACCTGGCGCGAGAGCGGCGACTCATCCACCGGGACGAGAATGCGTCGGATCTTCGGGGTGCCCCGCGGCACACCGCCCTCGTCCACGGGAGGATGGACCGCGAGCACCGGGATGTCCACGTGGCGCAAAACGTAATCGGTGGTGCTGCCCAACCAGAAGCGGGAGACCGGCCCGCGTCCATGGGTGGCCATCACGATCAGGCCGGCCCCGACGTGGCCCGCATGGGCGGCGATCGCCTCGCCCGGGGTGCCCCGGACGAGGGCGTGCTGCACAGGCACCCCGGCGTCCCGGCCCAGGCGGACGGCCAGCTCGGCGAGGTATGCCGTCTCACGCTCGCGATTCGCCTCCTCGATGGCGGCGCCGCCATCCGGAAAGCTGATCGCCGGGTTCCAGGCCGGGAGCGGGTGGTGCACCAGCAACAGGTGCAGACGGCCGCCCGACTCCTCGGCGAGCCGCTGCGCCATGGGCAGCGCGGCTTCCGCAAACCGGGAGCCGTCGAGTGGTACCAGGATTGTCTTGAGCATGCCGTCCCCCCTGTTACTGTTGGCCCCACCCGGTGGTGGGGCGCCCACCGCGGATCATCGAAACGCCAGCAGCGCCCATCCCAGCGCAGCAGCCATCGCGAGCCCCGTCAATCCCCTCCCTGCCACCCGCCGAAACCCGGCCGAGCCGAGTACCATGGCGCTGGCGAGCTTGAGGAGGGTGTTGGTGGCCACGCCAATCATGATCGCCTGCGCCGCAACCCCGTTGGGAACCTCGGCCTCGCCCAGGCGACTCACCGAAAATGTCAGGGCATCCATGTCGGTCAGCCCGAGCAGCGCCGCCGAGCCGAAGAGCCCCCCCGTGCCATACCGAGTGCCGGCAAACTCGAGGGCCAACATCACGACCTGGAACGCCAGGGCCATCCGAATGGCCGACCCGAGTCCCAGGGGATTCCCGACGGCCGGTGGATCGGTCTCCTCATTCTCGCCCGGCTGGGGCCGGCGGAGGACGGCGACCACCCCGAGGCCAAGCACCAGCGAGGGCAGGAGCCCCAGGGCGAGCACGTTGCCCAGGCCGGGGTTGAGCACCCAGGCGATGCCGAACACCCTCGGGATGAGCACCGTGCACGCGGCCAGCACCCCGATCCCGAGCGCAGTGGCGTGCTGGGGCTCGCTCCGCGAGCGCCGGGCAAAGGTGAGGGTGACTGCAGTGGAGGACACCAGCCCACCCAGCGCGCCAGCGATCCCGAACCCCCGGCGCTGGCCCAGGATCCTCCGGGCCAGGTACCCCAGGTAGTTGAGGCCCGAGAAGACCAGGACCACCGTCCAGAGGGTCCGGGGCCGAATCCCTCCCAGGGGTCCGTAGGGTCCCTCGGGAAGGAGGGGCAGCACCACCAGGGCGAGGACGGCGAACTGCAGGGCGCCCCGCAACTCCGGCTCCCCGATCCGGGTGACGAACCCCTGGATCGTGCTCTTCTCGCGGAGCGCCAGCACCACAACCGCCGTCACCGCGCTGGCGATGGCCGGGTAGCCGAGCGTGGCGATGACCCCGAGCCCGATCACCACCAAGGCGGCCACCTCGGTGGTCGCCTCGATCGCCTCGACATCGTCCGGGCGGCGGGCCGCCATGAAGTAGGCGACCATCGTGAGCCCGAGGCCTCCGGCCAGCAGCGCCACTCCGGCCGCGGTGTGCCCGGCGGCCATGATGGTACCGGCGACTCCCCCGAGCAGGCCGAGGAGAAGGAACGTCCTCACCCCGGCGAAGCGGGCGTGCGGCCCGACCGCGTGGCCGGACCACTCGCGTTCGATTCCCACGGCAAGGCCCACCAACCCGGCCACCGCCAGGTGGAGCCCCTGGTCGAGGATCACGGTCGGGTCGAGTCAACCGGGGGCTTGCAGGTCCGCCAGCCGAAGACCGAGTACAGCGGGCAGACCCCGGTGATGGCGGTCCCCAGGAAGACCAGTCCGATCAGGGTGAAGTACTTGAGCGGGGCCTCCAGCGCCCCGTACAAGCCCAGGAGCCCGATCCCTGCCAGCAGCCGAATGGTCCGGTCGAGCGCACCCATGTTGCGTACCATGCCAGCATCCTCCGATCAGAGGGGAACGGTGAGTACGGCACAGCGGGCCGCCGCGAGCAGGCGGCGCCCCTCGCCGGTGCTCTCGCTGGGATCGGCTGGGCCGCCGCGTCGCACCCCGACCACCAGCAGGTCGCCTGCTTCGGCCGAGAGGCCCCGGAGCACCTCGTCCACAACATCCCCCCGGCGGTGCAGAACGGCAACTCCTGACCCGGGTCCCAGTGTCTCGGTCACCCGAGCCCCAATCTCCTGCGCCCGGGCCCCGGGCGGACCAACCACCCCCGCCCGTTGCTCCCGCTCGGTGCTGACATACATCGCTGTCAGCTCGCCGTCCTGGATGGCCCGCATCCCCCACGCCACGCGCAGGGCCCGCATTCCCCGCTCGGATCCGTCCAGTGCCACGAGAGTTCGTGCCAGGCGGTCCTGCCCCGTCGGCAGGATCAGGCACGGCACATCGGCCCGGCGCACAACGGCATCCGCGAGTTCCTTGAGCGTGTCGCCGGCCCCCTCGTCCTCCTGACCATCGCCCAGAATCAGCAGCCCTGCCCGCTTCAACTCGGCGTACCGAACGATCTCAATCGCGGGCACCCCCTCCAGCAGGGGGTGGGCGTCCCGCCCCTCAACCGGCGGCCGGGCCCGGGGAGCGCCTGCGGGATCCATGGTGTCCGGTCGCCAGGCCACCCTGGCCGGCAGGAGGGGCGCCGACAGGCGAGACGCCACCGAGCGCGCCGCCTCGATGACTCCGCCTGCGGCGGGGGTGTCCTGATAGGCCACCACAATGGGAAGGACTCGCGTGGGAGTCGGGGTCCGCGCCATGGACTGGGAGGGTAACGATGCGGGAATGAAGGAACCGTGAATCGGCGCCGAAGAAGCCGGGGTGGCAATGGCCTGCCCTTCCGGACGGCGCTAGAATCCAGCATGCCCAAACGCCACAATGCCCTGACCGACCGTCTGGAGCACCTGGTCACCTCGGGGTCGGCCCTGGTGACCGAAGTCCACCTCGAGAAGGTGCTGGACCAGGTGGCGCTGTTGAGCCGGCGGTTGCTGCACGCGAAGTACGCGGCGGTGGGCCTGCTCGCGGCCGACCGCCGGAGCCTCGAGAGCTTCACCACGGTCGGGATTCCCGCGGAGGAGCGGGCCAGGATGGGGGCGCTGCCCAGGGGGCACGGCATCCTGGGCGTCCTCATTCGCGACCAGAAGCCCCTCCGCCTGCCTGACCTCACGCTGCACCCGGACTCCTCGGGGTTTCCCCCCGGGCATCCGCCGATGAAGTCGTTCCTCGGGGTGCCGATCATCGGGGCCCGCGGTGTGCTGGGGGAGCTCTATCTCACCGACAAGACTTCCGCCCCGGAGTTCTCGGAGGAGGACGAGTACGTGGCGGGCCTCCTGGCCACCCAGATCGCGGGGGCGGTGGAGAATGCCCGGCTGCACGAGGAGAGCGCCCGGCTGCTCGCCGAGGTGCAGCAGCTGCACCGGACCCGCGAGCGGTTCTTCGCGATGGTCAACCACGAGTTGCGCAACGCGCTGGCCGCGGTGCTGGGGTGGGCCGAGATGCTGACCCGGAAGAAGGACCCCGCATCGGTCCCGCGGGCTGCGTATGAGGTGCTCGACGCCGCCGAAGGGGCCAGCGCCCTGATCAACGACCTGCTCGACTTGAGCCGCCTGGATGAGGACCGGCTGCGCCCGGTGATCCGCGAGCACGACTGCGTGGCGATCATCCGGCACGCCGTCACGCGCGTGGAGCCGGCGGCGGCCGCGAAGCGGGTCCAGCTCGTGTGCCTGCTGCCGGACGAGGTGGTCACCTGCCGGACCGATTCCCAGCGCGTCGAGCAGATCCTGGTCAACGTGGTGGGCAACGCGATCCGCCACACCCCGGAGGGATCCCGGGTCCGGATCGTGATGGAGCACCTGGACCGGCTGGCCCGGGTCCTGGTCGAGGATGAGGGGCCCGGACTCTCCGAAGATCAGGTGGAACGGATCTTCGACGTCTACGAGACGAAGGCCGGCGAGGAACGGCTGGGGACGGGGCTGGGCTTGCCGCTCTCCCGGCGCCTGGCCCAGCTGCTCCGGGGGAACCTGTACGCCACCACCAACGCGGGAGGCGGCGGACGTTTCATATTGGAACTGCCAATCGAGGTCGAGGCCGGCGCCAAATCATGAAGACACCTTAACTACCAGTTACCATTGAGTTCATGGACTTCTTCATAGAATGGGCCCCATGAAAGTTCTCATCGTGGAGGACGACCGGAAGGTCGCCGGGTTCATCGAGCAGGGACTGAAGGAAGAGGGCTATACCGTGGACGTCGCGCCGGACGGCGAGGAGGCCACGGTGCTGGCCCACGTCTACCAGTATGACGTCATCCTGCTCGACGTCATGCTGCCGAAGAAGAACGGCTTCCAGGTGGCGATGGAGCTGCGGCGGGAGGGGCGCAACACCCCGATCCTGATGCTCACCTCGCGGGACGCCGTCGAGGATGTGGTCCGCGGGCTCGACGCCGGCGCCGATGACTACCTGGCCAAGCCGTTCCGCTTCGAGGAACTGCTGGCGCGGATGCGGGCGCTGACGCGGCGGGGCGGCGCCGAGCGCCTGGACGTGCTGCGCTTCGGGTCGATCACCCTGGATCGGCTGCGGCACCAGAGTTCGGTGGGCGACACGCCGCTGCAGCTCACGGCGAAGGAGTTCCAGCTCCTCGAGTTCTTCCTCCTGCACCCCGAGGAGGTCGTCCGCCGGACCACCCTGCTGGAGAAGGTGTGGGACATGCACTTCGACCCCGAGAGCAACGTGGTGGACGTGCACGTCGGCAACCTCCGGCGGAAGCTGCTGAAGCTCACCGGCGACCAGCGGATCGAGACGGTGCGGGGAGTCGGCTTCAGCCTCCGGCACGCGGAACCCAGCCGCCGCCAGGCTCCCTCCACCGCATCACGCCGCCAAGCGGTTTCGTGACCCGACCCTGGCCCGCGCCGGTGCTGCCGGCCGCGGCCCTGGGTTTCCTGCTGGCCGGCGTCGCGGCCAGGCTCCTTCCGGGCCTGGCCGCCTTCAGTACCCCCATCTGGACCCTTGGGCTCTGGCTGACCGGCCTCCCCCTCGTCTACCGCACCCTGCGCGGGGCGCTCGCCGGCAAGCTGGCGGCGGACCTGGTGGCGTCCCTGGCGATCCTGACCGCCCTCCTCCTCGGCGAGCCCGCGGCCGGGTTGCTGGTGGCCCTGATGCAGAGCGGGGGCGAGGAACTGGAGCGGCGGGCGGAGCGACGGGCCTCGCGCGCCGTGCGCGAGCTGGAGGATGCCGCCCCACAGGTGGCCCATCGGCTGGGGGCGGGGGGCGAGGTCCGGGACGTCCCGGTGGACGCGGTGGCGATCGGGGATCGCCTGCTGGTGCGGCCGGGCGAGATGCTGCCGTGCGACGGGCTGGTGGTGGCCGGCGAGTCGGAGCTTGACACCGCCCGCCTCACCGGCGAACCGATGCCGGTCCCCGTCACGGTCGGGGATCCGGTTCGGAGCGGGGCCATCAACCGGCACGGCGCGATCACGCTCGAGGCGACGGCGCGACCCGGGGAATCGCTGTATGCCCGGATCGTCGAGCTGGTCCGGACCGCCCAGGCGAGCAAGGCCCCGCTCCAGCGGGTGGCCGACCGATGGGCGATCTGGTTCACCCCCCTGACGATGCTGGTGTGCGCGGTGGCCTGGCTGGCGTCGGGCGACCCGGTGCGGGTGCTGGCGGTGCTGGTCGTCGCGACCCCCTGTCCCTTGATCCTCGCCACCCCGGTGGCGATCATCGGCGGGATCAACCGGGCCGCCCGCCAGCGGATCGTGATCCGCCACGGTGGGGCGCTGGAGGCGCTCGCGGCGATCGACACCGTGGTCTTCGACAAGACCGGGACCCTGACGATCGGGCAGCCGGAGGTGACCGGGGTGATCCCGCTTGGTGCCGACTCGGGCGAGGCGGTCCTCCGGCTGGCGGCGGCGGTGGAACAGGGGTCGGGGCATTCGCTGGCCCGCACGACGGTCGCCCGGGCGACCCGCGATGGGGGGGCGCTGCCGGAGGCCAGCAGGGTGGTCGAGGCCCCCGGCCGCGGGGTGCGCGGGGTGGTCGAGGGACGGACGATCGTGGTCGGGGCGGCCTCGCTGATCCGGGAGCAGGCCCCGGCGGCGGTGGAGGGATTCGCGGCGGCACCCGGCGACCGGTCCGGGCTCCAGGCATTCGTGGCGCTCGACGGGCAGGCGGCCGGGATCCTGACCTATGCCGACCAGGTGCGGCCCAACGCGGCCGAGATCGTGGCTCAGCTTGGCGCGCGGGGAATCGGCCGGATCCTGATGCTCTCGGGCGACCAGGCCGGCAACGTGGTCCGGATGGGCGCCGCGCTCGGCATCGCCGAGGTGGCTGGCGACCTCCTCCCGGAGGAGAAGGTCACCCGCCTCCGCACGCTGCTCAAGGAGGGGCGCCGGGTCCTGATGGTGGGCGACGGCACCAACGACGCCCCGGCGCTGAGCACCGCCCAGGTGGGGATGGCGCTGGCGGGGCACGGGGGGGGGATCGCCGCCGAGTCGGCGGATGTCGTGCTGCTCGAGGATGACCTGCGGGGGGTCCCGGCGGCGCTCGACATCGGGCGCGACACGATGCGGATCGCCCGGCAGAGCCTCGGCGTGGGCCTGGGCCTCTCCGCGGTGGCGATGGTGGTGGCGGCGATGGGCCACATCCCGCCGACGACCGGTGCGCTGCTCCAGGAAGGGGTGGACGTGGCGGTGATCCTCAATGCCCTGCGGGCCACCCGAGGCGCCTGACCGGGGCAGGCCTGCAGACCGACCTGCAAGAGTTCTTCACTCGCGACGTGCCAAACCTTCATGATTCCGGCACCATCTTTCGCGCGGCCTGAGCCCCTTCATCCGCAGCCCATGGAGACCCCTGCATGAGCGCCCAGCTCGACACCTTCCGGTACGACGACGCCATCGTCCGAAAGTTCATGATCGCCACCTTCGCCTGGGGGGTGATCGGGATGCTGGTCGGGCTGATCATCGCCCTGCAGCTGGCCCATCCGATGTTCAACTTCGACCTCCCCTGGCTGAGCTTCGGGCGGCTGCGTCCCCTGCACACCAACGCGGTGATCTTCGCCTTCGCGGGGAACGCGATCTTCACGGGGGTCTACTACTCGACCCAGCGGCTGCTCAAGGCGCGGATGTGGAGCGACACCCTGAGCGCGCTGCACTTCTGGGGCTGGCAGCTGATCATCGTGGCGGCGGCGATCACCCTGCCGCTGGGGATCACCCAGGCGAAGGAATACGCCGAGCTGGAGTGGCCGATCGACATCGCGATCGCGGTGGTCTGGGTGATCTTCGCGGTCAACTTCTTCGGCACGATCGCCAAGCGGCGGGAGCGGCACCTCTACGTGGCGATCTGGTTCTACATCGCCAGCATCATCACCGTCGCGGTGCTGCACATCTTCAACAACCTGGTGGTCCCGGCGGGACTGTTCAAGAGCTACCCGATCTACGCCGGGGTGCAGGACGCCTTCATGCAGTGGTGGTATGGCCACAATGCGGTGGCGTTCTTCCTCACCACGCCGTTCCTGGGGCTGATGTACTACTTCCTGCCGAAGGCGGCGGAGCGGCCGGTCTTCAGCTATCGGCTGTCGATCCTGCACTTCTGGTCGATCGTCTTCCTGTACATCTGGGCCGGGCCGCACCACCTGCACTACACCGCCCTCCCCGAGTGGGCCTCGACGCTGGGGATGCTGTTCTCGGTGATGCTCTGGATGCCGTCGTGGGGCGGCATGATCAACGGGCTGCTGACGCTGCGCGGCGCCTGGCAGAAGGTGGCCTCGGACCCGATCCTGAAGTTCTTCGTGGTGGCGATCACCGCGTACGGGATGTCGACCTTCGAGGGTCCGATGCTCTCGGTCAAGAGCGTCAACGCGCTGGCCCACTACACCGACTGGGTGATTGCCCACGTCCACACCGGGGCGCTGGGGTGGAACGGGCTGCTGACCTTCGGGATGGTCTACTGGCTGCTGCCCCGGCTCTACCAGACGAAGCTCCACAGCCAGAAGCTCGCCGAGGTGCACTTCTGGGTGGCGACGCTGGGGATCCTGCTGTACGTCACGGCGATCTACAGTGCCGGGCTGACCCAGGGGTTGATGTGGCGGGCCTTCGACGAGACCGGCCGGCTCCAGTTCCCGGACTTCGTCGAGACCGTCGTCAAGCTGCTGCCGATGTACTGGCTGCGGGTGGTCGGGGGCACGCTCTACCTGACCGGCATGGTGATCTTCGGCTACAACATCTGGATGACCTGGCGCTCGCGCCCGGCCACCTACGCCGACCCCGAGGTCCAGGCGCCCCGGCTGCTGCCCCTGGCGCCCGCGCCGGCGCCCGCGGCGCCGCGCGCCGGGGTCTTCGCCCGGTTCATCGATGCGGCCTGGCACCGGACCTGGGAGCGCCTCCCCGTGACCTTCACGGTGATGGTGACCGTGGCGGTGGTGGTGGCCTCGATCTTCGAGATCGTCCCGACCTTCCTGATCAAGTCCAATGTCCCGACCATCGCGTCGGTGCAGCCCTACACCCCGCTGGAACTCGCCGGCCGCGACATCTACATCCGCGAGGGATGCTTCAACTGCCACTCGCAGATGATCCGGCCGTTCCGCCACGAGACCGAGCGGTTCGGCGAGTACTCCAAGCCGGGCGAGTTCATCTATGACCGCCCGTTCCTGTGGGGATCGCGCCGGATCGGGCCGGACCTGGCGCGCCAGGGGGGCAAGTATCCCGATCTCTGGCATGTGCGCCACATGGAGGACCCGCGGGCCATCACCGCGCGGTCCACGATGCCGGCCTATCCGTGGCTGCTCCGCAATGAACTCGACTTCGCCTCGATCCAGCGGCGGGTCGATGCCCTGGCCATGCTGGGCCACCCCTACGGGGAGGCGCTCCAGCGGGCCCCCGAGATGGCGCGGGAGCAGGCCGCCGCCCTGGCCGCATCGATCCTGGCACAGGGCGGGCCCGATGGGCTGGCCGACCGCGAGATCACCGCGCTGGTCGCCTACCTCCAGCGCCTCGGCACCGACATCCGGCGGGCGGCCCCGGCCGCGGCCGGGGGAGGGGCGTCGCAGTGAAGCTCTCGGACATCATGGCCGCCGCCGGCCTGGCCGGGTGGGCCCAGGCGGCGCTGATCCTCTTCCTGGTGGCGTTCGTGGCCATCCTCATCCGGGTCTTCGCTCCCAGCCGCCGCCGGGAGTTCGAGGCCGCCGGCCGGATGCCGCTGGACGACGACCATCCCGTCACCCCCCGCGCGCGGACCGGAGACCAGCCGTGACCCAGACCGACCCGAACGACTCGATGCTGCTGGACCACGAATACGACGGCATCAAGGAGTATGACAATCCCCTGCCCCGCTGGTGGGTCTGGACCTGGTGGGCCACGATCATCTTCTCGGTCCTGTACTGGTTCAACGTCCCGGGGATCGGGGTGGGCGAGGGGCAGATCGCCGACTACGAGGCCGAGGTCGCCGCGGCCGAGGCCCAGCGCGCCCAGGCCGCCGCGGCCCGCCCCGGCCCCACCGAGGCCTCGCTCGTGGCGCTCCGGGAGGATGCCACCGCCCTGGATCTGGGACGCACCACGTTCGGCCAGATGTGCGCCTCCTGCCACGGCCCCGATGGCGGTGGGGTGATCGGCCCGAACCTGACCGACGACGCCTGGCTCCATGGGGAGTCGGCAATGGAGGTCTACACGGTGGTGAGCGAAGGGGTCCTGGCCAAGGGGATGCCGGCCTGGGGAACGATGCTCGCCCCCGAGCAGGTCGAGGCGGTGGTGGCCTACGTCCTGGCCCTGCGCGGCACGACGCCCGCCAGTCCCAAGGCCGCGGAAGGTGTCGTGGGCGGCGGCGCGGCGCCGCCCGCCGATTCCACCGTCGCCACACCGCCGGATTCGCCCCGGTGAGCCACGCCACCACCCGGCCACCGCTGCAGGTCCTCTCCACGCTCAACGAGGACGGCTCGCGGCGCTGGCTCCGGCCCAAGCTCTCCCCGGGAGGGTTCTGGCGCTGGCGCCGGGTGGTGGCGTACGGCCTGATGGTGCTGTTCTTTGCGCTCCCCTACCTGCGAATCGGCGGCAAGCCGCTCGTCCTGCTCGACATCCCCCGGCGGGAGTTCACCCTCTTCGGCACCACCTTCCTGCCGACCGACACCCTGCTCCTGATGCTGCTGATGGTCAGCATCGCCCTGGGGATCTTTCTCCTGACCGCGCTGCTCGGCCGGGTCTGGTGCGGCTGGGCCTGTCCCCAGACCGTCTACCTCGAGTTCCTCTTCCGGCCGATCGAGCGCTGGGTGGAGGGTGGCCGGAGTGGCTCGCTGCAGCTTGACCGCGAGCGGCGGCACTTCGCCCCGCGGCGCCTCGTCAAGTACGCCATCTACCTGGTGCTGGCCCTGTTCCTGGCCCACACCTTCCTGGCGTACTTCGTCGGGATCGAGCAACTGCTGCAGTGGGTGCGCCGCTCGCCGGTGGAGCACCCGACCTCGTTCCTGGTCATGGCCGGCACCACGGCGATGATCTTCGCGGACTTCGCCTGGTTCCGTGAGCAGACCTGCATCGTCGCCTGCCCCTACGGCCGGCTGCAGTCGGTATTGCTGGACCGGCGGTCCCTGATCGTGGGGTACGACCCCAACCGCGGCGAGCCCCGGATGCGCGGGGTCAAGGAGCGGGCCGCCACCGCCGGGGATTGCATCGACTGTGGCGCCTGCGTCCTGACCTGCCCCACCGGGATCGACATCCGCGACGGCCTCCAGATGGAGTGCATCCACTGCACCCAGTGCGCCGACGCCTGTGACGCCATCATGGACCAGGTCGGTACGCCCCGGGGCCTGATCCGCTACACCTCGCAGGACGCCCTCGCCGGGGTGCCCTCGCCGCGCCTGCGCCCGCGGGTGGTCCTGTACCCCGCGGTGATGGCGATCTCGCTCGGGCTGCTGATCTACAACCTCGGCACCCAGGTCGACACCGACATCACCCTGCTCCGCGGGATCGGCGCCCCGTTCACCCGCGAACCGACCGGCATGATCATCAACCAGGTCCGGGTCAAGCTCACCAACCGGGCCGCCGCACCGCGTGCCTACCGGATCGCCGTCACCGAGGGAGAGCCGTTCCGCCTCGTGGCCCCGGTCAACCCGGTCCCGGTGGCGGCCGGCCACACCACCGAGAACAGCTTCTTCGTCGTGGCCCCCCCGGACGCGTTCGTGGCGGGGAGTCGCGACGTGACCATCCGCATCTCCGACGGCGCCGGGTTCGTGGCGGAGCTTTCCTACCGCCTGCAGGGTCCGGGCGCGGGGGCGGGACAATGAGCGCGAGCGGCCGGGTGTGGCCCTGGGCGATGGGGACGGTGCTGGGCCTGACGGTGGCCGGCAACCTCTGGGTGATGCGGATTGCGGGGGCCGACCGCTCGTTCGCGGTGGAACCCGACTACTACCGGAAGGCAGTGGACTGGGACTCCACCATGGCCCAGCGCGACCGGGATGTTGCCCTCGGGTGGGAACTGGTGGTGGTGGGAATGCCGATCCCCGCCGATGGCGCCACCACGCTCACCATCCACCTGCGGGATCGCAATGGCGCGCCCGTGACCGGCGCCGTCGTCCAGGTCGCCGCCTCCCACAATGCGGCAGGGAGCACGGTCGTGTCGGGGATCCTGAGCGAAACCGCTGCCGGCACCTACGCCGGTCCCCTCGCGGCCCGCCGTCCCGGCATCTGGGAGCTGCGCTTCTCGGTCGCGCGCGGCGCGGATCGCTTCACGGCCCGGCTCCACCACGACACCGCCGGGGACCTTCCCACGCCATGATCAGCCTGATGGGCACGGTGCTGGTCGCGTCGCTGCTGGGGAGTCCGCACTGCGCGGCGATGTGCGGGCCGTTTGCGTGCCTGTATGCCGGCCAATCCGAACCCCGCGTGGCCGGTCCACACATGGCGTACAATCTCGGCCGGCTGCTCTCCTACCTGTTCCTGGGCACCATCGCGGGAATCGCGGGAGCCGGGATGAACCAGCTCGGGGCCGTGGCCGGGCTGCCACGGCTGGCGGCGATCGTGGCCGGGACGCTCATGGTGCTCTGGGGCAGCCTCACCATCCTGGCGGCCCTCGGGGCCCGGGTTCCCGGCGCCTCTCCCCCGCCAGGTTTCCGACAACTGGTGGGGCGCCTCGTCGCCCGGTTCCAGTCCCGTCCGCCGGTGGTGCGCGCCGCGGCGCTCGGCCTGCTCACGACCATCCTCCCCTGCGGCTGGCTCTACGCCTTCGTGGCGACCGCCGCAGGAACCGGCTCCCCCACGAGCGGCGCCCTGGTCATGGCGGCGTTCTGGCTGGGGACGGTGCCGGTGATGGCCGCGATGGGGCTGGCTGCCCAACGCGCCCTGGGCCCCCTGCGCCGTCGGCTGCCAGTCCTCACCGCCGCCGCGCTCGTGGTGCTGGGCCTGCTCACCATCGCCGGCCGGGTCGGGATCACCGCGGGCGGCATGCCGACAAGTGGGGTCCATGCCACCCACTGAGCTGCAGGCACCTCCCGCCGCCACCTGTGCGCATTGTGGCCTGCCGGTTCCCCCGGGCCTGGTCGTGCCGGATCGCGGCGACCAGTTCTGCTGCACCGGGTGCGAGGCAGTATGGGGCATCCTGCACGAGGCGGGCCTGGAGGGGTACTACCGCCTGCCCGAGCGTCGTGGACTCGCGGTGGCAACCAGCGGCCGCAGCTTCGAGGAGTTCGACCATCCCGCCTTCCATGCCCTCTATGTTCGCAGCCGCCCCGACGGTCTTCTCGAGACCGAGCTCTACCTCGAGGGCGTGCACTGCTCGGCGTGTGTCTGGCTGGTGGAGCGGGTGCCGCTGACGATCACGGGGGTGGCGCGCGCCGAACTCGAGATCGGCCGATCGCTGGCCCACCTCGCCTGGGACCCCGCCTCCACGAGCCTCTCCGCGATCGCGCGGTTCCTGGACCGGCTCGGCTATCGGCCCCACCCCTTCCGCGGCGTCCGGGCCGATGCCCTGCGCCGGGCCGAGGACCGCGCCATGCTGCAGCGCATCGGCGTGGCCGGTGCGCTGGCGGGCAACGTGATGCTGCTGGCGCTGGCGCTCTACAGCGGGTTGTTCGATGGGATGGAGGCGGAGTTCGAGCGATTCTTCCGCTGGATCAGCCTGGCGCTGGTCACTCCTGCCCTGCTCTGGCCGGGCCGGGTCTTCTTCCAGGGGGCGTGGACGGCGCTGCGCTCGGGGATCCTCCACATGGATCTCCCGATCGCGATCGGGCTGGGGGCCGGCTACCTCCGCGGGCTGTGGAACACCGTCACCGCCACCGGCCCGATCTACTTCGATGGCGTCGCGACGCTCGTCTTCCTGCTGCTGGTGGGCCGGTTCCTGCAGCTCCGGGCCCAGCGGGCGGCCGCGGACAGCACCGAACTGCTCCATTCCCTTGCGCCCGCCTCGGCGCGGGTGGTGGAGGGAGACGTTGTGCGCGAGGTCCCCACGGAGGCCCTCCTCCCGGGCGCGGTGATCGAGGTGCGCCCGGGCGACACAATCGCCGCCGACGGTGTGGTCGTGGCGGGATCGGCCGACATCGACGCGGCCCTGCTCTCGGGCGAGTCGAAGCCGGTCCACGCCGCGGTGGGCGACCAGGTCTGGGCGGGGACCACGAACCTGACCGCACCGATCCGGGTGCGGGTGGAGGAGACGGGGGAGTCGAGCCGCGTCGGCCGGATCCTGCGGGAGGTCGAAGCTGCGGCACGGCGCCGGGCACCGGTGGTGGCCCTGGCCAACCAGCTGGCCGGTGGGTTCGTGGCGGTCGTCCTGGTGCTGGCCATCGGGACGACCGTCTACTGGTGGCCGACCGACCCGGCGGCTGCGATCGACCACGCGATTGCGCTCCTGGTGGTGACCTGCCCCTGCGCGCTGGCACTCGCCACTCCGCTCGCATTCTCGGTGGCGATCGGCCGCGCTGCGCGAGCGGGGATCCTCATCAAGGCGGGCGATGCCCTGGAGTTCCTGGGCCGGGGCCGCGGGACAATCTTCCTCGACAAGACCGGCACGCTGACCGAGGGCAAGGCATCGCTCCGCGCCTGGGAGGGCCCCGACGCGGTGAAGCCGCTGGTCCTGGCGCTCGAGCGAGACGCGACCCATCCGGTGGCAGCGGGGTTCCGGGCCGCCTGGCCCGAGGTCGCGCCCGCGGCCGGAGCCGGGATGCAGCATGCAATCGGTGGCGGAGTGCGGGGCCGGGTCGAGGGGCACGAGGTGGTGGTCGGCAGTCCCGCGTTCGTCGCTGCCTACGCGCGGGAGGGCACGCCACTCCCCGTGCTGGCTGGTGACCTGACGCCGGTCCTGGTCGCGGTGGACGGGACGATCGTCGGGCAGGCCGGGTTCGGCGATGCCGTTCGCCCCGAGGCCCCGGAGGTGCTTTACAGCCTGCGCACCCAGGGCTGGGCGCTGCGGCTCCTCTCGGGCGACGCCCCCACGGTGGTGGCCCGGGTGGGGGCCCAGCTCGGGTTTCCACGGGAGATGATCCACGGGGGCGCCACCCCGGAGGAGAAGCTCCAGGTGCTCGACCAACCAGCCAGCAATCGCACGGTGATGGTCGGGGACGGGGTCAACGATGCCGCCGCGATGGCGCGCGCCTCGGTCGGGATCGGGGTGCGGGGCGGCGCGGAGGCCTGCCTCGCGGTGGCCGATGTCTTCCTGAGCCAACCCGGGTTGCGGCCCCTGGCGGACCTGATCGACGGCGCGAAGCGAACCCTCGGGATCGTGCGGCGCAACATCGGGTTCGCACTGGCCTACAACGTGGTTGGCGCCACGCTCGCGATGGCGGGGCTGCTGGACCCCCTCGTGGCGGCGATCCTGATGCCGCTCAGCTCGGTGACGGTGATCGTCCACTCGTGGCGGAGCCGGAGCTTCGGGGGGGCGGGGGGGCGGGGGGTCGGCGGGTCCGCGGGTCGGCGGGTCCGCGGGTCGGTGGGGACCGCATGAGCGTCCTGTACCTTGTGCTCCCCCTGGCGCTGGTCCTCGTGGGGGTTGGAGTCGGGGCCTTCGTCTGGGCCACCCGCCGGGGGCAGTTCGACGACCTGGAGACGCCGGGGATGCGGGCGCTGCATGAGGATGACGGCCGAGAGGTGAAGAAATAGTGTTGGCTGGAGACCACAGTACCCGCGCGACATCCTGGGGTGTTCTTCCCCGATTTTGAGGGCCGGTAGCACCCAGTCCCCTTCCGTAAGACCCACCGCTCACTGCGGTTGACGACCGAGTGACGGACGCGCGCCGCAGCGGCCCCGATTATGCGGCGTGGCACCCCAGACCAGAATCATCCCCATCGAGCCGCTCCCTCGTCATCCCCGCACCAAGCGGGTCAGGGCACGGCTGTCACACCCTCCTGCTAGGGTGTGTGGGGACAGGGAGCCGCCATGGCTCCAGGGCCAGCAGTCCCGTTCACGGCGGCCGTTCCCGCCGATCAGGGCACCCCGGCCGCGAGGCCGGTCCGCAAAGCCACGGGTCTCCCCGGAGATGGCCGGGTTGCCGAAGGGGGCTCGCCCCCAACCATCTCCCAGCGGAGGCACGATTCCATGAGTTTCACTCGCATGCTAGCCCTCAGCGGATGCTCCCTTCTTGGTTTGGCTGCCTGCAGCGGCGGGCTCTCCTCACCCTTCGAGGAGGAGTCCAACCCTCTGTTTTCCTACAGCGGCACGCTGAACATTAGTAATGTCTGGCTCCAGGGATTCGAAGTCGACGCGGACGGGTGGTTCGCGAACGGGTCTCTGGGAGGAATAACCCGAGTGGCGTCGGGCACCAACGGGATTCCATCCGCGTCGGGGGTCGGCCATGGGGTTGTTGACGGCGCCGAAACCCCTAACACCAGCGGAGCCTTTAGTCGCTTTGATGGGTACCGCAGCGAATGGCCTGGTGACTATGTCGCCGAAATGCAGGTGTACCTTGACCCTGCCTGGACGCCAGGTGATGGGTTTGACTATTCGGTCGCCAGCAGCAAGAGTGACGGGAATCATCTACGTGACTTCATCTTCCATGTCGGCGTGCATTCCGACGGCAGGCTCTTGGTCAACGGCAGCAACAACACCGACTTCAAGGTCAACTCCTACAAGCTGGTGAACGACGGCGACGGCACGCCATATCAAGTGACCCAAGCCGGCTGGTACACCCTCCAGCACATCTTCTATGATGACGGTGGGGTGCTCAATGTTGACCTCAATCTTCTCGACTTCTCGGGGAATCTGGTCTTCACGACAACCAGGGCCAACCCTGCCGATGTCATTGGAACTGGTGGAGTGGTGGGAGGCAACCGCTACGGATGGGTCATTTTTGAATCCGCCGGCGGACTTGCCATCGACAATCACCGGTTGGGCGTGATCGTCACTTCGCCGGGAAACCCAGACGACTGCAAGAATGGTGGCTGGCAGGCCTTCGGCTTCCGCAACCAGGGCCTGTGCATCGCGAGCCTGAAGAAGCCTTAGCTCCATAGCTGTTTCTAATTTCCGGCCCAATTCCGCGAGTGCCGGAAGCAGTGCCGGCCTGGGCAATCCCGGGTCGACTGGCACCCCGGCCGCGAGGTCGGTCCGCAAAGCCACAGGTCTCCCTGGAGATGGCTGGGTTGCCGCAGAACAGCGCGCGGTAGTCACCCGAAGTCCAAGGAGAAGCGTATGCATCGAACGATCATTCTC
Organism: Gemmatimonadales bacterium; assembly: GCA_048499805.1. GTDB lineage: Bacteria > Gemmatimonadota > Gemmatimonadetes > Gemmatimonadales > GWC2-71-9 > JAWXBA01. Next base: position 40,400 of record JASNZF010000006.1, on the reverse strand, counting down.
TCGCTCAGCCTGATCGCGCTCTTGTCGGCCTGCGCCGACCAGTCTCTGACCAGGGAGTCCGAGTCCCTGGTGCCACACTTGAACTGGAGTTGGGAAGACAACGCAGTGATCGTGACGCCATCCACGCTCAAAGGGGCGTGTCAAACCCCGGCCGCCCCGTTCTTCTGTTGGACTGCGTTTCCAACGGGCTGGCTGTTCTACGTTGAGCACAATGGCACCACTTTTGTCGACCAAGGTGATCCAACGGTGGGGTCCTTCGTCACCGGGCCGGGCTCGACGGTGCTTCACGGCGTGGGCAGTGCGCAGATCAGCGTTACGGGGAACGAGCGTCGGAATCTGGCCAGCTATGAATTTGCTGGCACACCTCTCGCCGACATCACCGCGCTAAAGTTCACGACCTACAACCCGTCCGCGGGCAACGGGGGCTCTGCGAATCGTTCTGCGTACCTGAACTTCAACGTTGACTTCAATGGTACTGACACCTGGCAGCGACGGCTCGTATTCGTTCCCTCCGCCAACGGCACTGTCCTCCAGGACACGTGGCAGGAATGGGATGCCATCAACGGTGGGAACGCGCTCTGGACCTATTCCGGTGGGACATGGCCCGTGACTGGAGGGACTGCGGCGAAGCCATGGAGTCAGATTCTCAGCGATTACCCAGGGGTTAGAATCCGGGTCACCGATGCCCACTTGGGCCTTCGCGTCGGCGAACCCTACGCCAGCGGGTACACCGAAAACATCAGCTCGTTTACATTCGGGACTGCCTCCGGCACCACGGTATATGACTTTGAGCCATGGGTAACCGCTACGACTCGTGACGTCTGCAAGAACGCAGGCTGGCAGGTGGCTCGCCGAGCCGATGGTTCCACTTTCAAGAACCAAGGCGACTGTGTTTCCTATGTAAACACTGGCAACTGAGCCACTCTCGGAGCGAGCGATGGACGCGGGCACCCCTCACCGGGTGCCCGTTGCCGTTCCCCCCTTGCGCCCCCTAATCCCGACCTGTATAACCGTGATTCCAGCGGTTTCACCCCCTGCCCAGGAGCCCATATGCCTACGCTTCCCCGCGCCACCTTGGCCCTCGCTGCGTCCGTCCTCGTCGCCAGCTGCGCCACCTCCACACCAACAGACCCCATGGACCACGCCGCCATGCACAGCACCGCCGCCGGCGGCCCCGGGGGAGGCAACTCGGTGGCAGCCGCCGGGTTGGCCAAGGCGGTGCATGCGGCAACCTCCCGATACCACGCCACGGCGCAGGCGCTGAAGGCTGGCTACACCCCGGACCCGACGTGCGTCGCCTCGCCGGCTGGAGGCATGGGACATCACTGGGCCAATTTCGGCCTGGTTGACCCCGCCTTCGATCCCCTCACGCCCGAGGTCGTCCTCTACGCCCCGGATGCGCGAGGAAACCTCAAGCTGGTGGCGGTCGAGTACGTGGTGATCAATGTCGGCCAGCCGGCCCCGACGTTCGGTGGCCAACCGTTCATGGTCGGCGGTGCGCCGCTCCCCGTGGCCCACTGGACCCTGCACGTCTGGCTCCACGAGCCGAACCCCTCCGGGATGTTCGCCCCGTTCAACCCCAACGTGGCATGCCCGGCTCCGTAACCTGGATCGAAACCGGAATCTCCGCCGACGGGGGCGCTGCGGCGCCCCCGTCGGCGCATCCCGCCCCCCCTCGACGGCTGGCCGACCCCACGCCCCCGGCCTATACTTGAACAGCCGGTCGATCGGAGGTTTCCGGCCCTGAACCCTCACCACCCACCCCGAGCCGCCCCCTGACCGACGCCGCGGAGCCGACGCCCACTCCACTCGACGCCCTCCAGGCGGCCCTCGGTGCGCAGTACACCGTGGAACGCCTCCTCGGCCAGGGCGGCATGGGTTCCGTCTACCTGGCCCGCGACACCACCCTGGACCGCCCGGTCGCGATCAAGGTCATCAATGCCGATGTCGCCGCCAATCCGACCCTGCGCGCCCGCTTCCTCCAGGAGGCGCGCACCGTCGCCAAGCTGCGGCATCCCAACATCGTGCCCGTCTACGCCGCCGGCGAGTCCGCCGGCGTGCTCTACTTCGTCATGGAGTACGTGCCGGGCGAGTCGCTCCGCGACCTCCTGGCCCGCGAGAAGCGGCTCCCCGGCGACCGGGTGGCGACCATCCTCCGCGAGCTCTCGCTGGCCCTGGACCATGCCCACGCCCAGGGACTGATCCACCGCGACGTCAAGCCGGAGAACATCCTGATCGACGCCGAGTCGGGCCGCGCGATGCTGACCGACTTCGGCGTGGCGCGCGCGGTGGAGCGCGACGGCGGGATGACCCAGGCCGGGATGATCCTCGGCTCGCCGCGCTACATGTCACCCGAGCAGGCCAGCGGCGACGATACCATCGACGGCCGGTCGGACCTCTACTCCCTGGCCCTGGTGGGCCATGAGATGTGCACGGGGCAACCGGTGGTCCAGAGCAACACCGTGGCGGGGATGCTGGTCAAGCACCTGACCGAGACCCCACCCCCGCTGGCGCAGGCGGCCGACGGCGTGTCGGACCTCGTGGCGGTCGCGGTGGACCGCGGCCTGGCGAAGGATCCCGCCAGGCGGTGGCAGACGGGCCGGGAGTTCGCCACCGCCCTGGCCGGAGGTGCGCTGACCCCGACCGGGGAACTCTCCGGTGCCAGCCGGGCCGTGCGCCCAGCTTCCTCGCGCTGGATGCTTGGCGCCGGCGCCGCGGCGGTGGCCCTGCTCGCCTGGTTCGGCTTGAGCCGGAAGCCAACCGCCGATGCCGGGTTCCTGGTGGCGCCCTTCGAGATCCAGAGCGGCGACCCCGAGGTCGCCTGGCTCCGCGAGGGCAGCGTCAACATGTTGACGCTCACCTTCGGCCAGTGGAGCGACCTGAATGTGGTGGACTACGAGCGGACCCTGAGCCTGCTCGACGCCGAGGGACTGGGCGACAAGGCGCGGCTCTCGCTCGATGACGCCCTCGCGCTCGCGCGGCGCGCCAAGGCCGGTACCGTGGTCACCGGACAGATCCAGACCACGACCGACTCGCTGCTGGTCATCGCCCGGCTGTTCGATGTGCGCTCGGGCACCTCCGCGCGCCAGACCCAGGCGGCCGCCGCGCGCGGTGCCGACCCGCGCCCCCTGTTCGACCAGCTGGCGCAGCAGCTCCTCGACATCCAGGGTGGCCGCACCAGCACGATGCAGCTGGCCGAGGCCACCACCACCAACCTGTCGGCGTATCGGGCCTACCTCGACGGGGTGCGGCACCTGAACAGCTGGCGACTGCTGGAGGCGGACAGCGCGTTCATCCGGGCCATCACCCTCGACTCCACCTTCGCCCTGGCCTACCACAAGCGGTCCTTGGGCCTCGGGTGGAGTGGGTTCGGCGGGCCCGACTACCTCGCCACCGCGCAGCGGGCCTCCGCGCTGGCCGACCGCCTCCCGCCGCGCGAGCGGAGCCTGGTGGAGGGCCACTATCACCTGGCCATGGCGCTGACTGCCACCAGCGCCGGGGATACCGCCGTCTCGCGCCGTGAATATGGTGCTTCCATCGCGGCCTATACGGAGCTCATCAGCCGCGGCGACTCGCTGGTGGCCGAGGCCTGGAACGGCCTGGCCGATGCGTATTTCCACGCCGCTGGCGGGATCCCCGGCCAGTCGGCGGACACGATCCGGGCCTATGTCACCCGCTCCCTGCGCGGCTTCCACCGCACCCTGGCGATCGACTCGACCTTCCACCTGGCCTACTCGCACCTCGTGCAGCTCTACAACCAGTCCAGCCAGGGCTCCAACCTGCTGGTCGACGCCGACAGTCTGATCATGTACACCGACGAGCAGGGAGTGGCCCGGCTCGGCGGCCCGGCCGGGATCCGGCGCTACCGCGACGCCGCTGCCCGCCGCGGGATCGAGATCGCGCGCGCCTGGGCCCGCGCCGACAGCGGCTCCACGCAGCCGGTCCTCCAGCTGGTCCAGAGCTACAACGCCGCCGCCCTGCCCGACTCGGCCACCGCCGTCCTGCGCCGGGCCCTCAACCGCCCCGGCACCGCCACGCCGACGATCTGGCTGTCGCTGCTGTCGCAGCAGGCTGCCACCGCTGACACCGGCCTTCGCACCACCCTGGCCCATGTCCTGGGCCAGTACAACGCCGACAGCCTCCGGGCCATCACCGTCGGGTCCCGGATGCCGCTGCTGGCGTCGATGCTCACTGCCGCGGCCATGCTCGGCCGCGGGGAGGACCTCCGGCGCGCGGCGGCGCTCATCCTCGAGACCGACCCGTTGGTGCCGTTCACGAACCTCTCGACGGCCCCGCTCATCTCGATCTACGAGCGCGCCCTTCATGTGGCCATGGGCGACACGGCACGGGTCACGCCGGCCGATTGGCGCACCCTTGTCGGCCAGCTGCGCACCCAGGGGCAGGCGCCCGGCATGCAGGGACAGCAGGTGCGCAACGGGTACCTCAGCGTGGTCTACCTGGGGTTCCTCGTCACTCGTGACACCGCACTCCAGACCCTGGCCCTGGAGTGGAATGGTGGCAATGCGCTGCCGGAACTCGACGCCCTCCTGGCCCTGGAGGCCGGCGACTCCACCGCCGCCCGCCGCCTGGCCCTGACCTTCACCAAGCCAGATTCCCTGCGGCTCCCCGAGGTGAGGTTCGGCGTTGGCGGCATGCGCTCCGTGGCCCGGGCGGAGGTCCTGGCGGCGCTTGGCATGACCCGGCAGGCGGTCGAAACGCTGGAGGCCACGGATCTCCGGCGCGTCAACCTGGCCGGCCTGGCGGAGCCAGGCTTCGTGGTCTGGGTGCGGGGGTTGCTGGCCCAGGCACGCCTCTGGACCCAGCTCGGGGAGACCCAGCGCGCGATCGCCGCCTACGACCAGTTCCTCCGCTGGTGGGAGGGGGCCGACGGGATCGCTGCGGCCGAGGTGCGACAGGCGCGGCAGGAGCTTGGCCGGCTCCGTGATGCCCCACGCTAGCCCCGTGTCCCAGCGCCGGATTCAGGCGTCCCCGTCCGCAGAGATTCCATACCAGTTCACGCATCGGGAGTCCCTCCAATGATTCGATTCCTCCGCCCCGCCCTGCTCTGCGTTCTTGCAGCAACGGCAGGGTGCAGTTCTGCCCAGGCCCAGCAGCGCCCCCTGACCCAGTGGGAGGAACGGGCTCGCGCCCTTCTCAAGGAACTGGTGGAGTACAACACCACCCAGAGCGCCGGCGACATGACCGCCGCCGCCGAGGCGATGGCGCGCCACATGAGCGCCGCCGGGTTCGCGGCCGAGGACGTCATCGTGATCGAGGCCGGCAAGCCCAGGAAGGGCAACCTGATCGTCCGGTATCGCGGCCGGAATCCCGCCCTCAAGCCGATCCTGCTGCTCTCCCACCACGACGTGGTGGAGGCCAACCCCGAGGACTGGACCCTGCCGCCGTTCGAGTTCATCGAGCGGGACGGGATGTTCTACGGCCGCGGGGTCGCCGATGACAAGGACGAGGGGGCCCTGCACCTGACCATCCTGCTCCGCATGAAGGCGGAGGGATACGTCCCCGAGCGCGACATCGTCGTGGCGCTGACCACCGACGAGGAAGGCGGGCCCGACAACGGGGTCGCATGGATCCTGGCCAACCGGCCCGAGCTGCTCGATGCCGCCTACGTCCTGAACGAGGGTGGCGGCGGGGTCGTGGTGGACGGCAAGCGGGTCTCCAACAACGTCCAGGCCGCCGAGAAGAAGGTGCTCAACCTGCAACTGGAGGTCACCAACCCGGGCGGCCACAGCTCGGTACCGGTGCCCGACAATGCCATCTACCACCTGGCCCGGGCCCTCGATCGGGTGGCCAGCCACCAGTTCCCTGCCCGGCTCAACGAGGTCACCCGCGGGTGGCTGTCGGGCACGGCGGCCCTGGTCGACCCCGAGATGGGTGCCGCGATGCGCGCCTTCGTGGCGAACCCCGCGGATCGCGCGGCCGAGGCCATCATCTCGCGCGATCCCGGCAACAACTCGCGGCTGCGCACCACCTGCGTCGCCACGATGCTGAGCGGCGGCCACGCCCGGAACGCACTGCCGCAGCGCGCCACCGCGGTGGTCAACTGTCGCATGCTCCCCGACGAGGATCCGGAGTACGTCCGCACGGCGTTGGCCCAGGCGATCAACAACCCCCAGGTGGTCCTCACGTCGCTGAGCACCGCGCAGGAAAGCCCGCCCTCGCCGCTTACCCCGGCGCTGATGACAGCCATCGGCCAGGTGACCGAGGAGATGTGGCCCGGCCTCCCCGTCATCCCGACGATGAGCACCGGCGCCACCGACGGGCTGTACCTCCGGCGCGCCGGAATCCCGGTCTATGGCGTCTCGGGCCTCTTCTACGAGAACGCCAACGCCCACGGCATGAACGAGACGATCTCCGCCCAGGCATTCTATGAGGGACTCGAGTTCATGTACCGGCTGGTCCGGCAGCTCACCGGCAGCGGCATCAGTTGAGGACCGACCGACGGGGGCAAGACTGAGCCGAGTTGCGGTGGTTGCGGCACTCCTCGCCACCGCCACTCCAGCCCTGGCGCAACCGCCGGTGGCCCCGACGACACGGGTCACCGGCACACTTCGGTTCGATGCCCGGGCGACCCTCGGGCCATTCACCGGGACGACCACCGCGGTCTCGGGAGAGATCACCGGCGGCCCGGGACTGGAAGCGGTCCGGGGCTGGGTCGCGTTCCCGGTGGACTCGCTCCAGACCGGCAACGGCCTCCGGGACCGCGACATGCGGGCCGCGCTCGCCTCCGACGAGTTCCCCACCATCCGCTTCGACCTGCAGGAGGTGCGGCCCAGCCCACTCCAGGGAAGCACGATGGTGCTGACCCTGGTCGGTGCGTTCACCATCCATGGTACGACCCGGCAGGTGTCCATGCCCGCGACGCTGACCTGGGTCGAGGACGGGATCACCGTGCACGCCCTCCTGGCGATGGATGTCCGCGACTACGGCATCACGCGGCTCTCCCGCCTCCTCGGGGCGTTCAAGATGCAGCCCGACATCGTGATCCGGATCGACCTTCAGGTCGCGCAGCCCGTGCCATGAGGGCGCCGGACGTGATCATCGTCGGCGCCGGCTCGGCAGGCTGCGTGCTGGCGCATCGGCTCAGCGCCGACCCGAGCCGACAGGTCCTGCTGCTCGAGGCAGGGGGCGAAGGGCAGACCCTCACCCACCGGATCCCGGCCGCCTTCCCGCGCCTTTTCCGCGGGGCCACCGACTGGAACCTGGAGACCGAGCCCGAGGACGGCCTCGACGGACGGCGCATGTACTGGCCGCGCGGGCGGATGCTTGGCGGGTCGAGCGCCATGAACGCCATGCTCTGGGTGCGCGGGCAGCCGGCCGATTACGACGCCTGGGAGGCACAGGGCAACCCCGGCTGGGGGTGGGAGGATGTCCTGCCGTTCTTCCGTCGGGCGGAAGACCATCGCGCCGCTGCCGGCCCGCACCTGGGGACCGGTGGCCCCGTGCAGGTCAACCTGCCCCGCGACCCGAGCCCGGTCACGCGGGCCTGGCTCGATGCCGCGATGGCCGCCGGCTTCCCGATGCTGGATGACCTCAACCACGGGACCGCCGAGGGGGTGGGGCTCCTCCATGTGACCCAGCGTCGCGGCGAACGGGAGAGCGCCGCAACCGCCTACCTCCGGCCTGCGAGGGGACGCCCCAACCTGACGGTCGCGACCGGGGCCCGTGTGCTCCGGGTGGCGTTCGACGGGTACCGGGCAGCCGGGGTGGAAATCCTCCATGCCTCCGGCACGGTGGAATGGATCGCCGCCGGCGAGGTGGTCCTCAGCGCGGGTGCGGTGCACTCTCCGCAGATCCTGATGTGTTCCGGGATTGGCCCTGGCCCGACCCTCCGGCGCCACGAGATCCCCGTCCGTGCCGACCTGCCGGGGGTCGGCCAGAACCTCCAGGATCATTTCGTCGCCGGGATCAGCCACCGCTGCCTGCAGCCGGTGTCGCTGCGGGGGGCCGAGCGACTCTGGCGCGTGGGGCAATGGCTGGCCACCCGGCGCGGCCCCCTGACCTCGACGGTGGCCGAGGGCGCCGGGTTCCTGCGCTCGACCCCCGACGCCGACCGACCCGACCTGGAGCTGATATTCGCCCCGACTTTCTTCGTCGACCATGGCTTTTCGAGCCCGCCGGGGCACGGGTTCACGCTCGGGGCCGTCCTGCTCCGGCCGGAGAGCCGGGGAAGCATCACGCTCCAGGACCCCAACCCCACCACGGCACCGAGCATCAAGGCCAACTACCTCACCCGGGGCGGCGACCTCGAGCGGCTGGTCCTTGGCCTGGAGGCCTGCCGCACGATCGCCGCGGCCCCGCCACTCGGGCCGTGGCGGGGCACCGAGGAGCTGCCGGGGGCCGCGGTGACGAGCGTGGAGGGACTGGCGCACCATGTCCGCACCACCGGCCAGACGCTGTACCACCCCGTCGGCACCTGCGCCATGGGCCATGGCCTCGACTCCGTCGTCTCGGCGACGCTCGCGGTGCACGGGGTGGAACGCCTGAGCGTGGTGGACGCTTCCGTGATGCCGACGATCATTTCGGGGCACACCAACGCCCCAACGATCATGATCGCGGAACGGGCCGCCGAATGGATTGCCAATCGGGCCTGATCCCGGACCGTGACCCTGGGACATGGCGCTCGTCGCATTTCGGCGGTTAATTCGATCCATCCCCAACCGGCCCGACCCATGCAACGTCGCGACTTCCTGGAGTGGACCCGCTTCGCGGCGCTCGCCGCGGTGGTTCCCAACAACTGGCGGGTCCGCCACCGACCCAGCTTTGCCGACGACCCGTTTACTCTGGGCGTCGCCTCGGGTGATCCCACCCCGAACGGCGTCATGCTCTGGACCCGGCTGGCCCCACGCCCCCTGGAACCGGGGTACGGCATGGCGGGGGCGCGGACCGCCGTGGACTGGGAGGTGGCCGAGGACGAGGGCTTCGCCACGGTGGTCCAGCGCGGCCGCGCCACCGCAGCCCCGGAACTCGGCCACAGCATCCACATCGACGTGCCCGGCCTCCGGCCGGACCGCTGGTACTTCTACCGCTTCACCTCCGGGGACGCCAAGAGCCCCGTCGGGAGGACCCGCACCAGTCCCGCCGAGGGCGCTACCACGCCGCTCCGCTTCGGGGTGGCCGGCTGCCAGCACTACGAACAGGGGCTGTTCACCGCCTTCGACCACCTGTCCCGGGAGTCCCACGACCTGGTCATCCACACCGGCGACTACATCTATGAGTACAGCGCGATCGAGGGGCGGGTCCGCCGTCATGCGACCGACGAGATCCAGCGGCTCGAGGACTACCGGATCCGGTATGCCCAGTACAAGTCCGATCCCTTCCTGCAGGCCGCCCATGCCGCCTGCCCCTGGGTGCTGACCTGGGACGATCACGAGGTCGACAACAACTACGCCGGCGACGTGGGCGAGAACGGCATGGAGTCGGTGGAGCAGATGCGCGCCCGCCGCGCGATGGGATACCAGGCATGGTGGGAGAACCAGCCGGTGCGCGTCCCCCGGGTGGCCTCCTGGGCCGACCTCGCCATCACCCGCACGATCGACTGGGGCGCGCTGGCCCGGTTCTGGGTGCTCGACACCCGGCAGCACCGCAGCGACCAGGCCTGCGGCGATGGAGTCCGCACGGTGCCCTGCGGTGAGTGGAGCGACCCCGCCCGCACCCTGTTGGGCGCGCCGCAGGAACGCTGGCTGGTGGACGGCCTCGGGGCATCACGATCCGGATGGCAGGTCCTGGCCCAGCAGGTGATGATGGGACCCTATGACTCGGCGGTGGGAGCGGAAACACAAGTGTCCATGGACGCCTGGAGCGGGTACCCGGTGGCGCGCGACCGGTTGCTCCGTGCCATGGCCGAACGCGCCGCCAATCGCACGGTGGTGCTGACCGGCGACATCCACTCGAGCTGGGTCAACGAACTGCAGGCCGGGTTCGATGCGCCATCCGGGGCGCCCATCGCCGCGGAATTCGTGGGCACGAGCATGTCGTCGGGGGGAGATGGCGCCGAGGAGTCCGCCAACGTGGAGCGGGTGCGAGCGGAGAACCCGCAGGTCAAGTGGCAGAACAACCGGCGGGGCTACATGAGCTGCCGCGTGGAGGGAGACATCTGGACGACCGACTACCGGACGGTGCCGTTCGTCTCCCGACCCGATGCGCCAATCAGGACCGCCAGCAGTTGGCATGTGGAGCGGGGCCGACCGGGGATCACGCGAATATCGTAGCGCTAGTGCCGGTTCTCGGCCCGGAGGTCTGTCGTCTTCATGCAGCATGGGGAAACGCACAGATTGCCACGGATGGCACGGATGACACGAATGTTTCCGCGAGTCGAGCGCTGAGAGGGTCTAGGAAGAAGAGACTGAATGGAACGGCGGTTTGTGACACCAGCAGGGGCGCTGCGAACGCACGGTACAGGCCCCGGTACCCGAACAATCCGCGACCTCCGTGCCATCCGTGGCTTTCTCTACCCTGCTTTCGCCGAGATCTACCCAGAGGCCCTGGCACCCGCCGCACGGGCCGCGGCGATTGCCTCGACCAGCGGTGCCGAGCCGAACCGCACCACGTCGGCGGCCGGGAGCCCCGTGTCCCGGGCGGCCTGGTCGATCGCCGCTTTGGCCTCGGCCTCGCTGAGGTCATAGGTGTTGAGCGCTATGCCGATCACCTTCGTGGGATGCACCGCCGACCCGATCATCTCGTACATCCTGATGTAGTCGGTGAGCGGGGGAATCGGCAGCCACTCGTTGTCGCGATAATCACCGATGTGCCTCCGCGAGGCCTGGTGGCAGAGGATCATCGCATCGGGGCAGGAGCCGTGGAGCAGGCCGAGGGTCACGCCGGAGTAGCCGGGGTGATTGATGCTTCCCTGCCCCTCAATCAGCACGACGTCGGCGCCCTCGGCGCCCTGGAGCGTGATCCGCTCGGTGGCCCCGGCAATGAAGTCGGCCACCACCGCGTCGACGCCGATGCCCCAGCCCTCGATCATGATCCCGGTCTGGCCGGTGGCCACGAACCGGGTGCGGAGGCCGGCGTCCTTGAGTCCCTGCACCAGCTGGAGCTGCGCGGTCATCTTGCCGACGTTGCAGTCGGTGCCGACGGTGAGGACGCGGAACGCCTCGGTGTGGCGGGCGCGGCCGTCGCCCACCGGCAGGTCGGCGGGGGGGCGGCGGATGTCGGTGATGGTGCGCCCGTTGGCCTTGGCGCGTTCGGCCAGGAGCGCATCGTCGTTGAGGAAGGTGTGCAGGCCGCTGACGATGTCGCAGCCGGCATCGAGGGCGTCCGCCAGCCAGAGGCGCCATTCGGGCGGGAGCCGCCCGCCCATCGGGGCGATGCCGATCAGGACGGCGGTGGGCTGGAGGGCGAGCCCCTCCTCGATCGAACCCACCACGGGGATGGCGCCGCCGAAACCCAGGACATCCTGGGCGGTCTGGCCGGCGGTGACGCGGTCCAGCACCGCGACCACGCGATCCGGCTGGAACCGGATCACGGAGTTCGCGGTCTTGGAAGTCTCAGGATCGAAATCGCCGTCAGCCAGGATCAGGAAGCGCGGTTCGGACGCGGTCAAGCGGGCGGCGCTCCCTCGTCATCGTCGACGACCTCGGCGTCCTCGACCCCGCCCTTGCCGATCTGCTTGGCCGGCCCGCCGCCGCCCGCGCCTAGCATCCCCATCTTGGCCTTGAGCTCGAGCAGCTGCTGGTCGGCGTTGCCGTGGTACTCCAGCGCCTTGAACTGGTCCACGAGATCGTCGGCCTGGAACTCCTGCTGGATCTCGGCGGCGGCGAGGGCCTTCCGCTCGGTCGCCTCGATCTTCTCGGCCATGCGCTCGAACGACTCGAAGGCGGACTTGTCGCTCATCCCCGCCATCGTCTCCTGGATCCGCTGCTGCGCCTCGGCGCGCTTGGCGCGGGCCACCAGGATGTTCTTCTTGCGCTTGGCCTCCTCGATCTTGTCGTTGAGCTGGCGCAGCGAGCCCTTGAGGTGCTCGGTCTCGGCCTTGTGCTTGAGCCAGGTCTCGTGCAGCGACTGGGCCCCCTGGAGCGCCTCGTTGTAGCGCATCAGCGCCTGGGTCGCCAGGTCGTCGCGGCCTTCCTGCACCGCCAGCATGGCGCGGCGCTCCCAGTCCTCCGCCTGCTTCTTGAGCGCCTCGGCATCCGCCTGGAGCTTCTTCTCGTCGGCGATGGCGGAGGCGGCCTCCTGCTTGGCCTTGGCCAGCTGGGTCTTCATGTCGAGGATCAGCTGGTTCAGCATCTTTTCCGGGTTTTCGGCCCGGCTGATCATGTCGTTGATGTTCGACCTGAACAGCGTGGACAGCCGATCAAAGAGCCCCATCGGTCGACCTTTCGCGAAGCGCGGAGAGCTGGCCCATGTGCGAGGCCAGCGCCAGCGTGAGGGAGTCAAAGCTGGCCTGGAACTCGGTGGAGTCGAGGTTGGCCAGTTCCAGGGTGTCGGTCAGGACGACATGGTCGCCCTCGAGACCGTAGGAGCCGTGGACCAGGTCCCGGGCGTTGAGCTCGAGCAGGCGGCGGAAGAGCGCGGCGCGCTGCGCCTCGTCCCCCGGCACCTCCATGACCCGGACCCGGAAGATCACCACGGGCGGGGCGTGATTGATCACGATCTCGGCCCCTTCCGCGGTCTTCACGACCCAGAGATCGGGCTCGACCTCGCTGCTGGAGGGTCCATTGGTGTCCAGTCGGTCGATGAACGACTGGATGTCATCCTTGGTGACCATTCGGTCTCCTCGTTCGGCAGCCGGCATGGCCGCGTGCGACAGGAATCTACCTACTCCTCCGGTGGGGACGGCAAGTGGCGCCCCACCGGTTCCGCCCGGGTCAACAGCCGCTCGGCGAAGTCGAGCCGCTCCTCCAGCTCCCCCAGCCGCTGGTCCTGCGCGTCCACCTCCCCGGTGACCGGCGAACGCAGCTCCATACGTTCCAACCGCGCCTCAAGTTCCGCGATCCGGGCCTCTCCTCCCGAGATCTCGGGGCGCCCCCGGGCCTTGATCCGCTCCGCCCAGGCGCTCACCAGCGGGTACATGGCGATCCAGAACGCCACCTGGCCCATGCCGATGGCTATCCACATGGCGAATTCGCCTTCACCGCTCATACCGGCGTGTCCTCCCTGATCCGGGGGATTCGCGGCCGCTCCCGGGCCTCGGCCAGGAGTCGCTCGGCCAGTTCCAGCCGCTCCTCCAGCTCGTAGACTCGCGCTTCCATGTCGGCCAGCCGCTGGGCCGTCATTTCCCCGGTGGAGAGCCCCACCCGCGGCGAACTGTCCTCGTCGGCTCCCGCTCGCTTGAGCCACCAGACCCGGGCCGCCACGATCCCGAGTGACCAGAGCCCGAAGGCGACAATGATGGTTCCTTCCTCGGGAGCCCCGGTCTCGTCCATCACGACGCCGACCAGGAAACTGGCCGCGGTCCAGATCGCGAGCCCGCCGAGCCAGTCGTACCAGCGGAGGTTACGCATCGAGCCGCTCCTGGGGCTGGCGCTGGCCTCCGCTCACCAGGAGCCGCTCCGAGAAGTCGAGCCGTTCCTCGAGCTCCGCCACCCGCTCCTGCAGCGCCTCCATCTCTGCCAGGCGCAGCTCCACCTCCTCGAGCCGAGCCAGCTGCGCCTCGCCGGTGGAGAGCCCCACCGCATCACCCTGGCCACCGGCCACCGCGGGCCGCCGCAGCACCCAGAGCCGGGCCGCCGCGATGCCGGTGAAGAAGGTGCTGAAGCCGGCGATCACCCCGACTTCCTCCTGCAGGAGGAGTCCCATGTGCAGGAAGGTCCCGAACACGGCGCTGGCCATCCCCCAGAATGCGGTCGCACCGATCCAGTCCAGGACGGTGGGCTTACGCATCGTGGCGTTCCGGCTTGGCCTGGGCCAGCAGCCGCTCGGAGAAGTCCACCCGCTCCTCCAGTTCCAGCACCCGGTGCCGGAGATCGTCGAGCTCCTGGAGCATCTCCCCCTGGAGTTCGGGCGGCATTCCGCCATCGGCCTCGCCCGAGATCCGCTTGGCGATGGCCTTGCCAATCGGGCCCCGGAAGATCAGGGCGGCCCCGCCGACGGTGAACATCCAGATCGGGATCGACGCGGGGCCGATCGACATCGTCACCATCGCCAGGGCACCGAAGGCGGCGGAGAGCCCGATCATCCCCCACACGGCCAGGTGGGTACCGGCGTGCTTCTGGCTCATCGCGGCCCTCCCTGCCACCGGGGTCCCTCGCCCTCCGCCAGTTCACGCGGGGGCTGCTGCTGCACCAGGAGCCGCTCCGAGAAATCGAGCCGCTCCTCCAGTTCCGCTACCCGGGCGTGGAGGATCTCCACCTCGGCCACCCGCTGCTCCAGCTCCTCCATCCGGGCCAGCTGCACCTCGCCGGTCGTTAGCCCCTCCTGCGGCTGCTGCGCCAGGGCGCGCCGCCGCCGCCACTCGAACAGGATCGCCGACCCGGCGAAGGTCAGCGGGATCACGATGTCGTCGTCCGGTCCGGAGGCCTCGCCAAGTGCCACCGCCAGGGCAATCGTCACGAAGACGTGGATCCCGATCGCCCAGGCGTCCAGTCCGATCCGGCGGCTCATACCGGCGTGTTCTCCCTGGCCGATTCCTGCGACTCATGCTTCATCAGCAACCGTTCCGAGAAATCGAGACGCTCCTCCAGCTCCTCCAGGCGCGCATGCACCGCGTCCACCTCGGACTCCCGGCGTTCCACCTCCGCGAGGCGCTCCGCCAGCATCTGGCCGGTGGTCAGTCCCGGGGAGCGCCGCTTCCGCCACGCCCAGAGCGCCGCCGATGCACCACCCACGACCACCATCGTCATCGCGGCCACGACGCCCTGGGGGATCACGATCGGCCCGCCGGACTCCATCACCACCTGGGCTGCAAAGGCGGCGATGACGAAGGTCAGCACGGCCTGTACCACCCCCGAGACCACGTCCGGCCCCGCGCGATCGGTCATCGCTCGGCGCCCGGATGCCCGACCTCGGAGGGTCGCGCCCGCACCAGCATCCGCTCGCTGAAGTCGATCCGCTCCTCGAGCTCCGCGATCCGCTGGTGCCCCGACTCCAGCTCCGCGATCCGCTCGTGGAGCGCCGTGATCTCGGCCTGGATCTCCTTGGTTCCCTTCCCCTCGATCCGCCGCGCGATGGCCCGGGTCAGCAGGAACACGATCGAGCCACCGATCAACAGCACCCCGATGATCGGCACGATGATCAGCTCCGGCGGGATCCCCTGGAGCCACGCCACCACCTCGGGTGGGATGTCCGACGGTGGCACCGGGGTCTGCGGGAACTGGGAAATATCCGGAATCGGCGGGATGGGCGGGATCGGAGGGATGTCCACGACCACCTGCGCCAGGATTCGCATCACGGCTGGCATCTCAGCTGCCCACCGGACCGGACTCGCGCCGCTCGGCCAGCAGGCGCTCGTTGAAGTCGAGCCGCTCGTGCAGTTCCGCCACCTCGAGCCGCAGGGCGTTCAGGTCCTCGATCACCTCGGGGTCCTGGACGATGAGTCCCTTGCCCCGGATCCGGTCGGCCCAGGCCTTGCCGAGGGGACTGAACGAGACGGCGACCAGGGTGCCGCCACCGAAGATGCCGATGATCGCCAGGATGTCTTCCACCACGCGCTCCCGTCAGGACTGTCTGGGTGAGCCCGATTGCGCCGCACCGATGTCGCGGCCCTGGGCCAGCAACCGCTCATTGAAGTCGAGCCGATCCTCCAGCTCGCCCACCGTCTGTTCCAGCGACACCACATGGTCGCGCAGCGCCTGGACCTCGCCGATCAGTTCCTGCTCCACGTCACCGTGCTTGCCCTGGATCCGGCGGGCCAGCGCCTGGCCCACCGGTCCACGGAACACCATCACCCCGCCAATGATGAAGAACGCGGTCATGATCGTTCCGGTGATCATCCCCATGATGGGGATCATCTCGTTGGGACCCATCTACTCCTCCCGTCTCGCCGCGCCGATACCAACCCGCTCATCGCGTTTGGCCAGCAGTCGTTCGGCAAAGTCCAGCCGTTCCTGGGTCTCGGTCAGTTCCTGGCGCATCAGGGCCACCTCGGTCTCGAGTTCGACCAGGTGCTGGTGGACATCGTCGCCGGTCTGCTGGTCGCCGCCAATCCGCCGGGCAATCGCCTTGCCAATGACGGTGCGGGAAAGCACCACCAGCCCGGTGAAGAACACCGCCAGGACGGGAATCATGACTGCCAGGGCCTGCTTGTCCACTCAATGGCTCCCGTGGTCGGTTATTCGCCCGTACGAGGGGACGTTTCAGGATGTTTCAGACCGAAACAATACTGCAAAATCGGCTGAAGGCAAGCGGTCCTAGAGCAATTCCACCGTGCGGACATGGTTGAGGTTCAGGCCGATCTCCGTGTCCTCCAGCCCCAGCGGCCTGACATAGACCTCGTGGGCGGTGACGTGGGTGTCGACGCTGCTCGGAATGCCCACGATTTCCCCACCATCGGTGGTGACAATTCGGACCTGCAGGTCGTGCCCGGCCGCATATCCGAGATATTCGAGGATCTCACCATACTCCATGGGGGCCTCGGCTTGTTGGGGGTATATCAATATATAGACGGGGGGGCAGCGGGGCAGCGGGGCAGCGGGGCAGCGGGTCGGTGGGTCAGCGGGTCGGTGGGTTAGCGGGTCAGCGGGTCGGCGGGTCAGCCGGTCAGCGGGTCGGCGGGGCGGCGGGGCGGCGGGGCGGCGGGGCGATCTGGTACGCGAAGCCGCAGGCGGGTGGAGGGATCAGGGCGGGGTGGCCTTGGCGGACTCGGGCACCCAGACGCCATGTCGGCGGAGGCGCCAGTCCGCCGCGGCGCGTTCGAGGCTGCGGTCCGAGTCGAGGCCGAGTGCCCCCTTGATGGCCTTGCGGTGGTAGTAGACGCCCCAGGACGAGATTCCCGCGCGCTGCGCGACCTCACGGGTGCCGAAGCCCTCGGCGATCGCCTGGAAGACCTTGAGCCGCGTGGCATCGAACTCCGCAATCAACGCATCATGGGGATGGGCGGCAGCAACCTCCCTGGTCCGGACCACCTTGGGGGAGCGGTGGACCTTGCCGGCCTGCACGTCGGCCAGCGCCTTCTGGAGCTCCTTCACGTCGGCGCCCTTGGGGACGAACCCATCGGCCCCGAGGCCGAGGATGTGCTCCATCACGGCGGGGCTGGTCTGCACGGTGAGGACGAGGATCGGCATCCTGGGGTACGCCTGCTTGAGCTCCGGGATCATCTCACTGCCGTGCCGGTTGGGCAGGTCGAGGTCGAGGATCAGGATGTCCGGCTTGCGGGCGTGGACCCTGGCGACGACCTCGCGGCCGTCGACCACCGGCCCCTCCACCCGGTACCAGGGCGCCAACATGCGTTGGATGCCCTGGAAGACGACCCGGTGGTCCTCCGCGTACAGGACCCTAGGCCGTGCCATCGGGCACCGGGGTGCGGGGGAGCCGGACGCGGAGCCGGGTACCGGCCCCGGGCTGGCTCTGGATGGCGACGGTGGCGCCGATGATCGCGGCGCGCTCCCGGATCGAGATGATGCCAAGGCCCTGGAAGCCGCGCCCCTGGTCGGAGGTCGGGTCGAACCCGGCGCCCTGGTCGGAGACCTCGACCAGGACCGCGTCCGGCAGCACCTCCACCCGCACCGAGGCCTCGGTGACGCCGGCATGGCGCCGGGTGTTGTTCACCGCCTCCTGGACGATGCGGTAGAGGGTGTGCCCGTGCGTGTCCTTGGGCATCGGCGCGCCGACCAGGTCCAGCCGGAGGGTGAAGCCGAGGGTCTCGTCCAGCTCATCGCGGAGGTCCTCGAGGGCCACCCCGAGTCCCATCTTCTCCGAGACCCGCGGGTGGAGCCGGTGGGTCAGCGACCGGAGTGAACTGCCCAGGCGCTCGAGCTCGAGCTTGGCCTGGGCCACCACCTCGGGCGCGGTCCGCCCGTTCCAGCGCGACAGCTCCATCTGCAGCGCAGCGATCCGCTGGGACACCTCGCCATGCACCTCCTCGGCGAGGATGGCGCGCTCCTGGTCGCGGACCACCAGCAGCCGACGGGCATACTGCTGGTGGGAGTCCGCGACGCGTCGTCGCCCGAGGAGGGTGGAGGCCACGATCGCCGTCAGGAGGATGGCGAAGGAGACGATGACGACCAGGAAGAACGGCCAGAGCCCGCTACTCGGCCCTGGCACAGCACCCCCCAGGCCACCAGGCAGAACGCAATGACAACCGAGACCGCCTTGAGTTGGAGCACGACATCGACCAGGTGACGGTCGTTCTCGACGAAGACTGCGACCAACGGAAAATAGGCGGCCGTCACGGCCCCATACAATGCGAACCCGGCGGGGATCCAGAACCAGTCCGGGCCGGTGAGGCGGTGGTAACCCTTGCCCAGCCCACCCTGGACCAGCATCCAGACGGCCGTCCCCAGCACGAGCAGGGCTCCCAGCGGGATCACGAACTGGCTGAAGTTCCCCAGGGACTCGGAGGTGAACGCCAGGATCATCGAGGCGACCAACAGCAGCCCCGCCACGATCCGGATCGCCACGAGGGCGTCGCGGCGGTGTTGCCGCTCGGCAAGGGCCATGAGCATGGCCGCGAAGAACAACGGCCCCAGCAGGTAGGCCAACACGTGATTATTGCGTCCCCGCACGGCGAGGTAGAGGCCGAGAGCGTCACCGGCCAGGCTGAGCCCTGACACGAGCAGGACCCAGACCCCTGCCCGGTATCGACGTCCCTGCCAGGCCGCCGCAAACAGCGGAAGTGCCGCGGCGAGGACCCCGAGGTGCATCGCGAGTGGAATACCTGCTGGCACCCCCAGGCTACTCCCCGTTCAGGCTGTTCCCGTCGCCGCAATAGATCGGGCACGGGTATCCGAACTCCATCAGCTCGTTGCCCTCGCCCTCGCCCTCGCCCTTGGCCGCACCGGGGAGCAGGTCGTTCCCGTTGGCGTCCACGCTGCAGAGGACCGGGGTGATGTTCCCCTTCTCGTCGGCCCCGTAGTAGATCCGGATCCCGGCGCCCTGCTTGTTGCCGAGCAACTGGAGGAAGACATCGTTCGGGAAGAGACTGGCCTTCACGGCGCCGGGATGCGCCTCGCGAAAGCGGCGCGTCAGCTTGGAGGCGGCGTCGAGATCGATGCGGTGGTCCTTCGGGGGCGGAAAGGGCATCAGGACACTCCAGTGGAGGAAACGGGACGGGCCTTCCGGACGTGCCGTAGGATGTGGTGCCGCCGGTCAATCAGCAAGGGCGCCAGGGGCCGACTCCAATCCTTCGCAGTCGCCGCGTCCGGCCGGCTGCCGGGCCACTGCGCGACTCCAAAATTTGTAGTATTGCCGGCCCTCAGGGTCGCTCCTACCTTGGCAACAGCCTTGGTTCCGGATGCCACCCGTTTCGCCGAGCCGCCGCATGCGTCACCTGCACCCCGATGCCCCCGTCGCCACGCACCGCCCGGCGCTGACGGCCCTCTCGCCGCACGCAGCGCCTGCGGGCGACTTGCCGGACGAGCCGCATCCGTCGGTATCCATCACAACCGTGCTGCACGAATTGCGGCCCTGGTTTCGGGCCCGGATCGAGCGGGGGATCGGCCTGGTACCCGGCGGGGCGGAGCGCTGGGCCGCGGTGGAGCTTTGCGCGTGGCTCAACCAGGCCTCCGGGCACCACCCTTGGCGGATCTGGGACATCGAACTGGGAGCCGGGATCCACCTCAACGCCGAGCATCGGGTGGCGATGCTGTTCAACCGGCGGGCCACGCCGGACCCCCGAGGCATGATCGCCCTGGGGATCCGGGTCCAGTCGCTGCTGGCCACGCCCGGGCGCTTTGCCCAGGGAGTGGACGCCGAGGTCGGCCGTCTGCAACCGGCGTCGCTCCGGGTCCCATTCAACTGCTGTCAGCGATTCGTGCTGGCGCTGGCGATGGACCCGGGCGGGTTCTCGGCGCTGCGCGCGCGCGGGTTCGAGACCCTGGCGACCGGGCCGCAGGAGATGACGATGTTGTGGCGGGAGGTGGGGGGGTAGGCCGGCGGGGCAGCGGGGCAGCGGGGCAGCGGGGCAGCGGGGCAGCGGGGCCGAAGGTAATCGGATCGTAGGGGCCGCGTGTACGCGGCCCGTTGTATCCCATCCCGATCTTACATCGGTGTCATCCCGAGGAGTCCCGCAGGGACGACGAGGGATCTTGCCCTCGGGATCGGGGAGGCCGCCGAGGTCTCGCGCGTCCCCTGCCCCGCTGAGAAGGCCCCTCGGCGGTGGCGCTGGATGACACCGCTGGACGGCTGGGTTCCCGTACCGGGGCCCGACATCTCCGGCCCCGCGGAGTTCGATACCGAGGCCAGCGATGAGGCCTTCTCGCGGCTGAAGCCGCGGCTCGGCCAGGCGGGTCGCTGAAGCGACCTGTCTCTGATCACCCGCCGGGGTCGGAGGGGCTGTGGCCTCGTGGCCAGCTGCGCCCGTCTTGAATCCCGCACCAGGAGGATCAATGCCGCATTCCGGTCTTGCAGGTTATCGGCGGGGGGGGGGGATGACCCCCGCCGACACGCTCGCTGATCAGGTGCTGGCAGCATTGGGCAGGCCCTGCAAGGACTGCAGCAGCGCTGTTCTGATGGTCCTCAAGGCGCCCCATGACCGGCACAGCTTTGATGCCGCAGCAAGAGCCGCTGGCCTCCCGACCCGCCAGGCGCTTACTCGGCGGATGCAGAGGCATGGCTTTCCTCCCTCGAGGGACCTCCAGGACTGGCTGCGTACAGTCACCTTGATTGTCACCCATGGGGCGCAGGGACGTGGCCCCTCGACGCAAGCATATCACGCCGGCATCGAGCCGGCCACACTGCGCCGGGCGATGCTGCGGGCAACCGGCCTCCACTGGCCTCAGGTGAAGGATCTGGGATTGATCGCTCTCCTCGGCAAGCTATGGGAGGCTATTGGGGAGAATGTCCGGTGCGGGAACCTGACTGGGGCTGAGTAGGCCGGGAAAGACTGCCGGGAAGGACTGCCGGGAAAGCTCTTTCGCTGCGACAAGCCGTTTGCTATCGTGACTGCTGAGCCCCGACCCTCCGTCACGGCGGTAGCTTGACTAGGAGTTGCCCCTTGCCCTGTGCGAAGTAATGAATTGGTCCCTGCACCCGCCCTTCTCGGAGCTGGCTCGATGAGACATCGGAATGTCCTGGGCCGGTTGATCGGACTCGGGCTTGCGCCCCTACTCCTCATCCAGGGCGCACGGGCTGTTCAGCAGGTGCGCTCCGTGTCGACAAACGCCCCTCCGCTCCCGTTCTTACGCATCGGCGACCCTGTTCCGCCCCTGCGGACCAGCCTTTCGACGGGCTCAGACTCCACGATCACCATCGGGGCGGCCACAGTCACCGTACTCCTTGCATTCTCCAACAGCTGTGGGCATTGCCATACCGTGGCGCCTTCGTGGCGGGAGCTGCTCGACTCCAGCGATGCACTGCGGGGCTCATCGGTCCAAGCCATTTCGCGAGATGCCCGTGACATTGGGGAGGCGTTCCTCGAACGGTACGGACTCCGCCTCGACCTCCTCTCCGTTCGCGCCGGACCGGCGCCAGATCCTGGTATGATGCTAACGGCGATGACGCCTTGGCTGTATGTCATCGACACTGATGGGACTATCGTCTTCACTGGCTCCGGATGGGTGCTCCGCGATGCGCTCCGGTTGGCGGACTCGCTGTCCACTGCCTCGCTCGCTGCCCGGAGACCAGCGGCATGAGCCCTGGCACCCGGCCGCATGCCGCATGCGTCACGACGCGCCAGTTCCCGATTGGCATCCTTGCCTGTCTCACGGCATGTGGCACCCAAGGTGCCTCACCTTCCAACAGCAGCATAACACTGACTCCAGAATGGGTCGCGGAGGCGGATACGAGCGTGGTTGGATACCGGGATCTCGCACTGGTCGGCGACCAGATCTGGGTTCTTTCCCGCAGCGCTCCATTTCTGCGGCGGTACAGTGAGCGCGGCCAGCTCCTTGGAAGTTCGGTCCTGATGGGCGACGGGCCGGACGAGGTCCGACTGCCCAACTGGATTGTCGCGCCTCCCGAAGCGACGCCTGCCGCTCAAACAGCATACCTCGTCCACCGCATGCGTGAGCTTGCGCCACTGGACAGTACCGGACAGGTGAGAGGACGCAAGATTGCATTCCGCCCTGGTGGAGGCGATGCCATCATGAAGGTGTACTCACTCTCCTACGGACAGCCACGCCTCATACGCGCAGCGACCCATTCCCGCCTGCTGGTGCAGCAACAACGCCGTGTCATGGTTCAGTCGACAGCCGACGTCGGAGATGCACTGCTCCTTGTTGTTGACACATCAGGAGTCGTCACGGACACGATCGCCGACCTGTCCTCGCTCACACCGCCACTTGCCGGGCCGCGCGTCACCACATTTGTCCCGGTGCCCCTGTGGGCCGTCTGCCACAGTGAGTTGGTCGCTGTGTTCTCTCCGGTTACCCTCGAGGTATCCTGGCGCTCCACGGCGGGTCGCATCAAGTGGCGAGTCACTGCGGACTTGGCGACACGCAGGGTCTCGGGGAGCGATCGCTCGCGGTACGCCCGCGCTGCCCTCGCCGAGGAGGCGCGGCGCCCCGGCGGCCGCCTGGACCAGCTGATGAGCATGCTGGCCACAGTGATCGTGCAAATGGAGCCCAGCTTTTCCAAAACCACTCCGCCAGCGGTCAGCCTTCTCTGCGACGTTGATGGAACCGCATGGCTTCAGGGCTTTGACACTTCGGATGACCCGCGTGGCTATGGCAGGCTGTGGTATGGGATCAGCCCCGCAGGACGTAGTAGCCAAGCCTCCATGCCCAGGGGCTTTCAGCCGATAGCTGTCCGCGAACACAGGTTTGTGGGGTGGCTGACCGACGAGGACGGCGTGCAGCGGATCGCACGCGTTGCAGCCCGGTAGGATGGAATTTTGCGCTTCCGGGGCGACCAATCACACACCAATAGGAGCATCGGTCCATGACAAAGCGTTCCATAGGATGGCTCGCCCTGGCCAACGCGGTCTTGTTTGGGATTCTCCAAGCGGCAACGCCGTCACGGTTGGATGCGTCCGGGTGGCCGTTTGACAAGCCATGCTGCGAGATCAGCGCCGAGGAAACTTGCGTGTGTGTGTACGTGTGTTTCACGGGAACGTGCGCGAACTCCGCGCAGTGCGTGATCGAGCGAATGTGCCCGGAGACTTAGCAGCACACCGCCCTGTGCGCGGCGAGGGCCAGATTCCGCCGGCCGCCTGCTTGCAGGCGGCCGGCGGGCTCAGCACTTGGCCGTGGTGAAGCGCCTGATCGCGGCGCGGCATGCCGGCCGGATAGCGGCGGGCTGCGATCGTGCGCATCCCGGC
Source organism: Gemmatimonadales bacterium (assembly GCA_048499805.1). Lineage (GTDB taxonomy): Bacteria > Gemmatimonadota > Gemmatimonadetes > Gemmatimonadales > GWC2-71-9 > JAWXBA01. The sequence goes on along the minus strand of JASNZF010000006.1, from coordinate 17,086 downwards.
CGCGGCGGTCCTGCCAGCCCACAGCTTCGACCCTTCCCCCTGATGATGCCACTTCATGATCGCATGGGCGCCAGTGGGGCAACCCGGCGCCGGCGCCCGTTCTGCCGTGAGTTCCAGCCGGCACGGTTGCGCCAGCCCCACACGGCAGGTCCCCGGGCCACACCGCCCCACCTCGCGGATCCACGAGATGGGGCGGTCTGGCCCTGCTCCACGCACCGGTCATGCCGCAGACCGGCTCGCAGCCCCCCCCGGGGGCAACGCCCGTCGCTCGGTACTGCCCGACCGGGCGCCCTACGCCCTTCCCGGCCCGACCCTGAGGTCAAGCGCCGCCTGCCACATCGCCATCAACGCACAGTCCTTACGAACCGGGTAGCGGTTGATGACGTGCACCTGCTCCGCCATAGTCAGGGCATCGACTGCCGGGCGGTGTTCATGACGTGCGGTTGGCTGCCCGATGGCCCCATGGCCTGCGCGACCGGAGCCGCGCCCATGTACCGTGCGGGGTGCGAGGCCCTCAATAGAGTCGCTGGCGAGGCCAGGAACCGTTGGAGGTTCAGGTTACGTTCCCACGGGGGCAGGCGGGTCTGGTCCTCGCAGGCCGGTGCACGCGGAGAATTGGCCCGAGTCTGCCTGATTCCGGTTACCACCCCGCCGTTCCTTACCCCACCTTGTCGGGATGCCTTGCCAACCCCCTCCCGCCGAGCCGATACTATGGTCATGGCCGTCCAGCACTATTACACCGCCGCCGACCTTCTCGCCTTCCCCGAGGACGGCAACAAGTACGAGGTGGTGCACGGGGAGCTGCTGGTGACTCCGGGCCCGCGCCTGCTGCACCAACTGGTGGTCTTTCGGTTGGTGGAACTGATCGGCGCCTACCTGCGGCGGTTCCCGGTGGGGGTGGGGTCTGCCGGGGGAGATATCTCCTGGTCCGAGGACACGGTGGTCATCCCTGATCTGCTGGTCGCAGACCGGGAAGAAGTCCGGACCATGTCCTGGGAACGCGTCAAGACGCTCCTGCTGGTGGTCGAGGTGCTTAGTCCGTCGCATGCCCGCGAGGATCGGTTCACCAAGCGGCGACTATACCAGGAGATGGGTATCCCCCTCTACTGGCTGGTGGATGCGGATGCCAAGGCTGTCGAGATCTGGACACCGGAGACCCGGTTTCCCTCCGTCGAGCACGAGGCGATCCGGTGGCATCCGCAGGGAGCAGGCGAGCCGCTGGTCATTGCTCTGGCCGAGTTGTTTCGGGAGGTGTGAGGGGCGGTGGGGCGGCGGGTCGGCGGGCAGGCGGGCAGGCGGGCAGGCGGGCAGGCGGGCAGGCGGGCAGGCGGGCAGGCGGGCAGGCGGGCAGGCGGGCAGGCGGGCAGGCGGGTCCAAAGGTAATCGACCATGCAAGGGCAGAAAGCGTCCGACCAAACGATATCCATGACCCTAGGGGCCGATTCCAACCGGTCCCGGCAATCTGGCCCCTGATTTTTCGCGGCTGAAGCCGCGGCTCGGCCAGGAGGGTCGCTGAAGCGACCGGGAATTATCGGGAGCCGATCCCTCGGCAACCATTGCGGCGATCGCGTACCAACTCAACGCGACATTCCCGCAGGGGCCGGTGCACGCGCCGAATTGGCCCCATTCTGCCTGATTTCGGTTACCAACCCGCCGCTCCCTTCCCCACCTTGGCGGGATGCCTTGCCAATCCCCTTCCGCCGAGCCGATACTATGGTCATGGCCGTCCAGCACTATTACACCGCCGCCGATCTTCTCGGCTTCCCCGAGGACGGCAACAAGTACGAGGTGGTGCACGGGGAACTGCTGGTGAGCCCGTCACCTCGGATGCCCCATCAGCAGCTCGTGGCAGAGTTCACGGTCATCCTCAGCAGGTACCTCCGGCGCTGGCCGCTCGGACGCGTGTATCCTGGCGGCGACGTCCATGCCGGCGGGGACAGCCTGGTCATCCCGGATATCCTCGTCGTCGACCTTGAGAGTGTGGAGCGGGGCGAATGGAACCAGATCAACCCTCCGCTCCTGGTCATCGAGGTACTCAGCCCTTCCAGCAGCAGACAGGATCGCTTTACCAAGCGCAGGCTGTACCAGGAGCTGAGGGTCCCGCTGTACTGGCTGGTGGACGGCGACGCCGAGGCTGTCGAGGTCTGGACCCCCGAGACCCGGTTTCCCACCGTCGAGCATGCGGCGATCCGGTGGCATCCACAGGGAGCAGGCGAGCCGCTCGTGATTCGGCTGGCGGAGCTGTTTCGGGAGGTGTGAGGGCAGCGGGGCAGCGGGGCAGCGGGGCAGCGGGGCAGCGGGGCAGCGGGGCAGCGGGGCCGAAGGTAATCGGATCGTAGGGGCCGCGTGTACGCGGCCCGTTGTATCCCATCCCGATCTTACATCGGTGTCATCCCGAGGAGTCCCGCAGGGACGACTCGAAGGGGCCGCGTGTACGCGGCCCGTTGTATCTGTGGGCAGCGGGGTGCTGCCCTGACGGCACGGCCCCTCGCCGGTTGAGAAGATCCCTCGCCTGCGGCTCGGGATGACCCCGATGGGTGGCCGAGTTCCGCTACCAGCGGCCGGACGTGTCCAGCCCCGTCCGCCGGGATCCCCAGTTCACGATTTACTGCTGTCATCCTGGCGCAACAGTCCCACCGCGCCTCCGTGCCTCCGCGTGCGGCCCCTAGACGAACGGCCGGGGACGCTTACGCGCCCCCGGCCGTTTCCGCACCCCCATTCCGGGGTGGTGCACCCCCCCCGACTAGTTGCCGCGGCTCCAGGGCGGCACCACGCCGATCGAACGGGCATAGGCGATCATCTGGCCAAGGTGCTCATGCAGGTGGGTGGTGAGCAACACTAGATATCCGGTCCGGGTAAAGGTCTGCCCGAACATCGAGATCTCCCCGCCCATCGGGGTGGCCCCTTCCAATGCAGTACGGAGGTGCGCAAAGGAGCGCTCCATCTCTGCCAGCGCGGCGTCCTTGGCCATCGGCTTGTTTTCGAACGCCTGGACGGTGCTGTAGTCATCGGCCTTGATGCCGGTGGCGGCCGGCGCCGGCGTGCCGAGCGGCGCGGGCAGGAGGTAATTGTCGGCGGCGACGTGCATGTAGACCTCCCCCACCGAGCGGACCCCCTGGCCAGGACGCCAGCCCCACTTGTCTGCTGGAATCTCTCGGCCGAGGCTGGAGAGCTTCTCCTGAACCTGGGCCAGGTCCTTGAGCAATTCCGGCACCAGCATGCTGCGTTGCATCTGCTGCTGGGCAGCGGCGGGAACAGCCAGGACCGCCAGGGCCGCGGCGGCGAGAATGGAAGTACGGAAGCGGGGGTGCATGGGATCCTCGGGTGGCAGGGGGAGATTCAAGAAACGGCCTCCCACCCGGACGGTCAAGGGTCGGGAGGCGGGGGGCCTCCGCGTGCCCCCCCCAACCTCGATGCCCGCAGCGCGTCAGCCGTCCCGCAGCACCAGGGTCGGCGAGAGCCGGGTGGCACGGCGCGCCGGAAGCCAACTGGCCAGGAGTGCCGCACCGGCCAATATCAGCACCACGGCGACCAGGGTGGGCGGGTCTCCCGGCACGATCCCATAGAGCATGGAACGCAGCACCCCCGCCAGGGCGAAGGTTGCCGCGGTGCCCAGCAACAGCCCCAGCGCCACGAGCCCCAACGACTGCCGCAGCATCATCCGGATGACCCCCGGGCTGTCGGCGCCGAGCGCCATGCGGATCCCGATTTCGCGGGAGCGGCGGCGGGCCGCCTGGGCCGCCACGCCATAGACCCCGACCGCCGACAGCAGCAGGGCCACCGCCCCAAACCCAAACAGCAGGGTGAGCATGAACGACTCCCGTGCCATCGACCCCCGCCAGACCTCGACCAGGGTCCGCGACTCGGCGATCGGGATGAGCGGATCGACCTCCCGGAGCACGGCACGGAACTGGGCCAGCGCGGCGGCAGGGTCACCTTCGGCCCGAATCACCATCCAATTGTTGCGGCTCCAGTCCTGGTTGCGGTTCTCGAACACCTCGGCCCGTGCCGCAACCGCGGGACTGACCTGGTGCTGGTCTCCCACGATTCCAATGATCTCGTACCAGGTCGAGGTGGAATCGGGGACCCGGTCATAGGCAATCCGCTGGCCAATGGGGTCCTCACCAGGAAAGTGCGCGTTCGCAAAGGACTCGTTGACGACCACGACCAGGGGCGCGTCGGCGCGGTCGCGCTGGTCGAACATCCGCCCCCGCAGGAGGGGGATGCCGAGCGCCTCGAAGTACCCCGCATCGGCCCGGCGGTGCAGGATCTCGAGCCCGACCCGGTCCTCGGCCCACCCCGCCGCCTTGACGCTGCTCGACCAACTGGTCCCATCGAGCGGAAGCTGACCGATGGTGCCGACCCGTCGAATACCGGGTCGCGCCTCCAGCGTCTCGGCCAGGCGATCGTAAACGGCCAGCACTTGATCGCGATCCTGGTAGCGCGCGGCCGGAATGCTGAACTGCACCGCCACCACCCCGTCCGGCCGAAACCCCGGATCGACGTCACGCAGCAGCCAGACACTGCGGAGCATCAGGCCGGCGCCCATCACCAGCAGCAGGGCCAGGGCCACCTCCACGACCACCAGGCTCCGGACCGCCCGGTTGCGGCCTGGCCGCCCCACATCCCCACGGTTGCCGCTGATCAGTTCGCCGCTCAGGCGGGTCGGGCGGCGGCGCAGCAGCGGCGCCACACCGAACGCGAGTCCACTGAGCGTCGCGATGCCCAGGGTCACGAGCACCACGCGCAGGTCGAGCGCCAGGGTGGTGGCACCCTCGATGCCAAGCGGTGTGGTGCGGGCCAACAGCCGCACGGCGGTCCAGCCAAGCCCCAACCCGAGGAGCCCGCCCACCAGGGCCAGGAGCAGGCTTTCCGTCACCATCTGGCGGGCGACGCGAAACCGTCCAGCACCGAGCGCCTGGCGCAGTGCAAACTCACCGTGTCGCTCGGCGGCACGCACCAGGGTCAGGTTGGCCACGTTGACGCAGGCGAGCAGGAGCAGCAGCGCCACCGCGCCCATCAGGATCATCAGCGGCCGACGATGCTCCCGGATCAGGAAGTCACGCACCGGCATGAGGCCGGCACCCATGACCCGGTTGGTACCGGGGTACTCCGTCTGCAGCCTGGCAACCACGGTCTGGAGCTCGGCATGGGCCGCTTCCATGGTGACTCCGGGCGCCAGGCGGGCCACCGGCCGGACATAGTGGGCCCGCCGGAAGGAGACGGCGTTCATCGCCTCGTCGGTCCACCCGTAGGGCCACCAGAACTGGGTGCCATCCCCGGGAAAATTGAAGCCCGGCGGCATCACCGCCGCCACCTCGACCTGCCGGGTCCCGATGTCGAGTTGCCGCCCGATGATCGCGGGGTCCGAGCCGAACTGCGTGGTCCAGAGTCGATGGCTCAGGACCATGTAGTTGGACCGGGCGCGGAAGGTGTCGTCCCAGTCGAGACGACGGCCCAGCAGGGGCTCCACCCCGAGCACGGAGAAGAAATTCGCGGTGATCTGGGTCCCGCGGAGCAGCACGGGCTCGCCGTCCTGCAGGATCGTGAACTGGCTGCGGAACCCGGAATAGAGGGCCAGGTCGTCGAAGGCCCCGACCTGCTCGCGCCAGTCCAGCGCGTTGGCCGGCGCGGCATCGGCGTCGGTCCAGTTGAATTCGGGATTGGTCTCGAAGAGGTGGACCAGCCGGTCGGCACCGGCGAAGGGGAGCGGCCGGAACAGCACTGCGTTGGCCGCCGAGAAGATCGCGGTGGTGGCGCCGATGCCGAGCGTCAGGGTCACCAGCGCCACGGCGACGTACCCCGGGGAGCGTCGCAGCGTGCGGAAGGCGTAGCGGAGATCTCCCCACCCTTCGTCCCAGAGTCGGAGGCCCATCGCCTGGCGCGCTGCTTCCTTGGTCCCCTCGATGGCGCCGAAATCGGCGCGAGCCCGGCGGAGCGCCTCCCGCGGTGTCAGTCCCTCTCCCTCGAGGTCCGCGGCGCGCATCGCGATGTGCGCCTGCATCTCCTCGGTCATGTCCGCTTCCAGGCGGCGGCGCCCCACCACCGCACGCAGCCAGCCGCGCACCCGGGCCATCATGCGTCGGCCTCCGCGAGACTGGTGGTATTGAGCACCGCGGCGATGGCACCGACCAGGCGGTCCCACTGCTCGCGCTCACTGCGGAGCCGGGAGCGGCCCGCGGTTGTCAGGGTATAGAACTTGGCCCGTCGGTTGTTCTCGCTCTCGCCCCATTCGCTGCGAATCAGGCCCTGCTGTTCCAGCCGGTACAGGGCGGGATAGAGCGATCCCTGCTGCACCTGCAGGACATCGCGAGAGAACTGCTGGATCCGGAGAAGGATGCCGTAGCCATGGAGCGGTCCCAGGGAGACCGCCTTGAGGATCAGCATGTCGAGGGTGCCCTGCACCAGGTCTTGCGCGCGTGCCATCTGGCTCTCCTAGATGATCTAGGGAGAACATACCGTCACTCTCCTAGACCGTCAAGGAGAGCCCCCCCTCGCCGGGGCGGATGGCACTATCTTGCTCCCCCAATACCTCGCCCCACAGCCATCCGAATCAAGGAGATCCCATGCGCGCCCCCACCCTGCTCGCCACTGCGGCACTCACGCTCGCGTCACTGGGACCCCTGCACGCCCAGGGCACCCTCCAGGCCGCCCCCAGCACCCGGGCCACCGCCGAAGTGGCGCTGACCGTGCCAGGCCAGGAAGGACCAGCCCGGGTCATCCGGCTCGACTACGGCCAGCCCCACCTCCGCGGTCGCACCCTCCACGTCGACAGCCTCGTCCCCTGGGACACCACTTGGCGGCTCGGCGCCAACGCCGCGACCACCCTGAAGACCGACGTGATGCTCATGATCGGCACCCTGCATCTCAACGCCGGCACCTATGTGCTCGAGGCACTGCCCGGGCGCACCGAGTGGAGCCTGATTGTGCACCGGATCACCGGCACCGACGCCGAGGGCGCCAACATCCTGGCGGAGCTGGGACGGGTGCCCCTGCGGCACCGGACGCTCAGCACCCCGATCGAGAGCCTGTCGATGTGGTTGATCCCGTCGCGCGAGCCGGGCGCCCCCAAGGGGGAGTTGCGGTTTGCTTGGGGAACCGATGAGTTGAGTGTGGGGTGGGGGGTGATGTAGGGTGGGGGTGGGGCTGGGGACTGGGGACTGGGGAATAGGGAATAGGGAATAGGGAATAGGGCTTGGGGCTGGTGCCGCTAGCGGATGTCGGGATAGGCACCCGGGAGCTGGGCGTCGGGGAGTTCGGTTTCCTCGGTGGGGGTGCTGCCGGTTGGGATCTCGCCGCTCTGGTCGAGAGCCCGGCGGAAGAAGACCGGCCCCATGAACTGGTTCACCGCGATCACTGCCACGAACAGCGCTGCCAGGTCCCCACCCCGGGCCGGGTAGGCCTCGGCCACCAGCACCGCGAGCCCCAGTCCCACCCCGGCCTGGGCCACCAGCCCCTGCCAGACCAGCGGTCCATCGTCAGGCACCCCCGCCCACCTGGCGCCGATCCGCGTGCCCCACCAGATCCCGAACATCCGCACCAGCACGATCGGCACGATCAGGACCAGCATCCCACCGAACTCCCGGGGAATGATCTGCGTCCCGGCCAGCGCAAAGAACACCACGAAGACCGGGTCGGCCGACCGCTCCATGGCATGGCGCAGCGCGGCACCGTCCTCGGGGAGGGAGACATTCTCCGAGACGAAGCCGGCCACCAGCAGCATCAGCAGGGTCTCCACGTGGAGCAGGTTCGCCAGGGCCGCGCCGACGAGGGCGATCATGATGGCGAAGAAGAACAGTTCCTGCTTCACGAACCGCAGGTAGAGCGAGACCAGCCCCCCCAGGGCGGTGCCCACCAGCACGGCCCCGCCGAGTTCCCAGATGATGCCCCAGAGTCCGGTGCCGCCGGTGTCGAGCCCGGTCGGCGGCACCAGGGCGCGTGCCAGCGCCAGGAAGCCGCTGAACAGGAGCACCACGACGACGTCGGCGAGGAGGACCACGCCCAGGGTGGTCCGGGCGATCCGACCGGTGGCCCGCGTCTCGGAGAGCACCGCCATCGCCACGGCGGGGGAGTGGATGATCGCCACCGAGGCGAAGAGGAGGCTGAACGCCACGAGCTCCGCGGTCCGGGCCTGGTCGAAGCTCTCGAGCCGCCCCAGGAGCGGCATCATGACCGCGGCGATGAGGACGAAGGTGATGCCGAGCTCGGCGGTCATGATCCGCAGGATGGCGGGGCCGCGCTCGCGCACCTCGCCCCAGCGAAGCTCCGCCCCCGCCAGGTAGGCGATCAGCGCGATCGCCAGCGACGAGACCGGCGCGAGCGCGGCCGTGGCGCTCGGCGTGATCACCAGGATCCCGCCGGGGCCGAACACCACGCCGGCGAAGAGGTAGCCCACGATCTTGGGCAGGCCCAGTCCGGCGGCGATCTCGCCGACGCTGTACGCGGCCAGGATGAGGAAGCCGAACGCGAGCAGCCACTCGGCGCCGCGGCCGGTGTCGCCGAGCGGCTGGATCAGCTCCATGCCGCCGAGGAGGAAGGCGAGGATGATCAGGCGGCGCATATCATTCCCTGCCGATCATCGGCCGGCTGGTATCGAACACCGAGGCGGCGAACCGCGCCGAGAGCAGGTCGGTGAGCAGGACGGAGAAGACCACCGCGCTGAAGACGATGCCGGGCGCAGGAAAATCGGCCAGCTGGACGTAGCTCAGCACCAGCACGAGTGCGAAGCCCCCCTGCCCCAGGAGGCCGCGGCCCCAGTGCGGCCCGAGGGTGCCGATGGCGTTGTTGGCACGCGCCGCGATCCGCGCGCTGCCCACCCGGCTGAGCCCGCGTACGGCCAGGAAGACCAGCGTGGGCAGGACCCAGTTGGCGGGGCTCGGCGACCAGGCGGCGCCCGCCAGGACGAGGAGCGTGAAGTAGAGGGGCCGCTCGATCCGGGCCAGCGACGCGTCGATCTCGCCGCGCCGCAGCGAGGTGTTGGCCAGGATCGCGCCGAAGACCGCCGCGGACAGCATGGCGGACAGGCGGAGGTAGGCGGCGGCCCCGCTGACCAGGACGATGCCGCCAACCAGTGCAATGAAGAGGCGGTCGGGCTTGCGCTCCTCGCCCACGAAGAGGTGGAAGAGGATCCCGCCGATCACGCCGATGGCAATGTTGATGACGACCCACTCGGTCGCGGTCGGTCCCCGCGGGACGACGTTGGCGTCGGGGTGGAAGATCGCGGTCAGCAGCCCGAGCGCGACCATGGCCAGCACCGCGGACAAACCGGCCGAGACCCGGAACTGCCGCACCATCGGGTCGGCCTTGGGGCGGCCCGCCACCGCGACCGCGATCCCCGCCTCGGAGGTGACGGTGGCCAGGGCGCCCAGGGCGAATCCCGGCACCAGCACATCGACGGCCGGGAGGTAGAGCCACCAGGAGAGCAGCGCCACCATGGCCCCGCTCACCACGAGCAGCGTGAGGGTCGCCTCGACCAGGGCGATGCGGTAGACCTCGCCCGGCACCCGAATCAGCCGAGGCAGCACGAACTGGGCCCCCAGCAGCGCCCCGGTCCAGCCGACCCCGAGCGAAATCAGCGGGCTGAACTGCTCCAGGACGTTGGGACCGAGCAGGCCGGAGACCCGCGGTCCAAGGAGGATCCCCAGCAACAGGTACTCCGCCCCCGAGACGATCCGGTACTTCCGCGCCACCCAGTCGAAGGCAACGTGGGCAGCCAGATAGGACGCCGCGACCAGCGGAATGAGGATCAGGGTTTGGTTCATGGATGCAGGAACCGTAATCGGGGATGGGAACCGGGGGCTAGGGGCTGGGGGCTGGGGACTGGGGACTGGGGACTGGAGACCAGGAAATGGGGAGTGGGAATTGGCGATTGGCGACTCGAACATCCGGGTAGACCGCCTACCCCCCAGCCCCTAGTCCCTAGCTACCAGTCCCCAATAACCTCTTCAAGAACTCCCCCGTAAAACTTCCCTCGACCGCCGCCACCGCTTCCGGCGTTCCCGCAGCCACGACCTGCCCCCCGCGGGTGCCGCCCTCGGGACCGAGGTCGATGATCCAGTCCGCGGTCTTGAGCACGTCGAGGTTGTGCTCGATGACGATGACGCTGTTCCCCTTCTGGACCAGGCGATGGAGCACCTCGAGCAGCAGGCGCACGTCCTCGAAGTGGAGCCCGGTGGTGGGCTCGTCCAGGATGTAGAGGGTGCGCCCGGTGTCCCGCTTGGCGAGCTCGGTCGCCAGCTTGACCCGCTGTGCCTCGCCCCCGGAGAGGGTGGTGGCGGCCTGCCCCAGGTGGAGGTAGCCGAGCCCCACGTCGTTGAGGAGTTCCAGCCGCTCCGCGATCCGCGTCTGGGCGCTGAAGAACTCCATCCCGTCGCTCACCGTGAGGTCGAGCACGTCCGCGATCGTCCGGCCCTTGTAGCGGACCTCGAGCGTCTCGCGATTGTAGCGCCGCCCCTTGCAGACCTCGCACGGCACGTAGACATCCGGCAGGAAGTGCATCTCGATCTTGACCAGGCCATCGCCCTGGCACGCCTCGCACCGCCCGCCCTTCACGTTGAAGCTGAACCGGCCCGGTCCGTAGCCGCGCATCTTGGCCTCGGGCAGGTGGGTGAACAGCTCACGGATCGGCGTGAAGAGCCCGGTGTAGGTGGCGGGGTTGGACCGGGGAGTCCGGCCGATCGGGCTCTGGTCGATCTCGATCACCTTGTCGATGTGGTCGAGGCCCTCCACCGCCTTGTGCTCGCCCGGCACCACCTTGGCCCGGTAGAGGTGCCGCGCCAGGGACCGATAGAGGATGTCGGTGATGAGGGTGGACTTCCCCGACCCGGACACCCCGGTGATGGCGGTGAACACCCCGAGCGGGAACTCCACGGTCAGGTCGCGGAGGTTGTTGGCCCGTGCCCCGACCACCCGCAGCACCCGTTTGCGGTCGACCGGCCGGCGCGCCGCGGGCACCGGGACCCGCAACTCGCCGCGAAGGTACCGGGCCGTGAGCGAGGTGCGGTGGGCCAGGATGTCGTCAATGGTTCCCTCGGCCACCACCTCGCCGCCGTGGTGCCCCGCGCGGGGACCGAGGTCGATCACGTGGTCGGCCGCGCGGATCGTGTCCTCATCGTGCTCCACCACGATCACGGTGTTGCCGAGGTCGCGGAGGTCGCGGAGGGTCTGGAGGAGGCGCGCGTTGTCGCGCTGGTGGAGCCCGATGCTCGGCTCGTCCAGGATGTAGAGGACCCCCACCAGGCGGGACCCGATCTGGGTGGCGAGCCGGATCCGCTGCGCCTCGCCCCCGGAGAGGGACCCCGCGCCGCGACCGAGCGTCAGGTACTCCAGGCCGACGTCGCGCAGGAAGGTGAGCCGCTCGGTCACCTCCTTGAGGATCGGGCCCGCCACATCGGGGTCCACCGCCCCGGCCACGCCACGTCCCATCGGGATGGCCCGGAAGAACTCGACCGCCTGGTCGACGGGGAGGTCCACCACGTCCCCGATGCTCCGGCCCGCCACGAGCACGGCCAGGCTCTCGGGCTTGAGGCGACGCCCCCCGCAGGTGGCGCAGGGCATCTCGACCATGTACTCGTCGAGCGATTGGCGCACCGAGTCGCTGGAGCTCTCGCGGTAGCGGCGCTCGACGTTGCCGAGCACCCCCTCCCACTCCGTCTCGTAGTCCCCGCGCCCCCGGGCGCCCTCGGTGGCGAACTTGAGGGTCTTGCCGGGCACCCCGTGCAGGATGGCATGCTGCGCCGCGGTGGACAGCGCCCCCCAGGGGGCATTGAGCTCGAACTTGTAGGTCTTGGCCAGGGTGGGCAGCACCACCTTGCGCAGGTACCCCGAGGGCTCGCCCCAGGGCAGCACCACCCCCTCGAGGATCGAGATGCTGGGATCCCCAAGGACCAGGTCGGCATTGGCCACCCGGCGGTTGCCGAGGCCGTGGCAGTCGGGGCAGACCCCGAACGGCGAGTTGAACGAGAACTGCCGCGGTTCCAGCTCGGGGAGCGACAGGCCACAGGTCGGGCAGGCCAGCTTCTCCGAGAAGAGGACCGAGACCGGGGCGTCCTTCTTTCCGCCGTGCCGGATCACCTCGACGACGCCGTCGGCCACCTTGAGCGCCGTCTCCAGCGAGTCCGCCAGGCGGGGTCGGTCGGCGGCCCGAACCACCAGCCGGTCGACCACCACCGCGACGTCGTGGTTCTGCCGGCGGTTCAGCTTGGGCACGGCGTTGAGGTCGTACACCTCGCCATCGACCCGGACCCGCACGAAGCCGCGCTTCTGGAGGTCCTCGAACAACTCGCGGAACTCCCCCTTGCGGCCCCGGATGATCGGGCCAAGGATCTCGATCTTCGTCTCCTCGGGCCAGGTCAGGAGCTGGTCGGCGATCTGGGCGGCACTGCTCCGGGTGACGGGGCTGCCGTCATTGGGACAGTGCGGCACCCCGGCGCGGGCCCAGAGGAGCCGCATGTAGTCATAGATCTCGGTGACGGTGCCGACGGTGGATCGGGGGTTGTGGCCGGTGGTCTTCTGCTCGATCGAGATCGCGGGGGAGAGCCCCTCGATCGCGTCGACGTCGGGCTTTTCCATCAGCCCCAGGAACTGCCGGGCGTACGCCGAGAGCGACTCGACATACCGCCGCTGCCCCTCGGCATAGATCGTGTCGAAGGCGAGGGACGACTTGCCGGACCCCGACAACCCCGTGATCACCGTCAACCGGTTGCGCGGCAGACTGACGGAGATGTTCTTGAGGTTGTGCTCGCGGGCACCACGAACGACGAGGAATTCTTCGGCCATAAGCATGGAAGGATACCCCCTCGGGGCGGCGGGGTTCAACCGGCGGGCGGGTCGGCGGGTCTGCGGGGCAGCGGGGCAGCGGGGCAGCGGGGCAGCGGGGCAGCGGGGCAGCGGGGCCGAATGTGGGCGATCCTGCTGGGGCGTCAAGGGCAGGCCCTTGATTCCGGCCCCCCTGCCCCGCTGCCCCGCCGCCCCCCCGTGCACGGTCCCGATGTTGCAGGTCCCCGGGAGGCCCCCGGCGGTGGTAGCGGGGACGGTGCAGGGTGCAACAACTACGGCCGAAAGCGGGGACTGGGCATGCAGTGGACACGGTTGCGGGCATGAGTCGGCGGAACCTCGGCCGGCTCATCATGGTGGTCTGGATCATCGCCCTCGGGTGGCTGGCGCGGCGCCAGCTCTTCCAGGGCGAGGCCTCGACCCTGACGGCCAGTGCCTCCCGGCTCTCCCCGGACGCGAAGTACTTCCGGGTCGACGCCGGCACCCTCCAGATCGGCGTCCTCAACCTGACCTGGGATACCCTCCCGACTGGCTTCCGGGTCGAGGAACTCCTGGCGCTCGACCTGCCCTACGAGGAGGGGATTCGTCGCCAGCTGGCCCTCACCGAGGTGATCACCAGCCGGGGACTGACCCTGCAGTCGGCCTCGGTGCGGATGAGCACCCCGTCCGGCTCTCAGACCCGCAGCGTCGACTTGCAGGTGGACTCGCTCCAGCGCTACACCACCCTGACCGACCAGGGGTACGGTCCCGCCATCCGCCGCGAGGGCCCCCGCCCCACCGTGGCGGGAATCCTTCCGCTGCGGCTGGCCTATGGCAATCGGCTGGTGGCGGGCGAGCCGATCGCCGAGCGGGTGGCGGACCTGGAACGGCGCACCACGGGGATGATCACCGGGACGGTTTTGGGCGACACGACCTTCGTCCTGCCGGACAGTGTCGACTACGACTCGGTGGCGCATGCCTGGCGGACGATCACGCTCGATACCCTCCATGCCTGGCACCTGGCCCTGGAGGTCGGCGGATTGCCCGAACAATGGTGGGTGGATGATGCCGGTCGCCTGGTGCGGCTGGAGACCCTCTTCGGGGTGACGCTGCAGCGGTCGCCGTTCGACTACAGCCACACCCTCTTCCGCGATTCCCTGCGCCTCTCGGGACCCCAGCCCCGGCGGGGGCTGGCCGGGGTTGGGACGCTGGCCAGCTCGGGAGTGCGCCTGGACACGACCTCACGGGTCATGCGGTTCCGGGTCGGCCGGGTCGACCGCCCGCTCGACGCAGCGGCGGTGGCGCGGCTGGCAGGCGGGGCCCAGTTCGCCAGTGGGGACACGCTCACGATCCGCCGCGACTGGCCCACCGGAACCGCCTCCCCCCCGGAGGGCTACCTCGCCCCCCCGCGGGGCCAGCGAGAACCGACCGGGGTGACCCGGATCGAGGCGGACAGCGCCTTTGCCGGGGCGACCAGCGCCGCCGACTCGGCCATGCGCCTGACCCGGTGGGTCGCCGGGCGGGTTGCCCTGGATACTGGCACGGTGCGTCCCCCGGAAGTGCTGGGGGCCCGGCGGTCCCGCACCGGCACCCCCTCCGCGATGGCCGAGTTCCTGGTCTCGCTGGCCCGGGCCGGCGGGATTCCGGCCCGGGTGGTCAGCGGACTCGCGGTGACCCCCGCCGGGCTATTTTCCCACGCATGGGCCGAGGTCTGGGTCGGGGACAACTGGGTCCCCGTGGACCCCACCTCGGGCCATGCCCCGGCGTCGGCACGCCTCCTGCGGATCACGGAGGGGGGGCTGGGCCGCCCATTCGAGACCCTGTGGCGCACCGCGGCGCTCCGGGTCGAACCGCTAACCCCGGGCATCCGATGATTCGATTGACGCAGCTGACCAAGCGGTACGGCAGCTTTACCGCCGTTCAGGGGATCGACCTCGAGATCCCGGCCGGCACGCTGTACGGCTTCCTGGGGCCCAATGGGGCCGGCAAGACCACCACGATGCGGATGATCGCGGGGATCCTGCGCCCGACCAGCGGGACGGTGGAGGTGGCCGGGATCGATGTTGCCCGGGACCCGGTCCAGGCCAAGGCCCACCTCGGCTTCATTCCCGACCGCCCGTATGTGTACGACAAGCTCAGCGGGGCGGAGTTCCTCCGGTTCGTGGCGGCGCTCTACGGCCAGGACGGCCCGGTCATCGAGCGGCGGATCGACGAACTGCTGGAGCTGTTCGAGCTGACCCGCTGGAAGGACGAGCTGACGGAAACCTACTCCCACGGGATGCGCCAGAAGCTGATCATCTCGAGCGCCCTGGTCCATCGCCCCCGGGTCATCGTGGTGGACGAGCCGATGGTCGGCCTCGACCCGCGCAGCGCCCACCTGCTCAAGCAGATCTTCCGCCACTTCGTGGACCATGGCGGCACGGTGCTCATGAGCACCCACACCCTCGAGGTGGCGGAGGCGATGTGCGACCGGATCGCCATCATCCAGGGCGGCCAGATCGTGGCCAGCGGGACGATGGCCGAGATCCGGGAGCAGACCGCCTCCGGCGATGCCACCCTGGAGGAACTCTTCCTCCGGCTGACCGGCGGCGTCTCGGACGCCGTCCTGAGCAGTGTCCTTGGCGACTGAGGCCGGGACGATCCGCCAGGCCTCGGTCTGGACGGTTTCCAGCCCCAAGTGGCGGAGCGCCCTGGCCCGGCTCCGCAGCGAGCGCTCGGGCGCCGGCACCCGGGGCCTCCTGCTGCTGCTGATCGGCTTCGGGTTCTGGTCGGTCGTGTTCGGGCTCTCCTACCGGGTGCTGAGCTACTTCCGCGGGGTCGAGGAGATCGGCAGCCTGCTGGCCGGCAAGATGCTGGGCATGGCGCTGCTGGCGTTCTTCTCGATCCTGCTCCTCTCCAACCTGGTCACCGCGCTCTCGACCTTCTTCCTGGCCAAGGACCTCGACCTCCTGGTCAGTTCCCCGCTGGACTGGCTCCGGTTCTACCTCGCCAAGCTGGTGGAGACGACGCTGCACTCGTCCTGGATGGTCGGCCTGATGATCGTCCCGATCCTGACGGCCTACGGGCTGGTCTTCGATGGCGGCTGGCTCTTCCCGCTGGTGGCCGTGGCCGCGCTGGTGCCGTTCCTGCTGCTGCCCGCGGTGATCGGGACCGGGCTCACCCTGGTGCTCGTCAACGTCTTCCCCGCCAAGCGCGCCCGCGACGTGCTCAGCCTCCTGGCGCTGGCGCTGGTGGGGGCGGTGGTGCTCTGGCTCCGCATGGCACGCCCGGAACAGCTGGCGCGCCCCGAGGGCTTCCAGAACCTGGTGGAGTTCATCATCCTGCTGCAGGCACCGACCCATGCGCTCCTGCCCAGCGAGTGGGCGGCCAGCATGCTGATGAACTGGCTGCAGCGGGTGCCCGACGCCCTGCCCCCGTTCCTGCTCTGGAGCACGGCGGCGGCGTTCGTGACCGCGGGCGCGGCGATGCACCAGGCGCTGTACGCCGTGGGCTTCACCAAGGCGCAGGAGGGGGCCGGCCAGTCCCCCACCCAGCGGCGGTGGCAGGGAGCCCTCGGCGCCCTGGTGACCTGGCTGCCGGTCACCCGGCGGGAGTTCATCCTCAAGGACCTGCGGCTCTTCTTCCGCGACACCACCCAGTGGAGCCAGCTCATCCTGCTGGCGGTGCTGCTGATCGTCTACATCTTCAACATCCGGGCGCTGCCCCTCTTCACCGGCGAGCAGGTGCCCTACACCCTGATCACGATGGTGATGTTCCTGAACCAGGGACTGGCGGGATTTGTCCTGGCCGCGATCGCCGCGCGGTTCGTCTTCCCCTCGGTGTCGCTGGAGGGCCGCCAGCTCTGGCTGCTCAAGTCGAGCCCGCTCGACCTGCGCGCCATGCTCTGGAGCAAGTACTGGATCGGCACCCTGCCGCTGCTGGTCCTGGCGCTGATCATCACCGTGGTGACCGCCGACATCCTGCGGGCCTCGCCGTTCATGACGGCGCTGTCGGTCGTGACGATCACCGCCTTCACCCTGGGCGTCACCGCGATGGCACTCGGGTTCGGGACGATCTACCCGCAGTTCGAGAGCGAGAACGCCGCCCAGATCCCCACCAGTTTCGGCGGGATGGTGTTCATGATGAGCGCGGTGCTGCTGCTCGCCCTGATCACGGTGATCGAGGCAGGGGCCGTGGCCGACCACCTGCGCGCCGCGCAGGCCGGCGAACCCACCGGCATGACCCTCTCCGCGCTGGTGCGCCTGGGACTGGTGGTGGTCCTCTGCGGCGCGGCGACGGTGATTCCCCTCCGCATGGCCCGGCAACGGATGGAGGCGCTGGAGGTGTGAGACGG
>JASNZF010000005.1:0-488876 GCA_048499805.1 Gemmatimonadales bacterium | reverse complement strand
CCGGGCGCCCGGGTCAGGGGTTTTTCCCCCCCCCCCCCCCCCCCCGATTCCCGGAAAGAGTCCTGGCCGATGGGTCTCACGCGATGAGGCCCCGGCGGCCATTCGTCCGGAATGATGATCCCGAGCCGCGTGGCGAGGTACACCGCGTGCGCGGTGGAGGAGGCGTGCAGCCGCCGACGCACCTCGGCGCAGTGGGTCTGGACCGTGATGAGCGCGATTCCGAGCCGCTCGGCAATTTCCGGCTGGCTGTGCCCGCGGGCGTAGTGGCCGATGATGGCCAACTGCTGCCGGGTCAGCGTGGGGCGCTGCAGCAGCTCACCCCAATACTGCCCGCCCGCCAGGAGGGTGGTCACCGCGCCAGTCAGCACTTCGGGTGGGTGGTGCTTGCCCAGACAGCCGTGGGCGCCCTGGTCGCGGGCGGCCAGGGCGGTGATTCCGTCGTCGAATCCGGTCAGGAGCAGGATGCGCGTGGCGGGGTGCGCCTCGGCACAATGCCGCAGGATGGTGAATCCGCTGCGGTAGGGCTCCATCCGGAACATCACATCGAGCAGCAGCAGGTCCACCGGCCGGGCGTCGAGCTGGCGGATGGCCGAGTCGATGGTGTGGGCGAGGGCGATGTCGGGCCATGTCTGCCACAGAAGCTGCACCGTTCCGGTGGCCGAGAGGACATGGTCATCGGCGATCATGAGGCGGGGGCCGGGGGTGGGCTTCATCTCGCCAAAGTACAGCCCCGGGGGGCCGGGGGCCAGACCTATGGGAAACCATAATTGCGGTGCCACTGGCTTTTCGCGACCGTATTATGCGCAATCTGCTACGAGGTGGGCCCGCCTCATGGAGACTCGCGCTGCTGGGGGGCCGTGGGCCCTACTGATGCCAGGAACCTGATTCACCAACCCACTTCCTGAGGACGATATGACGACCATCCGCCGACACAATCTCAAGGCACTGACCGTGCTCTCGCTCGGCCTAGTTGGCTTTGCCACCGCACCGAGTTCTCCGACCGCGGTCGAAACGAACGCCTGCTATCAGACGTGTGGAGAGGCAATCATGGAAATGATTCCCTTTTGCCCGATCGAGTATATCGCATGTCAGATGTGCGGCCTGGAGTGGACTTGGAGGGCGGTGTGTTGGGTGGAGTAGGCAATTAGTTCTGACTTGAGCAAGTAGATGCTCCTTTCGGGGCAGCATCCCACGGGGAGACTGCCTCGATAGGAGTTGCTGGCGGTGTTCGTGGCCCATGGCTCGACTTCACAATAGGGGGCACAACGAGTGAACTGGGATCGCGGCTCGTCGATTGCGCTATCGCTGGCGGCACTAGCAGTGGCGGTTGTACTGGTGCGGCGCGAATTCTTCCCGTCACCCTCCTCTACTCCGCTCAGCGGAAACGCTGGGTTCGAGCCGACTTGGCGCGAAGCACTGCCGAACGGGCGCCTCGTGGGTAGCCCTGAGGCGCCGGTTGTCATCGTGGTTATTTCTGACCTTGAGTGCCCGTACTGCAAATTGTTCCATGAGTCGCTCCGTTCGATTGTGGCGTCCTATCCTGAAAGCGTCGCATATAGTTTCGTTCACTTTCCCCTGCCGATGCACTCAAATGCCTTGGGTGCCGCCCGGTTGGCCGAGTGCGCGAGCGAGAGTGGCAGGTTCGCGGAGGCACTTGACTTCATTTTTGCGAACCAAGATTCTTTGGGGAGGCGCGATTGGCTGTGGTTTGCAGAGAGGATCGGGATGAGCCTCGACCCGGGGGCCCGACAGTGTTTGGAGGCGGCCGATACCTCCGAAATGATCCGTCGAGGAGTTGCGGCGGGGCGGAGGATGGCGGCTGTGGGGACTCCTGTGGTATATCTAAACGGATGGAGGTATCCTGGCGCTCCCACTGACGCAGAGTTCCGGCGGGCGGTAGAGTCCCTGTTGTCGGGGAAGCGACCCTACCCCGAGTTTCCCTCGAGTGCCATTGTAGCGAATGCCAGGGTGGTTGCAAGGCACTGAGCACCCGCGTGACTAGGGTGGCAGTACGTTTGCCATCGAGGCTGCTCGTGCTGCAATGTCGGCTTCACCGGACTCAGCTCTATCCCGCCCCCTGGTTGACGTAGGAGGCCGCTCAAGGTGGCGAACGGGATCGCCCATCGAGAGTAGGAATGAGGTGGCCCAGGCGTCGGTCCACCGTTTGGGTCGTTCGGATGGATCAGTGTCGGTCCGCCTCTGGCGGTGTTCCCAGTGGTCCGAATTTGTCCTAAAGAGCTCAGATGCAAGCCCAAGGCTTGGTGTCCAACCGATCACTATTGATTGGTCCCATCCTCCTCTTCATCAGCGGGATCTGCGTCGCGCAGGCACCGGTGGTCGTCGTACGCGGGTCGGTTCTCGACGGTGCTGGGGGGCCAGTTGGGGACGCCGAGGTCCTAGTGGGCCGCCGGATCGGGCGTACAACGGCGAGTGGTGCTTTCTTCATCGACAGCATTAGCCCCGGGCGCTATACGGTAACGGTACGAAAGGTCGGTTTTGCCCCGCTTCGAGAATTGATAGAGGTCCCCGAGGCGGGGCTGGCTGGTCGTGTCTATCGTCTCCTCAAAGCACCGACCGTGCTCTCAACGGTCATGGTTGTTGCCGCTCGACCGGGTATTTTTGGCACCGTGTCGCTTGAGGGGGCGCGGCCGGCTGTTGGCGCTCGGATCGACGTGATCGGTCCGAGAGGCTCCGATGTACTTGCGGATAGCGCCGGTCGTTTCGCCTTCCCCCGGTTGGGGGCAGGCTCTTACCTCGTCCGTGTGACGCTGATGGGATGGTCGGAGCGTAGGATCGCTGTCCAACTGGGACGCGATACCGGGCAAGAGCTTTCCATCACTTTGGTTCCTTCTGGGTTGATGGTAACGCGCTCCGATGACGAGGCGCTCGAGGACTTGGGGAAACGCCTTTCGTTCGGGTTGCGGTCTGACCGCGTGATGCGGGACGAGCTAGCCCTGCGCGGTGTGACCAATGTCTGCGATCTCCCGCAATTGCGATCCACACTTGGCGGGCGGAACCGTACCATTACGCTGATTCTGAACGGGACGGACGTTTACCTCAACACGCCGGTCTACACCCTTTGTAGCTGGCGAGCGGATGAAGTGGAATTGGTGGAGTTTGCCCCAACGGTATGCAGCGACGTCTCCAGAAGTGTAGAGAAGCTGTTTCCTCGACTTCGATGCACTGGTTTCAGTCGACGGCAGGGGCGTGGGCCGACCAGCATTTCGGGGCAGACGGGAAGTATGCATGGCGGCGACGGAGGTCCGTTCGTGATTCTCTGGGAGCGCCGCTAGGAACCAGAGGGAACGCGAAGCAGCTGCCCCGGGGGCTGGTACGCAATGAGCGTGGAGCCCGAGCTGGCCGCCTCCGCCTTATTGCCCCACCTTCCGCACCACCATCAACTCCACACTCGGCTCTCCCGCACCACTCGGTTGTGCACCCACTGGACCGGATAGAGCACCGCCCCCAGCAGCCAACCCAGCGGTTCCGCGAGCATGGCGGGTGGCGGCAACCGGATCCGGCCCCAGGCCTCGGGCGGGCCGTGCGTGGTGGTGTGGGAGAAGCGGTAGGTCGACGCGTCGGGTCAGCAGTCGTCGCCTCCCGGGCCTTGCGCGCTATAACGTGTACCATTATAATGTGAGCCGTGATACGCTCCTTCGCGGATCAGGCCACCGAGGACCTCTTCAACGGTGAGGACACCCGGGACGCCCGCCGAAGGTTGCCGACGGCGCTGTGGCCGGTGGCCCGGCGCAAGCTGACCCAGCTGAACCGCGTCGGCGAGCTGCGGGAGATGGGGGTGCCACCCGGCAACCGGCTGGAGCGGCTACGCGGCGATCGGGCCGGGCAGCACAGTGTTCGCATCAACGAGCAGTACCGGGTTTGTTTCCGGTGGGAGGAGGGTTATGCCGACGACGTCGAAGTCACCGACTATCACTAACCGACCAACGCGGCCGCACTTGGTGTCGCGCCGCCTGCCGACTCACCAGCCGCCGACCCATCCCGGTGAGATGCTGCTCGAGGAGTTCCTCAAGCCCATGGGCATCACTCAGTCGGCCTTTGCCCTGCAGCTGGGCGTCTCATTCCCGCGGCTCAATGAGGTCATCAATGCCCGTCGGAGCGTCACCCCGGACACCGCCCTCCGCCTAGCTCAGGTGACCGGCATGAGCGCCGACTTCTGGCTTGGCCTGCAGCAGGACTGGGACTTGTGGCATGCGCTCCGGTCAGAGGCCGCGCTCGAAATCGCCGAGCTGAGCCCGCTGCGACAGGGCTAGTCGGTACCAGGTCTGATACACAGACGCCTTGCCCAGGATTCCAAGAGGAAAAAGCCGTGCAGACTCGTCTGATCGTCTCTTCCCTCGCGTGCGGCAGCTTGGTGGCTCTCTGGAGTTGCGGGCCCGCAGCCACCCTCGACGTGGACCGGATAGAGTATCCACGGGTCGCCCAAGCGGCTTGTGCTCCCTTGCCAGAAGGGCAGGAAGCACCGAAGACCATCCGCCGCGATAGTGCCGGAATCGTCATCGTCGAAAACTGGCTCGGATCCGATGACAGCGTACCGATCCGTCTCGAGTCAATGACGGTCGTGGCGCCTGATCCGAGCGATGAGGCGGGGCTATCCGGGCTGATCGCCGGGGCGGTCCGGACACTCGGCGGACAAGTCATTGTGGCCGATGCCCGCACATCCAGTTTGGCCCTCTTCGACTCCACGGGACAGTTCGTCCGATTGCTGGGAAGGAAGGGGGAGGGCCCTGGTGAATACCAGGGGATCATGTCGGCATTCCGAATCCGCGGAGATACGATAGGTGTCATCGATCTCCACTACGGGCGCCGTCTGACCAGGCTCCTCTCAGGTGGGACCTTGCTCGAGTCGAGAATCCTGCCACCGCAGCCCATCCCCCAAGAGGTAGACACGATTCCAAATGTGCCCGGCTATCAGCGGTTTGCCGTGGGTGTGATGGCGGACGGCGCATTGCTGACTTACTTCCGGACTAAATGGGTTCGCGTGAGCCCCCAAAGAGGCGAGTCGCAGCTGCATCATGATTCCCTCGTTGTTCAGCGGGTCGATCCAGCCGGCGGGAGCGTGGAGTTGCTCTCTCGTCTCGGCCATGCCGAGATCTTTGAATACACGTCCTCGCGGGGCGACTTGTGGAGTGATGTGGCGCCGTTCTCGCCTCGTGCTCGTCTCGTGGTTGGCGGTGACGGATACCTCTACGGATCGGCGGAGCGGTACGAGGTGGAGCGCCTCAACAGTCGGGGTCAACTCGTACAGTTGGATCGAGTCTGTTTGGGCCCCCTCGCAGTTGATCGTGCGCTGTGGCGGAGACTGCTGGACCAACACATTGCCCGTGCTGAGAATCGATACCGGACACTCATTACAGAAGCATTCGAAGCTGCGCCATCACGTACCACCGGACCAGCCTACGTCGACCTGCTCTCGGATCCAGATGGCTGGATGTGGATCGGTGAGTTCCATTTGGATGCTGAGCCCCAGGTCTGGAGGGTGATCGACCGTGCCGGGGTGCTCCGCGCCACAGTGGAAGTGGAACCAGGGGTTCGGGTCGTGGAGGTTGGAGAGCGGCATCTGCTGGGGATCAAGACCGATCAAGATGACCTGCAGACGGTGGTCGTGTATCGGTGGCAGCGGCCCGAAGGGCAAGCAAAATAGACTATTCCTGCTCGCCTCCGCCTGAGTCCCCAATCAGCTTCCCGTACCAGCTACCCGTCATCCTAGCCCCCAGCCCCTAGTCCCCGGCCGCCTTCCGCACCACCATCATCTCCACACTCGGACTCTCCCGCACCACCCGGTTGAGCACCCACTCCACCGGGTAGAGCAGTGCCCCCAGCAGCCACCCCAGCGGTTCGGCGAGCATCGCCGGTGCCACCATCGCCGTCCAGAGCCACTTGGGCCACCTCCCACGGGTGTCGGTCGGGTAGTTCATGATCACGAACATCGGCACTCGCTCCACCACCTCCATCCCCGCCGCCCGCACCGCCACCTCGCTCTCGGCCAGCGGCCGGCTCGCCTGGTGCGCCACCCGGATCGTCTCCTGCCGGACGAAATTGTCCGACCAGAGGAAATAGCCACCCGGCTTGAGCAGCCGCGCCACGTTCCGGAACGCCTGCGCAAACTGGGCGTCGTCCACGATGTGAAAGAAGATATCGAAGGCGCTGATCACGTCGAAGGAGCCGGGCTCGAGTTCGCCACCCTCGAGCGGCAGCCCGATGTCGGCCCGCTGGAACCGCGCGTCGGGATGCTCCGAGGAGAGCCGGTCCACCACCACTTGGGTCAGGTCGAGCCCAGTGATGTCCCTCGCGCCGCGCTGCTTCCACCGGTCGATGTAGAACCCCGTTCCCGATCCGATGTCCAGCACCTTCGCGTTGGCCCAGTCGACGGGGAGCTGGTCGGTCACCCGCTTGAAGACGGGAATCCTGGCCTTGTACAGCCACTCGTTGTAGCGGCGCCCCAGCCGCAAATAACCAACCCCGGCCAGCGAAAAGTGCTCGCCGAGCCGGGATTCCCAGTACTGCCGGTTGTGGAAGCCGGAATCGCTCAACCGATCGCCTCGCGCACTTCGGCCGCCGCCGCGATCGCCATATCCACGTCACGGCTCAGGGCGCGGGCCTGCTGGGTGGCCTGGGTCAGGTCGCCGATCACGGCGCCGACGCCGGCGGAGCGGAGCCGGAGCAGGTCGAAGCGCAGGTTCTGCATCGCCAGGACGTTGGACTCGACCCGGTCGGCAATCCCCTGGCGCCGCGAGGCGAGCTCGCTGGCGGTGGCCATCTGCTTCTGGAGCATCGCCATCCGGCGGTCGCGCTCCTCGCCCTCCGGCAGGCGCTTGCACTCCTCCAGCTGTTGCTCGATCCGCTCCACGCTCTCGGCCCCGAAGGTCTGGTCCATGTCGTGCAGCGCCCGCGCCATGTCCACCGCCTTCTGGTAGAGCCCCTCGGTGGTGGCAATGATGTCGGTGTCCTTGAGCATCTCGCGGTCCGAGGGCGAGAGCTTCTGGACCAGTGCGAGGATCGCGGCGCGATCGGTATGCACCTGCTTGACCGCCGCGTGATGCGCGCCGAACTCGTTCGCCGCCGGCAGCGGGATCGACTTCCGGCCCATGACCACCTTGGCGCCGGGAGCCTGGATCGCGTCGGGGGCCGGCGGACGGTTCACCACGTCGCGCCACGAATACCCAGCCTGCCAGAGCGCGGCGTACCCCTTGAGCAGGGGGAAGCCCATGCCGGCCGCCACGAACAGGAACCAGGGGCCGCTGCCCAGGCCGGTGGCCAGGTTCACCAGGAAGCAGCCACCCGTCACCGCCGCCCAGCGGGCAAACTGGGCCCGGACCTTCTGGACGATGACCGGTTCGCCGGTGTCACTGATGGCCGGGGTGTCGTTCTCGCTCCGGCGGACCCAGCGCCCCTCCTCGTTGCGCACCCACTGGCCCCCCAGCGCCCGGGACGGTTGGGCCCCGGCCCGCGCTGGAGCGCCACGGGGCGACCGCGGGGCGAGGCCTCCGGCGCCAGCCCGCCGCGCCAGCCCGCCCCCCGCTGCCCCGGTCCGGCTCCGGTCGGCCGCCGCGCGGCGGGCCCGAGCCGCCGCCGTGGCGCTCGCCGAGGGGGCCCGGGTGCCGGTAGCCGACATGTTGGGGCGGTACCCGGTGACGGTGCGGCTCTCGAGCGCCCGGCGGAGCTGGTCGGCGGTGGACCATCGGTTCTCCGGGTCCTTCTCCAGGCAGCGGCTCACCGCCAGCGACAGGTCCTCGGGGATCTCCCGGTGGATCTCGTGGAGTACCGGCGCCGGCTCGGTGATCTGCTTCATCAGGATGCCGGCCACCGTGGGCGCCGTGAACGGCAGCTCGCCGGTGAGCATCTGGTAGGTCACCACACCCAGGCTGTAGACATCGGAGCGACCGTCCACATCCCGCTCGCCGGCCGCCTGTTCCGGGCTCATGTACGACGGGGTGCCGATCGCCACGCCCACGCCGGTCAGGGTGGCGCCGGAGCCGGTGCTGAGCGCCTTGGCGATCCCGAAGTCGGTCACCATGACGCGACCGCGGGTCCCCTCGAGCAGGATGTTGTCGGGCTTGATGTCGCGATGGATGACCGACACGGCATGGGCGGCGCTCAGGGCGTCGGCGGTCTCCTTCATGATCCGGCGGGCTTCCTCCGCCGGCAGCTTGCCGCGGCGGCGGATCCGCCCGCCGAGCGACTCGCCCTCGACCAGGCCCATGACGAAATAGACCAGGCCGTTGCCCTCGCCGACGTCGTGGATCGGCACGATGTGCGGGTGCTGCAGCCGGGCGGCGGTCTGCGCCTCGCGGGTGAAGCGCTCCCGGATCTCCTTCTGGAAGGCCAGCTCGGGCGGGAGGACCTTGATGGCGACGCGCCGGTGCAGCCGCTCGTCGCGCGCCCGGTACACCACCCCCATGCCGCCCCGCCCGATCTCCCCCTCGATCGTGTAGGTCTCGCCAAGGGCCTCCTTCAGGCGCTGGACGAGCGGCTTGTCCATCGAATCGGTCATTCGTGGGCCTGGGGAAGGATGGGTCGCAAGGGGAACACTGGAACCCCTCAATTTGGGTGATTCTGGCGATCTCGGCAACTCCAAGCCGCACAACCCGTTCCCCTACGGACGCCGAGCCCACAAGATTCGCCAGCTCCCCCCGCCAATGAAAGCCGCCTGCCAAACTGGCCGGGCGTGTGGGGCGCCCTGCCATTTTGGGCGTCTCCCAAGATGAGTGTCGGAACCGACGCTTCGCCGGCCACCGGTAATACCGCCGTAGAATGGGGCTATCTTGGCGAGGGACGGTGTGGCACGGGTGATGCCCCCCCAGAGTAGATCACCTTGCTGTTGCTGTCATCATGGCTTCGGCCATCAAGGAGTCCGGAATGAGCGAACGCATGACATTGCCCGTCCTTCCCCTGAGGGATGTTGTCCTCTTCCCGGGAGTCACCGCGCCGATCGGCGCTGGTCGTCCCGGTACCCTGCGCGCCATCGAAGCCGCGCTGGCCACCCCCGAAAAGCTGGTCTTCGCCGTCTCCCAGCGCGAGAACCTCGAAGACGTCACCGCCGACGGCCTTTACGCCATCGGAACCATCGCCCGCATCGGCCAGCTCCAGCGCGGGCTCGGCGGGATGCAGCTCCTCCTCCATGGCGAGCGGCGCGGCATGGCGGTCCACATGAGCGAGAAGGAGGGCTTCCTCCAGGCGATCGTTCGGGAGGCCGAAGAGATGCCACCGCTCGAGCCCGAGGATCCCGCGTTTGTGGCGCTGTACCGTGAGGTGCGCCAGCGCGCGGCCGAACTGGGCCAGAAGTCGGGCCTGCCGGAAGAGGTGGTCCAGCAGGTCCTGAGTGGGGTCACCGAGGCGGGGCGCTTCGCCGACCTGGTGGCCGGCTACATCGACATCGTGCCCGCCCAGCGCCAGGCACTGCTCGAGACGCTGTCGGTGGAGGAGCGGATGCGCCGGATCCTGGTCCACGTCCAGCGCCAGATCGCGGTGCTCGACGCCCAGGAGGACATCAAGAGCTCGGTCCAGGAGGAACTGGGCGAGCGGCAGCGCGAGATCTTCCTGCGCGAGCAGCTCAAGCAGATCCGCCGCGAGCTTGGCGAGGAGGACGACGCCGATGAACTCGAGGAGCTGCGCGTCAAGCTGGAGATGCTGGACCTGCCCGATGAGGCCCGCCGCGAGGTGGACCGCGAGTTCGGGCGGCTGAGCCGGATCGGCCGCGAGTCGATGGAGACCCAGGTGATCCGCACCTACCTCGAGACGATCGCCGAGCTCCCCTGGAGCGAGCGCAGCCCCGAGCACCTGGACCTCGCGCAGGCGCAGGAGATCCTCGAGGCCGACCACTACGCCCTCGGCGACGTGAAGGACCGGGTGCTCGAGTTCCTGGCGGTGCGGCAGCTCCGGGGGGCGGTGGGGCAGGGGGGCCGTGGGGCCGCGGGGCAGGAGGCAGCAGGGGAGCAGGGCAGCGGGGCGGAGGGGGCCGCAGAAGCATCTGATCCCGCTACAGGTGTAGAAGAGGACCGCACCACCCAGACGTTCCGGGAGACCGCGGAGCAGCAGGGCAAGGCGCATGAGCCGAAGCCCCGGAAGCTGCCGGGCAACGATGACGACAAGGCCAAGGGGCCGATCCTGCTCTTCGTCGGTCCCCCGGGGGTCGGCAAGACTTCGGTGGCCAAGAGCATCGCCCGCTCGATGGGGCGCGAGTACGTCCGGATTTCGCTGGGTGGCGCGCGCGACGAGGCCGACATCCGCGGGCACCGGCGCACCTATGTCGGCGCCATGCCGGGCCGGATCATCCAGGGGCTCAAGCAGGCCGGCACCAAGAACCCGGTCTTCCTGCTCGACGAGGTCGACAAGCTCGGCGTCTCGTTCCAGGGCGATCCCGCCAGCGCGCTGCTCGAGGTGCTGGACCCGGCCCAGAACGACTCGTTCACCGATCACTATCTCGGGGTGCCGTTCGACCTGAGCGAGGTGCTGTTCATCGCGACCGCCAACTTCCTCCAGAACATCCCCGGCCCGCTGCTGGACCGGATGGAAGTGGTGGAGTTCAGCGGGTACACCGCCGCCGAGAAGAGCGTGATCGCCCGGAAGTACCTGATCCCGCGGCAGTTCGAGGAGAACGGCGTCACCCCCGCGCAGCTCGAGATCAGCGAGGCGGCGCTCGACGAGGTGATCGGCGGCTACACCCGAGAGTCGGGGGTGCGGCAGCTGGAGCGCGAGCTCGGCAAGCTGGCCCGCAAGGTGGCGCGCAAGCTGGCGGCCAAGGAGACCGAGCATGTGGCGGTGGACGAGACCACCGTCCGCGACCTGCTGGGCCGTCCCAAGGTGCACCCCGAGAAGGCAATGCTCCAGGACCAGGTCGGGGTGGCGACCGGAATGTTCTATACCCCGGTCGGCGGCGACATCATGTTCGTCGAGGCCTCGACCACCCGCGGCAAGGGCGAGCTGGTCCTGACCGGCCAGCTGGGCGACGTCATGAAGGAATCGGCGCGCGCCGCGCTGACCTACGCCCGCTCCCACGCGGCGGGGCTCCGGATCCCGGATGAGGCCTTCGACCGCGATGTCCACATCCACGTACCGGCCGGCGCCATCCCGAAGGACGGCCCGTCCGCGGGCGTCACGATGGCCACGGCACTGGTCTCCGCGCTGTCCGGCCGTCCGGCGCGCCACGACGTCGCCATGACCGGCGAGATCACCCTCCGCGGCCGGGTGCTGCCGATCGGCGGGCTCAAGGAGAAGATCCTGGGCGCCGTGCGGGCGGGGATCACCACCATCCTGATCCCGAAGGAGAACGAGCCCGACCTGGAGGACCTGCCCGAGGAGACCCGGAAGCTGCTGACCGTGCACCCGGTGCAGGAACTCGGCGAGGTGCTGGCGCTCACCCTGCGCGGGGCGTCATTCCGCGAGGGACGGCTGCTCTTTGGCGAGGAAAGCCCGCGGGATGTGGCGCCGCTCAGTACTGGGTTTCGGCACTGACGGGTGAGAGGTAAGAGGTAAGAGGAAAGAGGAAAGAGGAAACAGCGAGGGGCGACTCCGATGACGGGGCCGCCCCTCGTGCTTCCACGCGGGTCCTCACTCAGCCTTTCCTCCTCTTACCTCTTACCTCTCACTTCTCACCTCTCACCTCTCACCCTCCCAGTCCCCGCATCGCCAACATTGCCGCGGCTACCAGCGTCGGGGCGGTGCCCCAGTGCCCGTCCACCTTGTCGCCCTCGCGGCTGGCCAGCAGGGCGCTGCGGCCATCGACCGCCAGGATCACCGGCTGGCCGGGCCAGTCGGCGCCAGGGTCGACGGTCTCGACCTCTGCAAAGGGGAGGGAGGCCGCCGCGACGCTCCGGAGGGTGAGGGCGACACCGGCCCCCGCCGCGCGCCGAAGCGCGGGGGTGAGGACGGGGTAGGCATCGGCCGGCGCGAGCAGGTGGACCGAGTCCTTGGCGCGCGCCGTCTCGTGGGAGATGAGCTGGAGTACCCCCCGCACGTTGGTCACCGCCACGAGGGTCGGCGAGGCCGGCACGCTGATCTGCTCGAGGGTGGCGCTGAGGGCCTCCATGGCCGCTCCATGGCCATCCATGATCCGGGCCAGCAGGGCAGTGGGGGGCTCGGGGCGGTACCGCTTGGGCTTCCCCTCCTCGGAGCGGGCCGCGCCCTTCCCGACCAGCCCCTCGAGCGCGGCGTACGCGTTGGCCCGCGCCAGCCCCGCCGTCCGGGCGATGGCGTAGCCGGTGCCGGGACCCCCGGTCAGGAGGACCTCGTAAATGAGGCTCTCCGTGGGCGTGAAGCCGAAGGGGGTGAGGTCCAGTTTCGCGTCGGCCATTAGTGGCGGAGTGAACGGGACTGGGGGCTGGGGACTAGGGGCTTGCGTCGCGTGCCCGAGCGGAGGATCCCGAGCGCCCTACTGCGAACTGATTGAGGGCGGCGAATCGCACCCCCGAGTCCCCAGCCCCCGGTCCCCAGTCCCGACGCAGTCATACCGTCTCCACCTCCAACCCGATCAACCGCGCAATGAGCGCCAGGCGGAAGGTCACGTCGACGGCGCGCCCCTCGGTGCTCTTGACCTCTTCCTGCAGTGGATAGGTGTGGTAGCTGAGCTTGTTCCCTACCTTCGGGCTGACCCGGAGGTTGTGGGGGTGCCAGACGCCCTGCTCATCGCACTCCGAGAACATCCGGGCCAGGACCTTGGTGGCGGTGGGCGAGGCGTGCACCGAGCCGATCCGGGCCAGCAGCTCGATGAAGTGCAGCGCCAGCGGGATGTCCTTCGCCTGGCCCTTGGCATCGGCCACGATCGGGCACCCGAGCAGGACGGTGTCCGACTTGAGCATCTTCTTGCCGACCGGGATGTTGAAGCTCTTCTTGGGGGCCGCGCCGCCCAGGTACTGCCCCAGGCGCTCGGTGAACCCGGCGCGCTCGCGCTGCAGGTTGGGCATCGCGGCCACCATCGCCAGGGTGTACCAGGTCGGCGGATGGGCGTCGGGATGGAGGCTGGTGCTCTTGCCGGACTTCACCAGCGGCTTCTCCGCCAGCGGGCTGCGCAGGAAACTGGAGATGGCGCTGGCGATCTTGTGCGCCGAGCCGCGGATCCGCGGATCCTCCATGTACCCCGCCTCGGCGAGCGCGGCGGTCGCGGCCTCGCGCAGGTAGTCGCGGAACCACTCCGCCGTGCCGGGGGTGGCCTTGGCCGCCTTCTGGTACTCGAACAGCAGCGCGGGGTCCTCATCGCGCGAGAGGATCCGGAAAAGCAGCCGGTCGGCCAGCCGGAACGGCCGGCCATCGCGCGGGTAGCCCATCTGCAGCAGGCGCCGGTACTGGGGAATCGTGCCGACATCCTTGATCCCGGTCGCCGACGAGGCCGCCAGGCCCAGGAGGTTCCCGGCCCAGACCCCCGTGTCCTTCTGCTTCTTGGTGATCGTCGTCGCTGGCTTGGAGGTGACCACCGATCGCGCCGCCTCCTGGAGCAGTTCCATGCTCGAGGAGCCCTCCGGCGCCAGGTCGGCCAGGGCACGATATCGAATCGCCTCACCACCATGCTGGATCAGCCAGGTGAGCGGGATGCGGTGTTGGGTGGGGAGTTCCAGACGCGCCCCCTGCGTCGGGGTGATGGCCGACCTGCGAATGGGGGGGAAGATAGTCGGTATTGAAGCGGAGTACCAGTTGGTACTACGAAATCGGCTCGCGGCCCTCTCCCCGCCCTGCTGGCCGGACTGCTACGGGACGACCCCGGCGGAGTCTCCCCCCGACGGCCGCCACCCGCAGTCGACCAGTCGCAACCGGGCGGGGACCCCGACGTTCGCCTCGCTCGTGAGCACGAGGGTCGACTCGTCCCACCAGTCCACCCCCTCGCCCTGGACCTCCAGTCCCTCCAGGTCACATCGATTGGGTGGGCGTGCCGGGAGCAGCCCTCCCCCGGCGGAGCGCTCGAACAGGAACAGGTCGTGGTAGGTCCGCACGACCACGCGATCGCCGCCCGGCGAGACCGCCGATCCGGTCACCATATGGCGGCTCGGGACGTGATGATAGATCGGGAGGGAGTCGATCCAGATCGCCTCGGCGGAATCGCGCCCCCACGCCGCCGCCGGGATCTGGTAGAGGACGATGGGGCCACTGCGTCCCTTCGATACCAGCCAGACCGCGCTGTCGCGGTCGACGTGGAGGGCCTCGATGTCCCGGGCCTGGTCGGGCAGCCGGATCCGCAGCGCATCGGCCCCGGGCAGCTCGGCGGTCGGGACCCGGGGGTCCGGCTCTGGCACCCGGTAGATCGTGATGGAGGACCGTCGCTCGCTGTTGTCGCCGGTGTCGCCGATGTAGAGGCAGGCGCCGGCGGGGCAGGGGCCGAGGGCGAGGTCCTCCCAGTCGACATTGGTCGCGCCGGGAACGGTCCAGGCGCCGAGGATTTTGCCCGAGGTGTCGGTCGCGACGATCTCGGCGGGGTGGCCGGAATCGTTGTGGCTCCACAGGATGCCCGGGTAGCGGCGACTGGCTGCCACGCCGCTGGTCTCGCGCAGCGCGCCGCCGGCCAGGTCCGCGACAGTGACGAGGGTGGCTGGGGCCGTCGCCTCCCATGGGCCGGGGTCGAGCGGCGCCGGTGTGCAGCCGATCGCCGCGCCCATCGCGAACAGCACGGTGCGCGTTGCCACGGAGATGCTGCTCACTCCGGTGGCTCCGCCGTGGGCAGCGCGAGCACCAGGAGGAGTCCCGGTGTGCTGCTGTCCCAGGTGGGCGGGCGGACCGCCGCGGCGTTGGCGAGGCCCGGCCATCCGCCCAGGCCTAGGAGCACGGCCAGGTACTGTCGGCCATCGGGCCCGAGATAGGTCATCGGCGACCCGATGGAACCCGCCGGGAGCCGGTACCGGAGTCGCTCGCGGCCACCCTGCTGGTCCACTGCCTTGAGCCATCCATCGGTGGTGACGTAGAAGACCAGCCCCGAGGCGGTGGCCAGTACTCCCCCCAGGATCGGATACGGCTCGCCCACCTCCCACCGGATCGCGCCCATCGCCGGATCCCAGGCAATGAGCCGGCCCATCGAGGGCCCTGGCCCCGGCAGCAGCTTCCAAGTGGCGCCCAGGTAGGGCTGGCCCGGGAGCAGGGCCGGCGGCTGGGTCGTCACGTCCATGCAGAGGTTCATGAGCGGGGCGTAGACCAGCGCGGTGGCGGGGCTGAACGCGGCCGGAGCCGAGCCCTTGAGCCCCACGGTGGCCGGGCAGATGCCGCGCGTGGTGCCACTGGCGGGGGGGACGTACCGTGGTTCCTTCGTGGGGACGCCGGAGTTGGGGTCGACATGCGACACCCAGTTCACCGGGCCGGCACGTTCGACGACCAGGAGGCGACCGGAAAGCCGGTCGAGGGTGTAGGCGAACCCGTTGCGCCCGATGTGGACCAGCGCCGGCACACGCTGCCCGCCGATGGTGAGGTCGGCCAGGATGTTCTCGGTCTCCGCCCCATACCCCCAGGCATCGCCGGTGGTGACCTGGAACGCCCAGCGCACCTGCCCGGTGGCGAGGTCCCGGGCCAGGATCGAGGAGGTCCACTTGTTGTCACCGGGCCGCGCGGTGCCGTTCCAGGGTGCCGGGGCTCCGGTCCCGTGGAAGACGATCCGCGACCGGGGATCCCAGGTCAGCCAGCCATCGGTGGTCCCACCCCCCTGGCGCCAGGCGTCGGTAGGCCAGCTCGAGAGGCCCTGGCCACGCAGGCGCGGCTCCGCGGGCCCGGACAGCAGGAGGTCGGCGTCCGGCCCGGTGGTGTACCCGCGCCAGAGCAGCTTCCCGTTGTCGGCTTGATAGGCCGTGAGGTATCCGCGTGCGCCGTACTCCGACCCGGCCATGCCGACCAGGACGACATCGCCTGCCACCAGCGGGGCACTGCTGAGCGTCGCACCGCTGCGCCAGTTGGCGTTACGCACCCGCCAGATCTCCCGACCGGTGGCAGCATCCAGCGCGGCCAGGTCGCCGGGGAGGATCGGGACGTAGACGATGCCCCTGGGGTGCCAGGCCAGGCCACGGGCGCTCGTGCCGCGCGCCGCGGTCGGGGGAGGCGCCCGGTCGACCGGTGGGTTGTAGGTCCAGAGGACCCGGCCGGGCTGCCGGAGGTCGAGCGCCACGACCCGGTTCGGGAAGGGGGTGTGGAGGTACATCACGTCGCCGATGACCAGCGGGCCACCCTCCCAGCCGCCGGTCACGGGCCCCGCGAAGCGCCACGCCTCCTGCAACCTGCCAACGTTGGCGGGGGTGATCTGGTCGAGGTCGCTGTGGCGCGTCCCTTCGGGATCGTGGAGGGCGGTGGGCCAGCTGCCGGCCGGGGGTAGCGGCGGGCCAACCTGTGCGGCGGCGGGCGGTCCCGCAACGAGGGTGGCAAGACCAACGACAGTCACCCATCCGCGCCGGAGCCGTCCCGGCACTGGCGAGGAGATTCGGGGGCGGGGAGGGCGCATCGGGGAAATCACCCACGGTGCGAACGCTGGCGCAAGGTGGCCGGCGGGAAGTGGTCCGGCCTTGCGTGCGCTGGGGAGGGCACTACGATTCGCGCATCGCCGAGGGGAGGATGGACCCATGCCTCTCCAGACGCCTGACGGTGCGTTTCTGGCACCGCGGCGGCCTCGATCTCACCAGGGAGTCCCATGCAGATCACGATCCAATACTGCGTCATTTGAAACTACGAGCCGCGAGCTGTCGGTCTGGCAGCCGAGTTGCGTTCGGAGTTCCCCGGCGCCGAGGTGGAGTTGATCCCCTCGGGCGGCGGCGTGTTTGAGGTGACCTGTGGAGGCCAACTCGTCTTCTCGAAGAAGGCGCTTCGGCGCCACGCCGAGGCGGGAGAAGTGGTGGCCGCGATCCGCGCCGCGAGTGCGTGATCGCGTTCGCCGGCCCGACATGATCCGCCCCCAAATGCGTTTCCTCGCCGCCCCGATTTCCCTCACCCGCGGGTCGCCCTGATGCGCGTCGCCATTTCGACCGGTGGTGGGGATGCACCGGGCCTCAATGCGGTCATCCGTGCCATCGTCCTCTCCTGTCACCAGCGCGGGTGGGAGACCTATGGCATCCGGCGGGGCTACGACGGGCTCTACCCCGAGGACAGCTCCCTGGTGCCAGCGATTCCGACCCCGCCGTTTCCCCCCGACCGGCGGGCCGGGAGCAACGGCGGCGGCCTGATTCCCCTCGACCCCGAGCGGGTCCGCGGGATCACCCATCTCGGCGGCACGATTCTCGGCACCACCAACCGCGGCAACCCGTTCCGCTGGCCCGCCCGGCAGCCGGACGGCACGACCGTCGAGATCGATCGATCCGATGAGCTGGTGGCCTCGTTCCGGCGCCACGGCTTCGACGCCCTGATCGCGATCGGTGGCGACGGCAGCCTCTCGATTGCGCACCGGCTGTGGCAGAAGGGCGTCCCGCTGGTGGGCGTGCCCAAGACGATCGACAACGATGTCTGGGGCACCGAGTCCACCTTCGGTTTTGACACCGCCGTGGCCACCGCCACCGACGCAATCGACAAGGTGCACTCCACCGCGGAGAGCCATGACCGGGTGATGGTGGTCGAGCTGATGGGGCGGCACGCGGGTTGGATCACGCTGCACAGCGGGTTGTCGGGCAGTGCCGACGTGATCCTGATCCCGGAGATCCCGTTCGACATCGAGAAGGTGTGCGACAAGATCCGCGAGCGCGATGCCAGCGGACGGCTCTTCTCGATCGTGGCAGTGGCCGAGGGCGCCCGGCCGATCGATGGGGCACCGGTGCTGCGGCAGGTGGCGGGGGCAGGCACCGTGGAGCGCCTGGGTGGGGTCGGCGCGATGGTGGCCGAGGGGATCGCCGAGCGGACCGGCAAGGAGACCCGGAGCCTGGTGCTGGGGCACCTCCAGCGCGGGGGCTCCCCCACGACCTTCGACCGGTTGCTCGGGCTCCGGTTCGGCTCGCATGCGGTGCGCACGGTCGCCGACGGGGAGTTCGGGCATGTGGTGGTGTCGCGACCGCCGCTCGTCACGCGGATACCGCTCGACGAGGTGGTGGGCCGCACCAAGCTGGTGCCGCTGGACAGCGGGATCATCCTGACGGCGCGCAACCTGGGCGTGAGCCTGGGCGACTGAGCGCGCCGGTGACAAGACGGGAGGCAATCGCAATGGTACGACGGGACGTGGCACTCACCGAGGCGGAGATTGGCGCCCAGCTGGCCTTCCTGCCGGCCTGGCAGCATTCCGATGGCGCCATCCGCCGGACCTACAAGACCGACGGCTGGCGCGGGTCGATGCTGGTGGCCAATGCCATCGCGTTCATCTGCGAGGCCGCCGACCACCACGCCGACCTGACGGTGACCTGGCCGTCGGTGTCCGTGGCGCTCTCCACCCACAGCGCCAAGGGCATCACTGGCAAGGACTTCGAGGTGGCGGGCTTGATCGAGACCCAGGTGCTGTGGCGGCCGGGCGAGGGGAGCGACCTGACCGGGCCGGCCAAGCCGTTCGTGCGGGGAGGGGACTGAACCGCAGGTCAGGCAGTTGGACGCAGGGTGGCCCTGTCGTGGGCGATCGGCGGATTCCCGCTCCTGCCTAGCCGTGCGCGCCGAGTTCGATCCGGTAGCCGGCCGACTGCCCCACGCTTTCCTCCACCTCAAGCTGCAGCTCCGCCACCGTGGCCAACCCACGGGCGGAAAGCGCCTCGCCGACCTGGCGCGCCAGGTATTCCGCCAGGAGTTCCGCGGTGGTGTCGGTCACCGGCACCAGGGCGACATGCGCCTGCGGAAAGGTGAATCGGTGCTCCCCCCGATAGATCACCACCAGGAGTTCCCCCTCATTCCGGAACTCCAGCTTGGCGTTCCGGCTCGGGAGCAGCACCCGGTGGTCCACCTCCGCGATCAGCGGCTTGACGATCTCCTTGATCACCCCGAAGTCCACCACGAAGCCGCTGGCGGTGTCCACCGAGCCGACGACCGTGACCCCGACCCGGTAGTTGTGACCGTGCAGCGACTCGCACTGGTGCCCGGCCAGGGTGATGAAGTGCGCGGCCGAGAAGGTCAGGTACTCCTTGGCGACGGTCACGCTGAACGGGTGGGACACGGGGATCCTGGGAAGCGGGAACGGGTGGAGAGGGCGTGCCAGGCCTGCCGTCAAATATAGGCAGGTGCGGCCGGGCGGACGCCGTGTCCCAGAACTCGGACACTTCAAGCGGACAGTGGTCCCGGGAGTTTCCGGCAAGTCGTTGCGCGGTAACCACTTCGTTGTTTGGCACAAGGGTCGCTTCTGGGGAGGGCGCAACCGGCAACTGCAACCCCCCCTGGAGGTGCGCGATGATGACCCGACATGCTGCTCCCGTGGCGATCCCCGCCCTGATCCTTCTGCTCGCCGCCACTCCCGCCCCGGCGCAGGACGTGCGCGCCGAGGTGCAGATCCGCACCGGCCCGGTCCTGGGCCGGATCCTCATCGGTGAAGACCGCTACCGCATCGAGCCCCGCGAGCGGGTGGTCGTGGTGGAACGCGTCCGGCGGCCGGGAGAGCGGATCGTGGTGGAGCGGCGGAACACCCGCCGGGTGACGATCGTGGAGGACTTCCGGGCCAACAAGCAGCGGTCCCACGCCCGGCACGACAACCGGCACGTCACGGCCTGGTGGGATCCCCGTACCGACCAGTACGGCTTCCAGCGGTGGCGGTCGGGGCTGCAGCGGGTGACACTCTGTGAGCATGGCGACAAGTTCTATGTGCTCGGCGACCGCTACGACGATCACGACCGGGACTGGCGTCGTGACTGAGTCGGAGCGCCCCCAGCAGGACGCCGCAGGGCAGCGGGAACGGGAGGCCGGCGCTCCGGCCTTCCGAGTCCCCCTCGGGCCGACCATCTTCCATCCATGCTTTCAGCCACCCTCCTCGCCCTTGGCCTTGCCGCCTCCCCGGTAGGGTGTACCCCGGCGCCCCTGGGCCGCGCCCCCCTCCCCGCCCCGGTCGCCTCCGACAGCCTCGCACTCCTCTACGGCCAGGGCCGCACCTGGGAGGCGTTCCTCGAGGCCGCCAAGCAGCGGCGACAGACCTGGCTCGACAACTACGCCAATGGCACCCCGGATCCCGAGCAGGTCGCCCGCGCGGCCGCGATCGCGGGGCAGTGGCGCTTCCTGGTCGTGGCGGAGGACTGGTGCGGCGATTCGGCCAACACCATTCCGTACCTGGCCCGCCTGGTGGAACTGGTTCCCTCGCTCGAGATGCGGATCGTCAATTCGACCGAGGGCGCCGGCGTGATGGCGGCGCACCCGACCGAGGATGGGCGTGGGGCGACCCCCACGGTGGTGCTGCTCGACGAGGCCGGGGTGGAACGGGGGTGCTGGGTCGAGCGCCCCTACGCCCTCCGCAAGGTCGTGGCCGACCTGAAGGCGGGCCTCACCACCGGCAACCAGGTGCAGGTGATCACCGCCTGGCGCGCCGAGGACCGGGGCCGCTCCACGGTAACCGACCTGGTGGATCTCCTCGGGTTGGCGGCGGCGGGCACCGCGCGCTGCCCCTGAGCGGCCGCCGAGCCGCATGCATCCCGCCCGAGACCACGCCCTCCCCCCGGACCCCGTCGCCTATCGGGCCGCCCGCCATCCGCGCGGGCGGGTCATCGTCATTGCCCCCACGCGGGCCGCCTGCGAGACGATCGAGCTCGCGCTGGGCGTCCAGGTGGACACCGTCCTGGCTCGCGAGCACGGCGACCTGCTCCATGGCTGGGCCCGGGCCGGCACCCCGTTCGGAATCGTGGCCGGCACGGGGACTGGAAAGACCCTCGCCATCCGGCCGATCGCCGAGGCGATCCTGCAGGAGTCGCTGCGCTACGGGGTGGTGAACCGGGAACGCGAGGCGACGCCTGAGACGCCCTCGTGGAACGTCGTCATCGTGACGACTGGCATCGCCCGGCGGTGGTTCCAGGACGACCTGATCACCGCCGCCGACACGGTGGTGGTCGATGAGATCCACCAGACCTCCGCGGAACTCGAGCTCTGCCTGGCCCTCGGCAAGCGCGCCGGGGTGCGCTACATCTGGCTCAGTGCCACGGTCGATCCCGCCTTCTATGCCGCGTACCTCGGCAGCCGCGAGGTCCTCGAGACCAGCGCCTTCGATCCCGCCCTGGCCGCCACGGTGCGCGTGGTGCCGAAGGATCCCCTCGAGTTCCTCGATGACAAGACGGTCCGCCGGTTCCTGCGGGACCGCCGGGGCGTGGCCGTCTTCGTGCCGACCCGGAAGGAGGTCGAGCTCCTGGCCCGGGATCTCGGCGCCAAGTGGCCCAAGCTCCACGTGGCCTTCTATCACGGCGGCGAGCCGATTCGCGCCATCCGTCCCTTCCTCGAGGGGGAGGTGGAGAAGCCGTTCCTGCTGACCATGACCGCCGCGGGGCAGTCGGCGCTCAACCTGCCGGGGCTCGACACGGTGGTGATCTACGACGCGCGCTACGGCAACGTGGTGGACCGGGGGCGGAACGTCCTGCACCGGCTCTACCTGGGCGCCAACGAGATCCTCCAGATGGCCGGCCGGGTCCATGGCCGGGTCGCCAAGGGGGAGGTGACGATCCTGAGCGACCGGTCGCTCGACTTCGCGTCCCTGCGACCCACCCCTCCGGAGTTCCAGTTGGCGGGGGATGCCGAGCGGGTGGCGATCACCTGTGCCGCGATCGGGGTGGATGCCACCGACCTGGAGCTGCCGGTGGCCTTGGACAAGGTGGCCTACCGGCGGGCGGTCCGGCTGCTCACCGAGCGGGGACTGATCGCCGAGGGGCGGCTGACGGAGTACGGCCGCGAGGTCGAGGCCCTGCCGGTCGAACGGCCGTGGGCCGAATTGCTGGTGAAGGCCGACCCCGAGCTGGTGCCGCTGGTGGCGGTGGCCGCCAACATCGACTCCCTGCACCGGATGACCCGGGACGAGCGCGACCTGCACGGCGCCGTGGCCAATGGGAGCGACCACCTGACGGCCTACAACCTCTACGCCGAGGCGGTGAACCAGCACGGAATCCTGGGCCAGGTGTACGGCCTGCCCCGGCACCTCTTCGAGCCGCAGGTCGAGGAGTGGGCGGAGCGTCGCGGGGTGCTCCTCAAGGCGGTGGAGGACGCCGCCCTGGGCACCGCGGCGATCTACCGGGCCCTGGAACTGCCGCTGCCGCCGACGCTGCCGTATGCCAGCAAGGAGCTGCGACAGCGGTTTGCGGAACTGCTCGCCGCGGTGATGCCCTTCGACCTGGTGATCGACGAGCACACCGCCGACGGCCAGGAGGCGCGCGTCTCGCGCACGTCGATGGCGGGCACCTGGGGCGCGGTGGCGGGCACCCTGCGCTACTTCGCCGACCGGTTCGGCACGCCGCGCGCGTCGATCGAGGGGACCACGATCGGCTACGACCTGGTGCGGCGCTTCGCCACCTGGGGCGAGCCGCGGGTGCTGGTGACCGGTCCGCGGCGCAAGCAGCGCCTCGCGGTGGAGCGGCGGCGCCACTACTTCGGGTTCGAGCTGGAGACCGGGGTCGAACCGCTGGAGGGGACGATTCCCCCCGAGTTGCGCGCCGCCGCGCACGTGGCGCTGGCCGATGCCCTGCTCGAGGGCGGGGTGGAGCACCCCGACCAGGGGAAGCTGCGCCGTGAGGTGCGCGCGGCGCGCGAGCTCTACCTCCGGTCCGGCGGAACCCTGGCTGCCCTGGCCGACGCGGCCCTGCGGGAACTGCTGGTGGCCCAGCTGGGCGGGGTGGATTCGTGGAAGACTTTCGAGCGGACCCCGGTGGTCCTGGACCTTCATGCCCTGATTCAGGCGACTGAGCGCGCCGCGCTCGAGGCGTTGCCGGGCACCGTCCGCCTCAAGGGCGATACCGTCGCCATCGAGTACGAGGTGGACCGCGATGGTGCGCCGGCGGCTCGGCTCCGGTTGCGCGAGGGCCAGGCCCGCCAGCTGACCATGCACGATCTCCCGCCGCTCGACCGGCCGATCCGCTTTGCGGTGATGCGCGGGGAGGATCCGCCGCTGCTGGCGGACTCGCTGCCGGAACTCCAGGCGGAACTCCGCAAGCCCCGACCCCAGCGGAAGCACCTGCGGCCCGACCGTTCCGCCGGGCGCGGCGGGCGGGGGGGCAGGGGACCGGGAAGGCCGCCCAAGGGGCGGTCGGGGAAGGGACCTGGGGGGAGGCGGGGCGGGAAGCGGCGTTGAGCCGGGCCCGCCCCGGGCGGCCTACGGGCGGGGCGTGCGGACCGGCCGGCCGCCCTCCTTCCAGGTGGGCTTGGGTCCATCGGTCATGATCCGGGTGGCCCGCTCCGCGGCCCGAATGACCTCCACCATGTGGGCCAGGTCCATCTTGTCGATCTCGTCGCTGGGCCGATGGTAGTCGGCGTGCAGGTTGAAGGTCGACAGGGTGTGGGCCACGATCCCCTCGTAGGCGAAGGCGATGTTGTCGCTCCGCATGAAAAAGTTCTGGGAGGGGCGGGGGTCGGCGACGATCGGGATCCCGCCGGCGGCGAGCATCTCGCCAAGCGAGGAGCGCTCGTAGCCCGTCAGCCAGGTCCTGCCGAATCCGCCGACCAGCGAATCGGGGCGGCCGATCATCTCCACCTCCAGGTTGCCGACGATCTGCGCCAGCGGGCGCCACGGGTTCCGGACGAACCAGTTGGTGCCCAGCAGGCCGACCTCCTCGCCCGTCATGGCCGCCACGATGACGGTGCGGCGTGGCGGCGGTCCCGCCTGGAGCATCCGGGCGATCTCGAGGATCGCGACCACCCCGGAGGCGTCGTCGTCGGCACCGTTGTTGATCGAGTCACCATTGACCGCGACCCCGATGCCGATGTGGTCGTAGTGGGCGGTGAGCAGGACGTACTCGTCCGCCAGCGCGCGATCGGTGCCGGGGATGACGCCGATCACGTTGCCACCCCACTGCCGCCGCTCGGCGGGCACCGTGTCCCAGTCGGCCCAGGAGGGGAGCAGCATCGGGCGGCGCGCCCCGTTGGCGGCCACCCGGGTGCCGAGCGGCACGCGCTGGATATAGCCGCTGTCGCCGGCCGGCGTGAGGCCGAGGCGCTGCATCTCCCCGGCGATGAAGCGCGCCGCCTTCCAGGCACCGGGCTGGCCGGTGCGCCGGCCCTCGAGGGAATCGTGGGCCAGCCCGCCCAGGAGCCGGGCGACCTGTGCCTCCGGGTCGAGGGCCGGGGAGACGGCGGGCCGAGTGGCGCTGGGGCCGCAGGCAGCGAGGGCGAGCAGCAGGGGGAGGGTGCGGAAACGGGGCATCGGGCACGGGTCCGGGAAGGAGGTCGGCGGGAAGTGTAGCCAGGCACGGAGTTCCGGGCCACGATGACCGCAGTATCTTTGCCGGATGGCCATCGCCCAGCAAGCTCCGCTCATCATTGCCGTCGTCGGAGGGTCGGGCTCCGGCAAGACCACCGTCGCCCGTGCCATCCACTCCTCCCTGGGCCACGACGCCGCGTTCCTCGACATGGACGCGTACTACCGGGACCAGCGGCACCTCGCGTTCGAGGAGCGGTTGCAGGTGAACTACGACCACCCCGACGCCTTCGACCTGGACCTCATGGTGGAGCACCTGGGCCAGCTGGGCCGGGGTGAGGCGATCGAGAAGCCGACCTACGACTTCGCCCGCCACACCCGTGCCGAGCGGCGGGA
The DNA here is from genome assembly GCA_048499805.1 of Gemmatimonadales bacterium. Taxonomy (GTDB): domain Bacteria; phylum Gemmatimonadota; class Gemmatimonadetes; order Gemmatimonadales; family GWC2-71-9; genus JAWXBA01. The sequence continues at coordinate 464,305 of JASNZF010000005.1, read as the reverse complement.
GGTGGTGGAACCGCGGCGGGCGATCATCGTGGACGGGATCCTCCTCCTGGCCGAGGCCCGCCTGCGCGCCCTGTTCGACATCAAGGTCTTCGTGGACGTGGACGACGACGTGCGGTTCATCCGGCGGCTGCAGCGGGATGTCGAGGAGCGGGGACGGTCGATGACCGACGTGGTTCGCCAGTACCTGAGCACGGTGCGGCCGATGCACCTGGAGTTCGTCGAGCCCTCGAAGCGCTACGCCGACATCATCATCCCCGAGGGGGGACACAACCGGGTCGGCGTGGAGATGCTGCTGGCCCGGGTGCAGCTGGAGGTGGAGAGACGGGGGGGGCAGGGGGGCAGCGGGGCAGGGGGGCCGTGAGCACCCACGGATGGGGCGTGAGGACTCGGTTTATCCCCCCAACAGGGAATGCGCTACATTCGGCCCCGCTGCCCCGCTGCCCCGCTGCCCCGCTGCCTACGGCGCCCCGACTGCAGGCCGGCTGTAGCGCTGCAGGTACTCCAGGTCATCCTCGTCCATCCGCGCCACGTAGACACTCGCGGTGCCGAACCCGACCACCCGGCTCCGGGCGGCCAGTGACACCTTGCGCACCAGGCGGCCCGCGCTGTTGAACACGTCGTAGACCGGGATCTTGTCGTTGGCGGCGCGGGTGCGCAGGACCCAGACCTCGCCATCGGGAGTGGCCAGGACGGAGCCGCCCCCCGTGAAGGCCGGCATCGTCTCGGCAAAGGTCGGATCCGGCAGTGCCGAGGCCGGCGGGGTGGAGACCGAGGTGCCGCCGCCACCGCCACCGGTGGTCATCATGATCATGGTCGGCGGGTTGGTGCGCTGCGCCTCGCGATACTCGGCCTTGTCGGCCTCGGTGACGCGACGCGGTGTATAGGGCACGACCGGTCCCGCGGTGGCGCGGCGATTGGCGTCATACCAGATCACCCGGTACGGCTCCGGCGTGACCCGGGCAACCCGGCCGTTGCCAGCCACCGCCCACTGCTCCGCGGGGCCCCAGACCATTGCCATGCCGACGGTCATTCGCATCCCCTGGCTTCCGCCGCCCCCACCGGTGGAGGTGACGGTGGTGCGGGGTCCCTGGACCCACCCGACGGTGTCGACGCGGGCGCTGCCGACCGTCCAGCGCAGGACTGCAACGCTATCGGCGGACTCGCCACCCTGCCGGATCCCAAGATCCTGGAAATAGAGCCGCCCCTGATTGTCCACGCCTCGCGGATTGACCAGCCCGCCGATGCGCATCGCCCCACCCCCCGGACTGGTCGCGCTGAGGTCGGGAGGGGAGACCGTCTCCCCCGGCTTCCCGTCCGGGCCAATCTTCAAGTACCGGCTGTTCAGGAGGTCGACCAGGAGCGTCTGGTTGTTCGGCTGGGCAAGCAACCCGGTCGGCAGGGCATACTCGCCCGGGCCCTGGCCCTCGCGCCCGATCGGTTGCGCGGCGCCGGTCCGCAGGTCCAGCAGCTGGACCAGCTTCTCGCGCTGGTCGGCGACGATCACCTTGCCGTCGGCCAACTCGCGGATGCCACTGATCCGGGTGAACGGTTCTGCAAATTCGGCGGCGGGACGGCCGATCGGCTGGGGTGTCTGGGCCTTGAGGGTGGGTGCCACACTGGCCAACGCTGCGAGGGTAAGAGTGGTTGCTCGGCTTTGCACGATGTTGCTCCGGGTGGATGGGAAGACCTCGGAGCAAAGATGCGTGGGGAACCGGAACGGTTGCAGGGCGGGTCCGCAGGCGGCTGCGAGGCAGTGAGTCCGGCGCTGTATCGGTGGCAGCCGGATGAGGAGGTGAGGGCGAGCGGCTAGCTTCCATCATGGACCAGGACTGGCTCGACAGACTTCCCGTTGCACCGGTCACCCGGTTTGCGCCCAGCCCAACGGGAGAATTGCACCTGGGCCATGTCGCCAACGCGATCTGGACCTGGGGGGTGGCTCGCGCCACCGGCGGGACGGTGCTGCTCCGGATCGAGGATCACGATCGGGGCCGTTCGCGCCGGGAGCATGAGACTGCGATCCTCTCCAACCTGGAGTGGTTGGGGCTGGAGCCGGACGGGCCGAGCCGTGCCTCCCTCAGCGCTGGGGAGTCGTCTCCGTGGCGGCAGAGCGATTGCGATGCCGAGTATCGGCGGGCGCTCGACCAGCTCTCGACCACGACGCGGCTGTACGGCTGCAGCTGCTCCCGTTCACAGATTGCCCGGAGCGTGGACATGGGGCAGCAGGAGCCGGGTCAGGAGATTCGGTATCCCGGCTCGTGTCGCGGTCGCAATCTCCCCCTCGGCGCGCCGGGTGTCGGGACTCGTGCGATCCTCCCCGAGGAAGCCATCACCTTCACTGATCTGCGGCTCGGCGCGCAGCAACAGGTCCCGGTACGACAATGTGGCGACCTGCTCCTGCGCGACGCGATCGGCAATTGGACCTATCAGTTCGCCGTGACCGCCGATGACCTGCGCCACGGGGTGACCCTCGTCGTGCGTGGCGAGGACCTGCTCGCTTCCACCGGTCGGCAGATTCTGCTCGGCAGGTTGCTGGGCCGGGCCGAGCCCGCCGCATTCCTCCATCACCCCCTGATCTTCGGTGCATCAGGTGACAAGCTCAGCAAGCGCGATGGCGCAGCGGCGATCCGTACCCTTCGCGCGGCCGGAATTGGTGCCGCGGAGGTCCTGACCCTCGCCGCCGAGGCGACGGGGTTTCCGGTGGAGTTGTGGTGGTGGGGAGGTAAGAGGTGAGAGGTAAGAGGTAAGAGGTAGGAGGTAGGAGGGGTGCCCATCGACTTGCATCCACCACCTACCCTGATCCCCTGCACATGGGCACAATGTCGTCCTGCCAGCCGCCTTCATGCGTCCCTCCTGCTGGGCGTGTTCTCCCCGCTTCTCCCTTTCCGCTTTCCTCTTACCTCTTACCTCTCGCTTTCTACCTCTCACTCCCATACAACCCCTCATAAAACGCCGCATTCCGCAGCACCCGCCGGACGTAGTTCCGGGTCTCGATGTAGGGGATGCGCTCGAGGAACAACTCGGGATCGTCCTGCACCCCGGGCCTGGCGTCCCAGCGACGGACCCGGGTGCCACCGGCGTTGTAGGCAGCCAGGAAGCGCACTGGATCCGGATACTGGCGCCGCATCTCCTGGAGGTGCAGGGTCCCCAGTGTGAGGCTCACCTCAGGCTGGTAGAGCAGCACCCCGTCCCAGTCGGCCCAGCCGAGGCGGCGGGCCAGTTGCGCGCCGACCGTGGGTAGAACCTGCATCAGGCCCCGCGCATCGGCGGCCGACCGGGCCCTGGGGTTGAATCCCGACTCCTGCTTGATGAGTCCGGCGGTGAGCCAGGGATCCAGGTCACGGGCGGCGGCCATTTCCGGAAAGACCGTCGGTTCGGGCACTGGAAAGAGCAGCCGGTAGAGCTCGCGCGTGCGCGGGGCATCGAATCGGAGTGCGCGCTGGGCCAGGGTGACTGAGCGGGCGGTGTGGCCGGCCGCCGCGAGGGCGGTGGCAGTGGCCACCAGTTCCGCCGGCTGGTTGCCCGCCCTGGCGGCCACCTGGTCGAGCTCGAGGTCGCGTTCCGGCGTGAACCCGATCGAGTCGAGGAGCGCTGCCCGCGCCAGGCCAGCGACCGTCTCGGCCGGCGGGGGCGGGATGGCGGCGGTCGAGTCGGGTGTCCAGGGGGCCTCGCCGAGACGGCGGGCCGCCGCCAGCGCATAGTAGGAATGCGGGGTTCCCGCGATGACGGTGCGCCACCGAGCCCTGGCGCTGGCGGTGGAGCCGCGTTCGGCCTCTATTCGACCGGCCCAGTACAGTCCAGCGGGCCCCTCGTCGCCCTCCGGGTAGCGCTCGGCCAGGGCTTCGAACGCCGCGAGGGCTGCATCGCGCTCGCCGAGGAGCAGGGACAGCGTACCGACCTCGAGGAGGGCGCGTGCCGCGTGGGCGGCGGTGGGGTACTCCGTTGCCACCCTGCGATAGTGCCTGCGGGCCGCCGCGTAGTCCCCCTGATCGGCGACCAGGTCCCCGGCCAGGAAGAGGGCGATCCCGGCGCTGGCGGTATCCCGCCCCGCCACCTCCGGAACCCGCAGCAGCGCGGCAATCGCGGCGGTGGCGCCGGACTGGTCGAGGGTCAGGCGGGCGCGCTGGTAGGCGGCCGCACCGGTATGGGCCGGGTCACGGATCGCGCTGAATTCGGTCATGGCATCGACCGGGCGGCCGGCCTGGACCAGGCTCAGGCCGAAGCGCAACCGATCACCATCGGTGAACCCTGGCTGCCCCCGCGCGGCCGTGAATCCCCGCACCGCACGGGCGGCGTTGCCAATCGCGGCAGCGCGACGCGCCACCGCGAGATGCTCCTCCAGGGAAAGGGTTCCCGGAAGCTGGTCGAGCAGGGCGATTGCGTTGCGGCTCTCCTCGGCGCCGAGTGGGGCGGTGAGGAGGGCCACCAGGTCCCGTCGCAGGGAGGTGCGCACCGAGTCCGAGGAGGCCGCGGCGAGCCGGAGGCGCAGGGCATCGCCCCGAGCCCCCAGGGCCGCGTACCGCGCGGCCGCGGCCTCGAGGGCCCCGACCCGCTCCAGCGCGGCAGCCTCGACCCGGGCGACCCGCGACCGGGCCGGTTCGGCGCCGACGGTGCGGTAGATCCGGGCCCGCGCCCCGCTGTCCGGGAGCAGCGCCGCGGCCCGCAGACCGAGCCACTCCGCCGCCTCCGGCAGGAGGGCTGCCGCGGCGAGGTAGGCCGCGGCAGCGCTGTCGGGGCGCTCGAGCCGCTCGAGCGAGCGCGCCAGGAGCGCGGTGCGGATGCCGCGAATCCGCGGTTCCGATGCCAAGGGGATGGACCGCCGGAGGTGGTCGGCCGCCTCCCGATCGGCCCGGCGGTCCAGGGCGGCGCGGCCCAGCAGTTCCCGGGCCTTTCCCTCCGAATCACGATCCGGCCAGGTACGACTGCCCAGGAGACGGACCACCGAACTCCATCCGCCCCATGCCGCCGCGGCCTGCGCCGCGAGGAGCGTCGTGGCGGCCGGGGTCCGGGTCAGGTCCGCGACAGCGGGCCGGAGGATCTGGGTGGCCTGCCACGGGCGACCCTGCTCGAGGGCCGCCGTTGCCTGCGCGGCCAGGTCCTGGGCGTTCGCCGATGAAGGCGGGACCAGGCACAGCAGCAGGGCCGTGAGGCGGCCGGGAGAAACGGACATGCTCGGATTATAGCGGGACCACACCCGGCCGCGGACGCGGCCGGGGGACTGGGGCGAGCTCAGGATGCCTTGCGCTGCTCCGACCCGGCACTCGTTCGGGTGACCGGGCGCGGTGTGGGTGTGGACCGTCGCAACAGGACCGTGCCCTCGCGGGGCCCGACCACCCGCGGGCTGCGGGGGAGGATGACGCACCCGACCGAGCGGCCCTGATCGTCATAGACCTCGTAGGTGATCACCGGCTTCTGGGTGCGCAGCATGACCATCGTCTCCGCCATCGTTCGAGTCACCCAGTTGGATGCGGCGATCGGCGAAATGGTTGCAGGATGGGGCTAGGGACTTGGGACTGGGGACTGGGGACTAGGGACTGGGGACCAGGGAATGGGAAGGGGTGGATGGGGACTGGGGCGAGTCGTGCAGCTCCGGTTGCCAACGCGGGCACGCCCGGAAGTATCCAATCCTTGATGGTGCTGGGTTGTTCCATCGTGAAACTCGACATTTCGGCGAGTCGTAGGGAGGGACAACTTCCCCGCTGCTTCCCTTCTGGTCCAGGGCGGTAACCATGTCTCTGCTCATGGCGGACCTGCGCTACGCCTTCCGGTCGCTCCGGCAGTCCCCGGGGCTGCTGCTCGTCGCCTCGCTCTCGCTCGGCCTCGGGATCGCCGTCAACGTGACGATGTTTGCCGGCGTCGACATCCTCATGTTGCGTCCCCTTCCGTATCCCGAGGCCGACCGGGTGGTGCAGCTCTGGTCAACCAACCCGACGCGCGGGTGGGATGAGAGCAGTGTCTCGGTGCCCGACTTCCAGGACTGGCGGGAACAACTGCAGACCGTGGATATCGCCGCCTTCACGGGGGCATCGTACAACCTGAGCGATCCCGATCGTCCGGAGCGGATGCAGGGTACGCGGGTCTCGCCGTCCGGCCTCCCGATGCTTGGGGCGACTTTGGTGACTGGGCGCCTGTTCCGGGAGGACGAGGCCGAGCCGGGGCAGGATCGCGTGGTCATCCTGTCTGAACGCTTTTGGAATCGCCGGTTCGATGCCGACTCCGGTATCGTGGGCCAGACCCTGCTGCTCAGCGGCGAGCCGTTCCTCGTCGTCGGGGTGATGCGGGAGGCGTTCATGTTCCCCGACCAGCGCCAGGATTTCTGGGTCCCGTTTCCCCGTGACTTCAACAGCGAACGCGAGTCGCGGTTCATCCAGGTCGTGGGCCGGATGCGGACCGGGCAGAGCCTGGCCGCCGTGGACGCCGAGGTCAAGGCCGTGGCGAGGCGCCTCGAGGAAGGGTATCCGGTGACCAACGCCGGGATGTCGGCCCGTGCCAACACCCTCTACGACGAACTGATCCCGAGTGAGCCACGTCAGGCGGCGATCATCACGATGGTGGCGGTGGGCTTCGTGTTGCTCATCGCCTGTGCCAATGTCGCCAACCTGCTGCTGGCACGCGGGGCCGGTCGGGAGCGCGAGCTGGCCGTGCGCGCGGCCATGGGCGCGGGGCGGTGGCGGCTGGTGCGCCAGCTGCTCACCGAGAGCATGGTCCTGGCGCTGCTGGGCGGAGCGATCGGGATCCTGCTCTCCATCTGGGGCATCCAGATGTTGGTGTCAGTCGTCCCGTCGGACATGCTGCGCCTGGATCAGGTTGCACTGGATGGGCGGGTCCTCCTCTACGCGCTGTTCCTGACGGCAGGGTGTGGTCTGGTCTTCGGCACGGCCCCGGCGCTCCAGGGGACCGGTGGAGACCTGAGCGGCGGGCTGCGCGACGGCGGACGAACGGGATCGGTGGGCCTCAAGCACGGCCGGCTCCGGAGCAGCCTGGTGATGGGGGAGATCGCCCTGGCGCTGGTGCTGCTGATCTCGGCCGGGCTCCTGGTCAAGGCCTCGCTCGGCCTGACCCGGGTGGACCTCGGCTTCGACAAGTCCAACCTGCTGATGTTCCGGATGACGCTGGTGGAGAGCGAGTACCCCGACACGGCCCGCACCATCGGGGTCCAGGAGGCACTGGTGGCGGGGATCGCCGCGCTGCCGGGAGTGGTGGAGGCGAGCGCGACCAGCATCCTCCCGATGGCCGGGGGCACCGGCACCTACTACGAGGTGGAGGGACGTCCCCCCGCGACCGAGGGGGAGCGTCCCGTGGCCCAATATCGGCTGGTGCTGCCGGGGTATTTCTCGACGATGCGGTCGGCGGTGGTGGAGGGGCGCGAGTTCACCGCCCTCGACCGCGCGGATGCCGTCCCGGTGATGATGATCAACCAGGCGATGGCGCGCCACCTCTGGCCGGAGACCTCCGCGATCGGGAAGCGCCTGGTCTTCTCGAGCGGGCCGCGGGAGATTGTCGGCGTGGTGCGGGACACCCGGGAGTTCGGTCCGGAGGACGAGATCCCCCACATGATGTTCTGGCCGGCCACCCAGCGACTGGCCCGGGGGCTGTCCTTCGTCGTGCGCACCACCGACGACCCCCTGCTGCTGGCCGACGGGGTGCGGGCGGTGGCCCGGGAGGTGGCCCCCGCCCAGCCGGTCTACTTCCTGCAAAGCATGGCGCAGCATGTGGCGGAGGAGATGTCGGGAGAGACGGTCATGGGCAAGCTGCTCGGGGTTTTCGGTGCCATGGCCCTCCTGCTGGCGGTGCTCGGCGTCTACGGGGTGATGGCGTATTCGGTGAGCCAACGCACCCAGGAAATGGGGATCCGCCGGGCACTGGGTGCGCAGAACCCGGATATCCTCCGGCTGGTGCTCAGGCAGGGGGCCCTGTTGACCGGCATCGGTGCGGTGATCGGGTTGGCCCTGGCGGCCGCCGCCACCCGGGGTCTCGCCACCTTCCTCTACGGTGTCAGCGCCTTTGATCCATTGATCTTTGCCGGGGTGACGCTGACCCTGGCCTCGGCGGCGATTGCCGCCAGCATCATCCCCGCCCGCCGGGCCACCGCGGTGGATCCGATCGTGGCGTTGCGGGCGGAGTAGTGGGGGACTGGGAATGGCGAATGGGGAAGGGGAGCTAGGGACTAGGGACTAGGGACTAGGGACTAGGGACTAGGGACCAGGGACTGGGGGGTAATGCATGCTGTTGGGTGAGAGGGGGAACACGAACTTGCCGAACGGCGTTTGCCTCGCTTATGATGGAGCGATGCGCCACGCACTGACGACCTCGAGCTATTACTACGCGACCCGCAGCACGGGCCGCAGGCGGAGCCGTCAGCGCAACTAGCGCCAACGTCCCCAGTCTTCCCGAGCGGTCCGTGAGTCTTCACGGGCCGCTTTTTTGTTGTCCCCCTGATCCGGAGCCCCCCCATGCAGGCCGCCCAGATTGCGCAGGAATGGTCCACCTACACCGCCACCGATCACCAGGTCTGGGCCACGCTCTACCGTCGTCGCATGGCGACCCTCCGGGGCACGGCGAGCCGCCGCTTCCTGCGGGGGGCCGAGGCCATCGGGCTGCGCGAGGACCGGGTACCCGACCTGGACGAGGTGAACCGCCGCCTGGCACCCCGCACCGGGTGGCGGGCGGTGCCGGTGGGGGGCTTCCTGCCGGCGGCGGAATTCTTCGCCTCGCTGGCGCGACGGGAGTTCCCGACCACGATCACGGTCCGCCCGCCCGAGCAGCTCGACTACCTCCCGGAACCGGACATCTTCCATGACGTGTTCGGGCATGTGCCGCTGCATGCGGACCCGGCCTTCGCTGATTTCCTGCAGGACTTTGGAGCCCGCGCCTCCACGGCGGCGACGCCGCAGGACCTGGAGGGCTACACCCGGTTGTTCTGGTTCACGGTCGAGTTCGGCCTGGTCCGCGAGGAGGGGGAGATCCGGATCTACGGCAGTGGACTCATCTCCTCGGCGAAGGACGCCGCCAACGCGCTCGGGCCGAATTGCGACCGGCGCCCGTTCAGCCGGACCGCGGTGATGGCGCAGGATTTCCGCATCGACGACATCCAGCCGGTGCTCTTTGTGGTGGATGGGTTCGAGGAGTTGCTGGGAAGCGAGAAGTGAGAAGGGAGAAGGGGGGAGCTAAGAGGTGAGAGGTGAGAGGTGAGAGGACGAAGAGGAGCGGGAAGCGGAAGAGGGGTGGGGCACGCCAGGAGATGGGGTGGCATTCCACCCGGCCGCCAGTTCCCGCCACTTGCCGCACCACTCTCCTTTCACCCTCTCCGCTTCTCCGCTTCTCCGCTTCTCCGCTTCTCCCTTCTCCCTTCTCCCTTCTTGCTATCTTCCAGCCATGCCCCCCTCGGATCTGTCCCCCTACCAGGTCTTCAGCCACCTCGAGTGGGGGCGGCTGCGTGCGGCTACCCCGTTGACGTTGACGGAGGAGGAACTGGACCGGCTGCGGGGCCTGAATGACAAGGTCTCGCTGGAGGAGGTGGCGGAGATCTACCTGCCGCTCTCCCGGCTGCTCAATCTCTACGTGGTGGCGACCCAGGGCCTCCACGCCGCCAGCGCGACCTTCCTGGGCCAGCTGACGGCCAAGGTGCCGTTCGTGATCGGGATCGGCGGCAGCGTCGCGGTGGGGAAGAGCACCACGGCCCGGCTGCTGCAGGCCCTGCTGGCGCGGTGGCCGAATCACCCCAAGGTGGACCTGGTGACCACCGACGGGTTCCTCCACCCCAACCGGGTGCTGGAAGAGCGCGGCCTGATGCAGCGGAAGGGGTTCCCGGAGAGCTACGACCACCGGGCGCTGCTGCAGTTCATGGCCGCGGTGAAGGCCGGGGAGGCCGAGGTGCGGGCGCCGGTTTACTCGCATGTGAGCTACGACATCGTACCCAACGAGTCGCTGGTGGTCCGTCGGCCGGACATCGTCATCGTGGAGGGGCTCAACGTCCTCCAGACCGGCGACGGCGGGGGGGACCGGGCCCGAATGTTCGTGAGCGACTATTTCGATTTCGGGATCTATGTCGACGCCGAGGAGCGGGACGTGGAGCAGTGGTTCACCGACCGGTTCCTGGCGCTGCGTGACACGGTGTTCCGGGATCCGCACTCCTATTTCCATCGATTCGCCGAACTGAGCCATGAGGAAGCGGTGGCGATGGCCGCGCGGGTGTGGACCGAGATCAACGGGCTCAACCTCCGCGAGAACATCCTCCCCACCCGCGAGCGAGCGACCCTGATCCTCGAGAAGGGTGCCGACCACCGGGTCCGGCAGGTCCGGCTTCGCAAGCTGTAGACCGTCCCGGGGCTGGCCCGCTCCCCCCTCGCCGCGGTTGACCGTATCTTACCGATGTACCCCCATCACCTGTCCCTCATCCCTGGGCGTCCCATGTCTGCCGTGACCCGTTCCCTCATCCTGGCCGCGCTGGCCCTTTCCGGTGCCACCGCCGCCTCCGCCCAGGCCGCCGGCCCGGTCGATACCGCCGCGTTCGCCGCCCTCACCTGGCGCAATGTCGGCCCGTTGCGGGGGGGGCGGTCGGTCGCGGCGGCCGGCTCGTCGCTGCGCCCCAACGAGTATTGGATGGGCACCACCGGTGGGGGGGTGTTCAAGACGACCGACGGGGGTGGGAGCTGGCAGCCGGCGAGCGACCGGTACATCGGGGGGACGATCGGCGCGATCGCCGTGGCTCCGTCCAACCCGGACATCGTGTATGTCGGCGGCGGGGAATTCGCCATCCGCGGCAACGTCTCCCACGGCGACGGCGTCTACAAGACCACCGATGCCGGCCAGACCTGGACCTACCTCGGCCTGGTCGAGACCCGCTACATCAGCAAGATCCGGGTGCATCCCCGGAATCCCGATGTGGCGTACGTGGCCGCGCTCGGCAACGTCTTCGCGCCCACCAGCGCCCGGGGCATCTACAAGACCGAGGACGGCGGGCGGACCTGGGACAAGATCCTCTTCCGGAACGACTCGACCGGGGCGATCGACCTGGCGATGGACCCCAACAACCCCGAGGTGCTGTACGCGGCGTTCTGGCAGGCGGGCCGCACCCCATGGATGCTGGTGAGCGGTGGTGCGGGGAGCGGGATCTTCAAGTCCACCAACGGCGGCAGGAGCTGGACCGAGATCACCCGGAATCCCGGCCTGCCGCGCGGCCTGATCGGCAACATCGGGATCTCGGTGAGCGGCGCCAACTCGAACCGGGTGTGGGCCATCCTGGAGTCGGATTCCGGCGGGGTGTTCCGGTCCGACGATGCGGGCGCGACCTGGACCAAGACCAACGAGGATCGCAACCTGCGCCAGCGGGCCTGGTACTACACCCGGATCTACGCCGACCCGCAGGACGAGAACGTGGTCTACGTGAGCAATGTGTCGTTCATGCGCTCGCGAGACGGCGGCAAGACCTTCCAGGGGCTCAACCCACCGCACGGCGACAGCCACGACCTCTGGATTGCGCCCGACAACAACCAGCGGATGATCGAGGCCGATGACGGCGGCGCGTCGGTCTCCACCGACGGTGGCGCCAACTGGACCGACCAGGACTACGCGACCGCCCAGTTCTACCACGTGACCACGACGACCCACTTCCCGTACCGGATCTGCGGGGCGCAGCAGGACAACAGCACCGTCTGCATGCCGAGCCGGCCGCAGGGGAGCACCGACCTGGCCGATTTCTGGGATGTCGGCGGGGGCGAGTCGGGGTACATCGCGGTGCGGCCGGACAACCCGGACATCGTCTACGCCGGGAGCTATGGCGGCCTGTTGACCCGCCGGGACCTGCACACCGGGCTGACGCGCAACATCACCGCCTGGCCGATGAACCCGATGGGGCATTCCGCCGAGGACATCAAGTACCGGTTCCAGTGGACCTTCCCGATCGTGATCTCGCCGCACGACCCGAACGTGCTGTACGTCGGCGCGAACGTGCTGTTCCGGTCCACCAACGAGGGCCAGTCGTTCGACATCATCAGCGGGGACCTGACCCGCAACGACCCCCGGACCCTGGGCCCCTCCGGCGGGCCGATCACCAAGGACCAGACCAGCGTCGAGTACTACGGGACGATCTTCACGATGGCCGAGTCGCCGGTGACAAAGGGCGTGCTCTGGACCGGATCCGACGACGGCCTGGTGCACCTGAGCCGGGACAACGGGGCCACCTGGACCAACGTCACCCCGAAGGACATGCCGGAGTGGACCCGGCTCTCGATCCTGGAGGCCTCGCGCTATGCGGCGGGGACGGCGTACCTGGCCGGCAACCGCTACCAGCTGGACGACTTCCGCCCCTACCTCTGGAAGACCACCGATTTCGGGGCAACCTGGACCCGGATCGACAAGGGCATTACCGCCACCGAGTTCACCCGGGTCATCCGGGAGGATCCGGTGCGCCGCGGCCTGCTCTACGCCGGGACCGAGCGCGGCGTCTGGGTCTCCTTCAATGACGGGGCCGATTGGCAGCGCCTCCAGAAGAACCTGCCGCCGGTGCCGGTCCACGACCTGGCGGTGACCGAGGCCGACCTGGTGGCGGGCACCCACGGGCGCGCCTTCTGGGTGCTGGAGAACCTGTCCACGCTGCGCCAGGTCACCCCGGCGATCCTGGCGAAGGACGCCCACGTGTTTGCACCACAGCCGGTCTACCGCGGCCAGGGGGGGGCGTCGATCCAGTTCTGGCTCAAGAACCCGAACCAGCGGCTGACCCTGGAGATCGTGGACGCGCGCGGGACCGTCGTGCGGCGGTTCAGTAGCGACGCCACCCCGCCGGTCGCCACTCCCACGCAGGCTGCCGATCCGGCGGCCGCGCGGCGGCGGGCCGACAGCCTGACCGCGCTTGGCGTGATGCCCGCCGCGCTCCGGCCCCTCCCGGCGACCGGTGGGGGCGGTGGTGGGTTCGGGGGCGGGCGGGGCGGCTTCGGGGGCGGCGGGTTCACCCAGCGGGTGCCCAATGCCGTCGGGCTCAACACCTTCAACTGGAACCTGCAGCTCGAGGGCGGGACCACCTTCCCGGGCATGATCATGTGGGCGGCGGGCGGGGCGGCGGGACCGACGCTGGTCCCGGGACAGTACACCGTGCACCTGACCGTCGGGGAGAAGCTGGAAACCGCGGTGCTCGAGGTCCGGAAGGATCCCCGCAGCACCGCCACCGCGGCCGACTTCCAGGCCCAGTTCGACATGCTTATCGCGGTCCGCGACAAGACCTCGGTGGCCAACCAGATGGTGATCGACATCCGGGCCGCCAAGGCGGCGCTGGACGACCGGGTGGCGAAGGCCCCGGCGGCCCGGCGGGCGGCGCTGGAGCGCAGCACCCGGGCCCTGGCCGACGCCCTGAGCGCGGTGGAGCAGGAGGTCTACCAGGTGCGGAACCAGTCCGGACAGGATCCGCTCAACTACCCGATCCGGCTCAACAACAAGATCGCCGCCCTCTACGGCGTGGTCGCCTCCGGGGACGGGCCGCCGACCGCCCAGTCGCGCGAGGTGTTCCAGATCCTGTCGGACTCGCTGGACATCCAGGTGGGCCGGATGCGGACCGCGGTGGAGCGGCTGCTGCCGCCGGTGAACGCCGAACTGGGTCGCCTTGGCCTGGATCCGGTGCGGATCGAGGTCCCCCGATGAGAGCGTACTGGCTGCTCGCCGGGCTCGGGGCCGTGGCCCTGGGCTGCGGGCCCGCCGGGGTCCAGGAGGAGCCGCCGGAGGAGCATGTCGGCGCGCTGACCGACACCGTGCTCACCCCGTTCGGCCAGGTTCCCGTGGCGGCGGCCATGGACCGGGACCGCTGGGTGGTGGTGGCCCCCGACTGGGACGCGGCGGTGGTGGCCGACTTCTCGACCGGCACCGCCCAGCCGCTGGGTGCAGGGCCGGGCACCGACTACCAGCGGCCGGTGGAGGTCTTCGCGGCCGGCGATTCCCTGTACCTGGCCGACTGGGGGATGCGGCGGCTGACGGCCTGGACCCGTGATGGCCGGCTGGCCGGGACCATCCCGTTGCCCGCAGCGGTGGGGGGGCTCTTCCCGAAGGCCCGCGACGCCGAGGGGTGGTTCTACTACGAGCAGCCGCTGCTGGCCGGAATTGACGGGGCGGGCCTTCGGGACTCGATCACGGTCTTTCGGGCGCGGCCGGGGTCCGAGGTGGTGGACACGGTGCTGCGACTGGCGCCACCGGACGTGCTGGAGGTGACGCGCGAGAACCGGACCCGGCTGGAGCGGGCAATCTTCGGGGGACAGGATCGCTGGGGGGTGTTGCCGGACGGGACGCTCTGGGTGGCGCGGCTGCTGCGGAACCGGGTCACCTGGATCCATCCCGATGGCCGCCAGGTGACGGGGCGGGGGCTTCCCGATCCGGTCTGGGAAGTGACCGACTACGATCGCGAGTCATTCCTGGCCCAGTTCCCGCCGGACCTGCGCTCGACCGCCGACGGCCTGCCGTTCGCCCTAGTCAAGCCGCCGTTCGAGCGGGCCTTCACCGGCCCGGACAACAACATCTGGCTGGAGAAGAGCAAGCAGGGGCTGGACTCGCTCCGGCGCGTGCACGTGGTGGATTCGGCGGGCAACCTGGCCCGGGTCCTGGTGATCCCCACCAAGGGCAACGTCATTGCCGTGGGCGACTCGGTCCTGCTGATCGCGGAGCAATGGCGGGAAGGGGTCCGGCTGCTGCGCGCCCGCACCCCCTGAAAACGGAGCGACCTCTCCCGGGTCAGGGCTCCGGGGAGTCCGACTGCCGGAGGGCCTCGGCGGCGGCCTCCCGCCGCTGGCGGCCCTCCTCGTACCACCGGCGGGTGATCTCGCCCGCCAACTCGCGATTGCCAAGGCCGAAGGAGAGCCCCACCGCCAGCGCAACCGCCCCGAGGATCAGCGTGAAGGCCGCCGTGACGATCTCCTCTGCCACGCCCACCTGCTGCAGCGCCATGAAGATCGAGATCATCACCACGGCGGCCTTGGCCACCTTGGCGACGGTTGGCACGCCCGCCACGCCGCCCGCCGAGGCCAGGATCAGCCCGCGCACGAACTCGCCGACGATCATCCCGAGGATCACGATCACGACCGCGGCGATGACGGTCGGGATGTAGGAGAGCATCAGGCTGAACATGTCGTTGATGCTCTCGAGCCCCAGCGCGGTGCTGGCGAGCAGGATGACCACCAGCATGACCAGCCAGAAGATCAGCTTGCCGATCGCATGGGCGGGATCGAGCCGGCTGCCGGTCCGGCCGACCGCCTCGGAAAGCCCGCTGCCCCCGACCCGATTGAAGTTGAGCCGACCCAGGACCTGCTCCACCCAGGTCTCGATCTGTCGCGCCAGGAAGTAGCCGGCGACGAAGATCACGCTGGCCATCAGCAAGGGCAGGAGGATGACCCCGAGCTGCTCGGAGCCGCCCGCAAATCGATCCCAGAAGTCGTTCACGCGGCCACCTCGATCACGAGTTTACCCGCCTGGGCCCCGGCGGCGAGCCGGGCGAGGGCGGTTGTCGCCTCTGCCAGCGGCACCACCGAGTCCACCACGGGACGAAGCTCGCCTTGATGGGCGAGTTGCACAATGGCATCGAACTCGGCGTCGGTTCCCATGGTCGATCCCAACAGGGACCACTGGAACCAGAACAGCTTGCGGAGGTCGAGGCCGACCTGGGGCCCGGTAGTGGCCCCGCAGGTGACCAGCCGCCCGCCGGGTCGCAGCGCCCGCAGTGAGGATGCCCAGGTCGCCTCCCCCACGGTATCGACCACGACGTCCACGCCAACCCCCGTGAGGGCCCGCACCTCGCGTGCCACATCCACCTGGTCGTGCCGAAAAGTGGTGGTGGCGCCGAGCCGGGTGGCCAGGGCGAGCTTGGCGTCGGAACTGCTGGTGGCCAGCACCCTCGCCCCCGCCCACCGGGCGATCTGGATGCTCGCCTGGGCCACGCCGCCACCGGCCCCCCAGACCAGGACAGTCTCCCCGGATCGCAGGGCTGCTCGCGTCATCAGCATCCGCCAGGCAGTGAGGGTGGCCAGCCCGAAGGCCGCCGCCTCCGGATCCGAGAAGGCCGGCGGGGCCGGGCGCAGGTTGGCCGCCGGCACCACCACCCGCTCGGCCAGGGTGCCGGGCAGGTGCTCCCCCAGAATGCGATACTGGCGGCAATAGGGCTGCTCCCCGGCCTGGCAGGCGGGACAGGACCGGCAGGAGATGCCGGGGTTCACGATCACCCGGTCGCCGGGCCGGAGCCCGGTCACCGCCGGGCCGACGGCGGCAACAACCCCCACCGCGTCGGAACCGAGGATATGGGGCCAGGATGGGCTGGTATGGGGCAGGCCACCGACCACGAAGAGGTCCAGCCGGTTCAGCGCCGCGGCGTTGACCTGGACCAGGACATCGCTGGGTGCCGACAGCACCGGGTCGGGCATCTCCCGGAGCTCCAGATGGCTGATGTCACCGGGATGGGGGAGGGTCAGGGCGCGCAGGGGGTCCGTTCCTGGATCCGGGGATGGCGTGCGGCGGGCTCGGCCTCCTTGCAGAAGCCGTCAGGATGTGCAAGATATATCACATCCCACAAATCGGGCGTTTCCGCGCCTGACCCCGCGCGGCGGGTCCAGCCGCCCTCGAGCCTCGGAGGAACACGCATGACGGAGTTCCGGAATCTGGAGATGGGTTGGTCGGGTTCGGGTTGGATGGATCCCATGCCGTCGTCGCCCCCCCCGCCCCCGCCGCCGCCGCCCCCGCCGCCCCCGGTGCCCGCCGTGGCAGCGGTCCGGCCGGTGCCCCGCCCTCCGGCTCCGCCCAAGCCCAAGGTGACGGCCAAGCCGAAGCCCAAGGTGGCGGCGAAGCCGAAGCCCAAGAAGGCCGCCAAGAAGGCGAAAAAGGCGGTCAAGAAGGTTGCCAAGAAGGTCGTGAAGAAGGCCAAGAAGGCGAAGAAGACCGCCCGGAAGGCGGCCCGGAAGGTGGTTCGGAAGGCCAAGCCGGTGGTCCGGAAGGCCAAGAAGGCCGCCAAGAAGGCCGCGAAGAAGGTGGCCAGGAAGGCCAAACCCGTTGCCCGCAAGGCCAAGAAGGCCGTGCGGAAGGTGGCCACCAAGGCCAGGAAGAAGCCGGCCGCCAAGAAGTAGCAGCCCCCACCGAGTTGCGGGAGCGATGCCAGTCGGGCCACCCCTCCAGGGTGGCCCGATGCGCTGCTAGCCCCCGAGAACCGCCCGGACGACCCACCAGATCCCGATGGCGATCCCGACGCCTCCGGTCCAGGCCCCCAGGCGCTGGCCGCGGAGCAGGGACCGGATGGCCGCGGATTGCATTGCCCGGGCGACCAGCGTGGCAAAGGTGGCCATGGCCAGGATGGTCCCCAGGGCGAATGCCGCCAGGTAGGCGAATCCCAGCGAGAGGCGCCCGACCAGGGTGACCGGAACCAGCGCCACCACCGCCGTTGTCCCGGCCAGCCCGTGGGCCATCCCCACCAGGGTGATGGCGTGCCGGTGGGCATGGGGCCGACCCCGGGCCGGTTCCGGGTGGGGGTGGTGGTGCGGCTGCCCCGCCGCCTGGTGCGTGTGCAGGTGGGCGTGGTTGCCATGCTCGGCGGCGGGATGGAGGTGCAAGCGCCGACTGGCGCTGATTGCCCAGACCCCAATCCCGATGAGGAGCACCCCGACCAGCGCCTCGCCGAGGGCCTCGTACTGGCTGGACCATCGCACCCCCGTGGCGAGGAGGATGCTCCCGGCGAGAATGACGGCCAGCGAGTGGCCCAGGCCCCATTTCAGTCCGAAGGCGGCGGCCTCCCGCACGGCAGGGCGGGTGGAGACAAACGCCGTCACCGCCACCATGTGGTCGACCTCCAGGGCGTGGAGCAGCCCGAGGACGAACGCCGTGCCCAACGGGAGCCATTCAGCGATGCTTGGCATTGCCCTTCCCACCCCAGCGTGAGAGTTTTGCTGCGTGCCGTTTGGCGTGCGGCGTGAACCACGCCGTCCCATCCGTGCGGCACGACTGTCCTGCCACAGCCCAGGAGGATCGATGACTCGCCCGACCGATGCCCCGCGGACCCCGATCCGGTTGACGTCGTTTTCCCACGGCGCCGGCTGAGCCTGCAAGCTCGGCCCAGCCGAACTGGCGCAGGTCCTGCGCCACCTCCCCGCGAGTGAGGATGCCTCCATCCTCGTCGACGCCGCCACTCGCGACGATGCCGCCGTCTACCTGATGGCGCCGGATCGCGCCATCGTGGCGACGGTGGACTTTTTCACGCCCATCGTCGATGATCCGGCCACGTGGGGGGCGATTGCCGCGGCCAATGCGCTGAGCGATGTCTACGCGATGGGCGCCCGCCCGCTCTTCGCGCTCAACCTGGTGGGGTGGCCCCGGGAGGCCCTGCCGTTCGAGCTCCTCGGCGAGGTGCTCCGGGGTGCGGGGGAGGTGGCGCGGCGGGCGGGATGCGCAATCGTGGGAGGGCACTCGATCGACGACGCCGAGCCGAAGTTCGGGATGGCGGTGATCGGCGAGGTCCATCCGGACCGGCTGCTGACCAATGCCGGCGCCCGGCCCGGCGATGCCCTGGTGTTGACCAAGCCGCTGGGCACCGGCATCCTGACGACTGCGCTGAAGCGCGGGGACCTGGGGGAGGACGACCTGGCCGAGGCGGTGGAGGTGATGACCACGCTCAATGCGGGCGCGGCACGGGCCGCGCTCGCGGGTGGCGCCAGGGCGGCCACGGACATCACCGGGTTCGGGCTGCTCGGGCACCTGGGCAACCTCCTCGCGGCGAGTGGGGTCGGGGCCCGGGTGAGTGCCGGGGCAGTGCCGGTGCTCACCGGGGCCCGCGAGCTGGCCGCCCGCGGGATCGTCCCCGGCGGGAGCCGCCGCAACCGCGAGGCCGCCGCCGCCACCGAATGGGATCCTGCCGTGGATGAGGCGCTGCGGGTGCTCCTGACCGACGCCCAGACCTCCGGCGGGCTCCTCTTGGCGGTGGCACCGGCGCGGGTGGAGGCGCTGGTGGGGCACCTGCGGGCGGAAGCCACCCCGGCGGTCGCGGTGATCGGCACCTGCACCGCTGAGTCCGGTCGCGTGCAGGTCGGGGCCTGAACGGTGGCGATGGTGCGATGGACGCCGCAGCGCATGGACCAGCTGGAGCGCGCGGTCCGGGACGGTCGCCGGGTGATGCTGATGCGCCGCGGAACCGAGTACGTGGTCCTGGCCCGGCGCATGACCAGCTCCGGCCGCCACGAGGCACTGGTCGGGCAATTGCCGATTACCGGGGAGGAACTGGTCTTCCTGCTCCATGAACTCGAGGACTTCCAGGTGATAGGATGAGCGCGACGAAGCCACGGGTCGCCGTGGTCCACCTCGATGAGAGCTGCCTGGGCAACGGCAGGGACGGCGACAATCCCGGCGGGGCCGGCGCCCTGATCGAGATCCGCACCCCGCAGGGCGTGGTGCGGCGGGACTGCTTCCTCTCCGCCCCGGCCACGACCAACAACCGGATGGCCCTGGCCGGGGCGATCGCGGTGCTCCAATTGCTGGCCCGCAAGGAGAAGCGATTGCAGGTGCTCCTGGTCTCGGACAGCGAGTACCTCGTCAAGGGGATCCGGGAGTGGGTCCCCTCCTGGATGGCACGCAACTGGACGCGCAAGGGCGGTGCGATCGAGAATCTCCACCTCTGGAAGGCGTTGGTCCAGAGCGTGGCGCTTCATGAAGCCCAGTTCACCTGGGTCCGGGGCCATGCCGGCCACCCCAAGAACGAGTATGCCAACGACCTCGCGGTGATGGCGGCGAAGGAGCAGGTGACGTCGGACGGGGTCGTGGAGTCCGGCTTCGGGACCTGGCTGGAGGCGGCCCGCGCCCGGAAGAAGTACCTCACGTACGACCCCGATGCGACCTTCGCCTCGCTGGAGTCGCGGGTCGCCTCCGGGGAACGCATCCCGAGGGCCGACGCCGCATGAGTGACCTCCATGCCTTCGTCCGCCGGCTGGCCGAGGCGGTTCGCGACCATGATCCCGATGGCTTGCGGTCACCGCTGGCAGTCGGCGAAATCCAGTCGCGGATGATGCCCTACCGCGCCTGTCGTCGGGCGCTGGGTCTCGACACTGCGGAGGAGTACGAGTTGCTCCTGCTGCGCCTGGTCGCGGAAGAGTCGGGACTGGCGCGCACGAACCCGCCCGAGGCCGCCGAGCGGTGCCGGGTGGAGGTGGCCGCGGTCCTGCCCGACCTCGCCTTCCTCCAGCAGCTTGGGGAGGTCACCGTCCAGCTGCGGCCCGGCATCCTGCAGGCCACCGCCCAGGCGGCGCGACGGACCCGGCGCCCGGTCGAGGATTCCGCGGAATCGATCGATCCGGAGGCGCCAGCGGTGGAGCGCCGGCCCCCCGACCAAGATTCAGGCCCCGTGATGGAACCTGCGGCTGCCCCCTCCGGCGCCACCACGGTTGTGGAGCCGGTCGCGGACTCCCGTGGGGATCCCGCAGCCGACCCCGCCCCCCATGGAACCGACACGGGGGAACCACCGCCACCTCCTTCTTCCCCCGCTCCCGGGCCCTTGATGACCGACTCCGATTCCGCGGACGTGCCCGCCACGCCGCTCGCGTGCCCCCGATGTGACCGCACCCTGCCGAAGAACCGTCCCGTCCGGTTCTGCCCCGATTGCGGGCAGAACGTGCTGGTGCGGCTCTGCCCGGCCTGCCGGTCGGAGATGGAGCCGGAGTGGCGGCACTGCGTGATGTGCGGCCATGCGGCCACCGATACCAGCCGCTTTGCTTGAACCCCCCCTCCGCATCGGGCATATTCCGATCCTCCCCTTGCCGGGCAGGTTGCCCGGCGGCTGACTGAGGAACCGGATGTCCACCCCGAACCCGAATCGCCTGGACCGGACCGCCCTCGACCGCGTGCTGCAGCGCGCGGCCGAGATGCAGGCGTCCGAAACCGACGTCGGGGAGGGCCTGACCGAGCGGGAGGTCCTGGAGCTGGGGCAGCAGGTGGGGATCCCGCAGCGGTTCCTGCAGCAGGCCATGCTGGAGGAGCGGTCGCGAGTCACCGTGGCCGAGCCGGGACGCCTGGTGGACCGCCTGGCCGGGGCCCCCGAGGTCATGGCCCAGCGGGTCATGACCGGCACCGTGGCCTCGGTGGAGCGGGGGCTCCTCGAGTGGATGCAGAAGCACGAGCTGATGACGCTGCAGCGGCAGCAGCCGGGCCGGATCAGCTGGGAGCGGCTGAGCGGGATGCAGGCGGCGCTGAAGCGCGGGGCCTCGGTCCTGCACGCCTCCACCGCGCGGTTCATGCTCTCGCGGGCCAGCGTGGTGGTGGCCACCGTGTCTCCGCTCGAGGATGGCTACTGCCATGTCGCGCTGACGGCGCATCTGGGCCAGGTGCGCAGTTCGTACGTGGGTGGGGCCGCCGCCCTTACCACCCTGGGCGTCGCCGGCACGGTGATCCTGGGCGTCCTGGGAGCTGTATCGATTCTGGTCCCGCTGCCACTGGTCGGGGCGGGCGTGGCCGCCTTCGCCACGCTGCGCAGCTACCTGCCGGTGGCCGAGCGGACCCAGCTTGGCCTGGAGCGGGTGCTCGATCATGTGGAGCGGGGCGCGGTGAAGCCCGCCCATGAGCTGCCGCAGCGCCAGCAGGGTCTGCTCGAGGCGCTGGCCAGCGAGGTGCGCCGGGCGATCGGCCCGCCCGCCTCGCCGCCCCCCGGCCGGAAGGACTCCCGGTGAGCCCCATCACGCGCGTCGGCGTCCTCGGGGCGGGGCTGATGGGAAGCGGGATTGCCCAGGTTGCCGCAGTAGCCGGCTACCGGGTGATGGTGCGAGACACCCGTCCGGAGGCCTTCGCCCAGGCCGAACAGGCGATCGCCCGGTCGCTCGGCAAGCTGGTGGAGAAGGGGAAGGTGGCCGACGCGGACCGGGTGGCCGCGCTCGGCCGGATCGTGTTCACGGCCGAACTCGGCGACCTCGCCGACTGCGACTTGATCATCGAGGCGGTGACCGAGGACCTGGGGATCAAGAACGGCCTCTGGAGGGAGCTCGACACCCTGCTGCCGCCGGCCGCCCTGTTCGCCTCCAATACGTCGAGCCTCCCGATCGCCGAGATGGCGGCCGTGACCTCCCGGCCCGACCGGTTCCTTGGGCTGCACTTCTTCTCACCGGTGCCGATGATGCCCCTGGTGGAAGTGGTGCGGACGGTGGCCACCTCTGCCGAGACGATCGCCGCCGCCGAGACCTTTGCCCAGAGCCTCGGCAAGGAGACGGTCGCGGCCCGTGACACGCCCGGGTTCATCGTCAACCTGCTGCTGATCCCCTACCTGAACGACGCGGTCCGCGCGCTGGAGCGCGGGGTCGCCAGTACCGCCGACATCGACACCGCCATGCGTCTGGGGGCCGGCCATCCGATGGGGCCGCTCGCCCTCCTGGACCTGATCGGGCTGGACACCGGCACGCGGGTCGCGGAGATCATGTACCAGGAGTTCCGCGAGACGCGGTACTCGCCGCCGCCGCTGCTGCGGCGGATGGTCGCCCTGGGGTGGTTGGGCCGGAAGAGCGGCCGGGGCTTCTACGACTACAGCGAGGATCCCCCCGTGCCCACCGTACTGAGCCGCTGAATGCCAAGACTTCCGCTTTGCCGCTTGGCCCCGGTGGGCTGGGCCGTGGTGGCCCTGCTGGGCTGCAATCCCGTTACCACGCGTCCGCCGTTCGCGCCGCTTCCCTCGGCAACGGTGGCCGAGCTCGAGCTGCCGGTGGCGGCGGCGGTCGAGGTGATCGTCAATGCCCTCCGGGCCGACAGCATTCCGGTGACGGTGGTGCAGTCCCGCGACGGCTACCTGGAGACCGGTTGGTTTGCGGCCGTCGACGGCGCCCCCACCTCCGCTCGGCCCCTGGGCGTGGAGGTGGTGCGCGTGCGCGGATGGGTGACCCCCGGTCGGGCCGGGCACACCGACATCCAGGTCGAGGCAACCTATCGGCCGCTGGCCGATCCCTCACGCCCGGCCCGGGACCTCGAACGGATCGTGCCGGCGGACCACCCGGTGGCTCGGCGGCTCGAGGCCGCGATGGCCAGGCTGGTCACCGAGTTTGGACATCCGGAGCAACTGGCCCAGCGGCCCGCCCCTGCGTCCCCGGCGGTACCGGACACCGCTGTCCGGAAGCCGGTGGTGGTTCCGCCGGACACGACAGCCAAGCCCGATACCCTCCCCCGGGTGGCATTCCCGGTCCGTTCCGGAATCCGGCCGCCGGCGTCGTGACCATGTCGGCAGGGTCGCGCCACGACCCGCTGCTGCTGGACCTGCTCCCCCGCGTGTCGCGGACCTTTGCGATGGGGATCCGGCTCCTGCCCACCGAGCTTTCGCACGCGGTGAGCACCGCCTACCTGCTGTGCCGGATCGCCGACACAATCGAGGACGATCCCTCCCTCCCGCCCCTGGTCCGGCGCGACCTCCTGCTGGAGTACCGTGGCTGGCTCGACGGGGCAGCCCACGACCCCTCCCACCTGGTCGCCCGGTTCTCGGCCACGACCGGCGATGACGCCGCGCTGGTGCGGGTCACCGGCCGCGTGCTTGCCGACTTCGCGGCGCTGCCCGAGCCGGTGCGTGCGGCGATCCGTCCCCCCGTCGAGGAGATGTGCCGGGGGATGGCGAGCTACGTGGCGCGCGACCCGGCGGGCACGGGACTGCCCTCGCAACCCGAGAGCATGGAGGATCTGGAGCAGTACTGCTGGTACGTGGCGGGGACCGTCGGTTGGATGCTGACGGACCTCTTCCATCAGCACGGGATGGGTTGGGGCCCGGCGCGGTACGACCAGGCGCGCGCGCTCGGTCGCGGCTTCGGGCTGGGACTCCAGCTGACGAACGTGATCCGTGACATGGGCGAGGATCATCGCCGGGGGGCCACCTTCGTGCCCGCCGATCTCTGTGCCGAAGTGGGCTGCCCGGCGTTCGAGCTGTTCCAGCCCGGCCGCGAGGCAGCGACTGCCGCGGTACTGGCCACGCTCACCTCACGGGCGCTGCGCCACCTCGAATCGGCGCGCGACTACACCACCCTGATTCCCCGGCGCCAGTTCCGGATCCGGCTGTTCTGCCTGGTGCCCCTGTTCCTGGCCGCCGGCACCCTTCGGCGGATTGCCCACCGGGACGCCTACCAAGGTGGCTGGGTCCGGATCAAGCTGACCCGCCCAGTGGTGCGCCTGACGGTCGTGCTGGCCGCGCTGGTGGCTCCCAGCAACACCCTCATCCGGCTGGCGTTCCGCTGGCTGGCGCCACCGCCGGATCCCACGCCATGAAGGCGCCCAGCTTTGTCCGGACCGACCTGCGGGCCCGGGCCGCCTATGCCGAGGGGGCCGGGATCTACCGAATCGTCCCCCGGGCCGTGGCGTTGCCGGAGACGACCGAGCAACTGCAGTCGCTGGTGCGCTGGGCAGGGCGCACGGGGACACCGGTGGTGCCCCGCGGCGCCGGCACCGGGATGCCCGGTGGCAATGTGGGCCCCGGCGTGGTGGTGGACCTGACGCGGCTCGACGGCGCCCCCCTCGCCGTGACCGCCGATGGCCGGGCCCACGCCGGGGCAGCGGTAACCTGGGCGGCGATCGAGGCCGCGGCCCGCCGGAGCCGACTCCGAATCCTGCCCGATCCGTCGAGCGGGAAGTGGGCCACGGTCGGAGGGATGATCGCCACCAATGCGGCCGGCCCGCGGACGCTGGCCCACGGTCCGGTGCGCCGGTGGGTGGACGCCGCCACCATCGTGACCGCGGATGGCCAGGTCACCGAGCTTCGCCGCGGCCACCGCCCCGACCTCGGGGTCCGGGCGGTCCGCCGCTTCTACGACGAGGTCCATGAACAGCTCCGGGCAGAATATGCCGCGATCCGGGAGCGCTGGGACCGCGGCGTCCGGAAGAACTCGGCGGGATACGACCTGCACGCCTACCTCGAGAGTGGCGACCTGCTGGACCTGGTCATCGGCAGCGAGGGGACCCTGGGGATCGTGACCGGGGCCGAATGGCGACTCGACCCGGTCCCCCCGGTGAGCCGGAGCCTCCGGGTGGCGGTCGGACATCGCCGGGAACTGGTGGCCGTGCTCGACATCCTGCGGCGGACCGGGCCTGCCGCGGTGGAACTGCTGGACACCACCTTCCTGCGCTTCGTGGCCGACTCGGCGACGCTCCCCGGGCGGGCGGGCCTGGCGGGGGAGGCCGCGGCACTGCTCCTGGTGGAGTACGAGGGCCAGGACGTGGACGCCGTGGACGCCACGGTGGCGGAGGCGCGGGCGGCGCTCACCCCGGTGGCGATGGACCTGCAGGGCGCGGCCAGCGCCGCGGAGCACGAGCAGCTCTGGGCGGTGCGCCATGCCGCCAGCCCGCTCCTGGCGCGCCTGGGCGAGGGGCGGCGCTCGCTCCAGGTGATCGAGGACGCCTGCCTGCCCCCCCATGCCCTGGGGGAGTACCTCGAACAGGTCGAGGAATCGTCGCGACGGCATGCCATTCCCTCGGTGGCGTTTGGCCACGCGGGGGATGGGCACGTCCACGTGAACCTGATGCCGGACCTGGCTCGCCAGGGCTGGGAGGACGAGGTCGCGGCGATCTATGAGGAGGTCAACCAGGCCGCCCTGCGGCTCGGGGGCGTGCTCTCGGGGGAGCATGGTGACGGCCGGCTCCGGGCACCGCTGCTCGAAGCGACCTTCGGGCCCGCCATGATGATGCTCTTCCGCTCCGTCAAGGCGGCGTTCGACCCGCACGGCCTCCTCAACCCCGGGGTCAAGCTCCCCGACGGGTCACCCCCGATCGACCGCCTCAAGGTGGGGAGCGGCGCGATCGAGCTGCCGCAGGACATTGCCACCGGCCTCCGCGAGATCGAGCTGCTGGGTGACTATGGGCGGTGGCGGATGGAGTTGGTGGGGGAATAGGGACCAGGGACCAGTGTCTGGGGGCTAGGGGCTAGGGACTAGGGGCCAGGGGGAGGGGCCAGTCAACTGGCCAGCCTTTGGATTAGCTTTCGGAGGATGCGTCCCACCGTGATCGCAGCCAGAGCTCCCCAGCCCCCATTCCCCAGCCGCTAGTCCCATGAAACAATACCTCGACCTCGCCTCCCACATCCTCCACCACGGCCGCCCGAAGCACGACCGGACCGGCACGGGGACGCTGAGCGTGTTCGGGTGGCAGTCGCGCTACGACCTGGCCGAGGGCTTCCCCCTGGTCACGACCAAGAAGCTGCATGTGAAGTCGATCATCCATGAGTTGCTCTGGTTCCTCCGGGGGGAGACCAATGTCCGGTCGCTGCAGGCGGAGGGGGTCAAGATCTGGGACGAGTGGGCCAGCGCCGAAGGCGAGCTGGGGCCGGTGTATGGCAAGCAGTGGCGGTCCTGGGCCGCGCCGGACGGTCGGGTGATCGACCAGGTCGCCGAGGTCGAGGCCCAGATCCGCGCCAATCCGGATTCCCGGCGGTTGATCGTGAGTGCCTGGAACCCGGCCGACCTCCCGGCGATGGCGCTCTCGCCCTGCCACGCGCTGTTCCAGTTCTATGTCCTCGACGGCAAGCTTTCCTGCCAGCTCTACCAGCGCAGCGCCGATGTGTTCCTCGGCGTGCCGTTCAACATCGCCTCCTACGCATTGCTGACGATGATGATGGCGCAGGTGACGGGCCTCCAGCCGGGCGAGTTCATCCACACCTTCGGTGACGCCCACCTGTACCAGAACCACCTCGACCAGGTCCGCCTCCAGCTCGGCCGGGAGCCGCGGCCGCTGCCCACCATGCAGCTCAACCCGGATGTTCGCTCCATCTTTGAGTTCCGATTCGAGGATTTTGGCCTCACCAACTACGACCCCCATCCGCACATCCCGGCGCCGGTGGCGGTGTGATCGTCTCGCTCATCGCGGCCGTCTCGGACAACGGGATCATCGGGCGGGATGGTGGGCTGCCGTGGCGCCTCCCGGCCGACCTGCGGTTTTTCAAGCTCACCACGCTGGGCCACACCGTCATCATGGGGCGGAACACCTGGGATGAACTCGGGAAGCCGCTGCCCAACCGGCGCAACATCGTGGTCACCCGGAACAAGGGCCGGGAATTCCCCGGCGCGGAGCGGGCGCCGTTCCTGGGGACGGCGCTGGCCATGGCGATGGCCGAGGACGAGGTCTTCGTGATCGGGGGAGGGAAGATCTATGCCGAGGCGCTGCCCCTGGCCGACCGGATGTACCTGACCCACGTGCACGCGGAGATCGAGGGCGACACCCGGTTCCCGGAGTGGGACCCCGCGGAGTGGGAGGTCACGTCGGAGGAGCGCCACGAGGCCGATGAGCGACATGCGCATGCGTTCACGATTCGGCGGTACGACCGGAGGGAGAAGGGAGAGGGGAGAAGCAAGAAGCTGCGGGGGGAGTGATGGAATGGGCTGGTCCCTGGCAGCCACCCCCCAGGGCGTTCCCCCCGCGGCTCACTCCGCACCTTTCCCCCTGACCCTTCACCTTCCCTTTTCTCCTTCTCCCTTCTCCCTTCTCCCTTCTCACTTCTCACTTCTCACTTCTCACTTCTCACTTCTGACCTCCCTCGCCCACAACCCCGGATTGCCATAGTTCACCGCCCGCCCCACCGCCGCCACGTACGCCTCCCACTCGTCCCTGAGCCGCGGTAGTGCCTGTCGCCCGGACGCCGTGAGGGTGTAGAAGCGGGCCCGCCGGCCCGCCTCCGACCGTCCCCACTCGCTCTCGATCAAGCCACGCCGTTCGAGCCGATGGAGGGCGGGGTAGAGGGTCCCCTCCTCCAGCGCGAAGGCGCCGTCGGTCACCAGGCGGATCCACTCCCCCACACCGGCCCCGTGCGTTGGCTCCCACCGCAGGCCGCGGAGGATCAGAAGTTCCAGGGTGCCGGGGAGGAGGTCCATGGCCGAAAATACTGGCGTTACCCCTAGAGTGGCTAGGGGAGGTGCTTTGTGACTCGACTCCGCTCCCTTAGAATCCTGCCCTGAGCGCGAGTGCTGGGGCGCACAGGGGTGCGCCCCGACAAGCAATACCCGACACCCTGGCCCCTAGCCCCAAGTCCCCAGCCCCCGAGCCCCCCATGCCCGAAACCCTCGAAATGAAGATCACCGAACTCTTCGGCGCCGATGTCTTTTCCCGCCGGGTGATGCGCCAGCGCCTGCCGAAGGAGATCTTCAAGAGCCTGGTCCGCACCATGGACGACGGCGAGCCGCTCGACCCGGCCGTGGCCGACGTGGTCGCCGCCACCATGAAGGACTGGGCGATCGAGCATGGCGCGACCCACTTCAGCCACTGGTTCCAGCCGCTGACCGGGTCCACCGCCGAGAAGCACGACTCGCTGATCGCGCCCGACGGCATGGGCGGCGTGATCTTCAACTTCTCCGGCGTCGAGCTGGTCCAGGGCGAGCCCGATGCATCGAGCTTCCCGAGCGGCGGGTTGCGCGGCACCTTCGAGGCCCGGGGCTACACCGCCTGGGACCCGACCAGCCCGGCGTTCCTGGTCCGGGGCGATGCCACCGTCACCCTCTGCATCCCGACCGCCTTCGTGTCATGGACCGGCCAGGCGCTCGACACCAAGATCCCGCTGCTCCGCTCGATGGAGGCGATCTCCCGCCAGGCGATGCGGGTCCTCAAGCTGTTCGGGACCGATACCGGCGTGAACCGGGTGATCACGACCGTCGGGCCGGAGCAGGAGTACTTCCTGGTGGACCGGGAGCTCTACTTCGAGCGCCCCGACCTGATGACCTGCGAGCGCACCCTCTTTGGCGCCAAGCCGCCCAAGGGCCAGCAGCTCGAGGACCACTACTTCGGCACCATCCCGCCCCGGGCCCTGGCCTTCATGGCGGAGGTGGAGCGCGAACTCTGGGCGCTGAGCGTGCCGGTCAAGACTCGGCACAACGAAGTGGCACCGGGACAGTTCGAGATCGCGCCGCTGTTCGAGGTGAGCCACATCGCCAGCGACCACCAGATGCTGATGATGGAGACCCTGAAGCGGGTGGCGCCGCGCCACGGCCTCCAGGCCCTGCTGCACGAGAAGCCGTTCGCCGGGGTCAACGGCAGCGGCAAGCACAACAACTGGTCGCTGGCCACCGATGACGGCGTCAACCTGCTCGACCCCCAGGACGAGACCCACACCAACACCCAGTTCCTGGTCTTCCTCTGCGCCGTGATCCGGGCGATCGACCTCCACGCCGACCTGCTGCGGGCCTCGATTGCCGCGGCCGGCAACGACCACCGCCTCGGCGCCAACGAGGCGCCGCCGGCGATCATCTCGATCTTCCTGGGCGACATGCTCTCCGACATCCTGGAGCAGGTCGAGAAGGGGCTCCCGAAGCGCACCCTGCGCGGGGGAACGATCGACCTGGGCGCCAAGTCGCTGCCCCAGATCCCGCGCCACTCCGGCGATCGCAACCGGACCTCGCCCTTTGCGTTCACCGGCAACAAGTTCGAGTTCCGGGCGGTCGGCTCCACCGCCAGCATCGCCTTCCCGAACACGGTGCTGAACACCATCGTGGCCGAGTCGCTGGACTGGATGGCCACCGAGCTCGAGAAGGCCGCGGGACGGAACCCGACCCCGGCCAAGCTCCAGTCGGCCGCCCTGAGCGTGCTCCAGAAGGTGATCAAGACCCACAAGCGGGTCATCTTCGACGGCGATGGCTACAGCGCCGAGTGGCACCAGGAGGCGGCGCGGCGCGGGCTGCCGATCATGCAGGACTCCGTGTCGGCATTCCCGGTCATCAAGGCCAAGAAGGTCGCCGACCTGTTCAAGAAGTACGGGGTGCTGAGCAAGTCCGAGCTCGATTCCCGGCACCACATCCTGGTGGAGAAGTGGGTCAAGCAGGTCAGCATCGAGGCGGAGATGATGGTCACGATCGGCCGCACCCAGATCCTCCCGGCCGCCATCGAGCACCAGGCCCTCCTGGCCAATGCCGTGGCGGCCACCGAGGCCGCCGGGGTGGAATGCCCGGGCACGAAGGCCGCGCTCCAGGACTTCGTGGGATACGTGCGCAGCTTCCGGGATGCCCTCGTCGCGCTCGAGAAGGTGGTCGCGCATGAGGTCGACGACCTCGAGAAGCACGCGGTCTACATCCGCGACAAGGTCCGTCCGGTCATGGGCACCCTGCGGTCCGCCGCGGACCTGCTCGAGAACCACATGGCCGCCGATCTCTGGCCGCTGCCGACCTATCGGGAGTTGCTGGTCCTGAAATAGGCCCTTCGGGGCAAAACGCCACATCACGTCAGACGCCGGTCCGGGTGCAAGTTGTTGCCCGGCCGGCGTCCTTGCTTTGGTGGTGCCCCGGGCACCATTCCTGCCTCTGTATCAGCCGTTCGCTGTCGAACTTCTGGCCAGACCGCCCCAACGAAGGATTGCCCATGTCACGTCTACGACCTCTTGCCGGTCTCGCGCTGGCCCTCACCCTGTCTGCGTGTTCGGACGGCAGTGGCCCCTCGGATGGAAACGCCTCGGTGGCCTTCTACATCGGCACCGGTACCGGTGCGGCCTTGTCGGCATCCTCCGCCATCACCTCCGTCCAGGCAGTGGAGACCATCGACCTCGGCCCCAACACCATCGTGATCGACGAGGTCCAGCTGGTGTTGCGGAAACTCGCCCTGCAGCGGCAGGTGGGCGAGGACAACTGCGACGACGAAACCGAGGAGGCGACGGAGAGTTCCGCCGAGGATGCCGCGGACGACGGCCAGTCCTGCAGCGTGCTCAAGATGGGGCCGATCCTGGTGGACCTGCCGCTCGACGGCAGTACCGTCCGCGCCTTCACCATCGATGCGGAGCCGGGCACTTTCCGGCGGATGATGTTCCAGCTGCACAAGCCGTCCGACGATGAGGGCGATGCCGCCTTCCTGGTGGACCACCCGGAGTTCGCCGGGGCCAGCCTGCGGGTGGCCGGGACCTTCGATGGCGAGGCCTTCGAGTACACCACCGACCTGACCGTGGTCCAGCATTTGAATCTTGACCCGCCGCTGGAGATCGCAGCGGCCGGCCAGACCGAACTGACCCTGAACGTGGACATCTCCACGTGGTTCAGGAATGCGGCGGGAACGGGGCTGATCGATCCGGCAGCGGCGGCTGGATCAGGCCAGCTTGAATCCCGGATCCGCCAGAACATCCGGAACTCGTTCCGGGGGCGGCGGGGACACGATCCCGACTAGGCTCCATGCGGCCCCCCCTCCCCGGGGGCACCGGCGCCGGCCCGTCAGGGGAT
Organism: Gemmatimonadales bacterium; assembly: GCA_048499805.1. GTDB lineage: Bacteria > Gemmatimonadota > Gemmatimonadetes > Gemmatimonadales > GWC2-71-9 > JAWXBA01. The sequence continues at coordinate 433,193 of JASNZF010000005.1, read as the reverse complement.
GATGGCGGGCGGGGTCCCGAGCATCCGGTCGGCCTCTGCTTGAATCCACGCCGTGACCGCGGGGTGGGGAAGCAGCCCCGCCTGGTCGGCGCGGTAGTCCAGCCCGGCCAGCACTTCGGCGTAGGGGCCGAAGCCCTGGACCCGAAACGGGATCACCAGGGTTGAAAGGCCCACCGCCGTTCCCGCCTCAACCGCGGCCCGGATTCGCGCCACCGCCTCCTGCCGCTTCTCGGGCCAGTCCTCCCGCAACGTCATCACCCGAACGTCGGCATAGGGGCGATCCTGCCGAATCGTCTCGGCCCGGGCGTCCAGCCACTCGAGCCAACGCTGATTCTCGGCATCGTCCCCCGGCCCATGCGCCAGGATCAGGACCTGCTCCCGGGCAGGGGAGTGGCTCAACCCACGAGCCCGATCAGCCAGCACGCGTCCCATTCCCTCTGCCTCGGCGAGCCCGGCGTCGGACATCGTGACCGCCGCACGGCGGGCCACGCGATAAAAGGCGGCCGCGTGGGTGTCCCCATGGGCCGCATGGTCAGGGTGGTGGGCACGGTCCGGTGCACCGGGGCGGAGCCCCAAAATTTGCGCGGTGCGTTCGCGCCAGCTCTCCCCGGACACGAACAGGCGAACCACCGCGATCCGGGTGACCCCCCGGCCCTCCAGTCGCTGGATCGCGGCCTCGATGGTCGCCGCGTCGGCCATGCCGAGGGCCAGCTCGACGGGATATCGGGATTCGATGGGCCGCAGGGCGGCTGCCACCTCTTGGTTCCACTCCGGGGTGCCGCCATGTGCCATCACCACGATGCCGCCCCGTGCCGGGTCGGTGGACGGGTCGGAGGCTGGGAGCGGAACCCCCTGGGCCGAGAGGCCCACCGGAAACAGGAGCGATGCGACCCAGAGGCGGGCACGAGGGCAACGGGAGAGGCCGAGAGGCACGAAGGCTCCTTGGGGTCCGGACTTGAGAACGAGTCTCATCTAGTATTCTACGATAACCGAATATGTCACTCGTAATTCCCAGGGTCAAGTTGGTTCTCCATCCCTGGTCCCCTAGCTTTCGGCATGACAATCACCCTCCCCCAGGCGCCCGTCGCCCTGGTCACCGGAGCCACCCGCGGTATCGGCCGCTCCCTGGCCTTCGCCCTCGGTCGCGCCGGGTGGGCCGTCGGGGTCTGTTCCCGCAGCGGGGAGCGGGTCGGCGAACTGGTCGCGGAGCTGCAGGCCGCGGGTGTCGCGGCGGCGGGGGCCGCCGGCGACGTCGGGGTTGAGGAGGATGTGGCCCGGATCCACGCCACGGTGGAAGGGTCCCTCGGGCCCGTGGAGACGCTGGTCAACAATGCCGGAATCCTGGTCGGCAAGCGGATCGAGGAATTGAGCCTCGAGGATTGGGACGCCACCATGGCGACCAACCTGCGGAGCCTCTTCCTGATGACCCGGGTCGTGCTGCCTGGGATGCGGGCGCGCGGATCCGGCGACGTGGTCAATGTCGCGAGCCTGGCCGGACGGAACGGGTTCGTGGGGGGGACCGCCTACTGCGCCAGCAAGCACGCCGTGCTCGGCTTCAGCAAGGCGCTCATGGCCGAGGTGCGGAAGGACGGCATCCGGGTGATCGCCATTTGTCCCGGAAGCGTGGACACCGAGATGCTGCAGGACCAGCCGCACCTGCCGAGCAACCTGGCCCGGGCGCTCCACGCGGATGATGTTGCCGAGACGGTCCTGCATGCGCTGCGGCTTCCGCGCCGGGCCATGCTCAGCGAGATTGACATCCGCCCCTCGAACCCGTGACGGCTGCCGGGATGGGGTTGCGGATCGATCGCTGTGTCTGCCGGCAGCGGCTGTTTGCCGAGCTGCTCCCGATCGCCCGGGTCGGGGGGTGGACGCTTGACCAGCTGACGGCCGAGACGGGATGTGGCGGGCAGTGCGGGCTCTGTCGTCCCTACCTGCGCCGGATGCTGGCCACCGGGGAGACCATCTTTCACCAGATCCTGGTGGACGCCCCGACCGCTTGAACGATTTCCCGCCGCCATGCGTATCCAAGGTCTGCGGCCACCGTTTTCGGAGTTCCTGCGACGATGAACCGTTCGATGCTTCGCCACGCGCTCTCCCTGCTCTTCCTGGCGCTGTTCGCCTGGGGGGATCTGGGTGCGCCCCTGGCGGACGCGACGGCATTCCACCGCACCGGGCGCGGCCCGGAGGCGATCCAGACGGTGGCCGCCGCCGCGCTCGGCGCGGCGCGGCATCTCGCTGCCTGCCAGCTCGACACCGCCTGGGGCACTGCCCGGACCCCGGTGCCCACCGTGACCGGGGCCGTGGTGCCGCTTGGCTCGACCCGGGTCCGCGAGGCGGTGGAGGCGCTTCCCGTCCTCCTCCCACGGCGGTCCCCCAGCTGCCAGCCCCGCGCCCCGCCCGCTCCATCCGCCTGACCGCCGTACCCACACACCACGTGCCATGACTGTTGCGACCCTCGACGCCCACGCCGGGCGGCGGGTCGCACCCCATATGAACGGAGTCCACCATGACCGCACTCATCGCGGGAATGCTGTCCATGCTGCTCGCCGGGGGCGCCGCCGAGCCCACGCCCGTTTCCCTTCCGGCCGCCACGGTGTCGGGCCGGGTCACCGAGCCCGGCGGCATCCCGCTCGCCGGGGTCCGGATCGAGGTGGTCGAGATCAGTCGATCCACCGTCACCCTCGACAACGGGCAGTATCGGCTGGTGAACCTGCCGAGCGGCACCTATGCCCTCAGCTTCACGGCGATCGGATATCGTCCCGCCGTGCGACGGATCACCGTCGGGGAGGTGGACCTCACCCTCGACGTGACCCTGGTCCAGAGCGCGGTGGAGATTGCCCCGGTTCAGGTCACGGCAAGCCCGCTCGCCACGACGAGCCTGGCCTCGCCCCAGCCGCTCAGCATCCTGAGCGGGGATGAGCTGCGACGCGGGCAGCGCGCCAGCCTGGGGGCAATGCTCGAGAGCCAGGCCGGGGTGCGGAACCTCAGCACCGGCAGCGGGATCGGGAAACCGGTGATCCGCGGCCTCGGCTCGAACCGGGTGCTGGTGCTGGCGGATGGGCAGCGGCTGGAGAACCAGCAGTGGGGAGACGAGCACGGCCCCAACGTCGAGACCGCCGATGCCGCCAGGATCGAGGTCATCCGTGGCCCGGCAAGCGTCCTCTACGGCTCGGATGCGCTCGGTGGCGTGATCAACGTGATTCCGCCCCCGCTGCCCGATGCTTCGGGTGGGCGCGGCTTCCTGTCGGGTTCGGTCGGCACGGCCTACAACAGCAACAACCGCGAGCCCGAGGGGAGCCTCTCGCTGGAGGGTGCCTCCGGGGGCTTCGGGTTCCGGGCCAGCGCGAGTGCCCGGCGCAGTGGCGACATCCGGACCCCCCTCGGTGCGCTGGCGAACAGCGCCAACGAGTCGGCCGGTGGCACCGTTACGGGTGGGCTGCGCGGTGGCTGGGGCTCGCTTACCGGCACCTTCGCCTCGCGGCGCGAGCGGCTCGAGATCCATGAGGATCCGGACGAGGAGCCGGAGTTCAGCGGGTACCAGCGGGTGCAGGCCGACCGCGCCAAGCTGACCCTCAACCTGCCGGTCGGCGGCTCGGCGCGGTTTGCCGTGGACGCCGGATTCGAGCGCAATGACCGGCAGGAGTACGAGGAGGCCGGCGCCGAAGAGGTCGGGCTGGGGCTGACCGCCACCACCTGGACCAGCGATGCCCACCTGCACCACGTCCTGGGCTCCCGGGTGGGTGGGATCGTGGGCCTCCAGTTGCTGCGGACCGGCTTTGGCCGGTATGGCGAGGAGGTGCTGATTCCCGAGAACCACATGACCAATATCGGGCTCTACGCCTTCGAGCAGGGGGAGATCGGTCGCTGGAACCTGTCGGCGGGATTGCGATTCGACCACCGCCGCCTGGCGGTGGAGGCCGAGGACGCGCTCGGCGTGGAGGCGGGCACCCTGAACTGGAGCGCCGTGACGGGGAATGTCGGGGCGCTGTATCACCTGGCCCGGAACACGGCGCTGGTCGCCAACGTCGGGCGTGGGTTCCGGGCGCCGTCGGCGTTCGACCTCTTCGCCAACGGCGTCCACGAGGGGACGGTGCGCTTTGAGCGGGGGAACTCCGCCCTCGCCACCGAGACCTCGCTCAACACCGACCTCGCGATCCGGATCCAGTCGGAGCAGGTGAGCGCGGAGCTGGGAGGGTTCTACAACCGGATCGGCGGGTACATCTATCCGCGGCCCACCGCAGACCTCGACCCGGAATCGGGATTCCGGATCTTCGACATCGTCCAGGGCGATGCCCGCCTGTACGGCATGGAGGCGGTCGTCGAGTGGCACGCCTCCCCGGTGGTGCACCTGCGTGGCACCGCCGACTACACCAACGGCCACAACCTCGAGCTCGACCAGCCGCTGCCGTTCATTCCCCCGTTCCGTTTGACCTATGGGCTGCGCCTCGAGCCGGAGCTTCGGGGGCTCGAGTCGGTCCACCTCGGGCTGAACGCCGAGACCGTCACCCGGCAGTCACGGCTCGATGAGGCGGATGTCGCGCCCCCGGGCTACACCCTGCTCCACGCGGGGATCGGGCTGTCCTTCCCCCTGGCCGGGCGTGGTGTCAGCGTGGACCTGACGGCGCGCAACCTGCTCAACACCGAGTATGCCAGCTTCATGAGCCGCTACAAGGAGTACGCCCTCGACATGGGGAGGAACCTGGCGCTGCGCGTCGAATTGGGGTGGTGAGGCCAGCCGGCATCCCCGGCCGGAAGGCGTGGGGTGGGACTAGCGTCCGCTCCGCGCCTCCGCGCCCGCTTCCCGCCGCACCAGTTCAAGGTGCGGGGCAAGGATGTCCGCCACCTGCTGGGCGGTGAGGGTGACGGCCGCGAGCCGGCCGCCGGCCGGGCCCGTCAGCACCATCACGCCAAAGGTGCGCCCCCCGACCCGCAGCGGCAGGATCAACTGCTCGTCGTCCCCGCCCGGACGCAGGAGGAACGGCGCCTCGGCCAGGAGAACAGGGGTGAACGGCGCGCCGTCGAGGGGGATCAGGGGAAGGTCGAGCAGGGGCCGGGATTCCCCGGGCTCCAGGGCGACCGCCTCGGTGGCCCCCATGCGGAGGATGAACCGGCACGAGGTGGAGCCGGTCAGGACTCGCAGCAAGGCGGCGATGCCCTGGGTGGCAGCGGCCAGGTTGGAGGTCGCCGCCAGCAGGCGGGCCGCCCGGGCCAGGGCGCTGCCGGGCCCCTCGAGCGCTGCGACGGTCCGCCGCAAGGCCTCCACCTCCACCCGGGCCCGCAGCCCCTGGGCGTGCACCGCCACGATGGGAGCGATGCTCCGTAGCATCGCCTCGTCGGCTGGCCGATACAGGTCGGCGGCGGCGCTCCCCAGGTAGAGGTAGCCCACGGTGGGGCCCAGGCCCGGCAGCGCCGCGACGATCATGGCGTGGAGGCGGTTGCCGTCGTCGCCCTCCGGCCGGAGCGGCCAATGGACCCCCCGGCTCAGTGCCAGGTCCGGAATGACGAGGGTACCGGCCGGGCCAACCTGTTCGCGAATCTCGTCGACCCCGCGGGGACCGGCGATGGGTGCCGACCGCTGTCCCGGTGCCTCCTTGCCCCAGCGGCGAGGTGGCTTCTCCCGCCCCACGAATTCCCACTCATCCATGCCGCCTTCCGGCCGATGGAGCACGATCTCGAGCTGGTCGTGGGGGAGCAGGTCCTGGAGCGCGGCGGAAAGCCGGGTGACCAGGTCCGCCCCGGTCTGGGCCCGTGCGGCAGTCTGGATCACAACATCGAGCAGCGCCTCGGTGGTGCGCGCCCGGGGCAGGCTCGTCGCTCCGGGCTCCGAGGGCATCCGCTCCGCCAGGCGCTGGAACGGGGGGCCGAACAGCTCCAGCAGCTCGAACAAACGGATCGCCTGGATCGCGCCGAACCGGCCCGAGGCGATCGCCGCCAGCAGCAGGAGCCCGAGGTCGCGATGCTCATTCCGGATCGGGGACGCGATCACGCTGGCGTACCCCGCCATCCGGAACCGGTCCTCCAACGCGAGCAACTGCTCCTGGGTCAGGTGGGGGACAGGGCGGGGGACATCGACCTGGTCTTCCGCCAGGGCCGAGGGTCCGAGCAGGACCACTCCTCCCGATTCCGGGAACAACCAGAGGGCCAGGAGGTCATGCGGCAGCTCGGCCCCCAGCGCATCCGACACCGTCATCTGCCAGGTGGCGATGGCAACGGGGTCGGAGGGGCCCTTGCCAGAAGGGAGCACGGGGAGCAGGAAGTCCCGGCGACCCCCTGGGGGAGGGCCGGGTGACGGGGGGACCGATGGCATGCCCCTTTCAATGGCAGGATACATGCCTGATCCCCCGCCACGGGGTGCCAGGATGGGACGTTCGGCTCGTCGGGAGCCCGGAATGGAGGCTGCCGTGACCCCCAAGGGGGGTTGTTATACCCCTCCCCCCTATGTGATATTATGGGGCGCGTGCCATTGCCGTCCGGTCCCTGGGAGGAACACCGATGAAGGAACTGACCCTGCACATCGAGGGAATGAGCTGTTCCCACTGCCTCAACGCCGTGAACAAGGCCCTCGCCGGCCAGCCGGGGGTGACGATCGAGTCGGTGCAGATCGGTCGGGCGCAGCTCCGTTACGATCCGGGGGCGACCTCGCCCGACCAGCTGCTTGCCGCAATCGATCGGGCGGGCTACCGGGCGGCGGTCGGGACGGCACCATGACCGGGGCCTCGACTGGCACCGAACCACTGGGAGGGTCGGATGGCCGATGAGCCCCTCGCGGCCTGCGCCTGTGGCACCTCGGTGGAGAGCGGGGAGCGACGGGCCGCCGCCGTGGATCCCGAGATCAAGGCGGCGGTCCTGAACCGGCTGCGCCGGATCGAGGGGCAGGTCCGCGGACTGCAGCGGATGGTGGACGAGGAGCGCTACTGCGCGGACGTGATGACCCAGGTCGCGTCGGTGCAGGAGGCGCTGCGCGGGGTGGGGAAGGCGCTGCTCCAGAACCACCTGCGGCACTGTGCCACGGCCGCCATTCGCTCCGGCGACCCCGAGCGGGCCGAGGCGATGTACGCGGAGTTGATCGACCTGATGCAGCGCGGAGCGCGGTAGCGCTCCGCGGGGTTCAGGTCGGGTCCGGTTCCAGGCTCCGGGCCAGGCGCTGCATGTCCTGGCGGACCGTCAGCGCCCCTCCCAGCACGACCAGCCCCCCGAAGAAGGCGACGGCAGGCAGGATGAACATCGCCCGCGAGAGTCCGAAGCGGTCGGACAGCAGTCCGACCAGCGGAAACGCCAGGGCATCCCCCGCCATGTGAATGAAGAGGAAGTAGGCGCCCACCACGGTGCTGCCGATGGTGCTGGGCACGACGTCGAAGATGACTGCTGTGAGCGGGCCGACGTACCAGGAGAGGAAGAAGAACGCCACCGCGAACACCGGCAGGAAGACCGCGAGGTCCCGGATCGTGATCAGGTACATGATCAGCGCCGCCCCGACGAGAATGCCGATCCCGGCCACCAGGGTCCGCCCGATCGGCAGCCGGTGCCGGAGCGAGTCCGCGAGGAAGCCGCCGGCCAGGGTCCCGGCGATGCCGAAGGGGAGTCCCCACTGGGCCAGGAGGATTGCCACCCGGTCGATCGGGATGGACAGCTCGCGGGCCATGTAGGTCGGGGCCCACCCTGCCAGCCCGTTGACGCCGAAGGAGATCATCGCGCCGCCGAGGAAGACGAAGATCAGGGTCGGGACGCTGCGGACCATCTGGGAACTCTGCCACAGCCCCGCGAGGGTGAGCGGGGCGCGGTGCCCGCCGGGTCCGCTGGGTTCGCGGAGCAGGAGCAGCAAGGCGGCGAGCACCAGGAACGGGAGGCCCAGGAACGCGAGGGTCGGTCGCCAACCGTAGATGGTAACGAGCTGCCCGCCGGCGACGATGCCCAGTACGCCGCCCAGGGGCGGGCCGGCCATGAAGATCGCCATCGCGATGGCGCGGCGATTCCCCGGGTAGAAATCGGCCACCAGCGAGGCGGCGGGGCTGCCGGCGGCGGCCCCGCCGGTGCCGATCAGGGCCCGGCAGGCCAGCAGGGCGGCGAAGCTGGCGACGAGGGCGCTGGCGGACGAGAAGGTGGCCATGAGGACGACACCGCCCGCCACCACGAGCTTGCGGGAGCGGAGGTCGCCGAGGATGCCGAGCGGGAGCGCGGCCAGGGAGTAGACGAGGATGTAGGCCGAGGCGAACAGGCCGAGCTGGGCGTCGTTGAGTCCCAGGTCGGCCTTGATCGGGTCGAAGAGCGCAAAGACGACGCTGCGCTGCAGGTAGCTGAGGAGATTGACGGCAGTCAGCAGCCCGAGGGCCAGTGCCGCGTGCCCACGGGTGGGGGACGTCACTCGTGCAGCAGGTAACCGAAGATCAGCGGCGCGACGATGGTGGCGTCGGACTGGATCATGTACTTGGGGGTGTCGGCGTCGAGCTTGCCCCAGGTGATCTTCTCGTTGGGCACGGCGCCGGAGTACCCGCCGTAGCTGGTCGCGGCATCGGAGATCTGGCAGAAGTACCCCCAGAACGGCAGGTCTTCCATGCCGAGATCCTGGATCATCGTGGGCACGGCGCAGATCGCGAAGTCGCCGGCAATCCCCCCCCCGACCTGGAAGAACCCGACGCTGGGGTGGTCGGGCCGGGCGTCGCCATCGCCGGCGGCGGCCTTGGCGGCGGTGTAGCCGCTCGCGCCCTGGTACCAGCGGAGCAGGTGCTCCATCTGTTCGGTGCCGCTCTTGACGCACTGATGGTGCGGCACGGCCCCGCGGTACACCGCGGCCGCGAACATGTTGCCGGTGGTCGAGTCCTCCCATCCCGGATGGTAGACGGGGATCCCCATTTCCCAGGCGGCGAGCAGCCAGGAGTGCTCCGCGCCGATCTGGTAGTGCTCCGCCATGGCGCCATCGCGGAAGAGGTCCTCGAGGAACTCGCTCTCGAACTTCCGCTCCCCCCGCTCGCAGGCCAGGCGCCAGCGCTCGATCAGGCGGCGCTCGAGGTGCCGCATGACCGTCTCGGGGATGGCGGTGTCGGTGACCCGGTTGAAGCCATCCTCGTAGAGGGCGACCTCGTCGGCGGCGCTCAGGGCGCGCCAGTCCTCGATGATCTTGTAGTCGTTGTAGGCGAGGAGGTTGAACAGATCCTCCTCGAGGTTGGCCCCGGTGCAGGAGATGGCGTGCACCTGGCCGCCCCGGATCAGTCGGGCCAGCAGGGTCCCGAGCTTGGCGGTGCTCATCGCCCCGGCCAGGCTCACCAGCATCTTGCCCCCGGCGGCGATGTGCGCCTCGTAGGCACGGGCCGCAGCGAGGGTCTCGCGGGCGTTGAAGTGCCGGAAATGGTCCTCGAGGAAGTTGCGGATGGTGGCCATGTCGGGGTGGTCCGGGAGAACGGGAGGTCGAGGGCTAGGCGCCGGGGCGCGGGTCCGGGCGGTGGTCCGGAAGCGGAAATATAGGCGCAGGCGGGACCGCGACCTATCTTTGGGGCCAGCCATGGAACCTCCTCCCACCTCCTGGACCCGACTGGTCCTCCAACTCGCCGGGCGGGGCCTGCTATCCCCGCGGCTCGGCGTGGACCTCCTGCGCACCGGATGGGCCTTTCGCCGGCGCCACTGGTGGCGCCGGGCGCCGTTCCTTCCGGTGCCGGATCGTACCTACCTCCGCTGGAGGATGGACACCGCCTACGGCGATCCCGGCGCCGTGCCCCCGCTCGACGACGTCATCAGCTTTGCCCGGTGGCGCCGGGAGACGATGCGGCTGTGAAGCGGGTCGTGATCGTCGGCGGCGGGTTCGTGGGGATCTATCTCGCCAAGGCGTTGGCCCGGGTTCCGGTCGAGGTGACGGTGATCGACCGCCGGAACCACCACCTCTTCCAGCCGTTGCTGTACCAGGTGGCTGCCGCCGAACTGAATGCCGCCGACATCGCGGCGCCGATCCGGTCGGTACTCCGGCGGCAGCGTCGCACCGAGGTGCTGCTGGGCGAGGTTGTGCGCGTGGACGTGGCGGCCCGCCAGGTGCACCTGGCCGACGGGGCCGCGTTCGGCTACGACTGGCTGGTCATGGCCCCGGGGACGCGGCACTCCTACTTCCGCCACCCGGAATGGGAGACGCTCGCGCCGGGGCTCAAGAGCCTCGAGGATGCCCACGAGATCCGCCGCCGCGTGCTGCTGGCGTTCGAGCTGGCCGAGCGCGAACCCGATCCGACCCGGCGGCAGGCGCTGCTGACCTTCGTGGTCGTCGGCGGCGGGCCGACCGGCGTGGAACTCGCCGGCGCCCTCGCCGAGATCCGGCGGTTTGCGCTGGCGCGTGACTTCCGCAGGATCGACCCCCGCGAGGCGACGGTGGTGCTGCTTGAGGGCGGGCCACGGATCCTGACCGCCTACTCCGAGGCCCTCAGCAACCGGGCCAAGCTCGACCTCCGCAAGAAGGGGGTCGAGGTCCGGTTGGAGATGCTGGTCGAGGACATCCAGCCGGGATTCGTCCGGGCCGGTGGATGGACCATCCCGACCCACACGGTGGTCTGGGCCGCCGGGAACCAGGCCAGTCCGGTGCTCGCCACGCTCGGCGCCCCCCAGGAGCGCGATGGACGGGTGATCGTCGAGCCCGATTGCAGCATCCCCGGGCACCCGGAGGTGTTCGTCATGGGCGATGCCGCGGCGTTCCGGCACGATCCCCGGTTTCCCGCCCTGCCCGGCCTCTGCCCCGTGGCCATCCAGCAGGGCCAGTATGCCGCCCGGGCGATCCGGGCCGATCTGGCCGGGCGGCCGCGCAAACCGTTCCGCTACCGCAACAAGGGTCAGGCGGCGGTGATCGGGCGGGCGGGGGGCATCTGTGACATCGGTCCCTTCCACTTCGGTGGCTTCCCCGCCTGGCTGGTCTGGCTCTTTGTCCACCTCTTCTTCCTGATCGGGTTCCGCAACCGGGTGCTGGTGTTGATCCAGTGGGCGTTTTCCTTCGTCACCCTGCAGCGGGGCGCCCGGTTGATTCCCGACGGCTCTGCCCCGACCAGCGCCCTGCCGCCGCCGGTGGCGCCATCGGCGCCGGGATGACCCGGGAGGACCGGCTCCGGTCCGAGGCTCGTGCCGCCGGGTTCCTGGCCTGCGGGATCGCGTCGCTCGACCCGAGCGAGCGGGGAGGGGAACTCGATGCCTGGCTGGCGGCGGGCTATGGCGGCACCATGCGCTACCTCCACCGTCAGGCCGGGCGCCGGAAGGCGCCGGCGACGATCGTCCCTGGCGCCATCCGCGCCGTGGTGGTGCTGGACAACTACCTGCCGCCGGGGCGATCCGGCGCCGGCGAGGCCCGGACCGGCGTGGCCACGGCGCGATATGCCGCCGGAACCGACTATCACCAGGTGACCACCCGGCGGCTCGAGCGCCTGGCCGAGTGGCTGCGGGCTGAGGGGGCCACCATCGCCCGGGTATTCGTCGATGCCGGGCCGGTACCGGAGCGGGAGCTGGCGCGCCGGGCTGGGCTGGGATGGATCGGGAAGAACACGATGCTGATCCGCCCGGGTGCGGGTTCGTGGAGCTTCATCGGGTCGGTGCTGACCGACCTGCCCCTGGCGCTCGATGCACCGTACGAAGCGGACCGCTGCGGCAGCTGCACCCGTTGCCTGGAGGCCTGCCCCACGCAGGCGTTTGTCGAGCCCGGGGTTCTCGATGCCACCAGGTGCATCTCGTTCCTGACCATTGAGCACCGGGGCCCGATCCCCGACCCGCTGGCGGCGGATTTCCGGGGCTGGGCGTTCGGATGCGACATCTGCAACGAGGTCTGCCCCTGGAACGTGCGCTTTGCCGAACCGACGTCCGTGGTGGAGTTCCGGCAACGGCCGGCACCGGATCACGACGACCCTGACTACTTCGCGCGGATGGAGCCGGAGGAGTTCACCGCCCGGTTCGCCGATACCCCCCTGGAGCGCCCCGGACTGGAGAGGATGCGCCGCAACTGGAAGGTCGCCTTCGCCTCCCGTCCGGGCACGAGAGACGACTACCTTTCCCCAGCCCCCGGCCCCTAGCCTCCGGTCCCCATTCCCCGTCTTCGGCCCTCATGCACACTTCGCTCTACAGTGTCGCCATCTTCGTGAACGACATCGACCGGGCCCTGCACTTCTACGGCGAGGTGCTTGGCTTTCCCCTGGAGAAGTCGGGGTCCTTCGGGGGCGAGTTCTTTTCGGAGGGGACCCACCTCTCGGTCCACCCTGCCAACCATCCCGAAGCCAAGGCCCTGGTCGGTCGCCACACCGGGATCACGGTGCGGGTCGAGGGGCTGCTGCACTTCTGCGGGGAGTTGCACGACCAGGGAGTGACCTTCGTCGCGGAGCCCACCCAGCAGGCCTGGGGCATCATGGCGATGATCAAGGACCCCGACGGCAACATCCTGGCGCTCTGGGAGGACAAGCTTCCGGACGATGCCAACCCGGATGCTGTGCCGTGACGACCCGACCGAGTTTCTCGTCCGACAATCACTTCGGGGCGCACCCCGCGGTGCTCGCGGCGGTGACCGCGGCCAATGCCGGCCCCGCCACCGCCTACGGCGCCGACCCGGTGACCGAGGCGGCCGTGGCCCGGATCCGCAGTCTGTTCGGCGCCGAGGCGGGGGTGTTCTTCGTGTTCAATGGCACCGCGGCAAACGTCCTGGGCCTCCAGGCGCTGATGCGACCCTGGGAGGCGGTGATCTGCGCCGAGGGGGCACACATCGCCGTGGACGAGTGCGGGGCGCCGGAACGGCTGGCGGCCGCCAAGCTGCTCACGGTCGAGGCACCGGACGGGAAGGTGACTCCTGCCAGTCTCGAGCTGCACCTGGGGCGGGTTGGGGACCAGCACGCGGTCCAGCCCCGGGTCGTTTCCATCTCCCAGACCACGGAGTACGGGACGGTCTACACCCTCGAGGAGCTCCGGGCCCTCGCCACCGTCGTGCGCGCCCATGGGCTCCGGCTGCACATGGATGGGGCCCGCCTGGCCAATGCGGCGGCGGCGCTGGGCTGCTCGCTCCAGGCGATGACCACGGATGTGGGAGTCGACGTGCTGACCTTCGGGGGGACCAAGAACGGCGCGATCGGAGCCGAGGCGGTGGTCCTGCTGGATCCGGCGCTGACGGCGACCTTTCCGTTCCTGCGCAAGCAGGGGATGCAACTCGCGTCCAAGATGCGGTTCCTCGCGGCCCAGTTCCTGGCGCTGCTCGAGGACGATCGCTACCTCCAGCTGGCTGGCCACGCCAACGCCATGGCCCAGCGCCTCGCGCGCGGGATCGCCGGGGTGCCGGGCGTGCAATTGACCCAGCGCGTCGAGGCCAATGGCCTCTTCGTGGCGCTGCCGGAGCCGCTGCGGCGGGCGCTGCAGGAGGAGTTCCGATTCGAGCTCTGGGATGCGACAAAGGACGAGGTGCGCTGGATGACATCGTGGGCCACGACCGAGGCCGATGTCGATCAGTTCGTGGGGCGGATCCAGGCGCTGGCCCAGCGGTAGGGGGGCGACCAGCGGGTCGATGGCGGCGCCTCCAGCCCCTCAGGGCGTGGACTGACTTCTCCCTCCCTTCCCAACCCTTCTTGCTTCTTGCTTCTTGCTTCTCCCTTCTCCCTTCTCCCTTCCCACCCTCTCCTCTCACCTCTCACCTCTCACCTCTCACCTCTTACCTCTTACCTCTCACCTCTCACCTCTCACCTCTCACCTCTTACCTCTTACCTCTCACCTCTTACCTCTCACCTCTCACCTCTCACCTCTCACCCCCCCAGCACCGCCCGAATCGCCGCTGCACCGTCCACCAGTCTGGGTCCGGGCCGCGAGGTGTACGCGTTGCCATCGATGAACTGCACCCGGGCGGAGCCGATCATCGAGACGACCACCGGATTGGCGCGGGCGAACACCGCCCACTCATCCTGGGCGCGGCGACGGTCGAACCCGCAGAGCATCAGGAGGACGACATCGGGCTGCATCGCCGCCACCTCGGCCCACGCCCGGCGGCGGGAGGGCTCACCGGCGACCGCACCGACCTCCAGCCCCCCCGCCGCTGCGACGAGTTCCGGCACCCAGTGCCCGGCCAGGTACAGCGGGTCCAGCCATTCCACCGAGACGACCCGCGGTGGGGGCGCCGGCGCTTCTCCCGGCAGGTGCGCCAGCCGGTAGCGCATCCCGGCGATGAGCTCCTCCCCATCGTCCCCACGGTCGATGGCCCCGGCGATCCGGCGGATGTCCTCATACACACCCTCCATCGTGTGGCCGTGCAGGTGGAGCACCTCGGGGGCAGGATCGAGGATCGTCGACAGGGCCTGGGTCGCGCCGGTCCCCACCGCGCAGACCTCGCACAGCTCCTGTGCCAGGATCAGTGTGGGCCGGAGGGCCTGCAGCTGGCCCATGGACAGGGCCACGACGGGATGGCCGTCCTGACGCCGCTGGCGTACCGAGGCGTCGATCGCGGCACTCGATTGCGACGGGTCAACCAGGGTCGTGGTGACCCGGGGGAGGTGCTGGACTTCGGGGGGATGATCGCAGGCGTGGGTGATCCCGACCAGCTGTTCTCCTGCGCCGAGCGCGGCAACAATCTCGGTGGCGGCGGGGAGGAGCGAGAGGATCCGGCTCACTGCGTGGGCGGCAACCGAAGCGGGGTCGTCGCGGGGTCGTCTCCCAGCTGGGCGCCGATGACCTCGGCCCCGCCGGTGGGAATCTGGACGCCGTCGGCTCCCAGCAGGCGGAACAGTCGCCACTGCTCCTCGCGGGCCACCGAGGGCCGGCTCCCGTTGTAGAGCATGGAGATGACGAGCACACCGTCCCGGCGACCCAGATACCCGGTAACCGAGGCGACATTGCCCAGGGTCCCGGTCTTGGCGCGGACCACGCCGGGAGCCGGGAGTCCGGTGGCCAGGCTCTTCAGGGTGCCCTCCCCGTTGGCGGGAAGCAGGGCAGGGAAATCCCGGCCACCCGCGAGATAGGGGAACCGGGCCAGATACGCCACGAAGGTCCAGGCGCTGGCGCGGTCCTGCTCGGAGAGGCCGCTGCCATCGACCAGCGCGACCCCGCGCGGGTCGCCGGTCACCGATCGGACGTGCTCGTTGAGGCGCGCCGCCGCGGCCTCGGCATCCCCGCCCGCCGCCCACCGCAGCAGGAGCTCCGCTCCCAGGTTGCTGCTGCGCGAATTCACCTCGGCGGCGATCGAGTCGAACGGCTGGGATGTCACCTCGGCCAGCACCCGGCGAGCAGGGAGGCTCGGCGCCGGCGCGACCAGTGCCGGGGAGGGTTCCCATTCGATGCCGGCTTCCAGCAGGGCATGCCGCCAGGAGGCCTCCAGGAGGCTCTCTGGCGAGGGCGACACTGCCGTCAACGTCCGCACCCCGGCACGCGTGCCGATCGATCCCGTCAGGGTCCAGCGGCCGTTCGCGGCCGGCCGGAGCGAGAGCCTGCTGGTGCGGCCGGCCACCGTGGTTGCCTGATTGGTGACCAGCCAGCCGACGCCGAGGGGGCTTTCCCCCGAAAGGGTCGGGCGGCGGCCCGCGGCCGCGCCGGGGCGGACCTGCAGCGAGATGAGGTTCTCATTGATCGTCAGCGACCCGACCAGGGGGGCAAAGGTGCGCCCGCGGTGACGCGAGGACCACGCGGCAGGGAAGGCGGGCTTCGGGTCGCCCACCTCACTGACGACCGCGAGGGGACCGCTCAGCCGGCGCACGCCGGTGGCGGCCAGGCGCTGGGCGAGTTCCATCAGGGTCGGGCCGGTCTTCCCGGGGCGATCCAGGGTGAAGTCGCCATTGACCTCGAGGGCCCAGGCGCCCCGCCAGAGCCCCGTGGTCGGGTCGATGTCACCGGAGCCGACAACTCGCGTGGCACGGCGGGCGTCCGGTCCCACCACGGTGCGTGCGAACCCGGTGGTGAACACCTTGACGGTGGAGGCCGGAATCAGGGGTGTCGTGGGATTGGTGGCCCAGACCAGCTGCCCGTCCTGGGTTGCCACCACGATTCCCCAACTGCCGGGTGCCCGCTGGCTTGCGCGGCGAAACCAGGCATCGAGGTCCTGCTGCATCGAGGTGGTGGCGGTGGGTGTGGTGCTGGGGAGCTGGGAGTGCAGGGCCCCAGGGGTGGCCCCTCCAAGGAGGGCCACCCCAAGCATCACGCCAGTACACCGCCTGCGCAGGTTCACTTGCTGCTCCCGTTCGACCACAGTTGCCCACTCCCCGTCACGCCCCTCCCCCAATCCCCGCACCCCATATCCCAATCCCAATCCCCCAGTCCCCAGTCCCCAGTCCCTTCCCTACTTCAACATCCCCTTGGCAATCGTCTGCAGCTGCATGTTGCTGGTGCCCTCATAGATCGTGCCGATCTTGGCGTCCCGATGGTACTTCTCCGCCGGGTATTCCTTGGAGTACCCGTACCCCCCAAACAGTTCGACACACTGGGAGGTGATCCGGTCGGCCACCTGGGAGCTGAACAGCTTGGCCATCGCTGCTTCCTGCGCAAAGGGCTTGCCGCCATCCTTGAGCCGGGCCGCATTGTAGACCATGAGCCGGGCCGCGGCGAGGTCGGTGCCCATCTGAGCCAGCTGGAACTGGACCCCCTGGAACTCCGAGATTGGTCGGCCAAACTGTTGCCGTTCCTGGACATACGCGACAGTGGCGTCGAGTGCCCCGCGGGCCACCCCGATCATCTGGGCCCCGATCCCGATCCGTCCCTCGTTGAGGGTCTCGATGGCGATCTTGTAGCCCTTCCCGACCGGGCCCAGCACGTTTGCCACCGGCACCTTGCACTGTTCAAGGATCAATTCGGTGGTGCTCGAGGCCCGGATGCCCAGCTTGTCCTCCTTCTTCCCCACCGCGAAGCCCTCGAAGCCTCGCTCCACTAGGAAGCCGGTGATCCCCTTGTAGCCCTTGGTGGGATCGACGTTGGCGAAGACGACAAAGATCTCGGCCTCGGCACCGTTGGTGATCCAGAACTTCCGGCCGGTGAGCTCGTAGTGGTCGCCCTGCAGCACCGCGCGGGTCTCGAGCGCGAAGGCATCGCTGCCGCTGGCGGGCTCCGAGAGCGCGAACGCGCCCAGCATCCCGGCCGTCATGCGCGGGAAGTAGCGGGCGTGCTGTTCCTCGCTGCCCCAGCGCAGCAGGGCGTTGTTGACCAAGGTGTTGTGCACGTCGACGTAGATCGCCGCGGACGCATCCACCTTGGCGATCTCCTCGATCGCGAGGACGGCCATGAAGAAGCTGCCGCCAGCGCCACCCAGGGACTCGGGGACCTCGATCCCCATCAGCCCGAGCTCGAACATCTTGGCGATCAGGTCGGGCCGGAACTTGGCGGCCTCGTCCATTGCGTGGACGTGCGGGGCAATCTCACTGACGGCGAATTCCGCGACGGCGTCGCGGAACATCCCCTCCTCTTCGGAGAGATCGGTCAGGGCGGGTGGGGCAAGAGTATCTGGCATCAGCCACTCCTCAGGGTGTCACGCCACTACTGCACCGACGCAAGATAGTGGGGGACAAGGATTTCCCTCAATCGTTGGCACTGGTGGCGCCCAGGACATCCAGGGCGACCGGAACCCGGCCGAGAGGCGCGGAGACCTGGGCGCCCCGCAGGCGGCTGCGCACTTCGGCCAGCATCTCGCGAGCAATCCGCACCCCCTCCGCCAGGGCCGCCTCCCGTCCCAGGTCGCTGGCACGGCGCATCCGCTCCAGGATCTCCTCCGGGACGGTGATCCCGGGCACCTCGTTGGCCAGGAACTCGGCGTTGCGGAGCGAGACCAGCGGCCAGATCCCGCCGATCACCGGGATGCCGAACGGCTCCACCTGGCGCAGGAACCGGTCCAGCTGGCGGAGGTCGAAGACCGGCTGGGTCACGGCAAACTCGGCCCCCGCCTCGACCTTCCAGGCCAGGCGGCGGAGCTCGCGGTCGAAGTCGCTGGCGGCCGGGTTCACGCCGACCCCGATCACGAAGGACGTCGGCGCACCGATGGCGTTGTGGCCGGGGTCGAGGCCGCGGTTGAGGCGCGCCACCAGGTTGGTCAGGCCGATCGCATCGATGTCGAAGACCGCGGTGGCGTCGGGATACGGCCCCATCTTGGGGGGGTCGCCGGTGACGAGGAGGAGGTTGTGCAGGCCGCTCGCCGCCGCGCCCAGGAGGTCGGAGAGCATGCCCAGGAGGTTGCGGTCGCGGCAGGCGTAGTGCACGACGGCCTCGATCCCCACCTCCCGCTCGATCAGCAGCCCGGAGAGCAGCGCCCCCATCCGGCTCTGGGCCCGGGGGCCGTCGGGCACGTTCACCGCATCGACACCGGCGGCCTGCAGCTGCCGGCACTGCTCCAGCATCGGGGCGGGATCGACTCCTTTCGGAGGGACGATCTCCACGGTGGTGATGAAGGCCCCGGCGGCGAGCTTGGCGCCGAGCCGGGAGCGCTCCGCCAGCGGGACCGGGGTGACGCCGGGATCGGGCGAGGCGGCGATCGGGTGGAGGGAGGTGTGGCGCGGCGAGACGCTCTGGACAAACGACGCGATCGCCTTGATGTGCTCGGGCGTGGTGCCGCAGCAGCCGCCGACGAAGCGCGCCCCCGCCTCCACCATCCGGCGGGCATAGCTGGCCATGTACTCCGGGGAGGCCATGTAGATCTTCCGGTCCCCGACGTCCCGCGGGAGCCCGGCGTTGGGCTGCGCGGCGATCGGCAGCCCGGTCACCGCGGCGAGCCGCTCGACCGCCTCGAGGATTCCCTGCGGCCCGACCGAGCAGTTGACGCCGAGGACGTCGACCCCCATCTGCTCCACGCGGGGGCCGAAGGCTTCGGGGGTGGTGCCGTAGATCGTCTTGCCGTCGGGGCCGATCGTCACCTGGGCGATGATCGGCAGGGTGGAATGGCGGCGCACCGCCTGCACCGCGGCGTGGAGCTCGTCGAGGTCGCTGAAGGTCTCGAGGATGAACCCGTCGACCCCGCCGGCCACCAGTCCGGCCACCTGCCTGGCGAAGGCCGCGGTGGCCTCCTCGCGCGAGGTCTCGCCGAACGGCTCGATCCGGATCCCCAGGGGGCCGATCGCCCCGACCACCGTGGCACGCTGGCCCGCGGCCTCCACCGCGAGCCGGGCGGCGGCGGCGTTGATCTCCTCGGTCTCGGCCGCGAGCCCGTAGTGGGCCAGCTTGACCGGGTTGGCCCCGAAGGTGTTGGTCTCAAGGATCTCGGCGCCCGCCTTGACGTACTCACGGTGGATGTCGCGGACGAGGTCCGGCTGCTTCAGCGCGAGTTCATCGAAGCAGACGTTGAGGAAGACACCGCGCCCGTACAGCACGGTGCCCATCGCGCCATCCACCACGTGGGCGCGGCCATCGTCGATCAGGGCCTGCAGCCTGCTCATCGGTCATATCCCAGGTTGGGGGCGAGCCAGCGCTCCAGGGTGGCAACCTCCATGCCCTTGCGGCGGGCCAGGTCCTCGACCTGGTCGCGCCCCACCCGGCCGACACCGAAGTAGCGGGCCTCCGGCCGCCAGAAGTAGAGCCCGGAGACCGCGGCCGCCGGCCACATCGCGAAGTTCTCGGTCAGCCGCAGCCCGATCGCCGCCTCCGGATCGAGCAGGCGCCACAGGGTGGCCTTCTCGGTATGGTCGGGGCAGGCGGGATACCCGGGGGCCGGGCGGATCCCCTGGTAGGCCTCGGCGATCAGGGCCGCGTTGTCCAGCGCCTCCTCGGGGGCGTAGCCCCAGAACTCCCGACGCACCCGCTCGTGCAGGCGCTCCGCGAAGGCCTCGGCCAGCCGGTCCGCGAGCGCCTTGGCCAGGATCGCGCTGTAGTCGTCCTGGACCGCCTCAAACTCGGCCACCAGCGCGTCGAGCCCCAGTCCCGCCGTCACCGCGAACCCGCCCACCCAGTCGGGGAGGCCGGAACCGGCCGGGGCCACGAAATCGGCGAGCGCCAGGTTCGGGGTCCCGGGCGGGCGCCGCATCTGCTGGCGGAGGGTGTGGATCGTCGCCAGCGGAGTGGTCCGCTCGGCGTCGGCAAAGAGCCGGATGTCCTCGCCGTCGGAGTGGGCGGGCCAGAACCCCACGACGGCACGCGCCGTGAGCCGGCGCTCGCCGATGATCCGGTCCAGCAGCGACTGGGCATCGCGAAAGAGGCTCCGGGCGGTCTCGCCGACTGCCGGGTCCTGGAGGATGTCGGGGTAGCGACCCTTCAACTCCCAGGTCTGGAAGAACGGGGTCCAGTCGATCCGTTCCGCCAACTCTGCGAGCGGATACTCGTCCAGCACCCGGACCCCGGTGTAGGACGGCGGTGGGGCGGGCGCGGGGGCCGGCACCAGCCGGTTGGCCTGCGCCTCCGCGAACGGGGCCAGGCGATCGGGATCGTGGCGGGCGGCTCGGTCGCTGCGGACCTGCTCGTACTCGGCCCGCAGCGCGGTCACGTAGGCGTCCCGCGTCCCGGGCCCGAGCAGCTGTCCCGCCACTCCGACCGCCCGCGAGGCATCGAGCACGTGGACCACCGGGCCGTGGTACTGGGGCGCGATCTTCACCGCCGTGTGGACCCGCGAGGTGGTGGCGCCGCCGATCAGCAGCGGGATCGTGAACCCCTCGCGCTCCATCTCGCTCGCGACCAGGGCCATCTCCTCGAGCGACGGGGTGATGAGCCCGCTGAGGCCGATGGCGTCCACCCCCTCGCGGCGTGCCGTCTCCAGGATCGTCGCGGCCGGCACCATCACGCCGAGGTCGATCACCTCGTAGTTGTTGCACTGGAGCACCACGCCCACGATGTTCTTGCCGATGTCGTGGACATCGCCCTTGACGGTCGCCATCAGGATCCGGCCGGCCCGGCTCGCCTCGGTCCCGGCGGCGCGTTCCGCCTCGAGGAAGGGGATGAGGTAGTGCACCGCCCGCTTCATCACGCGGGCGCTCTTGACCACCTGGGGCAGGAACATCTTGCCGGCGCCGAAGAGGTCGCCGACGATGTTCATGCCGTCCATCAGGGGGCCCTCGATCACCAGGATCGGCCGGCCGAGCTCGGCGAGCGCCTCCGCCGCGTCGGCCTCGACGAACTCGATGATCCCGTGCACCAGGGCATGCGAGAGCCGGGCGCCCACCGGCCCCTCCCGCCAGGCCAGGGTGCTGGTGGCCTCGGTGCCCCGGCCCTGCACGGTGGCCGCGACGGCCAGCAGCCGGTCGGTGGCGTCGGGACGGCGATTGAGCACGACGTCCTCGACCAGCTCGCGGAGGTCGGGGGGGAGGTCCTCGTAGATCGCCAGCTGGCCGGCGTTGACGATGCCCATGTCCATCCCGGCCCGGATGGCGTGGTACAGGAACACCGAGTGGATCGCCTCGCGCACCGGGTCGTTGCCGCGGAACGAGAACGAGACGTTGCTCACGCCGCCGCTCACCAGCGCGCCGGGACAGGCGGCCTTGATCCGCGCGGTGGCGGTGATGTAGTCCACCGCATAGCCGTTGTGCTCGGCGATCCCGGTCGCGA
Organism: Gemmatimonadales bacterium; assembly: GCA_048499805.1. GTDB lineage: Bacteria > Gemmatimonadota > Gemmatimonadetes > Gemmatimonadales > GWC2-71-9 > JAWXBA01. Next base: position 411,782 of record JASNZF010000005.1, on the reverse strand, counting down.
TCGCGAAGATGTTCGGGTCGAAGATGATCTCCTCGGGTGCGAAGCCCGCCGTCTCCGTCAGCAGCCGGAAGGCGCGCTCGCAGATCGCCACCTTCCGCTCCACGGTATCGGCCTGGCCCTCCTCGTCGAAGGCCATGACGATCACCGCCGCCCCGTACCGGCGCACCAGGCCCGCCTGCCGCAGGAACTCGGCCTCGCCCTCCTTGAGCGAGATGCTGTTGACCACGCTCCGTCCCTGCACGCACTGCAGCCCCGCCTCGATCACCGACCACTTGGACGAGTCGATCATGATCGGCACCCGGCTGATGTCGGGCTCCGCCGCGAGCAGGTTGAGGAAGCTGCGCATCGCCGCGGCGGAGTCGAGCATCGCCTCGTCCATGTTCACGTCGAGGATCTGGGCCCCGTTCTCCACCTGCTGGCGCGCCACCTCCAGCCCCTCCGCCAGCCGGCCCTCCAGCACCAGCTTGGCGAACTGCCGTGAGCCGGTGACGTTGGTCCGTTCCCCCACGTTCACGAAGTTGGTCGTGGGGCCGATCGTCAGCGGCTCCAGTCCCGAGAGCCGGCAGCGACGGGCGACCTCGGGCCGCCGCCGCGGGACGATCCCGGCCACCGCCTCGCCGATCGCCCGGATGTGGTCCGGGGTGGTCCCGCAGCAGCCGCCCACGATGTTCACCAGGCCGCTCCGTGCGAACTCGGCCAGCAGTCCCGCGGTCTCTCCCGGTCCCTCGTCGTATTCCCCGAACTCGTTGGGGAGCCCGGCATTCGGGTGGGCACTCACGTAGACCGGTGCCGACCGGGAGAGGTCCTGGATGTGGGGACGCAGCGCCTTGGCGCCGAGGGCGCAATTCAGGCCCACCGAGAGGGGACGGGCGTGCATCACCGAGTGCCAGAAGGCCTCGGTGGTCTGGCCCGAGAGGGTCCGGCCGCTGGCATCGGTGATCGTGCCGGAGATCATGACCGGCACCCGGTGGCCGACCGCGTCAAAGGCCTCCTCGACGGCGAAGAGCGCCGCCTTGGCATTGAGCGTGTCGAAGATCGTCTCCACCATCAGCAGGTCGGCGCCGCCCTCCAGCAGCGCCCGCGCGGCCTCGCCGTAGGCGGTGACCAGCTCCAGGAAGGTGACCCCCCGGGCCCCGGGATCATTGACGTCGGGCGAGAGCGAGGCGGTGCGATTGGTCGGGCCGAGGACGCCGGCCACGTAGCGCCAGCGACCGGGCGTGGCCGCCTCGGCGCGATCGGCGGCCGCCCGGGCGAGCGCCGCCGCCGTCCGGTTGAGTTCCGGTACCAGGGACTCCATCCGGTAGTCGGCCATCGACACCGTGGTGGAGTTGAAGGTGCTGGTCTCGATGATGTCGGCGCCGGCCGCGAGGTACGCCTCGTGGATACCCGTGATCACGTCAGGCCGGGTGAGCACCAGGAGGTCGTTGTTGCCACGGAGGTCCACCGGCCAGTCGGCGAAGCGCTCCCCACGGAAGTCCGCCTCGGCCAGGCGGTGCCGCTGGACCATCGTTCCCATCGCCCCGTCCAGGAGCAGGATCCGTTCGGCCAGCAGCCCGTCGAGGGCGGCCAGTCGCTCTGCCCGGCGGTGGGCGGCAGCGAGCTGCAGATGGTCCTGGTGCGTCATTGCAACCTCTCCACCGGGCAACAAAAAGGCCCAAGGGATGAGACGGCCCCCGGGCGGCGTTTTAGCGTTTGTTTAACGTGGCCGCAAGCTGCGCAAATCACCACGAACCGGGTTTGTCCCCGAATCATAGTGACCCGCGCCGCGCAGGGTAAGAGGCCGGCCGCATCACGGGACGGCGCCGAGGCGCGTCCCGGCCTCTGCGGACGAAACGCCACGCACCTCGACCACCTTGCGCCGGCTGGTCGCGCCCCGCACCACCGTTACCGCCCCCGCGGGGACGTCCAGGACCTCCGCCAGCCAGCGGACCAGGGCCGCGTTGGCGGCCCCATCCACCGGCGGCGCCGCCAGCCGGATCTTGAGGGCATCCCCATGGCGGCCCACCGCCTCGGTGCGCGCCGCACGGGGCTGGATGTGGAGCAGGAGCCGAATCCCCCCGGGGATCGGCGCGATCCAGCTCATGGGATCAGGAGGAAGAGCAGTGCCCGGAGCAGGATCAGTGCGAAGTAGGCCACGATCGGGCTCAGGTCGAACGGCCCCATCGGCGGCATCCGCCGGCGGATCGGGGCGACCAGCCACTCGGTCAGGACCACGAAGGGTCGCATCCACGGCGTGTAGTCGCCGGCGCCCACCCACGAGCCGATCACCCGCACCAGGATGGCGAGCATCAGCACCTGGGTGGCCGTGGTCACCAGGAACTGCGCCCAGGCGGATGGCCCCGCGGTGCGCAGCCAGAGCGCCTGGCCGATCCACCCGGTCGCCCAGCCGACCATGCTCAAGAGGAAGATGCCCACCACGACGGTGATCCCGAGCAGCCAGAGCGGGGCGTCCTGCGGGTTGCGCCCCCAGCGCACCATGCGCCGCTCGAGCGGCTTGAGGATCGGATCGCTGAAGCGCCGCACGGTGCGGGGAAGGGGACCGAAGGCGGCGAGGTGCCGCTGGCGGACCGCCCAGTGGGTCAGTGCCACCAGGGCGGCGGCGGCGGCGGCGGCGAGGGCCAGGACCCGGGTCGCCGTGGTCAGGCCAGCCGCGAAGGCAGCCCAGCTCAAGGGGTGGTGGGGAAGTGCTTCTCGAAGAGGTACCACACCCGGTGACCGACGTAGTTGTCACGCTGCAGGGTGCGGCGCCAACCCAGCGCGGCCAGGAGGCCCTCGGCCCGGAGGTCGTCGGTCCAGAACTCCACCAGGTGTACGCCGGCCTCGAGGGCGCGGGACTCGAAGGCCCCGAGAAGCCGCAGCCCGTGGCCTTGTCGACGCTCATGGGGGGCGACCCCAAGTTCCTCCAGGTGCGCCACGCCCCCATGGATCCAGAAGCGCGCCCCGCCGATCCAGTCGCCGATCTCGTCAGCCAGCACCAGGTGGTGCTCGCTGCGCGGCGAGGCCGGGGTGCCGGTGCTCGGGTGGTGCTCGACCAGGTCATCGAGCCACGCCGAGAATTCCTCGTCGTGGCCGGCGTCCCGAATCGTGAGGTTGCGTTCCTGGTTGACCATGCCGTCCAATACCATCCGTTGAGTCTCCAGGTTTCAGTGCCGCAAGAAGGAGGCCACCAACTGGCCGCTCAGCGGGTGTTGCACTGTCTCCTGCTGGGGGGAATCCGCCCGCACTCGATCGACTCGTTCATCCCGAAGGACACGGGTCCGCAGGCGGTGTTCTGGGCGGAGGTGGCGGCCTCCTCCTCGGAGGACGCCGATGCGGTCGCGCAGTTCTGCCGGCCGTGGTAGTCCACGCAGACCTCACAGGTGGCCTTCTGGGCCGAGAGGGTGCTCCAGGCCAGGAATCCCGCGAAGGCCAGGACGACGAGAATCGGGATCCACTTACTGCGAGCCGCCATGGGTGACTCCTGCGGGGGGTCCGCTCCGGGTGATTGCTCAATATACCCCCCTCGGGTATATTGAGCCAATGCTGCATCGCCTGCGTCATGCCAATCTGGCCCGTGGTGGGCTCATCCTGGCCATCCTGGCCCTGGTCGCCGCTCCCCTGCGGGGCGCTGGCCAGGATCACTGTGGACCACAGGGTGCCGCCATCGCCACCCATGATCCGGGCGCCAGCGGGCATCACCAGGGGCCAATTCCTCTGCACCCGGAAGATAGTGAGGGGTCAGGGGACTGCCCACACTGCCCGGCAGACCAATGCGCCAGCCAGCCGAACTGCTCCGTCCAGGTGGCGATCGCCCTGGTTGATTCCGAAACCCGGATCGGGCATCGCGATGTCCCCGGGATGCCGGGCAACCGCCCCGAGCGCAGCTCCCGCCCCCGTTCGGTACCTCCCACCCCACCCCCCCAGCTCCTCCGCTAGTCTCGGCCATCCCGGATGCGGCACCTGGCCCTCCGGTTCCATTGACTCGCTGTGAGGACACGCATGCGTCATTCTGTCATCCCCAGGCTGGGGGCGATCGCACTGCTCGTGCTGGTTGCCGCGCCCGCCCAGGCCCAGCTCGACTACCGCAACCTCGACGACGGGCGTCCGCTCTGGAGCGAAGATGCCTGGCCGGTGGAACGCCGCGCCCTGGAATTCCTGCTTCCCTATCGTGGTGCGTGGGGTCGGGCGCCCAGCCTGCACGCCACCAGGCCGGAGCTGGCGTGGGGCGCCTGGGACAACCTCATGCTCGGCGCCAAGCTGCCGGTGAGCCTGGTCCGGAGTCCCTCGGGCGACGAGGTCGGCCTGGAGGGCCCCGAGGCATTCCTCTTCTACAACCTGCGCGCCGAAGGCCCGTTCCTGCCGGCCCTGGCCCTGCGCGCCGAGGCGCACCTGCCCTGGGGAAGGTTTGCGCCCGACGAGGCCAGTGCCACGCTCAAGGGCATTGCCACCCGGACCTTCGGTCGGGAGCGGGTGCACCTCAACGCCGCGTGGACCCCGGTAGGGGCGGACGCAGGGGGCGGGCTTGAAGCCCCCGGCCGGTGGGCCGCGTCGGTGGCGATCGACCGGACGCTCTTCCGCAGCAGTACCCTGCTCGCCACCGAGCTCCTGGTGCAGGACGCCGGCCGGGGCCATCCGGTTGACCTGCGCGTGGCGGCGGGATTGCGGCGCCAGATGACCCCGTCGGTGGTCGTGGACCTTGGCCTCTCCCGGGCGCTCCGCAAGGACGCCGACCATCCCTGGGAGGTCACGGTTGGCCTGAGTCGCGCGATCGGGGTGGGGCGCGGCGGGCGTCCGGGCGTGTCTGGCGCCGGGCAGACGACCCGGGCGGAATGGCACTATCTCCCGGGGGGCTTCAACTGGCAGTTCCTGCGCCAGTATCCCGAGGCCGCGGGGCTCTTCAACGCCTTCGATTACGGGCACGCCGTCCTGTACGAGCGGCTCTGGTCGGATCCCTCCGCTGACGTGGCCGCGCTCGAGACCACCGAATTCAACTTCCTGACCCGCGACCTCCTGGTCCGCCCACCGCGCTTTGCGGTGGCGGAGGAAGTGATCGAGCCCCGGTACGCACGGATCGCACTGGAGGCCAAGCGGATGTTCGAGTGGGCCCACCTGCTGCACCGGCAGATCTACGATGTCTATGCCGACCGCCGGCTCACCGCCGCCGAGCAGCGCGCCCAGGTGGAGCGGTTGACGGACGACTATCTCGGCCGCAGCGAGCTGGCCTTCACCGACCAGCCGAAAAGCATGGCGCTCATGGACGAGCAGCCGTTCAGCCAGTACTTCCGGCGGCAGTATCCCAAGATGAACGGCCTGATCTGGGCCTACCACTGGCTCCAGGTGGGGTTGTACGAGCCGTTGATGCAGGAGCCCGACGCGGCGGCGCAGAAGGCCGGGGTGGCGGCAACCCTGGCCCGGTTCTGGGCGATGGCCGACTCCGCGCCCGCCCACTTCCCGAGGGTGATGCCGATGACCTCGGCGGTCGCCCCGACGTTCAGCGCCGCCCATCCGCGTGCCGCGATCATCTTCGACAACCTGCACATGATGCACGACATCATCTCGGACATCCTGGCCAACCCGGCGGTGCCCCGCGAGCAGAAGCCGGCGGTGATCCGCGCGCAACTGGCGGAGTTCCGGAATTCCGAGACCAACCTCATGGGCATCGAGCACTGGCACATGATGGCCGACATGATGGGCGGGGTGGAACTGATGGGAGGGGTGGCAGGGCGGGGGAGGCCCCGGTGAGAGGTAAGAGGTAAGAGGTAAGAGGTGAGAGGTGAGAGGTGAGAGGTAAGAAGGGAGGAGGGAGAAGGGGAACGGATGGGGAACTGGGGTGTGATATCAGGGCTGGAAGCTCCCCCCTTGTTCCTCTCACCTCTTACCTCTCACCTCTCACCTCCATCTTTACCCACTCCAGATATCCGGGCTCGCCGCCGCTCACGGGGAGGACGAGGATCTCCGGCAGGTCGTAGGGATGGAGCTCCCGGAGGCGCGGGAGCAGGTTTGGGAGGGTTGCCGAGGTGGTCTTGACGAGGCAGAGCCACTCGGTGGCCTGTTCCACCTTGCCGTGCCAGCGATAGGTGCTGTAGACGGGGCCGAGGACCTGGACGCAGGCGGCCAGCTGTGCCTCGACCAGCGCCGAGGCGAGCTGGCGGGCGCTGGGCTCGTCGGGCAGCGTGGTCTGGACCTGGACCACGCTGGGAGTCACTGGGCGGGTGGCGCCGTGAATCCGTAGGTGGCTTCCGGCGCCTTGCCGTCATTGATCGGGAGCGCGGCCGCTCGCCACCCGCTCGCGAAGGTGATCGTGAGGCGGTGGCCGAGGGTGTCCGCCACGACGGTCGCGACATGCGGCAGCGTCCGTGCCCAGCGCGCTGCCTGCTCCGCCCCGATGCCCAGGTCGGCCGAGTTCGGGCCGGAGTACCACTTGGCCATGGCGCGCCCGATGGCGATCAACTGGGCCTGCTCCGCGCCGTAGGCGGCGAACTGGTCGGCCGGGAGCAGTCCCGACTGGTTGGCCAGGGGCTCATAGTTCTGGTACTGCCGGCAGCCACCGAGTCCGGCGAGGAGGATCAGGCCCAGCGCAAGCGTCCGTCGTGACATGGTGTCCTCATGGGGTCTGGCGCCGCGGCCATCCCCGCGGCGGAGCGACCGAAGTATAATGCGGCGGTGCGGCAGAGGTCATCCTACGGCAGGGAGGCAGGACGCGTGCAGTGGATCGTGCGGTGGGGCCTGGTGGTCGTCCTGGGGGGCGTCGGGAGCGTCATCGTCCCGGGCTCCCTGGAGGCGCAGGCCGTAACCGGACCGCTGGTCGTCTTCAACGCCGGCAGCCTGGCGGCGCCGTTCCGCGAGTTGCTGCAGGCCTTCGCCGCGCGGCACCCCGGCCTCCGGGTCCAGCAGGAAAGCTCCGGCAGCCTGGAGGCCGCCCGGAAGCTGACCGAGCTCGGCAAGGTGCCGGATGTGCTCGGGGTGGCCGACTACCTCGTCATCCCGAAGCTGCTGGTCCCCGGCCATGCGACCTGGTACGTCGCCTTCGCGCGCAACGCGATGGTGCTGATCTACAACCGACGGTCGATCGGCGCCGACGAGATTCACACGGGAAACTGGCCGGAGGTGCTGCTCCGGCCCGGGGTCCGCACCGGGCGTTCCGACCCCTCGCTCGATCCGAACGGGTACCGGACCCTGCTGGTGCTGCAATTGGCCGAAGCGCACCTGCGCCAGCCCGGGCTCGCCGGCCGGTTGCTCGCCGCCATGCCGGACCGGTGGATGCGGCCCAAGGAGGCCGACCTGGTGGCGTTGGTACAGGCGGGGGAGTTGGACTACGCCTGGTCCTACCGGTCGATCGCCGTCACCCTGCGGCTGCCGTTCGTCGCGCTGGCTCCTGAGGTGGACCTGTCGGATCCCGGGCGCGAGGCGTGGTACGCCCGTGCGGCGGTGCGGCTGCCTGGGGCGCGTCTCGCCGCCGCAGACTCGATCACGGTGCCCGGGGAACCGATCGTCTACGCGCTGACCATTCCGACCCGCGCGGAGCACCGGGCCGCGGCCGAGGCCTTCGTGCGGTTCGTGCTCTCCCCGGAGGGGCGGGCCATCGTGGAGCGCAACGGCCTGACCCCCCTGAACCCTCCGCGGGCGGGCGGGCCCGCGCGCCCGCCCGCCACCGTGCTGCCCTGAATCGCCGACCCTCTTCCTGATCCGGAGCCGAGACCCATCATGAGCGGTGCCTACAAGATCCCCCTGCCCCAGAACGAGCCGATCCTCAGCTACGCCCCCGGCACCCCCGAGCGCGCCACCCTCAAGGCGGCGATCGCCACGATGAGCGGGGAGGTCGCCGACATCCCGGTGCTGGCCGGCGACCGGGAGCTCCGGACCGGCAAGCTGGTCCCCGTGACCTCGCCACACCGCCACGCCCACACCCTGGCCCAGACCCACCAGGTGGACGCGGCGGGGCTGGAGCACGCGATCGGTGCCGCGGTCGGCGCCCAGGCCGAGTGGGCCGCCTGGCCGTTCGAGGACCGGGCCGCGATCTTCCTCAAGGCCGCCGACCTGCTGGCCGGCCCGTGGCGGGCCCGGATCAACGCCGCGACGATGCTCGGGCAGAGCAAGACCGCCTTCCAGTCCGAGATCGACGCCGCCTGCGAGCTGGCCGACTTCCTCCGGTTCAACGTGCACTTCGCGGAACGGCTCTATGCCGAGCAGCCGATCTCGGCGCCCGGCGTCTGGAACCGGATGGACCACCGGCCGCTCGAGGGGTTCGTCTACGCGATCTCGCCGTTCAACTTCACCGCCATCGGTGGGAACCTCTCGTCGGCGCCCGCGCTGATGGGGAACACCATCGTCTGGAAGCCGGCCGCCTCGGCGGCGCTCAGCAACTGGCTGGTGATGGAGCTGTTCCGCGAGGCGGGGCTCCCGCCGGGGGTGATCAACTTCGTCCCCGGCGAGGCGATCACCGTGACCCAGCGCATCCTCGCGGATCCGCACCTGGCGGGCATCCACTTCACCGGCTCCACCACGGTCTTCCAGTCGCTCTGGAGGGGGGTGGCGGAGCGGATCGAGCACTACCGCTCGTATCCGCGGCTGGTCGGCGAGACCGGCGGCAAGGACTTTATCGTGGCGCACCCCAGCGCCGATGCCGACGCGCTGGCGGTGGCGATGGTGCGCGGGGCGTACGAGTACCAGGGCCAGAAGTGCAGCGCCGCCTCGCGGGCCTACGTCCCCGCCTCGCTCTGGCCCCGGGTGCGCGACCAGGTGGTGGCGATGATGGCGGACCTCCGGATGGGGGATGTGGCCGACTTCCGCAACTTCGTCGGGGCGGTGATCGACCAGCGCGCCTTCGCCCGGATCAAGGAGTACCTTGACCGCGCCCGGACCGACCCCGGGGTGGAGATCCTCGCGGGCGGTGGTGCCGACGACAGCGAGGGGTGGTTCATCGAGCCCACCCTGATCCGGGTGGACAATCCGGCCTACCGGCTGATGTGCGAGGAGATCTTCGGCCCGGTGCTCACCGTCTACGTGTATGACGACGGCCTCTGGCGCGAGACCCTGGAGCTGGTGGACCGGACCGGGCCGTATGCCCTGACCGGGGCGGTCTGGGCGCAGGAACGCGCGGCCCTGGCCGAGGCCACCACGGTGCTGCGCAACGCGGCCGGCAACTTCTACCTCAACGACAAGCCCACGGGGGCGGTGGTTGGCCAGCAGCCGTTCGGCGGGGCGCGCGCCAGCGGGACCAACGACAAGGCCGGCTCGATCCTCAACCTGATGCGCTGGATCTCGCCGCGCACGATCAAGGAGACCTTCGTCCCCGCCACCGACTACCGGTACCCGTTCATGGGTGCGGAGTGAGACGACCCGTCGGATGATTCCGGCCCGTCTGGCGCTCTGCGGGCTCCTGGCCCTGGTGGCGGGCCCCCGCCAGGCGGGCGTGCCGCGGTACGCCGCGGCAATGCTGGATGGGGCCGCCTTCGACCAGCGGGTCCGCGCCGAGGTGCAGACCCAGTCCGGCGGCTCGGCGCGGACCGAACAGGTGGGTCGCGACGCGCGGCTCGTCTTCCGGTCGCGGTCCCGGGAGGGCGGGCTGGCGGTGGAGGCGTGGTTCGACTCGCTGCATCTCTGGCGGGAAGGCCCCGAGGGCCGGGTGACACCCGACGCCGATCCGGTCATCGGCGGACGGTATCGCGGGCAGCTGGACCCCGATGGAACCTTGCGCATCGAGGTCCGGCCCTTCGTGCCGGATGAACTCCTCGAGGTCACCGACCTGCGCGAGGCCCTCGCCGACTTCCTGCCGCGGCTCCCGCCCGTGGCGCTCGCCGCGGGTGGGGTGTGGGAGGCCGGGGGATGGCGGATCGTGCGGCGGCCGGACAGTGCGGCGGGGGACGCCCGCCTGCAGCGCTACCGCTGGCGACGGGTCGCGGCGGACACCGTCGAGGATGGTCTCACCGACTCCCTGCGCTATCGGGTCCGCAGCGCCGTGGAGGAGGAGGGGGACCTGGTGTGGCACGCCACGCTTGGTCCGCTGGTCTGGCATCGCCGCTCGACGACGACGCTGGAGATCCCGGCCGACGGACCGGTGCGACGGTCGGCGCGCACGCGCATGCGCGAGGAGGCGTGGGTGTGGCGGCGGCTCGGGGGAGGATGAGCGGGTCGTCACGAAACCGCGTCCCCCCTTGCCGTGCCCCCGGCTTCTTCACACATTTGCGTATACCACCTCGGGAGGCCTGCTGATGTCCGACGGGTTCCTCGGTTCCGACGAATTCGATGAACGCGCCCACCAGCTCTACAACGAAGGTCTCTATGACGAAGCGCTCGAGGTTCTGAAGGACGGCCTCTCCCTCTATCCCAATGCGGTCGAACTCCATGTCGGGATGGCCTACGCCTATCTCGCCCGGGAGGACTATCCCTGGGCCCGCCGGAGCTTCGAGCGGGCGCTGACCCTCGATGGCGAGCACGAGGACGCGCTCGCCGGGTACGGCGAGGTGCTGCTCAAGGTCGGCGACCTCACCGGGGCGACCGCGGCCTTCGACCGCATCCTGGGACTCGGTTTGGCCGAGGACCACGAGCTGATGCTGCAGATCGGCCGGGCGCATTTCCGCGAGGGCCAGCTCGCCCAGGCCCACCGCTTCTTCGAGCTGGCCGTCATGGCCCGGCCCGACGTGCCGGAGCCGGCAGCCTGCCTCGGCTACACCTGCCATCGCCTGGGCCGCGAGGCCGATGCCTTCTACTGGCTGCGCCGGGCGCTCGAGCTCGACAGCCGGTACACCGAGGCCCGGATCTACCTCGCCAATGCCCTCTACGACCGGGGCGAGACCGACGCGGCGCTCTTCCACCTTGAGAAGACCCAGCCCGAGGACCATTTCGACGACCTCGCCCTCTGGCGTGCGATCGAGCTCAAGAAGGCCCTCTATCGGCTGCCCGACGCCGACCCGGAACTGACCCCGTGGCTCGAGCGGCTGGGCGAGATCACCAGCGAGCCCGACGCGATTGATGAACTGCTGGCGGAGATCGAGGCGCTGCAGCCCGACGGCACCGCCCGCGACCCGAACCAGCTGGAACTGTTCGGCGCCATGCTCACCGAGTTGCAGACGATGCAGCGCCGCCACGGCTCGCTGGAGTCACACGTCGTCTCCACCCTGTCGGGCCAGACCTTCCGGGGCACCTGGGAGGAGATCCTGCTGCAGTTCAAGGCGTCGGAACAGGCCTGGGCCGACTGCACCCTCAACGAGTTCATGGCGGGGCTGGCGCAGGACGGCCGGGCCCAGACCGGGGTCGTCATTCCGGTGACCACCGCCGAGGAGTTCCTTCGCGGGGGGGCGGAGGCGGGGGTCGTTCGCATCATCCTGTGATTGCCCTGACTGCCGTTTCCAAGACCTACCGCACGCTGATCACCCGGCGCGAGGTCCGGGCGCTCTCCGACGTGAGCCTGACCCTGGACCGGGGTGAGGTGGTTGGCATTGCCGGGCCGAACGGCGCGGGCAAGTCCACCCTGATCTCCCTGATCCTGGGGTTCCTCACGCCCACGGCGGGCCAGGTCCGGCTCGACGGCCGGACCCCGCGGGCCTACATCGAGTCCACCGGGGTGGGGTACCTCCCCGAACTGGTCACCCTGCCTCCGCGCTGGAGCGTCCGGGAGGCACTGGTGCGCCGGGCTGTCCTGGGTGGGCATGCCGGCCGCGCGGGTGCCGTCGCCACCGAGATCGCCAACCGCCTGGGACTCACCGAGCACCTGCGCAAGCAGGTGCGCCAGCTCTCCAAGGGCAACCTGCAACGGCTCGGGCTCGGGCAGGCGCTGCTCGATGATGCCGACCTGCTCATCCTCGACGAACCCACCCACGGGCTGGATCCACTCTGGACCCAGCGGTTCCGCGACCTGGTCGCGTCGCTGCGCCGACCCGACCGGCTGATCATCGTGGCCTCGCACAACCTTGACGAGCTGGAACGGATCGCTGACCGGGTCGCAATCCTGCACCTGGGACGCCTCCAGCATGTCCAGGTGCCCGGCGGTGGCGAGACGACGCGCGTCTGGCGACTCGTCCTGGCGCCGGGCAGCACGCTCCCCTCCGGGTGCTTTGCCGGCGCGGAACCGGTGGAAGGCCGGGCCGGCTCCTTCCGGATCCAGATGGACCTCGCCGCCGCCAACGGTGAGCTGGCGGCCCTGCTCGCCACCGGGGTCCAGGTGATTTCCTTCGGCCCCGAAACGGGTGGGCTGGAGGCGGCGTTTCGGCACGTCGTCGGGGAGTCGACGTGAGGGGCGCCGTCCTGCACTACGCCCGGTGGCAGCTGCGCGACCACCTCATGGGGTCGGGCCGGATCATCGCCCTTGCCGGCCTCGTGATCGGGGTCCTGCTGTGGCGCCTGCGGGTCGACAACCCCGAGGCAGTGCAGGGCGCCGCGGCCGCCATGACCGGCTTCCTGGGGTCCCTGAGCTGGCCGCTGGTGATCCTCGCCACCTCGGGCATGATCAGCACCGACCGGGTCGAGGGATTCAATCGGGCCCTCTTCTCCGCTCCGGTCTCGCCGGTCTGGTACTACTTCCAGCGGTGGCTGATCGGGGGGCTGGTCGTCGGCACCCTGCCGCTGGTCCTGGCAGTTGCGATGCAGGTGGCGCTCGGGACCTGGGTCGATCCCTGGCCGTTCACGGCGGTGCACCTGCTGCTCTATCTGCTGCTCGGGGGGCTGGTCTTCTGCTGGTCGGCCTTCGGTCGGCGCGACTGGGCCATCGCGCTGTCCCTCTACCTGGCCGAGGGCGCGATCCACTCGGCGCAGCAGCAGCAGTTCCCCCTGCCCGAGATCTTCTTCCAGGTCAACCGATTCCTGCCGCCGTTTCACCTGGTGGACTTCGGGGTCGTCACCCAGCCAGGCGTGATCCTCCCGTCGGGCACCGGTTGGGTGCACTTCATCGGCTATGGCGCGGGCCTGGTCGCCGCCGGACTGCTGGTGCTCCGCCTGCGACCGATGGGCAGCGGGGCCCGGGGATGAGGCGTGGCTGGACCGACACCGTGCGCCGGGAGGTGCTGCCCAACGGGCTGACCATCCTGGTCCAGTCCGATCCCGAGTCCCCGGCCGTGGCGGTGGTGACGCACGTGCGTGCCGGGTTCTTCGACGAGCCCGATCACTGGGCCGGCATCTCCCACGTGCTCGAGCACATGTTCTTCAAGGGCACCCCGAGCCGCGGGCCCGGCGCCATCGCCCGGGAGACCAAGGCCGTGGGCGGGTACCTGAACGCCGGGACGGGGTACGACCACACCTCGTATTACACCGTCCTGCCCGCGGCCTCGCTCGAGACGGCGCTCCAGATCCAGTCGGACGCCCTGCGGCACGCAGCGATCGATGCCGGCGAACTGCAGCGCGAGCTCCAGGTGATCATCGAGGAGGCGCGCCGCAAGCGCGACACACCCGGTGCCGTCGCCCACGAAACGATGCACGCCGTCCTGTTCGACCGGCACCGGATCCGGCGCTGGCGCATCGGCGATGAGGCCCGCCTTGCGGAATTCACCCGCGAGGACGTGGCGGGGTACTATCGCAGCCGCTACGTCCCCTCCCGGACGATCGTCGCCGTGGTGGGGGGAAGGGAGGAGGGGGAGATGCTGCGCCTCGTCCGCGCGCGCTATGCCGACTGGCCCGCCAGCCAGGCGACCCTCGACCCGCCGATCGAGGAACCCTGGCACCATGAGGTCCGCGCCCGCACCCTCCGTGGCGACGTGACCCAGGCCAGCCTGGTCCTCGGCTGGCGGGCGGTCCCCGTGCTCGATGCCGACCGCGCCCCCCTCGAGATGGCCGCCGCGATCCTGTCGAACGGCCGGGCCTCCTGGCTCCAGCGCGACCTCCGCCAGACCGGCCTGGTGAACGCCGTCTCGGCGGGCCTCCTGGCCACCGCGGAAGTCGGGGTCTTCTCCGTCAGTGCCGAACTCGCCCCCGATCGGATCCCCGAGGTGATGGCACGGATCGCCGGATCCCTGGCCCGGCTGGCGGCGGTGGGACCGGCGGCCGACGATCTCGAGCGAACCCGCACGATGCTCAAGGCGCGCTGGGCACGCTGGCTGGAGTCGGTCGATGCGCGCGCGGCCGGGCTGGCGCACGCGGAGGCGACCGACGGCTTCCAGTGGCTGGACCGGGCCTACGCCGAGTTCATGGCGGTCGATGCCGACCAGGTCCGGGCTGCGGTCGGTCGGTGGCTCGGGGGGGAGGCCGTCTCCGGGGTGGCCTACTTGCCGCATGGAATCGGCGAGGACCTGACGGAAGCGAGGCTGCGCGATGCCTTCCGGGGCTCCGGTCCGCCGGCGCGGCCCCAGGTGCGGCGGGTCGGCACGACCCACACCACCTCGGTCCCGGGCCTCGACATTGTGGTGCGCCGGAAGGCGGGGGCACCGCTGGTCACCCTCCGCCTGCACCGCCGACGCAGCGCGCCCGAGCCGGCGCCGAGCGCCGGGGTCGGGTTGCTCGCGGTTCGGAGTGCCGTGCGGGGGGCCGGTGGACTCGATGCCGGTACCCTGGCCGCGGCCTTCGAGCGGTTGGGCGGCGCCGTGTCCGGCACGGCCACGGCCGATGCCTTCGGATACGGGACCACCGTCCTTGCCGAGCACCTGCCCCGGGCGCTGGACCTGCTCCGGGACGTGCTGTGGCACCCCACCCTCGCCGAATCGACCATCGGAGTGGAGCGCGACACCCTCCAGCGCGAGGCGCGGCGGGTCACCGATGACATGGTGCGCTTTCCCTTCCAGCTCGCCCTGGCGGCAGCGTTCGGGGATGCTGGCTATGGCGTCCCGACCGGGGGCACCGAGGCCTCCCTCGCCAGCCTGGACGCCGCCGCGGTTCGGCGCTGGCTGGATGCCGAACTGGCCACCGGACCGGGCGGGCTGTTTGTCGTGGGCGATGTCGACCCCGAAGAGACGGCGGCCCAGCTCGCCGAACGGTTCCTCGACCTCGGGGTGGGGGAGGCGCAGCCCGTGTGGCCCGGCTCGAGCGTCCAAGGCGACACGGCGGATTCGGAGCGCCTGGTCGAGCGGGAGCGGCAGCAGACCGCGATCGCCACGGTCTTTCCGGGCCCCTCCCGGCGCGACCCCGCACGGCATGCGGCGGAAGTCTGGGCGGCGGTGGCCGGTGGACTTGGTGGCCGATTGTTCGAGGCGCTCCGGGACCGTCGCTCCCTGGCGTACACCGTGATCGCGAATGCCTGGCAGCGGCTCGGCGCGGGCGCGCTGCTGACCTACATCGCCACCTCCCCGGAACGCGAGGCCGAGGCCCGGGAGCAGATGCAGGTGGAGCTCGACCGGTTCCGCCGTGAGGGGGTCACCCCGGAGGAGTTCCAGCGGGCGGTGGCCTACCTGGCGGGGCAGGCGGAGGTGGGTCGCCAGACCGGGGCCGACGTCGCCGCCGAGCTGCTGGACGGGTGGCTGGCCGGCGATCCACTGGACGACTTCGAGGACCCGGGTGCGATGTACCGTGCGGTCACGCTGGAGGCGGTGCACGCGGTGCTGGAGACGGCGCTGGATCCGGCACGCCGAGTCGATGGGGTGGTGCGCGGACGGTCCAGCCCCCCTGCCTGAGTCGTGGTAGTTTTCGGGTGCCATGACCGACACCACTCCCGGGACGGGCTCGCTCTGGATGCGATGGACCGCGGCTGACCTGCTGACGGCATCGCGGGTGCCCCTCGCCGTGGCCTTTTTCGTGGTGCCCCACCCGGGCTGGCGGTTCGCGATTCTCTCGGTCGCGGCGGCCACGGACCTGTTCGACGGCTTCATCGCCCGGCGCTTCGGCAGTTCCCGGCTCGGGTCCTTTCTCGACCCGGTGGCCGACAAGCTCTTCATGGCGAGTGCCTTCGGCGTGGTCCTCCTGAGCGGTCAACTGGCGTGGTACGAGATCGTGGCGGTCCTGGCGCGCGACCTCGTGGCGACGGCGGCGTTCGTGACCGTCTCCCTCCGGGGGCGGCCCACCGCCATCCCGGCGCGCGCCGGTGGCAAGGCCGTGACGGTGGCCCAGCTGCTGACGCTGCTCGCCTTCCTGGCCGATTCCCCGCTGCTCAAGCCACTCGCCTGGGCCACGGGCGCGGTCGCACTGTACGCAATCTGGGACTATACCCGCGTGGCCTCGACGGCCAGCAAGGAGCTCTGAGTGACGGAAACCAAGCCGCCCAACGCCGTGATGCAGTGGGTGGGAGGGATGCGCTTCGAGGGGGGACTGCCCGATGGGCCGAAGACGTTGATCGATGCCGATGCCAAGGAGGCGCCGGGTCCGATGGTCACCCTGTTGCTGGCGCTGGTGAGCTGTGCCGGCGCCGATGTGGTCAGTCTGATGCCCAAGATGCAGGTGGAACTCGACCGCTTCTCCATGGAAGTGCGCGGGGAGCGGGCCACCGGGCACCCGCGCCGGTGGACCAGCCTGCACTTCACCGTCCATCTTGCGGGCAAGGGGCTCGATGAGACCAAGGCCCGCCGCGCGATGGACCTCTCCATCCAGACCTACTGCTCGGCGATCAACTCCCTCAATCCTGACATCCCGGTCAGCTACGATCTGGTGCTCGGCTAGGCGCCTGGGGCTGCTGGCGGCCCTGCTGGCCGTTCCCTCCCCGGCGGCGGGGCAGCGGGTGGCGTCCCGGGCGGGCGGGCTCGACCTCCTGGTCGTGGGGTCGGAGCCGGTCCAGGCGCTGGCCGGGGGGTCGCACTGGTGGCGGGTGGCCCCGCGGACCCGGCTGGGAGGCCTCCTGGTCGCGGGGGCGGCTGGTGGAGAGGCGGCGGCCCGCGGCGAGCTGGCCGGGCACTTCCTGTTACACCCGGAGCGGGTTGGGGGGACGGGGCTCTATCTGGGCGGGGGACTCGCGGTGAGCCGGGGGAAGTCGCGAGGGGAGCAGCTGCTCGTCCTCGTCGGGCTCGAGGGCAGTCCGGGGGCGAGCGGTGGCTGGGTGCTGGAGGTGGGGTTGGGGGGCGGGGTGCGGGTCGCTGCGGGGTGGCGCTGGCGCGCCAATGGCGTTCGGCGGTAGCGGCCCTCCCAACGAAACGAGCCACCCGGCAACTGCAGGGTGGCTCGAGTGACGCTGGATGCTGGAGCGATCAGGCGGTTTCGGCGGGTACCGTCTCGGCCTGGGGCGTATGCGGCACCACCGGCCGGCAATACCGCTCACCGAGCACCCGCACCTCGGCCAGCTGCTCCGGGGTCAGGTCGGTGTAGCGATCCGACAGGTACTGCATCGTGTCGTCCATCCAATCCTTCTGGTGCACCTCGTCAGCTTCGAGGACGCCGCAGCGGAGGATGTGGCTGAACAGTTCATCGCGAGCCTGCTCCTGCGCGGAGGGCCCCATCGGGGCGCGACCGCTGGTCTTCCTGGACCGGTTGTTCGACATGCACCTTCCTTCCGTGATGTTTTCGCACCTGCTGCGATTATCCCCGAAATATAGCAGGATCCGGGCCCGCGGCCAAGCCGGACCGGCTGCCCGGACCCGGGGATCCCATTACATTTGCTCGGAACCCGGGATTCTCCGGGTCATGCCCGGGCGGGCGGAGGTGCTGGCGGCCGTGACCGACGAGACCTATGGCGAGGAGCGAGCCCGTCGGCTCCGGGCCCTGCTGCGTCACCTGGCGGAGCGGATCCTGGAGGCGGAGCGGACCGACCGGCTCCTGGCCGATGCCCCCGAGCTGATGCGCCTGCTGGGCGAGGCCCGCAGCGAGCTCTTTGCCTGGGAAGTGCGCAGCACCTACGACACCCCGGAGATCGCCGAGAGCCGGCGCATCGTGGAGGAGGCCGGCGCGCCTCCGGAGTTCCATCCCACCGACCCTGAGGACGACGAACCATGGCGAAACAGCAGCAACAGCAGCCCGGACTGAACCGATTCTACCTGCTGCTCGGCGGGATTGCCGTCCTCGGGGCGGGTGCCCTGGCCTACATGGCGATGTCGCGCCGCACCGTGAGCATCCCGGTGGATGTCACCGTGCTGGCGGCCGACACCGCCGGATTTCGCGGCTACCTGATCGGCAGCCCCGACGCGCCGGTGGAGATCACCGAGTATGCCGATTTCCAGTGCCCCGCCTGCCAGGACTTCGCGACGATCCAGTTCCCGGCGGTGCGCGACCGGCTGATCGCGACCGGCAAGCTCCGGTGGCGGTACCGCGACTTCCCGCTCGACGAGATCCACCCCTCGGCCCGGTTGGCCTCGCACAGCGCGGCCTGCGCCGATGAGCAGGGTCAGTTCGAGGCCCAGTTCGAGCGGATCAACCAGGGGTTCGTGGAGTGGAACCGCGGCGGCGCCGCGGCGGCATTCCGGCGCTACGCCGAGGCCAGTGGACTGGACATGGGGCGCTACGACGACTGCATGCGGTCGGCGCGCTACGCCGGTCGGATCCAGGCCAGCCTCGAGGAGGGGGTGCGGCTGGGAGTGTCCGGCACGCCGACCTTCCTGGTGAACGGCCGGCTCTACACCAACGGCCTCAATTCCGACGAGATCCGGGCGCTGGTCGACTCGCTCATCGCGGCGTCGACCGCGCCGTGACCGGCCGGATGGGGATCGCCCTGCTCTCGCTGGCGGGGCTGTTCATCTCGCTCTACCTGTGGCTGTACAAGATCGGGGTGATCGGGACCATGATGTGCGGGACCGGCGGATGCGAGACGGTCCAGACCAGCCCCGAGAGCGTCTTCCTCGGGGTGGAGGTGGCGCTGATCGGGGTGCTGGGGTATGCGGTGCTGCTGCTGGTCGCCCTGGTCGGTACCACCCCCGCCCGCGCCGACGCGCGCGGCCCCGCGCTGGCGCTGGCACTGCTCAGCGGCGGTGCGGTGGCCTTCACCGCCTACCTCAAGTACCTGGAGTTCTTCGTCATCGGGGCGGTCTGCCGCTGGTGCGTGGCGTCGGCGGTGATCATCCTGCTCGTCTTCCTCCTGAGCCTGCTCGACCTGCGCCGCGTCCGGGGGGCGATGGCGTGAGCGCCCCCGGCGGGGCCGCACCGACCGGCAAGCGGCTGGCCGTGCTCTCGTTCGCCGCCCTCGGCGTCGTCTATGGCGACATCGGGACCAGCCCGCTGTACGCGCTCAAGGAGTGCTTCGCCCCGAGTCACGGGGTCCCGCTGACGCCCGCCAACATCTACGGTGTCCTCTCCCTGATCTTCTGGTCGCTCCTGGTCCTGGTGACGTTCAAGTACCTGATCGTCATGGTCCGGGCCGACAACCGGGGCGAGGGCGGGATCCTCGCCCTGCTGGCGCTGCTCCGCCCCAACCAGGTCAGCACCCGGCGGCGGTGGCTGCTGATCAGCGCCGGCCTGCTGGGCTCGGCGCTGCTCTATGGCGACGGGATCATCACCCCCGCCATCTCCGTGCTGGGCGCCATGGACGGGCTGGCCGTGGCCGCGCCCGCCCTCAAGCCGCTGGTGATGTGGATCAGCCTGGCCATCATCGTGGTCCTCTTCCTGGTCCAGCGGCGCGGCACGGCGGGGGTCGGTGCCATCTTCGGCCCCGTGACCCTGGTCTGGTTCCTGGCGATTGCCGTTCTCGGGGCCGCCGGGATCAGCCGCGAGCCGGCGGTGCTGCGGGCCCTCAATCCCGTCCACGCGGTGGAGTTCTTCGTCCGGCACGGCTGGCCGGGGATCACCATCCTGGCGGCGGTGGTGCTGGTCGTCACGGGCGGGGAGGCGCTCTACGCCGACATGGGACACTTTGGCAAGCGGCCGATCCGGCTGGCCTGGTTCGCCGTCGTGCTGCCCGCCCTGGTGCTCAACTATTTCGGACAGGGCGCCCTGCTGCTCACCACGCCCGCTGCCGCCGAGAATCCCTTCTACAACCTGGTGCCGACCTGGGCACTGTACCCGATGATCGCGATCGCGACCGCTGCGGCGATCACCGCCTCCCAGGCCCTGATCTCGGGATCGTTCTCGTTGACCCAGCAGGCGGTCCAGCTCGGCTACTCGCCCCGGGTGACGATCATCCACACGTCGCGCCACCAGAAGGGGCAGATCTACATCCCCGAGGTGAACTGGGCGCTCATGGTGGCCTGCGTCGCACTGGTGCTCGGGTTCCGCGACGCCGGCAGCCTGGCCAACACCTATGGTGTGGCGATCACCGGCACGATGATGACCACCACCCTGCTCTTCGCGGCCGTGGCGCGGGAACAGTGGGGGTGGCGGTGGTGGCAGGTTCTCGGGGTGGTGATCCCGCTCCTTGGCGTCGAGCTGGCGTTCTTCGGTGCCAACCTCACCAAGGTGCCCCACGGGGGCTGGGTCCCCCTGCTGGTGGCGGTCTCGGTCTTCACGCTGATGAGCACCTGGAAGCGGGGTCGACGGATCCTCACCGCCCGGCTCCAGGAGAATGCGCTCCCGCTGGCGCTGTTCATGGAGGATGTGGCCCGGCGCGAGCCGGCGCGGGTGCCGGGCGCGGCGATCTTCATGACCAGCGACCCCACCGGCGTGCCGCCGGTCCTCCTCCACCACCTCAAGCACAACAAGGTGCTCCACGAACGCGTGACCCTCCTCTCGATCGTCACGCGCGAGGTGCCCCAGGTCCCGCCGGAGGAGCGCCTCGAGGTCACCGAGCTCGGGCAGGGATTCTGGCTGGTGGTCGGGCACTACGGCTTCATGGAGTCGCCCGATGTTCCCGAGCTGCTCGCTGAAATGCGGGCCCATGGCCGCACCCAGTCGATCATGGAAACCAGCTTCTACCTGGGGCGGGAGACGCTGATTGCCGTCCGGGGGAGGCCGCGCACGGGATCCGCGACCGACCTGCTCAGCCGGCGGATGCCCTACTGGCGGAAGAAGCTCTTCATCCTGATGACCAACAATGCCCGCTCCGCGACGACCTATTTCGGGCTGCCGCCGAACCGGGTGGTGGAGCTGGGGGCGCAGATCCAGTTCTAGGAAGAGGGGAGCGAGCAGCAAGAAGCGAGAAGATGGACGCGAGTTCGTGGTTGGACGCCCCTTCACCGGTCCAACTTCTCGCTGCCTCCCCCGCGCTGCTTGGTTCTTCCTCCTCCCTCCTCCCTCCCCCCTATTGCTTCTCCCTTCTCCCTTCACTTCTCTCACACCCCGCTCACCCCTCCTCGCTCTCATACTGCGCCTTGAGGCGCGCCACCACGGCCGGGTCGGCCAGCGTCGTGGTGTCGCCCAGCGCGCGGCCCTCCGCGATGTCCTTGAGCAGCCGGCGCATGATCTTGCCGCTGCGGGTCTTGGGCAGGTCGGCGGAGAAGAAGATGTCGTCGGGCCGGGCGATCGCGCCGATCTTGCGCGCGACGTGCTCCTTGAGGTCGTCGCGCAGCTCCGCGCTGGCCGGGTGGCCCTCGCGGAGGGTGACGAACGCCGCCACCGCCTGGCCCTTCAGTTCGTGGTGCTTCCCGACCACGGCGGCCTCCGCGACCGAGGGATGGTCCACCAGGGCGCTTTCGATCTCCATCGACCCGATCCGGTGGCCCGCCACGTTCATCACGTCATCGACCCGCCCCAGCACCCACCAGTAGCCGTCCTCGTCCACCTTGGCCCCATCGCCTGCGAAGTACCGCCCGGGGAAGCGGCTCCAGTAGGTCTCCTGGTAGCGCTGGTCGTCGCCGTAGATCGTCCGGAGCATCCCGGGCCACGGCTCTGCCAGGGTCAGGAAGCCACCGCCCTGGGACAGTGGCCGTCCCTTGGCGTCCACCAGCTCGGCGACGATCCCCGGGAAGGGAAGGGTGGCGCTGCCCGGCTTGGTGGCGGTGATGCCGGGGAGCGGGGTGATCATGATCCCGCCGGTCTCGGTCTGCCACCAGGTGTCGACGATCGGGCAGCGGCTGGCCCCGATGTGCTTGTGGTACCAGATCCACGCCTCGGGGTTGATCGGTTCGCCAACCGTGCCGAGGAGCCGGAGGGTGGAGAGGTCGTGCCGGTCCGGGTGCTGGGCGCCCCACTTCATGAAGGCCCGGATGGCGGTCGGGGCGGTGTAGAAGACCGTCACCCCGTAGCGTTCGACGATCTCCCAGAATCGGTCGCGCTCCGGCCAGTCCGGCGCGCCCTCGAACATCACCACCGTGGCCCCGTTCGCCAGGGGGCCGTAGACCACGTACGAATGTCCGGTGACCCACCCGATGTCGGCCGTGCACCAGAAGACATCCTCCTCCTTGAGGTCGAAGACCTGCCGGGTCGTGGTGGCCGCCTGGGTCAGGTACCCCCCGGTGGTGTGGACGATCCCCTTCGGCTTGCCGGTCGTGCCCGAGGTGTAGAGGATGAACAACAGGTCCTCGCTGTCCATCGGCTCCGGCTCGCACTTCGCGGGAACCGACTCCATGACGCGGTGCCACCAGTGGTCCCGGCCGTCCCGCATGCGGGTGTGGGACTCGTCGGCATCGCGCCCCGTGGTCCGGCGCACCACCAGGACGTTCTCGATGCTGGGGCACTCGGCGACTGCCTCGTCGGCGATCCGCTTGAGCGGGAGAATGGCGCCCCGGCGATAGCCGCCATCTGCGGTGATGAGCAACCGGGCCTGGGCATCGTTGATCCGGTCCCGCAGCGACTCGGCGGAGAAGCCGCCAAAGACCACCGAATGCACCGCGCCGATGCGGGTGCAGGCCAGCATGGCGATGGCGGCCTCGGGAATCATGGGCAGGTAGATGGCGACCCGGTCGCCCAGGCCCACCCCGAGGGACTTCAGCGCATTCGCGGCGCGCTCCACCTCGCGGGCGAGGTCCCAGTAGGTCAGCACCCGCCGGTCGCCGGGCTCGCCTTCCCAGATAAGGGCGGCCTTGTTGCGGCGCGGGCCTGCCAGGTGGCGATCGAGGCAGTTGGCGCTGACATTGAGCTCGCCGCCGACGAACCAGCGGGCATGCGGGGGCTGCCAGTCGAGCACCTCGGCCCACGGCGTGATCCACTCCAGCTGCCGGGCCTCGTTGGCCCAGAACGCGAGGCGGTCGGCAGCGGCGGTGGCCTGCCAGGCGGGCTGGGCATTGGCCTGGGCCGCGAAGGCGGGATCGGGGGGGAAGCGGCGCTGTTCGGTGAGCAGGGTGGCAAGTTGGTCGGTCATCGATTGGCCGGGGATGGGGAATGGGGAATCCGGGGCGGGGCGTCGCCCTGCCTTGCAGGTCGCGTGGGGGGTGCCTCGTATCGCGCCCGTCCTGTCCGGAGCTTAGGGCAAGCCGGCCCGTCGAGCAAGCAAGGCGAGGTGGAGATCCCGTAGCGCGGGGTGGGAATCCGGGAGCCGGTGCAGGGCGATCCCGCGGGTGGCCCAAAACCTGCTCCCCCGGACAGGGGCCCGGGGTGCCGTTCCGGGCCGTTACAATTGAATTCGCCCGACAAGAGCACACCCGGGGTGACCCGGGGCCGCACAGCCAGAGGTCTCGCGGGGTCCGGCACTGGATTCCGGCCGAGATGGCTCAGCACCCGAAGGTGAACGCGGCTCGGCCGGCTCGTCGGGCGGGGAGGAAGGTGGGATGCCCGCCATGCATGTGGTGTCACGAGTACTGGGGGTTCCAGCGGAGCTGGGGCTCGACTCCCGGGTCGCGTTTCGGCGCGAAGCGGTGGCACTGCTGGAACAGCTGCCGGAGGGAAGCGGGAGCCTGGTGCTGGACATGTCCGGCACGCGGGCCGTGGATTCCGCCGGCCTGGGCACCCTGATGTTGATCCAGCATCGCGCCGCCGAGCGGCGCCAGCAGGTGGTCCTCCGGGGCCTCTCCGATGAAGTCCGCTTCCTGCTGGTCCTCACCAAGCTCGACGATCTCTTCCTGCTCGAATCCCAGCCAGCCTGAGCCGCGCCCCGGCGCTATATTGTGGGGTGCCTTCCGATTCGGCGCCACGCCTGGCCGCACGCGGTCTCGAACGCCGATTCGGCGCCGCCCGGGCCGTGCGGGGAGTGGACCTCGCGCTGGAACGGGGCGAGCTGCTGCTGGTGCTGGGGTCCAACGGCGCCGGCAAGACCACCCTCCTCCGGATGCTGGCCGGCCTGGTGCGGCCGACCGCCGGAGTCGTCACGGTGGATGGCGCCCCACTGCTGGACAACCCCGGGCTGCGCCGCTCGATCGGATTGATCTCCCACCAGACCCTGCTCTACGATGACCTGACGGCGGAAGAGAACCTCCGGTTCGCCGCCGGCCTCTATGGCCTGGCGGATCCGGCGGGCACTGCCCGGGCGGCACTGGAGCGGGTGGCGCTTTCCGACCGGGCCGGCGAGCCGGTCCGCAGCCTGTCGCGGGGCATGGTGCAGCGGGTGGCGATCGCGCGGGCCCTGTTGCACAGCCCGTCCATCATCCTCCTTGACGAGCCGTTCACCGGGCTTGACCACGCCTCCGCCGAGCAGGTGCGGGAGGTGCTGCAGGTGCAGCGGGAGGCCGGCGCGGCGATCGTGGTGGTGACCCACAATCCCTCGGAGGCGTGGGACCTGGCGAGCCATGTCGGGGTCCTCGTGCGCGGCGCCTGGGCGATCCTGGAGCCGCGGCCCGGCGCGCTGGCCGAGTTCCAGCCGCGCTTCGCGGAGGCCGTCCGTGCCTGAGACGCTGCGGGTGGCGCTGCTGATCGCGGCCAAGGACCTCCGGGTGGAGTGGCGGACCCGCACGGCGATCCTCTCGGCGGTGGTGTTTGCGGCGCTGGTCCTGGTGGTGTTCAACTTTGCCCGCGATCCCGCCGGCGTCTCCACCGTGGTCATCGCCCCGAGCGTGCTGTGGGTCACCTTCACCTTCGCGGCCGTGGTGGCGCTCAACCGCGCCTTCATGCTGGAGCGGGAGAACCGCGCCCTCGACGGGATGCTGCTGGCCCCGGTCCCGCGGGGGGCGATCTTCGCCGGGAAGTACCTGGCGAACCTGGTCTTCGTTCTGGTGGTGGAGGGGGTGACCTTCCCGCTGTTCGTACTGTTCTTCAACGTGGACCTGGGCGGGGCGCTGCCGGGCCTCCTGGTGGTCACGCTGATGGCCACGATCGGCTTCGTGGCGGTGGGGACGGTCTTCAGCGCGATGGTGGTGCGCACCCGGTACGCGGAGCTGATGCTGCCAATCCTCCTGCTGCCGTTTCTCGTGCCGCCGATCATCGGGGCGGTGCAGGCGACGGTCCGTCTCCTGGGGCACCGGCCGTTGAGCGAACTCTGGGGCTGGCTTAGGTTGCTGGCACTCTATGACCTGGCGTTCCTGACCCTCTGCTTCCTTCTCTTTCCCGCAATCCTGGACGAATGATGGGATCCCTCGCATCGGCTCGAGCCATCACCCGACGCGGCATCGCCCTGTCGGTCGTGGCATTGCTGGGCCTGGTCACGGTGTATGTCATGGCCCTCGGGTTCACCCCGGTGGAACGGTTCCAGGGCCCCGCGCAGAAGATCTTCTACATCCACGTCCCCGCCGCCTGGTCGGCGCTGCTGGCGTTCAGCATCGTGGGGATCGTGAGCATCCTCTACCTCTGGCTCAAGGATGCGCGGCTGGACCGCTTCGCGGCGGCGGCGGCGGATGTCGGGCTGGTCTTCAGTTGCGTCATGCTGACCACCGGGCCGATCTGGGGCAAGCCGATCTGGGGGGTCTGGTGGCAGTGGGAGCCGCGCCTGACCTTCACCCTGTTCCTCTTCTTCCTCTTCGTGGGTTACCGGACGCTGCGTGGGGCGCTGCACGACCCGGCGGAGCGGGCCCGGTTCAGCGCCGTGGTGGGCATCATGGGGATGCTGCTGGTGCCGTTCGTCCACCTGACGGTGTACCTCTTCCCCGGGATCCACCCGCTGCCGGTGGTGCTCAAGCCGAGCAGCCCCTCGCTCCCCCCGGAGATGCTGCGCACCCTGCTGACCTCGTTCGGGGTGTTCACGGTCCTCTCCCTGGGGTTCACCATCACCCGGTACGGCATGGCGTTGCTGGCCGATGCCGAGGAGGCCCGCCGTGCAGACTAGCCCGCCCGCCAATGCCGAGTACATGATCGCCGCCTACGTGGTGACGGCGGTGATCGTGGTGGGATATGCCCTCCTGCTGTTTGCCCGGGCCCGGAAGGCGCTGCGGGACAGCGAGAGGTAGCCGGGGCGGGGCAGGGTGAGCAGGACGCCCCGGCTCCCCCTGACCCTGCCGCGGGGGCCCTCGGCTCTCAGCCTTCCTGCAGCCTGAAGACCATCGCTGCCAGTCCTCCCCCGGCGATCGGCCCGACCCAGTAGAGCCACAGGCTGCTCCAGTCGCCCCCGCCCAGGAGGGCGTGGATCAGCGTGGGCCCGGTCCCCACTGCCGGGTTGTAGGCCCCGCCCGAGATGTCGCCTCCCGCGAAGGCCGCCGCGGTGATGGTCAGGCCGATCGCCAGTCCGTAGTAGGAGTTGCCCTCCGTCTTCTTGGAGGTCGCAACGTTCATGATCACCAGGGCCAGCGCAAAGGTGAACAGCACCTCCACCAGCAGTGCGGGTATCGTCGCGACCCCGGCACCCGGCGCCGGCGCAAAGGTCTGCCCGAGGATCACCTGTACCACCCACGCGGCCGCGGTGGCTCCCGCCAATTGCGACAGGACGTAGGGCGCCAGCTGCTGGCCGGGAAGCGCCCCCCGCATCACCAGCGCCACCGAGACGGCCGGATTGTAGTGGGCTCCCGAGATGTGCCCGCCCATGTAGACCATGGCCATCAGGGCCAGGCCGATGGCCACGGGAGCAAACGGGGTACCCTGGACCACGGTCAGCCCGACGGTCAGGACCAGGAAGAAGGTGCCGATCGCCTCGGTGAGGTATGCGCGCATGTATGGGCCCTTGGTTTGGGGGGAGGGGCTGGGGACTGGAGGCTAGGGGCTGGGGCGCCGGGAACGGAACGGCGTGCGATGAATAGAATAGCCCAAGGTTGTCCTCTCGGCCACCTCCGAAGGCGGACATCCCTCCGCCGGGTGGCGCGTCGCCCCGGCGAGGTCGTGCTACTCTGGCCCTCCAGTCCCCAGTCCCCAGTCCCCAGCCCCTAGCCCCCAGCCCCTGAATCTCCCCCCATCACCAGCACCGCGTTGATTCCCCCGAATCCGAAGGAGTTGCTCATCAGGTGGCGGGGCGTGGCGTCCCGGCCGGCGCCGACCAGGTAGGGCAGGTCACACCCTTCGCCCGGCGTGCCGAGGTTCACCGTGGGTGGCAACCAGCCCCGCTGCGCGGCGAGGGCGCAGGTCGCGGCCTCGATCGCGCCGCTCGCACCGAGGGCGTGGCCGAAGTACCCCTTGGTGCCGCTGAGCGCGAGCTGGTCGGCGTGGGCGCCAAAGACGGCCCGGATCGCCTGGCTCTCGGTCGGATCGTTGAGCGGCGTGGACGAGCCATGGGCGTTGAGGTAGTCCACCTGGTCCGGCGCCAGCCCGGCCTCGGCCAGCGCCAGGCGCATCGCCCGGACGGCCTGGCGCCCGTCCGGGCGGGGGGCCGTCATGTGATGGGCATCGTTGGTCAGGCCATATCCCAGCAGCTCGCCGTAGATCGGGGCGCCGCGCGCCCGCGCCCGACTGCGTTCCTCCAGCACCAGCACCGCGGCGCCCTCGGCCATCACGAACCCATCGCGACCGGCGTCGAAGGGACGGCTCGCCGTCGCCGGGTCGTCGTTTCGGGTCGACATCGCCCGGATGATGGCGAACGCCCCGAAGCAGAGCGGGGCGAGCGGCGCCTCGGCGCCTCCGGCCAGCATGACCTCGGCCTCGCCACGGCGGACGGCCCGGAACGCCTCGCCGATCGCGATGGCTCCCGAGGCACAACTCATCCCATTGGTGATGTTCGGGCCGCTGATTCCCAGCTCGATGGCCAGGTTGCAGCTCGACGCGCCAGCGAAGACGGTGAGGGCCAGCCCCGGGTCCACGGCCCGGACACCCCCATCGAGGTACAGTCCGTGCTGTTCCTCGGCCTTGGCCACCCCGCCCAGGGCCGTGCCCATCATCGCCCCAACGGCGTCCGGGTCTTCCGCGCCGAGGTCGAGTCCGGCATCCGCGAGCGCCAGCCGGGCTGCCGCGAGTGAGAACTGCGAGCACCGGTCCAGGCGCCGCGCACGGCGCGGCTCGATCCACTCTGCGGGTTCGAATCCCGCGACCTCCCCGGCAAGGTGGCTGCGGAACGGGCTCGGATCAAACCGCGTCAGCCTCTGCACCACCGAGCGGCCGGCGCGCAACCCGTCCCAAAATCCCTCAACCCCGGTGCCGATGGGGGTCACGAGCCCGAGGCCGGAGATGACCACCCGGCGGGCGTCAGCCACGAGCCAGCTCCGCAGCGTGCGCCACGCCGGCAATGGTGCGCGAGGCAATGCCGTGGACGAAGACCGGGCCGATGACCCACTCGGCGGCGGGGCGGCGAACCAGCGGCCACCGCGGACCATGCCAGTCGTGGGTCAGCAGGATGTGCGAGCCCTCGGGATGCGGAGTGACCCGCCAGAGCACGTCCATGCCGGTGGTGATCCCCCGGATGTGGCGATACTGCACCTCGCGCCGGTCCCGGTCGATGGTCATCTCCGAGACCCACCAGGTGGGCCACCGCACGGGGCCGAAAGGGCGATACGCGGCCATCTCCACGATCCCCCGGTCCGGCGTCCCCTCCAGCATCCGGACCCAGCGGTAGTGCGGCAGGATGGTGGGCCACCGCTCGACATCCGAGGCATGGTGAAACGCCAGGTCCGGGGCAGCCCGCACCACCGCCTGGTCGATCGTGTGCATCATGCCGCGCCTCCATCGGTGCGCCAGGCCGCCACGATCCGGACCCCACGGGTGGCGATCCACGGTTGGATCCCGGCCGAACCGAGCTCGTGCGCCAGCCGCGTCCGGGTGAAGCCGCGCCGCAGGGAGGTGATGCCGTCGACCACGGTGTGGCGATCGAAGCCCAGGAAGGGGCCCGTCAGCCGGTAGGCGGCACCGGCCAGGCGGGAGGGACGGAGGTCGGCCAGGACCACCCCGATGCGGCTCACGCGGGAGGTCTCCCGTGCCATGGCGGCGAGCGAGGCCGGGGCCAGGTGGTGGGCCACCTGGCTGAGGATCACCACGTCCACGGCACCGTCGCGGAGCGGCAGGGTCGCACCGCAGCCGATCACCGCCGGGATCCCCGAGGCGTGGGCCAGGCGCGCCGCCTCCGGATGCTGGTCGATGCCGAGCATCCGGACCGAACTCCTGCCCCGGAGTGACCAGTCGCGAGCCCGGAGGAGGAGGTCGCCGGCGCCGGTGCCGACGTCCAGCAGGCTCAAGGCGGGGGCGGTACGGCCCCCGAGGAGGTGTGCGAGGCCGGTCCGCACTGCCCACCACCCGCCGAAGTAGCGGTTGGCCCGGGCAATGTTGCGGAGCGAGAGTCGGACCGCCCCGGAGTCGGCGGAGGGGTCGTCGAGCAGTTCCTGCCCGAGGGGCGAGCCCGCCAGGCGGCTCACCGGGGATCCGGTGGCAGGTACACCCCGCGATGATAGAGCAGCGGGTCGCCCTGGCGCCGCGAGCCGCCGATCACCCGGGCGATGATGATCGTGTGGTCCCCGGCGGGTACCCGGGCCTCGATGGTACAGGCCAACGTGGCCAGCGTCCCGGCCAGTATCGGGATGCCCCGCGCGTCGGTGGTGGCCTCGATGCCCTCAAAGCGCCGGTCACGCGGTTCCGCGAACCGGCGCGAGAGCGCCTCCTGTCCAGCAGCGAGGATGTTGACCACGAGCTCGTCAGTCTCGGCCAGGACCCGGTGCATCTCGGCCGACTCGTCGATATTCACGGAGACGAGGGGTGGCACCAGCGACACCGACGCGAAGCTGTTGGCGGTCATTCCGGCGGGAGTCCCGTCGGCGGTGCGCGCGGTCACCACCGCCACCCCGGTTGCGAATTCGCCGCAGAGCTCGCGGAACCGGGCTGCGGAAACGTCAGGCATGGTTCACCGCACCATCGCCGCGAGGACACGCAGGTTCAGGATGGCACCCGACGGCACGAAATTGCCGGTGACGCCGACCAGCGTGTGGGCATGCCCGTGGCGCTCGAGACGATCGAGGCAGCGGTCGAAGAGCGCCGGTGCCTCGAGGCCCCACCCGATCAGGCGCTCCACCGCCCACTTCCCCGCGAACGCCTCCCGCCGGGCCCGCAGGTAGGGCCGCAACCGGCGAGCGGTGGCCGGCTGCCCGGCGTGGAGCGCCTCGACGGCCGCGGCGGCCGCGAGTCGTCCTCCCTGCAGCGCGGTGCCGATGCCCTCGCCGGTGAAGGGGTCGAAGAACTCCGCCGCGTCGCCCGCGAGCAGGGCACCGTCCACCACGATGCGGCGGCTGCGGACTCCGAATGGCCCGGTGACCCGGACCGGACCGGCCAGGCGGGCATGTTGCAGGGGCGCCGCGGCTGAGCCGATGCGCTGGAGGGCGGCCGCGAGGCGTGCCTCGGCGGTCCCGGCTCCAGCGGCAACACGATCGGCTGGCAGCACCATGGCCACGTTGGTCCGTCCGTCGCCGATCGGGTTGAGGCCCACGTACTCGCGGGAGCCGACGTGCATCGCCGCCATCCCCCCCAGGTCGGCCACTTCCTCCATGTGTGCCACCAGCGCCAGGCGCCGCGGCCATCGGGCGACCCGGCCGCCGATGGCGCGTGCCACCACGGAGCGCAATCCGTCCGCCCCGATCACGAGGCGCGCGCGCCAGCTCAGGCGCTGGTCGTGCCGGCGCACCACGGCACCGGCCACGGCGCCCTGGTGGTGGATCAACTGCTCCACGGCGGTTTCCTCGACGATCTCGACGCCCAGGGTGCGGGCCGCCTCGACCAGGGCGGCGTCCAGCTGCCAGCGGCTGATCGAGAGCCCGGTCGGCCGGATCGGCTGGAAGCCGGCGCGGGCGAACTGCCCGGCCAGGCGTCCGCCCCGGGGCCCGGTCACCGTGGTCCCGTGCAACGGGACTCCCCCCGCGCGGTCCACTGCCGCCAAGAGCCCCAGCCGGTCGAGTTCGGCCAGGGTGCCTGGGCTGAGGTACTCGGCACAGGTCTTGTGGCGCGGGAACCGGGCGCGGTCGATCACCCGGACCGCGAGCCCCGAGCGGGCGAGGGCGACGCCGGCCGCCACGCCCGCCGGCCCGGCACCGACGATGAGGACATCGAGCGCCGGCTTCATCGGCCGACCCGCTGGTACGCGATGCCTTCGAGGATCAACGTGGTGGTTCCAAACGCGGCGAAGCTCCAGGGCAGGGGATGGCGCTCGCCATTGTCGGCGAAGGTCGCGAGGATCGTGGCACCGGTGACCGTCCAGGCGCAGCGACGCTCGACCGTGCGCGGCACCCCCTCGGCGATCGAGAGCACCTCGCGGGTGAAGTGGCAGGCGCCGTCGGCGTCGAAGCGCCAGGTGGTCGTCCAGCGCTGGAGGTCGACATCCAGTGCGATGACGATCACTGTTTGCCAGGTGCCGACCAGCGCGCCGAGGCCATTGCCGGTCGCGATCTGTCCGGTGCCGTCGCGGGGTTGCAGGAACCGGGTGGGGTCGCGCGGCGCCCCGGTGCAGGCCGCCAGGACCCAGGCCGCGCACGCTGCGGAGAGAATCGGGCCCCGGTGCATCCGGCGTCCGTGGCGTGGCAACCTGTCGACCGGCACGGCATTCCTCCTCCCCCGCCGCAGCGAGCACGCGCGGTGGACCTTCGAATGTCTCCCGGAGTCAATGCGTCGCGCAAGACAGGCTGGTTTCGGCGCGAATGCCGCACTATTGTTCCCCCTCGTGACCGGATCCGGCAGTTTCCCCGCCATTATCCCGCTCAGCCTGCTCGAGGCGATGCGCAACCTGGACACGCCCGTCGAGGATGGTCTCGACGACCTGGCCGAGGAACTGGTGACCAAGCGCCTCGGGCTCAGCAGCACCGTGGCCGCCCAGATCGAGCGCTACCGGCGGGCGGCACAGCGCGAGGAGCGGATCCCGGGCGACGAGGTCGTCGCGGTCTTCCGCCTGGTGAGCCGGCGCGCCGATGCCGACCTCGTCTATGCCGACGCCGGCCGGCGCACCGCCCGCTATGCGGCGCGCGGGGTGCCGGCGCTGCGGCGCTTCCTGGTCCGGCTCGCCCCGAAGGGCCTGCGGCGCCGGCTGGGCGTGGCCTCGGCGGCCCGGGTGGCGGGTCGCCTCCTCAATGCCACCCTGCGCCCCCACGGGGAACTCGCCCGGGTGGAGATGCGCGAGTCGCTCGCCACTCGCGCGGCCGCCGCCGGGCAGGGCTGCCGGTTCTACGGGGCCGCGTTCGCGGAACTGCTGCGGGTGCTCTCGGGATTCGAGGGCGCCATGGTCCACGAAGGTTGCCAGGCACGGGGGGACTCGACCTGCCGCTGGTCGGCTTCCCCCGCGGAGGGATACTGATGGACCCCATTCGCAATCTGGATCGCGCTGCCCTCGCCGCGGGCCTCGATGCCTGCGGCGCCGACGGGTGGCTCCTCTACGACTTCAAGCAGTGCAATCCCGTCGCCGCGCGCCTGCTGCAGCTCGGCGGGCTCGGCTCGCGGCGGCTGTTCGTCTACCTCCCGCGCGAGGGCGAGCCGGTGGCGATCGCGCACAAGATCGAGTTGCAGCCGGTCCGTGGCTTCCCGGGGCGCATCCTCCCCTACGCGCGCTGGGAGGAACTCCATGCCGCGTTGACCGAGGTGATCGGGGGGCGCACCGTGGCGATGGAGATCTCGCCGGACGATGCGGTCCCCTATCTCGACCGGGTTCCCTACGGGGTGGTCGAGCTGGTGCGGAAGCTTGGGGGCCGGGTGGTGCCCAGCGCGGAGCTGGTGACCACCTTCACCTCGCGGTGGAGTCCCGCCGAGCTGGACGATCACCTCGCCGCCGCGGAGATCCTGGCCCGGATCGCCAATGAGGAGCTCCGTTGGGCGGTGGGGCAGGCCGGCACCGGACTGACCGAGTGGCAGCTGCTGCGCCGGGTGGCGGACCGGATCGAGGCCGAGGGCCTGGTGATCGATCACGGCCCGCTGGTGGCGTTCGGAGCCAATGCCGCCGATCCCCACTATGAACCGGGTCCGGAGGCGAGCGCGGTCCTCGCAGCCAACCAGGTGGTCCTCCTCGACCTCTTTGCCGGCCGGGGGGTGGGTGCGGTCCAGGCCGACCAGACCTGGATGGGCTTCGCGGGCCGGGAGGTCCCCGACCGGGTGCAGCGGGTCTGGACCACGGTGCGGGATGCCCGGGACGCCGCGCTGGCCCGGATCGCGGGGGCGGCGAAATCGGGGGGCCGCCTGCGCGGCTTCGAGGTCGATCGCGCCGCCCGTGACGTGATCGAGGCCGCCGGCTTCGGCGAGTGGTTCGTCCACCGCACCGGCCATTCGATCGACCGCGACCTGCACGGCTCCGGGCCGCACATGGACGACTACGAGACCCGCGACGACCGGGAGCTCATCCCGGGGGTCGGCTTCTCGGTCGAACCCGGGATCTACCTCCCCGGCGAGTTCGGGGTGCGCAGTGAGGTCAACGTCTACTGGGCGCCCGAGGGGCCGCGGGTCACCCCGAAGGTGATCCAGCGCGACCTGATCCTGCCTTGAGCCTATCGGTGGGCCATTCCGTGGATTGCACGTCCCCCACAGCATGATTGCCGTCCTGGCCACCCTCCTCCTCGCCCCGGTCCCCCCGGGCGACACCGCCACCGTGTCGGTGCGCGTGGTGCGGTTCTTCCGCACCGAAACCGGGCAGACCCAGGTGGCCGCCTTCATCCAGACCCCGCGCATGCCCGGCGGGACGTTGACCCTGCGGGTCGAAGAGTCTCCCGGTGAGACGCTTTGGGAACAGTCCTGGGAGCGCCCGCTGGACCCGCCGGCGGGCGACATGGTGGATCACCTCCGGTTCACCGTCGCCGCCGGCACCTACGTGGTGGACGTGACCGTCCAGGATTCGACGGGGCAGGTCGTCGCGAGCACCCGGGCACCGGTGGCGGGGTATGCCACGAATCCCGGGATCTCCGACCTGCTCCTGGCCCCATTGATCCGCGCCGTGCATCCCTCGGATACGATGCCCCGGGCCCGCGAGTTCCGTCGCGGCGCCCTCCTCATCACCGCACCGGGGACGGTCCGGCTCGGGGTGGAGTCGCCGGTGCTGCACTACCTGCTCGAGGCCTATACACCCTACGGCGGGCAGGGGACCCTGGGGGCCAAGGTCCGGGATGCCGAGGGGACGCTGGTGCGCGAGGCGCCGCCGGCCGCGGTACGGGTCCCCGCGGAACTCGGGCTCCTCACCGGCCAGATCGACCTGACCGGGATGGGCCCCGGGCGCTATGCGCTGGTGACGGTGCTGACGATCGGGGAGCGGCGGCTGGAGCGCGAGGCAGGATTCGAGGTGGCCGCCCCCGTACCGCTGCCCTGAACGCCCCGCGGGCTCAGTGGCCGGTGTGCGGGTCCGCCGGAGGGGTGGTGATCGCGGGGGAGGGGTCCAGGAGCAGGACCTGCTGCGCTGGCGCCCGGTGCCCGAACGGTACCGCCCGGTCCACCCCCATGGCCACGAACAGCAGCGCCAGGTAGAGGAGCGAGTACCGATACATCCGCCAGGCGGTCGGGGTGGTGCCGGACTCGCGCAGCAACACGATGCAGTACCAGAGGAGCCGGCCACCGAGCAGGGCCGCGGCCCCGAGGTAGAAGAGCCCCTGGGTGCCCGCGAGGGTGGGCAGCGTGGTCAGGAAGAGCAGCATGAGGGTGTAGGCCAGCATCTGCAGCTTGGTGTGATGGGCCCCCCGCACCAGGGGCATCATCGGCACCCCCGCCTTGGCGTAGTCCCCCTGCTTCACCAGTGCCAGCGCCCAGAAGTGCGGGGGCGTCCAGTAGAAGATGATCGCGAACAGGTAGAGCGCCGCGAGGTCGAGCGATCCGGTCATGCTGGCCCACCCCACCAGCGGCGGAAAGGCGCCGGCGGCTCCCCCGATCACGATGTTCTGGGCACTCCACCGCTTGAGCCCGATGGTATAGATGAAGACGTAGAACAGGAGCCCCGCGAGTGCCAGCCAGGCGGCCAGCGGGTTGACCAGGTACCAGAACAAGGCGAACGCGGTGGCGCCAAGCCCGATGCCGAACAGCAGCGCCGCGCCGGCCGGCATCCGGCCGGCCGGCACGGGGCGATTGCGGGTCCGGGCCATGACCCGGTCGATGTCCCGGTCAAACCACATGTTGATCGCGTTGGCCCCCCCCGCCATGAGGTACCCCGCCAGCACCACCCAGCCGACCAGCGCCGCGCTCGGCATTCCGGCGGGGGTGATGAACATCGGCGCCACGGTCGTGACCAGGAGCAGCGAGATGATCCGCGGCTTGGTCAGGGTGACCAGGTCGGCCAGCAGCGAGGGGGGGGACGGCGCGGGGGCAGCGGAAACGGACATCAGGGGTCGGGTCCTCTCGGGGTGGTGCCCCTAGGCGGATCGCCCGCACGGTGGCACTTTACGCAATCCTTCAAAATAGCCGCCCTGGACCCGCCCCTCAAGAAACGACCGTCACCGGAGCCGCCATGACCCAGCCTGCCGCCGCTTCCGCTCCCGTCGAGCGCCTGCCCCGCACCCTCGGCGTCTGGAGTGCCGTGGGGGTCCTGGTGGGCACGACGATCGGCAGCGGGATCTTCCGGGTGCCCAATGAGCTCGCGGCGATCCTGGGCTCGCCCCTCGCGATGCTCGGGCTCTGGGTGGTTGGTGGCCTGGTGACCCTGGCCGGGGCGCTGGCGATCGCGGAACTGGCCGCGGCGCTGCCCCGCTCGGGCGGGATCTTCGCCTACATCCACGAGGCGTTCGGCCCGTTCTGGGCGTTTCTCTACGGCTGGGCCGAGCTGGCAGTGATCCGGGCGGCGGCGGTCGGGGGGATTGCGTCGGTCTTCGCCAGCTACTTCGGCCAGTTCGTGAGCCTGACGCAGCCGGAGGAGCGGTACGTGGCCGCGCTGGCCATCGTGCTGATTGCCGGGCTCAACTATCTGGGGATCGGGTACGCGGCGGTGCTGATGAACCTGACCACCCTCCTCAAGTACGGGGCGCTGGTCGGCCTGACGCTGCTGGCCTTCACCGGCGGCACCGGGGACCCGGCCAACCTGACGCTGGTGGCCCCCGGGAGCACGGTGACGGTGTCCCTGATGCTGACCGCGCTCATCAAGGTGATGTGGACCTACGACGGGTGGTCCAACCTCTCCTTCGTGGGCGGCGAGGTGAAGGATCCCGGCCGCAACCTGCCGCGGGGCCTGATCCTGGGTACCGGCGCCATCGTGGCGATCTACCTGCTGGTGAATGCGGCCTACCTCTACCTGCTGCCGGTGACCGAGATGGCCGTCTCGACCCGGGTCGCGGCCGACGCCGCCAGTCGGATCCCGCTCTTCGGGACCGCCGGGGTGGCGATCATCGCCGGGGTCGTGATGGTCTCCTGCTTCGGTTCGGTGAATGGCTCGATCATGACCGGCCCCCGGATCTTCTTTGCGATGGCCGACCAGAAGCTGATCTTCCCGGCGCTGGCCAGGGTCTCGCCGCGCTTCCAGACCCCCTCGGTGGCGATCTGGCTGACCGCGGCGCTCGGGGTGGCCTATGTGCTCCAGAACTCCTTTGCCGAACTCGCCGACCGGTTCGTCCTGGGCTCGTGGCCGTTCTACGCCCTGGCGGTGGGCGCCGTCTTCCGGCTGCGGAGCCGCCAGCCGGAGCTGGTGCGGCCCTACCGCACCTGGGGCTACCCGGCGGTGCCGGCGCTCTTCCTGCTGGGCGCGCTGATGATGGTGGGCAACGCCCTGATCGCCAATTGGCAGGACAACGCGGTGACCTTTGGGATCATCCTCGCCGGGGTGCCGGTCTATTTCGCGTGGGGGCGGTACGTGAAACGGGCGTGAAACGTCTCGTAAAATCTCTGTTACGGCGTTCCGGGCTGCTTGACCCGGCCCCGTGGCGGGGTAAGTTTGTGGCCTGTCACCACCCCTCATCATCATCTGGGAGAGTCGCTCATGCGGCGAGCAGGGAGAATCCTCGGCTATCTGGCCCTTGCGCTTGGCCTGACGGTCGGCGCAGCGTCCAGCGCATCCGGGCAGGGCGTCACCACCTCGGCGATCAGCGGCGTGGTCCGCGACAACGCCGGGGCCCCGCTGGCGGGGGCGCGGGTCACCGCCACCCACCTGCCCTCGGGCACGTCCTACGTGGCCACCAGCCGGGCCGATGGCCGGGTGACGATTCCCGGCATGCGGATCGGCGGTCCCTACCGGGTGACGGTGGTGGCCATCGGGTTCGAGCCGATGGTGCAGGACGACATCTTCCTGAGCCTTGGCGTGCAGAGCGACCTTGCCTTCTCCATGCGGCAGCAGGCGGTGGCGCTCCAGGAGGTGGTGGTGACCGCCGAGGGCGAGACGGTCTTCAGCTCCGAGCGCACCGGCGCCGCCACGGCGATCCGGCAGGCCGAGCTCCAGACCCTGCCCACGACGACGGGCCGGATCACCGACTTTACCCGGATGGTGCCGCAGGTGCGCGGCACCTCGTTCGCCGGGGCCGACGGTCGGTTGAACAACATCACCGTTGATGGCGCGCCGTTCAACAACTCCTTCGGCCTGGGCGACGGCCAGCCGGGCGGCCGGACCAGCGTGGCGCCGATCGCCATGGATGCGATCGAGCAGCTCCAGATCAACATCGCCCCGTTCGACGTCCGCCAGGGCAACTTCGTCGGCGCCGGCATCAACACCGTGACCAAGAGCGGCACCAACGAGTTCTCGGGCAATCTCTATTATGGGTACCGGAACGATGGCCTGGTCGGCAAGAACGCGGGCCCTCTGAGCTTTGATCCCGGTACCTTCAAGTACACCCACCTTGGCTTCAACCTTGGTGGCCCGATCATCCAGAACAAGCTGTTCTTCTTTGCCAGCTATGAGAACGACAACCTGACCGAGCCGGGCACGACGTGGAAGGCCAACACCGGCGGGCAGCCGGTCGAGGGCAACACGACCCGGGTGCTGAAGTCCGACCTGGACGCCCTGAGCACCTACCTCGACACCAACTTCGGGTGGAAGACGGGCCCCTACGAGGGCTTCGACAACAAGACCCCGGTCAAGCGCTTCATCGGCAAGCTCGACTTCAATCTGAACGACCGCAACAAGGTCACCTTCCGGTACAACAAGCTTGACTCGAGCGCCGACCAGCTGCAGTCGAACTCCAGCTCGCTGGGCCGGCTGGGGAACCGCCGGACCAATGCCAACGCGATGGGCTTCGCGAACTCGGGCTACTCGCAGGACGAGAAGATCGACAACTTCGTCGCCGAGTGGAACGCGATCATCGGCAGCAACATGGCCAACAACCTGACCGTCGGCTATGCCAAGCACGACGAGAGCCGCGGCTACAAGGCCGACGATCTCTTTCCGCTGGTGGACATCGAGAAGGACGGCCTGACCTACACCTCGTTCGGCTTCGAGCCGTTCACGCCCAACAACGAGCTCCGCTACAAGAGCCTCCAGATCGTCAACAACTTCACGATCTACGGCGAGCGGCACGACTGGACCTTCGGCGCCGCGGTCGAGCGGTACAACAGCGAGAACGTCTTCTTCCCGGGCTCGCAGAGCGTGTACGTGTACAACTCGCTCGAGGACTTCTACACCGACGCGAACGGCTACCTGGCCAACCCGGCCCGGACCACCTCGCCGGTGTCGCTGCGCCGGTTCCAGGTCCGGTGGTCCAACATCCCGGGCCTCGAGAAGCCCCTGCAGCCGATGGAAGTCACCTATGCCGGCATCTACGTCCAGGACGAGTTCCGCGCCACGCCGAACCTGAAGCTGACCTTCGGGCTGCGGTTCGATGCGCCGTTCTTCGGCGAGACCGGCTTCACCAACCCGCAGGCCAACGGCTTCACCTTCGTGGACAAGGACCAGCGCCTGGTCCAGTACCAGACCCAGAAGCTGCCGGATGCCAACCTGCTGATCTCCCCGCGCGTCGGCTTCAACTGGGATGTCACCGGCGATCGCTCGACCCAGATCCGTGGCGGCACGGGCGTCTTCACCGGCCGGCCGCTGTACGTCTGGATCTCCAACCAGCTCGGCGAGAACGGCCTGCTCACCGGCTTCGAGCAGACCGACAACACCTTCAACCGGCCGTTCAACCCCGATCCGAACGCCTACAAGCCGACCACCATCGCCGACCCCCCGGTGCCGGCGGCCGCCTATGGCCTGGCCGTGACCACGCCGGACTTCAAGTTCCCGCAGGTCTGGCGGAGCAACATCGCCGTCGACCACCGGCTGCCGTGGGACCTGGTCGGCACCGCGGAGTTCCTGTACAGCCGGGACGTCAACGGCATCTACTACCACAATGCCAACCTGCGCCCGACGACCAACAGCTTCAACGGTCCGGACCAGCGTCCCCGCTGGTTGCCCAATACCAACCGGATCTACAGCAACATCAGCGGCAACTACGTGATGAGCAACCAGAACGAGGGCTATGCCTGGAACATCGGCGCCTCGCTGGAGCGCAACTTCGCCAACGGCTTCTTCGCCAAGGCGGCCTACAACTACGGCGTCGCCAAGAACAACATCGATCCGGGATCGATTGCCTCCGGCTCGTACCTGAACAACGCCCACTCGGGCGACCCCAACAACCCGGGCCTCGGCTACTCGAACAACTCGCCGGGCCACCGGTTCTTCCTGATGGGCTCGTACCGCAAGGAGTTCTTCAGCTTCGGCGCCACCACGCTGACCCTCTTCTACGAGAAGCGGACCATCGGCAACGCCAGCTACACCTACAGCGGCGACCTCAACGGCGACGGCAGCTCGACCAACGACCTCCTGTACATCCCGCGCGACAAGAGCGAGATGAACTTCCAGACCTACACCCTGAGCGCCTCGGGCAGCAGCCCGGCGGTGACCTTCACCGCCGAGCAGCAGGCCGACGCCTGGGAGGCGTATATCCAGCAGGACAAGTACCTGAGCGCCCACCGCGGGGAGTACGCCGTCCGCGGCGCCGCCTTCATGCCGCTGGTCAGCAACCTGGACCTGAGCCTCTCCCAGGACCTGTTCACCGACATCGGCGGGCGCCGGAACAAGCTCCAGTTCCGGGTCGATATCCTCAACGTCGGCAACCTGATCAACAGCGACTGGGGCCTCGGCAAGCGGTTCGTCACCACGACGCCGATCACGACCATCTCGTCCAGCGTCACGGCGGATGGCCAGGGCCGCGCGTTCTACCGCCTCCGGAACATCAACCGCGAGCTGCTCAAGCCGCAGACCTTTGAGCAGACCGCCGGGATCAACGACGTCTACCGGGTGCAGTTCAGCCTGCGGTACACGTTCAACTGATCGCCGCCTGACGCCGGACCCACGCCGCCTCCCGCAAGGGGGGCGGTTTGGTTTTTGGGGACTTGGGACTCGGGGCTAGGGACTAGGGAGTGTGGCCCAGGCACCAGGCGCTGGGAGACCTGGGCTGACGGGGCAGGTTCCTTCCCCATTCCCCATTCCCCATTCCCTGGTCCCCAGCCCCTAGTCCCCAGTCCCCAGTCCCCAGTTACTTTTCCCCCATGCGCCTCCTCTCCCGCTACCTGGTCCGGACGATGGTGGCCCCCTTCGTCTTCTCCCTCGTGGCGCTGACCGGCATGCTGCTCCTCAACCACATCGCCCGGGCGCTGCCCGACCTGGTGGGGAAGGGGCTTGGCGCGGGGGTGATCGTCGAGTCGCTGGTCCTCTCGCTGCCGTTCGTCATTGCCCTGACGATGCCAATGGCGGCGCTGGTGGCGGTGCTCTACGGGTTCGGCCACCTGGCCGCCGACAGTGAGCTGACCGCCATGAAGGCGAGCGGGGTCAGCCTGGCCCAGATGCTCCGGCCGGCGCTGATCTGGGGGCTGATGCTGACCCTCACCACCTTCTTCTTCGTGGACCAGGTCCTGCCGCGGAGCAACGCCCGGCTCAAGGCGCTCCGGATGGACATCGCCCGGAAGAAACCGACCGTGGCGCTCAAGGTGGACGCCATCAACGAGCTCCCCCCCTCGACCTACCACCTCCGGGCCAGCCGGATCGACGCCGAGACGGGGGCGATGCGCGAGATCGTCCTCTTCGACATGGGGCAGGCCGAGGGGCGGCGGATCATCTACGCCGACAGCGGGCGGATGGCCTTCCAGCCCAACGGCACCGACATGGCCATGCAGCTCTACCATGGCCAGGCCCACGACTACCGGAACGACGACCGCGGCGCGCTCCAGGTGACCCATTTCACCACCACCACGATCCTGGTGCGGGCGGTGCAGAACGAGCTGGGCCGGACCACCGGCGAGTTCGACGAGGGGGAGCGGGAGAAGAGCACCTGCGAGATGATGGTCGAGGTGGTGCTCTCGGGGCGCCGCAAGGCCGAGCACCTGCACCGGCGCCACCGCATGGTGGACCGGGACCTCCGGGTGCTGCTCCGGCTGGAGCAGCCGGCCTTGCCGCGGTGGCGCCGGGACACCACCACCGTCCAGCGCTGCGGGCCGTGGGCCGATGTGGACGGGATCATGAAGCGGCTGCTCCTCCCCGCCCCGGCCGAAGCCCAGGAGCCCGCGCCCTTCGTGGATGACGGCACTGCCCGGGAGGACCCCGAGCTGACCATCGCCGGCGAGGCGATGTTCGCCCAGTCCCAGTACGACGAGGCCGCCGCCGCCGAGTTCCGGTACCGGGTGGAGATCCACAAGAAGCTCTCGATCTCCCTGGCCTGCCTCAACTTCATGTTGATCGGGGTGGCGCTGGCGCTGCGGTTCCCCAACGGCGGCTTCGGGCTGGTGATGGGTGGCAGCATCATCGTCTTCACGGTGTTCTACGTCGGGCTCACCGCCGGCGAGACGATTGCCGACCGGGGCTGGATGTCCCCCGCCCTGGCGATGTGGTTCCCCAACCTGCTGATCTTCGTGGCCGGGGTCCTCGGGCTGGTGGTCGTGCGGCAGTTCGGCGGTTCCACCCGGGGAGGCAGCCAGATGGGCCTCCTGGACACGATGCGCGGCTGGATGCGGCGGGGCGCCCGCGCCTGATGTGGACCCGGATCCTGTGGCGGTACCTGCTGTGGCAGTGGCTGCGGATCTTCCTCCTCACGGCGGTGGGGTTGCCGGCGGTCCAGTCCCTGATCGCGATCACCGACCAGCTCAACAAGCTGTTCAATCGCGGCGTCACCTCCGACGCGCTCCCCGCGATCTTCTTCTTCGGCCTGCCCGAGGGGATGTTCCAGATGATGTCGGCGGCATCGCTCTTTGCCACCGTCTTCACCATCGGCCCCTTCAGCCGCCACTCCGAACTCACCGCGGCCAAGGCCGGCGGGATCAGCTTCCACCGGCTGGTGGTGCCGCTGCTGGTGGCCGCGGCGGCGGCGGGGGTGGCGAACTTCTACATCGGGGAATACGCCACCCGGGCCAGCGCCCGCCAGCTCGAGCTCCAGAAGGAACGGCAGGTCCGATCGATCACCACCCGGTACAACTTCGTCTTCCGCGCCGACCAGGGCTGGACCTACACCATCCGCTCGCTCGACACGCAACGCGCGGTCCTGGCCGGGCTCCTGCTCGAGCGCCCCAGCCGCCGGGCCGAGCTGCCCGGCCTTGCCGTGACCGCCGACAGCGCCACCTGGTCCGACGCGGAGGGTGCCTGGACCCTCTGGAACGGCGCCGCCCACACCTTCCGGGACAGCATCGGCCCCACCACCGTGCGCTTCGCCTCCATGCGACTCGCCTCCCTCAAGGAGACCCCCCGCCAGCTGCTGATCACCCCCAAGCAGCCGGAGGAGATGACCTGGGCGGAGCTCGGCGAGTACATCGACACCATGGAACGGGCGGGCTACGATGTCCGCGAGCTGGTGGTCAAGCGCTGGCTCAAGGTCGCCGTGCCGGTCACCTGCCTGATCATCGCGATCTTCGGCGCCCCGCTGGCCGTCTCCGCCCCGCGGGCCGGCGCGGCGGTGGGGATCGCGATCAGCCTGGGGACGACGATCACCTTCCTGATGCTGGTCCAGCTCGCGATCGCGGCGGGCAAGAGCGGGCTGGTGCACCCCGACTACGCTGCGTGGGTCCCCAATGCCATCTTCCTGGCCCTGGGCCTGGTCCTGATGGCCCGGGTGAAGACCTGAGGGAGAAGCGAGAAGGGAGAAGGGGGAAGCAAGGGGAAAGGAGCGAGACGAGCTCGGCCGGACCTGGAACCGCTCGGGTCGCGGTTCCCTCCGATGGTCCTCGCCCGGCCCGCTTCCTTCACTCTTCTCCCTTCCCACTGGTAGATTCCCGTCATCCCCCCGGACGGAGTCCCGAGCGAATGCGCCTGCTGCTGCTGACCACGTTGCTCGCTGCCTGTCAGGCACAGGAGGCCGTGCCCTTCGTGCAGGAGTTCAGCGGCGAGGCGGCCCGCGAGTATGTCGCGCGGCAGATGGAATTCGGACCGCGCATCCCGGGCTCCCCGGGGCACGCGGCGATGGCGGAATGGCTCGAGGCCGAGGCCCGCGCCCGGGCCGACGAGGTGGTGGTCCAGCGGTGGACCCACCGCAGCGCCTCCGGGGAGGACCTTCCGCTGGTGAACGTCATCGCCCGCTTCCGGCCGGAGCTCGAGGATCGGATCCTGTACCTGGCCCACTGGGATACCCGCCCGGTGTCGGATGCCTATGGCAGCTCCGATCCCACCGCCCCGATGCCGGGGGCCAATGATGGCGGGAGCGGGGTCGCGATTCTCCTGGGCGTGGCTGATGTGCTCCAGCGGACCCCGCCCGGGATCGGGGTGGACCTGCTCTTTGTCGACGGCGAGGACTATGGGGATTTCGCCACCGATACCGATGTCCTCCTCGGCGCCAAGTACTACGCCGCCAACCAGCTCCCGGGCGTTCGGCCGCGGTTCGCGGTGCTGTTCGACATGGTGGGGCATGCCAATCCGCGCTTCCGGAAGGAAGGCAACTCGGTGATTGCCGCCTCCCACGTCGTCGACCTGGTCTGGGGGGTGGCCGCGGACCTCGGCTACCAGGAGATCTTCCCGAACCAGGTGGGCGACCCGATCACCGACGACCACGTCCCGCTCCAGCGCGCCGGGATTGCGGCGATCGACATCATCGAGATCTACCCCCACTGGCACACCCCCGAGGACACCCTCGACAAGATCAGCGCGGAGACGCTCCAGAAGGTGGGGGATGTGGCCACCGCCGTGATCCGACGGGAAGCCGGCCGGGGCCCGACCCGGTAACGAACGGCGGCGCTGGAGCGTCTATCAG
Organism: Gemmatimonadales bacterium; assembly: GCA_048499805.1. GTDB lineage: Bacteria > Gemmatimonadota > Gemmatimonadetes > Gemmatimonadales > GWC2-71-9 > JAWXBA01. Next base: position 367,902 of record JASNZF010000005.1, on the reverse strand, counting down.
GAATGCCCGATGGGACCGCCGGACCGGAAAGGACCTCCGTGAGCGCTGAATTCCAGGACCGCCTGCAGGCCGCGCTCGGTTCCGGGTACGCCATCGACCGCGAACTCGGCGGCGGGGGCATGAGCCGCGTCTACCTGGCCCGCGAAACGGCGCTGGGCCGCGAGGTCGTGCTCAAGGTGCTTCCCCCCGAGCTGACCTCGAGCGTGAATCTCGAGCGCTTCCGGCGCGAGATCCAGTACGCCGCCCAGCTGCAGCACCCCCACATCGTTCCGTTGCTCAATGCCGGCGAGAACGATGACTTGCTCTGGTACACCATGCCCCTGATCGTGGGGGAGTCGCTCCGCGCGGTCCTGGACCGCCGGGGCGCGCTGCCGCCCGGCGAGGTGCTCCAGATCCTCGGGGACGTGGCCGACGCGCTCGGCGCCGCGCACCGGCTCGGCCTGGTCCATCGCGACATCAAGCCCGAGAACATCCTGATCCAGGGAGGGCACGCCCTGGTCACCGATTTCGGCGTGGCCAAGGCAATCAGCGCCTCCCTCCCCGGCACCGCTGCCACCGCGGTGGGGGTGGCGGTGGGGACCCCGGCCTACATGGCGCCGGAGCAGGTCGCCGGCGACCCCGCTGGCGACCATCGGATCGACCTCTACGCCTTGGGGCTGCTGGCCTACGAACTGCTGACCGGGGTGTCCCCCTTCCGGGGGACGTCGCCCCACCAGACGATGGCGGCGCACCTCACCCGACAGCCGACGCCGCCTGACGCGATGCGCGCGAACCTGCCACCGGGGCTCTCGAGTCTGGTGATGCGCTGCCTCCAGAAGGACCCCGACCAGCGCTACCCGGACGCCGCGGCGGTGCTCCAGGACCTCCGCCGGATCAGCGACGGGGAGGGGCGCCGGATTCCCCGGGTGCCTGGAGTTCCCGGGAGGCGTCCCCCGCTGCGGCGTTCGGGCTCCCTGGCCATCGGCACGGCGGTGGTCGCGCTGGCCCTCGTGGCCGGGTACCTCCTGGCCGGCGGGGGAACGCGCGGGGCCGCCCCGCCGGCGGAGACGGAGGCCGCCCCTGCCGATACCACGCCAAGCACTGCTCCCCCGGTCCTCAGCTTCGCGGATTCCCTCGCGATCGCCGACGCGGTCGAGCGCGAGCTCGCCCTGCAGGCGAGCGCGGCTGCGACGGTGACCCGGGCGATGCTGGATTCCATCCGGAAGGACATCACGGCCACGGTGACCGATTCGGTACGGCGCGCCTCCGAGGCCCAGCGGGGAACGCGGGGCGGCGCTCCCCTTGACCCCCGTCAGGTTGAAGCGATCCAGCGTGCCACTGACCGACTCGGCCAGGTGGGAGAGTTGCTCGAGCTTGCCGGCCGCGGGGGCACCACCGTGGGGGGATCCCCGGGAGCGCGGTTTGCCCTCGAGGGACCGACCCGCCTCATGGTGCTCCCCTCCCCGACCACCCAGGGGTCGAGCTGGTTTGCCCTCAATCAGCAGGAACTGGTGGGGCGGGTGGGCGCGGCCCTGGCGGAGTCGCCCCTGGTGGAACTCGTCCCGCTGGCCGGACGGGCGGACAGCCTGTTCGTCCGGGGGGCCCCGCCGGAAGCGGTGGCGCGGTACAGCAATGCCCGCTTCTACCTGACGATGTCCCCGATGCGGCGAAATGACTCGCTCGGGGTCACGGTCTCGCTGCATGACCTGGAGGCGGGGTCACGGCAGAATCGCACCCTCCAGGTCGTCCTCCCCAGCCAGGCGGAGCGCTCCCCCGGAACCGTCTCCAGGGTGATCGCGGCCCGGGTCACCGCCGCCGTACTGGAAATGCAGGGCGCTCGCACCGCCCGCAACGTGGGGCGCTCCCGTCCGGCGCCCGGCATTCCGCCCGTTCCCCCGGTCCGGCCAGACAGCAACCCCTCCTGACCGACGATTGCGGTTTCCGGGCCCGGGGCGCGGCAATCGGGTACCGTGGATGGGCGGTGGTGGCGCTAGGATGGCGGGATGTCTACCGCCCAGCGCCGGGCGCTGCTCACACTGCTTGGGCTGATCGTGGCCGGGCAGGTCGTGCGGACCTGGCTCCTGCGCCCCGGGGAGGCCCCGGGAGCGGTCGCCGTGCTGCCGGCCGGGTCCGGGGCCGAGCTGGCGGCCCAGCGTGCCCGGGCCGCGGCCCTGGCCCGGCCAATGCAGCCCGGAGAGCGCCTTGACCTCAATGTTGCCGGGGCCGCCGAGTTGGACCGCCTGCCCGGGGTCGGTGCCGGCCTGGCCCGGCGGATCGTCGATGATCGGGCGGCGCACGGCCCGTTCCGGAGCCTGGAGGACCTGGATCGGGTTCCCGGCATAGGCCCTGCCCTCCTGAAGCGGGTCGGGGCGTTCGTGGTCCAGGGCGGTGGGGGGCAGGATCCCACCCCAAGGGCGGCCCGCGCCGGGGCAACGGTGGCTGGCGATGCCGCGGGCGCGGCGGTGGACCTCAACCGGGCCACTGAGGCCGAGCTCTTGCGACTACCCGGAATTGGGCCCACCAAGGCCCGTGCCATCATGGCATATCGCCAAGCGCGGGGGCCTTTCGCATCGGTCGCCGACCTGCTCGCGGTGCCCGGAATCGGTCCAGCGACGCTGGACGGGCTGGCCGGCCGCGTGGTGGTGCGGTAGCGGCAGGTTTGCTTGACAGCCCGCCGCGCCGACCTACTTTAAGGCATTGTCATTCAAGGTTTTAGGTCTCTTGACGCTGGAACTGGGAGCGTATGGCGACAACCGCGGTTGATCGGCTGGGCGATGTCCTCATCCAAGAGGGGCTGGTGACCCGGGAGCAGCTCTCCCAGGCACTGGCGGAACAGCGCACGGCCGGGACCCGCCTGGGCTACGCCCTGGTGAAACTGGGGCTGGTCCAGGAGGTCGAGATCACCCGGCTGCTGGCGCGCCAGTACCGGATGCCCGCGGTGGACCTGAGCCGGTTTGAGGTCGACCCCCGGATCATCAAGCTGATCCCGGCGGAAGTGGCGATCAAGAACTGTGTCCTCCCCCTCAAGCGCGAGGGCCGGACCCTGACGGTTGCCATGGCGGACCCGCTCAACCAGGGGCTGCTGCAGGACCTCAAGTTCATCACCCGGTTCGACCTCTTCCCGGTGATCGCCGGGGAGTACACCCTGCGGAGCCTGATCGAGAAGCACTACGAGTCGAGCGACCAGCAGCTGCACGACCTCCTCAAGGACATGGAGGGGATCGGCGAGGACGTCGAGGTCGTCGAGGAGCAGGAGGAGGAGGCCGGGCAGGCCCAGATCGATGACGCGCCGGTGGTCAAGCTGATCAACGGCCTGTTGACCGACGCCGTCAAGCGCGGGGCGAGCGACATCCACATCGAGCCGTACGAGCACGAGCTGCGGGTGCGCTACCGGATCGACGGCGCCCTGGTGGAGGTCATGAAGCCGCCGATGAAGATGAAGGCGGCGCTGATCTCGCGGGTCAAGATCCTGTCCCAGTTGAACATCGCCGAGCGCCGCGTGCCGCAGGACGGCCGGCTCAAGCTCAAGATGGGGGCCCGGGTCATCGACTTCCGGGTTTCGACGCTGCCCTGCCTCTTCGGCGAGAAGATCGTGGCCCGGATCCTGGACAAGGGCAACCTGACCCTGGACCTGACCACCTTCGGGTTCGAGCCCAAGGCGGAGCGGGACCTGATGAAGGCGATCCTCAACCCGTACGGGATGGTGCTGGTGACCGGCCCGACCGGCTCGGGCAAGACGACGACGCTCTACTCCTGCCTCTCGCGGATCAACACCATCGACACCAACATCATGACCGCCGAGGACCCCGTCGAGTACAACCTGACAGGGATCAACCAGGTGCAGGTCAAGCCGGACGTGGGGCTGACCTTCGCGGCGGCCCTGAAGGCGTTCCTGCGGCAGGACCCGAACATCATCATGGTCGGCGAGATCCGGGACCTGGAGACCGGCAGCATCGCGATCAAGGCGGCGCTGACGGGCCACCTGGTGCTCTCCACGCTGCACACCAACGATGCGCCCAGCACGATCACCCGCATGATCGACATGGGGATCGAGGCGTTCAACGTGGCGAGTGCCGTGAACCTGGTGGTGGCCCAGCGGCTGGTCCGGCGGATCTGCAAGCAGTGTAAGACCCCGGCGACGTACCGAGAGGAGGAGCTCAAGACCCTGGGCACGGATCTTGAACGCATGCGCCATGTCCAGCTCTACAAGGGGACGGGGTGCGACGCCTGCGGCGGCCTGGGGTACCGGGGCCGGGCGGGGCTGTACGAGGTCATGGCGCTGTCGCCGGAACTCCGGCGGATGATCCTGCGGGGGGCCTCGGTGGCGGAGCTGCAGGAGCAGGCGGTCTCGGAGGGGATGCTGACCCTCCGGATGGATGGCCTGGTCAAGATGGAGAAGGGGATCACCACCCTCGAAGAAGTCGTCAAGGAGACTGCCGAATGAGCCTCAACCTGCGCGCATTGCTCGAGGAGATGATCGAGCGGGACGCCTCGGACCTGCACCTGACGTCCGGGGAGCGCCCGAAGCTGCGGATCGACGGCGACATCACCGATTCGACGGCGGACACCGTCCTCACGCCCAAGGACACCCTCCAGCTGGCCTACTCGGTGCTGACCGAGGCCCAGAAGAAGCGCTTCGAGCAGGAGGACGAGCTCGACTTCTCCTTCGGGATCCAGAACCTGGCCCGGTTCCGGGGCAACGTCTTCAAGCAGCGCGGCTGCGTGGCGATGGTCCTCCGGATGATCCCGTTCAGCGTCCGCACCTTCGAGGACCTCGGGCTGCCGGCGGTGGTGGCCAAGCTGGCCGAGCGGCCGCGGGGCCTGGTGCTGGTCACCGGCCCCACCGGGTCCGGCAAGTCGACGACCCTGGCGGCGATGCTCGACAAGGTCAACAAGGAGCGGCGGGGCCACATCATCACGGTCGAGGACCCGATCGAGTTCATCCACCGCCACCAGTCGTGCATCGTCAACCAGCGCGAAGTGGGGACCGACACCAAGAGCTTCGCCTCGGCGCTCAAGTACGCCCTCCGCGAGGATCCCGACGTGATCCTGGTCGGCGAGTTGCGCGACCTGGAGACGATCGCCGCCGCGCTGACGATCGCCGAGACCGGCCACCTGGTCTTCGCGACCCTGCACACCAACTCGGCCGCCGAGTCGATCAACCGGATCATCGACGTCTTCCCCTCCAACCAGCAGTCGCAGGTCCGGGCCCAGCTGGCGTTCGTGCTCGAGGGGGTCGTCACCCAGACCCTGCTCCAGAAGGCCAAGGGCCGGGGACGGATCATGTGCGCGGAGATCATGGTGGCCACCCCCGCCATCCGGGCGCTGATCCGCGACGACAAGATCCACCAGATCTACAGCGCGCTGCAGTCGGGCAAGAAGCACGGCATGCAGACCATGGCCGACGCGATCTACCAGGCCTACATGGGCCGGGAGATCGGCAAGGAGGAGGCGCTCCGCGCCACTCCGGACCAGAACGAGTTCCTTCGGATGATCGGCGAGAAGCCGATGGAAGAGATGGCCATTGCCAGTGACCGGGCGCCCGCCGTCGGCGGACGCCGGTAGCGCCCGCCCAGGAGACCGCCATGCCGATGTTCGAGTACACCGCCAAAAATGTCCAGAGTGGCCAGCTGGTCAAGGGCACCCTGGACGTCCCGAGCCGCGACGACGTCATCGCCCACATCCGCAAGAACCGGATGACCCTGGTGAGCGTCCGCGAAGCGCCCCGGGCCATCAACATCAGCTTCGGGGGCGGGATCACCACCCGGGACGTGGTCATCTTCACCCGCCAGTTCGCGACCATGATCAACGCCGGCCTGCCGCTGGTCCAGTCGCTCAACATCCTGGCCCAGCAGACCGAGAACAAGAAGCTGGCCGAGGTGACCAAGGCGGTCGTCTACGACGTCGAGGCCGGCAACACCCTGGCCGACGCCCTCGGCAAGCACCCCAAGGCGTTCAGCGACCTCTACACCAACATGGTCGCCGCCGGCGAGGCCGGCGGCATCCTGGACACGATCCTCAACCGGCTCGCCTCCTTCCTCGAGAAGAACGACGCCATCGTGCGCAAGGTGAAGGGGGCGATGGTCTACCCGGCCGTGATCATCTCGGTTGCCGTGCTGGCGATCGCGATCCTGCTGATCTTCGTCATCCCGACCTTCGAGGAGATGTTCGCCTCGGTGAACCTCGAGCTCCCGCTCGCCACCCGCGGCGTGATCGGGCTGTCCAACCTCCTCACCAACTGGTGGTTCGCCATCATCGGCGGGATCGCCCTGGCGGTCTTCGGCCTCCGGCAGTACTACGCCACCTCCGGCGGGCGGAAGACCATCGACGGCCTGCTGCTCAACGCGCCGGTGCTCGGCGACCTCCTCCGGAAGTCGGCGGTGTCGCGCTTCACCCGCACCCTGGGCACCCTGGTGTCCTCCGGCGTCTCGATCCTCGACGGCCTCGAGATCACCGCCAAGACCGCCGGCAACCGGGTCATCCACGACGCCGTCATGAGTTCCCGGCAGTCGATCGCCGGCGGCGAGACGATCTCCGCCCCGCTGGAGGCCTCCGGGGTCTTCCCGCCGATGGTCATCTCGATGATCTCGGTCGGGGAACAGACCGGCGGGCTCTACGAGATGCTGTCCAAGATCGCCGACTTCTACGATGCCGAGGTGGACGTGGCGGTGAGCGCACTCCTCTCGCTTATGGAGCCGATCATGATCGTGGTCCTCGGCGTGGTGGTCGGTGGCATCATCGTGGCGATGTACCTGCCGATCTTCGACATGGTCAACGCCGTCCAGTAGCGGCCGCCCGTGGGCGGCCCCGCGCCGGGTACCCAAACCGCCTGCAATGACGCCACGAGGGGCCGGGAACAGTTCCCGGCCCCTCGTGCGTCTGCCTGCCGGGAGACCCGGTCGCGGAGGTTACGGCTGGTCGGAGACGTTGGCCGTCTTGGGCGGAACCACCCCGTGGTACTTCACGTAGATGTCGAGCCAGGCGGTCCAGCGGGCCCACAGGTCGAGCAGGGTCTGCTCGGTGGCGGGGCCGTGGTCCTCGTACGGATACTGGAACAGGGCCGACGGCTTGCCCTGGGCCCGCAGGGCCTGCATCATGCGCACCGAGCTGATCGGGCTGGTGCCGACATTCTGGTCATCCAGGCCGTGGTACATCAGCAGGGCGCCCTGCATCTTGTCCACCGAGAGCATCGGGGACATCTCGAGGTAGGTGCGCTGGCCATCCCAGAGGTCGCGGCGCTCGCTCTGGAAGCCATTGGGGGTCAGGGTCCGGTTGTACATCCCGTCGCCGGCGATGCCGGCGCGGAAGAACGGGGTCTGGACCATGGCGTTGGCGGTGCTGAAGGCCCCGTAGCTGTGGCCGCCGAGTCCCAGGCGCTGGCGATCGATGATCCCCTGGCGGTCCAGCTCATCGATCACCGCCAGCAGGTTCATCCGGAGGTCGGAGACGTAGTTGTCGTTCATCCGGCCCTGCTCGCCGATGATGGGGGGATCGAAGTTGGCCACGGCGTAGCCCTGGGTGGCCAGGAACTCGATCGTCCGGGGGCCCGAGGAGGGGAACCGGTTGACGTTCTCGGTCCGGAGGCGCCGGTCGTAGCCGGCCTGGTCGGTGTACTCGTAGGGGTAGAACCAGAACATGCCGGGCAACCGGGTGCCGGCCCGATAGTCGGCGGGCAGGGTCAGCCGCACCAGGAACTTGATGCCGTCCATCCGGGTGACCCAGACGCGCCGGCGCTGCAGCGCGGTGAAGGCCGGCGCCGGGTCGGCATTGCGGGTCAGCTGGGTCAGCGCCCCGGTCTGCATGTCGCGCAGCCAGGCGTCGGCGACTGCGGTCGGCGACTCGCGGGTCACCACCACCATCCGGAAATCGTCGTCCAGCGGGGCGGTGACCGATTCCACCATGTTCTGGGCCCCCTCGAAGATCCGGGTCTTCGCCCCGCCCTCGATCACCACGCGGTCCACGAACGCCTGCGGTGCGTTTGCCTCCCAGTCGCGATGGTACTGGGTGCCCGAGAGATAGACGGCACCGTCGCTGGAGATCAGCGCCACCGTCTCGCCCCGGCTGCCGCGCTTGGTCATCATCGAGCCCGGGTTGCCATAGAAGGCCAGCGAGTCATTGGCCCCGGCGCCCCCGCCGCCGCCGCCACCCCCGAAGCCCCCGCCGCCGACACCGGCGAAGGAGGGCACGTAGGCGCGCTGGCGGACGATGCTGTGCCTGGTCTCCGGCTGGTCAAGCCGGACGGCGTAGATCTCGCCCGTGCCGCTCCGGTTGGTGGCCACGAAGAGCCTCCGGGCGTCGTCGCTGAAGAGCACCGAGGCGATGCTCCCATCGCCGCGATAGAGCACCGTGGTGTCGCTCGGCCCGAACGGGGGCAGCCACTGGACCAGCCGGTCCGGGCGGGCCCCGCCGCCGGCGGCCCCACCGGCCCCACCCGCGGCGGCGGGCGCGGCCGCCCGGGTCGAATCCCCGCCCCGCCCCGCGGCGGGGGTCGTCTCGAGGTAGTACAGGCCGGCGCCCTGCGGCATCCAGCTCAGCCCGCGCTTGCCGCCGGCCGCCCCGCCGCCACCGCCGAACCCGCCACCCCCGGTGGTGGTGTCCTGGGCCTCGCGCAGCGGCCGCTTGGCGATCTCCGCGAGGACCTTGCCGTCGCGATCCCAGATCTCCTCGACCGTCCCGAAGCTGCTCCACTGCACCACGTACGAGAACGGCTTCTCCATCCGGGTCACCCGGAAGTGCTGGCCATCGGGCGAGACGTTGACGCTCCGGATCATCGCCGGCGCGCCGATCGGGCGGACCGCCCGGGTCCGCACGTCCACCACCGCGAGCTGGCCGGTGACGTAGTACTCCATCATGGCGAACTCGTGGGGCGTCTCCATCAGGCTCGCGAAGTTCCGCTGGGGAGAGACGAGGCTGTCCATCCAGAGCTGGACCAGGGGGCCGGTGGCGACCGCGGGGATCGTCGGGGCCGGGCCCCGGTTCTCGGGCACCAGCACCACGACCACGCTCCCGCCATCGCCGGTCCACTCGACCGACGAGACCATGGTGGCGAGCAGCGGCGTCCGGGTCACGGGACGCGACCGGCCGGTGGCCACGTCGGCCACGTGGACATGCGAGGCCGTCGCAAAGTTGGCGATGAACGCAACCTGGCTGCCGTCCGGGGACCACGACGGGCTGCTCACCGTCGCGCCGGCGGGGACCACGACCGCGGTCGAGGCACCGGTCCGGGCATCGATGAGCTGGAGTCCCGCGCTGCCCCGGGTCGTCAGGGTGCGGACCCGGTTGGCGGCCGGGTCGACCTGCAGCCCGGCGAACTTGACGTGGGGTCGGGCGAACAGGTCCACCCCGGGGAGCCCCTCGCTCTCCTGCTTCAGGAAGTGCCGCCGATCGGGGCTCTGGCCGGTGAGCGAGATGTTCAGGTGCCGGGGGGCCGTGACCAGCGCCGCCACATCCGCTGGCGGCGCGACATAGGTCTCGGCGGCCAGGCGGGCCCGCGCCGCCGCCAACTGTGCGGCGACCTCAGGGGAAGCCGGGGTGGCCTGCTGGGCCACCGCGAGCGGTGCCAGGATGGCCATGGCCAGGAAACCGCCTGCGGCGGCACGGCGAAGGGACCCGAAGGGTCGCATGGGGACCTCGATGTGGGGACGGGTAGGGTCGGGCTGCCAGCAACAACGACGGAAGTATACGCTTCGGCGGGCGGATTTGCTGAAACTCCGGGAACCGAGAGTTCCCCCGCCTCGATCGAATCCTGCACCAGCCGGGGCGGCTGCCGCCGCCACAGCAGGGCGGATCTTGACATAGGGGGAGGGGGTATATAGTTTGGAGGAGGAATGATACCCCCATGGGGTATCCCGAACCCCTCAGTCGAGGTCGGTATGGAAACCGTGGTGCTGCAAATCGAGGGAATGTCCTGCGGGCATTGCGTCCACCGGATCCGGACCGCGCTTGCCGGATTGCATGGAGTCTCGGGCCTGGTGGTCGCAATCGGCTCGGCCACACTGGAACGAGAGCCCGGTCGAGTGACGGATGACGACCTGAGGGCTGCCGTCGCATCGACGGGGTACACCTTGGCCGGCCTGCGGGTCGAGAAGCGTGTCGGATGACTCCTACCGAGATCGTCGTGGTCCTGCTCGGCCTGCTCGCCGTGGCCTGGGTCAACTGGTACTTCTTCGGCCCCGCGGGCAGGCCGGCAGTGGCGGCCACCGCCGCGGCCGGGATCCAGGAGGTCCGGGTCGTGGTCCAGGGCGGCTACCAGCCGGCGCAGGTGCGGGTCCGCGCCGGCGTGCCGGTGCGAATGATCTTCGATCGGCAGGAGACTTCGAGCTGCTCCGAAGAGGTCGTGCTGCCGGACTTTGGGGTTCGTCGCTTCCTGCCCGCCCATGCGGAGACCCCGATCGAGTTCACGCCACAGGCGGCCGGGACCCACGAGTTCACCTGCGGGATGGGGATGCTGCGTGGCCGGGTGATCGTGGAAGAGGGGGCCTGACATGACAATCACGACCGACCGGCCAGACGCGGCCGCCACTGTCACGATCCCGGTGAGCGGGATGACCTGCGCCTCGTGCACGAGCAGGGTGGAGCGTGCTCTGATCGGTGAGGCGGGGGTGTCCGACGCCTCGGTGAACCTGATGCTGCGCCAGGCCACGGTGAGCTACGATCCCGCCGCGACGACCCCCGACCGCCTGGTCGAGGCGATCCGGGCCACCGGGTACGAGGCTGAGTTGGCCGATGCTGGCCGGACGGCGTTCGAGGAGCAGGAGGCCCGGGACCGGGCCCAGCACGAGGAATTCGTGGAGCTGCGGCGCAAGGCGCTGGTCAGCGGCGGGCTGGGTGTGGTGGCGATGCTGGCCTCGATGCCGCTGATGGTGGCGGACCTCCACACCAGCCAGGGCCCGGTGGCCGATCCCTTCATGCACTGGGCGATGGAGCGCCTGACCCCGGCAATCGCCGCGGTGTTCCCGTGGCTCTACACGATTCCCCATCAGGCGCTGAGTTGGGGCCTGCTGCTGGTCACCGTGCTGGTGATGGCCTGGGCGGGGCGGCACTTCTACACCCGGGCCTGGGCGGCGTTCCGGCACCACTCCGCCGACATGAACACCCTGGTGGCGGTGGGTACGGGCGCGGCCTTCCTCTATTCGGTCGTGGCCACCGTCGCGCCGGAGCTGTTCACGAGTCGCGGCCTGATGCCCGACGTGTACTACGAGGCGGTGATCATCATCATCGCCCTGATCCTGACGGGGAATGCCTTTGAGGCGCGGGCCAAGGGGCGCACCGCCGTGGCGCTGCGGGCGCTGGTCCAGCTGCAACCCACCACGGCCCGGGTGGCCGGGGAGGCGGGGGAGGTGGACGTGCCGGTGGAGTCGGTGCGGCGCGGGGACACGGTGGTGGTCCGCCCGGGCGAGCGGATCCCGGTGGATGGCGAGGTGCTCGAGGGCCGGAGTGCGGTGGATGAATCGATGCTCACCGGCGAGTCGATCCCGGTCGAGAAGAGCGTCGGCGACCGGGTGATCGGCGGGACGATCAACGGCACCGGTGGCTTCCGGTTCCGCGCCACGACCCTGGGTGCGGACAGCGTGCTGTCCCGGATCGTGACCTTGATGCGGGACGCCCAGGGCTCGCGGGCGCCGATCCAGAAGCTCGCGGACCGGATCAGCGGGGTCTTCGTCCCAGTGGTGCTGCAGGTCGCGATCGTGACCTTCGTGGCCTGGTTCGTCCTGGCCGACACCGCCCCGCTGGTGCGCGGGATCGCGGCCTCGGTGGCAGTCCTGATCATTGCCTGCCCCTGCGCGATGGGTCTGGCGGTCCCGACCGCGGTGATGGTGGCCACCGGCCGGGGCGCGACGCTCGGGGTCCTCATCAAGGGGGGCGAGGCGCTGCAACGGGCCGGCGACGTGTCGACCATTGTGCTCGACAAGACCGGCACGGTGACCGAGGGGCGGCCGGTGGTGACCGACCTGGTCCGGGCGCCGCAGCGGGCCACGGGCGACCTGTCCGACCGGGATCTGCTGCGATTGGTGGCGTCCCTCGAGGGGGCCAGCGAACACCCGCTCGCCGCGGCGATCGTGGCCCATGCCAGGGCCGAGGGGATCGGGTTTGGCCGGGTGGAGGCGTTCGAGTCGGCCACTGGGCGGGGGGCGGTGGGCATTGTCGACGGACGTGCGGTGGCGGCGGGCAATGCCGCCCTGCTGGCGGATTACGCCATCGACCCGGAACCGATGGCGGCGGAGGTGGCCCGCCTGGCCGGGGAGGGAAAGACGCCGATGTTCCTGGTGGTGGACGGGGTGCTGGAGGGAGTCATTGCCGTCGCCGATCCGATCCGGGCGACTTCCGCCGAGGCGATTGCCGGGTTCCACGCGATGGGGCTCGAGGTCGTCATGCTTACGGGCGACAACGCCGCCACCGCAGGGGCGATCGCTCGCCAGGCGGGGATCGACCGGGTCGTGGCCGGGGTGCTGCCGGCCGGGAAGGTGGCCGAGATCCAGCGGCTGCAGGGGCTGGGCCGGGTCGTCGCAATGGTGGGCGACGGTATCAACGACGCGCCCGCCCTGGCGCAGGCGGACATCGGGATGGCCATCGGGGGGGGGACGGACATTGCCGCCGAGGCGGCCGATGTGGTGCTGATGCGCGGGGATCTCGGGTCGGCCGCGGACGCGATCCGCCTGTCGCGGCGGACCATGCGGATCATGAAGCAGAACCTGTTCTGGGCGTTCCTCTACAACACCATCGGGATCCCGATCGCGGCTGGGGTCCTCTTCCCGGCGTCCGGCGTATTGCTGAGCCCGATCCTGGCCAGCGGGGCGATGGCCTTCAGTTCGGTGAGCGTGGTCGGGAACAGCTTGCGGTTGCGGGGGAAATAGGAGGGGCGAAGGGAGAAGCGAGAAGGAAGAAGGGAGAAGCCTCAAACCGGGGCTCCTCCCTTCTCCGTTTGTTCTCCGTCACGTTTCGTGCTTCTTGCTTCTCGCTTCTCGCTTCTCAGGGCATCCCCATCTTTCGCAGGCCCGGCGGGACGGTGAAGAGCTCATCTCCCAGGGGCTTCCGCTCCACGGCGGTGGCCTCCATGACCGTCTTCCAGTCGCCGCCATCCTTGACGCGGACCCGGAGCGGCACCATTCCGTCCTGGAATTCCTTCATGTAGGCGCTGAAGTCGGGGCCCATGCTGGGCATCGGGGCGCGCGAGCCCCGCGGGGCGGCCATGCCCCCCATCCAGTACCCCATGCCAGTCGCGATGCAGGCTTCGGTGTCGGGCTGGCCAGACTGAAGGAAGCGGTAGTTCTCACAGCGGATACCGGCGACCTCTTCGGGGGTGCCGACCTTCTCCAGCTTGAAGCCGCTGGGCAGGGCGCCCGCCTCGGCCGGCGCCGCCTGCGCGGCCATCTGGGCGGCCTGTCGCATGTCCATCTCCATGTACATCCCCATGGAGGCCATGATCATCTGCATGACCTGCTTCTCGCCGTTGATCAGCATGACCATGCCGCCCGGCATCCCCTCGGCCTGGACCTCCATCCGGGTCACCGCCCCCTTGGACATCATCTTGACGTCGGCGGATTCCCGTGCGGTTCCCATCCGGTAGGAGATGACCCCCTCAAAGCCGCGTTGGGCGCTGGCCTCGACGGGAAGGGCCAGGGCCGCGGTCACGGCAACGGCGCTGGCAAGGAATGGACGGGTGGTGCACATGGCTGCTCCCGGTAGTGGATACCTCAATCCTAGGGCCGTCCCCGGGGATCTTCAACCGGGCCGGAGCAGCCCCGGGTCCAGGCGCCTCATTCCACGATGATGACCCCGCGCATCTGGGGGTGGGGTTCGCAGTGGTATCGGTAGCGGCCCGGGCGCGGGAACTGGCGCACGAACGTGGCTCCCGGGCGGATGTCGCCGCTCGCCCAGCTGCCGTCGTCGGCGGCCACGGTGTGCACCAGGGGGTCGTGGTTGAGCCAGGCCACACTCTGGCCGGCCCGGATCCGGATTTCGCGGGGCTCGAGGGCCACCTGGCGCATGGCAACTTCGGCAGCCGCTCCCTCGGGCGCCTGCGGAACCTGGTCGGCCCGCCGGCTGAAGATCGAGCCCCACTGTCGCGCGGAGCCGAGCGGGATGCTGAACACGAAACCCCACCGGACGCCACCCGCCCCGAGGACCTGGCGGCGGGACACCCCCTGCAGGGTTGTGGCGCCGGCGTTGCCGGCCTGCAGCGAGAGGGTGTGTGGCGAGCCCGGGATGATCATCGCGATCCCGGCGCTCCAGACCGATTGGGTGTCGCTTGCCCCGAGCGGGGCGCCCAGGTCGGCGGAGAGCTCGAGGCGGGGCGTGAGTCGGAGCACGCTGCCGACGGTAGCCGCCGTCCCGCCCTCGCCGCTGCCGAAGCGATCCTGGTGGCCCCGCCACTCGCCCAGCAGCGAGAGGGCTCCCAACCGCAGCGTGCCGGTGATGGCCGCATCGAAGCTCCGGGCCGCGGTGTTGTAGGCGCCGGTCAGGTCAACGGTGGCCTGCCGGGATCGCAGCGGAGTCCCGGCGACCCAGAACTGCGCCTCATTCCCTCCGAGGCGGTCGGGGACGATTTCGCTGTTGGTGGCGAAATCGAGCCCGGTGGTCAATCGCCGGCCGAGTCCGACGCCCAGGGTGAGGGTGGGGAGGTTGAGGAGCTCGTGCCCACCGGCCAGGAACTCGAACCGATGCCCGATCCGGATCGCGGCGGCGCCGGCGTCAAGGGTCCAGGCGGGGCGGAGGTTCGGCGATCGGCCGGCCGTGGTCTGGGCTGCGAGAGGCGCCGCCAGCCCGGCCCAGAGAAGGGTCACGGCCAGGTGCCCGGAGAACCGCGGGCCGCTGCTGCCACCCGGGTGCTCTCGCCCGGCCCGGAGTGGCATCACCGAACCCGGATGACCCCGGTCATCCCCGCGTGGACTTCGCAGAAATAGTTGTAGACCTGCCCGGGAGTGGTGAAGGTGTGGGTGAGCACGGTTCCCGTGCTCGAGGTGGTGGCCTTGGCCCAGACCCCGGCCTGCTGCCCATTGGTCGGGGTGATGGTGTGGAAGCTCGAGGTGCTGGCCACCCAGCGGACCGTGGTGCCCGGGTCGATCGTCAGGTCCGCGGGGCTGAAGGTCAGACCCGAGGTGAGGGTGATGCGGGTCGAGCCATCATCGGTGGGCTCCGTGGTCCCACCGCCGCACGCGGACAGGCCGGCCAGCAGGGTCACGACAAGCGCGGGATATCTCCACAACATGATCGGGTCTCCGGGGCTGACGTTCAGGGTGGCGTGCGATTGGGGCTCGGTGAACTGCCGCCCGATAGCATGGTGGACGCCACGCCCCCGGGATTCTCGCACACCGGTGTGGCCGTGGCGCCTGCAACCCTTTGAGGTGATGTGGAGTCTAACAGGGGATCCTTCACCCGGGGAAATGTACCGATGCGACACCCATGCCTCGCCCTCTTCCTGCTCGCCGCGATGGCCTGTGGCCCCGGGGAAGGGGCCCCTCCGGCGGACCCCTCCGGGTTGCTGACGGTGATTGATTCGACCACCGACACGGTCTTCGCCCGCGTGACCGGGGAAGTGCCCGCCAGCGCCCATCGCCGGCTCGTGCAGGAGATGGCGGTGGCCCCGGATGCCGACGACACCTCGCTGTTCACCGACGTCTTTGAGTTCGACGTCGGGCCGGACGGGCGGCTCTGGGTCTTCGACCGTCCCTCGAACACCCTGCTGATCTTCAACGCCGACGGGACCCTTCGCCAGCGGACGGGCCGGCAGGGCGCCGGCCCCGGCGAGTACAACTCGAACAACGGCATGGTCGTCCTGGGCGACAGCGGGGTGGCGCTTTGGGACGCACGCAACGGGCGGGTGGCCTTCCTGGACGTCGAGGGGCAGTGGCAGCGCAGCTGGCCGGTGCCCACCGGGTTCAACACCTCGAACGGCCTGCTCACCGACCGGAGCGGCCAGCTCTACCTCCGGCGGCCGGTCACCCCGCCGCGGGAAGGCGAGATCCTTGGCCGGATGGGGCTGGTGCAGCTGCGGGAGGGTGGGGCGTTCGGCGACTCCCTGGCGCCGCCGGACCTGCCGGTCCAGCGGGAGGTGTACGTGGCACGGGCGGAAGGCAACACTTCCTCGACCAACTCCCGCCACGCACCCAACTTTCACTGGGCCTGGCACCCGGATGGCTACTTCGTGGCCGCCAACGGCGGCCAGGGAGCCGTGGTCCTGGAGCGGCCGGGTGCCAAGCCGCTGGTGATCGTGCGATCGGCGCCGCCGGTCGGCGTGGGCAGCGAGGAACGCAGCGAGGAGCAGGCCTCCATCACCCACAGCATGCGCCAGACCGAGCCCGGCTGGGCTTGGCGCGGTCCCGACCTCCCCACCACCAAGGCGCCGATCGCCGGGATCTTCGCGGCCCGCGATGGCCGGATCTGGATCCGGGTCCCCGCGCCCTCGGAGCCCATCCCGGCCGACGAGCTGCCCGTCACGCGCGACACCCTCCGCCCGGTGATCACCTTCCGGACCCCGGTGGTCTACGAGATCTACGCGCCGACCGGCCGGTTCCTCGGGCGCCTGACCTTTCCTCCGCGCACCACCCTGATGGAGGCGGACGGGAACCTGGTCTGGGCCCTGGTCCGGAATGCCGACGACCTCCCGGCCGTGACGCGGTTCCGGATCGAGCCGGCGCTGCCCTGACAGGTGGGGGTGGGCGGGGTGGCGCGAGGGCAACCGGAATCGGTTGCCCTCGCTCGTTTCCCGGTGCAAGTTGGGAGGATGCCCGGGCCGCCCGGCCCGCACCCCCCAACTTGCCACCCGTGGAGCCTTCGATGCGATCGAGAGCCTGCCTGGGCGTTGCCGCGCCATTCCTGCTGTTGTCCCTTGCGGGTTGTGCCTCGCGCAGTGCCGCCACCACCCCGGCCGTCCGTCCGGCAGCCCAGGACTCCACCGCGCGGGCCGCCGGTCCCGCGGGCCAGGCGCGGACCGGGCCGAAGCCCTACGCCCAAGTGGTCACCGCCAAGGCCCAGACGCGCCGCGGACTCTTTGCCACCCACCTGGTGGACGACAAGCTGTTCTTCGAGATCCCCGCCGCCCAGCTCGGGAAGGAGATGCTGTTCATCGCCCGGCAGGTCGAGTCCTCCCAGTCGACCGGCGGCTTCGTTGGCGGTGGCGGGACGCGGGTGCTGGTCTGGGAGCGGGAGGGGCACTTCGTCGTGCTGCGCAGCCGGGACTACACTGTCCGCTCCGACCCGTCGCAGGCCATTGCCCGCGCCACGGCGGGGATGACCCGCGGCCCGGTGCTGGCGCGCCTGGCGGTGGAGGCGTACGGGCCGGACAGTGCCGCGGTGGTCGAGGTCACCCCGCTGTTCCTGACTGCCAACGCCGATTTCGGCAGCCTGACCTCGGTCCAGCGCGAGCGCAGCTGGATCGACCGGGTGGTGCCGTCCGAGCGAACGGTGGATGTGGAGGCGACCCAGACCGGGATGATTCGGGCGCCGAACGCTCCGGCGAGCGTCCAGCCCACCAGTGTCACCGCGAAGATGCACTGGAGCATGTACCGGCTGCCCGACGTCCCGATGATGATGCGGCTCTCGGACCGACGGGTTGGGGTGATCTCCTCCACCACGATCGACTATGGGCGCCCGGAGCACCGGGCCGAGGAGCGGCGGTTCATCCATCGATTCCGGCTGGAGAAGCGCAACCCGGCGGCGGCCCTCTCGGACCCGGTCGAGCCGATCGTCTACTGGATCGATGCCGCGACCCCGGACTGGCTCAAGCCCTGGGTCAAGAGCGGGGTCGAGAAGTGGAACGTGGCCTTCCGCGAGGCCGGCTTCACCAACGCGATCGAGGGGCGCTACGCCCCGACCCCCGAGCAGGACCCCGACTGGTCCAACCACACCCTGGGCAAGTCGATCATCCATTGGCGGCCATCGACCGTGGCCAACGCCACGGGTGGCCAGGTGGTGGACCCGCGTTCGGGGGAGATCATCAAGGGTGAAGTGAACATGTACCACAACGTGATGAACCTGCTCCGCAACTGGTACTTCATCCAGGCGAGCCCGCTCGACCCGAGGGGACGGGCATTGCAGTTTCCCGATTCGCTCATGGGCAAGCTGGTCGAGTACGTGGTGACCCACGAGATCGGGCATTCGATCGGCTTTCCGCACAACATGAAGGCCAGTCACATGTACCATCCCGACAGCCTCCGCAGCGTCACCTTCCTGCGACGGATGGGGGGGCATGTCTCCACCCTCATGGACTACTCCCGGTTCAACTACGTGGCCCAGCCCGAGGACAACATTCCGGTGGAGCTGCTGATCCCGCAGGTGGGGCCGTACGACAAGTACGCCGTGATGTGGGCGTACAAGCCGATTCCGGGGGCGCGGACACCCGACGAGGAGTGGACCATCCTCGACGGTTGGTCGCGCTGGCAGGACACGATGCCCTGGCTCCGGTGGACGACCAGCGATGCCCCGAACGATCCGGGCAACCTCACCGAGGCGGTCGGGGACATGGACCCCGTCTACTCGAGCACGCTGGCACTGCGCAACCTGCGGCGGGTGATGGCCACCCTGATCCCGGTGGCGGAGCAGCCGGGGCAGGACTACTCGCAGCTCGAGGAGCTGTACGGGAATGCCGTCTCGCAGTGGCAGCGGTACATGAACCACGTGGCCGCGGTCATCGGGGGAGCGGACACCCAGGAGAAGTACGGGACCGGCCCCCGGTTCGAGCCGGTGAGCCGGGCCCGCCAGCAGGCCGCGATGCAGTTCCTGGCCGAGAATGCATTCACCACGCCGGAGTACTTCGTGGCCCCCGACATCCTGCGACGGATCGAGGCGGCCGGGGTGCTCGACCGGCTGCGGACCGCGCAGGGCAATGTGGTGGGTACCCTGCTGGGCCGGGCGCGCCTGGAACGGCTGGTCGAGTATGAGGCACTGGCGGGCGGGGCAAGCCGCGCCTACACGGTGGCCGACCTCCTCTCCGAGGTGCGCACCGCGGTATGGGGCGAGTTGAGCCGTCCCTCGGTGACGGTCGATGTCTATCGCCGGAACCTGCAGCGGGCCTACCTCGATGCCGTGGATGGCGAGCTGAACCCGCCGCGCCCCGCCAACGCCCCGCCCAATGCGCCGGATCCGCGCCCGGTCACCGATACCCGGCCGGCGCTGCGGGGCGAGTTGACGGACCTCGACGCCCTGGCCCAGCGTGCCCTGGCCCGGGCCGGGGACAGCATGACCCGGATGCACCTGCGCGACGTCCGGGCGGAGATTGCCCGGATCCTGGACCCGAAGGCGTAGGGCCGCGGGTCAGCGGGTCAGCGGGCAGGCGGGAGGGTGGGAGGGTGGGAAGGTGGGCAGCGCATCCGTCAGGCTGCCCTGCCCGCGTGCCGGCAGCGTGACGTCGGTAATATTGTGAAACCTCTTCGAGGACACTGTTCATGCGCCGAGTGCTGCTTTCTCTCTTCGCCCTGCTGGCCCTCGCTCCCGCGCTCCCCGCGCAGCGCACGGCCAAGCCCCCGCTGCACGGCCGCCACTGGATGGCCATCACCGGCAAGCCGCTCGGCGCGGCGGCCGGGGCCCGCATCTTTGCCCAGGGCGGCAATGCGGTGGACGCGGCGGTGGCCATGCTCGGCGCCGTGGCGACGATGTGGGACGTCCTCAGCTGGGGTGGGGAAACCCAGGCCCTGATCTACCATCCCGGCCTCAAGAAGGTGATCGGCATCAATGCGCTGGGGTGGGCGCCCAGCGGGGCCACCCCGGAGTACTTCGCGGCAAAGGGGTGGAGCAATCCCCCCGAGTATGGCGTGGATGCCGCCGTCACCCCGGGCACGCCCGGCGGGATCATGGTGATGCTGGCCGAGTACGGCACGATGACGCTGGCCCAGGTGCTCCAACCGGCGATCGAGATGGCCGACGGGTATCCGATCGAGGCAGCCACCGCCAACAGCATCGAGGCCCAGAAGCGGCGCCTCAAGGAGTGGCCGTACTCCCGCGCCACCATGCTGCCCCACCTCGGCATGGAGCGCGAGGCCCCAGAGCCGGGCGAGATCTTCCGCCAGCCAGACCTGGCCGCGATGCTCCGCTCGCTGGTGGCTACCGAGGCGGAGGCCCGCCGGGCCGGGAAGGACCGTCGGGCGGCGATCATGGCGGCCTACGACCGGTTCTACCGGGGGGACATTGCCGCGGAATACGTGCGCGGCGCCCGCGAGCAGGGATCCCCGGTGACCCTCGAGGACCTGGCCACCTGGCGGGTCCGGATCGAGGAGCCGGTGTCGACGACCTACAAGGGGATCGAGGTCTACAAGCTGAATGTCTGGACGCAGGGCCCTGCTCTCCTGCAGGCGCTCAATATCCTCGAGCAGGCCAAGGTCCAGGAGATGGGCTACAACAGCGCCCGGTACCTCCACACCGTCTACCAGGCGATGAGCATGGCGTTCGCCGACCGCGACTTCTACTACGGCGACATCTACACCGCGCCGGAGGAGCCGGTGCGCGGCCTGCTCTCCAAGGAGTATGCCCGCCAGCGGTTCGCCCAGATCAACTGGGAGCGCAACGACCCCACCGTCCGTCCGGGAGACCCGTATCCCTTCCAGGGGGGCACCAATCCGTTCGCCCGGCTGCTCGCGGACTGGAGCGTCACCGGCCCGCGCCCCGACTCCGGCCGCGTCGCGGCGCCGGTGGACGATGCCGCCTTCCGCGACGCGTTCTACGCCGGGACCACCTCGATCCAGGCGGCCGACTCGGCGGGCTGGGTCGTGAGCATCACGCCGAGTGGCGGGTGGGTGCCGGCGGTGATTGCCGGCCGGACCGGCATTGGGATGAGCCAGCGGGCCCAGAGCTTTGTCCTCCGGGCGGAGGACGGGCCCTACAATGTCGTGGCGCCCCGGAAACAGCCACGGGTGACGTTGACTCCGTCGCTGGCGCTCAAGGATGGGGAGCCGTTCCTGAGCTTCGCGGTGCAGGGCGGGGACTCCCAGGACCAGAACCTGCTCCAGTTCTTCCTCAACATGGTCGAGTTCGGGATGACGGTGCAGCAAGCCACCGAGGCCGCCAATCTGAACAGCTTCCAGATGCGCACCAGCTTCGGCGACCACGGCAGTCGGCCGGGCCGCATGCTGCTGGCCGAGAGCGTGCCCGAGTGGGTCCGTGCCGAGCTGCGCCGGATGGGGTACACCCTGGAGTTCCAGGCGCTGACCAGCGGCCCGATCAACGCCATCTGGTTCGACCGCAAGCACCGGACCTTCTGGGGCGGGTCCTCCAACTTCGGGGAGGACTACGGGATCGCGTGGGAGTGACGGGTAAGAGGTAAGGGGTAAGGGGTAAGAGGTAAGAGGTGAGAGGTGAGAGGTGAGAGGTGAGAGGTGAGAGGTAAGCGGGGGTGTATCGGGGACCGTGTGGTTGGGTCGGGGCACGACGACAGAGGGAGGTCCCCACTTGGAGGGGCCTCCCTTTTTCGCATGGTCCGCAGTGTCCCCGCCGTTCCCACTTCGCGCTTCCAGGTTTCCTCTTACCTCTTACCTCTCACCCGTCAAGATACCGGCCGGAACCGCACCCCGAACCGGTTGATGTACATGGTCAGGGTTCCGGCGGCGGTCGATTCAATCCCGAAGATCAGCCAGAGCTGGCCTGCGGCGCTGGCCCGGACCCGCAGGGCGTCCTGCCCCGAGTGCCGGCCCCAGACCGAGTAGGGGCCGTTGACGATGCAACCCGGGGCGTTGGTGCGCAGGTCGCCGAGGCTGAGGACCGTGGCGCCGCCGGTGGCATGCTGGCCCTTGTCCACGTTGAGGCGGTAGTTCCCGGACTGATCCACGCTGCGGGACGGTTCCACGCCGACGGCGCCGGCCTTGATCCAGGTGGTGGGGCCGGCGCCGGTGGTACAGTCGCGCCCGAACCTGCTGCTGTACTCGATGTCGACGCCGATGGTGTACTCGGCGTTGGGGACGAAGCCATCGATCATCCGGTACCAGTACATGAACAGGTCGCCACTCACATTGGCGCCCTGCAGGTAGAGTGCCGGGGCCAGGTCCAGGGTCTCCTCGGGCCGGACCCGGACGTCACCCACGAAGCCGACGTCGCCCTCCTCGGCGGCCGGGAAGTCCACGGCACCGGCGGCCCAGCCACTGGCGGTCTGGCCCACGCCGAATTGGTAGTCGGCAATGAACGAGGTGTCGGGCTCCCCGGTGTCGAGGAGGCAGGCCGAGGAAAGGAGGGCCGTACAGGCGGCGGCCAGGAGGTGCGTGGTGCGCATCGGGATCCCTCTGGAATGGGCTGGGCGGGGGGCGGTTCAGCGCCCCAGGGCACGAAGGAGACGATCGGCAAGCCATTCTGCCTCACGCTTCTCCCGGATGGCGCGCCCCAGGACCACCCGCCCACCGCTGCGCCGGACCAACGCGAGGTTGGCATAGTAGCGGGCGTTGGCCTGCATGCTGGTGTGGGTGGCGATGTCCAGGACATCGGCGGCGGGGATGTGCCGGGTCCGGCCGAGCCCGAGGAACCCCTGGGTGATCTCCATCCCATCGAGGTTGGCGAGGATCTGGCTGGTGCCGAACAGCAGGTTGGCGGCGGCGAGGCCGATGACGGCGCCGATCAGGCAGACGGCCCACGCCAGGAGCTGGGGCGCATCGGTCCAGAGCAGGAAGACGCCGAGCCCCCCGAAGAAGACCGCCGAACCGGTCACGACCAGGGCCGGAACGAGGTGCCGGGCCGCGGGCAGCCAGACCTCGGTGCCATGCTGGGTCGTGGTCACCAGGATCCGCGAGCTGGGCGGCTGGACATAGTCGTCGAAGCCGACCGCGATCGGCACGTCGCTGACGGCGACGACGGTGCCCGGCGGGGGGGCGAAGACGGGGACCTCGAAGCTGGCCCGGTAGTCGACGCCGGGCACCTCCGCGTTGGCCTCGAGGCGCCAGCAGACCCCATTGGGGTCCGGAAGCGGCGACGAGGGCTCGCCCTCCGGGGGGAGCCGGAACGCGAAATGGATCACCGTCGAGGCGCCGTCACGGAAGGTGCGGACGACGTCGATCTGGGCCTCCCAGAGCACTTCCTCCGCCCCTCCGCCGAGCCGGATGCACCGGAGCGCCACCGGGATCCGTCCGGCCAGGTGCAGGTCGCGGGAGGCCCGGATCCGCCCGGCGAGCGTCCCGCCGAAGAAGCCGGGGAAGGTCTCGAGTTCGAGGGCGGAGGTCCCGAAGCGCCGGTGGTGCAGGGTGAGGTAGACGGCCTGGATCAGCAGCCCCAGGCCGATGACACCGAAGCCGGTGACCAGCCAGAGGAGGGGCTCACCGGTGCGGAGCGCCTCCCGGATGGCGAGCAGCGAGGAAGGCAGGGCAATCGCGTTCCAGAGTGCCGCGACGAACCAGGTCGCGAGGGCCTGCTGGCGGCTGGTGTCGGTGATCGGGCCATCGGCCCAGTCCTCACGCCAGCGCCAGGGCTCGTTCGGCCAGGCCGCCTGGCGCTGGGCCAGCCGACGCTCCCGCGCCGCCCGGCGCCGGAACCCGAAATGGAGGGTGAGTCCGGCGATGATCCCGGCCGTGCCCAGGACCCCCAGGATGATGGCGGGGGTCCAGCGCCCGTCCACCGCCTCCGGGATGCCGAAGGCGAGGGCGAGGAGACCGCCGAGCAGGAACGGGATGGGAAAGACAGTGGCGCATCCGGGCATGCCGGAAAGGTAACTCCTCCTGGTCGCGGGAACCCAGCGTTACCTTTCTCCCATGCCTCCCCGCAACTGGATTGCCCTGGCCCTGACCGTCCTGTCGGTGGGGCTCCTCCTGCCCGGCCTGATGCAGCCGATGCTGACCATCACGGCCTCCGTCGACATCATGGGGGTCAGCCGCGAGTTGTTCCGGCAGACCCAGAGTGTCCTCCAGGCGGTCGAGAGCCTGCATGACTCGGGGAATGACTTCGTGGCCGGCCTGATCCTGTTCTTCAGCATCACGGTGCCGTTCCTCAAGATTGGCGCCGTGGCGGTACTCCTCGGGATGCGGAGGCCGGCGCCCCGGTACCGGCTCTACCTCTTCGTCCGGTCGATCAGCAAGTGGGCGATGGCGGATGTGTTCGTGGTGGGCGTGTTCATTGCCATGCTGGCGGGTCGGGCCACCGACAATCTCGACGCGGTGGCCGAGTCCGGGTTCTACTACTTCGCCGCGTACTGCCTGGTGTCCAACCTCGCGTTCCAGTTCCTCACCGTTCCGGCACCGGCCCAGGTGGTGCCGCCGGGGGAGTGAGCGCAACCCGGGCATCGACCGCGAGACACCCCGCGGAGAGTGCCAGGACGGGGTTGAGGTCCACGGCGGCAATCTCCGGATAATCCGCGGCCAGCTGGCCGATCCGGACCAGGACTTCCACCAGTGCCGGGCGGTCGGCCGGTGGGGCGCCCCGGGGGCCGGCCAGGATGGACCGTCCGCGGATCCCTTCCAGCATGTCTTCCGCCTCCAGCGGGGTCACCGGCGCGAGCCGGAAGACCACATCGCGCAGCACCTCGACCAGGGTGCCGCCCAGCCCGAACATGACCAGCGGCCCGAAGCCGGCCTCCCGGCTCATCCCGGCGATGAGCTCCGCCGACCCCCGACCCTGCCGCTGCACCAGCACCCCCTCGACGGTCGCGTCGGGATGGGTCCGGGCGGCCCCGGCGTGGATCCGCCGCCAGGCTTCGCGCACGCCGTCGGCATCGCGCACCCCGGTGTGGACCCCGTCGGCCTCGGTCTTGTGGCTGATGGCCGGCGCCATGACCTTGCAGACCACCGGCCAGCCGAGCGCCTCGCCCGCGGCGACCGCCTCCTCCACCGTGCGGGTCATCCGCGCCTCGGCCACGGGGATCCCGGCGGCGCTCATCAGCTCCAGCGCTTCGAGTTCCGATAGCCGCACGGCCCCGCGGCCGCGCGCCGCCGCCAGGATGCGATCGATGGCCGCCTGGTCCATCGGGCGCCGCTCCTCCCGCCGGGCGGGGCGCTCCCGCCACTCGCGATACCGGTTCTGGGCCGCCACTGCCCGGGCGGCGGATTCCGGGAAGATGTAGGCGGGAATGCCGGCGGCGTGGAGCGCGGCCTTGCCCTGTGGCAGTCCCTCGTGGCCCATCAGCACCGCGTAGACCGGCGTGCCGGGCTGGTGCACCGCCGCGGCCGCGATCGCCTCGGTGACATCCTCCTGCTTGATCCCCAGCGGCGGGACGAACATCGCCAGGATGGCATCAAGGTTGGGATCTTCGAGGAGGGCACCGAGCGCGGCACGATACCCGGCCGGGGTGGCCGACGCGATCATGTCGAGCGGGTTGCGGATCGAGGCTTCGGGAGGGAAGAGCGGGCGGAGGCGCTCCACGGTGGCGGGTGACAGCTCGGCCACCGACATCTCCAGCGCCTCGAGGGCATCGGCGGCCAGGATCCCCGGCCCGCCGGCATTGGTGAGCACCGCCGTGCGGCGGGACCGTGGCAGGCTCCGCCCGCTGAATGCGATGGCGAGGTCGAACAGTTCCCCGACCGTCCGGGCCCGCAGCACGCCGGCCTGTTCGAGGAGGGCGCCGACTGCGGCATCGCTGGCGGCCAGGGCGCCGGTGTGGCTGGAGGCCGCCCGGGCGCCGGCCTGGGAGGCCCCCGACTTGACCACGATGATCGGCTTCTCCCGGGTGATCCGCCCGGCGATGTCGAGGAACTTCCGCGGATTGCCGAAGCTCTCCACGTACATCAGGATCACCTCGACATCGGGGTCGTCCTCCCACGCCAGCAGCAGGTCGTTGCCGCTGACGTCGGGCTTGTTGCCCACCGAGACGAACTGGGAGATCCCGATGCCGTACTCGCGGGCGTAGTCCAGGACGCTGAGTCCCATCGCGCCGGACTGGCTCACGAAACCGATCCGCCCGACCGGCGGGAGGCCGGCGGCAAAGGTGGCGTTGAGGCGGAAGTCGGGGTGGGTGTTGAGCACCCCCATGCAGTTGGGGCCGATCATCCGGACCCCGGCGGCCCGGACGAACTCGGTCAGCTCCCGTTCCAGCGCTGCGCCCTCGGGGCCCACTTCGCGAAAGCCCGCGGAAATGACCACCAGGCCGCCCACACCGCGCTCCACGCACTCGCGGGCCACCGGGAGGACCTGGGCCTTGGGGACGGCGATGACCGCCAGGTCGGGCGCCTCAGGGAGCGCGGCGATGGAGGGGAAGGCCGGCACGGCCCCGATCGATCGGGCCGAGGGATTGACCGGGTAGACCGGCCCGGTGAAGCCGTTGCGCACCAGGGCGGCGACCAACTCGTGGCCGATCGTCCCGGGCTGTCGGGAGGCGCCGACCACCGCCACCGACCGCGGCCGCAGGATCGGCCCCAGGGTGCCGGTCATGCGGTCGGCACGTACTCGGGATAGCGGGGCTGGTACATCCGGCGCCGGACGAGTCCGGCGATGTCTTCCGGCAGCTCGGCGGTGGCGAGCCCTTCCGCCTGCGCCACCCGCACCACCGCTTCGGCGATCCGCGCGGAGACCTCGCGAATCTCCGCTAGGGGCGGGAAGAGGGAACCCTGCGCCAGGGAGTCCTCGGTCAGGTAGTTCGCCAGAGTCTGGGCCGCGGCGTGGAACATGGCGTCGGTCACCCGGGTGGCACCGGCCACCACCGCGCCGAGCCCCAGCCCCGGGAAGATGTACGCGTTATTGCCCTGGCCCGGGACGAAGGTCCGGCCATGGACGGTCACCGGGTCGAACGGGCTGCCGCTGGCGAAGACGCCGCGTCCCTCGGTATGCGTGTAGGCGGCCTCGGCGGTGCACTCCGACTTCGAGGTCGGGTTCGAGAGGGCGAAGATGATCGGCCGCTCCTGCTGCGCAGCCATGGCCCGCAACACCTCGGGGCTGAAGGCGCCGGGCTGCGCCGCGAGGCCCAGGATCGCGGTGGGCTTGAGGGCCTGGACCGCCTCGAGGAAGCTGGCGACCGGCGGGTGCTCGTGCGCAAAGGGGCGCTTGTAGTCCTGCAGGTCGGTGCGCGCGGCGACGACCAGTCCGCGCGAATCCACGAACCAGCACTTGGCGCGGGCCTCCGCCACCGGCACCCCCTCGCGGACGATGGCATTGACGATCAGCTCCCCGATCCCGGTCGCCGCCGAGCCGGCGCCGAGGAAGAGCAGCCGCTGCTCGGCCAGGGGCTGGCCGGTGATCCGGGTGGCCGAGAGCAGCCCCGAGAGGGTCACGGCAGCCGTGCCCTGGATGTCGTCATTGAAGGTGCAGAGCCGATTCCGGTAGCGGGCCAGCAGCCCGAAGGCGTTGTCGGTGGCGAAGTCCTCCCACTGGAGCAGCACGCCCGGGAAGACGTCCTGTACCGCCTCGACGAACTCCTCGAGCAGCGCGTCGTACTCCGCCCCCCGGATCCTCGGCTGGAGGAGCCCGGTGTAAAGGGGATCGGCGCGGAGCTCGGCATTCTCGGTGCCGACATCAATGCTGATCGGCAGGCATTCCGCGGGCGGGATTCCCGCGCAGGCGGTGTACAGCGCCAGCTTGCCGATTGGGATCCCCATGCCGTGGGCACCCAGGTCGCCCAGGCCAAGGATCCGCTCGCCATCGGTCACCACGATCACCGAGACCCGCTCTGCCGGCCAGTTGCGCAGCGACTCCCGGATCCGTCCCTTGTCGCGCGAGGTGATATAGAGCCCGCGGGGCCGCCGGAAGATCCGGCTGAAGACCCGGCAGGCCTCGCCCACCGTCGGGGTGTAGATGATCGGCATCATCTCGGCCAGATGCCCGCTGATCACCTTGTAGAACAGCGTCTCGTTCCGGTCCTGCAACGAGGAGAGGTAGATGTACTTCTCGAGCGGGGTCGCCTTGCCGCGGAAGGCGTCCAGGATCCGGACTTCCTGCTCCTCGAGCGTGAACACCCGGGGGGGCAGCAGGCCGCGGAGCCCGAGCTGGTCGCGCTCGGCCTCCGTGAAGGCGGTACCCTTGTTGTGACGGGGATTGAGCAGCAGGTCGGCACCACGAAGATTCGATGACTTTGGCATCGGCGGAAAATAATCGGTTGGCGGGGTGGTTGCCGGGCGCCGGCGCTCGCGACCGCCCCGGGAGTGTCGTATTATCCTGAGTCCCGATCCCCCCGCTGGAGTGCCCGATGCGCCACCTGCCCCCTGTTGCCGCCGTGTTCCTCGTCGCCGCTTGCCAGGCGGGGGCCCCCGCCGATGCCGGCCCGGCCCCGGTGCTGGCCGAATATGCCGAGGTGGCCCTGACCGCCGACCTGGGCAGCCTCTCGCCCAGCGAGCAGGCCATGATCCCGCTCTTGATCGAGGCGGCCGATGCCATGGACGAGATCTTCTGGCGGCAGGCCTGGGGCAACCGGGACAGCCTGCTCGCGGCGATCACGGATCCCCAGCTGCAGGCCTACGCACGGATCAACTACGGCCCCTGGGATCGGTTGGCCGACAACGCCCCGTTCCTCGGCGGGGTGGGCCCGAAGCCGGCCGGTTCGGGGTTCTATCCCGCCGACATGACCCGGGAGGAATTCGAAGCGGCGGTCGCGGCGGGCGGTCCAGTGGCCGACTCCCTGCGCTCACTCTACACCCTGGTGCGTCGCACCCCGGAGGGGGGCCTCCGCGCCATTCCCTACCATCTGGCATTCGCCGAGCCGGTGGCCCGGGCCGCGGGCAAGCTCCGCGAAGCGGCGGCGCTGGCCGAAGACCCCGGGCTCCGGCGCTATCTCGAGCTGCGCGCCTCGGCCCTGCTCGACGACGACTACCTCGCCAGCGACATGGCCTGGATGGAGATGAAGCAGAACGGCCTCGACGTCGTCATCGGCCCGATCGAGACCTACGAGGACCAGCTGTTCGGCTACAAGGCCTCCTACGAGGCCTACGTGCTGGTCAAGGACCGGGCCTGGAGCGAGCGGCTGTCCCGCTATGCCGCGTTGCTCCCGGCGCTGCAGCAGGGGCTTCCCGTAGCCCCGGCCTACCGCCGCGAGCAGCCCGGCAGCGACTCGGAACTGAATGCGTACGACGCCGTCTACTACGCCGGCGAGGCCAATGCCGGCTCCAAGACGATCGCGATCAACCTCCCCAATGACGAGCGGGTCCAGCTCGCCAAGGGCACCCGCCGGCTCCAGCTCAAGAACAGCATGCGGGCCAAGTTCGACCTGATCACCCGGCCCCTGGCGGAGGCCCTGCTGGCGGAGGACCAGCTCCCCGCCGTGACCTTCGATGCCTTCTTCGCCAACACGATGTTCCATGAGGTGGCCCACGGCCTCGGGATCAAGAACACCATCGCCGGCCGCGGCACGGTGCGCGAGGCGATGCAGGACCAGGCCTCCGCGCTCGAGGAGGGGAAGGCCGACGTCCTCGGGCTCTACATGATCACCGCGCTGCACGCCCGGGGCGAGGTCGGCGAGGCGCCGCTGGAGGAGTACTACACCACCTTCGTGGCGGGGATGCTCCGCTCGATCCGGTTCGGCGCCGCCAGCGCGCACGGGCGGGCCAACGTGGCCCGGTTCAACTTCTTCTCCGAGCTGGGCGCGTTCAGCCGCGACAGCGCGAGCGGCCGCTACCGGGTGGACCATCCCCGCCTCCGGGTGGCGATGGACTCCCTCTCCGCCACGATCCTGCGGCTCCAGGGTGACGGGGACCTCGAGGCGGCGCGGGCGTTCACCGCGCGCTATGGCGCCATCGGCGACCAGCTCCGCGCCGACCTGGACCGGCTGGACGCGCTGGGCATTCCCGTGGACATCGTCTTCCGGCAGGGGATGTCCGTGCTGCGGCCCTGAGGGATCGGGGCCGGTGCTGCTCACGCTGGCGGTCGTGGCCCTCCTCCAGGATCCCGAGGCGATCCTGAAGCAGGCCCGGTCGGCCCAGGCCGAGTTCGAGCGGACCCGGCGCTTTCACCTGCCCCGGACCACGCTGGAGCCATCCCGGCGCTGCGATGAACGGATCGGCGGGCTCTGCTACTGGTATGACGCCACCGAGACCCCGCCCCCTCCGGAGGGCGCCGAGATCACCGGCGCCCGGGCGGCTCTCCTGGTCGAGTTGAGCGCGGCGGTCGCACGGGTGCCGGACGATCCCTGGCCCATCGGACAGCAGGTGCGCTACCTGCTCGAAGCCGACCGGCCGGGCGAGGCGCTCCAGGCGGCCGCGGGCTGTGCCAGCACGAGCGCCTGGTGCGGCGCGCTGGTCGGGCTGGTGCACCACTGGACTGGCGAGGTGGAGGAGGCCGACTCCGCGTTCACCCGGGCGCTCCGGCGGGCAACCGCCGAGGAGCGTTGCGCCTGGCTCGACATCCGGCTCCTGC
Organism: Gemmatimonadales bacterium; assembly: GCA_048499805.1. GTDB lineage: Bacteria > Gemmatimonadota > Gemmatimonadetes > Gemmatimonadales > GWC2-71-9 > JAWXBA01. The sequence continues at coordinate 337,755 of JASNZF010000005.1, read as the reverse complement.
TGCCGGGCGGGGCGGCGCGGGAATGGCGAAACCTGCCGTGTCCGGCGCGGGCCGACGCCGCCGAGCGGTGGCTGGAATTCGGACGCCCCCTGCTGGCGAGGGCGGGGAACAGTGTCCGGACCGAGTTCCTGGCGCGCCAGGTCCTGGTTCACCTGGCGGACGGGACCCTGACGCCGTACGGGTTCCGGTTCGACGACACCCAGCGGGAACTGGTCCTCCGCTACGGTTGGCCCATCGGCTGGAGCCAGGAACCGGGGCGCGGCGGATTCGGCACCGGGTCGGTCATCGGGCACGATCCCTCGCCGGCCTGGGGCTTCGTGCCCAGGGGGCTCGAGGCGTCCGAGGTGGACCTGGCGGACGAGCGGCCCCTGGCTCGGTTCAAGCCCCCCGGGCTCGCGGCGATCTTCGGGATCGCGGATGTGCAGCTGGCACGGTTGCCGCGCGCCGATGGCACCCTGCTCGTGGCCGCCTGGCAGCTGCCACCCGCCAGCCCGCTCAACACCGAAGGGACCACTGCCGTACTGGCCGGAAAGCCGGTTGGCGAGGCACCGGTGGTGGCTGGACGGTTCGTGGAGGGCCGCGGGGGAGTGGTGACCGCGCTGGCCGGGACCCGGCTCGAATCGGCCGGACTGGAACTGCTGACGGCGGATGGTGCCATCTGGGGCCGGCATCGCGAGGTCTGGGAGCCGCCGCTTCCGGTGGCGGGGCCGATGCTTTCCGACCTGCTGCTGTTCGAGCCGGGGGAACTCGTTCCCGATCGACTCGAGGAGGTTCTCCCCCGGATGATCAGGGGTCGTGCGATCCGGCGCGGCGGCCAGGTCGGCCTCTACTGGGAGTGGAGCGGGCTGCCCGCAGGCGAGGACTCCGTCACCGTGCGGATCCAGGTGCGGCCCCAGCGTGGCGGCGACGCCACGCTCGCCTGGTCCTGGCCGGTGCCCGCCCCGGTGCGACGGGATGGCAGTGGTTCCATGTCGCTGGACCTGGCCCGGCTCGGACGGGGGACGTATCTCCTCGAGGTGGTCCTGACCGTTGGCACCCGGGTGCTCCGGTCCCAGCGCCCCTTTCAGGTTACCTGAAACTCACCAAGGAGCAGTCCCATGGCTCGTCGCTTCGCCCCGCTCGCCACGCTTCTCCTTCTCGGAGGGCCCCTGGCGGCCCAGATCCCGGTGGGGATGGCCGACCAGCGGATCACCGCCATGGTCGATGCCGTCAGCGCCGAGCGCCTCGGGGCCACCGTCGCCGCATTGGCGGGATTCGAGACCCGCCATGTCTTCTCCGCGACCGATCGCCCCGACCGGGGGATCGGCGCCGCACGCCAGTGGATCTTCGACGAGTTCCGGAAGATGAGCCCCCGGCTCCAGGTCAGCTTCGACACCTACCAGATCGCGGCGCAGGGGCAGCGGCTCACCCGCGACTTCGAACTGCGCAACGTGATGGCGGTGCTCCCGGGGAAGAGCGCCCGGCGCGTCTACATCAGCGGGCACTACGACACGGTCGCCCGGGCGGAGGCTGCCCCCGGGTTCAACTGGGCCGAGGGCGACAACCCCGCCCCGGGGGCCAATGACGACGGCAGCGGGACGGCGCTCGTCATGGAACTCGCCCGGGTGTTCGCCCAGAGCGGGGTCGAGTTCGATGCCACGTTGGTGTTCATCGCCCTGGCCGGGGAGGAGCAGGGGCTGGTGGGTGCCGCCGTGCACGCGCGGAAGGCCGCCGAGGACAGCGTCCGGATCGATGCGGTGCTCAACAACGACATCATCGGTGGGGGGCTTGGCGGCTCCGGACTGGCCAACACCCGGGCCCTGCGGGTCTTCTCCGAGGGCCCCGAGGATTCGCCCTCGCGCCAGGTGGCGCGCTACATCCAGCGGCTGGCCGCGCGCTATGTGCCGGCGCACGAGGTCCGGCTGATCGCCCGGCACGACCGCTTCGGCCGCGGCGGGGACCACACCGCGTTCAACCAGTACGGCTTCGCCGGTGTCCGGTTCACCGAGACCCACGAAAACTATGCCAAGCAGCACACCGTAAACGACACGGTGGACGGGGTCGACCCGGAGTACCTCGCCCGCAACGCCCGGGTCAACGTTGCCGCCGCGGCGGGGCTGGCGCTGGCCCCGCCGGCGCCGAGCTCCACCCCGGTGGCGCAGTGCCGCCCCTCGCTCGGCCGGGGGCAGAGTGGGTACGACGCCACCCTGCGGTGGTGTCCGTCGCCCGGGGCGGTGGGCTACCGGGTCGTCTGGCGCGACAGCTGGAGCATGGACTGGCAGCACGAGGCAGTGGTCGGCACGTTCACCACCTTCGCGCTGCCGAACGTCTCGATCGACGATTACGTCTTCGGGGTGGCGGCGATCGGGGCCGACGGCAACGAGAGCCTGGTCAGCGTGTACGTCAATCCGCCACGGGGGAACTCCAACATCCGGCTGGTGCCCTAGGATCCCACGGGGCCGTGCTGGGCCGCTCCCGGACCCCGCGGCCCCGCTGCGCTTGCCCGACACGGGCCCCTGCCCCGAGATTTGACCGATGTCGCTATCCGTGGTCCGCCGGGAGGCGGTGGAACTGCTCTGCGCGGCCCAGGCCGAGGGGCGGATCTCCGACCTGTTGTTCGAGGAGCGGCTGGCGGCGGTGCAGGCGGCCTCCAGCGACGCCGGGGTCCTGGCCGTGGTGGCCGACCTGCGGGAGGAGACCCCGGGATACGGGGTGGCGGCCTACGAGCCCGAGGCGCCGATGGTGCCGTTCTCCCAGCAGCTCCGGGTCTCGGCGGTGCTCACCTCCACCCGGCGCGAGGGCAACTGGGTGGTGCCCTACCAGCTCGAGGTGCTGAGCCTCTTCGGCGAGATGCACCTCGACTTCCGCGATGCCATCCTCCCGGACGACGTGATCGACATCCACGTCTCGGTCTCGGTCGGCAGCCTGGTCATCATCGTGCCCATCGGAACCACGGTGCAGAACGAGGTCGACGCCATCCTGGGCAGCAACGAGCACAAGAAGAAGCGGAAGAGCTTCGTCCCGCCGAACGGGCTGACCCTCCGGGTCACCGGCAACGTCCTCCTCGGGTCGGTCGAGATCAAGGAGATGTAGGGCCGGCCACCCAGGTCCGGGAACGCACGCGGGGGCGCGCCGGTTGGCGCGCCCCCGCGTGTTTCGGACCGGGTGTCGGGCTAGTTCTGCACGACGATCAGGTACTTCGACGGGGCCCAGAACTGCTCGGGAGAGTTGATCCGCAGGTGCCCACGGATCTTCCGGCCCTTCTGGAGGGCGCTGGCGTCGATGTAGTCCAGGTTCTGGGCGGACACGATTTCGTAGGTCTTGTCCGGATTGGGCAGCGGGATCTCGGTGATCATCCGCTTGTCCGCCTCGACGAAGCCATCCGGGGTCAGGTTGGGCGAGGGGATCAGGGTCTCGCCGGTACGGGTGAAGATCAGCCACCGGCCGCCCCCGGTCTCCTGGATGATTCCCTGCTCCTTGAGCTCCTGCCGGGTACCGACGACGTAGTACACGGTGTTGTCGCGGATCGTCAGGTCGGCGACGGTGTCGGTGAGCGCCTCCTTTTCGGAGGCGAGCTGGACGTTGGCCGCGCGGAGGGCGCCGAGCTCGGACTCGAGGCCGGCGATGGTGGCCTTCTGCCCCTCGAGCATCTGGTTGAGGTCGGCGATCGTGGTCTCGAACACCGCCAGCTGGGTCCGCATCGACTCGGAGTCCTGGGTCAGCGCGGTCAGCCGCTGCCGGGTGGCCCGCAGGTTGGACTCGCTCTGGCGCACCCGCTGGGTCAGCTCGCGCACCCGCGACAGGACCGCGGCCCGCTCGCTCGAGGCCGACAGCGGCGATTCCGGGGAGACCACCGCGCTCATGTTCTGGCTCTGGGTCCGCACCGTCGCCAGTTCGGTGTTGATCTCCGCGATCAGGCTGGTCGTGGCCGCCAGGTCGTTGTAGAGGCTGTCCTTGGTGGCGGAGACCAGGCGCAGTTCCTCCACCTGGGCCCGAAACACCCCGGCCGAGTCTGCGGGGATCCGAGCCACTCCATCCGGACTCTGGGTGCAGGCGGATAGCAGCAGGAGTCCAGCGACTGCGGCGCGAATGTTCATGGTCATTCCCTCGTCTGATGAGCCGGAACCACAGGTCGGGACAGGCGTCCCGCGTGGTGACCAGCGTGTGCAATATTGCCCGTGTGGCTCGACCCGCACAATTGGACGCGGGTATGCTGGCTGGGGACGTTTCAGGCGTTTCAGGCCACACACCCCGCCCGCCGACCTGGGTATCTTCCCGGGATGACTGCCGATCCGACCGTCAGCCCGCCCGATCCCCATGCCCCGACCCCTGCCCAGGCCCCGGACCCGGGGCCCTGGCCGTACGCCCCCGGCGACGAGGATGTCGTCACCTTCCTCTCCGGCCCGCGTAGCCGGCTCTCGGAGGCGCGCCGGGTGCTCCGGATCGGGGCCGAGTTCATTCGGGGGTTCCGGAAGCTGCACTTCCTGGGGCCGTGCGTGACGGTCTTCGGGAGCGCCCGGTTCGGGGAGGACCACCCGTCGTACCTGCTGGCCCGGCGCATGGGCCGCGAGATTGCCCAGGCCGGGCTGGTCACGATGACGGGTGGGGGGCCCGGCGTGATGGAGGGGGCCAATCGGGGGGCCAAGGAGGCGGGGGGGCTCTCGATCGGCTGCAACATCCAGCTGCCGCACGAGCAGGCGCCCAATCCCTACCTCGACCAGTTCGTGGACTTCCGGTATTTCTTCGTCCGCAAGGTGATGCTGGTCAAGTACAGCTCGGCGTTCCTGGTCCTGCCGGGCGGATTTGGCACCATGGACGAGCTCTTCGAGGCGGTCACCCTGGTCCAGACCGGCAAGATCGCCTCGTTTCCCATCGTGCTGATGGGCACCGCCTACTGGCAGCCGCTGCTGGACTTCCTCCGGGACACCCTCGGACGCGAGGGGACGATCAGCCCCGGCGACCTGGACCTGCTGACGGTGACCGATGATCCCGAGGTCGCCATGGCGGCAGTGTTCAGCGGGCTCGAGGCGAACGGGGTGCGTGCCCCCCGGCCGAGCCGCCTCCTCCGCGAGGGCTGACTCAGCCGATCTTGCCGCGGGCGATCGCCATGATCTCCGCCTCGAGCACCACCGCCTCGGCTTCCAGCCGGGTGGCGGCCGCCTCGAGGGCTGCGCGATCTTCCGCTCCCGCGATTCCCGGCAGGTTGGTCCGGACATTGAGGCAGGCGCCGAGCACGGCGGTGCGGGCGCAGAGTCCGCCGACCGCGGCGTCCGAGGCCGAGGCCGGGTTGCCGGTCTCGGCCATGGTGCGGATGAACGGCATGGCCCCGCAGGCCGCCTCGGCAACCCGGAGGGGAACCCGGGCGGCCTCGAGGTTGGCGGCCTCCAGCGCGGCCTTGCGGGTGGCCCGCTCGGCCTCGGTGGCCTTTGGCATGCCCAGCGCCGCCATGACCGCGTTGAAGGCCCGGGTGTCCTCGTCCACCAGCGCCAGCAGGGTTGTTGTGGCCCGGCGGCCTTCTTCCGCCGCCGCGGAGAACTCCTCCCAGCGCGCGTCCCAGCCCCGCTTGTGGGCGGAGAGGTTGGCCACCATGGTGCCGAGCGCGGCACCCAGGGCGCCGACCAATGCAGCCACCGACCCGCCCCCGGGCGCCACGCTTTCGGAGGCGGTGACGTCGACGAACGCCTGCACCGACTGGGCCACCAGCGGGCCCGGCTGACCGAGGCCGAGCTGGTACTCGATGATCCGCTCCCGGGGGTCGAACGGCGACAGCTCGTCGAGCCCCATCGAGCGGATCGCGATCCGGACCAGCTCCGCATCGCTGACCCCGACACTCCGCTGCTGCAGCCGGAGGTAGTGCCGGCCCGCTTCCAGCATCGCGGCCAGCGGAACCAGCCCCACCAGCTCCGACCCGGTGACCCGCACCCCGCGCGCGGCGGCCTTGGCCACCACCTCGTCGAACGCCACGTGAATCGGGGTCACCGACAGGTCGACCAGGTTCATCGACACCTGGGCGATGCCGTATTCCTCGATGAACCAGCCGATCGCCTTGACCGCCTTGAGGGAACCGGGGATCGTGATCGGTTCGCCGGCCGCGTCGCGCTCGATCGGACCGGTCAGCGGGTGGCCCGACCGCTTGGGGCGGCCGGCCTCGCGAACGTCGAAGGCGATGGCGTTGGCCCGGCGGGTGGAGGTGGTGTTGAGGTTGACGTTGAAGGCCACGAGGAAGTCCCGGGCCCCGATCACGGTGGCACCGTGCTTCGGGGGGAGGACCGCGGGGCCGAAATCAGGGGCCCAGGCGGGGTCCTGGATCTTTCGGGCGAACCCCTCGTATTCCCCAGCCCGGATCTGGGCCAGGTTGCGGCGGCGCGGGTTGGGCTGGGCCGCCTCGTACAGGTAGACGGGTATATCGAGCTCCCGGCCCACCCGATCGCCCAGCTGGCGGGCGATCTCGGCGCACTGCTCCATCGAGATGTCCGAAATCGGGATCAGGGGGCAGACATCGGTCGCCCCCATCCGGGGGTGCTCGCCGGTGTGCCGGCGCATGTCGATCAGCTCGGACGCGGCGCGGATCCCCTGGAACGCGCCCTCCGCCACCGCGGCCGGGGCGCCGACGAACGTGACCACGGTCCGGTTGGTGGCCTTGCCGGGATCCACGTTGAGCACGGTCACTCCCTCGACGGCGGCGATCCGTGCCACGATCTGGCGGATGATCTCGGGATCACGGCCTTCGGAGAAATTGGGTACGGCTTCGATCAGCGGGGGCATGGCCATCCTGGGGCGGAGTCGAGGGGGGCCGGGCACTTCCCCCCGGATGTGCCCGGCGGGACGGTGCGCAATATAGCCCGATCGTGCCCGGGCGTCTCTTGACACAAATCGATCCGGATCGCCTATTACATGGAGCCGAATCGTGAAGAATTCCGACCGATTGATTCCCACTGGAAGTCGGTGATGGTCCGGCCGATCCAGCCTAGCCACATCCCATCGAGGTACATCGCATGAGTGCACGACCCAGGACTTGGGTGGCCTCCCTGCTTTCCCTGCTCACCCTCGCCGCGCCCCTGGCGGCACAGACGGGGACGATCTCCGGGACGGTGACGGAGGCGGGAACCTCGCGCGGGATCGCCGGGGTGAACATTGTCATTTACCAGGAAGGCATGGACCTCTCCACGGCCCGAACGGTCACCTCGCCGACCGGCACCTACCGGATCACCGGTGTGGCGCCGGGTACCTACCGGATCCGCACGTCGCTGATCGGATACGGCCCGGAGGTGCGGGAGGCGGTGCAGGTGGCGGCCAACGCAACTGTAACCATGGATTTTGCCCTCTCACCCCAGGCCACCGTGCTCCAGGAGGTCGAGGTCTCGGCGGTGAGCCGCCGGGTCGAGAAGGCGATCGACGCCCCGGCCTCGGTCACGGTGCTGCAGGCCACCGAGCTGGCCGAGCGCCCGGCGATCACGGTCATGGACCATCTCAAGGGGGTGCCCGGGGTGGACGTCAGCCAGGGCGGCCTGGTCCAGAGCAATGTCGTGGTGCGCGGCTTCAACAACATCTTCTCCGGTTCGATGCTGATGCTCACCGACCACCGGTTCGCGTCGGTGCCGTCGCTGCGCGTGAACGTGCCGGCGTTCTTCCCGGGCACCGGGGAGGACCTGGAGCGGATGGAAGTGGTGCTCGGCCCGGGTGCGGCGCTGTATGGTCCCTATGCCTCGGGTGGCGTGCTGAACATGGTCACCAAGTCGCCGCTCGACTACCGCGGCACCACGCTGGCGCTCGAGGGCGGCCTCCGCAGCGCCACTCCGTACGTCAGCCAGGTGGACGGCGGTGGCAACCGGGCCTACCGGCGCTATGATGACGCCGGGAGCCTCTACCGGCTCTCGGGGCGGCACGCCGGCGTGATGGGCGAGAAGTTCGGCTACAAGCTGTCGGGCGAGTACTTCACCGGCGACGACTGGCAGCACGTGGACCTGGGCGAGTCGGCCCGGGCCGCTGCCGAGGGCTGCGGCATCACCTGCCGCGACTACAAGATCGAGCGCTACAGCTTCGACGTGCGGGCCGACTACCGGCCCAACCTGCAGACCAGCATCGTGGCGAACTACGGCTATGCCAACGCCAAGAACCTGATCGAACTGACCGGCCTGGGCGCCGGGCAGGCGCAGGGGTGGGTCTACCAGTACGCCCAGGCGCGGATGACGCACAAGCAGTTCTTCGTCCAGGCGTTCGGCAACTTCTCCGACGCCGGCGAGACCTTCCTGCTCCGTTCCGGCCTGCCGCTCTTTGACGGCTCCCGGCTCTGGGCGGTGCAGGCCCAGCAGGGTTACCAGCTGGGGAGCCGGCAGACCTTCCTGGCGGGTGCCGACTACATCCTGACCGATTCGCGGACCAACGGCACCATCAATGGTGTCTACGAGGACGATGACACGATGCGGGAGTGGGGCGGCTACCTCCACTCCGTCACCTCGATCGGGGACCGGCTGGAGGTCACCACTGCCCTCCGGGCCGACAAGCACAATCGCGTCGCCGATGTCCAGGTCTCACCCCGCGTGGCCTTTGTCTATCGCGCCGGCGAGAACCAGAGCCTGCGCCTGACGTTCAACCGGTCCCACGCCAACCCCACCAGTCTCAACCTCTTCCTCGACATCGTCGCGGGCGGGGCGGGTCCCTATACGGTCCGGGCCCTGGGCGTGCCCGATGACGGCTTCGTGTTCCGGGGCGGGTCCTGCGCGCCGGGCGGGGTGGACAACCTCTGCATGCGGAGCCCCTTTCCGGGCGCCGACGCCTTCGGCCTGATCCCGGCCAACGCCGCCTCGCTCTGGAGTGTGGCGGTGGGCGCGCTGCAGCAGGGCGGGGCCATCAACGCGCAGACGGCGGCGTTCCTCAACGCCAACGCGCCGACCCCGGCCCAGGTCGGCACCCAGCTCCGGGTGCTCAACACGACCACGCTGACCTTCAACGACGTGGAGGCGACGTCGGTCCGCGACATCGCCCAGATCGCGCCCACGATCACCCGGGCCCTCGAGCTGGGCTACAAGGGGATCCTCGGGGGCACGGCGCGGGTCGCGATCGACCTCTGGTACGAGAACAAGCGGAACTTCGTCGGTCCCTTGATCGTGGAGTCGCCGAACGTCTTCCTCAACACGCTCGAGACGATCGCCTACCTGACCCCGCTGGTCGGCCCGGCGACCGCTGCCCAGCTCGGCACCGCCATGGGCGGCCTGAGTGGCGCCACCTCGGCCAGTCGCGCCCAGGGCGTCCCGCTGGGCACCGTGGTGCCCCACAACGCCGCCGCGACGCAGCGGGCCGACATCTTCCTGACCTACCGCAACTTTGGTGAGGTGGACCTGTTCGGGGCCGACATGGCGCTCGACGTGGTGGTGTCCCCCAAGTTCACCCTGGCCGGCACCGTGTCGCTCACCAACAAGGACTACTACACGCGTGACGAGGTGCGCCGCGAAGGCGAGGCCACCGGGTTTGCCGACGTCACCCTCAACGCCCCCAAGGCGAAGGGGTCGGTCGCGGTCCGCTACCGTGACGAGTCGAGCGGGCTGAGCGGTGAGACCCGCTTCCGCGCCGTGAAGGGCTTCCCGATCAGCTCGGGCGTGTTCACCACCGGGTTCCTGCAGGACGGGGTCACCCCGCGGTCGATCGCCAGCTACTCGGTGCTGGATGCCCAGCTTGCCTACCGGATCCCGGTCGGCGCGCGCACCGCCACCCTGTCGCTGATCGCCACGAACCTGCTGAACACCCCGTACGCCACCTTCGTCGGCGTGCCCAGCCTGGGCCGCACGGTGCTCAGCAAGATCTCCTACACCTTCTGACCCACGACCGCGCGAGAGGCCGGCCCCCGGACGCAGGTTCCGGCGGCCGGCCTCTCCGCGTATTCTCCCTCCCCATGCCCCAGCCGCCGGTTGCCCCGCTCATCATTGCCCACCGCGGCGCCAGCGGGTACCTCCCCGAGCACACCCTCGCGGCCTACGCCCTGGCGGTGCGCCAGGGGGCCGACTACATCGAACCCGACCTGGTCTGCACCCGGGATGGCGTGCTGGTGGCCCGGCACGAGAACGAGATCGGCGGCACCACTGACGTGGCCGACTGGTATCCCGACCGCCGGTCCACCCGCCTGGTCGATGGCCGGGAGGTGTCGGGGTGGTTCATCGAGGACCTGACCCTCGCCGAGCTGCAGCAGGTTCATGCTCGCGAGCGGTTGCCGTTCCGCAGTCACGACCACGACGGCGAGTTTCCCGTCCCGACCCTGGACCAGGTGCTCGACCTGGCTGCCCGGCTCTCCCAGGACGTCGGGCGTCCCATCGGCGTCTATCCCGAGACCAAGCATCCCAGCTACTTCCGCGGGATCGGCCTCCCCCTGGAGGAACCGCTGCTCGCCGCGCTCGCCTCCCGCGGCCTCGACCGGCCCGATGCGCCGGTGTTCATCCAGTCGTTCGAGACCGGCAACCTGCAGTGGTTGCGGCAGCGTACCGGGGCCCGCCTGATCCAGCTGCTCGAGGCCACCGGCGCGCCCTGGGACTGGACGGAGGCGGGCATACCGGCGGGGTATGCCGAGATGGCACGCCCCGAGGGGCTCGCGCAGGTCGCCACCTATGCCGATGGGATCGGTCCGGACAAGCGCCTGATCGTCCCGTTGCAGGGGGACGGATCGCTGGGGCCGGCGACCGCGCTGGTGGCGGATGCTCATGCCGCTGGCCTGCTGGTGCACCCCTGGACCTTCCGAAGCGAACCGGCATTCCTGCACCCCTCGTACGGCGCCGATCCGGCCCGCGAGTTGCAGGAGTTCGCGCGCCTGGGCGTGGACGGTGTCTTTGCGGACTTTCCGGATGTGGCGGTCGCCGCGCTCCGGGGGGCCGGGTGAGCCGCGGGAGCTACTGGATACGCAGGACGGGACTGGTGGGGATGGTCGCGGGGCGGACCCGCTCGAACAGGGAGTCGAGGTCGTCCATCGGGGTGGGAATCACCCGCCGGGCGCCGTGCCACCAGCTCGAGGTGCTGGCGGGAAGGGCACTCTCGATGACCCCGGAGCGCGTGTTGGCGGCGTGCACGTACCGCCCGTCGCCCACGTAGATTCCGATGTGCGTGACCCGCTTGCCCTTCCCGAAGTACAGCAGGTCGCCGGGGAGGAGCCGTTCGGGATCCTTGGGCAGCTCGATGCCGGTGCGGGCCTGGAGGGCGGCGGTGCGGGGCATCTCGATCTCGAAGAGGCCCATGACCCACTTCACCAGTCCGCTGCAATCGAAGGCCCGGCCGGGGGCCAGCGCGCCGAGGCGGTAGCGCAACCCGAGCTGGGAGCGCGCCACCTGTACCACGGAGTCCCGGGACGGGGCGGCGACCAGCTTCTCCTTGCCGGCCAGAATGGTACGGCTCATCGCCTCGAAGGGGCGGGGCCGGGCGGGGGCAATGGAGCGATCAAGGAGCGGGGCGGGCTCCTGCGCCACGGCCGGGGAGGCCGTGGTGGCGAGCGCCAGCAGGAGCAGGGCCGAACCGCAACAGGGTCCGGCGCGATGGGATGCCCGCATGGGGCAAGAAAATCGCCCGGGGGGGCGCGGATGTCCACCCCACCCCCCGGGCCACCTCCACACAGGGAGCGTCGTGACAGCACCCACTTCCGGGCCGGCCCCGGTCGGCCTGCGGGAGCACCTCGCCTGGACCCTGCCGTTCATGGTGTTCCTGGCCCTGCTGGCGATTGGACCGCGGTTGCCGGTCGGTCCCGCCGCCGAAGGCGCGATCCGGGTCGGGATCCTGGCGCTGGTGCTGTGGCTGGCCTCGCGGCGGATCCTCGATTTCCGGGTCGAGCGGGGCATGGCCAGCGTGCTGGTGGGGGTGGCGGTCTTCCTGATCTGGGTTGGCCCCGACCTCCTCATCCCCGGGCACCGGGGGCACTGGCTCCTCCAGAACTCGCTGACCGGGCCGGTCGGCAGTTCCTTTCCCGAGGACGCACGCGGGAACTCGCTGGCCATCCTGTTCCGGGCGATGCGGGCGATCATCATCGTCCCGATCGTGGAGGAACTGTTCTGGCGGGGCTGGCTGATGCGCTGGCTGATCGACCAGGACTTCACCCGCGTGCGGCTCGGCGCGGTGACCCCCTTTGCCTTTATCGCCACCGCCATCCTCTTCGCCAGCGAGCACGGACCGTATTGGGATGTGGGGCTCGCCGCGGGGATCGCCTACAACTGGTGGATGATGCGGACCCGGAGTCTCGGCGACCTGATCCTCGCCCACGCCGTCACCAATGCCTGCCTGGTCGCCTTCGTCCTGGCGACGGGACGGTGGGAGTATTTGTAGGAGCGAGAAGGGAGAAGGGAGAAGTAAGCGGTAAGAGGTGAGAGGTGAGAGGTAAGAGGTGAGAGGGGGGAGGTGGCTGTGGGCGGGATGCGGTTGGCGGCGGCGACCGCTGCTTCAGCTTCTCCCTTCTCCCGGCTCCCCAACTGTCGTGCGTCCCCTTACTCGTTCACACTCCCCGCCCCGAGCAGTTCCCCGATCTCCGATCGGCCCTGCACGGCGTGCTCCACCGCGGCGCGGGCACAGAGCGCCCCGATCACGTTGCCGGTCCCGTTGTATCCCCCCATGGCCCACACTCCCGGCTGGATCTCCTGGAGCACGGGGAGCTCGCCGTCGACATAGCTCACGGTGGCGGCCCAGCGATGGGTGACGGGAGCCCGGGCCCCGATCGTCTCGCGAAGGAACTGCTCCAGCGCGGCCTGCACGGGCTCGGAAGGGGCCGAGTCGGCTGTCCACTCGGCATCTCCCCCCCGGTCGCGGAATCCGCCCAGGGCGATGCTGCCGTCCGGCAGCTGCTGCCAGTACTCCATGCCGTAGCGAGCGTAGATGGGACGCGGGACCGCAACGCCGCGTTCCGGCGCGGTGGCAAGCATCTGGAGCCGGGCCGGGCGGAGTCGCGTCGCGAGCTGGGGGGCCAGGGCGCCAAGGCCGCCATCCGTGGCCAGCAGGATGATCCCCGCCCGGACCTCCCCCCCGGTGGTCTCGACCCGTCCCGGTTCCCAGCTCGTCACGGGGCTCTGCTCGTGCAGGCGGATGCCGCGCTCCACCAAGCGGTCGGCCAGCATCCGGCACCGCTGCAGGGGATGGAAGGCGGCGTCGGTGGGGAGGAAGAGGCCGGTGCCTTCGCCGCCGCGGTAGCCGGACGCCGGGAGCTGATCCTCGCGGAGCGCCTCCAGGTGGTGCTCGCAGTCGGTGGCCTCCTCGCCGGTCATGGCGAGGCGGATCGAGCCCACTCGCCGGACCGCCGCCGGGGTCTCCTCGGCGATCCGGTGGATCTGTTCAATGGTGAGTTCGTACAGGGCGCGGGCCCGCGGCCGGCCGAGGGCTGCCCTGGCACGGTGGTAGAACGACGCGAGTCCCGCGAGCAGGAACCCTCCATTGCGGCCGGCCGCGCCCCCGGCCACGACCCCGGCGTCGAGCCCGATGGCGCTGAGGCCCCACCGCTCCGCCTCGGCCAGGGCCGTGAGTCCGGTGCCCCCGAGTCCGACGACGCAGAGGTCGGCCTCTGCCAGTTCCCGCAACGCGGGGTGGCTGGTGGTCGCGCCCCCCTCCCAGGCCGGGCGATTGCTGGCGACGCTCACATCCCCTCCCTCAAGTGGTGCCCAACGGTGCGGCGGGGGCCGATCCTGCGCAAGGGTTGCTTGCCCAGTTCGGGGGAGCGTGCGATGCTTTCGGGCACTGTTTCCCCATCCCCGGAGTGGATCGATGCGTGGTTTCCTCGTGGCCCTCTCGGCCGGCCTCCTCCTGCTCACCACACCCGCCCCCGCGCAGCGCGCCGCCCCCCCGGCTCCCTGGCGCCCGTTCGGCACCCTCCGGGCGCAGGCGGAGTTGCAGCAGCGGTGGCTGGAACTTCGCCTCGAGCGCCACCTCCCCGAGATCATGCGGCGGCACGGCATCGACCTCTGGGTGATCCCGATGCGCGAGTACAACGAGGATCCGCTCTTCCCGGCGATCGTTTCGCCCACTACCTTCGCCGCCCGGCGCCGCTCGATCTATGTCTTTCACGATCGCGGCCCCGGACTCGGGGTCGAGAAGCTGGCCCTCGGCGGGACCAGCCAGGGGGGAGTCTACACCGCCTTCCGGAGCACCCGGCCGGTCGCGGCCGATGTGGGGGGGCGCACCGCCGAGCTGTGGGGAGACCAGCAGTGGCAACTGCTGCGCGAGCTGATCGAGGACCGGAATCCCCGGGTCATCGGGATCAACGTCTCCGAGATCAGCGCCTTCAGCGACGGCCTGACGGCAGGGGAGTACGCCGGGATGGCCGCCGCCCTGGGGCCGGAGCTGGCCCGGCGCTTCAAGCGGGTGGAAGATGCCGCGATCGACCTGCTCGCCGTGCGGCTGCCGGAAGAGGAGGTCGTGTACCAGGAACTCCAGCAGCTGGTCTGGTCGATGATCGAGGAGATGTTCTCGGAGCGCACCATCACCCCGGGCGTGACCCGAACCAGCGACCTGGTCTGGTGGTGGCGGCAGCGCGTCAACGACCTGGGTCTGACCACGTGGTTCCAGCCCTCGGTCGACATCCAGCGGCAGGGGGGTGGTGACCTTGGGGAGGACCCGGTCATCCAGCGCGGCGATGTGCTGCACTGTGATGTCGGCATCGTGGCGCTGGGCCTCCACACCGACACCCAGCACAACGCCTATGTCCTCCGGGCGGGCGAGACGGCCCCGCCAGCCGGGCTCCAGCTGGCGCTCCGCCGCGCCAACCGGCTGCAGGACATCCTGTTCGCGGAGGTCCGGCCGGGCCGGAGCGGCAATGAGGTGCTCGCCTCGACCCTGGCCACGATGCGCGCCGAGGGGCTCGACGGCACGATGTACACCCACCCGATCGGCCTCAATGGACATGGCGCCGGCCCGTTGATCGGGCGGTGGGATGCCCAGGAGGGGGTGCCCGGCCGCGGGGACCACAAGGTGCTCGCCAGCATGTGGTTCTCCAGCGAACTGCAGGTGACCACCCCCGTGCCCGAGTGGGGCGGCCAGCGGGTGCGGATGGCCCAGGAGGAGGACTTCGCCGTGGGGGCCAATGGCGTGCCGCGCTGGTTCCTCGGGCGCCAGGACCGGCTGTGGGTGGTGAAGTGAGCCGCGGGCGGACGCGCGTGGCAACCGGCCACTCGGCGCCGGCTGGGGACACGCTTCCCGCTCGTCGCCCCTCCCTTCTCCCGGTGCGCGGATGACCCTCCTCACCGCCATCGCCCTGGTGGCCCTCGGGCTGCTCCTCCTGGCCGGGGGGGGCGAGTTGCTGGTCCGCGGTGCCACCGGGCTCGCCCGGCTGGCCGGCCTGAGTCCCGCCGTGATCGGCCTCACAGTGGTCGCGCTCGGTACCTCGCTGCCGGAACTGGTGGTGAGCGTGATGGCGGCCGTGCGGGGACAGCCGGACATCGCGATGGGCAATGTGGTCGGCTCCAACCTGGCCAACATCACCCTGATCCTGGGGCTGACCGCGATCATCACTCCGCTGCCGATCCTCGGCAATGTCGTCCGCTGGGAGTGGCCGTTCCTGTTCCTGGCCACCCTGGCCTGCGCATTCCTGGTCCAGGATGGGTTCCTGGGCCGGGTCGAGGCCGTCGGGTTCCTGGTGCTCCTGGTGCTGTTCATCGCCTGGATGGTCCGCTTGTCGCGGGTCCACGCCACCCCGATCGAGCGGGAGGAGTTCCGGGAGGAGATCCAGAGCCGGGTCCTTCGCCCCCGACTCGGGCCGGTGGCCACCGCCTCCCTGGCCACGCTGGCCGGCATCGGGTTGCTGGTCCTCGGCGGGCGGCTCCTGGTCGACGGCGCCGTGCACCTGGCCGAGATGGCCGGGATGACCCCACGGGTCATCGGCCTGACGATCGTGGCGGTCGGGACGAGTGCGCCGGAGATCGCCACCTCGGTGATCGCGGCGGTGCGGAAGCACACCGACGTCGCGGTGGCCAACCTGATCGGCTCGAACGTGATGAACACCCTGGGAATCCTCGGTGCCACCGGCGCGGTCACGGCGCTGCCGGTCTCGCCCGCGCTCGCGGGGATGGACATGGCGTGGATGGTTGGCGCCACCCTGCTGATCTTCCCCCTGATGCGGATGGGGATGACGGTGTCCCGGCGGGACGGGGTGCTCCTGGTGGTGGTGTACGGGGTCTACCTGTGGCGGGTGGTGGGGTAGGGGGGGCGGGTCGGTGGGTCGGCGGTTCAGCGGGGCCGCGTGGCCGCGGGGCCGCAGGACGAGGGATAGGGACAGGGGATGGGGGGTGGGGAGGGAGGGTGCGGGAATGGGGGGGAGGCGATTATCCTTGTGGGTTACCCCGACTCGAGAGTAGAGCATGGCCAACGAACCAGAGTATCTGCGCAAGATCCGCGAGGCCCAGGCCCAGAAGAGCGGCAAGGCCGCCCCCGGAGGTGGCAAGGACAGTGCCGCCCTGTCGTTGCAGGAAAAGGAAGCGCTGAAGTGGGCCCGGGAAGTCGCGGGCACCGACCTGCGTTCGCAGAAGGGGTTGGCCGGGGCGAAGTATGCCCTGCTGTACCGGCTCGCCGGGGCCAGCGGGGTGACGTATGTGTCGCTCGAGGGCGCCGCAACGCGCGAGGCGTTCGTGGAGCGGATCAAGAACGGCCTGATGATGGGCGAGGAGATCCTGGGCGGATATGAGGTCCGCGGGGGGCGCCCGGCCGAGATCGCGGTGGTGGACAGCGAGGTAACGATCAAGATGGGGGCGCCGCGTCCGGGTGCCAATCCGATGCCCCCGGAGAAGATGCTGCGTCAGGCGGCCGCTGCGGCGGCCGAGCTGGCCAAGCGGCGTCCGGCGGGCGACGATCGTGGCGGCCGGGGTGGTCGGGGCCGGTAGCTCAGCGGCTGATCGCCAGCAACTCCACTTCGAAGACCAGCGTCGCGTCAGGGGGCACCCGTCCAGGGAGCCCCCTTCCGCCATAAGCCAGCCGGGGCGGGATCACCAGTTGCCGGACCCCGCCGGCCCGCATGCCCCGGATCCCGTCCTCCCAGCCCCGGATCACCTGCCGCTCGCCCATCCGGAACGTCACCGGCTCCCTGGCTTCCCGGCTGGAGTCGAACTCCACCCCGTCGGTCAGCCAGCCCACATAGTGGATCGTGAGCAGGGCGCCATCCCGCGCGGTGGGTCCTTCCCCCTCCTTGAGGTCCCGCCAATGGATCGCCCCGGTGCGCTGCATCGCCGCGAGGTCGATCCCGAGCGAGGGGGCAAAGACCTCCTCCTGGGCGGCGACGGGGCCGGCCAGTGCGACCAGCACCAGCAGGGCCAGCGAGGCCACCGGCCGTGTCACGGCCGCAACTCGAGCAACTCGACCTCGAACACCAGGACGGCATTGGGGGGAATCGAACCCCACCCACCTTCGCCGTACCCCAGCGCCGGGGGAACCACCAGCTTGCGGCGGCCGCCGACCCGCATGCCGAGGAGCCCCTCCTCCCAGGCCTCGATGACCTCGCCGCGACCGACCTGGAACGAGATCGGGTTCCCCGACTCCCGGCTGGTGTCGAAGACCGTCCCGTCCGGGAACCAGCCGGTATAGTGCACCACGACCGTGCTGCCGACGGTGACGGAGTCGCCGACGCCCACCGAATCGTCCTGGAACAGCAGGCCGGACTCCTTCATCTGCATCTCGGCGATGGCGATCTGGAGGTCGGGGTGGTAGTCGATCAGTTCGGGGACGACCGGCAGCTCGGGGGGGTCCGGGGCCCGGAGCGACTGCAGGGCGTCGCCGGAGCGGACCTCGCCACACGCGGCGGCGGCGGCGAGCAGGAGCAGGGGGAGGAGGCGCATCGTTCAAGGGTAGGTCGTCCCCCGGGCCTTGGCAAGACGGTTGGGGTTGACCTGACCGGGTCGTTCAGGAAGTTTTCAGACTTCCGAATCGAAGACCATGCGTCCCGTCTCAGAAACCGAGCTCCCGTTGCATTCCCGTACCGACCATATCGTACCGAGCCTCCTCACGTTTGGTGTCCTCCTGGCCGGGTGCGGCACCGCCACCGTCACTCCGGAACCGCCCCCGCTGGTGGAATTCGCCATCGCCGGCGGGGTCCTGACCGGGCCGGACACCCTGCTGGAAGGCCCGGCCACGGTACGCCTCTCCGTGGCGGACGGGCGGCTGGACCAGGTGGCCCTGGTTCGGCTGGAGGCGGGGCACACGGTGGAGGAGTTCCTGGCAGCCACCGAGGTGGCGTATCCCCCGTTCTGGGCGCACTTCAGCGGGGGTGCCGGGGCGGTGGCGCCGGGCGGGACCGGGGAGGTGGTGCTGTCGCTGCAGCCGGGCCAGTGGCTCGCCCTGGCCTTCGACACCGGGCCCGACGGCTTCCCGCGGGTGCGGCACCAGCTGCACAAGCCGTTCACGGTGGTTCCCGGGGCCACCCGAGCGGTCCTGCCCTCGGCGCCCTACCAGCTGGCGACGTTCGACTACGGCTTCCTGATCTCCGCCCCCCTGGTGGCAGGGACCCACGTGGTGGAAGTGTCCAACCTGGCACCGCAGCGCCACGAGGTGATCCTGGTGGAGTTGCCGGCGGGGGCCAACGCCGAGGCGATGGCGGCGTGGCTGCTGGCGCGGCGGCAGGGTGAGGCGGAGACCCCCGCCCCGGGCCGGGTCGTGGGTGGAGTGGCGGCGCTGACCCAGTCCGAGCGGAACTACTGGACGATCACCGTGACGCCGGGGAACTATGCCTTCCTCTGCCTGCTGGCCGACGACGGTGATGGCCGCCCGCACCTGGCCCATGGCCACCTGCAGCGGTTCGAGGTGCTCGAGCCGGCGCAGCTGCTGGAGACCGATTCGCCGTAACTCGCCGGCCCGCCGGGCCGGGAGGGAAACCCCGATCATCCACTGGAGGTCCTGAGATGCGGAGATTGCCTGCTGTGCTCCTCGCGGTTGCTGCGTGCGCCCCCGCCGCGGACACCGAGATGCCGGTCCTGACGGCGCCCCCCGTGGCGGTCTTCACCGCCTCGGAGTACGCCTTCGCCGGTCCGGACACCCTGTCGGCCGGGGCGACCACCTTCCGGATGGAGATGGCGGGCGCGGAGCTGCACCATATCTCCCTGGTCCGGTTCGACGAGGGGCACACCCTGGAGGAGTTCCTCGCTGCACCGCCAGATGCCCCGCCTCCCGCGTGGGCCCACTTCGCCGGGGGCCCGAATCCCGTGGCGCCCGGTGGCGCCAGCGAGGCCACCGTCGTGCTGGAGCCCGGGGCGTGGGCGATGCTCTGCTTCGTGCCGGCCCCGGATGGGATGCCGCACGTCGCCAAGGGGATGGCGAAGGCGTTCACGGTGGTTCCCTCGAGCGCGCCGGCGGCGGAACCGGCCGCCCAGGTGGTGATGACGCTCCGGGAATACGATTTCGATCTCTCGACCCCGCTCACGGCGGGCACCCACACGATCCGGATCGAGAACACGGGTGCCCAGGCCCACGAGGTGCTGCTGGTTCGGCTGAACGAGGGGGCCACGGTCCAGGACATGGTGAGCTACGTCGACCAGATGGAGGCCGGCACCGTGGCCGGTCCGCCCCCGGCGACCCCGATGGGTGGCGTGGCCGGCATGGCGCCGGGGGCGCGCAACTGGATCACCGTCACCCTGACCCCCGGCGAGTATGGACTGCTGTGCTTCGTGCCGGACGCAGCGGACGGCAAGATGCACACCCACCACGGGATGGCGCGGCAGTTCACGATCCAGTGAGATCCTGAGGAATTCCCCACATTTCCTGCCCGGGGGCCGGCGCCAATGCGCCGGCCCTTGTGCTTCCGGCCCCCGGCGGGCACCTTCCATCAGGTGCTCGCCCCCCCCGGGACCGGGTCGGCCTCGCACCGCCCACCACCACAATCGAGACCCCGTGAGAACCCGAGCCGTAACGTTTCCGAGCCGGAACGCCGCTCGTTTTGCCGAAGACGTCAAGCGCGAGGTGGAATCCTACTTCACGGCGCAGGGGCTGTCTGACAAGGCCACGCCGGGCATGAAGCTCAAGACCATCCTCCTCCTCGGGGGGACGGCGGGACTGTACCTGGCGATCCTGCTGGGCGGGTTCGGGGCGTGGACGATGCTGGGGCTGGCCATCCTGATGGGGGTGGGAGTGGCGGGGATCGGCTTCGCGGTCTCCCACGACGCGCTGCACGGCGCCTATTCCAGCTCTCCTGTCGTCAACCGGGTGCTGGGTCTCACCTTCGACCTTTGCGGGGCCAACGGGTACATGTGGAAGATCACCCACAACGTGATCCACCACACCTACACCAACATCCACGGCGTGGACGAGGACCTCTCGGTCTCCCCGCTGCTGCGCCTCTCCCCCGAGGCGCCACTGCAGCCGATCCACCGCTGGCAGCACATCTATGCCTTCGCGGCCTACAGCACCTCGACGCTGTTCTGGGTCTTCGTCAAGGACTTCAAGTACTTCCTCCAGCGCGACCTCGGCCCCTACACCAACAAGAAGCACCCCCGGGCGGAAGTGGCGAGCATGCTGCTGATGAAGGCGCTCTACTATGGCTGGTCGATCGTGCTGCCCCTGGTGGTGCTCGACGTGGCGTGGTGGCAGTTCGCCATCGGGTACCTCGCGATGCACCTGACGGCGGGGATGATTCTCGGGATCGTGTTCCAGCTGGCGCACGTGGTGGAGGGCACCGAGCACCCGCTGCCCGACGAGCAGGGGGCGATGGAGGCGGCCTGGATGGTGCACGAGATGGAGACGACCTCGAACTTCGCCCGCGGCAACCGGCTGCTCTCGTGGTACGTGGGTGGGCTGAACTTCCAGGTGGAGCACCACCTCTTTCCACGGGTCTGCAGCGCCCACTATCCCGCCATCAGCCGGATCGTGGAGGCGGTGGCGCGGCGGCACGGGGTGGCCTACAACAGCCAGCCCACCTTCCGCGCCGCCGTGCGCTCGCACTACACCATGCTGCGCCGGTTCGGGCGCGAGGCCCTCGAGGCGCAGCGCGCCAGCCGGGTGGCGCTCCGCCCGGCCTGAGCCGCCGGGCTCAGGCGACGCCGCGCCGGATCGCCTCGAGCACCTTGTCCGCGAACAGGTCGACCTCGTCCGGGGTGGTGTAGACGTTCGGCGTGATCCGCATCCCGGTGTATTCCGCGTGGACAATCGGCGTGGTGACGATCCGGTGCTGGGACATCAGCCAACCGCCGAGCTTGGGCATGTCCATGCCCGTGACCGTGAAGTTGCCGATGCCGCCGCCCCACGGGGAGTCCAGCGGCGTCAGCACCCGCACCCGGTCGCTCTCGGCCAGCAGCCGCTTGGCCCAGCGATCCCGCAGGTAGCGCAGCCGGGCGATCTTCCGCTCCACCCCGATCCCCCGATGGAAGGCCAGCGCGGCGTTGATGGCGTTGTGGTTCGCCGCCGGATGGGTGCCGATCTCCTCGTACTTGCGGATGTCGGCATCCTGCGACTTGTTGGCGCCCATCAGCGGCCAGAGTCCCGGGATCCTGTCCTTGCGCACGTAGAGGAAGCCGGTGCCGATCGGGGCCAGCAGCCACTTGTGCAGGCTGGTGCCGTAATAGTCCACGCCGAGGCTGTCGCGGGTGAACGGGAAGTGGGCGTAGGCGTGGGCGCCGTCGACGAAGACCTCGATCCCCAGCGGGCGGGCCATGTCGACGATCTCGCGGACCGGGAAGATGTGCCCCGTCAGGTTGGTGATGTGGGTGACCTCGATCACCCGGGTACGCGGGGTGATCGCCTGCCGGAAGATCTCGACCAGGTGGGCCTGCGAGGGGGGCGGCACCGGGAACGACACCTGCTTGAGGACGATCCCGTCGCGGCGGACCCGCTGCTCCCAGCTGGTGATCATCCGGCCGTAGTTCTGGTTGGTGACCAGCACCTCGTCACCCGGCTTGAGGTCGAGCCCGAAGATCAGGATCTCGAGCGCCTCGGAGGCGTTCCTGGTGATGGCGAGCTCCTCCGGGTCGCAGCCGAAGTCGTGCGCCAGGTCGCGCCGGACGCTCTCGATCCGGGGCTCCAGCACCCGCCACATGTGCTCCACCGGGAGCTCATTGGTGAAGCGGAGGTCGCGGATCATCGCCTCGAGCACGTGCGACGGGGTGGGGGAGACCCCCCCGTTGTTCAGGTTGACCATGGTGCGGTCGGCATCGAAGGCCCGCTGGATCTGGCTCCAGTAGAGCTCGTCGTCGGCCACCGCCGACGGGGCCCGTCCACCGGCGATCGTCTCGGCGCGCCCCAGCAGGGCGAAGGCATCGGTGCGGAAGGCGGGCAGGGCGGCGCCGGCCCCGGCCAGCGCGGAGAGAAAGTCGCGGCGTGAGGTCACTCGAGACTCCGGAATCGGAAGATGTAGGGGGGCAACTCCCCAATATTCGACCCCGCCGCCGGGTTGGCAAGGCAGCGCCGGGCGGGCATGCTCCGTGCTCAGTGACAAGGGAACCGACAATCGATTCGGGTTTTGCGGCGATTACCTGTGTCACAACCTGTTGTCTATCCAGATGTTACAGTCATGGTACGGAGTGGGGCATGACCGGATGAAGTGTCGATATTCTGGCAATTTCCCACACCGGCTCGTCGGCATGATAGGCCGCGGCGCCGGGCCGGGGAGCGTCCTGCTCGGAGTGACCCTCCTCCTTGCGGGGTGCCAGCCCGGGGTGCTCTCCGAGGGATTGGCCCCGGCCAAGCCCGGGACGCTGGTCGTCACGATCGCCGGATTGCCGGCGGGCGCCCTCCCGGGAGTCCAGGTGACCGGCCCCGGTGGGTACAGCACCACGCTTGACGCCTCCCAGACCCTGGCCGGCCTGACACCCGGTACCTACACCCTCTCCGCACCCGCCGTCACCCATCAGGGTAACCAGTGGGCGGCGACCACCAGCACCCTCTTCAGTGTCGTCGGCTCGGGAACCTCGGCGGCAGCCACCATTACCTATGCCGCGACCACCGGATCGCTTCAGGTCGCCATTGGCGGACTGGTCCCCGGTCACCCGGGAGCGGTGGTGGTGAACGGTCCCGCGGGATTCAGCACCCTCCTCGTCGGCACCACCACGCTCTCCGGGCTGCAGCCCGGCAGCTACGAGATCGTGGCCTCCCCGATCGAGATCCAGGGCGAGGTGTACCAGCCGGGGATCGCCGTGCACCCGGTGGTGGTGGAGGCGGGCACGGCCCTCCCGACCGTCACGGTGAGCTACGCCCTGGCCACTGGCCGCCTGGCGATCAGCTTCGGCGGCGTGCCGGTGGGTGGGACACCATCGGTGCAGGTGACCGGGCCAGGTGGTTTCGCGCAGGCAGTGACCAGTGCGACCACGCTGGTCGGCCTGACGCCAGGGAGCTACACGGTCGCGGCGGCCGGCTTTGCAGTCGGGTCGGTGAGCTGGGGGGCCGTGCCCCCGACCCAGGTGGTGAGCGTGGCGGCCTCGATGGTCCCGGCATCGGCCAGCATCATGTGGGCTCCGGTGACGGCCAACCTGTCGATCACCACCGCGGGGCTTCCCGACGGCCTGGCACCCTCCATCCAGGTGAGCGGGCCGAATGGCTACACCCATCCCGTCACCGGCTCGGAGGTGCTGACTGGCCTCGCTCCGGGATCGTACGCGATCACGGCGGGGCCCGTCTCGAGCGGAGGCCTCCAGTGGAATCCGGTACCGGCTTCGCAATCGGTGACCCTGGCAGCGGGTGCCACCGCGAGCGCAGGCGTGGCATGGGCGCTCCAACCGGGATCGCTCCAGGTCACGGTCGCCGGAGTGCCCGGTGGGGCATCCGCGGCGGTGACGGTCACGGGTCCCCAGGGCTTCTCCGCGGGGCTCACCGGCTCGCAGCCGCTTGGCAACCTGACGCCCGGGTCGTACACGATCGCCGCCCAGCCGGTGGTGTCGGGCAGTGACACCTGGAACCCGGCACCGCCCTCGCAGGTGGTGCAGGTGGTCTCCGGCTCTGCCGCGGCCACCATCACCTACAGCCAGGGGACCGGTGCGCTCGCGCTCACCGTCACGGGAGTTCCGGCGGGCAGTGCGAGCATTGCGATCACCGGTCCGGGCGGATTCTCCGCGTCGGCCACCGGCAGCCAGAGCTGGCCAGGACTCCTGCCAGGCACCTATCAGGTCTCGGCCGCCGCTGTGGCGCTCAGCGGCACGACCTACCAGCCGTCCCCGGCCACCGCGAGCGTGACGGTGACGGCCGGCGCTTCGGCTCCAGTTGCGGTGAGCTACGCCCCCACCACCGGTTCGCTGGCGGTGACGATCAGTGGCCTTCCCGGCGGCACCCTGGCGGCGGTGACCGTGAGCGGGCCCGGCGGGGCGAGCCACAACCTGACGGCCAGCCAGACCCTCAGCGGCCTTGCCCCGGGGAGCTGGACGATCACCGGCGCGGTGGTGACCAGCGGCCCGAATTCCTGGGCGGCCTCGCCGCCTTCGCAGGTGGTGTCCATCACCGCCGGCGGCAATGTGAATGCCGCGGTGGCGTATGCGCTGGTGCCGGCCACCACCTTCAACCTCCGGATTGACGGGGCGTACCTGACCCAGGCGGTGCAACGGCTCGACCATGGGGTGGAACTGGTGGCGGGCCGGGACGCCTACCTGCGCGTGTTCGTGGTGGCGAACGAGGCGAACACCGTGACCCCCCAGGTGCGTGCCCGCCTGTACCACGGGGCCACCGAGGTGCAGAGCTGGCTGATCAACGCGGGGTCGGGGGCGGTGACCCAGTCGGTGAACGAAGGGACGTTGACCTCGTCCTGGAACGTGCTGGTGCCGGGCGCGCTGATCGTGCCGGGGGCGCGGATCCTCACCGAGGTCGATCCGGGCGGGGCGATCCCGGAGCAGGACGAGGGCGACAACTTCTATCCGGCGACGGCCGTGCCGCAGCCGGTGGCGGTGCGGACCCTGCTGCCCTTCGAGATCCGCCTGGTGCCCGTGCTCCAGTCGGTGAACGGGCTCCAGGGGAACGTCACCACCGGGAACATGAACGACTTCCTGACCAGCATCCTCAAGACGATGCCGATCAGTGCCCACGATGTCGATGTCCGGGCCGCCTACACCACCAACGCGCCGGCGCTGCAGAGCAACAACGGCAACGGGGCCTGGGGCACCATCCTGAGCGAGATCCTGGCGCTCCGCAACGCAACCGACGGCAGCTCACGGTACTACTACGGCGTGGTCAAGACCAGCTATTCCAGCGGCATCGCCGGCATGGGGTACGTCCCCTCCCAGCCCACCAGTACCGCGAAGGCGGCGATCGGCTGGGACTTCTCGGGGAGCCGGGCCCGGATCCTGGCCCACGAGCTGGGACACAACTTCGGCCGCTCGCACGCACCCTGCGGCGGCGCCGGTGGCCCCGACCCGAGCTACCCTCATGCCGGTGGCCAGATCGGGGCCTGGGGACTCGATGTCGGGACACTTGCGGTCAAGCCGCCGACGACCTTCTTCGACCTGATGGGCTACTGCCCGCCAAACGAATGGGTGAGCGACTATACCTGGAACGCGGTGCTCAACTACCGCAGCGGCAGCCCGACCGGCGCACCGCAGGCGGCCGGCGGCGGCGCCGGCCCCGACGACGGCCTCCTGGTCTGGGGCCGGGTGACTCCCGGTGGCGTGGTGCTCGAGCCGGCGTTCCGGGTGGCGCCCACCGCGGCGGCCCCCCCCACCCGGGGCGCCTGGCGGGTCGAGGGGCGCGACGCTACCGGAAGCCTGGTCTTCAGCCAGAGCTTTGCGCCCCAGGAAGTCGCCGACCTGCCGGGCGGCGTCGAGGAGCACTTCGCGATCGTCCTGCCGCTCGGCGCGGCCACCCTCGACCGGGTCGCGACGCTGGTCGTCTCGGGCCCCGGGGGCGCCACCAGCAGGGCCACCCTGCCGGGCGCACCGGTCGCGGCCGACCCGGTAGCCCAGATGCCGATTCCCGGCCGGCGCCAGGTGACCTGGGATGCCAGCCGGCACCCGATGGCCCTGGTTCGCGACGCCGCCACGGGCGAGATCCTGTCGTTTGCCCGCGGCGGGGCGGTCACCCTCTTCTCCAACGCCAGCCAGCTCGACATCCAGCTCTCGGACGGGGTGCGCGTGGTGCGAAAGCAGGTGGGGGTGAGGTAGCAGGGAATGGGGATTTGGGGCTGGGGGCTAGGGACTCTGGACTAGGGACTAGGGGCTAGGGGCTAGGGGCTAGGGGTGTCGGGGGTTGGCGATTCCGTGGCAGGTGCAGCATCTTCGGACCCGCCGACCCGCCGACCCGCCGACCCGCCGACCCGCCGACCCGCCGACCCGCCGACCCGCTTCTCCCTTCTCGCTCCTTTCCGGTACATTCCAGCATGTCTTCCTCCCTCCCGACTGCGCTGATCACCGGGGCCTCCACCGGCATCGGCTTTGTCTCCGCCGAGCGACTGGCACGGCTGGGCTACCGGGTGCTCGCGGGGGTGCGCACGGCGGCCGATGCGAGCCGCGTGGAGGCAGCGGGAGATGGGCGGATCCGCGCGCTGCAGCTTGACGTCACCCGGCCGGAGGAGGTGGCGGCGGCCCGGGAAGCGGTCGCGGCGGAGGTGGGCGACCGCGGCCTCGACATCCTCGTCAACAATGCCGGGATCGCGGCAGCCGGGCCACTGGAGTTCCTTCCCCTGGAGGTCTTCCGCCGGGTCCAGGAAGTCAACGTCGTGGGCCTCCTCGGCGTGACCCAGGCGTTCCTGCCCATGATCCGCACGGCCCGCGGCCGGATCATCAACATCGGCTCCATTTCCGGTCTCGTCGCCAACCCGTTCGTCGGGGCGTACGCGGCCTCCAAGCATGCGCTCGAGGGGCTCACCGACTCGCTGCGGGTGGAACTTGCGCCCTGGGGGATCGAGGTGATCCTGATCGAGCCCGGGGTGATCCAGACCCCGATCTGGTCCAAGAGCGAAGCCGACGCCATGGCGATGCAGGCGGAGTTCCCGCCCGAGGCCGTCCACCTGTATGGCCGGTCGATGGAGGCGATGCGCCGGATCCTGCTTCCCGCGGTGGCCCGGGCCTCGCCTGCCGAGGTGGTGGCCGACGCGGTGCAGGACGCGGCGCTCTCGCCCGAGCCACGGACCCGGTATGTCGTGGGGAAGCAGGCCCGGCTGCGGGTGCTCCTCGGGACCCTGCTCCCGGACCGGATGCGTGACCGGATGATGCTGGCGGTGCTCCGGCGCTTCGGGGAGCGGCGACCATGAGCGGGCCACGGCGGCGGACCATCACCCTCGCGGCGGTGCTGCTGGCCGCTCTTGCGGGATGTGGCGACGGTCCCACCTCTCCCGGGCCCTCGGGAGTGACCGCCAGCGCCGCCATCATCCCGGCCACCGCTTACCTGCGGCCCGGCGCCTCGCTATCCCTCGATGCCGTCGCCTTCGACCGCGACAGCGTGGCGGTCCACGATCGCCCCGCCGCCTGGAGCAGTTCGGCCAGCGATGTCGCGACGGTTTCGAGCACCGGGGTGGTTACCGCGACCGGCAGCGGGACGGCGATCATCACCGCGACGGTCGACGGGATCAGGGCCCGGATGGTGGTCGCGGTGGCGCCCGCGCCGATGGCAGTCCCCGCCTGGGAACTGAGCAGCAGCGCGGCGACCGACGTGACCTTCCTCGGAATCTGGATGGCGTCGCCGCTCGAGGGCTGGGCGGCGGGCCAGCGCGGGACCATCCTCCACACCGTCGACGGCGGGGTGACCTGGACCCCGGAATCGGTGCCCGCCACGGTGACGCTCACCTCGATCTGGGGGAGTGATCGCACCAACGTTTACGCCGTCGGCTCCGCCGGGGTGGTGGTCCGGTACGACGGGTCCACCTGGACCCGGGTGACGGTGCCGACCGGCAACACCCTGCTCCGGGTCTGGGGGTTCGACGCCAACATGATCTGGATCGTGGGCGTGGACGTGGCGATGCGGTGGGATGGGCTGGCCTGGCGGGAGACGCAGCTGCCGGGGCCGGCCGAGCTCTGGGGGATCTGGGGCTCATCAACGGGGAACGTCCAGGCCGTGGGCCAGAACGGGCTGATCCTGCGCTGGGATGGCCAGGCGTGGCGGACGGTGGCAAGTCCCTTTCCCGAGCTGCTCCTGAGCATCTGGGGCAGCTCGGCGGCAAGCGCCTGGGCCGTTGGGGTGCAGGGCGCAATCCTGCACTGGAATGGCACCTTCTGGAGTCGGGTCGCTTCGCCGACGCCGGGCTCCCTGTTCAGCGTCTGGGGCCGGAACTCGAGCGAGGTCTGGGCGGTGGGCAACAATGGCGTGATGCTGCGGTGGAACGGGGTCGCCTGGTCGCTGGTGCCGCAGCGCGCCACCGGTGAAAATCTCCGCGGCGTGCATGGCACCGGCGCCTCGGGGATCGCAGTGGCTGGCTGGAACGGTACGATCCTGCGCCGTGCGACGGATGGCTGGGTCGCGGCGATTTCCTCGCCGGTCCTGTACGACGTGGCCGACGACCTGATCGTGGGGTCGGGCGGGGTGGTCCTGCGACGGGACGGCGCGACCCTGGTCCGCGAGGAGGTGCCCAGCCACCGCGACCTCTACGCCATCGCCCGCGTGGGGCAGGACTACGTGGCCGTCGGCGACTCGGGGCTCATCGTCCGGCGCATCGCCGGCACCTGGCACCGGGTGCCGTCCGGCACCACGGCGATCCTCCGCAGCATCTGGGTCCCGCCCGGTGGTGGCCCCGCCACGATCGTGGGCGATCGCGGCGAGATCCTGCGCCAGGACGGTTCCGGCTGGGTGGCGGAGCAGTCGGGCGCCAACACCTTCCTGCGCTGGGTGTTCGGACTCTCGGCGCAGGAGCGCTACGCGGTCGGCGACGAGGGGCTGATCCTGAGGAACCGGGGCAATGGCTGGAACGCCATGCGCTCCGTCACCGGGTTCCGGTTGCGGGCGATCTGGGGCAGCAGCGCGACCAACTTGTTTGCCGCCGGCGACGGCGGCGTGGTCGTGCGGTTCGACGGGGTCCGCTGGTACCCGATGGCGGTGCCGATCCGGGTCGAGTTCCGCGCCCTGTGGGGGACCGGACCACGCGACGTCTACCTGGCCGGTGCCGGCGGGGTGATCCTGCACTTCGACGGCGCCGCCTGGCGGCAGCTCTCCACCCCCACGAACCAGCTGCTCCTCTCGGTGCGACCCGGCGCCCAGGCCGGGAGCTTCCAGGCGGTCGGGGTGCGGAACGTGGTGCTGGACGGGAAGCGGTGAGGGGTAAGAGGTGAGAGGTAAGAGGTGAGAGGTGAGAGGAAAGAGGTAAGAGGTGAGAGGCAAGAGGATACTGCGAGGAGGGAAGCGGGAGCCGCTCCATTCTGAAGCTGGACTGGGAGCTTCTCCCGCTCGGGTCTTTATGGCTCCCGCTGTCTAGAAATGCAGCAGGACCGCCGTCCCCACCCCCCCCTGAAGCGTCACCATATAGAGCCGGTCGTACTCCGCGTCGTCCAGCGCCGGGATCTCCTGCCCGGTCAGCCGTCCCACGATCACATTGATAGTGTTGCTGTGCCCCGCCACGAGGGCCTTCGATCCGGCCGGCAGGCCCTGCAGCATTGCGATCAGGGCGTTCATGTCGCTGGCCCCCACAACCACCGGGGTGATTCCCATCCGGGCAGCGAGCGGGGCGACGGTGTCCTTCGTGCGCACGAACTGGGTGCTAATGGCGTGGGTGACGCCGGCACTCGCCAGCATTGCCGCCAGCCGCTCGGCCCGGGCCTTCCCGACCTCGCTCAACGGCGAGTCCGCTTCCGTCGAGGCCCGCTCCGCATGTCGCACCACGAAGATGGTGACCGGGGCCGCTGTCTGGGCACCGGCCGCCATTGGCGCAAGAAGGAGGGCGGCGAGGGCGAACAGGAAGCGGAAGCGGGAGAGCGTCATCGGGGTTCTCCGAAGGTGAGTTGCGACGAGCCACCGGGGTATCGATAGAAGGATAGCACTTCGGCAGGGCGGAGTGTCATCCCGACCCGCAGGCGAGGGAGCATGCCCTCGGGGTGCGGAGCCCCGCTACCGCACCGCTACTTCGTAGACGCGCTGGCAAGATCCCTCGCTCCGCTCGGGATGACACTCCGTGGCCATGTCGCGATCATAGACCCTGCTGCCCCGCTGCCCCACTGCCCCGCTGCCTTACCCCAATCTCCGTTCCGGCGCGACGAGATTGGCAAAGAGCAGTCCAGCCACGAGGGAGATCGCCAGCAGCAGCATCTGGAAGAGGGTGTCCACCCCGGCAATGACTTCCTGTTCCAGCAGGGCGGTGACGCTCCGGAAACCTACGCTGCCCGGCACCAGGAGCAGGGTGCCGGGGACCAGGGTGACGGCCGCGGGCCGGTTGGTGTAGCGGGCCAGCAGGTTGCTGCCCACCGCGATGCTCAGGGCCCCGAGGAAGACCCCGAACTCGGGGCCGAGGAGAAGGTTGCCGGCGCGCGAGCCGAGGAACCCGACCACGCCGCCAACCAGGATCCACGGAATGTCGCGCGGGAGGGCCTTGAGGAGGACGGCAAAGGAGAGTGCCGCGACGGCCAGTGCGGCCCAGAGGGTCCAGGCTGGCAGCGGGACGGGCGCGACCGCGACCGCCTCGCCGACAATGCCCACAGCCACGCGCTGGCCAAACGCCACCCCGACACCCATGCCGATGAAGACGATGAACGCACCCGAGAGTCGGGCGGTCCCGGCCGAGAGGTGATTGGCGGCGAGTTCGGCCATGGCGGTGGTCAGCATCATCCCCGGGAGGAGGGCGATGAGACCGGCCAGCATGGCAATCGAGGTGGAGTACCCGCCGATCCAGACTCCGCCGGCCGCGGCCAGCCCGGCGGCCAGGAACGAGGCGAGCGGGGTGAAGACCCGCTGGACCGCCCGGATCCGGTTGCTGAAGATGGCCAGGACACCGGTGAGCAGTCCCAGCACGGTGGCCACCCCGATCTCGGGGAGGGCGCCCCCAAGGAACCGGCAGGCCGCGGCGCTCGCCGCGGCAAAGGCGATGGTCGTGGCCAGGGTACCGTACGGCGGGCTGGACTGCCCGATCCTCCCGATCTCGGCGGCACCCTCCGCCGGTGTCATCCGGCCGGCCAGCACCTCCACCACCACCGCGTCGAGGCGTGCCAGGCGGCCCAGGTCGGTGTCCCCAGGCTCCACCCGCATCAGGTAGGTGCGCTGGCTGATCTGTGGCCCGAACGCCGCAAAGAGCGAGGTCGGGGTCACGAAGAACTGGGCAATGATCCCCAGCCGGGAGGAGGTCTCGTTGAGGGCGTCCTCGATCTGCTGCGTGGAGGTGCCGTGGGCGTGAAGCCCGGCAGCCAGCGACAGCAGGAAGGCCACCCGGTGGTCGGAATCCTGGACCGGCAGATCGGCGGTGTGGACGTGGGGAGCCATGGGGGCGGAATGTAAGTGGGTGGGGCAGGGGGGCAGGGGGGCCGCGGGGCCGATCGGCCCGTCAGCGGAGCAATGGTCCCGTAGGGGCCGGGCCTGCCCGGCCCGCAGCGGGTTCGCCAGTCGAAGGTCCAGCCGATCGGAAGATGGATATTGCATTCGTGGGACCGACGGTAGATTCCAAGATTCGAACTCCCCGTGCCTCGGACCTGACCATGCCACGCCTGCGCCTTCCTGCCCGTCTGTTCATGCGCCTCCGCAGCCCTGCCGCCCTGGCCGTCCTGGCCGTGCTGTCTGCCTGTGCCGTCAATCCCGCCACCGGCCGCCGCGAGTTCTCGCTGGTCTCGGAGGGGCAGGAGATCGCGATGGGACAGGAGGGGGCCAGGCAAGTCGAGGCCTCGATCGGGCTCTACCCTGACAGCGCCCTGCAGGCCTATGTGTCGGGGGTGGGGATGAGCATGGCGAGCAAGAGCGAGCGACCCACGCTGCCCTGGCGGTTCGGGGTGGTGGAGGACGCGGCGATCAACGCCTTTGCCCTTCCCGGCGGACCGATCTACTTCACCCGCGGGATCCTGACCCACATGAACAGCGAGGCCGAGATGGCTGCGGTGATGGGCCATGAGATCGGCCATGTCACGGCGCGGCATTCCGCCCAGCAGATGAGCCGGGCGCAGGTGGCACAGATCGGCCTGGGGGTCGGCTCGATCCTGTCCAACGAGATCGCCTCGGTTGCCGGCGCGGCCGGCACCGGGCTGGGCCTCCTGCTGCTGAAGTATGGCCGCGAAGCCGAGTCGCAGGCCGACGACCTCGGCTTCCGCTACATGATGACCGACGGCTACGACCCCCGGGCGATGCGCGACATGTTCATCATGCTCGGTCGGGTCACCGGCGACGCCGGTCGGCTGCCCAACTGGCTCTCGAGTCACCCCGATCCCGACAACCGCCTGGCGCGCACCGACGAGCGGCTGGCGACCCTCACCCGCGACCTCTCCGCCATGGTGGTGGGGCGGCAGGTGTTCCTCCAGAGAATCGACGGCGTGGTCTTCGGCGAGAACCCCCGGTCCGGGTACTTCGCCGGGCAGGAGTTCCTGCACCCCGACCTCAAGTTCCGGCTGACATTCCCCTCCGGCTGGAAGACCCACAACGGCACCGACGCGGTCACCTCGATCAGTGCCGCCGAGGATGCCATCGTCGAGCTCCGGCTGGCGGCGGGGGCCGACCCGGCGGCCGCCCTCCGGGCCTTCGCGGCGCAGGACGGGGTCGCCAGCAACCAGCCGGAGTCAACCACGATCAATGGCTTGCCGGCGGTGACGGCAGAGTGGCAGGCGCAGTCGCAGCAGGGGGTGTTGCGGGGGCGGGTGGCGTTCATCGCCTACGAGGGGCGCACCTACCGGATTCTGGGCTATACCGCGCTCGCCAACTACGGGGCGCACCGCCAGGCCATCATCGCGACCCAGACGTCGTTCGCCCGGGTGACCGACCCGGCGGTGCTCAACCGCCAGCCCAACCGGCTCCGACTGGTCACCCTGCCCCGGGCGATGACGCTGCGGGAGTTCCACTCGGCCTATCCCTCGGTGATCCCGATCGAGCAGGTGGCGCTGATCAACGCGGTGGACCTGGACACGCGCCTGGAGCAGGGGCGACGGGTGAAGCGGGTGGTGGGGGGGTAGGGGAGGGAGAAGGGAGAAGCGAGAAGGGAGAAGCGGAGTTGCGGTGAGAGGTAAGAGGTAAGAGGGAAGAGGGAAGAGGGAAGAGGGAAGAGGGAAGAGGGAAGAGGGAAGAGGGAACTGCTACGGCTCCGGTGCGGGGTGGGTTCCGTGATCGGTGAGCGGGAACTGCCAGGGATTCGGGTCCGGGTGGGTTCCGTGACTGGTGAGCGGGAACTGCTGGGGTTCCGGCTTGGTGCGGAACACGGAGTGTTATCCCGAGCCGCAGGCGAGGGATCTTGTCCTCGTCAGACGGAGTGCTGCTCCCGAACCACGACCCCGGGCATGGGCACACCAGATCCCTCGCTCCGCTCGGGATGACACCCCTTGTGACGCTCAGATCATAGCTTCCCTCTGCCCCTCTGCCCCTCTGCCCCTCTGCCCCTCTGCCCCGCCCCCCACCCTCGCGCCGAACCTGACCGCCCCCTAACTTCCAAGTGGCCCCGTCGCGGGGTGACCGTTCACTCTCATCCCCCGGGACCCGATGTCCAATCTGCTCTCCCGCAGCATCGTGGCGCGCCTGGTCCTCTACTACGGCATCCTGGCGGGGGTCCTGCTGGCCGTCTGGAGCTGGCTCCCCCCGGCCGCGATCGCGGTGCTGGAGAACCTCCACGCCGCCTGGACCAGCATCGTCCCGGCCGGCGGATCGGTCGCGGAGATCTTCAGCGGACGCGGCGCCGGCCCGGAGGGGGTGCTGGGCGGGGCGCTGCTGGCGACGGTGGCCGCGGTGACCGGGTTCATCCTGGCGCTTCCGGTGGCCTGGGTCTACATCTACACCCGGCAGAAGAAGGGGTACGCCCAGTCGGTGGTGCACTCGCTGGTCCTGCTGCCGGTGCTGGTGGCGGGCGTGGTGGTGCTGGTGAAGAACAGCCTGGCGCTGGCGTTTGCCCTGGCGGGGATCGTCGCCGCCGTGCGCTTCCGGAACACCCTCAAGGACAGCCGCGACACCGTCTACGTGTTCATGACCATCGTGCTGGGGCTTGCCGCCGGTGCCCAGCCCGGCGTGGCGATCGCGCTCTCGGTGCTGTTCAACGTCGTGGTCCTGGCGCTGTGGTACACCGACTTCGGGCGGACGCCGCCGGGGCTCGAGGAGGACCGGGCCCGCAAGCGGATGCAGGAGGCGATGGCCATCGCCAACCGGACCAGCCAGTTCGTGGCCCGGCTGGATTCCGAGGTCCTGGAGGGGATGGCGCCGGCCCAGCTCGATGCCCTCGCGGAGCGGGTGCGGAAGCGTCGGGGCGGTCCCGGGGAGGAGGAGGGGGCGGTGCGCGAGGGACTGCTGCGGGTGACGACGATGGGCACACCCGAAGCGCGAGGTGCTGTCGAGTCCACCTTCGCCCCACTGGTCAAGCGGTGGGGGGTGCAGCGGGTGGAGCATGGTGCCGACGGGAATGAGGTGGTGGTCTACTGGGTCCGGCTCCGGAAGAGCTCGATGCCCGCGGACCTGCTGGCGGTCATGGAGCACCTGCGCGGCTCGGCGGTCGAGGCGGTGGAGTTCGAGGAACGGGCTGTCGGGTAGGGGGCGGATCAGCTGGTCCGCGGCGGGATCACCGCGCGTGCTGGAGGTCGGCAACGACTGACGCGGAGCCGCGGAGGGCGCGGAGACGCAGAGGGACCCGCTTCCAGCCGAGTCTCCACGCAGAGAGGTGGGTTAGAAGGTGGTTGGTGGAGGTGCCGGTGCAGGGGAGCTGATGCTGCCCCTGCATGGTGCCCACAACAGTTCTTTTGTGGGGTAGCAACCTCCCCGCTCCTCTCAGCGGCTCCGCGCCCTCCGCGGCTCCGCGTGAGTTTTTCCTGTATCCGCAACGATGAGGAGTCCACACTTGGCACACCTCGCTCGGCCCCTGCACCTGCTCGTGCTCGGAACTGCCCTCGCAGCGTGGCCGATCGAGGCGCAGGAATCGCTGCGGGCCCGCGATACGCTCTTTACCCCTGAGCGCCCGCTCGAGGTGACGCTCCGGGCCGACTGGCGCGAGGTGTTCCGCCACCGCGACCCCGAGCAGGAGGTCAAGGTCCCGGGGTCCCTGCTGGTGGTCAATGGCGGTCGGGTGGACACGATTCCGGTCAGCTACCACACGCGCGGCAACTTCCGGCTGCGGCCCGCCACCTGTTCCATCCCACCGGTGATGGTCGTCTTCGACCAGGGAAGCAAGTCGGGGACTCCGTTTGCCGGGCAGGACGAGCTCAAGCTGGTGACCCACTGCCGCGACGGCGAGCGCTACGAACAGAACAACCTGGTCGAATACCTGACCTACCGGCTCTACAACCTGCTCACCGATCGCAGCTTCGGGGCCCGCCGCCTGGTGGCGACCTGGGAGGACACGGTGCGCGCCGAGCGGTCGGTCAAGCCGGCGTTCATCATCGAGGAGGACAAGATGCTGGCCGACCGGCTGGGCGGGGCGCTGGACAAGTCCCCGGTCGGGTTCGACGAGAGCGAGCCGGTCACCACCACGCTGATGAGCCTGTACCTGCTGTTGATCGGCAACACCGACTGGAGCCAGCCGGGACAGCACAACGTGAAGATCGTGCGCACCGATTCGGTGCTGACCTACCTTCCCGTGCCGTACGACTTCGACTGGTCCGGGGTGATCAATGCCCCGTACGCCCGCCCGGACGCCAGCCTGGGGCTCCGCACGGTGCGTGATCGCCAGTACCGGGGGCCGTGCGCCAACGCCACCACCTTCGAGGTGGCGCTCCGGGAATTGCTCGGCAAGCGAGAGGCAATGCTGGGGCTGGTTGCGGGGCTCGAGGGCCTCACCGATGGGCGGCGGAAGGACGCAACCGACTATCTGTCCGGGTTCTTCCGCGACGTCACCGACTATGAGTCGCTGCGGCGGCGATACTTGGGGCGGTGCGGGTAGGAGCGAGACGCGAGCAGGGAGAGGGGAGAAGCAGCCGGATCCTCAGCTGGCGGGCGGAGCTTTCGGGAGCTCGGTCAGGAGGTCGGGCTCGTCACTCTCGCGCCGTTCAGTCTCAATCTGCCTGTCGACGGACCGATCCACCGCCACATCGGCCGCCGTCACCGTTGGTGCGGCCACCACCGGCTTCGGTCCGGCCTCCGCCTCCGGTTCCGTCTTGCTGGGCATCCGCACCAGGTACTCGGGCGAGGGCATGGTGATCCCGGCCGCCTCGAGCCGCGCCTTGACCAGCCGGATCGCCTCGCTGCGCACCCGGTCGAAATCGCTGGTCGCCTGGTCCACCCACGCGAGGAACCGCATGGTCACCGTGGAGTCGCCCAGGGCCATGACTCGGGCCTCGGGCGCCGGGTCGCGCAGGACCCCCTCCATCCCGGCGAGCGCGGCCACCGCCACCTCGCGTGCCTCGGCCAGGTCATCGGTGCTGCCAAGACCGGCGTCGAACTCGAACCGGCGCATCGGGTTGCGGGAGAAGTTGACCATCGGGCTGCGGAGGATCAGGGCGTTCGGCATCCGGACATTGTTGCCGTCGAGCGTCATCAGGATGGTCTCGCGGGGGGTGAGCCGTATCAGCTTGCCCTCGAACTCGCCCACCCGGATGTGATCGTTCTTCGCAAACGGCTGGCGAAAGGCCATGATCGTGCCGGCCAGGTAGTTCTCCATGATGTCCTTGAAGGCAAAACCGATGGCCAGGCCCGCGAGGCCCGCGGTCCCGATCACCGCGGCCACAAGTCGGGTCGCTCCGATCAGGTCCAGCGCCAGCATGATGCCGGTCAGGACCACGACGGTTTGCACCAGGCGCCGAATCAGGTTCTGGAGAAACGGATTGCGGGCGTGGAGGAACGAGGGCCCGCCCCATCGCGAGAGCAGGTTGCCGGCGACCGCCGCCAGGCCGACGATGACCATGGCCAGGGCCAGCAGGGGGAGCTTGCCCACGATGGCGTAGCCAAGCTCGCGGATCCGGGTCCAGGTGGGGGCGAGCTGCTCCTCCATGGAGGTGGACTCCCGGATCCGGTTGTCCACGAAGAGCACACCGTCGAGCCCGCGCGCCAGGGCCGCCGCCTGGTCGCCGATCTCGTTCCGCAGGACAGTTCCCTCGAGCGTGACCACGCCGGCGTCGACCGTCACCTCCACCCGCTGGAGCGAGGCCACCCGGTCGAAGACACCCTGGAGCGTGGTGCGAATGGTCTCGTCCTGGTCGGCGCGCTGGACGGAGACGGGTTCGGGTTCCTGTGCCAGCACCGAGTCGGTGGCGGTGGTGTCCTGCCGGGCGGCCGCGGCCGACTCCCCCCGTACACGAGGAGGGCCAGGACCAGCGACGCGAGACGGAGGCGCTTCATGACCAAGTATGCCTGCAGCAGGGCAGGGGCGCCAGCAGCGGGGGTGGGGGGCATCGGAGCGGTCGAGGCAGGCCGCGCCCCCACGCACTCTCTGCCGACTCTGGAGCGGCCCCGGAGTCAGGAGGCGGTGGGGGTGGGAAATGACGGGTGGATCCGGGTGCGGTTGTGCCAAAGTGATGACAGTGGCGGTCGCACGCCACTGCCTGAAGCCGTCTCCACCGGTTTGGCCGGGTCTCTTGGGGGGCGCTCTTCAAAAGGTACGGTCAGCCCGGGGGAGCGGCTAGGGGAAGGGGACTGCTGCCAGCTCTCTGTGCTCCCAATTCCGTTCCCCCGAATACAGTACGCCCCGCAGAACATCATGCGGGGCGTGACTCAATTCAGGGCCTCGATCCCTCCCTACGGCACCACATACACCACTGCGTAATCCCGCCCTGCCTGCGCCTGCAGCTTGAGGTGGAGGAGGCCGGTGGCCATGTCGCGGTAGTACTTGTTCCCCGTGCTCCCGTCCAGCTCCGCCAGCGATGCCGCCGCCGGCAGGAACACCGTCGTGCTGTAATCTCGGCTCACCTTGACTGTGGCCCCGGTGTACGGAATCGTCACCCGGATCCACTCGCCAGCCACCATCCCCGTCGCATAGAACCGCGGTGAGAGCGGCGGCGCACCACCCGGTGTGACCTGGTAGCCGCGCGCCAGCGGTACCGAGGCCAGGATCTGCACCGGGTCGTTCCCGCTCCCGACATAGGTCGCCTGGGCCCCGTCGTCTCGCTTCACCACTGCCGGCCCGATCACCTCTCCATTGATCCCACGCACCTGCAACCGGATGAACCGGTTGCTGCAATCGTAGGCATTCCACTCGGCCCGGTACGCACAGTTCCCGTTTACATGCAACGGATTGTTTGCCGCCACCACATGGCCGGGCGACCCCGTCACCGACCCGTCGGCATCGAGGAAGACCGCCGCCTTGTCGCCATCCATGTTGGGTAGCGGGTTCTCGATGTACACCCGGTTGGCATTGATGAAGGTGACCTGCTCGACGCTGTTGTACGGGCTCAGCGCAAAGGCATTGCTCCGGTTGAACCCGATGGCGCTCATGATCCGCCCACCGCCGGTGGGATAGTTTATGAACGTCACCCGCCGGGCCCCCACCGTCCCGTCGTAGAACTCGAAGCCGCGGATCGGGAAGCTGGTCGCAATCTGCGTCCCGCCCGTGTTGGCGGTCTGCCCGATGAAGGTCGCGTCCTCGACCCAGGTCTGGTTGCTGGCGAAGGTCGCGCCGATCTTGTTGTCGGCAAAGAGCGCCCCCGGCATCCGGTGCTCGGTACCCCGAAGCCAGACCCCTCGATTGGCGTTCTTCCAGGCGGTGAAGTTCTGGAACTGCGCCACCACCGCCGGAGAGTTGGCGTTGGGATCCTGCCGTGGCCGGTAGGAGGTGGTAGTGGTGGTGCCATCGGGCAGCGGCCCCTGGTCCACGTGCAGCCCGTCTCGGCTGTTGGAATGGGACACATTGTCCCGGAACTCGCCCAGCGGGGTGAAGGTCGGCCGATCGGGTTGACCCGTCGAGAGCCCGGTCGGCGCCGCCGGCAGCGCCACCCAGAACCCGTGCCCCTGCGACCCCGCCGCCACGTTGGCCACGAAGCGGTTGGCAGGATTGGTGATCCAGTAGGTGGCCGGGGTCGCGTCCGAGGCCAGGATCCGAGACGCCACCACCGGCGTCCGCGACACCATTCCCAGGTTCCGCTCGACGGTGTTCCCCGACTCCGAGCCATCCTCGAGGAAGTAGCCGTGGCCGAGGTGGTCGTAGCAGACATTGTCGGTCACGACGAGGTTGTCGGTGCCATGGATGGTGACGCAGCGGCTCCGGGTCTTCCAGATGGAATTGCCCCGGGCATACTGGCCGTCCACCGCATCGGCCATGTGCCAGTGGATCGGATACCGGGCAACGATGCCGGTCTGCCCCATGAGGTAGAACTCCACCCCCTCGATGTGCGCCGTCCCCCCCCGCATGACCATCAGGTGTCCGCCCAGCCCGCTCGGCGAGGTCACCGGATCTCCCTGGATGACGATGTTCCGGGTCAGCAGCCCGACCTCGGCGCGCTCATCCACCGTCTTGCCGCTGATGGTCTGCACCGTGCCCCAGTGCGCGTACTTGAGCGGCGTCGCCAGGGTGAGATTGCGCCCCGACACCGCGGTGATCACCGCATCGTCGGCCCAGAGCGGGTTGAAGTCGGTGCTGGCAATCGCAATCCGGTCGCCGACCCTCCAGTTGGTCGCCTTGGCCAGGGTGATCTGCGTGGCCCCGACCGCCGCGCTCGCGTCGAGGGTGGTCCAGCTGGTGCGTGGCTCGCCGTGCAGCTCCAGCGCGCCGCCGCCCTGGACGCCGAGGACCCGGGCACCCATCCCCATGACATTGTCGGTGCCTGGCCCATCAAGGGTGATCACCGCCTTGTGGCGATACGGCTCCGCCTCGGTTCCAATCCGGAAGGTGCCATGCACCATGATCCAGCCGGCAGTCAGGTTGAGGTCGGCGTTGGCGAAGGTGAGGGAGCCGAGTACGGTGAGGCTCCGGAGCGCCGGCGGGCTGACGTCGAGGATGAGGTTGGTCCCCTCGGGAATCACGACCTCGGCGCCGGCCAGCGGCACGCCGGCCCCTGCCCAGGACCTGGGATCGGACCAGACCCGCTCGCTGGGGGCCGGCGGGTCCGGATCGTCGGGGGTGGTGTTCTCCATGGCGCAGCCGGCCAGGAGGAGGGCGGCAGCGCTGAGCCGACGAAGACCCGGGTGACGGGAGGGCAGGCGGTTTCGCATGGGACCAGTTCAGAAGGGTTCGGTTGAAAGCTGGGGCACGGAGAGCGGGCCGTCAATCGCGCAGCGCTGCATCACCTGTGGTACCATTGCCGCGTGCAGAATTGCGACCGTACGTCTTTGAGACACGGGGGAGGGCGGGGGACCCTGACAGCGGGGAATGGGGAATGGGGAATGGGTGTGTGGGACCAGGGGCTGGGGGCTGGGGACTAGAGGGTAGGCGTCGGGGGCATGGAGCGGGGCCACTGGTTCTCGTCGATTCGGGCTGACTTTGCGGAATTCGGGTTGCCGGGCAGTGCGCCTGGATGCCTATCCTGGCAGGATGGATCGCAAGAGCATTCGGCGCCGGAGCTTCGATTATCGACTACCTGGACCGTACTTCGTGACCCTGGTCTCGGCCAATCGCGTCCCTCGGTTTGGCAGGATCCGCGGGGGTAGGGTGGCCCTGACTGAGGCGGGGGAGATTGTGGCCACGCGATGGGTGGCAATCCGCGCGATCGATCCGGATGCCTGGCTGGACGAGTTCATCGTGATGCCAGACCACTTCCACGCCGTCGTCGGGCTTCGGGGGGGCGTCAGGGGCGTTCCCAGCATTCCAACAGGCCGGTTTGTTCGACCGCCCCGATCCCTCGGCGCGTTGATTGCCCAGTTCAAGGCCACGACCACCCGGTTGATCCGCCAGGCCGAGGGCGGTCACCGCGGCCCGGTATGGCAACGGAACTACTACGAACGGATCATCCGCGACCGGGATCACCTGGAACGGGTGC
Source organism: Gemmatimonadales bacterium (assembly GCA_048499805.1). Classification (GTDB taxonomy): domain Bacteria; phylum Gemmatimonadota; class Gemmatimonadetes; order Gemmatimonadales; family GWC2-71-9; genus JAWXBA01. Next base: position 297,031 of record JASNZF010000005.1, on the reverse strand, counting down.
GCCGGTATATCGTCACCAACCCCACCCGTCCCTGATCCCTCCGGGCGCACCCATTGGGGCGCACCGATTCCCGATCGATCGACCGCCGGGCGCCCCTACACCGATCGCCTCCCGACGCACCCCAATCCCGGCCCCGCGCCGAAACGCCCGGCGGGGTTCGGTCCCGTTCGGGGCCTCGCCCCGTCGGGCGGGGGGGCCGGGTGGGGTTCGATCCCAAGGGGCGCACCCGATTGGTGCACCCGTTGGGGCACCCGATTGGCGCACCCGTTGGGGCGCACCCCTGTGCGCCCCTACACCGATCGCCCCCCGACTCACCCCGATTCCGGCCCCGCGTCGAAACGCCCGGCGGGATCCGGCCCGGTTCGGGGCCTCGCCCCGTCGGGCGGGGGGGCCGGGTCGGGTTCGATCCCAAGGGGCGCACAGGGGTGCGCCCCTGCGGGTGCCCCCGCCCCGATTTCCGCCTCATCGGCATCCAGGGCGCCCGCCTGTATCAGGGGTGCGTCCCTTCTCCCTTCTCGCTTCTCCCTTCTCCCTTATCCTTATGCTGTGACCCCGGCCCCACCTGTTTCCCCGCAATCCCGCGCCTTCGGCGCCCTCCGGCACCGAAACTTCCGGCTGTTCATCTCGGGTCAGTTCGTCTCCCTCTGCGGTACCTGGATGCAGTCGGTGGCGCTGGGCTGGCTGGTCCTGGAACTGACCGATTCGGCCTTCCTGGTCGGGCTCGTCGTGGCGCTCGGTGCACTCCCGATCCTTGCCTTCACCCTCTACGGTGGGATGATCGCCGACCGGGTGAACAAGCGCCGTGCGCTGATGCTGCTCCAGGCCGGAATGATGCTCGACGCCGCCCTGCTCGGCACCCTGACCGTGTTTGACCACGTCACCGCCACCTGGATCATGGTGCTGGCGGTGATCCACGGAACCCTTGCCGCCTTCGAGATCCCGATCCGCCAGGCATTCCTGATCGAGATGGTCGGCCGAGACGACCTGATGAACGCCATCGCCCTCAACTCGTCGGCGTTCAACCTCTCCCGCGTCTTCGGGCCCGCCCTGGCCGGCGGCGTGCTGGCCTGGCTCGGCGCGGCCGCCTGCTTCTATCTCAATGCGACCAGCTTCCTGGCGGTGCTGTACGGGCTTTCGCTGATTCGCGTGGCGGGGGAGTCGGAGCCCAGACCCGAACGACCGCGTTACAAACTGCGCGATGGCCTGGCCTGGATCCACGGCGACCAGTGGGCTCGGGTCCTGGTCGGGGTCACTGCGGTATCGGGGATCTTTGGCAGCGCCCTGGTTGCGCTGCTTCCGGTCTACGCCCGGGACGTGCTGCTGACCGGGGCCGCCGGATACGGCGGCCTGAGTGCCTCGTTCGGCGTGGGGGCGGCGTCTGGCGCCCTCCTGGTGGCGGCCGCCGGTGGCCGCTTCCCGCGCGGTCCCGTCGCCCTTGGCGCGGCGCTGGCCCTGGGGCTGGGGCTGGTGCTTCTGTCGGTTTCGCGGTTTTATCCCTTGTCGGTGGCGCTGATCATCGTGCTGGGGCTGGCGATGGCGCTGAACGCGATCATGACCAACTCCACCCTGCAGCTGGAAGCTCCGGACCACCTGCGCGGGCAGATCGTCGGGCTGTACGCCCTGATCGTGGTGGGCCTGGCGCCGCTCGGATCGCTCCCGGCCGGCTGGGTCGCCGACCAGATCGGGGTGGACGCCGTGGTGGGGATGAGCGGGGTGGTGGTGGCAGGAGTGGCGGTGCTGGCGGGGATGGTCAAGGCGAGAAGGGATCAGTCAGTGACAGGAAAGAAGTGAGAAGTAGGAGGTGAGAGGGAACCGCATGACGCTTCGTTGTGATGCCGAGCGGCAGGCGTAGCAGAGGTCACGCCCTCTTACCTCTCACCTCTCACCATTCAGCGAGAGACCACGTCTTACCGCGGAGTTCCACATGATCATCACCATCTCCCGACAATTCGGCGCCGGCGGATCGGAAGTGGCCCGCCGCGTGGCCGCGACGCTGGACTGGGCCCTGGTGGACAACGAGGTGGTCGACAAGGTCGCCCAGCGCGCCGGGCTGTCCCCGGCTGAGGTGGCCGCGCACGACGAGCGCGCCCCGGGGTTCATCGAGCGACTGGCGCAGACACTCGCCTCCAGCTCGCCCGACGTGATCACCACCGACGAGACCCCGATGCCGGCGCGCACCGAGCAGATGCTGGTGCGGCTGACCGAGAAGGTCGTCGCGGAGATTGCCGACCAGGACAAGGTGGTCCTGGTCGGACGCGCCGCACCGGCGGTGCTCACGCGCCTGACCGGCACCCTCCACGTCAAGCTGGTCGCGCCGCGCGAGTGGCGCATCTCGGTCGTCGCCCGGCGCCTCGGGCTCGACCTCAAGACCGCCGAGAAGAACCTCAATGACGCCGATGACAACCGGCGGCGCTACCACAAGCAGTACTACGCACGCGACTGGGACGACCCCTGCAACTACGACATGGTGCTCAACACCTCGGCGCTCGGCTTCGATGAAGTGGTCGAGGTGATCGTCGGCCGCGCCAAGTGGCGGTGGCCGGATGACACCAGGGAGAGAAGGGCGTGAGGGGAGGGAGAAGGGAGAAGCGAGAAGGGAGAGGTAAGGAGTAAGAGGTAAGAGGTGAGAGGTGAGAGGTAAGAGGTGAGAAGTGAAAAGTGGGAAGCGGAAGGCGAGGGAGAAATGCGCACGCACATCTGTGCGGGAAGCGGCGTGTCACCCCGAGCCATCGGCCAGGAACTACGACCTCGGGAAGCGGAGGGTGCATCCGTCGTGAGGTTTCCATTCAGCGTACGGAAGATCCCTCGCGTCGCTCGGGATGACACTCCGAGAATAACCACGATCATTACCTTCTGCCCCGCTGCCCCGCTGCCCCGCTGCCCCGCTGCCCCGCTGCCCCGCTGCCCCGCCGCCCTATCCCCTTACTCCATAGTCACTTAAATCTATTGACAGAATTGAGGCCGCCCCTATATTGGCGTCGGCTGCAAGAGGTTTTCCGGTCGAAAACGGTGCCGGGAACCCTCTGCCGCCCTACCCCCCCATAGGAGCATGCATGTCGAAGGTCCTGTCCGCCCTGGCCGTGATTGCGCTTGCCGCTTGTGCCCCGAAGGAAGAAGCCGCACCTCCGGCCGAAGAGCCGGTGATGGCGGCCCCCGTTGTGGCCGACACCGTTGCGCCGGCCCCGGTGGACACCATGATGGCCCGGGATACCGCCAAGGCTCCGTGAGCTGACGGTTCCCTGATCGACGACGCCCCGGCCGTTCCTGGCCGGGGCGTCGTGCGTTTCAGGCAGCGAGGGGGAAAGGGGAAAAGGGCAGGGCCACGACCGTCGCGGGCTGGCCACCGGCCAGGACTGCGGCCCCGGGGAGGACCTCCCGGCGCAGCACCGCCAGGCCAAACCGCCGGGTGGGGGTGACGATCAGCGAGGTGAACCGACCGACCTCCTTCCCCTCCGCCTCGACCCCCTCCGAGCGGAGTTCCCCCAGGTCATCCCAGACCAGCCCCCGCAATTCACGGTTCGGGTGGCCCCGGAAGTGGACCCGGGCCACCGTCTCCTGCCCGGTGTAGCAGCCCTTGGTATAGGAGACCCCATCGATCTGGTCGAAGGCGACCTCCTGCGGCAGGGTCTTCTCGCCGATCTCCGCGCCCAGCGCCGGCCAGCCTGCCAGCACCCGGGCCACCGTGGCGTCGTCCGGAGTCCCGACTGTCACCTCCGCCATGCCCAGCCGCACGGTGGCTGCCGCCACCACCCCGGTCGGGCCAACCAGGACCCCGCGGAACCAGGCGGCCGTGGTGCCGGCGGCCAGTTGGAACGACTCTCCCTCCGCACCCCTCGCCACCGCCACACCGGGATCGGGGAACTCCCCCAGTCCCGCAAGCGCCCCGCGCTCCGCGACATTCGCGCCGAGGAGCCAGGCCGTGGTCCACTCGCCGGTCTGGTCGGTGACCCGGGCCAGCCGGGGGGGGAGGCTGCGCTTGAACAGTCCGGCCGCCGCCTCCCGCGACTCGGCCGGCGCGATGAGGGTGAACCCGCCCGCATCGCGGAGCACCCAGAGGTCCAGCACGATCATGCCCTTGGGGGTGAGCAGCGCCCCGTAGACCAGGGAGCCGGGCCCCGGCTTCTCCAGGTCGTTGGTCAGCAGCCCCTGCAGGCAGGTAAGGGCCCCCGGACCCTCCACCCGGAACACCGCCGGGCTGGCGGGCACCACGGTGGCGCCATCGCGGATCCGGGCGACCTCGGCGTCGGTCCGGTGCACCTGGAAGGGGGGGCCTATCGCCATGGCAGTTCCGAGGGGTGATGGCCGGCGAAGTCATCCCAGACCAGGTCGGCCATCGCAAGTTCCTCGCGCGGGTGGGAGGTGGCCAGCATCGCCACGCGCAGCCCTGCGGCCCGGGCCGCCTGCATCCCGGGGATCGAGTCCTCGACCGCGACCGCGTCGGCCGGGTCGGCCCGGAGCAGGTCGAGCCCGTAGAGGTACCCCTCGGGGCTCGGCTTGCAGCTGGTGACATCCTCGGCCGCCACGATCGCGTCGACGAGGTCGAGCACCCCGGCGGAGTTCAGGACATACTCGATCTCGGAGCGCCGGGCCGCCGAGACGATGGCGATTGCCAGCCCCTCGCGCGAGGCCGCCTCGATGAAGGCCGTCGCACCCGGGACCAGGTCCATCTGCTCGGCGATGGCCGCCTCGTACGCGGCGCCCTTCCGCCCGATCGCCTCCACCAACCGGTCACGATCGAGCTCCACGCCCGCCGTCCGGAAGGCATGCCGGAAGCACTCGCGGTCGTCGAAGCCGAGGTAGTTACGGTAATACTCAGCCGTGGTGAGCGGGATGCCGTAGCTCTCGAGCGCCGAGGTCAGCGCCACACGGTGCTGTTCCTCGTCGTTGATGATGACACCGTTGAAGTCGAGGAGCAGGGCGGGCATGGGGTGATGGCAGTCGCAGGAGGAGAGGGACTAGGGACTAGTGACTAGGGACTAGGGTACCGGGTGGAGCGCAGCTGGGCAATGTCCCAGTACCGTTTGTCATGGCGCACAAAGATACTCCCACCATCTCCTTTCCGAAGCACGAGCCCAGAATCACACCCCCCTAAGCCCCAAGCCCCTAGCCCCCAGCCCCACCCAGCCTTGCGCGAATCCCAACGCCGCACCCACCACCTCCACCGGATGCAGCACCGGGAGGTCGATTCCTTCGGCTCGGAGGCCGGCGCGGAATTGCATCAGGCAGCCGGGGTTGCCGGTGACGAGGGCGGTGGGTCGGGGCACCGCGGCACGGATCGTCGCGATCTTCTCGCGGAGGATCTGGTGGGAGAGCCCGGGATGGAGCACGCCGTAGAGCCCCGCCGCGCCGCAGCAACGGTCGGCGCCGGGGAGCATGCGGACCCGGACGCCGGGCATCGCGCCGAGCACCGCCAGCGGGGCATCGTGCACCCGCTGGGCATGCTGGAGGTGGCAAGGGGGATCATACGCCAGCTCGAGGTCGAGCTCACGCATCGGCGGAAGGGTGGACTCGGCGAGGATCTCGGTGATGTCACGGATTTTCGCGGCGACTCCTGCCGCACGGGGATCGTCAACCAGGTGCTCGTATTCGCGCAGGAGGGCGCCGCATCCGGCGCTGTTGACGACGATGCAGTCCGCGTCCACCGCCTCGAACGCGGCGATGTTCCGGAGCGCCAGCGCCCGGGCGTCGTCGCGAGCCCCGGCATGGGCGTGCAGCGCACCGCAGCACCCCTGGTCCACCACCTCCACCACCGTGTGCCCGCAGGCTTCGAGAACCTGCCGCGTCAGGGTGTTCACGTCGCGGAAGAGGGTGTCCATTACGCAGCCGCGAAACAGCCCGATGGTCAGATGGTCGGCGGGTCGGCGGGTCAGGGATGCTCCGTGGGTGGAGAGACCTTGGGATTCTGACCGGGAGGTGGTCGCGTCACCTCCCCCTGGATCACCCTGCCCCCCTGACCCCCTGACCCCCTGACCCGCCGTCCCGCCGACCCGCTGACCCGCTGTCCCCCTGACCCCCTGACCCGCCGTCCCGCCGACCATCCCCATCCCGAACCCCACCCGCCCCCACCCGGCGAGCCGGGCCGGGATGCCGGTGGCGGAGAACCAGCGTGCCGCGGTCAGCGCCGGGCGCCAGAGGGCTTCGTGGCGGAACACCATGAGCCCGGCGCGCACCGGCCACGGCAACCCGGTGGCTGCGGCGATGTCGGCGCGGGCGGATTCGAGGGCCCGGCCGTACCCGACGCCGGACGGGCAGACCGGCTCGCAGCCGCGGCAGCCGAGGCAGGCATCCAGGTGGTGGCGAAGCGAGGGATCGGTCGGCGGGAGTTCCCCGGCCTCGAGTGCCCGCATCAGGACGATCCGCCCGCGGGGGCTGTCGTTCTCGTCGCCGGTGGCCAGGTAGGTCGGGCAGGCCGGGAGGCAGAAGCCGCAATGCACGCAGGGGTCGAGCGCCGCGTACCCGCCGCGGGTGGTGGCCTCAGTCACCTGAGGCACCGGAGAGGCTGGCCTGCAGGAGCGCTCCGGGATCGAACTGCCGTCGCAGGGCGTCCAACAGCGGTCCCACCCCTTCCCGGTACGCCCCGAAATGCCCGACGGCGTGCCGCAGGGCCCACGGCGCGCGCTCGAGCGTCAGGGGGATCTCGCGGGCAGCCAGCTCGTGGCGGAGGTCCCGCAGGGCATCGGCGGTGGCCTGGCCGCTCCAGCGCAGCCCGCCCCGTGCCGCGCCGGCACTTACCAATCCGGTATCGAGGCGCTGGTGCAGCAGGTCGATCACTTCGTCGACGCCCCCGGGAAGGACGCCGAGCCGGACGGAGGATTCCCCGCCGCCCATCGCCCGGGCGGCGGCATGCCAGAACGTTGTGCTGCGTGCCGGGTCCAGCAGCTCCCAGTCCACGCCGGTGGTGAGGTCGCGGATCCGGTCCGATTCGGCAGTCACCGCGTCCTCGGGTCCTTGCAAGCGTACCGCCAGGATCCAGGCGGCGGAGGCGGCGGCGGTGGGCGAGAGCAGCTCGCAGGCCGCGGCGTCGAGTCCGGCGTCCTCCAGGTTGCGGGCCAGGAGTGTCAGCGGGTCGCGATCCCCGGTGGTGACCAGGGTGCGGTCGGCGGGGGGCAGGGCGCGGAGGCGCAGGTGCAGCTCGGTGAGGATGCCGAAGCCCCCGAACCCGCCGACCTGCAGCTTGGTGAGGTCGTAGCCGGCCACGTTCTTGGTGACCCGGCCTCCCGCCGTGACGACCCGGCCGTCGCCGGTGACCACTGTGCAACCGATGACCTGGTCGCGGACGCCGCCGTAGGCGTGCCGGAGCGCGCCGGTGGTGCCGCAGGCGATCACCCCGCCGAGCGAGCGCTCAGGGCGCCCCGGGGCATCGATCGCCAGCCAGGCGCCCGCGCCCCGAAGCCGGTGCTCGAGCTGGTCCATCGGGACCCCGGCCTGCGCAGTGGCGACCAGGTCGGAGGTGTGGACGGCGGTGACGGCGGCGAGGGCGGCGGTGCTGATCGTCAGGTCGGCCGGGGCGTCGGTGGGTAGCCAGGTGCCGTGGCCCTCCACCCGGATCTGCCACCCCATGGCGTGGGCCTCGCGACAGGTCCGCGCCACGGCGTCGGTGGAGTCGGGCAGCACCCGCGGCACGTGATCGGGGCTCCACTCCACCGCGTCGGGGCCCAGGAGCGTCCGGAGGCGGTCCGCCACGGAGGCGCTCACGCGACTCCTCCCGCCCGCCACTCCCGGCAGCTTCGCAACGGGATCACCTTGCCGGGATTGGCGCGCCGCTCCCGGTCGAACACGCCGCGCACGTCGCACATCATCTGCAGGCTCTCCGCCGAGAAGATCAGGGGCATGTAGTCGCGCTTGTCCTGGCCGACGCCGTGCTCGCCGGTGATGGTGCCCCCCGCGGCAACGCAGGCCTCCATGATCTCGCGGCTGGCCCGCGCCACCCGGGCCGACTGCCCGGCGTCGCGGCTGTCGAAGCAGAGATTGGGGTGGAGGTTGCCGTCGCCGGCGTGGAAGACGTTGCAGATCACGAGGTCGTGGGCGCGGCCGATCCGGGCGATCTCGTCCATGATCGCCGGCAGTGCGCTGCGGGGGACGACGGCGTCCTGCACCAGCAGGTCGCGGGTGACCCGGCCCATCGCGCCGAATGCCTTCTTGCGCCCCTGCCAGAGCCGGGCCCGCTCGTTGGCGGTCGAGGCTGAGCGGATGGTCCGGGCCCCATGCTGCTGCAGCAGCCGTTCCGCGGTGGCCGTCTCGGCGGCAACGCTGGCGGGGCGGCCATCGAGTTCCACCAGCAGCACCGCACCGGCATCGGTCGGATACCCCGCCGCATAGATCGATGCCTCCACCGCCTGGCAGAGCGCCTGGTCCATCAATTCCATCGCGGCCGGGACCACGCCGGCGGCGATGATCGCACCGACCGCCTCGGTGGCGGCGCGCACGGTGGCGAAGTCGGCGAGCAGGGTCCGGACCTCCGCCGGGGTGGGGGTGAGCCGCACCGTGATCTCGGTGGCGATGCCGAACATCCCTTCCGATCCCACGAAGAGTCCGACCAGGTCGGGGCCCCACGGTTCGCCGTGCGGGCTGCCCAGCCGGACCAGCTCGCCATCGGGCAGGAGGACCTCGAGGGCGACGACATGATTGGTCGTCACTCCGTACTTGAGGCAATGGGGGCCGCCGGCGTTCTCCGCGACGTTCCCGCCCAGGGTGCAGGCCGACTGGCTGGAGGGGTCGGGGGCGTAGTGGAGCCCGAACGGTGCGATCACCTCGGAGAGGCGGGCGTTCACCACCCCGGGTTCGACCACCGCCCGCCGCGCGACCGAGTCGACCTGGAGGATGCGATTGAGCCGGGTCAGGACGACGAGGACGGCGTCGGACTCCGCCAGGGCGCCACCGGAGAGCCCGGTGCCCGCTCCACGCGCCACGAACGGCAATCCGGCGGCATGCAGCAGGCGGACGACGGCGATCAGCTCCGCACGGGTTCCCGGGAGGACGGCCAGGCGGGGGGCGATGCCGTGGGAGGGCAGGCCGTCGGACTCGAACGCCTTGAGCTCGCCGGGGCGGTGGCGCACCCACTGGTCCCCGACGATGCGGGCCAGTTCATCGCGGAGCAGGGTGGCGACGGTGGGCATGACTGGAATCTATCCGAATGCACGACCCCCCCGGCACCCAAGGGCGCCGGGGGGGCAGGTGTGGGCGCGGTGTCTCGGGGGAGTCAGGCCGCGACCCAGAATCCCTGCAGGTGCTTCACGTCGGGGGAATTGCGGAGCTTCTCGAAGGCCCGCTCACGGATCTGGCGCACCCGTTCGCGGGTGACGCCGAGCATCGAGCCGATCCCCTCGAGCGTCTGCGCCTCGCTGCCCTCCTCGAGGCCGTAATAGAGCGACAGGATCCGCCGCTCGCGCGGCGTCAGGTACTGGCGGAAGAGCCGGTCGATGAAGTCCCGCTGGAGGCCGTGGTCGGTCCGGGCCTCGATGTCGTTTGCCTCGGTGGAGGCGACCCGTTCGCCAAAGGTCGCCGAGCGGCTGTCGTTCTTTTCGACCGGCGCATCGAGCGACACCTCGGTGGTGGTCACCAGGCGCGCGGCGCGGATCACCTCGAGCGGCTCATTGAGGGCGACGGCGGTCTCGTCGTCCGTGGGGGTGCGGCCGAGCTCCTGTGCCAGGAGTCCCTCGACCCGGGCCATCTTGATCAGGGCGCTGTTCTGGTTGAGCGGGATGCGGACCGTGCGGGTCTGCTCAGCCAGCGCCTTGAGCACGCACTGGCGCACCCACCAGACCGCGTAGCTGATGAACTTCACGCCGTGCGAGGGGTCGAACTTGCGGACCGCCTTGAGCAGGCCCTCGTTGCCGATCGCCACCAGCTCGGAGAGGTCCAGGCCATGGCCCTGGAACCGCTTCACGTAGGAGATCACGAACCGGAGGTTGGCCGTGACCAGCTTCTCGGTAGCGGCCGCATCGCCGGCACGAGCCAGCTCCGCCAGGCGGCGCTCTTCGGCGGCGCTGTCAATCATCGGGAGCTTGCGAATGTCGAGGAGGTACTGGTCGAAGGCGGAGGAGGGGGCGGGTGCGGAACGCGCCGGCACACGGGATCGGGGGCGGACGGCAGAGGCCATACGTCGGAACCACCTTCGGCGAATGTCGTGCGGGCTGAGAAGGGATCTGACTTGCTTGGAACACCTCCAATGTGGGTACTGGGGCGAGGGGGTCAAGGGAAAACTATTTCAACATTATAAATGCATGTGAAACATGGACTTGTGCGTTGTTTCCACGCGGCGTTCCGCCAGTTGTCCACGTGCCGTGAGGGACGAACCGTCAAATTATTGAGATGTAAGGAGTTGAGACGCAACGCGGCGGTGCCGATACGTGGAAAACCCGGTCGATTCGCTCTTTGAAGGGGTCTAGGGGGGGCCGGCCGCCGAAGCGGGCCGCAGGGCAGCCCTTGGCGGGCCACCCCGTCAGGTCGCGCCGACCGTCCGGAGCGCCGCCCCGATCTGCTCCGCGGGCGCCACGACGGTCCACCGCTCGCCGTCACGCGCCATCTCGCCGGCAGTGACAGGCAGGGCGAACCGGATCCGGCCGTCACGGTTCTTCTTGTCGTGCCCCATTGCGGCCAGGAGGTCGTCCACCTGGAAGTCGACGGGGAGGGTGACGGGCAGGCCCAGCGACTCGAGGAGTGCGCGGAGCCCGTCGGAGAGTCCCGGCTGGGCGATTCCCATCTCCTCGGCGAGTGCCACCTCGGCCACGAGTCCGATGGCGACCGCCTCGCCATGCGAGACGGCGAACCCGGAAACCGCCTCGATGGCGTGCGCCACGGTGTGGCCGGCGTTGAGGATCGCGCGGCGGCCCGTCTCGAACTCATCCTCCGAGACGACCTGGCCCTTGAGCTCGACGCTGCGGTGGACCAGGCGGGTGAGCAGGATCTCGTCACGGCGGCCGAGCGCCTCGGCCTCCCGCTCGATCCAGGCCAGGTAGGCGGCGTCGGCGATCAGGCCATGCTTCACCGCCTCGGCGAGGCCGGCCCGAAAGACCGGCTCGGACAGGGTGCGGAGGACGCGGGGATCGGCGACCACGGCCACCGGGGGATGGAACGCGCCGACCAGGTTCTTCCCGTGCGAGGTGTCCACCCCGGTCTTCCCGCCGACCGAGGCATCCACCATCGCGAGCAGGGTGGTGGGAACCTGGAGCCAGGGGATCCCACGGAGGAGGGTGGCCGCGACGAACCCGGCCAGGTCGCCGACCACGCCGCCCCCCAGCGCCACGACGGCGCTGTCGCGATCGAACCCCAGGTCCAGCAGCTTGTCGGAAAGTTCGGCCCACTTGCGCCGGGTCTTGGAGGGCTCGCCCGGGGCGATGACCAGGGTCGGGACCTCGAGGGTGGTCTGGACTGCGCGGGCGACATGCCGATCGGTGATCACCGCCAGCCGGCGACCGGGGAGATGGCGTGCGGTGAGTTCCGGGAGGTCCTCGACCAGCCCCGTGCCCAGGTACACCGGGTAGGCGCCGTGCCGGTGGCGAACGGTGACGACGGTGGTCATGCGGTCCGCGCTACCAGGTCACGTCGCCCTGGCCCGCCTCCGCATTGGCGGCGCGGGCCAGGGTAAAGAGCAGGTCGGAGAGCCGGTTGAGGTAGACCAGGAAGAGTTCCGGCACCGATTCAGCGTGGGCCAATGCCACCACGCTGCGCTCGGCGCGCCGGCAGGTGGTCCGGGCCAGGTGCAGCGCCGCGGCCTTGGGAGTTCCAGCGGGGAGGACGAAGGCGCGCAGCGGCGGCAGGCCGGCATCGAGGGCATCGATGGCCGTCTCGAAACCCTCAACGCGGGCCTCGGACAGGGCGGCCTTCTCGAGCGCCTTCTGGACCTTCTCGGGGTCGGGCGTGGCCAGGTGCCCGCCGATCGCGAAGAGGTCGCGCTGGATCTCCTCCAGGAGGGCGTCGTGGAAGTCCATTGGCTCGGTCGCCCGCACCACGCCGAGGGTGGAGTTGAGCTCGTCCACGTCGCCGTACGCGGCGACCCGGAGGTGGTGCTTCGACACCCGGCCCCCGCCGAAGAGGCCGGTCTCACCAGAGTCGCCGGTGCGGGTGTAGATCTTCATGCCGGCTCCCGGTCGAGGGCGTCGAGCATCTCCTGCAGGCGGGTCAGCTTGAGCCGCGGGCGCCCGGTCCGCTTCCCCTCCGCAAGTTCATGGGCGTCCAGGCGCTGCCAGTCGGCATAGCTCACTACCCGGATGCCGCGCTCCCGCAGCTCGGCCACGAGGGCATCGGTCGACGCCTCGGCCGGCACCGGCAGCGCCCCGGCATCGGCGTCGGCCAGCAGTTGCTCGACCGTCTCCACCGCATCGGGCTTGTTGGTGCCGATCACCCCGCTCGGTCCTCGCTTGATCCAGCCGGCGGCGTACACCCCCGGGATGGGGGCACCGTCCGCGTCGACCACGCGCCCCGCGGCGTTGGGGATCACGCAGCGGCGCTCATCGAACGGCACACCGGGCAGGGCCACGCCGCGGTACCCCACCGAGCGGAAGACCAGCCCGGCCGGGAGCACCTCCTCCTCGTTGGTGGCCACCGCGCGGACCCCGCCCCGCCCATCGGGCTCGAGGCGGTTGCGGACGATGCGCACCCGCTCCACCCGGTCGGTCCCCTCGAGCGCCACCGGCGAGACGCAGAATCGCATCACGATCTTCTTCTCCTTCGTGCCCGGCGCACGATTGGAGAAGGCACCGAGGGTGTCGAGGTTCTTCTGCGGGGTGCGGTCCTCTCCCTCCTCCACCATGACGCGACTGGCCTCGTCCAGTTCCAGTTCGGCGGGGTCGACGACGATGTCGGCCGCCTCCATCTCGCCGAGTTCCTTGATCTCGGGATTGGTGAAGGCCGCCTGGGCCGGCCCCCGCCGACCGAGCACGTACACCGTCTTCACCTTGCTCTCGCGCAGTGCCTCGAGGGCGTGGCTGGCGATGTCGGTCTCGGCGAGCTCCTCCGGGGTCCGGCAGAGGATCCGGGCGACGTCCATTGCCACGTTGCCGACCCCGACGACCACCACGTCCTCCTGGCTCAGGTCGAAGGTCAGGTCGCGGAAGTCGGGATGCCCGTTGTACCAGCCGACGAACTCGGTGGCGGTGCGGCTGCCCGGCAGGTCCTCGCCGGGAATGCCGAGGGCGCGGTCGCTGGGTGCGCCACAGGAGAAGACGATCGCATGGTAGTGACGCTGCAGGTCGGCCAGGGTGACATCCCGCCCGAACTCGACGTTGCCGAAGAACCGGAACCCGGGCCGCGCCGCAATCTTGTCGTACACCCGGGTCACCGACTTGATCTTGGGATGATCCGGGGCGACACCGCCCCGCACCAGCCCGAACGGCGTGGGGAGCCGGTCAAAGAGGTCGATGGCGATGTCGCGACCCTGCTTCTGCAGGTGCTCGGCGGCATAGAAGCCGGACGGACCGGCACCAATGATGGCGATACGCAGGGGACCGGCGATGGGGGAGGGCATGCTGGAATATATGGGGGGCGGGGGGGCCGGGGGGCCGCAGGGCGGGGGGGCAGCAGGGCAGCAGGGCAGCACCACGTAGGAATTATGGCGTGCGCACCCATCACCCCCGGTGGTACGAACGTGAGCTGTTCTGTAACCATGAGCCCCGCGGCCCCGCGGCCCCGCGGCCCCGCTGCCCGCTGCCCCTGCCCCCCTACCTTCCGATCCGCACCACCACACTGTCGATCTGCCGCACCACCGCGGCGCTGGAGAGGACGTGGTGGTTGGCGACCAACGAGAAGATCAGCGGAGCCCGGCCTGGCCGGTCGATGTAGCCGCTCAGGCTGTTGACGCCGGTGATCGTCCCGGTCTTGGCGCGGACCCGGCCCTCGAGCGGGGTGCCCACGAACCGGGTGCGCAGCGATCCGCGTTCGCCGCTCTTCGGCAGTCCCGCCGCGAACGCGGAGGAGCGGGGGTGGGCCTGCATCCACTGGAGGAGGCGGGCAAAGACCATCGGGCTGACCAGGTTCTGGCCCGAGAGCCCGGAGCCGTCCATGGCGCGGAACTGGGTCGAGTCCACCCGGACCGAGTCGATCAGGAACCGGCGGACCACCTGGTGGCCGGCCCGCCAGGAGCCCTCGCCGCCGAGCTGTCGTCCCAGCTGCTTGAGGAGCATCTCGGCGAACCAGTTCTGGCTGCTGTTGAGGACCGGGTAGATCCAGTCCTCCACCGGCCGCGAGGTGATCTCCGCCAGCGGGGGGCGCTGCCGCAGGGCCCGGGTCTCGAGCGAGTCGGTGGTGGAGCGGGTGCCGCCCGCGACCGAGATCCCCTCCTCTGCCAGCACCCGCCGAAACACAGTCGCGGTGAAGAGGTTGGGGTCGGGAAGCGCGAAGTACTGGGTCGTCGGCCGGGTCGATTGGCGGACCGTTCCCTCGGCGACGATCTGCAGCGTCCCCGGGGTGCGGGTGTAGTCAATGGTCTGCGGCTCACCATCGGCGACGGTACGGGTCCGGTTCTCGAGCTGCACCCCCTCGACCGGCGGCTCGATCCGGACGGCCGCGGGCGCGCCGGCAGCGATCCCGCCGGCGTGGATGATGGAGACGGCATTGTCGTGGACGCCCAGCCCGGAAACCGGCGCGGCGTACCACCAGTTGAGGTCGTAGACCTCCCAGGTCGGGTGCACCATCGTGGGCTCGAACCAGGAGCCATCGCCGATCAGGTCCCCCGCGACGCTGGTGACGCCGCGCTCGCGCAGCTGGCGAGCGAGGCGGCGCAACGGCTCTTCCGCGTCGCGCTGGCAGACTCCCGCCTGCAGGGTGTCACCGGCGTAGCAGCGCTTGCTGAGAGTGGGATCCCCCCGGCCGTAGAGGACCAGGTCGCCCGAGAGGACCCCATCCTGCACCGGTCCGCCGCCGTAGAGACTGGTCTGGACCGTGAACCCGGGCGGCAGGAGGACGGCGGCCGCCGCCGAGACCAGCAGCTTGGTGTTGCTGGCGGGCATGAAGAGCTGCTCGGCGTGGCGACTGGCCAGCACCCGGCCCGCCGGGTCCATCACCACGAGGCCCCAGTGATTCCGGTTGAACGGTGTGGCGTCGAGGAGGCGGGCCACGTCCCCCGACAGGGACTGCTGCTGGGCCTGGGCCACCGGGGTGGCCAGCAGGAGCGCGAGTGGCACCCACCGCAGGGTGATGATCCGGAGGAGTGGCAGCGGTCTGGGCTTGGGGGACGGTCGCATGACAGGGGTCCGGGGCGGGCGGGTGGCGCCGGGTGGCTGGGAGTGGCGTAACGTCTTCACACTACTAGATTTAAATGATGTGGTCAATGCCGCGACTCCGAGGCCGGTCATGGTGCCAGGTGTCTGAAAAGTATTCGGTGCGCGGCACGCTGATCGGCGGCCTGCTGGCGCTGTGCTGGTGTGGCATTCCTGCCACGCCGGTCATGGCGCAGGAGGGACTCGTCGTCCGCCAGTTGCGCTTCGAGGGGAATCGCGCGCTCGACGACCTCCTGCTCGCCGCCTCGATCGCCACGACTACGTCGAGCGGCTTCGCCACCTTCCCCGTGATCCGCGGACTCGGGCTGGGCGAGAAGCGCCGTCTCGACGAGCAGGAGTTCCTTTCCGACGTCCTGCGCCTGCGCGTGCTCTACCGGATCCACGGCTACCTCGAGGCCCAGATCGACACCCTCGTACGCCGGACCGAGGATGATGTCTACATCACCTTCCGGATCGAGGAAGGCGAGCCGGTCCGGGTCCGCAGCCTCGAGATCTCCGGACTCGACGAGGTGCCGGACGGGCGCGCCTTCGCGGAGGACCTGCCCCTTCGCATCGGCGACCCGCACTCCCGGATCGCCCTGACCGCGACGGCCGACACGATCGCCGAGCGACTGCGCGACCGCGGCTACCCCACCGCCACCGTCTACCTCGATCGCAACGCCGTGGATTCGGCCCGGCGCGCGGCCGATCTCTCGCTGCGGGTGGCGCCAGGGACGGCGGCGATCATCGGCAGTATCCGCGTAGTGGGAGCCACCTCCCTCGACACCGCCTTCGTGGCCTCGCTCGCCGCCACCGACCTCGGACGGCCCTACCGGTTCCGCGACCTGGTGGCCAGCCAGCGCAACCTGTACCGGACCGACCTCTTCCGGTTCGCCAACGTCGGCATCGACACCACCCAGTTCCGGGTCGGCGATCCGGTGGTGCCCCTGCTCATCCAGGTCAACGAGGGGCGCTTCTACCGGGCCCGTGCCTCGGCCGGCTTCGGTACCTCCGACTGCTTCCGCGGCTCGGCGGGGTGGACGGCCCGCAACTTCTTTGGCAATGGCCGAGCGCTCGACCTGCAGGCGAACGTCTCGAAGGTGGGCGTGGGGCGGCCGTTCGACTGGGGTGCCGACGAGAGCTGGATCTGCAACCAGCTCGCCGACGACTCGATCGGCTCCCGCAAGGCCAACTACACCCTGGGCGCCACCTTCCGGAAGCCCACTTTCCTGTCGTCCGACAACCGGCTGTCGGCCTCGGTGTTCGCGGAGCGCCGCTCGGAGTTCAAGACCTACCTGCGCGAGGAACTGGGCGGCAGCGTGACGCTGACCCGCGAGACCTCCCGTTCGATGGTCTACAACCTGACCTACCGGCTGGCGTACGGCGGCACCGAGGCCAACGATGCCTCGTTCTGCGCCTACTTCAACGCCTGCACCCTGGAGGACATCAGCCGCCTGCGCGAGAAGCGACTCCTCGGCACCATCGCCGTTAGTGCCACCCGGCAGCGCGTCAACAACCTGCTCGACCCGACCCGCGGCAACCTGGCCAGCGCCGAGGTGACGCTCAGTTCCCGCCTCCTGGGGTCGTCGTCCCTCACGGAGTTCACCCGCTTCATCGTGGAGGGCGCCTCGTACCGGTCCCTGGGCGGGGGGGCGGTCCTGGCCACCAGGGTGCGGGCGGGGCTGGTGCTCTCGCCCCGGGTGTCCCTCGCCGCGGAGGCGGGCAGCTTCCTGCCCCCCGAGCAGCGCTTCTATGCCGGCGGCTCGGACGACGTCCGCGGCTTTGCGCGCAACGAGCTCGGGCCGGTGGTCTACGTCGTGGCGGCCGATGCGATCGTGGACGGGGTGATTCCCGATGACGAGGTCCGGGTCGTCCCGACCGGCGGCAACACCCTGGTCATCGCCAACGCCGAGCTGCGCTTCCCCTCGCCGGTGCTGCCCCGCCAGTTCCGCTTCGCCGCCTTTGTGGACGGCGGATCGCTCTGGCAGCGGGGCGGCGCCGCCGCCCTCTCGGCCGCGGTCCGGGTGACGCCGGGGGTGGGGATCCGGGCCACCACTCCGCTCGGTCCCGCGCGGCTCGATGTCGCCTACAACCCCTACGAGCTGGAGCGGGGAACCCTCTTTCGCACCCGCGCCGATGGCGGCCTGGAGATTCACCAGTCCGACTATCGCCGCAGCGACCGCGGCCGCGGCCGCCTGACCTGGCACTTCAGCGTCGGCTACCCGTTCTGATGCCCCGGCGCGCCCTCTACCTCCTCGGGCTCCTCGTCGTCGGCGCGGTGGCGTCGGTGCTCGGGGCGGTGTCGGCGCTGATCTGGAGCGGGCCCGGTCGGTCGCTCCTCGCCCGGGTGGTGAGCGAGGAGTCCAACCGGGTGATCCGGGGCTCGCTCACCATCGGCGGGCTGTCCGGCAACTTCCTGACCCGGATCGCGATCACCGACCTCGAGGTGCGCGACACCTCCGGTGCGCTCCTGATCGCCGTGCCCGAGGCGGAGATCGGCTTCCGGATCCGCTCCCTCCTGCAGGGGCGCGTGGTGCTGGACCGGGTCGACCTCGACCGGCCGCGGGTGGAGTTGATCCAGCACCGGGAGGGGCGCCTCAATCTCGATGAGATCCTCAAGAGCGGGGAAGGGCCGGCCGGGGGATCCCCGATCTGGCTGGAACTGCGCCAGTTGCGGGTGAACAATGGCTTCGTGCAGGTGTCGATGCCATGGAACTATCCGGGCCAGCTGACCAGCGCCCGGACCCGCGATTCCGCGCTGGCCGCGAACCGGGCGATCCCCGGCCGCCAGATCGTGGAGGGGCCCGAGGGACTGACCGCGATCCGGACCATCACCGGGCTTTCGGCGCATGTGCCGCAGCTGCGGATCAGCACCCCCGCCGGGGACCCGATCCGGGCCGTCATCAACACCCTCGCGGGCCGGATCAGCGACCCGGCGCTGGACATCCGCGCCCTGAGCGGCACCATCGAGACCGCGGGGGACAGCCTCCTCTTTGCGCTGGCACGGCTGGAACTCCCCGGCACCACCGCGACCGGCCGCGGCCGGATCGACTGGCCACTCGACACCCTCCTGTTCAACGCGGAGTTCGTCGCGCCGCGGCTCGCCCTGGCCGACCTGCGCTTCATCAGCCCCGACTTTCCCGACTACCGCGGCCGGGCCCGCGCCCGCCTCTCGGCCACGAGCGGCACGGTGCTGCGGACCGAACTCCGGGAACTCTCGGTCGGGGACGCGACCAGCCAGGTCGACGGGGACCTCGTGGCACTGAGCCATGTGCGGCGCGGCCTCGGGTTCGAGGACCTGGCCCTCCAGCTCCAGGATGTGAACCTCGACGTGGTGCGCCCGTACCTGGACACCCTCCCCCTGCAGGGCTGGCTGTCGGGATCGCTCGAGGCGGACGGCTACTTCGACGACATGCAGGTGAGCCTCGACTGGCTCTTCCGCGATGCCGCCGTGGCGGGCACCCCGTTGAGCCGGATCGTGATGGCAGGGCAGGTCTCCACCGGCGGCGCCGACGGGTTCACCTTCCGCGAGACGGAGCTGGCCGCCGCCGACCTCGACCTTGGCACGGTCCGCAACGTCGCGCCAGCCGTCCTGCTCGAGGGGCGACTGGCGCTCAGCGGCACGCTGGATGGCGCCTGGACCGATGCCACCTTCACCGGGCTCATGGAACACCGGGATGGCGACCGCGCCCCGAGCCTGGCGGAGGGCAGCTTCCATCTCGACACCCGCACCCCGGTCACCAGGGTCGCGGCGGACCTGATGTTCTCGCCGCTCTCACCGGATGGCCTGGTCGCGACCTTCCCCCAGCTCGAGGGGCAGCAGCCCCTGGCGGGCCGCGTCTGGGTGGCGGGCCCCACCGATTCGCTGGTGCTCGACGCGAACCTCAGGGGTGTGCTGGGCCGCCTGGAGGCGCGCGGGCTGGTTCGGCTGGACGGCGAGGTGCCGGCGGTGGAGGGGCTGCTGCTGGTCTTTGACTCCCTCAACCTGAACGCACTGAATCCCGCGGCGCCGGGCTCGCTCCTGCAGGGGTCGCTCCTGGTCGACGGCCAAGTGGACACCACCGGAGTGCCCCGGGGGGACCTCGTGGTCAGCCTGGGCCGGGGCATGCTCCGGGAACTGCCGATCGACTCGGCCCAGGCCCACCTGCGGGTCCAAACGGGCGTGCTCACGATCGACAGCGCCCAGGTCAGCTGGCCGGGCGGCAGCTCGCGCGCCAACGGGACCCTGGGCTGGCAGGCGCCAGACTCGGGAACGGTCCGGTTCTGGCTCGAGTCCGACGACCTGTCGAGCCTCGATTCCCTGGTCCGGATGGCGACGAGCTGGACCAGCGACACGCTCCTGCAGCGGCCGCTGTCGGGTCGGCTGTGGGTGGGAGGGGAGCTCTCCGGTGCGCTCGACCGCCTCCAGGGCGACCTCACCGCCGAGGCCGATTCGATCGGGCTCGATGGCTGGCTGCTGCCCAAGAGTTCCGGGGCGCTGGCGTGGCAGACGGGACCGGCGCCTCGGGTGGACGCCCGGATGGTGGCCGACTCGATCCGCCGCGGTGAGGTGCGCTTCCATGCGATCCGCGCCTCGGTGCGGGGCCCCCTGGACTCGCTGGCCTGGTCAGGTGGGCTCCGGGGGGGCACCACCGCGGGACTGACCGCGGCCGGCCGGTGGATCGGTGGCGAAACACGACAAGTGGAGGTGGACACCGTCTTCCTCGACCTGGGTCGCAACACCTGGACACTTCGCGAGCCGGCCACCGTCACCTTCGGGGACTCCCTGGTCCGGATCGGCTCCCTCACGGTGGAGGCCGCCGACGGGTCGGGGATCCTCCAGCTGACGGGCGACCTGCCGGCGCGATCGGAGGGCAACCTCGAGGTGCAGCTCCACGGCCTCGGCTTGCAGGACATCTACGGCCTGCTCCAGCAGGACACCACCGGGGTGGCCGGGGAACTCTCGCTCGACCTGCGGGTCAACGGCACCGCCCGGGCGCCGCGGTTGCGGGGCAGCGCCTCGCTGCGCGGCCCGGTCTTTGGCGAGGTCCGGGCCCCGCTGGCCCGCGCGGTGCTCAACTACGAGAACCGGCTGCTCCAGTCCAACGTCACCTTCTGGCGAACCGGTGAGCCGATCCTGGAGGTCGAGGCCCGCCTGCCGCTCGACCTGGCCTTCGAGGGTGCGGCCGCCGACCGCTTCCTGCCAGGCACCATCGAGATCCGCGCCTTTGCCGACAGCCTCGACCTGGCCGTGATCGAGGCGCTGACCCCGAACCTGCGCCGGGTCACCGGCACCCTCGTGGCCGACGTCCATGCCGGCGGTACCTGGGCCCGGCCCGAGCTGTCCGGGCAGGTCGAGGTGCGGAATGCCGGGCTCGCGGTACCGAGCCTCGGGGTGCGGTACGAGCCGGTGTCCGGGACGGTCCGGCTGAGCGGCGACTCCCTCTGGTTCGACCGGGTCGCCATCAGCGGCAGCACCAGCCTCAACGGCGGGTTGTTCCAGCGGGCCTCGACCGGCTCGCTCGCCATCCGCGGTGCGATTGGCTTCCCGCGGCTGAGCACCCCGGAGCTGCGGTTGCAGCTGGCCGCCACCGATTTCCTCATCCTCGATGTCCGGGACTTCCTGACCGCTCGGGTCCAGGGCAACGTGCAGCTCAACGGCCCGCTCTGGCAGCCGGTCCTCACCGGGTCAGGCCGGGCAACCAGCGGGGTGCTCTATTTCGCCGACCTGGTGTCGAAGTCGGTGGTGAACCTCTGGGACCCGGCGGTGGCCGACCTGGTGGACACCCTCGAGCTCCGGCGGTTGCGGCTGGGGGCGGCGTTCCAGAGCCGGTTCCTCGACTCGCTCCGGATCGACGCGCTCAACTTCACCGTGGACCAGGACTTCTGGCTCCGCTCGAACGAGGCGAACGTCCAGCTGGTCGGGAACGTGATCGTGAACAAGCTGCGGGCGCGCTACCGGATGGACGGCACCCTCAACACCCCTCGCGGCACCTACTCGCTCAAGGTGGGGCCGGTGGTGCGCGAATTCGTGGTGCAGTCCGGGACGGTGCGCTACTTCGGGACCCCGGACCTCAACGCCGACCTGGACATCCTCGCCACCCACCAGCTGCGGAGCGCGGAAGTGGGATCCGACGACGTGACGGTGACGGCACGCATCGGCGGGACGATCCTCGTTCCGGAACTGGAGCTGACCACCGACATCCGGCCGGCGCTCCCGCAGCGCGACATCATCGCCCTGCTGGTGCTGGGCCGGTTGGGTGGTGGACCCGGGAACAGTGCCGACGCATTCAGCATCCAGTCGGGGCTGACCGCCCTCTCGGGGGTGCTCACCGGCTACCTCTCGAGCGAGTTGAGCCGGGCGCTGATTTCCGAGGGCGGGCTGCCGCTCGACATCATCGAGATCCGGGCGCCGTTCGATGCCGGCCGGGAGTCCTTTGCCGGGGGGCCCACCCAGCTGGTCGCCGGCCGGGCGCTGGGCCGCAAGTGGTTCGTGACCCTCAATGCCGGATTCTGCAGTGATTTCGCGTTTGCCGCACGGAACTTCGGGGCCAGTCTCGAGTACCGCCTGAACCGGGAATGGCGCCTGCAGGTGAGTGCCGAACCGGGCCAGATCTGCAGCGTGGCGGGCATCTCCAGCGCCGCCCTGGCACTGCAGCGATATCAATTCGGCGCCGACCTGCGCTGGGAACGGGAATTCTGACATGGCGCGGGCCCTGCTGATCATGAATCCGGCCGCGGCGCGGACCACCCCGGCGGCGATCCAGACCGCCGAGGCGGTATTGCGCCGCCGGGGCTGGCACACCGAGGTGATGGCGACCGGCGGGTCGGGCGATGCCCGCCGGCTGGCCGAGTATGGGATCGACCAGGGAGTGGACGTGGTCGCGGTCTTCGGCGGCGATGGAACCACCATGCAGGCCGCCTCTGCGCTGGTGGGGAGCGAGGTCGCGTTGGCACTCATCCCGGGGGGCACCGGCAACATCCTCGCCGGCAACCTGCGGTTGCCCAAGTCGCCCGCGCGCGCCGCCGAGATCATCGCGGAGGGGTACTCGCGCCGGCTCGACCTCGGGCAGGTCGAGCGCCCCGATGGCCTCCTCTACTTTGCGGTCGCGGCGGGGGCGGGGATGGACGCCCGGATCATGACCGAGACCGAGGCGGCCCGGAAGCGGCGCTGGGGCATCGGCGCCTACTGGGGCACCCTCGTGCGGGTGCTGCCGGAGATCCGCAGCGTGGAGTGCGTCATCACCGTGGACGGCGAGCCGTTCGCCGCCGAGGCCGCGGTGGTGCTGGTCTCCAACTGTGGCGAGGTCATCCCGCCCTTCTTCCGGCTGCGGAGCGACACCTCCCCCGAGGACGGGCTGCTGGACGTGACCGTGGCCCGCGCCAACTCCATCTGGGAGGGGGTCCGGGTCCTGCGGGAGGCGATCCGGCCCCGGGCCGAAACCCGGGCCCGGCCCGACCTCCTGGGGTTTGCGCGCGGGAAGGAAATCCGGGTCGAGCCAGTCGAGCCGATGCCGGTGCAACTGGACGGCGATGGCTGTGGCGAGACCCCGTTCACCGCCCGGGTCGTCCCGGGGGCGATTCGCATCATGCTGGGCAAGCGCTGAGATGCACGGCACGTACTTCATTCCCCCGCCCGGCGGGCGGGACCGGAGGCCACTGGCATGACCGACTCGATCCTGCTGATCCACGGCGACGCCGAGACCCTGCGCACCGCCGGCAGCCACTTGGAGCAATTGGGCTATGATGTGACCCGCGAGCTGAACGGCGATGCGGGGCGCCTGACCGCCGAGCGCCTCCGGCCCGGTGTCGTGATCCTGCATCATGCGCTGGCCGGCGGCACGGGGTATCCCGAGGTCGCCGCCTACCGGGACCGCCTGGCGGGCGTGGTGCTCCTGGTGCCGGGCGGCGAGGCGGCTGCCCGAGCCGGCCTGGAGGCCGGTGCGGAGCTGACGGTGGAGGAATCGGCCAGCCTGCCGACCCTCGCCGCCGCGGCGAGTCGCGCCGCCGAACGAATCCGGACCCGCCGGGCGTCGGAGACCCTGATGCGCATGGGGATGGCCCGCCACGGCACGGCGTGGCTCGGCAGCCAGGCCCCGATGCGGGAGATCGCCCGGCAGGTCGAGGTGCTGGCCCAGACTGACCGGACCACCGTCCTGCTCCAGGGGGAGCAGGGGGTGGGGAAGGGGTATGTCGCGAGGCTGCTCCACGACCTGAGTCCCCGGGCCGCGCAACCGTTCTTCCAGGCCCGCTGCGCCGGGATGAGCCCGGTCCAGCTCGATTCGCTCCTCTTCGGTCACGAGAAGGGTGCCTTCCCCGGCGCCACCGAGCGCCGGCAGGGCCTGCTCGAGCTCGGCGAGGGGGGCAGCCTCTACCTGCAGGACGTCGCCGACCTGCCCCCGGAACTGCAGCCCAAGCTGCTGCGCTACCTGGAGGGTCGGATCTTCCGCCGCGTCGGTGGCACCCGCGACCTGCAGGCCGACACCCGGATGATCGTCGCCACCGATCGCAACCTGCCCCAGGAGGTCGAGGCCGAGCGGTTGCGCGAGGACCTCTACTTCCGGCTCAGCGGGGTCACCCTCACCCTGCCGCCGCTGCGCGAACGCTCGGCCGAGGATCGCGAGGCCCTGGCCCTCCGACTCCATGAGGAACTGCTGCGCGAGGTGCCCGGAGGGGCGACCACCATCCATGCCGACGTGCACGAGCGCCTCCAGGCCTACCCCTGGCCCGGCAACATCCGCGAGCTGCGCCAGGTGCTGGACCGCGCCCTGCTCCTGGCGCGGGGCCAGCCGATGCTCCAGGTCGAGCACCTGCCCGGCGAGCTGCGGGCGCGCCCCGGTCCCGGCGACCGGCGGCACACCCCGATGACCCTCGAGGAGATGGAGCACCAGCAGATCGAGCGGGCGCTCCGCTACCATGCGGGCAACCGGACCCGGGCCTCGAAGGAGCTGGGGATTTCGCGCGCCACCCTGATCAACAAGATCAAGCTCTACGGCTTGACGGACTAGGAGACGACGATGACGGGCAAGGAGCGGCCCCCGGCCACCGAGGTGATGACCTGCCGGGCCTGCGGTGAGGACGACCGGGCTTCCGAGGGGTATCCCTGCCAGGGCTGCGGCACCTTCATCTGCCTGCTCTGCACCTTCCGGGACGTGGTCCTCTGCCGGGAGTGCGCCGCCAAGCGGCCGAGCGGTGTCCATCGCCGGATCCCAGGTACATGACGGCGGCGATCGGTCGGGCCGCCCTTACGCCCGTGCACGAGGAACCGCACCCGCGCGCCGCCCTGGCCACCCAGCTCGTTGCCGGCGAAACGGCCCGCATCACCGAGGAGGCGGGGGCGTGGCGGCGCCTGGTCCTCGACGACGGCGCTGCGGCCGGCTGGGCACATGGCGGGTTTCTCGTGGAGACCAGCGACGGGGCGGCCGATGCCTGGCGGTCACGTGCCGCCTGGTGCTCGGGCGCCGTGATCCAGCTCGGGACGGCGCGGCAATGGGTCCCCCTCCGCGGCCGGGTCCCCCTCGCGGATGGCGACGTCGAACTGCCCGATGGCGGCGCCGCCCGCATCGTGCGCGGCGACATCCGGCCCCTGGCGCGGGTCCATGGGGAGGCGCGTGCCGCGCCCCCCGAGGAGTGGGCCCGGACCCGGTTCTCGGGTGCCCCCTACCTCTGGGGCGGGGTGACCCCCGGTGGGGTGGATTGCTCCGGCCTGGTCCAGACCACCTGGCTGGCGCGCGGGGTGACGCTTCCCCGCGATGCCGCGCAGCAGGCGACGGTCGGAGTCGAGGTTCCCCGCGAGGCGATGCGCGCCGGGGACCTGCTCTTCTTCCATGGCGATGACGGTGGTGCCGTGCAGCACGTGGCCTTCGCGGGACCCGATGCCACGCTCATCCATGCCAGCCTCGGCGCAGGCGGCGTGACGGTCGAGTCATGGCTGCCGGGGCAGGCCGCGGCACCGCTCATGGAACGGCTGGTGGCGATCCGCCGAATTCCTGACAATCCGGTGGGACCGTCCCTGTGACCAGGCGCCTGGTCCTCTTCGACATCGATGGCACCCTCCTCCACAGTGGAGGGGCAGGCCGGCGGGCGATCATGCGGGCGATGGCCGACATCCTCCCGGACAGTGAGGGGACCAGCACCGTCCGGTTCGATGGCAAGACCGATCCCCAGATCGTCACCGAACTGCTGGCGGCGGGCGGCGACCCGGAGCCCGGCAATCCGGCGCGGATCGCCGAGGTGCTGGACCGCTACGTGGCCTGCCTGGAACACGAGCTCGGCGCGGGGAGCCCGCCCTCGGAGGTGCTGCCAGGCATCTTCGACCTGCTGGATTCCCTGGAGCGGGAGTCCGCCGTCGTGGTGGGGCTGCTGACCGGCAACGTCGCGCCGGGCGCCCACCTCAAGCTGCAGGCGGCGGGGATCGCACCGACGCGATTCCGGGTGGGCGCGTTCGGCTCCGACAGCCCCCATCGGCCGGCGCTCCCGCCCATCGCCGCCGAACGCGCCCGCCAGCACTTCGGTCGCGTCCCCACCGGGCATGAGGTCGTGATCATCGGGGACACCCCGGCCGACGTGACCTGTGGCGCCAGCATCCGGGCCCGCGCGATCGCGGTGGCCACCGGCGGCTATTCCATGGCCGAACTCGAGGCGCACCGGCCGTGGCGCACCTATGCCGACCTCGCCGACACGGCCGAGGTCCTCGAAGCCATTCTCGGCGATGGTTGAGGCCCGCCCCCAGGTCTCGGAGTTTGGCCCCTGGCTCGGCGTCGTGGCGGGCCCGCAGCCTCGCCCAGCTCCCGGGCAGATTTCCCTCGACACCGCACGGATGACACTCCTCGGACGGCTGCTCGACGAGGCCCACCGGCCTGCGCCCGACTGGCTGGCACCGTGGACCCAGGTGACGGAGACCGTTGCCGCCCAGGTGGTCGACTCCCTGCGCGTCCGGGCCGCGGCGGCCGCCGCCGCCTCGCACGCCCCGGAGCGGGTGGCGCGGATCGCCCACCTCGGCGACGACGATGTCCGGATCGTGCAGGCGCGCATCGCCAGCACCGGCATCCCGCTGGAGCAGGCCGTGGCCGCCCTGCCAGCCGGTGCAGCGTTCGACCGGGCCTTTCCGGCGGTCGGTGGGGCGGTCGAGGAGTCGTGGCTCGGGCTCGAGCGGATGGTGGCCACCGTGGTCGGGGAGTGGGCGCCACACATCGCGACCGTCGCAACCTGGCGGCGCCCAACCACCCCGCTCTGGATCGGCACCGCGGTGGCGTTGACCGGAGCCATCCTGCTTGGCCTGGTCGTCGGCGGGTACCTGCCGGCGCCAGGGTGGTTCCAGCCGGTGGTCGCCTGGTGGTGGAGCCTGCCATGGCCGTGATCGGCGTCGGGATGGACCTGGTCGAGATCGAGCGCGCCGAGCGGATGCTGGCGCGCAAGGAGGAGCAGGCGCTCGAACGGCTGCTCACCCCGGGCGAACGGGCCTATGTGGTGGCGCGCGGACAGCCCGCCCGCCACTTCGCGGCGCGCCTCGCGGCCAAGGAGGCGGTGTACAAGGCGCTGCAGTCACTGCCCGGTGCCCGGGCCATCGGGTGGCGCGACATCGAGGTGATCTCGGGCGAGGAGGGACGCCCGCACATGGCGCTGCACGGACTGGCGCTGGAACTCGCCACCAAGGCGGGCGGCATCCACCTGCACGTCTCACTCACCCACACCGACCAGACCGCCGGCGCGGTCGTGATCGCCGAGACCGATTGACCTGGGCCGGAGAATTAGGGCCACGCTGGCCGCACCGATCATGGATTGGCCCCGCTGCCCCGCTGCCCCGCTGCCTCACCCCTAGCAATTCCGACTTACCTGCCATAGAATTGGTTGTCCCCATTCAAAGTTAGTTGAGAATCATTCTCATGGTTAAGTCGATCTCGTTCCTCGCCCTCCTCGTGCTCGGCAGCACAGCTGCCGTCGCCCAGGATCCCGCCGCCACCGCGCGTCGGGTCGCCTCGACGATGACGCTGGCGGCACAGGAATACCGGCTGGGCGTGGCGGACGGGAAGATCGTTCTCGCGCCCGAGGTGGAGGAGGCGACGCTCTTCCTGGCGGAGGCACGCCGGACCGCGGGCCAGCTGCCGGCCGTGGCCGCCGAGCCCATCGTCGAGGGAATCACGGAACTCCTGGCGCAGATCGAGGCGGTGGCCCCGCCGGAGTCGGTGACCAGCCGGGTCACCGTGCTGCTCGACCAACTGGCCGGCACCCTGGGCGTGTCGCTCGAGGATGTGCCTGCCCAGCCGCCGCTGCTGCCGCGCGGCGCCGACATCTACCAGCGCGAATGCGCCAGTTGCCATGGCCGCGCCGGCCGCGGGGACGGGCCGGCGGCCGGGGGGCTCGATCCCGCGCCGACCGACCTCAGTGAATTCGAGAGCCTGCGCGGCACCTCGCCGCTGGACTTCTATCGCCGGATCAGCAGCGGCACCCCCGGGACCGCGATGCCGGCCTACGAGGGGCGGCTCACCAGCGAGGATCGCTGGGCGGTGGCGCTCTACGCCTCCGTGCTCCGGCTGCCGGGCTCGGCCGGTACCGTGCCGCCCGCCCTGCAGCAGTTCCCGGCCACCGCCCGCCTGACCGATGACGAGCTGCTGGCCGCGCTGGGTCCCAGCGCCAGCCCGGAGCGCCTCGCCGCCGTCCGCATGGTGCAGCTCTCGGCGGGCACCGACCGGGTCGGCAGCGTCTTCGCCACGGTCCGCGCGCAGCTCGACTCGGCCTATGCCCTCTCTGGCCGCGGCGACACCGAGGCCGCCCGCCAGTTTGCGTTCGATGCCTACCTCACCTTCGAGCAGGTGGAGCGCGAGGTGCGCGCCCGGGAGCCCGAGCTGGCCACCCGGATCGAGGCCGCGTTCGCCGACCTCCGCGGCGTGGTGGCCCGCCCGGCCGGCGCGGCCGAGGTGCGCGAGGTGCGCAGTCGGCTCTCGGCCGGGCTGGAGGATGCCCAGCGTGCCATCGGCGACGTGAGCTCCCCGTTCAGCCTGTTCGTCCAGTCGCTGGTGATCATGCTCCGGGAGGGGCTCGAGGCGATCCTGATCCTGGGCGCCATCCTGGCCTTCCTGACCAAGACCGGCGCCGCCCAGCGGCGCCGCGAGGTCCATGTCGGCGCGCTGGGCGCGCTGGTGGCGAGCCTGGTGACCGCGGTGCTGATCGAGACGGTCTTCCGCCTTTCACCGGCCAACCAGGAACTGCTGGAAGGGTTCACGATGGTGGTCGCCACCGTCATGCTCTTCTATGTCAGCTACTGGCTCCTCTCCAAGGTGGAGGGCGCCCGGTGGAATGCGTTCGTCCGCGGCCAGGTCCGCGACGCGCTGACCAGCGGCTCCGCCTTCGCCCTCGTCTCGGTGGCCTTCCTGGCTGTCTACCGCGAGGGCTTCGAGACGGTGCTCTTCTACAAGGCGCTGTGGCTCTCGGGAGGTGGGGTGACCGGGCTGGTGCCGATCCTGGGCGGGATCCTGATCGCCTCGCTGGTGCTGGTGATCGTCTACATCGCCATCAACCGGTTCGGCGTCCGGCTGCCGCTCCGGCCCCTGTTCGCGGTGACCAGCGCGTTTCTCTACTACATGGCGTTTGTCTTCGCGGGGAAGGCGGTGGCGGAGCTGCAGGAGGGCGGGCTGGTCGGGACCTCGGTGATCAGTGGCGCCCCGCGGATGCCGGCCCTCGGGATCTATCCCACCGTCGAGACGCTCTTGGCCCAGGGCGTCCTGGTCGTCCTGGCGCTGGCCGCCCTGATCTACACCTTCCTCATCGCCCCCCGGAAGCACAAGGTTGCTGCCGAGGATGCTGCCCTGGCGGCGAACCTCTCCCGTCCCGCCCGCCCGACCTCGCAGGCCGACCTGATCCGTGCCCTCGAGCGGATGGAGGCCGACCTGGCCGAGGTGCGCGACGAGCTGGAGCGGGTCAAGTCGGGGATGATGGCGAGGGTGGAGGGGTAGAGAAGGGAGAAGCGAGAAGCGAGAAGTGAGAGGTAAGAGGTTAAGAGGTGAGAGGAAACAGCAGGAGGGCCGCCCGAACTCGTCGGACGGCCCTCCAGTCTGTTGAGCAACCGAGCGCCCTCCTTACCCTTACCTCTCACCTCTTACCTCTTACCTCTTACCTCTCACCTCTCACCTCTCACCTCTCACTTCCCAGCCAGCCACGCCCCCGGCTCTTCGCGCCCCGCGTCCTTGAAGCGCAGCACCAGCACCAGCCCGAAGGTCACCAGCGCCACGCTGGTGAGCTGGGCGATCGTGAACACGCCCAGGAAGCGGTCGTCCTTGGCGCGGAGGATCTCCACCAGGAACCGCTCGACGCCGGCGAACATCAGGTAGGCGCCAAACAACCAGCCGGTGCCCAGCGACCGGGTTCGCCACTGCCAGAGCAGCATGAAGACCAGCAGCATTGCGGCGACTTCATACAGCTGGGTGGGATGGACGGACAACACCGTGGCCGGGTCGGTGCCTGGCGGCACCTCGATGCCGAACATCGACTGCATGGTGCCCGCGGTGCTGGGGGGCAGTCCGTCGGGGAATTGCACGCCGAGGAACGAGTCGGTGGGGCGGCCGTAGTCGTCGCCCACCATGAAGCAGCCGGCGCGACCGAGGGCATACGCTGCGGGCAGCGCCGGGGCCGTCAGGTGGAGGGTCCAGCGGATCGGGACGCGCCGTCGCATCCCCATGAACGCCACGGCCAGCACCCCGCCGAAGAACCCACCGTACCAGACCAGCCCGCCCCGGGAAAAGAGCGCGCCCATGTCCTGGGTCAGCGCCACGTACCAGAGCTTGGCGCCGATCACCCCGCCCACCACCGCCGCAAGGACGATGTCCCCGGAGTACTCCGAGCGCAGCCCGAGGCGGCGCAGCTCCTGCTCGATCAGCCAGCCCCCGACCAGGAAGCCAACCATCATCATGATGCCGTACCCGGTGATCTCGAGCGGGCCGAGCTGGATGTTGAAGGGGTGGATGGGCATGAGGTTGGGGGCTGGGGACTAGGGTCTCGGGAACTGGGGTCTGAGCCAAGCGTTCCCGCGGAGCAGCGCTCGCGCGGAGTGGCCTCACACACATGCAATGGGCTGACCGAAGAAGATACACGCGACTCCCTGCGATTGCCCCATCTCCGGGAGCTGGGATCGCGAGCCCCCTGACCGTGAATCCCTACCCCCTGGCCCCTAGCCGCCAGCCCCCAGTCCCTATCTCCCCCCCAACTCCCTCACGTCATACGCCTCCAGGTCCCATCCCGACCGGTGCCCCTGGGCCAGGTGCCAGGCGCCTGCCGCGGCGATCATGGCGGCGTTGTCGGTGTTGAGGCGGGGGGAGGCCACGGCCAGGCGGGTGGAGGCACCGAGGCGATCCCGGACCGCCGTCGCCAAGGCGCGGTTGCAGGCCACGCCGCCGGCCAGCACGACGGTGGGGTAGCCGAGCGTCTCCGCGGCGGCCGCCGTCTTGGCGGCGAGCACCTCGATCACGGCGTCCTGGAACCCGCGGGCCAGGTCGGCGCGATCGGCGTCGAGCGAGCTGCTGGCCTGCGTCGCGCGGAGCAGCGCGGTCTTGAGCCCGCTGAACGAGAAGGTGAACCGGTCCGGCCCCTCGGTGCCGAGTTCCTTGAGCATCGGGCGGGGGAAGCGGAACCGCGTGGGATCGCCCTCGCGGGCCAGCCGCTCGATCTCCGCTCCCGCCGGATACCCGAGCCCCAGGAGGGTGCCCACCTTGTCGAAGGCCTCGCCGGCGGCATCGTCACGGGTGCGGCCGAGCACGCGGTAGCTGCCCCAGGCTGGCACATCGAGGAGGACCGTGTGCCCGCCACTGACGAGCAGCGCCACGAACGGCGGCTCGACGGTGGGGTCTTCCAGGGTGGGAGCGAAGAGGTGCCCTTCGTGGTGGTGGACCCCGATCAGCGGGGTGCCCAGCCGCCAGGCCAGCGCCTTGCCGTAGGTCACCCCCACCAGCAGCGCGCCGATCAGGCCGGGGCCCGCGGTGACCGCGATGCCGTCGAGCTGCGAGAGGGTCACCCCGGCGTCGGCCAGTGCCTGGTCCACCACCGGGCCGATGGCGCGGACGTGGGCCCGGCTCGCCAGCTCCGGGACGACCCCCCCGAAGATCCGATGCACATCCTGCGAGAGGATCACCAGCCCCGCGATTGTGGCTCGGCCGCCGTCCATGCGGAGGACGGCGGCCGAGGTTTCATCGCAGCTGGTCTCGATGCCGAGGATCAGGTCAGCCACCGCTGGGCGTGCGCTCCAGGTCCGAGGCCGCCGGGGGGGCAGCGGCCGGCGCAGTGGTGCCGCCCCGCTGGCCCAGGAGCTGTTCCAGGATGCGGCGATTGGCGGGGGAACTCCAGGGGTGCTCGCCGATCTGCTTCCGGACGATGACGCCTTCGCCGTCGATCAGGAAGCTCTCGGGGACCCCCGTGGTCATGTACTGCTGCTGGATCCGACCGTCGCGGTCGTGGAGGATGTCGAAGCTCAGCCCGAGTTCGCGGGCGAACGCCATCACGTCGGCGGGGCCGCCCTCGTCCACGCTGACGGCCGCGATCCGGAACCCCTGGTCCTTGAAGGCCTGGTAGAGCTCCTCCATCGCCGGCATCTCCGCCCGGCAGGGCGCGCACCACGTGGCCCAGATGTTCACCAGCGTCACGTGGCCGGTGTAGGCCTCGCGGAAGCTGATCGAGTCATTCGTCAGGAGGTTCACGGCCTGGAAGTCCGGGGCCCGGTTCCCGACCTGGGCCCCTTCCGGCACCGGTGCAAACTTCACCAGGGCCGTGGCCCCCAGCCCCAGACCGGCCACGATGGCCAGGACGGCCAGCCACTGCTTGTTCATTCGGGACTCCCGCTCCAAGTCATGGATCTAAATATAGGGGGGCAGGGGGGCGGGGGGGCAGCGGGGCCGGGGGGCCACCCACACGATCGAGCGGAAACGATGGGATGTGCACGAATTCGGTTACCTGCGTGCCGAGGATCACCCCAGATTGTCCGCATGACCGAAAGGCCGGAGAGACGCAGCGTCAAGCGCTACGAGGAACTCAAGGCATGGCAGGCGTGCCACGAACTGGCCGTGGAACTCCATGCTACCACGAAATCCTGGCCTTTCAGGGAGGCACTGTATTTGATCGATCAAACCCGCCGAGCTGCTTTCAGTGCCGCAGCGAACATCGCGGAAGGATCAGCGAAGCGTGGGGAGAAGGAGTTTCGCCGATATCTGGACATATCCCTTGGATCGCTCTCAGAGCTCTGCTACGCGCTCCGATTGGCCCGGGACCTCAAATTGCTGACCACCGCCAAGTGGGGAGAGCTGGAAGCCCTTCGTGACCACGCAGGGCAACTGACATGGGGTCTCTATCGCGCAGTATCTCGCCGAACGGGCCGTCTCAAGTGCGGTCCGGAGGAGGCAGCGCAGCCTTGACAGCCGCGAGGGTGGTCCTACCTTCGCTGCCCCGCTGCCCCGCTGCCCCGCTGCCCCGCTGCCCCGCTGCCCCGCTGCCCCGCCGCCCCCCTACACCGCCACCGAACACTTGAGCCGCAGCTGCTGCACCGCCTCCGCCGGGTCCGGGGTCCCGAACACCGCGGTCCCGGCCACGAAGGTATCGGCGCCCGACTGCCACGCGTCCGCGATGGTGTCAAGGGCGATCCCCCCGTCGACCTCCAGCACCGCTTCGCTGCCGCGGCCGGCCAGCAGGCGGCGGGCCTCGGCCAGCTTGTGGTTGGCGCCGCGCCAGTACTTCTGGCCGCCGAATCCCGGATTGACCGACATCACCAGGAGCAGGTCCAGGTCGGGAATCACTTCCTCCACCGTGCGCAGCGAGGTGGAGGGGTTGAGCGCCAGGCCCGCCCGCATCCCCCGTTCGCGGATCGCGGCCAGGTGCCGCTGGACGTGGGTCGTCGCCTCGACATGGAAGGTGAAGATGTCGGCGCCGGCGTCGGCGTACTCCTCGATGTAGCGCTCGGGCTCCACCACCATCAGGTGCACGTCGAGCGGGAGGTCGGTCAGCTTGCGGAGGGCCCGGATCACCGGGGCGCCGAAGGTCAGGTTCGGCACGAACCGGCCGTCCATGACATCGATGTGAATCCAGTCGGCGCCCCCGTCCACCACCTGGTCCAGCTGTTCGCGGAGCCTGCCCAGGTCGGCACTGAGGATGCTGGGGGCAATCTGGATGGTCACGGTCCCTCCGGCCGGGCGATGATGAGGCGAATGGCGGCATCCCGCGGGCTCAGGGTGCCGGCGGCAGGGCGTTGCTCGATCACCTGGCCGGGGCGGTGCTGCCGGGAGTTGATGGTCTGGATCTCGCCCACCTGCAGCCCGGCGTTCTCGAGCGCGGTCCGGGCCGCAGCCCGGTCGAGTCCGACCACGTTCGGAACCCGGATTTCGGCGGGTCCGCGGCTGACGACCAGGTCCACGGTCGTGCCCGAGGGTCGGCTCGCACCCACCGGCGGGCGGGTGGAAATCACCACCCCCGCCGGCTGGCCTGCGGCCACCGAGTCGACGGCACCGAGCCGGAATCCTCCCGCCCGCAGGACCCGGACGGCGGGCTCGAACTCGAAGTCGGAGAGGTCGGGAATCTGCAGGTTGGCGGGGCCGTCGCTGACGGTCAGCCGGACCACGGTCCCCGACTCCAGTTCGACGCCGGGGGGCGGGTCCTGCCAGAGCACATGGTCTGCCGGGATCGCGGGATCGGTTTCACGGTCGTCCGATTTGGGCCGGAACCCCTGTTCCTCAAGTCGGCGCTCGGCCTCCTGGACCTCCAGCCCGATCACCCGGGCCACCGGGGTCTCACGATTCACCAGCGGGGCAGGGAACATCAGCATGCTGGCCAGGTACCCCAGGACCACCGCCACCCCCACCCAGGCCAGGACGATCCGGCGCCGATGGCTGGCGAGGGTCCGCCCGCCGGCTGTCCGGCGGGTGGGCTTCCGCGGCGTGGCGGTCACCTTCATGTGGCCCGCCGGAGCCGGGCGGCGTAGGCGCCGTCCATCCCGTGGCGATGGGGAAGGATCACCAGGTCGCCCCGGGCATCCAGCAGCTCGGCGGGGACGCCGCTGCCCGGCTCCCGGCGAAACTCGGGATGGGACGCGAGGAAGGCGTCGATCTGGGCATCGTTCTCCTCAGGCTCCAGCGAGCAGGTGGCATACAATAATAGCCCGCCGGGAGCGACCCGATCGGCCAGTGCGGCCAGCAATCGCGCCCCTTCGCGGGCCAGTCCGTCGAGCGCCTCGGCGCTGACCCGCCAGCGCGCCTCGGGGTGCCGGGCCAGGGTGCCGGTGCCCAGGCAGGGCGCGTCCAGGACCACCACTTCGAGGGGCCGGATCGGGGGAAGCCCGGCATCGGCCACCACCGCGTACTCCCGGCCGCTCCCGGCCCGGCGCAGGTTGGCCCGCAGGCGGCGGAGCCGGGCCTCGCTCCGATCCGCAGCGACCACGGTCCGGGCCCGCAGGCCGAGGCCGATCGCCTTTCCTCCCGGCGCGGCGCAGGCGTCGAAGATCACCGCACCCTCGGGGGGGGCCCAGTACTGGACCACCAGGGCCTGGGCTGGATCCTGCACCATGAAGGCGCCCTCGGCATAACCCGGGAGCTCCTCCGGCCGGCGCTGGTCGGTAAACAAGCCGGCCCCGTAGGGCGCCTGGTGCACGTCGATGCCCGCCTGGGCCCAGCATGCCTCGAGTTCCTCCAGCGACCACCGGGCCGGCTGCAGGATCAGGGGCGGTGGAGTGTCGTTCCACGCCATCAGCGCCGCTGCCTCCTCGGCGCCGAACCGGGCCGTCCACCGATTGGTCAGCCAGTCCGGGTGCGAGGACGGGGTGGCCGGCGTGTCGGAGATCGCCATCTCGCGGGAGAGGCTGACCGCCACCTTGCGCAGGACCGCGTTGGCGAAGCCGGCCGCCTTGGCGCCGGTGACCTGGCGCGCCAGGGAGACGGAGGTGTCCACCGCGGCGTGGACCGGAACCCGGTCCAGGGCGTCGAGTTGGTAGACGCCGAGCCGGAGGACATCGCGGAGTGCCGCCTGGACGCTGTCGAGGCCGCGAGGAATCAGCGGGGCGAGGAGGGTGTCGAGCCGGACCCGGTGCCGGAGCACGCCGGCGGCCATCTCATGCGCCAGCCGGCGGTCGTCCTCGCCCAGGGAACCGACCGCGCGATCGAGGGCCCAGTCGAAGGGGCGCCCCCGCGCCACGTCGCTCAGGATCCGGTGCGCCGCCAGGCGGGGCGCCAGCCCGGTGGTCGTCACCCCACCATGCCGTGGAAGGGCGAGGAGGGGGCGGCAACTTCCCGCTTCGGCATCCGGCCGGACAGGAACGCGGCGCGCCCCGCCTCCACCGCCTGCCGCATGGCCCCGGCCATCAGCACCGGATGCTCGGCCTCGGCCAGGGCGGTGTTCATCAGGATCCCGTCCACTCCCTGCTCCATCACCAGGCAGGCATCGGAGGCGGTGCCCACCCCGGCATCCACGATGACGGGCACCGACAGCCGGCGCTTGATGGTGCGGATCGAGAAGGGGTTGATCATTCCCAGGCCACTGCCGATCGGCGAGGCCAGGGGCATCACGGCGGCGCAGCCGGCATCTTCCAGGCGGAGGGCGCTGATCAGGTCGTCGTTGGTGTAGGCCAGGACCTGGAATCCTTCCTTGACCAGTACCGTGGCGGCCTCAAGCAGGCCGGCGGCATCGGGGAGGAGCGTCTCCTTGTCGCCGATCACCTCGAGCTTGATGAAGTCATTGAAGCCGGCCTCTCGGCCAAGCCGGGCGTAGCGGATCGCATCTTCGGCGCTGAAGCAACCGGCGGTATTGGCCAGGAGGAAGTACTGCTTCGGGTCGAGGTGGTGGAGGATTCCCGCCTCCTTGGTCCGGTCCAGGTCCACGCGGCGAACGGCCACCGTGACGACCTCGGCGCCCGAAGCCGCAATGGCGGCCACCATCTCGGCGTTGTCGCGGTACTTCCCGGTGCCCACCATGAGGCGGGACCGAAAGGTCCGGCCGCCGATGGTGAGCGGGGAGTCAGTACGGATCGCGGTACCCATCACCCACCCCCCACGAAGTGCACGATCTCCACCTGGTCGCCCTCGGCAACCGGTGTTGCTCCCAGATTCGGCCGGCGCACGATGGTGCGATTGTGCTCCACAACGACCGTACGGGCGTCCAATTCCAGATGGGCCAGAACATCAGCAAGCGTGGCCGGTCCCGGCACGCTGCGGTTGTCACCATTGATTGTCAGCATCAATTCAGCCATCACTCCACTCCTGATCGCGTTCCCCATTTCCCATTCCCCCTTCCCCATTCCCCAGTCCCTATCCCCCAACCGCCTCCAGCATCTCGACCGCCGCCCTGTGCGGGTCCCGCACCAGCCAAAGCGCCGAGATCGCCGCCACCCCCCACGCCCCGGCGCTCCGGGCCTCGCGCGCGCGCTCGGGGGTCATGCCCCCGATGGCGATGACCGGCCGGCCGAGCGCGGCGGTCCGGGCCACCAGGTCGGGGCCGGCCGCCGCCTGGTCAGGATGCGAGGCCGACGGGTAGATGGTCCCAACCAGAAGGTAGTCGGCCCCCTCCGCGACTGCCGCCTCCGCCTCCGCATCGGAGTGCGCCGATCGTCCAATCCATCCGGAGGGGAAGACCCGGCGGGCATCGGCCACCGTCAGGTCGCCC
The DNA here is from genome assembly GCA_048499805.1 of Gemmatimonadales bacterium. GTDB lineage: Bacteria > Gemmatimonadota > Gemmatimonadetes > Gemmatimonadales > GWC2-71-9 > JAWXBA01. The sequence goes on along the minus strand of JASNZF010000005.1, from coordinate 260,240 downwards.
GCGCGGAGCTGGACCCCCTGGGCGCCCAGTCCCTGGGCCAGGTCGGGACGGGCCGAGACCACCACCGCCGCCTCGGCGGGGCGTGCCAGGGCCAGGATCCGCCCGGCGAAGACGGTGAGCTGCGCGGCGGTGCTCCCGGGGGCGCGGGCGTGGACCGCCACACCACTCCCCGCTGCCGCAATGGCGGCGGCCTGGATCCCGAAATCGGCGCCGCGGCAGATGACGTCGTTGGTGACGGCATGCAGGCGCGGCAGGGGCCTCATGTGAATCGCTGCCCGACCGCGGCGCCCCGTCCCCGGGCCCATTCCTCCACCAGCATCCGCTTCTTCCCGGTGGGCTGGACCTCCTCCACCGCAACCGCGCCGCTGCCCGCCGCCACGACCAGGCTCGGGCTCAGCGCCAGGATCGTCCCGGCCGGCCCTTCGGAAGGGACGGGGCGCGCCCCGAACAACTTGATCTCGCCACCGCCCTCGGTGGTGGTCCAGGCGCCCGGCGCCGGGTCGAACGCCCGGATCCGTCGCCCCACCGCCTCGGCGCTCTCGGTCCAGTCGATCCGAACCAGGTCGCGGTTGATCTTGCGGGCGTGGGTGGCCCGATCGTGGTCCTGCGGCGTGCTGGGGAGCTGGTCCATCCGGTGCAGGGCCAGCGCCTCGACCAGCGCGATCGCACCGAGATCGGCGAGGCGCTCGGTCAGGGTGCCGGTGGTCTCCCACGGCGTGATCGGGGTCTCGAGCTGGTGGCGGATCGGCCCGCTGTCGAGGCCGGCCTCCATCTGCATGATGGTGACGCCGGTCCGGGTATCGCCCGCCAGGATCGACCAGTGGATCGGTGCCGCGCCGCGATGGGCGGGGAGCAGCGACGCATGGACGTTGAGCATCCCGAGTCGCGGGATGGCCAGGAGGTCGGGCTTGAGCAGGTGTCCGTACGCCACGACCACGCCGAGGTCTGGTTCGAGCCGCCGCATCGCAGTGAGGAAGAGGTCCCCCGTGGGGCGGTCGGGCTGGAAGACGGGGAGGTCGTGGGCCAGGGCCACCTGCTTGACCGGTGAGGGGACCAGGGTGGAGCGCGACCGCCCTTGGGCGCGATCGGGCTGGGTCACCACCGCCACCACCGTCGCCCCCTCCTTGAGCAGCGCCTGCAGGCTCGGCACCGCAAAGGCCGGGGTGCCGAAGAACACGATCCGCATCAGGAGGGCGTCGAGGAGGGCGGTGCGACGCTCCGGGTGAGCCCCTCGCCCCGGTGCTCGCGCTTGTAGCGGGCCACCAGGACCTGCCGCTTGAGGGGGCTCAGGTGATCGAGGAAGAGGATCCCATCGAGGTGGTCGAGCTCGTGCTGGATGGCGCGGGCCACCAGCCCCTCCGCCTCCATCGTGAAGGGCTGGCCGTCGCGGTCGAGCGCCTCGAGAGTGATCCGGCTGGCGCGGGTCACCTCCGCGTAGACCTCGGGAATCGAGAGGCACCCCTCCTCGGCCTTGTCCCGGCCGGAGGCCTGGGCAATCCGCGGGTTGACCATGACGAACCGCTGGCCGTCGGCGTCGATCACCGCGACCCGGCGCGCCACCCCGACCTGGTTGGCGGCGAGCCCCACCCCCTCGGCCGCATCCATCGTCTCGAACAGGTCGTCGATGAAGGTCCGGGTCTCGTCATCCACGACCGCAATCTCGGCCGCCGTCTGCCGCAGCACCGGGCTGCCGAGCAGGTGGATCTCCCGAAGCGCCATCAGGACTGCTGGGCCGCCGCGGAGGTCTGGTCGCCCACCCGGATGATCCGGCCGCGCTCGACCACGATGGTCGAGCTGCCGCTCTCGATCGTGACCCGGTCGTCCTTGATCTCCTTGACCCGCCCGACGATGCCGCCCGCCGTGGTGATGTCGTCGCCCTTCTTGAGCGCCGCCAGGAGCTCGGCGTGCTTCTTCCGGGCCTGGCCCTGCGGCCGGATGATCAGGAAATAGAACACCAGGCCGATCAGCGCGATCTGGAACATCAGCACTGTCAGTCCACCGCTCGCCCCCTCGGGGGCGGCCATGATCAGCGAAAGCAGCATCCGGTTCAATCCTCTCCATTGCCGTGGTAGCGCGCGGTCCATTCCCGGCGCCAGGACTCAAAGGTGCCCGCCAGCAGTGCCGCACGGGCCTGTTCCCCGGTCCGGATCAGGAACCGGATGTTGTGCAACGACACCAATCGCAGGCCCAGCATCTCCTCGGCCATGAACAGGTGGCGGAGGTATCCCCGCGAGAACCGGCCACAGGTGGCGCAGTCGCATCCGGGGTCGAGCGGCGCCGACTCCAGCCGGTGGCTCGCCTTCCGGATGTTGACCCGCCCGGACATCGTCCAGGCACTGCCGTGCCGCCCGTTGCGGGTGGCGGCGACGCAGTCGAACAGGTCCACCCCGCGGGCGATCCCCTCGACGAGGTCGTCCGGAAAGCCCACACCCATAAGATAACGGGGCCGGTCGCGGGGCAGGCCCGGTTCCAGCTCCTCCAGCACCCGGTGCATCACCGGCTTCGGCTCGCCCACCGAGAGCCCGCCGATCGCGATCCCGGTCCACGGCCCCCGTGCCAGGGTGCCCTCGAGGGAGCGCTGGCGCAGGTCCTGGTGGGTGCCACCCTGGATGATGGGCCAGAGGGTCTGGGGGGCAGGGGGGCGGGGGGGCAGGGGGGCCGTGTTTCCGATCGAGTTCCCGGCGTCGGTTTCGAGGGCGCTGTTTCTGCCCTGCGGCCCCGCTGCCCAGCTGCCCCCCGCGGTCAACTCATCGTGCCTGGCCCGACACCGATCCAGCCACCGGAGGCTCCGTTCCATCCCCTCTTCGGCCAGCGCCCACTCGGACTGGCCGGGCACCACGTGGTCGAAGGCCATCGCCACGTCGGCGCCGAGGGCCGCCTGGATCTCCATCGACGACTCGGGCGTCAGGGTGCGCAGGCTGCCGTCGATGTGGCTCTTGAAGGTCACCCCGTGCTCGGCGATCTCGCGCAGTCCCTCGAGGGAGAAGACCTGGAACCCGCCCGAGTCGGTGAGCATCGGCTTGGGCCAGGTGCTGAACTGGTGCAGCCCGCCGAGCTGCCGCACCACTTCCTCGCCGGGCCGGAGGTGCAGGTGGTAGGTGTTGCCGAGGATGATCTGGGCGCCCGCGTCGAGCACCTCCTGCGGATGCAGGCCGCGCACCGTGCCGTGGGTGCCCACCGGCATGAACGCCGGGGTCTGCACCGTTCCGTGCGGCAATTCCAGGGTGCCGGCCCGGGCTGCGCCGTCGGTGGCGTCGATGCGGAAGTCGAACATGGGCGGGGAAGGTAGGGGGGGAGGGGGCTGGGGAGTAGGGACACCAGGTAAGAGGTAAGAGGTGAGAGGGAAAAGGGGAATCGTACTCGCCTGGAAATCCAGCGCCCCGGCAGCTCGAAGGATCCTCCAAGGCTCGATCTGATCTCCTTGCCCCTTGGCCCCTCCCTCCTCCCTCCTCCCTCCTCCCTCTTACCTCTTACCTCTTACCTCTTACCTCTTACCTCTTACCTCTTACCCACCACCATCGCATCGCCGTACGAGTAGAACCGATAGCGAGCGGCCACGGCGTGCCGGTAGGCGGCGTGAAGGGTTTCGAGGCCGGTAAAGGCGGAGACCAGCATCAGCAGGGTCGAGCGCGGCAGGTGGAAGTTGGTGACCAGCCGGTCCACCACGCGGAACTGGTATCCCGGGGTAATCATCAGCCGGGTCTCCCCCGGACCCGTGCGGAGGGTGCCATCGGCGTCCGCCGCCGATTCGAGGGCCCGGACCACGGTGGTTCCCACCGCCCAGACAGCGCCACCCATCTTGCGCGTGTTTCGCACGGCATCGGCGAGCGCTCCCGGGATCGTGTACCGCTCCGGGTGCATCGGGTGGGCGGTGATCTCCTCGCCATCGACCGGCTTGAAGGTGCCGGGTCCGACCTCGAGGTCGAGGTGGGCGATGGTCACCCCGCCCTCCCGCAGTCGCGCCAGGAGCTCCGGCGTGAAGTGCAGGCCGGCGGTGGGCGCCGCGACCGATCCCTCGCGCTCTGCGTAGACGGTCTGGTACCGCTCCTCGTCGGTGGCGTCGGGGTCGCGGGTGATGTACGGGGGGAGCGGGAGGCGACCGTACCGTGCAATTGCGTCTTCCGCAGGAATCCCGATGAAGCGCACCACGCGGTTGCCATCCTCCAGCACCATCACCGTCTCGATCTCGGCATCGGACCCGATCCGGATCCGCTTGCCGGGCTTCATGGCGCTGCCCGGCTTGCCGAGCGCGACCCACTCCCCCGGGCTCGTGGCGGGGTGGATGAGCAGGACCTCCGCGGGAGCGCCGGAGGGGCGCTGGCCCAGGAACCGGGCATGTCGCACCCGGGTGGTGTTGAGGACCAGGAGATCGCCCGCGGAAATGAAGTCCGGGAGATCCGAGAACATCCGATCCTCGAATCGCCCCCCTGACCCGCGGCCCCGCTGCCCCGCGGCCCCGCGGCCCCCCGGACCCTCCGCCCCGCTGCCCCGGTGCCCCGCGGCCCCGCTGCCCCCCTGCCCCCCTGCCCCCCCGACCACCAGCAGCCGGCTCTCCCCGCGCGTCCCGGTCGGGACCTGGGCGATCAGTTCCGGCGGCAGGTCGTAGTCGAAGTCCGAGGTGGTGAGGCGACGCTCAGCCGTCAAAGATCGAGGCCTGGCTGCCGGGGGGAGGGGTGATGCCGAACCGCTTGTACGCATTCTGGGTGGCGACCCGGCCGCGGGGGGTGCGCTCCAGGAAGCCCTGCTGCAGCAGGTAGGGCTCGTAGACGTCCTCGAGCGTGCCGGCGTCCTCGCCCACGGCGGCGGCGACGGTGTTGAGCCCCACCGGACCGCCGCCGAACTTCTCGATGATCGTCGTCAGGATCTGGGCGTCCATGTCGTCGAGGCCGAACTCATCCACGTTGAGGCGGGCCAGCGCCTCGGCGGCGACCGCCGCGGTGATCGACCCGTTGGCCCGCACCTGGGCGAAATCGCGGACCCGGCGCAGCAGGCGGTTCGCGACCCGCGGGGTGCCCCGGCTCCGCCGGGCGATCTCGATCGCCCCTTCGGCATCGATCGGCACGTTGAGGAGCCCGGCCGAGCGGGTCACGATCACGGTGAGGTCTTCGGGGGGGTAGAAGTTGAGCCGTTCCACCATGCCGAACCGCGCCCGCATCGGGGGTGTCAGCTGGCCGAAGCGGGTGGTGGCGCCGACCAGGGTGAACCGCTCGAGCGCCATCGGGATCGTCTGCGCCCCCGGCCCCTCGCTGATCCGGACATCGACCCGGTAGTCCTCCATCGCGGGGTAGAGGAACTCCTCAAGCACCGGCCGGAGCCGGTGGATCTCGTCGATGAAGAGGAGGTCGCCCGGGCCGAGGCCGGTCAGGAGGCCCACCAGGTCTCCCGGCTTCTCGAGGACCGGCCCCGAGGTGGTGCGGCACTGGACGCCCATCTCCTTGGCCATCAGAAGGGCGAGGGTGGTCTTGCCCAGCCCCGGGGGACCGAAGAAGAGGATGTGGTCGAGCGGTTCCTTGCGGGCCTGGGCCGCGTCGATCGCGATCTGGAGCGACGCCTTGACCGCGGGCTGTCCCACGAACTCATCGAGACGCGAGGGGCGGAGCGCGGATTCGGCTCCGCCCTCCTCCGGCAGCAGGTCGGGGGTGGTGATCTCGACGCGGGTCACGCCGCCCGGGACCGCCACCGCACCGGACGGTCGTCAGGGGAGATCAGGTGCTTGGCCCGGCAGTGCACGCAGCGATCCTTGGCCTCCTGGGCCCGGGCCGGCACGAGCTTGCGATTGGTGACGCCGCACTTGGTGCAGAGCCACTCCGCGGTGGTCATGGTGATCAGCGACATCAGCGACTGCCTCCCTTGCTTCCGGTCAAGACGGTGAGCGCGCGGCGCAGCACCGCGGCGGTGTCCTCGGGTCCCCCGGCGTCGAGCGCGGCACGCACCGCCTCCTCGGCCTGGTTCGCGGCGTATCCCAGCGCCACCAGGGCCCGGACCGCCTCGTCACCCCGGGTGGCGCCGCTCGGGGCGGCGGCCACCGGCAGGTCGGCAAACCGATCCTGCAGCTCCAGCACGAGGCGCTCGGCCTTCTTCCGCCCGATCCCCGGGACCGTGGCCAGCGCCGCCAGGTTCTTCTCCTGGATGCTCCGCACCGTGCGGTCCGGCCCCAGGGCCGAGAGGATCGCCAGGGCCAGCCGCGGGCCGAACCCCGAGGCCGCCAGCAACCGGTGAAATATGCTGCGTTCCAGCTGGGAGTCGAACCCGAACAGGGTCCAGCCATCCTCGCGGACGACCAGTTCGGTGTAGAGCGAGAGCCGCGCCCCGGCCGCCGGCAGGCGCTCGTAGACCCCGAGCGACACCGTCACGGCGTAGCCCACGCCGCCGTCGGTCTGGATGACGATGGTCTCGCCACCGCGCTCCGCCAGCACTCCCGTCAGGATGGCGATCATCGGGCCTGGGTCCTTCGCGGGCGTGGCTGGTGCGCGAGCAGGTGGGTCAGGGCAATCGCCACCCCGTCGGCGGCGTCGGCCGGCGCGGGGGCGGCGGCGAGCTGGAGCAGCCGGGCGATCATGAACCCGATCTGCGGCTTGGTGGCTGCCCCGCGGCCGACGATCGCCTTCTTGACCGAGGCGGGCGAGTACTCGAAGATCGGCACCCCCGCCTGTGCGCCGGCCAGGAGCACCACCCCGCGGGCATGCCCGAGGACGATGGTGGTGCGGACATTGGTGGCGTAGAAGACCCCCTCGACGGCCAGGGCATCGGGCCGGTGGCGTCCCAGCAACTCGGCGATGCCGTCATGGATCACCTGCAGCCGGGCGGGGAGGGCCTCGCTGGCGCGGGTCCGGAGGACGCCGCACTCGACCAGGCGGGCCACGCGACCGGTGGCCAATTCCACGATGCCGTACCCGGTGATGGCGGTGCCGGGATCCACGCCGAGCACCCTCACCGGACCCGCCCCCTCAGGCCTCCGCCTCGGCCAGGTCGACGGCGTCGATGTCGAGGTTGGTGAAGACCTTCGAGACGTCGTCCAGCTCCTCCAGGGTGTCGATCAGCTTCAGCACCTTCTGCGCGTCGCCGCCCTCGACCTTGACCAGGTTCTTGGGGACCATGGCGATCTCGCTGGAGGCGATCGTGAACCCGGCCGCCTTGAGGCTGTCCATCACCGCGTGGAAGTCGGACGGGGCCGTGCTGACCACGTACTCCTCGCCGTCCTGGGCGAAGTCCATCGCCCCCGCCTCGAGCGCCACCTCCATCACCCGGTCCTCGCTGAGCCCCGCCGCCTCGATGAAGAGCTGGCCCAGCCGGTCGAACATCCAGGCCACTGACCCGGTCGCGCCCATGTTGCCGCCGTTGCGCGAGAGGGCGTGGCGCACCTCGGCCACGGTCCGGTTGGCGTTGTCGGTCGAGGCCTCGATGAAGATCGCGGTGCCGCCGGGGCCATACCCCTCGTAGGAGACCTCCTCGTAGCTGGCCCCCTCGAGTTCCCCGGTCCCCTTCTTGACCGCGCGATCGATGTTGTCGTTGGGCATGTTCACGGCCTTGGCGGCGTCGATCGCCGTCCGGAGCCGCGGATTGCCTGCGGGATCGCCGCCGCCGGCCTTCGCCGCGACGGTGATTTCCCGGATGACCTTGGTCCACGACTGGGCGCGCTTGGCGTCCGTCGCGGCCTTCTTGTGCTTGATCTGCTTCCACTTGCTGTGACCAGCCATGCCCGCTCCTCGTCCTGGCGTCCGGGGTTAACGATAGCGGTGCTGCAGGGTGGCGGCAACGCGGCGCGCGGCGCGGGTCAGCGTCTCCGCCGCATCGGCCCCGATGCCGTCGCGGGCGGGCGCGACCAGGCTCAGCAGGGCCAGGGGCGCCCCGTCGGCGGCGGGACCCTTGAGCTCGCCGAGCGCGGCCTGGAGGCCTCGGCGGACCGGCGGCGCCAGGGTCAGGCTGGTCAGCCGCCGCTCCAGCGCCGCAACCCGGCGGCGGTGGCCGCGCTCCGGCAGGTCCCCTTCCGCCAGGTCCTCTGCCACCCGGAGCACCAGCCAGAGCGCCAGGAGCCCCTCGCGCCGGGGTCCCCGGTCGCTGTCGCGCAGCAGCCCGAGCAGCGCCAGCCCGGCCGGCGACGCCACGCTCACAGCGGCAGCTTCCGCAGCGCCGACTCCACGTCGTCGGGCAGGATCTCCTCCATGCACCGGTGGTGTCCCAGCGGGCACCGGGGGCCGCCCATCGCGCTGCAGGGCCGGCAATCGAGGTCGGTCCGCTCGAGCACGGTGGCGCGGGCGTGGTAGGGGAAGAATCCGAACGCCTGCACCGTCGGTCCGTACAGTGCCACCACCGGGGTGCCCACCGCGGTGGCCATGTGGGTGATGCCGGTGTCGCCGCTCGCCAGCGACCGGGACCGCTTGATCAACGCCGCGGTCCCCTGGAGGTCGAACTGGCCCGCGGCGCTCGCCGCCCGCGCCCCGCCGGCCTCGACCAGGCGCTCCCCGAGCGCCCGGTCGTCGGGACCGCCGAGGATGACCACGTCGGCGCGCGCCGTCAGCCGCCCCATCAGGGCCACCCAGTGGCGATCCGGCCAGCGCTTGGTGAAGTGGGTGGCACCCGGCGCCACCGCCAGCAGGGTCCGCTGGGTGCCGAGTTGGTGCCGCGCCAGGAAGGCGTCGGCCTCGTCCAGCGCCTCGCGCCGCACGAACAGCTCCGCCGGTCCCCCATCGGGCGACACATCGAGGCCCCGGGCCGCGTCGAAGTACCGGTCCGCGACATGGCGGGGGTGCCGGTACAGGTTGCGCTTGGTCCGGATCAGGATGGTGCGCGCCAGCCGGTGCTTGGAGTACCGGCCCCAGCGCCCGCCCAGCGCCCGCCGCAGGCGGCCGGAGCGCAGCGAACCGTGCAGGTCGAGCCGATGGGTGAAGTGGCGCGCCTTGAGGTCGTCAACGAGGGCCTGGAACGGCGTGGCCGGGTCCCATCCCACCACGGCATTGACTCGCGGATTGCTGGCGAGCAGCGGGGTGAGCGCCGCCTTGGTCACCACGGTGATGTGCGCCTGCGGGTGCCGGGCACGGATGGCACGGAGCAGCGGGGTGGTCAGGATCAGGTCGCCGATGGCCGAGAAGCGCACGACCAGCACGCGCGGGGGAGCGGACGGGGGAGGGGTGGGGGGCACCGGGGAATGATAGGAGCCCCCCGGGAGGCCCGCCACCGCGTTGCCCCCTCCCCCCGACCGCCGATAGCTTCCCGGGATGGCCCAGAGTACCGTGCGGCGATTGCTCGAGGTGGCGCGTCCCTATCGCGCCACCTTTGGACTTGGACTCCTGGCCTCCTTCGTTGCCTCGGCCCTCGACGGCCTCACCGTGGTCCTGCTGGTTCCCCTCCTCCAGCAACTGTTCGGCACCGCCGGCGCCCTCGAGGTGGACGCAACCCGGCTCGAGCAGGTCACCGCGTGGCTCGTGGATCCCTGGATCGCGGGGCTGGCCGCCGGGCCCGCCGTGGCGCGGCTGGCGATGCTGCTGGCGGGAGCGCTGCTGGTCAAGAACGCCATGGTCTACGCCGCCGCCCAGCTCTCGGTGCGGGTCCAGCAGGGGCTGGTGCGTGACCTGCGGACCCGGCTCTACGACCACCTCCTCACGATCGACCTCGGGTACTTCCAGCGCACCCGCGCCGGCCATCTGATCAGCGGGGTCATTGCCGACGCCGATGCCGCCAAGTCGGTGGTGTCGGCCGCCCAGGCCTCCCTGTTCCAGAACCTCGTCCTGATCCTCGCCACCTTTGGCATCATGGCGCTCACCTCGCCGCGCCTGACCCTGCTGACCCTCCTCACCGCGCCGATCCTGGTGCTCGGCATCCAGCAGGTGCTGGTGCGCCTCCGCCGGCACGCCAAGGTCTGGGCGGTGCACCGCGGCGAGCTGACCGGGACGGTGTCCGAGCGCCTGGGGGCGATCAAGCTGATCCGCGGCTATGGCGCCGAGCGGCAGGAATCGGTCCACTTCGCGCGGCAGGCCGAGACCTATCGCAAGGGCTTGATCCGGATCGAGCGGTTCAGCTCGCTCACCAGTCCCGTCTCCGAGATCTTCGGCGGGCTGGTGGTGATCCTGATCCTCTGGGCCACCACCAACCCCGCCATCACGGGGGTCGTCCTCGAGCCGGCGGTCATCATCGTCTTCCTCCTGGCCGCGCTCCGGATCATGTCGCCGCTCAAGAAGCTCTCGAGCTTCCCGGCGGTGATGGCGGTGGCGATGGCCAGCGCCGACCGGGTCTTCGAGCTGCTGGACCTCCCGTCCCAGGAGTCGGACCGGCCGGGCGCCGGCCTGGCGCGGTTCGAGTCGGAGCTGCGGTTCGATCGGGTCTCGTTCCGCTACGAGCCGGAGGCGAGCGAGGTGCTGACCGATGTCACCTTCGTGGTGCCGCGCGGCAGGGTGGTGGCGCTGGTCGGACCGAGCGGGGCGGGGAAGACCACCCTGCTCGACCTGGTGGCCCGGTTCCACGACCCGACCGGCGGACAGATCCTCCTCGATGGGGTGCCGCTGACCGACCTCAACCGGCATTCCCTGCGCGGGCTGATGGGTATCGTCAGCCAGGACACGGTGCTGCTCAATGACACCGTCGCCGCCAACATCGCCTACGGGCGCCCGGAGGCCACCCCGGCACAGGTGGCCGCCGCGGCCGAGGCGGCCAACGCGATGGAGTTCATCGCCGCCCTCCCCGAGGGGATGGACACGCTGCTCGGCGAGCGGGGCACCCGGCTTTCCGGCGGCCAGCGCCAGCGGATTGCGATTGCCCGGGCCCTGCTCCGCGACCCGCCGCTGCTGATGCTCGACGAGGCCACCAGCGCGCTCGACACCGAGTCGGAGCGCCTGGTGCAGGCGGCGATCGACCGGCTGATGCGCAACCGGACCGTCCTGGTCGTGGCCCACCGGCTGGCCACGGTCCGCAGCGCCGACGCCATCGTGGTCCTCCAGGACGGTCGCGTGGTGGAGCAGGGCGACCACGCCACCCTGCTGGCGCGCGGCGGGCTCTACCGCCGCCTCCACGACCTCCAGTTTCGCGACCCGCCATCCGTGGAGGCCCCGGCGTGAATCGCCCAGCCGTCCTGGTGGTGGCGGCGTTCGACGACGCCCACCACGTGCACGCCCTGCACCGGGTGCGGGGCCTGGAGCGCCTGGGGTGCCGGGTGGAGGAGTTCGACCTGCTCTGGCGGCCGGTGCTGCTGCAGCGCTTCACCGCTGGCGACATTCACGGCCGGCTGGAGCGGACCATCGCCGAGACGGCGCCGACCGTGGTGCTGGTCGTCGGGGGGGCGGAACACCTCGACACCGACCGGGTCGACCAGCTCCGGGCCGCTGGCACCGCCACCTGGATCAACTGGTTTCCCGACGACCTGCGCACCGTGCTCCGGGTGGCCGACCACGCCCGGGCCTACGACCGGGTCATGGCCGCTTCCAGTGACGTCGCCGGCGCGCTCAGCGCGGCGCTCGGCAAGCCGGTGGACCTCCTGCCGCTCGCCGCCGATCCGTCGGTCTACCGTCCGACCCCGGGCGAGGGCCAGTACCGTGCCAATGTGGTCTTTGCCGGCCGGGCGACCGGCCGGCGCGAGGCGCTCCTGACGGAGCTGGTGGAGTTCGGGCTGGCCATCTGGGGACCCGGGTGGCGCCGCACCCGGCTCCGGGACTACTGCCGCGGCGAGGTGCCCAGCACCACCGACTTCGTCCGCGCCTACGGCGGCGCCACCATCGCCATCAACATCCATCACACCACCCCGGAGGCCGCACAACCCGAGGCGCACTGCAATCAGCGCGTCTTCGAGCTCGCGGCGATGTCCGTGCCCCAGGTGGTGGATGCGCGGCGCGATCTCGAGCGCTGGTTCACTCCGGGCGAGGACCTGCTCACCTTCCAGAATGGCGACGAACTCAAGGCGATCGTCGAGGAACTTCTCCACGATGCCCCGCGCCGCGAGGCGATGGCCGCCTCCGCGCGCGCCGAGCTGATGGCGCGCCACACCTACATGCATCGGATGAGTGACTTGCTGCAGAAGGTGGGGAATGGGGCGAGGGGCTAGGGACTAGGGACTGGGGACTGGGGACTAGGGGCTAGGGGTTAGGCACGGGTGGTGGATCGCAGTACGCAGGGTTTCGGAATGCGCCCGCCTGATTGCTCCCCCCCCTCCTACCTCTCCTCACTTCCCTCTTCCCACTTCCCTCTTCCCACTTCTCTCTTCCCTCTTACCTCTCACCTCTCACCTCTCACCTCTTACCTCTTACCTCTCACTTCTCCCTTCTCCCTTCTCCCTCCCCTAGATCCCCACCACCCGTCCCGCCGGCAGTTCCCGTCCCGCCAGTACCGCCTCGTACACCCGTTCATACCCCTCGGCCATCTGCCGGTGCGAGAAGTGGGCGAGGACCCGTTGCCGGCAGGCCTCGGGATCGATCGTCGTGATCCGCTCGCGCAGGGCGACCAGGTCCTCGAGCGTCTCGCCAAGGGCGCCGGTGTCGGGGGACACGATCTCGGGCAGGGCGCCGCGCGGGGTGCCGAGGATCGGCGTGCCGCTGGCCATCGCCTCGATCAGTGGCAGGCCGAAGGGTTCATCCCACTGGGCGGGCATCCACAGGCACGCCGCCTCCGCCAGCAGGCGCTTCTTCTCGGTGTTGTCCACCTCGCCCACGTAGCGCAGGTCGCGCCGGAAGCTCGGGCGCCATCCCCCCGCCACCACCAGCGCGTGCCCGGTGCGCTTGGCGCCTTCCAGGGCCCAGGCATACCCGCGGGAGGTGTGCAGCTGGCCCAGGAAGAGGTCGAACGCGCCCTTGGTGGCCGAGAAGCCATACTCGGAGGGATCGAGCCCGTTGTAGACGAAGGCGTTGCTGTGATGCCGCGCCGCATGGTTGGCGCTCAGGCAGACCATCCCGGGCGGGAGGTCCGCCAGCTTGTCGGCGTGGGTGTTCCCGTGGTGGGTCCAGATCCACGGCAGGTCGCCCCGGGGCGCTGCGATCGGGCGATGGGCGTGGACCACGTCCACATCGTCGGGGAGGACCGCCGCCAGGTCGAAGTCGGGCTTCCGGGCGCGGCCCGGGTGCACTGGCACCAGGGTGGCCTCGGGGACGTCACTCCCCGCGGTCGCCAGCAGGGTGACCCGGTGCCCGCGCTCCGCCAGCCCGCGGGCCAGCCACACCACCACCCGGTCCACCCCCCCGTAGCGGCGGACGGGAAGCTTGGCGGGATGGAACAGGGCCACATGCATGGGGGGATAAGATAGCGGACTGCGCGTTCACTTCGGGTCGGCGATGGCCTCGGCGACGATCGCACCGGTCGGACACGCCCGCACCGTCTCTTCGGCCAGCGGCGACCAGCGCTGGATCGGGGCGGTCACCTGGGCCTTCCCATCGGGGCCCCAGCCGAAGACCTCCGGCGCCCGCGACAGGCAGATGCCGCAGGAGACGCAGTCGGGCGGCGAGATCGAGAGGTGCAGCTGCCGCTGCGGGTAGATCCCGGGGGCCAGGTCGCTGAGCCGGGCGGGGAGGGCGTCCAGCGCCTCATGGGTGGCGCGATACCCCTCGGCGATCAGGTAGGGGGTACGGTTGAAGACGAACATCGACAACCGCTCGAGCTTGGGCCGGATCAGGACGAGGGGCACCTCGTCCCAGTCGCGCAGGTTGGCGGAGATCAGCGACTGCATCACGATCTCCAGGCCACGGCTGTAGATCGAGGCGAACCCGGTGCGGCCGATGCCGCGGCGCACGGTTCCCTGGCCGCTGACATCGACGGCGATCACCGGGGCCCGCACCGCGGCGAGGCCCGCCCGGGCTGGAAGGTTTTCGACCAGCGCCCCGTCGGCGCAGATCCGCCCGAGGACGTTGCGCGGGGGGAGCAGTCCGGGCAGGGAGCAGGAAGCGAAGACGGCATCGGCCACCGGCGCATCCTCGAATCCGGGCAGTCCCCAGAGCACCTGCTGGCCGGTCTCCAGGTCGGCGGTGTTGACCACCAGCCGCCGGCTCAGCTGGCGGAAGCTCCGGTCGCCGACGAGCGAATGGATCAGGGCGTCGAGCGGCTCGCGCCGGTAGACCGCGGGAGAGAGCATCCGCTTGAGCGCCATGTCCACGTGCGCCACCCGGAAGACATCCTTGCGCCGCACCGCCAGCGCCCGGTCCTCCATCTCGGCGATCGGCACCTCGGCGGCCCAGGCCGCCGCGATGAGCGACCCCATGCTGCAGCCGACCACGGCGGTCGGGACCATCCCCCGCTCCGCCAGGGCCCGCAGGACGCCGATATGGGCCAGCCCCTTGAGGCCGCCCCCGCTGAGCACCAGCGAGAAGGTGTCGGACATGGATCAAAGGTAAGGGGGAGCGGGGGAGAGACGGGGATCCGGGTGCCGCGTCGGGGCACCCGGATCCCGAGGTGCCGGACCGGCTACTTCTTCTCGACGGTGGCTTCCTTCATCACCTTCTTGGCGAACAGGAAGACGATCCAGGCCACGATGACGAAATCGATCACCGCCCCGAGGAACGGGCCCCACGTCAAGGTGATGTCGCCCATCGTGAAGGCCGCCTCCCGCCATTCCCCGCCGGGCAGGAACGCGGTGACCAGGGGCATCAGCAGCCCTTCCACCAGGGCGCTGACCATCGCGTTCGCCTTGCCACCGATAATGACGGCGATGGCGAGGCCGATCACGCCGTAGTTCTTGAGGAAGGTCAGGAATTCGTTGCGCATCGTCGCTCCGCGGTTGAAGGGAAGGGATGCTGCAAACCCGGCCCGGGGGGCACGGGGCCCGGCACCGGGGGAAGGGGGGAGGCCTCCCACCCCGCCGGCACGATCCTGCCGGGTGGACTACTCGATCCGCACCAGCGCGAAATGCCGCTTGCCCTTCTGGAGCACCACGAACCGGTCGCCGACCAGGTCGTCCCGCCCCAGTCGCCGGTCGGTGGTCTCCAGCTTGGTACCGTTGATGGCAAACCCCCGCTGCTCCAGGCCGCGGCGGGCCTCGCCCTTGGAGGCCGCGAGCCCCGCGGCGACCAGCAGGTCCACCACCGGAGGGCCTCCCGACAGGTCGGCCGCACCCATCGGGACCACCGTCACCTCGCCCGCCACCACCTCGAGCACCTCCCCCGCCACCTGGGCCAGGTCGGTGCCGCCGAACAGGATCCGGCTGGCCGCCACCACGCGCTCGGTGAGCGCCGCCCCGTGGACCCGTGTCGTCAGGTCCTCGGCCAGCCGCCGCTGGGCCGCCCGGCCACCGGGATCGGCGGCCTGCTCGGCCATCACCGCCGCGATCGTCTCCAGCGGCAGGAAGGTGAAGAAGTGCAGCAGGCGCTCCACGTCCCGGTCGTCGGTGTTGAGCCAGAACTGGTAGAACTTGTAGGGCGAGGTCCGGGTCGGGTCGAGCCAGACATTGCCCTCCTCGCTCTTGCCGAACTTGGCGCCCGCGGCGGTGGTGAGCAGCGGGAGCACCAGGCCGTGGGCGGCGCCGCCCTCGCGGCGGGCGATCAGCTCGATCCCCGCGGTGATGTTGCCCCACTGGTCGCTGCCGCCGAGCTGCAGCTCGCACCGCTCGGTCCGGTGCAGGTGGGCAAAGTCATGGGCCTGGATCAGCATGTAGCTGAACTCGGTGAAGCTGATCCCGGAGTCCATCCGGCTCTTCACCGAGTCCTTCTGGAGCATGTAGTTGACGGTGAAGTGCTTGCCGGTCTCGCGCAGGAACTCCAGCAGGCCCAGGGGCGAGAGCCAGTCGGCATTGTTGAGGAGGCGGGCCGCCGTCGGGCCCTCGAAGGCCAGGAACTGGCGCAGCTGCCGGGCGATCGCCGAGGCGTTGGCCGCGATCGTCTCCGCCGAAAGCATCGGGCGCTCGTTGCGCTTGCCGCTCGGGTCGCCGATCAGGCCGGTTCCGCCGCCCACCAGTGCGATCGGGATGCCGCCCGCGCGCTGCAGCCAGGCCAGCGCCATGACCGGCACCAGGTTGCCGACATGGAGCGAGTCGGCGGTCGGGTCAAAGCCGCAGTATCCGGTGATCGGGCCCTGCGCCAGGCGCGCCGCCAGACCGGGGGTCGCGTCGTGGACCATGCCCCGCTCGGACAACCGGGCCAGGAGATCGCTCATGAGCGCCAATGGTAGGCACCCCGGCCAGCGGTGGCAACGGGTCAGGGCTCCCGCTACTTTCTGGGGATGGCTTCACGGCTGGGCTCCGCCCTGCGCCGCGGGTGGCACTCGCCTCGCCTGCGACTGGCTCTCGTGGTGATCCTCCTCGGCGTCCCCGCCTTTGGCGGGGCGCTGCTGCTGGGGGCCTGGAGTCGCGCCTGCGTCAATGGCGCCTGCCCCTCCATCGCGGTGCTCTCCGAGTACGATCCCGACCAGGCCGCCAAGGTCTACGCCGCCGACGGCCGGCTCCTCGCCGACCTCGGGCTCCAGCGCCGGACCGTCATCCCCGTCGGCGAGATGTCTCCCGCCATCCTCGCCGCCTTCGTGGCGATCGAGGACAAGCGCTTCTACGAGCACCACGGGGTCGACTGGGCCCGCGTGCCCGGCGCGGTCTGGGCCAACGTGAAGGCCGCCTTCGGGCAGAGCACCATCCAGGGCTTCTCCTCGATCACCATGCAGCTGGCCCGCAACCTCTGGCCCGAGGAGATCAACCCCGCCGAGCGCCGCGGGATTGCCGGCATCCGCCGCAAGCTCCGCGAAATCCGTGTGGCCCGCGACATCGAGCGCAGCTACTCCAAGGACAAGATCCTCGAGCTCTACCTCAACCAGGTGGACCTCGGCAACCGCGCCTTCGGGGTCGAGGCGGCCTCCCAGCGCTACTTCGGGAAGTCGGCCCGCGACGTCAACGTCGCCGAGGCGGCGATGCTGGCGGCGGTCGTCAACGGCCCCACCGTCTACAACCCGCGCCGCAATCCGGGGTTCGCCCTCCGGCGCCGCAACACCGTCATCAACCTCCTCCGCGACCAGGGCAAGCTCTCCGAGCTCAGTGCCGAGGCCTGGAAGGCCTACCCGGTGCGCCTCTCCAGCCGGTCGGACTACACCGGCGTCGCGGACTACTTCGTCGAGCATGTCCGCCAGGTGGCCCAGTCGCGCTTCGGGATGGAGCTGTACCGGGCCGGATACCGGATCCACACCACCCTGGACCTGGACATCCAGCAGGCCGCCGAGCGCGCCATGGAGGAACAGCTCAAGGGGATCGAGGAGGATCGCTTCGGCCTGGGCCGGTTCCCGCACCGCAGCTACGCCGAGTACCTGGAGCAGGGCGGGGCCGGCGGCGGCGAGACCAGCCCGTACCTGCAGGGGATGGTCGTCACCATGGATGCCCGCACCGGCGCCATCCTGGCCATGGTCGGGGGCCGGGACTTCGAGGACTCCAAGTTCAACCGGGCGACCCAGGCGCTGCGGCAGGCCGGCTCCACCTTCAAGCCCTTCGTTTACTCGGCGGCCCTCCGGGCCGGAATCCCGTTCTCGCGCCTGTACGATGACGCCCCGCTCAGCGTCGAGATCCCCGACCAGCCCCCCTGGGAGCCGCAGAACTACGACGGCCGCTTCCTCGGGCCGATGACCATCCGCGAGGGGCTCTACCGCTCCCAGAACATCATCGCCGCCAAGGTCGGCCTCGAGCTCGGCGAGGAACTCGTCGCCGGTGAGGCCGCCGGCTTCGGGCTGACCACCCGGATCCCGCGGGTGCCCTCGATCTACCTGGGCAGCGCCGAGGTCTACCCGCTCGAGATGGTGGCGGCCTACTCCGCCTTTGCCACCCAGGGCACCCGGGTCACCCCCAATCCGATCGACCGGGTCGAGGACCGCAACGGCAACATCGTCTGGCAGCCCCGGCCCCAGCGCACGACCGTGATGGAACCGGCCCACGCCTGGATCATGCTCGACGGGCTGCGTGACGTGGTCCGCCGCGGCACCGCCAACCCGGCCATCCTCCAGCGAGGACGCTTCACGATTCCCTCGGGCGGCAAGACCGGCACCACCAACGACTATTACGACGTCTGGTACATCGGCTTCACCGCCGACATCGTGACCGGCGTCTGGATCGGCTTCGACCAGCCCAAGCGGATCAAGAACAACGCCCAGGGAGGCCTCCTCGCCGCCCCGATCTGGGCCAACATGATGCGCGAGGTCTACGAGCGCCGGCCGGCCCCCCCCGCCTGGCGACTGCCGGATGGCGTCGTGGCCGCCGAGATCGACCAGTCCACCGGCTATCTCGCCAGCCCGACCTGCCCCACCGCGGTGCGCACCGTCGAGTACTTCCTCCCCGGCACCGAGCCGTTCCTGCGCTGCCCCCTGCACGGTCGTGACCAGATCCCCTAGACGGCTCCGCGCCGATTGGGTGGTCCCGGTCACCGCCCCGCCGATCGCCGACGGGGCGGTCCTCATTGATGGGGACGGGCGCCTCCTCGCCGTCGGCCCCAATGACAGCGTGCCCCATCCCGGCGAGGTCGCCACCGAGGCGTTTCCGCAGGCGGTGCTCATCCCGGGACTGGTCAACACCCACACCCACCTCGAGCTGACCGGGCTCGGCCAGCCCCCCACGATCCCGGACTTCGTCACGTGGATCACCCGGTTGCGCCAGCAGAAGGCCGAGCGGTCGGCCGAGGCATTCGACGCCGCCGCCCGCCAGGGGGTCCGGGACTGCTGGGCCGCGGGGGTCACCACGGTGGCCGATACCGGCGACACCGGCTCGGTCCTCCGCGCGCTCCACGCCCTCGGTGGTTCGGGGATCTGCTACCAGGAGGTCTTCGGGCCCGATCCCGACCAGTGCGACACCAGCATCGCCTGGCTCGACGACCGTCTCGACGCGCTGGCCGCGCTCACCGGCCCGAGGGTCCGGCTCGGCGTCTCACCACATGCCCCCTACAGTGTCAGCGGGCCGCTCTACCACGCTGTCGCGCAACTCGCCGCGCGGCGGGGGATGCCGATCGCCGTCCACCTGGCGGAATCCATCGAGGAAGACCGGCTGGTGATCCATGGAGATGGCCCCTTCGCCGATCTCTGGGCCGGCCGCGGGATCGCGCCACCCTTCCCGGCGCGGAGTCCGGTGGCGTTCCTGGATCGGCAGGGGGTGCTCGGCGCCGGCACGCTCGCCATCCACCTGGTCCAGGCCGACGCGGCCGACATCGCCGTGCTGGCAGCGTCCGGCGCCGCCGTGGCCCACTGTCCGCTCTCCAACCGGAACCACCGGCACGGCGAGGCCCCCCTGGCCGCGCTCCTCGCGGCCGGCCTCCGGGTCGGCGTCGGCACCGATTCCGTGGTGAGCGTCGGCCGGCTCGACTTGTTGGCGGAGACCCGGGCGGCGCGGATCCTCGGAGCCCTGGATGCCGAGGCGGCGCTGGGACTCTGCACCATCGGCGCCGCGGCCGCGATCGGGTTGGCCGGCGAGGTCGGGGCACTGGCGCCGGGGTATTGGGGGGATGTGGCGGCGGTGCGGCTCCGCGATCGCGCCCCGACCGACCTCTACGAGGCCGTGCTGGCCTCGGGTCCGGGCGATGTCCTTGCCACCTGGGTGGGGGGCCGCGAGGTCTACCGGGCCCCCCATCGATCACATTAGCTTCCCTGTCGACTCCCACCCGGTCGGAGCATGAGCGTGCGTTGCCTGGCACTGAACGCCTCGTATGAACCCCTGACCATGGTGCCGCTCCGGCGCGCGCTGCGGCTGGTCATCGAGGGCAAGGCGGAGATCGTCGAGGCCGACCTGGCCGAGCCGATACGCAGCGCCCGGTTGTCCCTGTCCAAGCCGGTCGTCATCCGCCTCGTCAAGTTCGTCCATGTGCCCCGCCGCTTCCGCCGCCAAGTCACCAACACCTTCCTCTTTGCGCGCGACAGCTACCGCTGCCAGTTCTGCCACCGGCACCAGTACGAGCTCAAGCCGCGCGAGTGCCTCACGCGTGACCACCTGATCCCGGTCTCCCGCGGCGGCAGCAACGAGTGGGACAACGTGGTCACCGCCTGCAGCAGCTGCAACACGCGGAAGGGGAATCACCTGCCGGAGGAGTGCGGCATGCATCCGCTGCAGCCGCCGCTGGAGCCACACTTCGTGCACCTGGCCTGGGCGGTCCGCCGTCTCACCGCCATCCAGCAGAAGTACATCCGGATCTTCTACGGCGAGGCGGCCCTCAAGGCCATTCGCGTCGGCAGCGACTAGGTTGAGCACGCCGGGGAGTCCTACCGGGCCGGGATCATAGATTCCGCTGCCCCGCTGCCCCGCTGCCCCGCTGCCCCGCTGCCCCGCCGTCACGGCACCACGAACTTCTCCGTCCGCTGCTCCACCCGCTCCGACTGCAGCCCACCGGTCATCCGCATCAGGAATTGCAGTACCGAGCGGCTGGCGGGATTGCGTTCCCGCTCGGGCGCCGTGCCCTCGCCCCGGACGAACCGTTCCAGCTCGTCCAGGTCGGCGGTCGACAGTGTGGTCACCTCGAGCCGGACATGGAAGTAGTAGGTGCCGCGGCCGCCCGGCCGGGCCAGGATCAGCGCCTCCCGGCTCAGGTGGCGATCCAGCGCCTCCCAGGTGGCGAGCGAGACCTCCGCCGCGCCCTGGGCGTGCGGCGTGGTGACGGTGTACTGGTCGAACAGCGCCTCGTGCCGGATCACCACGCCCCACTCGACGGTGCGCTCATACTGGTCGATCCACCCGTCCCGCGACCGCCAGATCTCGATCTGGTACGAGAGGCGCAGCGGCAGCGAGTTCTGCAGCGCCTGTCCCCAGCGTCCCGACAGCAGGTTGAGGGTCCGGACCTTCGGGAGCCGGATCTGCCGGCCGTCCACCACGGTGTCCGGGGTGAGCGCCACCCGGAGTTCCACCCGCTGCGCGGCCGCCGGACCGGCCACCGCGGTCAGGAGGATCACGCAGGGGAGCAGAAACCGAGGGCGCGCCATCAGAACCGCCGCTGCAGGCGCAGGGTGAACCGGATCGGCTCCTCGCCCGAGAGGGCGGTCGCGGCATAGAACCCGAGCCCCCCGGTGTCCAGCCCGACGCCGATGTCGGAGGCCCACTCGCGCAGCACCGGAATCCGGTTGACCGGCACCTTGCCCGGCCCGTCGCCCGCCAGCCAGGCGGTGCCGGCGTTCAGGAAGAAGACCACCTCCGCCTTGTCGAACCCGAAGATCCGGTCGAGCTCCGTCAGCTCCCCGCGCTGCAGGCGATACAGCAACCCCAGCCCGGTGCGCCGGCGCAGCTCGGCGTGCACCGAGAGGGCCCGGTCGCAGAGCGCCGGTCCGGCCGGATCGGCATACCGATCGGGGCTGCAATCCCGGGCGCGGAAGCCGTAACCCGGCAGCAGGTCGCCGCCGCCCAGCGAGACCCGGCGCTGCAGCGGCAACGGGTCGCCCCCGACCCAGCCGCCACCGACCACGCGGAGGTTGAGCCGGGTGTCCGGGTCGAACCGGGCATAGCGACGGGCGTCGACCCAGAGCCGTCCGAAGTGGTATTCACGGTCTTCCGGCAGCGGCTCTCGGATGCTGCGCGGCAGGCTCACCGGGGCGTAGTCGGTGCTGACGCCGTACTCCCAGTCGGCCTTCACGAGCCACCCGGAAGTCGGGTCGACCCGGTCGTTGCGGCTGTCCACCCCGAGGCCGAGGCGCAGCGTGCGATAGGTGCCGTCGTCGATCAACGGGTTGGGTCGCCACGCCTCGCTGCTCCGGAACAGCGAGATCGGGTCGGTCGCCCGGACCGAACGCTCGATATCCTCGCGCAGCGAGGCGGTGACCGTGATCCCGGAGCGCGGCTCCGCCTCGACGTACACCTCCGGTCCCCGGGCCTGGTAGTAGTCGCGGGTGTCCTCGTGCATCAGGAACGCGAGCCAGCCGGCCTCGGTTCGCGACCAGGGCGCCTCCTCGATCGGCACCACCTCGCTCCGCAGCCGGCCGCCGAGCACGGCCCTGGCCGGCACCCCGAAGACCAGCTCGAGCCGGCCGTCGTATCCGTAGCGGTCCCGGATCCCGGTGGGGTCGGTGGTGGTGCGGACGATGCCGCGGAGGTCCATCCGGAGGTCCACCGTCGGCGTCACCTCGTGGGCGAACGACGGGCCCACCACGATCGGCAGTCCCTCGATCCGGTTGTAGCTGCCGCCGGTGCCCAGGTAGACCGTGGTGCTGATCCCGGCGGTGTAGAAGCTCCGGCTGGTGGACGCCAACTCGCCCACGGTCCGGGCCCGCTCGCGCAGCGCCAGCCGCCCCGCCGTGTTCCGGTACACCGGGGCCGGGTCGCTCCAGGTGCGCTGGGTTCCGCTGATCACGCCCCCCGGGTCGATCCGGATCCGGCCGCCGGTCACGATCACGTCGCCGGTGATCCGGCCGGTCGCGCTGACCCAGAGATCCCCGTTGATGACATGGACCGGCCCGCTCACCTCGCCCCCGACGACCAGCATGCCGCGGAACAACGACAGGGTGCCGCTCAGCCGCGTCCCCGCCGGCAGGACGAAGGTGCCCAGCAGCCGGGTCGTGGCCGAGTCGTTGTGCACCGTCAGCAGGTGCTCCACCACCTCGGGGGGCGGGGCAGCCAGGAGCAGCGAATCCGGGACCGGGGCATCGGGGTCGATGACGATCGGGGGGTCCTGGGCGCCGGCCGGTCCGGCGAGCGCGGCCAGCAGCGCAACCGCGATGCCCCAGCGAAGGCCGGGTCGCATCACAACCCCAACCGCTTCATGCGACGGTACAGGTTGGCGCGGTCGGTCTGGAGGTTCCGGGCCGCCTCGGCCACGTTGCCGCTGGCGCGGTGCAGCGCCTCGCGGATCAGCAGCCGCTCGTAGTCGTCGAGGGCGTTGGGCAGCGACCGGCCACCGAGGTCGGAGATCGGGAACTCGCCGGTGTACCCCGACGAGCCGCTCCCGCCCTCGCCCCGGTTCCCCGTGTTGCGCGGCAGCACCCGGCGCACCAGCGCGGCGTCGATCTCCTGGCCGCCGACGATCAGCATCCGCTCCACGATGTTGGCAAGCTCCCGGACGTTGCCCGGCCAGTCGTAGGAGGCCAGCATCGCCAGGGCATCGGGGGTCAGCGTCGGGGTGTTGAGCGGCTGGATCCGCTCGGCGAGGTGCCGGGCCAGCGCCGGGAGGTCGCCCAGCCGGGCCCGCAGCGGTGGCACCTCGATCGGGAACACGTTCAGCCGGAAGTACAGGTCCTCGCGGAAGCTGCCGGCGCCGACCGCCTCCTCCAGGCGCTGGTTGGTGGCGGCGATCACCCGGACATCCACCCGCCGCCCCTTCTCGGCGCCGAGCCGCTGGATCTCGCCGGTCTCCAGGGCGCGCAGCAGCTTGGCCTGCGCCTCCGGCGAGAGGTCCCCGATCTCGTCCAGGAAGAGGGTGCCGCCGTCGGCCAGCTCGAACCGCCCCAGCCGCCGGTCGGTGGCTCCCGTGAACGCCCCGCGCTCGTGCCCGAACATCTCCGACTCCACCAGGTCCTTCGGGATCGCCGCGCAGTTGACCGAGATGAACGCCCGGTCGGCCCGGGGGCCGGCGGCGTGGATGGCGTGTGCCACCAGTTCCTTGCCGCTTCCCGATTCACCCAGGATCAGCACCCGGGCCTCGGTCCCCGCCACCTGGCCGATCCGCTCCCGCACTCCCTCCATCTCGGCGCTGGTCCCCACCATCTCGCGCGGGGCATCGCCGAGCTGGAACCGCAGCGCGCGGTTCTCGGCCCGGGTGCGGGTCAACTCGAGGGCGCTGCGCAGGGTGACCAGCACCGCCTCGGGGCCGAGCGGCTTCTCGAGGAACTGGAAGGCGCCCAGCTTCACCGCCCGGACCGCGTCCGTCAACTGGGCCTTCCCGCTCATCATGATCACCGGCACGGCGGCGTCCTTTTCGCGCAGCGTGGCCAGCGTCTCGATGCCGTCGGGCCCCGGCGGCATCATCAGGTCCATGAACACCAGGTCGGGACGGACCTCGTCCAAGGCCAGCAGGGCGGCATTGCCGTTGGCGGCCTCCGCCACCTCGAACCCCTCGGCGCGGAGCAGGGCGCCCAGCATCCGGCGGATGTTGGCTTCGTCGTCGACGATCAGGATGCGTGGAGGCATGACGGTCGGGGTTCAGGAGTCGGTGGAAGCAGGCGGCCCCGCGGGGTCGCTGCGGCGACGATCGGTGGAACGGCGGTCGGGGAGCAGCTCCCCCTCCGGGGAGAGGTAGAGCCCCTGAGGCGAGGACCAGGGGCCGGCCTCGCCCGGTCGGCCCTCGCCATCACCCGCTCGGTGCGGTGCCGGGAACGGCGCCGGTCGAATCGGGAGACTGATGGTGAAGGTGGCGCCGCCGCCCGCGGTCTCGGTCACCTCGATGCTCCCGCCATGGAGGTCCACCGCCTGCTTGACCATTGCCAGTCCCAGCCCGGTGCCGTCGGGCTTCCGGGTGAAGTATGGCTGGAAGACCTTGTCGCGATCGGCGTCGGGGATCCCCGGGCCGTGGTCGGCCAGCGATACCACCACCGAGTCATCCCGGGTTCGAACGGAGACGTCGAGCCGCCCGACTCCCCCACAGGCCTCCACGGCGTTGCGGATCAGGTTGGCAAAGGCCCGCCGGAGCGGATCGTAGTGGCCGAGGATGTGGGGGGTGCCCGACGCCAGGGAAAGGGAGCTTTCCATCTCCGGGGGCAGGGAGCTGCGCAGCAGCTCCTCGAGCAGCTCGCCGAGGTCTACGTCGGCGGCGGGTCCCTCCGGTAGGCGGCCCAGGTTGGCGAACTCCCGGGCGAGCAGTTCCAGCCGGGCCGATTCGGTCCGCAGCACCTCGAGCGCCTCCTGCTGCTCGGTGGTGGCGGTGCGGGAGAGCTGGCTCACCGCGAACCGGACCGGGGTGAGCGGGTTCTTCATCTCATGGGCCACCCGCCGCGCCACCTCGCGGAACGCCCGCAGGCGCTCCGCTTCGAGTTCCGCGGCGCGACCCTGCTGCAGCTCCCGGCTGGTTTCGCGTAGCGCGATCCGCAGGGAACGGAACTCCGGCGCCCCCTTCCGGGGCGCTTCATCGGGCAGCGGCGTGCCCCGGCGGATCAGCACCGTCCAGCCCACCAGCTCGTCGATCGGCCGGCTCAGCTGGCGGCTCAGGTTGCGCGCCACCAGCAGCGAGGCCCAGAGCAGCAGCGCGCCAACCAGGAGCACCGCCACCACCAGGGCCACCGTGCGGGCCTGGCTGTAGGGCACGGCCCCGCGGGCCAGCGAGAGGGCCCGGTTCAGCTGCTGGAGGTGGACCTGCAGCGCCGATCGTTCGGTAGGCTCGAGGCGGGTGGTGTCGATCGAGGCGAGCAGGGCGCGCCCGCTGCTCCCCAGTTCCTCCATCGTCCCGCTGCCGGCCACCGCGGTGTTCCGGCGCAGCGATTCGGCCAGCCCCAGGATGCCCAGGGTGGTGGGGGCCGCGCCCAGGATCACCAGGGCCAGGAGGATCCGATTCCGGAAGGAGATCGACGCCATGCAGCTGATAAGTTATAGTATTGTCGTCGGAATAGCGCCTCTCCCACCGGTGCGGCATCGGCAC
Organism: Gemmatimonadales bacterium; assembly: GCA_048499805.1. GTDB lineage: Bacteria > Gemmatimonadota > Gemmatimonadetes > Gemmatimonadales > GWC2-71-9 > JAWXBA01. Next base: position 234,849 of record JASNZF010000005.1, on the reverse strand, counting down.
CGTTGCACCGGTGCCACGTCGCGACGGTCCCGACCCAGGGCATGCTTTACCAACCGTTGTCAGGCAACGACTTAGGTCCTCTGGCCGTCAAATTGCTGGTGTGCATGCTTCTTGCACGCTTCCTTCGGGATACGAAAGGTCTCGACAATGAACGGACCGCGGGTGCTGGTGGGAGAGCCCACGGGCCAGAATCGAGGCCGCCACGCCCCCCCCGATCCCGATGCCGGGTGGCGCCTGGTCAAGTGGGTGGGACTCGCCCTGGCCGTGGTGGCCTACGGCGACATGGCGCTGGGGATCTTCCCGCTCCAGATCGGGAACCCGGAGTGGGAGTTCGGGACGGTGTCCCGGCTGCTCGACAGCCTCCCCCTCGCCACCATGGCCACCCTGCTCTTCCTGGCGGGGTCGGTGGCCGGCGGTGAGCGGGTGCTGGTTCGCCTGGTGGGAGTCTGGTCGCTGGTCTTTGGATTGGTCCTGATTGGTGGCCTCGTGCTCTACGCGCTGACCGTGCCGCTGGCACTCAGTTCGGTGACCGACGAGGTGGCACGCGGGGGGCTGATCCGCGCCATGGCCAAGACCGGATTGCAGGGCATCGTCTATCCGGCCACCTTCCTCGCCCTCGGCTGGTACGGGCTGCGGAAGGCCGCGAGGGCCTGATGGCCGTGGCTGGTCATATTTCAATGGGCGAACAACAACACTTTATTGCAGTACCGGGGGAAGCATGCGGCACTCGATCCTGAAGGCACTGGCAGTCCTGATGCTCGGCGGTACATCCGCCGCCTACGCCGCATTCCCGGCCGGGTTCGGGGGCACCTACTGCGGCGGTGACAACTTCGTCACCTGCGCATGGTTCTCCGCCTCCCTCACCGGAAACGTCGTGACCCTCAAGGTCAAGAACACCTCCGGCGACGCCGGCAGCTTCTTCACCGCGATCGGGCTCTTCAATCTCGGCACCGGGGTCGGCGCCACGGGCTTCAGTGCCGCCAACCAGGGCAGCTCGACCAGCAGCTACGTGCTCGGCACCCCGCCCAATGGCCTGAATGGCGCCGGGATCACCGGCACCACGATCGGGGGCTACCGGACGAGTCCCCCGAATTTCTCGAACACCCTGAACAACGGCGAGGAGGTCTGGTTCACCTTCACGCTCACCGGCTCCTACAACCTGGCCAACGTCGGGTTCGCGGTGCACGACCAGGGCGGCTCGGACCAGTACAGCTGCTCCACCTCCACCAAGCTGGTCGTGAGCCAGACCAGCCCGACCTCCGGCACCTGGGCGGCAAACGCCACCCCGGCCAACTGCCTGCCCCCGGAGACCACCGTCCCCGAGCCGGCCTCGATGGTGCTCCTCGCCACCGGGCTCCTCGGACTCGGTGCCGCGCAGTTCCGCCGCCGCCGGGACGCCGACTCGATCGGTTGATCCCCGCGCTCCCCCCCCGCGAGGTGCGGCACGAAGGCCCCGGTCCAGCGACCGGGGCCTTTTGTTTGCCCGATTGCCAGTCGGCAGCGCCCCCAGGGCAAGGTGGATCTGATGCCTGGACGCGACGATATCGCCGGGATCGATGCACCCATGTAACACGGCGATTTGATGTCATTACCATATGTTGCATTGACGCAACAGAAGTGATTGGGCTGCGCAACAGAAGTTGCCATCCGGCGCCAACTGCCGCGACATTCAATCACGGCGTGTGGCATCCCTTCTGCATACCTCAGCTGCCAGACATAAATATGAGGGGGGCCGGATTGCGATTCCCTCGGCTTCCGGCAGTCTGCTCGAACATCCCGCTTGGACCGTCAGCCGTTCCACCCTGCTTCTGTACGGGAGCTCCATGCACGATACCCTGTCGGCATTGCGCCGGACCCGCGGTTTCTGCGCCCTCGTGGCGCTGGCCCTGTGGGCCTGGCCCGGTGGGTCCCTGGCGGCACAGTCCCTGACTGCCGGACAGCTCCGCGGCACCGTGACCGAGATTGGCGGCGGGAGCGTCGCGGCAGCGTCGATCACCCTCGAGGACGCCCAGGGCGGAACCGTTCGGTTCCTCGAAAGCGACTATGCGGGCACCTTCCGGGTGCCGCTCCTGGCGCCGGGAGTCTATCGACTCCTGGTGGAGCAGGTGGGATTCCAGCCGGTCCGGCTCCTCAACGTCGTGGTGGCGGCCGGGCAGACCACCTCGCTGTCGGTCGCGCTCGAACGCCGTCCCCCGCCGATCGAATCGGTCACGGAGCGCGATGCCAGTTCGGCACTGGCCGGCACCTCGGCGGGGCGGTTCCTGGGCCCCGCCGACCTCGGGCTGCTCGGCCGGCACCTTGACCTGGGCGACCTCGGACGGACCGCGACTGAACTCGACGAGCCGCGTGACGGACGGGCCGGCCTGGCCGCATCGGCGGGCGGCCTGCCCGGGCGCTGGACTCGGCTGATGGTGGACGGGGTGGAGGCGCGCCTGGCGCGGCACCCCGCCTTCGCCGCCGACCCGGTTGCCGCCCCGGCCTTTGCCCGCGGCGCCGTGGACCAGGTCCAGGTGATGCCCAGGTCCCAGGATGCCGAGTGGCGGGGGACCCCCGGGGCGATCATCTCCGCCCAGACCAGCCGGGGGACCGGTCCGGTCTCCTTCCGGCCCTACCTGACCTTCAGCGGCGCCCAGCTCGGCGCCGCCGCCGACGACAACCCCGCCGACTCCTCGGGCACCTCCCTGCAGGCCGGGGCCGAGCTGAGCGGCGCCCTGATTCCCGACACCCTCTCCGTCTTCCTGCGGGTCGACTACCAGAAGCTCCAGCAGCCCACCGCCTTCCCGTGGGAACGGGACCACGTGGAAACCGGGGCGCTCGCCGCCGAGTCGCTGCGCGGCCTGATCACCGCGATCGCGGCCGACAGCTTCGGCGTCAGCGCCGGCCGCTACGTGCAGCCGACCGTGCGGACCTGGCAGGGCGTTTCCGCGCTGGGCCGGCTCGACTGGCGCCTCTCGGCCGCCACCCAGGTGGCCATTCGCCTGGCCGGCGCCAAGTGGGACGAATCCTCCCCGCTCCTGGGCAACGAGCTGCAGAGCGGAGCCGGGCTGGCACTCGATGCCCGCGACCTGTCGATCGCCCTGGCGGCGACCACCGCCGCTGACCGGACCGCCAACGAGCTCCGCGTGGGCATCAGCTCGAGCCGCCGGGACTGGACCGCCGAGTTTCCCCTGGCCGGGACCACCCTGGCGAACGAGGGGATCGGGTTCGGGGTCAGCGCCGCCGCGCCGGGGATGGTCAGCATGACCGGGGTCGACATCTCCGATGCCGTCCAGTACTCGTGGAACTCGCACCAGTTCAAGGTGGGGGTCGGTGCGTCGTTCTCGCGGTACCAGCAGCTCTATGCCTTCGGCAGCGCGGGCCGCTGGACCTTCGGCGACCTGGCCGGCTACCGGACCGCCACCGGCGACTGGATGCAGACGACCGGGGCGGGGCAGGTCGACTTCAACACCTCCGAGCTGGGCGTCTTCGTCCAGGATCTCTGGCAGCTTTCCCCCGACATGCAGGTGCTGATCGGGGCGCGGTTCGAGCGGCAGTCGCTTCCCGCCACCCGGCTCCTCTCGCCCCTGCCCTGGGTCGAGGCCTCCGGGATCCTGGTCGATTCGGTGCCCGGGTCCGGCGGTGGACTCGCACCCCGGGTCGCCTTCGTCTGGGATGCCCAGAGCCGGGGCTCCCTGGTGGTGCGCGGCGGCGTGGGGGTGCACTACGCCGGCGCCGATCCCGCCCTCGTGGCCGAGGCGCTGACCTTTTCGGGAACCGCCCAGGTGCGTCGCGGCCAGGGCAACTTTGCCACCTGGCCTGCCGCCCCGAGCGCCGCGGCCGCCCCGTGGTCCGGGACCCGGCTGACACTCTTCAGTGAGGACTACCAGTCCCCGCGGACCTTGAAGGCCGACGCCGGGCTGACCTACGCCCTCGCCGCGGGCACGACCCTGACCCTGGCCGGTGGGTATCATCACACCGACTACCTCCTGCGCCGCGAGGACCTCAATCGTGCCCTCAGTTCGGGCAGCGCGCAGGGGGGTCGCCCGGTCTACGGCGCCCTGGTCCGCCAGGGTGGCCTGGTCAGCGCCGCCCCGGGTTCCAATCGCCGGTTCGACGACTTCGACCTGGTCTCCGGGCTGGTGGCCGATGGCTACTCCGACCATGTCGAATTCACCGCCGGCCTCGAGCGCCGGGTGGCCAGCGGGCTGACCGTGGCCGCGAGCTACACCTTCTCGCGGACCGAGGACAACACCCCGGGGGTGCTCTCCGCCGACCCCGCCGACCAGCTCAATCCGTTCCCCGACGGCCTGAACGGGGTGGACTGGACCGATGGGCGCTCGGATCTCGATATCCCCCATCGTCTCTCCGTAGGGGCGGAGTGGGCGGCACCGGGTCGGGGCGGGGTCACCGTCGGTGCCCGGTATCGCCTCCGCTCCGGCCTCCCCTTCACTCCCGGCTTCCGGGCCGGGGTGGACGTCAACGGCGACGGCAGCGGGGAGAACGATCCGATCTTCTACGGTTCCGTCGGCGGGCTCTCCCTGGCGGGCTGCTCCGGCACGGTGGGCACCGGTTTCGCCCTGCGCAACAGCTGCCGCAGCGACATGGTCTCGGCGCTCGACGTCTCGCTCGAGGCCCGGCTGCCGGTCGGTGGTGCGGCGGGGCTCCGGCTCTCGGTCGAGGCGTTCAACATCGTCTCCACCGCGTTCGGTCCGGTGGACCGGGCCGCCCTCCTGGTCGACCCGAACGGGGTCTTTGCGGTCGATGCCTCCGGAAACGTCACCATCCCCCTGATCGCCAATCCCGATTTCGGAACCCTTCTCAGCCGTCGGACCGATCCGCGCATGGTGCGGGTCGGGCTCCGGTTGGAGTACTGAGCATGCGCCCCCAACTCCGCACCCTCGCCCAGCTCCTGGCCTGCCTGCCCCTCGTGCTGGCCGGCTGCGACCCGGCCGGCAGTGACCTCGGGTTCGGCGCCGAGCCGACCGGCGAAGTCGCCGTGGTCCTCTACCTCGATCGCGACGGGTCGGGCACGGCGACCGGCCCCGATACCGTCTTCCAGGGCGCCCGGGTCTCGCTCCGGCCCCAGGGTGGCGGCGCGGCGGTGGCAACCGCCACCAGCGACCAGCAGGGAATTGCCCGGTTCACCACCCTCCGCCTCGGCGACTACCTGGTCACGGTCGAGTCGGCCAGCATCGGTGACTCGATCCTCGTCGCCGACATCGACCAGGACAGCATCCGGGTCGCCGCCATCGCCCCGCAGGTCGGCGCCACCGTGCGCCTCGCCTATCCCGAGCTCAGCATCCGGCAGGCGCGGCTGCTGCCGGCTGGCCGAAGGGTCTTTGTCCGGGGGCTGGTGCTGGCCGGTGTGCAGCTCTACTCCGACCAGAGCTCCCACATGGCCGACACCTCCCGCGCCGTGCGCCTGACCAATGTCGCCCTGCTGGGCGGGCTCACCGGCAATGCGGCCGGGGACAGCGTGGTGGTGCTCGGCACGGTCGGGCTGGTCAATGGCCAGACGGTGTTGAGCGGCGCCCGGGTCACCCGGGTGGCCACCCGGCCGGCGCCGGTCCCCAAGCCGGTCACGTCCGCCGTCGCGGCCAGCGCCCAGAACGGCGCCCTCGATGCCGACCTGGTCCTGGTGAGTTCGGTGGTCGTGAGCGATTCGATGACGGTGGCGCCGCACTTCCAGGTGGTGGCCAGCGATGGATCAGGGGCCGTGACGATCCAGCTGGACACCAATCTCGGGATCGCCACCAACGGATTCCGGATCGGCCGGATCCTGAACGTCCGGGGCGTCCTGGTGCCGACGGGGCAGGGGAGCTGGATCCTCAAGCCGCGCGGGGCCGGCGACATCACCTTCCTGAACTGAGGGCGCCTGATGACCCCCATGAAGTGCCTGGTGACCGGCGGGGCCGGATTCATTGGCAGCCACGTGGCTGATCGCCTGGCACGCGACGGCCACCGGGTGCGGGTGGTGGACAACCTGAGCACCGGTTCCGAGGCAAACCTCGAATCGGTCCGTGATGCCATCGAGTTCCTTCATGCCGACCTGCGGGACCCGGCGGTCTGCGCCCGGGCGGTGGCCGGCTGCGAGGTGGTCTTCCACCTTGCCGCGATGCCCAGCGTGCCCCGATCCATGGCCGATCCGCTCGGCTGTCACGAGCACAATGTCGATGCCACCGTTCACCTCGTGCTGGCCGCGCGGGACGCCGGCGCGCGCCGGGTGGTGTTCTCGAGTTCCAGCTCGGTCTACGGCGACACCCCGACCCTGCCCAAGGTCGAGTCGGCGGAACTGCTGCCCAAGTCGCCCTACGCCGCGGCCAAGTTGGCGGGGGAGCAGTATGTCGTGGCCCTGGCGCGCGCCGGGATGATCGAGGGGGTGGCGCTGCGCTATTTCAACATCTTCGGTCCCCGGCAGAGTCCCGGGTCGGCATACGCCGCGGTGGTGCCGGTCTTCATGGCCGCCGCGCGCGATGGCGCCCAGGCGCCGGTGCACGGCGATGGCGGGCAGACCCGCGACTTCACCTACGTCGACAACGCAGTCTCCGCCAACCTGCTCGCGGCCACCGGGCCGGCGGATCGGGTCAGCGGCCAGGTCTGCAATGTCGGCGCGGGCCAGCGCACCTCCCTGCTCGACCTGGTCGGCCTGATCGCCGAGGTCGCGGGGCGGCCGCTCGGCGTGGAGCACCTGCCACCGCGGGCCGGGGATGTCCGCGATTCCCTCGCCAGCCTGGAGCGCGCCGGCCAGGTGCTCGGCTATCGCCCCTCGGTCTCGCTCCGGGAGGGGCTCGGCCGGACCTGGGAGTGGTTCGCCCCGCTCGAGTCCAGGGCCGCCGTCTGATGGGGCGCGCCCGCCACCGCCATTCCTTCCCTTCCTGAGACGATCGCCAATCCATGTGTGGGTTTGCGGGGGTCATCGGCCCCGCCGAGGAGCCGGCTCCGCTCGAGATCGCGGAGCGGATGGCGGAGTGCCTGCGGCATCGGGGGCCCGACGACCGGGGATCCCATGCCCATGGGTCGGTCGCCCTGGCCTTTCGCCGGCTCAGCATCCTTGACCTGAGCCCGGCGGGTCACCAGCCGTTTCTCTCCCCGGATGGGGAGGTGGTCCTGGTCTTCAACGGCGAGATCCACAACTTCGCCGAGCTGCGTGTCGAGCTGGAGGGCCTCGGCCATCGCTTCCGGTCCACCGGCGACACCGAGGTCCTGCTGGCCGCCTACCTGGAGTGGGGGGTCGAGTGCCTGCCACGCCTCAACGGGATGTGGGCCTTCCTGATCCACGACCGCCGCCAGCAGGTGGTCTTCGGCGCACGCGACCGGTTCGGCATCAAGCCGCTCTTCCACGCGCAGGTCGGCTACCGCCGGTACTTTGCCTCCGAGATCAAGGCCCTCCAGGAGGTGGCGCCGGTCTGCCGCGAGGTGGCGTGGCCGCGGGTGGCCAGCTTCCTCGCGGCAGGGCACCTCGAGGCGATTCCGGCCGACACCGGGACCTTCTATACCGCCGTGGCAGAGATCGCCCCGGGCAGCTGGTTCGTGGCGCGGCCCGACGGCACGATGGAGGTGGGGCGCTACTGGGAACTGCCCGAGGAGGAGGCGGAGCCCGCCGTCGAGCCGGTGGGGGAGTTCCGGGACCTGTTCATGAGCGCGGTCGAGCTGCGGCTGCGGAGTGATGTCCCCGTCGGGGTGGCGCTCTCCGGGGGGATGGACTCGACGGCGATCATCGCGGCGATGGACCGGCTGCGGCGGGCGCTGCCACCGGGCTCGGCTGGCCCGCTGCACGCCTTCAGCTACCTCTCCCCCGGGCACGACGAGACGGAGTTCGTCGCCAGCACCCTCGCGCTGACCGGCGCCACGCCGCACGCCGTCGCCTTTTCGCCGGAGCTCTGGTGGCGGGAACTGCCCGCGGTGCTGCGCGCCCACGACGAGCCGGTCCACTCCGCGACGGCGTCGGTCGGGTACGAGATCTACCGCACCGCCGCCCGGGAGGGGGTGCGCGTGGTGCTGGTGGGCCAGGGGGCGGATGAGGTCCTGGGGGGGTATCCGAGCTACTTCGATGACCAGTGGTACGCGCTCCTGCGCGAGCGGAAATGGGGCGAGTTCCTCCGCCAGCTGGGGGATTTTTCCGCGGGGCACCACCGGTCGCGGGGGCGGGCGGTGGCCATGGCGATGCTGCGCTCGGTGCTGATCACCGCCGACCAGTTTGCGTTCTACCGGGCCCTGCGGGCCACCTCGCGCCGGACCCGCGCCTTTCCGCACCAGGCACTGCTTTCGCCGGACCTGGCCGCGCTGCTGCCCGCCAGCCATCCCCCCGTGGCCAACGGGCTGCGGGCCGCCCTGCAGCAGGGAACCGAGCGTTCTCCACTGCCACTCTACCTCCGGATCGAGGACCGGAACTCGATGGCCCACTCGGTCGAGGCGCGGGTCCCCTTCATGGACTACCGGCTCGTCTCGCTGGCGTTCCGGCTCTCGGGTCACTGGAAGATCCGGGGGCGCTGGAACAAGTACCTGCTCCGCGAGGCCACCCGGGGGCTGGTGCCGGAGGTGGTCCGCAGCCGGGTGGAGAAGATGGGGTTCCCGACCCAGATGCGGGAGTGGATGCGGCACGAGCTCCAGGAACCGATCCGGGAACTGTTCGGGAGCCCCCGGTTCCGGCAGCGTGGCGTCTTTGCACCCGGCCCGGCGGAGCGGTTGCTGGCGCTGCATGCAGCGGGTGGGGTGGACGGTGGCCGGGCGCTCTTCAACCTGGCCCAGACCGAGATCTGGCTCGCCTCGCTCGGTGCGCGGCACTCCTCCTGACCGTCGCCCGGCCCATTTTGCAGGAAGCCATCGCTGTATCAGCATTTGACAAGATATGATGAAGACCTTCGATTCATGGTGTTGAATATTGAGTCGAGTTACTTGTGTCTGTACAAGTTCTGCAATCGCATTGTTATATATAGCAACAGCTTGTAACGTTCTCGCGATTTGAGGCGAACTGTGTAATAATAGTACAGTGCCGTGGCAGCCCTCTTGCACATATGACTGGCTGATGAGGCTGGGGTAACCGATCGGGTCGCCCCGCACCACTGCGAGTCGGGGAGCTGGCTGCCATGACGTACCTGTTCAAGTTGTCCCGTCGTTCCGCCGCGGCTGTTGCCGCGTGGGTCCTCCCGCTGGTTCTCCTGGCCTGTTCCGAGGCCGCTCCCCGCGAGTTCCTGAGTCCCGATCCCAATGGTCCCCCGCCGTCGTCGAGTGCACCGGTTGCCCTCGTGGTCGCCGGGACCGCCTCCACCCTGCCGTACGACCAGAGCTTCCTGTTCCAGGCCTGGGGCCGGCTCGCCTCGGGCGACTCGGTTCCCGTGGCGGTGAACTGGGTGGCCAGCGCCGGGCAGATCTCGCCGGACGGTCGCTATCGCGGCACCGTGCCGGGTTCACACACCGTCACCGCCTACGCGGTCGCGTCGCCGTCGCTGTCGGCCACCAGCCGCATCGACGTGTCCAATCCCGGGCCGCTCTTCGCCACCCTGGAGGTCCAGCCGAAGCCGGTCCAGATCGCGGGCGGTGCCCGGGTCATGTTCGGGGCCACCGCGCGGCTGCAGAGCGGCGCCAACACCCTGCCCACCGTCACCTGGCGGGCCACCGGAGGAGGCACGGTCGCCCCCAACGGTGAGTTCGCCGCCGGGCTGGTCCCGGGGACCTACCTGGTCATCGCGACGACCCTCGACGGCCTGCTCAGCGACACCGCCCGCGTGGTGATCGAGGAGGCGGCGCTGGCCCAGCTTCAGCTCCAGCCCAAGGTCATCACCCTGCCGGGCGGGGGCAGCCAGGAGTTCCAGATCTCGGCCGCCTGGACTGACGGCACCGCCGAGGTCCCGGCGCTGGAGTGGGAATCCCCGGCGGGGACGGTGGAGATGCTCGCCGGCGCCGCTGGCGCCGCCGGTGGCCCGCAGGCCACGCCAGGCGGGGCCCGCTCGGCGCGCTTCACCGCCAACACCGAGCCGGGCAACTACAAGGTCGTGGTCAAGCACCGCGGCAGCGGCAAGTCGGACACCGCCTCGGTCACCATCACCCCGGTGCTCACCGCGGTCGAGGTGACCCCGGCATCGATCAGCCTCCTCCCGGGCGCCACCGCTGCCTTCTCGGCCAAGGGCCGGATGAGCGACGGGGTCCAGACCAACGTCTCGGTTTCCTGGGTGGCGACTGGCGGGACGATCTCGGGCTCCGGTGTCTACGTGGCCGGCGGCGTGCCGGGGACCTACCGGGTCATCGGGCGGCTGGCCACCGGGACGCTGGCCGACACCTCGGTCGTCCAGATTGCGGCCCCCGCCGCGGCGACCCTGACCGGGCTCACCATCACCCCGGCCACCGGCACGGTGCCGGTGGGCGGCTCAGTGAACTTCACCGCGGGCGCCACCTGGAGCGATGGCTCGACGGCGCTCCCGGCGTTAACTTGGACGGCACAGGCCGGATCGGTCTCGGCCCAGGGCAAGTGGACCGCCCCGGCCACCGCCGGGAGCTACCGGGTCATCGTGCGCCATTCCGGCGGCACCCTGGCCGACACCGCGACCTACAGTGTCGTGGTGCCCCCGCCGGCGGTGACCGCGATCAGCGTGTCGCCCAAGACCCCCGGGGTCCAGGGCGGCGAGATCCTCGACTTCCAGGCCCAGGCCCAGTGGAGCGATGGCTCGACCACCCTGCCGGCCGTGACGTGGGCCGCCACGGGGGGCGAATACAACCAGAGTGGCCGCTGGCGGGCCCCGAACGTCTCCGGGGTGTACCGGGTCGTGGTGCGGGCCGATGCCTCCGGGCTGGCCGACACCGCGGTGGTGACCGTGGCCGAGACCCCCTGGGTCACCAGCGTGCGCGTCTCGCCGCGGCTGGGTGCCCTCAATCCCGGCGGCAGCGTGCAGTTGACCCCGGAATTCACGTGGAGTGATGGCCAGGTGCGCGAAGTGGCGCAGACCTGGACGGCAACCGGAGGGACGGTATCGATGTCTGGGTTGTTCACGGCGGGGTCGCTGGCGGGCCAGTTCCTGGTCATCGCCAGTTGTGCGGGGTGCACGGTGGCCGACACCGCGCGCTTCAGCATCACCGAACCGGTGGTGCCGCCGCCGACCGTGACCCAGCTGGTGCTCAACCCCGCCACCGTCAGCGTGACCGCCGGCGCCACCCAGGCCTTCCAGGTGGCGGCAGCGTGGAGCGACGGGTCCACCACCGTGCCGCCGCTGGCGTGGACCGCGGCGGGCGGCACGATGTCGGGGCTGACCTACACTGCCGGGACCACCGCCGGGACCTACACGGTCATCGTGCGCGACGCCGGCGGGACCAAGGCCGACACCTCGGTGGTGACGGTGACGGCGGCGCAGGGCAGCACCCCGGCGTCCCTCGTGATCTCCCCCGATTCCGTCTCCATGCAGAGTGGATTCTCGACAGCGTTCAGCGTGAGCGGGGTCTCCAGCACCGGCGCGCCGATCACCCCGCAGGTGACCTGGTCGGCGACGGGGGGGACGATCACCCCGGCGGGGGTCTATACTGCCGGCACCGCCTCGGGGGTCTACCGGGTCGTCGCTGCCTGCGTCGGCTGTCCGTTGGCGGATACCGCCGTGGTGGTGATTGGGTCCGTGAGCCAGCCCCCGCCGCCCCAGTTGCCCCCGTCCGCCGGGGATCGGGTCACCTTCCCGAGCGCCGAAGTGGAATTCATCGTGGGACCGCAGCTGGTGGCGGGAAGTAGCCAGAACCCCTGGCCGTGGTACGACCAGAACATGGTGACTCGCGGCCTGGTCCATGGTGCCGCCTTTCCCGCGTCCGCGGCGGGCCAGGATTGGAGCAATGTCTACTTCAACCTGAACTACTATGATCTCGGATTGGCGCTCTACACCGCCTATTACCGGACCGGGAACCAGACCCTCTTGACCCACGCACGAAAGGTTGCCGATTCCTGGTGGGGATCCCTGCCCGCCAATGGCACCTACCAGGATTGGGACAACACCTGGGCCCCTCGGTTGTCGTCGATGGGTGGGCTCATGCTCCGGGCCCTCGATGGCAAGCCCCAGATGTGGCCCTGGATCACGACCTACGTTCGGACCCAGTTTGACGTCTGGGTGGGCATGCGCCTCAACAAGGCCGAGCTCCATTACGGGGTGCGCGATGGTGGCTACATGCTGCTGTACGCAGCGTGGTTGGCCAAGGTGCACCCCGATCCGGTCGTCCGGGCGGAGTTTCGCCAAAAGGCGCTCGATGGCGCGACCCTCTACTACGCTCGCCTGCAGTATCCCGACGGATCCTGGCGGTGGACCGATCCTTCGGCCAGCGTCAGCGGCTACCTCATGCAGCCGTTCATGGTGGGCCTCTTGTTGGACGGGATGGTGGCAACCCATCGCCTCACCGGCGACCCGCGCATCCTGACCGCGATCACCAGGAGCGTGGAAAACCTGTACACGATGGGGTACCGGGGGAACGAGCCCGTGTCCCAGTTGGCCGGGGCCACGTGGCGAGGGATGTGGTACACCGTCTACGGGGCAACCTGCCAGTCCGGGTGTGGACGGACCACGCTCGATGGTGGCTGGGACACCAACGGCATCCGGGAGGTCCGGCAGCTGAACCCGGTCATCATCCATGCCTTCGGATACGCCTATGCCATGACCCAGGACGTCCGGTACCGTCAGTGGGGCGATGAGCTGTTTGCCGCCACGTTCGGGAAGGGCAACGGTCCGCTCACGGATGCCTTCTATGGTCTGGCGGATTTCCGCGAGAAGGAGTACAACGCCAGCTACCGTTCCTCCGGCCACTACCTGGCCTGGCGACAGGGGACACCCTGAGCAGGTAACGCTCTGCGCCAGGCGCCAGGAAGCGCCGCCCCCCCGGGGGGCGGCGCTTCTTGGCATTGCAGGGCTAGTCGGCGCCGGGGCGCTGGGTGACCGGGGATGCGAGCTCCTGGTAGAGCAGGAGCCACTCGCGGCGCGCCGCTCGCCAGGAATACCTGGCGGCGCATTCGCCGACCCCGGCCTCGACCAGGCGTTGGACCAGAGCAGGCTCTGCGAGCAGGCGGAGGATCGCAGCGGCCATGTGCTCCGGGTCGTCAATCGGCACGTGGAGTCCGTTGACCTCGTGCTGGACGATATGCGGGATGCCGCCGGAGGGTGTCGTCACCACGGGCGCCCCCGCGGCAAACGCCTCGATCAGGCAGTGGGGCATGTTGTCGATCCGGGAGGAGTTCACGAGGATCTCGGCACGGTCGAGCCACTCGGGCATCTCGTCATGGGGTACCCGGCCGACAAACTGGACCCCGCCAATGTTCCGGTCCGCGACGAGTCCCTCCAGCCGTCCGCGCTGGTCGCCATCTCCGACGATGATCAGCTCCGCCCCGGGGTGGACCTCCCGGACCTTGGCATGGGCCAGGATCGTGTTCTCCACGGCGTACAGTTCCTCCAGAAGCCGGGAGGAGAGCAGGACGGGGCGCAGGGGAACTCGTTTACGGAATGTGAATCGCCCGGTGTCCACCACATTGGGCACCACCCGACCTTCCAGCCCGAATTCCCGGAAGACGTCTCGCAGGTAGCCCGACGGGACTACCAGGACCGTCGCCCGTCGCAGGATCCAGCGCACCGGCGCATGGCGCAGGTGGTCGCGAGCCCTGCCATCCCGGTAGTTCAGGATCACCGGGCGCCCCATCAGGCGCCCGACCAGGATCGCCGGGGTCGTGGTCAGGAGGAACGGCCAGAACGCCGCCGTGAAGACATGAACGACATCGCACCGGGAGAATCGGCGCAGCATCCCGCTCCAGAACAAGGGCATCCGCGCCAGGGTGCGCACGGCGGGGATGGCTGCGAGCCAGCGGGGCAGCGGCGGGTCGATCGGCTGGATTTCCACCCGGGCTTCCGGATCGTCCTGGAATCCGGTCAGGAGGGTCGCAGCCTCCACCGCCTGCCCGCCAGTCATCCACCGGGGGGCGACCAGGCACACCCGGATCAAGGCTGGCCCCGCCTACGCACCATCGGTCATCCCCCGGCCCGCCTCGTGTCGGAGCCAGCATTCGAGAACCACCAGTTTCCATAGGGCCAGCCCATCGACCGGCGCGCCTGCCCGCCACGTCGCGAGTCCGTGGGGATCCACCCATCCCTCGGAGACAATGAGGGGAGCTTCGAGCAATCGACTCGCCCGCGAGGCCCATGCCCCACCCAGCCAGCTCGCGACCGGGACCTCGAACCCCCGCTTGCGCCCGGTGGCCACGCGCGCACTGATCCGGCGACGGGCGATCGCCCGAAGCACCGCCTTGAGCTCCCCTCCATGCAAGCGGGCGGAATAGGGCAGACTGGCCGCCAGTTCCCACAGCGCCTGGTCAAGGAACGGCGAGCGGGCTTCGAGTCCAAAGTGCATCGTCGCCCCGTCCACTTTGGCCAGGTACTCGGCGACAAACTGGTGACCGAGCGCATGCGCGAGGTAATCGTCCAGGATCCGCCGGCCCGATCCTGGGGTAGGCTGGATCCTGTGGGAGGTCGGCACGGCGCCTTGCAGCCGGGGCCCGAGCAGGGAGGCATCCGCGAAGACTCGGAGGCCACTCCGGGCGCGGAGGAACGCCCCGAGGCCCCCGGCGGCGTAGCCGGCAAAGTGGCGAGCGCGGCGGCCGGGCCCCCGCACCGGCGGCATGAGGCCGAGGGACAGCCCGGCCGCCGCCAGTGGGGTGGGGACGATGGCCGCAAGGCGTTGGGCGGTGTGCAGGAATCGGTGGTGGGGGTAGCCCAGGAACGCATCGTCCCCACCATCCCCGGTCAGGAGCACCGTGACAGCCGACCGCGCCACCCGCGATAGGCGCAGCATCCCGATGGCGGAGCCGCACGCGAACGGCTCAGGGTAGGCTGCCGCGAGGTCTGCCCAGTCGTCGTGGCCACTCTCGGCCGGAAGCACCGTGAGGGGGATGCCCAGTTCCCGGGCGGTCTCCCGAGCGTCGGCGGTTTCGTCCTCCGGCTCACCGGGGGCGCCATAGGTGAAGGCGTTCGGATCGGTACCACACTCCCGCAGCGCCCAGCAGACCAGGGCCGAGTCGACTCCGCCGCTCAGGAGGGCGCCCACGGGAACATCCGCCTCGGTCCGGCGTCGCACCGCCTCCACCAGCAGCGACTCCGCTTCGTCCACGATGTCCTCGAACCGGCGTGCGGTCCTGGGGGGCGCCGCGGGAACGCTCCAATAGGTCGCCAGCGACAGGGTTCCCTCGTACCAGGTTGCGATCGTGGCAGGCGGGAGCTTCTGGATCCCCAGGTAGATGGAGCGCTGCTCGGGGACGACTCCCCACTCCAGGAAGTCCGTCACGGCCTGTGGGTCCAGGCCGTCCCCGTGGCCGCCACGCCGGAGGGCCCGCGCCGTGGACGCGAACGCAATCGAGTTGTCCTGCACGGCGTAGTGCAGCGGCTTCACCCCGAGTCGGTCTCGCACCAGGAAGAGGGTGCGGCGATGGTCGTCCCAGACCCCGAAGGCGAACATCCCCTGCAGGCGAGAGACCAGCCGCTCAATGCCCCAGTGCCGGTAGCCATGGAGGAGGACTTCGGTGTCGGTTTCGCTTCGGAAGGCCCAACCATCCCGCTCGAGTTCCTGCCGCAGGGCCCGGAAATTGTAGATCGCCCCGTTGAAAGTGACCCCCACCGACCCATCCTCGGAGACCATCGGCTGCTTGCCCCGGTCGGAGAGATCGAAGATCGCGAGCCGACGGTGCCCGAAGATCGCCGTGTCCCACGCGTGGATGCCTGACCCGTCAGGGCCGCGCCGGGCGAGCGCGTGCACCATGGGCTCGAGGACTCCCGACGGCGAGCGGTGACTGCGGGGGCCGGCAAGCCCAGCGATGCCGCACATCAGCACCGTCCCATTGCAGCTGGACGCCGGCGAAGCCTGGGCATGATCAATCGCGCGCCATCGTCCGGTAGAGATCCACTAGCCGGCCCATCGCAGCCGCGGCGGAGTAGCGATCCCGCGCCCGGGCCCTTCCGGCGTGGCCGAACGCGGCGCCCAGCTCAGGGGCGTCGAGCAGGCGGGCCAGCGCTGCCGCCATGGCTGGCGGATCCCCAGGGGGAACGAGCAGCCCTGTTTCCTCGTGGACGACCGCGTCGGCGACCGCCCCCACGGCAGTGGCGACCACGGGGCGAGCCGCGGCCATCGCTTCCAGGATGCTGTTTGGCAGCCCCTCGCTCCGGGAGGAGAGCACCGAGATGTCGAACACGTGGTGCGGGGAAGGTTGACTCGGGCGGAGTCCCGCGAATCGGGTCCGGGCGTCGATCCCGAGTGCAGCGGACTGGGCCTCCAGGTCAGCCCGGGAGCCCGCGTCAGCCCCGACCAGGATCAGGTGCACGTTCGGGTGCGTCCGGGCCAGCAGCGCGACGGCGGTCAACAAGGTCGCATGATCCTTGATGGGGCTGAGCGAGGCGACCACACCCACCACCTGCGCCCCCTCCGGCATCGCCAGCTCGGCCGCGAAGGTGGCGCGCCACTCCTGGGGGGGCGGGGCGAAGGCGGCCTCATCCAGGAAGTTGGGAACTATCGCGACGCTGCCGGACCGAACCCGCTCCTCTTCCACCAGCAGGCGCCCGACCCCTTCGGAGTTGGCGAGGACCCGGTTGGCCAGCAGGTAGGAGACACGGTTGGCCCACCGCTGCGCAACGCGGTCGGGGCCCTCCCACCACCGGCGGCTTGCGAGGAACGGTACTCCCGTCAGGCGGGCCCAAGGGGCCGCGAAGATGTTGCTGTAGAAGTCGTGAGCGTGGAGCACCTGGATCGCCTTGGCCCGCAGGCGGGCCTGCAGCGCGAGTCCGGCCCGGAATGCCTGGCGCCCGTACAATCGGTCGATCGGAAGTGCCTCGACCGGCACCCCCAGGGCGCCGTACCGGGCCAGTAGCGGGCCGTGGTCGGTGAGGGTGAACACGGTCAGCTCTGCCCCCGCCGCCTGCAATCGTTCGGCGGTGCGGAGCGCGTTGAGCTCGGTGCCGCCGACGTTCATGTTATCGATGCAGAATCCGATCCGCAGGCCAGCCGCATACCGCGCACCCATGGCGGAGGCTGCGGTGGCGGTCGGGGGGCGCACGGCCAGCTCAGTCACCGGTGGCCCGGACAAACACCAACTCGTTGCACCCGACCGAGCCGCCCGCGGTCTTCAGGCGGACCAGCTCGAAGCCGCGGGCCCGGTAGAAATCGAGCAGCTCTTCCGGCTTGGCCACCTCGAACGGGTACCCACCCAACCAGTCGTGCCAGTCATGCCAGACGCTCATGCCACGGTTCCGGCGGTACTCGCGATAGTATCGGGTGGGGTCACGGCGCCAGACCAGGTCGGCCGCCAGCTGGCGGAAGATCCACCAGGGGATGATGGTGGCGGAAACCAGGGCGCGGCCCACCCGTCCCGAGCAGTACCACCGCTTGATGCGCGCCCACCGCCGCGACCAGGCACCCTGGTCATTGTAGATGGCGATGAACAGCGTTCCCCCCGGCGCCACGCGCTCGCCGGCGAGCGCGAGTCCCTTCCACATCGACCCGGTATGGTGCAGGACCCCCCACGAGTAGACGATGTCAAAGCTGCCCAGGCTGGTGAGGTACTCGGGATCGAGCGCGGATCCCTGCTCGACCCGCCACGCGGGGTCGTCCGGGAAGTATCGGCGTCGCAGTTCCTGGGTGCACCCCACCGACGAGGGGTCGTAATCGAACGAGGTGACCACGGCTCCCATCTGCCGGGCCACCAGGCTTGAGAGGCCGCTGCCGCTCCCGATGTCCAAAAAGCTCCGGCCCTGCAGGTCGTCGGTGCCAAGCATTGCCGCCAGCGCCGCCCGGGCGCTGGCGATGCGGTCGTCGGTGAGCACGCGGAGGAACGCGGCCCAGTTCTGGCCAAAGGTGAACCGCTCCCCGCGGGAGACTTCATCCCGATGCTGGTCGGAGAGGGCGGGGGGGGCGGCGGAATGAGTGGGCATCAGACCCCTTGATTGCAGCTTTCGGGCCACACGGAGACCGATGGCCTGATCCTTGCCCAAATCTAATGCCTTCAGCAGCTTCCGGTGGCACGGTACCCGGCTCCCGGAGGGCGAATCCGGTCAGCAGGAGGGCCACCGGGGTGGGAGGTGGGTCGGTCTTTCTTTTCGGGAGGGCGCATGAAGCAGGTGGTGCTGCAGGGTGGGACGGCAACCCTGATGGAGGTACCGGTCCCCGCGGTCCCCGCCGGGGGCGTCCTGGTCCGCGTCCAGGCCTCGGTGATCAGCGCCGGGACCGAACGGGCCAACCTCCAGAGCACCGGCGAATCCCTCGTTGACAAGGCACGGCGCAAGCCCGAACTCGTCACCCAGGTCCTCAAGTCCGTCCAGAAGGACGGGGTGCGCCTCACCGCAGACCGCATCCTCAACCGGCTGCGCGAGCCCATCGCCACCGGCTACTCCTGCGCCGGGGTGATCGAGGCCGTCGGCGAGCGGGTCACCGACCTGAGGGTCGGGCAGCGGGTCAGCTGCGCCGGCGCCAAGTACGCCAATCATGCCGAGTTCGTGGCCGTCCCCCGCAACCTCTGCTGCCCAGTGCCCGACGAGGTCTCGACCGAGGACGCCGCCTCGGCCACCGTCGGGGCCATCGCGCTCCAGGGGATCCGCCAGGCCGACCTCGAACTGGGCCAGGTGGTTGTCGTCGTCGGGCTCGGACTCATCGGGCTGCTGGAGGTGCAGATGGCCCGGGCCGCCGGAGCCATCGTCATCGCCGTCGATCCCCAGGAGGGACGGCAGCGCCTGGCGCGGGAACTTGGGGCGGAGCACGCCTGCGCGCCAGACGAACTGGCGGCCCTCGTCGGTGGCCTGACCGGCGGGGTGGGGGTCGATGCCACCCTCCTTGCCGCGGCGACCCGGAGTGACGAGCCGCTCCAGCTCGCCATGGCGGTGACCCGAAAGCGCGGGGTGGTCGTGATCGTCGGCGATGTCGGCCTGGCCCTCTCCCGGTCCCCGTTCTACGAGAAGGAGATCACCCTGCGGATCGCCTGCTCCACGGGACCCGGACGGTACGACCCGAGCTACGAGGAGGGAGGCCAGGACTACCCGGTGGCCTTCGTGCGGTGGACCGAGAACCGCAACATGGAGGCGTACCTGGAGCTGGTCCGCGCCGGGCGGGTCGCCTGGCGCCCGTTGGTCAGCCACCGCCTCCCGCTGGCCGAGGCCGGCCGCGCCTTCGACCTCCTCGAGAACGAGCCGGGGGCACTGGCCCTCGAACTGGGGTATCCCGGTGACGCCCGGCGTGAGTCCACCGTGCCGGTCGTGCCCCGCCGGTCGGGCGGGCGCTCCTCTTCCGAGGTTGTCCGCCTGGGCGTCATCGGGGCGGGGTCCTTCGCACGGGCTGTCCACTTCCCGATCCTCCGCCGCCTCCCGGGCCAGTTCGCCGTGCTGGGCGTGGCCACCCGTTCGGGGCTGAGCGCCACGGTGGCGGCGCGCGAAGTGGGAGCGAAGACCGCTGCCACCGATTACCGGGCGCTCCTGGATCGCGACGACATCGACGCCGTCCTGATCGCCACCCGGCACGACCAGCACGCCCGCCTGGCCACCGAGGCGCTCCAGGCCGGCAAGGGGGTGCTCCTGGAAAAGCCGGCCGCGATGGACCAGGCCGAGCTGGAAGCCCTGCTGGCCGCGGTGGAAGCGGCCGGGCTCCCGTTCATGGTCGGCTTCAACCGCCGGTTCTCTGCCGCCGCCGACATCCTCCGCGAACGCTGTGCCGCCCATGCCGGGGCGGCGATGCTTACCTATCGGGTCAACGCCTCGCGGGGTGGGAGCGGTGACTGGACCCAGACCGACGAGGGCGGCGGCCGGGCGGTGGGTGAGGCCTGCCACATGGTGGACTTCCTTCATGCCATCGCGGGGCCGGCCAACCCCCTCGAGGAAGTGCAGGCACTGGCCCGCCCCGGAGAGGGTGCCGATGCCAACTTCTCGGCCCAGTTCCGGTTTCGCTCCGGCATGGTGGGCCAGCTCATCTACACCACCCTCGGCCATTCCGCCCTTTCCAAGGAGCGGGTGGAGGCCTTCCTCGGCGAGGAGGTGGTCGTCGTCGATGACTTTCGGACCGTCCAGAGCTATCGGTCCGGGCTCCGCCTGTCCAGACGCGGCCGATCGGTGGACAAGGGGTTCGCCGCCGAATGGGCAGCCTTCCACGCCGCGTGCCGGGGCGGCGATCCCTTCCCGATTCCGCTCGGCCAGGTGCGATCCGTGGCCGAGGCGACGTACCAGATTCGCGACGCCGCGCGGCGCTGACAATGTGCGGGATTGCTGGAGTGATGCGGCTGGGCTCCGCGGCGGGGGCCTCCGAGGAGGTCGTGCGGGCGATGTGCGACCAGCTGGCACACCGGGGGCCCGACGATGCCGGCACCTGGCTGTCCCCGGACCACGCCACCGCGCTTGGCCATCGGCGCTTGTCGATCGTGGACCTGAGCCCCGCCGGCCACTGCCCCATGCCGAACGAGGATCGGTCGGTCTGGATCACCTACAACGGCGAGGTCTACAATCACGCTGAGCATCGGGGCCCCCTGGAGGCACGGGGGCATCGCTATCGCTCCCACTCCGATACCGAGACCCTGTTGCACCTGTACGAGGAGCACGGCGCCGACATGCTCCGGTCGCTCCGGGGGATGTTTGCCTTTGCGATCTGGGACGCCAGCCGGTCCCGCCTCATGCTGGCCCGGGACCGGCTTGGCGTAAAGCCCCTCTATTACACCGTCGCGGGTGGACAGCTGATCTGGGCGTCAGAGGTCAAGGCGATCCTGGCCCACCCGGCGGTCTCCCGCGAGGTGGATGAAGAGGCGCTGGCCCAGTACCTGACCTTCGCGACGGTGCCACCGCCGGCCACGCTCTTCACCGGGATCAAGAAGTTGCCGCCAGGCTCCTTCCTCCTCGCGACGCCGGCCGGCGACCTGCGAGTCGAGCGGTGGTGGACCCCCCTGGAACCCGAATACCACTACGAGCGCGAGCTGGCCACCGAGGACGCTGCCGCCGAGACGCTCCGGGCGCTGCTCAGCAGCGCGGTGGTCGAGCAGACGATGGCCGACGTGCCCCACGGCCTGCTGCTGTCGGGAGGACTGGATTCCACCTTCATCCTCGGCCTGCTCTCCCGGCACCTTCCCGACCCGGTCCGGACCTTCTCGATCGGGTTCGAGAATGCCCCCGGGTTCGATGAGCGGGAGCACTCCCGGTTCGCTGCCCAGACCTTCGGGAGTGACCACCTGGAGCTCGTCCTGCAGCCGCAGGATGTCATCGCCAGCGTTCCCGGCGTGGTGGAGGCGCAGGACGAACCCCTCTCGGACTGGGTCTCGCTGCCGCTCCGCGCCCTGACCCGGGGCGTCCGCGACGGCGGGGTCATCGTGGTGCAGGTGGGCGAGGGAAGCGACGAACTGTTCTCGGGGTACCCGCGATACCTGCGCTACGGCCGGCTCCACGGCGGGGTATGGTCGGCGTATGGTCGAATCCCTGGCCCGATCCGGCGAATGGCGGCCTCGGCGGCGCGTGCCACCCTGGGCCTCGCGGACGGTGGCCGCGAGGTCGTCGACCTCTTCGATCGCGCCGGCCGGGGAGAGCCGATCTTCGTCAGCGGCGCGGTGGCCCATTGGGATGTCGAGAAGGCGCACCTGCTCTCGGCGGGATCGCGGGACCGACTCGCGGGCCGGGAACGCAGCGCCCCGCTCGCCCATGCAGCCATGTCCGACTACTTCGCGGCCGCTGCACGACCCGACATCTACTCCGCCATGGCCTGGCAGGACCTCCAGGTTCGGCTTCCCGAGCTGTTGCTCCAGCGGGTCGACCGGATGACCATGCTCAACTCGATCGAGGCACGGGTGCCGTTCCTGGATCACCGCGTGGTGGAACTGGCCTTCCAGTTGCCGCCCGCCTACAAGGTCGGGGAGGGAGTCTCGAAGCGGGTGCTCAAGCGGGCTGCGGCCGGTGTCGTGCCCGATGCGGTCATTCACCGGCGCAAGGTCGGGTTCGATGTGCCGCTCGCCCAGTGGCTCCGGGAAGAACCACTGAAGCGGTGGGCCCGGGAGACCCTGCTCGGCTCGCGCCTGCACCAGCGCGGCATCCTGGACCAGCGGCGGGTGGCCCGGATGCTGGAGCGCCACCAGTCCGGCCAGATCGATGCCGGGTTCCGGCTCTGGAACCTCATCAATCTGTGCGCCTGGCATGATCACTGGATCCAACCCTCCTGATGGCACTGCCGGCACCCTCCACACTGCTGCCCCTGCTGGCCCACAAGGGGCTCCAGCGGGTCAGGCGGTGGCGCGACGAGCACGGGGGGTGGAGCCGTGCCGCGCGGGAGGCCGAGCTGTGGGGCGCGCGGTGGGTCGGGTCGCAGCACTCCCTGGCGGCCTGGTTGGACCGGCCGGGGGCGGGGCGCCTCTGGGTCGATCACCGGGCGGGCCCGCGCTGGGCCCGGCGGACCACCACTGACCAGGATATCGCCCAGGCCGACGAGGTCCTGGCCGGCCGGATTCCCCGGATCGGCGCCGAGCCGGTAACCGGACACCCACCGGCCTGGCTGCGGGATGGATACTCGGGACGCGATTGGCCCCTCGAGCCGGCAAGTCGGTTGTCGCTGATGCGGGGAGATGGCAGCGACATTCGGACGGCCTGGGAATTGAGCCGCTGTTACCATTTCCTTGCGCTGGCTCGGGCCCATTGCAGGACCGGAAACGCGGCCTATCCTGAGGCCTTTCGCGGCCATGTCGAGAGCTGGATCGCGGCCAACCCGCCAGGCCTTGGCCCCAACTGGGTCTCCCCCATGGACGCCGCGATCCGCGCCGCCAACTGGGCCACGGCGGCCGTGCTCCTGGCAAACGCTCCCGGACTATCGCCCACCTTCTGGGGTGCGTTCCTGGCCAACCTCCGGCTGACGGCGCGCTACGTCGAGCGGAACCTCGAATGGCACCCGGTGTTCCGGGGCAATCACTACGTTTCCAACGCCGTCGGCCTGGTCTATCTCGGTGCCCTGTTCCGGGCCGAGCCCGAGGGCCAGCGCTGGCTTCGGCGGGGGGCACGCATCCTCGAGGCTGAGATCCAGTATCAGGTCCACCCGGACGGCAGTTCCTTCGAGGGGTCGATCGGCTATCACCGGTTGGTGACCGAGTTCTTTGCCTTTGGGGCCAGGGTCGGGCGCCACAACCTCGAGGGCTTCCCCTCCCCCGCGTACCTGGACCGTCTCGAGGCGATGCTCGAGTTCCTCGAGGCACCCCTGGACGTGCATGGGCGAGCGCCGGTAATGGGTGACGCCGACGATGGCCGGTTGCACCACCTCTGCGCCGCGGCACGTGACTTCCCCCGGCTCCATCGGCTCGGACTGCCCCCGCATCGTCGCCCGCCGGGCCGGTCGCCACGACGCGACTTTCCGGATGGCGGATGGTACGTCCTCGTGAGCGGGACCGATCGCTGCGTGGTTCGGTGCGGTCCGGTCGGCCTGCGCGGGGCGGGGTCCCACGACCACAACGACCAGCTGTCCTTCAACCTTGTCCTTGATGGGCAGGAGGTGGTGACCGACAGCGGAACCTACGCCTACACCCGCGACCTCGAGGCGCGATGGGAATTCCGCGCCACCGCGGCCCACAACGTGCCGCAGCTTGGCGGTGAGGAGCAGAACCCCATCCGCGCCGACCGGCCGTGGCGGATCCTCGCCGAGCGGACCCGGTCCAGGTGCCTGCAATGGAGGGAGGGCCCGGGCGGAATGGTGTTCGAGGGGGTCCACCGGGGGTTTGCGCATCGGCCATCGGGTGCCGAGTGTATCCGGCGGATTGAGTGCTCGAACGATGACGGGGGCTGGACGCTGCGGGACCGGGTGCAGGGGCAGGGGATGGAGCAGGTCGAGTGGCGGCTGCACTTCGCCCCCGGGGTGGTCGAGCTGGAGCAGGTCGCCCCGGGAGGATGGCGCTTGCTGCACCAGGCGGTTCCCAGCCGGCCCATGACACTCGAGGCCCCGGCCGCCTTGGAGGCCTCCCTCGAGGAGTCCCGGTGCAGTGCGGCGTATGGCGAGTACATCGTGCGCCCGGTGCTGGTGCTGCGCGGGATGGTGGCCTTGCCAATCGAGATCGAGTGGCAGGTCGGGCGCGGGGCACGGGCCACGACGAGTGCGGAACACGACAGGGGAGGGGCTGCGGGATGACCTTTGCGGGACACGACATCGTATGCTTCGCGAACGACTGGAAGGCGGACCCGACCAGCAAGCACCAATTGATGAAGCGGTTTGCGGGCGCCAACAAGGTCCTCTGGGTGGAGGCATCGGGAATGCGCCGGCCCAACCTGGCAAGCCGGGATGACCTGGGTCGGATCGCTCGCAAGCTGCGGAGCTTCTTCGCGCCCGCGCAGGCACAGCTCCCCGGGCTCTACGCGTATTCCCCGCCATCCCTCCCGCTGCCCGGCTCGCGGATGGCCGACCGGATCAACGCATTCCTGTACCGCCTCGCGCTGGGCCGGGAACTGCGGCGTTTGGGCATGAGCCCCCGCCCGCTGCTCTGGGTCTATGGGCCCCACGTCGCTCCGTGGATTCGCCAGATGCCACGCACCGGCCTCGTGTACCACTGCGTGGATCGCTGGAGTGCGTTCGAGGAGTATGATGCCGCCCACATGTCGGCGTGCGAAGCGGAGATCTGCCGTGCCGCCGACCTGGTGCTCGCCTCCGCGGAGGACCTGGCGGAGCGTTGCCGGCAGTACCGGCCGGACGTGCACTACGTGCCCCACGGAGTGGAGCATTCCCATTTTGCCCAGGCGCTGGCCCCGGGGGCACTCCCCCCCGACATCGCGCAACTGCCAGCCCCGCGGATCGGGTTCTTCGGGCTGATCCATGAATGGGTGGACATCGACCTGATCGGCCTGCTCGCGGATCGGATCGAGGCCAGCTTCGTCCTGATTGGCGCCTCCAACCAGGACCTGTCATCGCTGCTGGCGCGACCCAACGTGCATCACCTCGGACGCCGGCCCTACGCCAGCCTGCCGGAGTACTGCCGTGGGTTTGCCGCGGCGATCGTCCCCTTCCGGATCTCGGAGTTGACCCTCTCCGTCAACCCGATCAAGCTGCGCGAGTACGCCGCGGCCGGGTTGCCAGTGGTGGCGAGCGACCTGCCCGAGATTCGCCGGTGCGGCGACATCGCCCGGTGTGCCGTGGGACTCGATGCCTGGGAAGCGGCGCTGCGCACCGCGATGGCCGAAGGGGAGGATGCGAATGCCCGGCGCACGCAATCCGAACGGGTGCTGGGCGAGGACTGGGGGGCGGTTGCGGAAAGGGTCGGGGAACTCGTGGCGGCGACGGTCAAGGCGTAGTCGGGGGCCTGCTCCCGGACGGGTGCCAGACGCTCCAATTCCCCCGAACGGCGTTGCCAGTGGCGACGACCATCGCCGCCATCATGGTGAGGACCCAACGCAGACCCTCCCGCACGCGACGACCGTGCCGCCCCGGCGCCATCGCGAGGAGCAGGATCGCACCGGCCAACCCTCCCAGAACCCACCCCAGTGCCGGCCCGGCCATGGCAAGCGCCGCACCAACCACGCCGACGACCATGAGTGCCAGGGCGAGTGGCGTCAGCAGCCGCAGCACCTTGTGGCACCAGAACTGGAGCCACGCGGGGTTGCGCCACGGCACCAGCACCCCCGGCATCCAGGCCACCAGCTGGAAGTTGCCGGTCAGGGTGCGCACCTTGCGGCGGTACTCCTGTCCCGGGGTCGTTTCCCGGTCATCCCACGCCAGGGCTGAGGGCTCGAATCCGACCCGGTACCCGGCCAGGACCAGCCCCATCGGGATCCAGAGGTCGTCCAGGATCAGTCCCGCGGGCAAGGGCCGCCACAGCGCCCGGCGCATTGCGTACACCGCCCCCGTCACCCCGATCGTCGAGTGCACCCGCGCCTCCGCGGCCCGGAGCCGCTTCTCCAGCCGCCAGTAGCGCTGGATCGGCGACGTTCCCGCCTCCCCCCCCGGCAGGACCAGAGCCCCCGAGACGGCGCCAAGCCCCGGCGCCCCGACGGCGGCAACCAGCCGGCGGATCGTGTCCGGCGCAAAGCGCTGTGCCGTGTCGGCAAAGACCAGCACCTCGCCGGTCGCCGCGGCGACGCCAGCGTTGAGCGCCGCGGCCTTTCCCGGGTCGCTTCCCCGCGAGACGACCCGGATCTCCGGGCCTCCCGGTCGCGATGGGAACTGGTACGGCCCCGGATCTCCATCCACCGCCACGATCAACTCCAGCTGCGCCGCGGGCCAGTCACTGGTCGCGAGGTCGGCGAGCCGCCGCGCCACCGCCTCCGGGGGCTCGCGGGTCGCCACGACCACCGAGACCCGGCCCGCCGGATCGCCGGTCGCGGGGACCGGGTCCGGACGGCGCTCGCCCACCCGGATCATGAGCCAGGGATAGCCGACCCACGCCACGGCGGGGATCAGCGCGCCCAGCGCGGCAACGACCAGCCAGGCGGTCACTGTCGATGGGCCCGGAGCCAGAGGTCCAGGACGATGAGCCGCCAGATCTGGGTGCTGTGGTCCCGCCTGCCGGCGCGATGCTCCGCCAGGATCCGCCGGGTGGCTGCCCGGTCGCACCAGGCGTAGATCGGCGAATCGGATTGCTCCAGGGCTGTCACGCGGTGGGCCAGGGGACCCCGGACCCAGTCGCCGATCGGGACCCCGAACCCCTGCTTGGGCTTGGACAGCACACTCGCGGGCACCAGCGGGCGGATCGCCTCGCGGAAGATCCACTTGCCCACGCCGTCGCGGAACTTGAGCCGGGTGGGAAGCGAGAGCGCGAACTCGGCGAAGTGGTGGTCGAGCAGCGGCACCCGGGCCTCGAGCGAGACCCGCATGCTCATCCGGTCCACCTTGGTCAGGATGTCGCCGGGCAGGTAGCTCAGGACATCCACCAGCGCCATCCGCGCCGAGAGGTCCCGCCCGGCCGTCAGGTCGAAGACGTTGGCCAACAGGTGCTCCAGCCGGGACGACTCGGTGGCCAGTTCAGGCCGGACCAGCCCGCCCTCCTCGATCAGCGCCGGCAGCGCCACGGTGGCGGCGTAGCGCCCGATCGGCCCGCGCCCGAGATTCAGGAGGAACTGGCGGCCCCGGGCGCCCTGCGGCAGGTGCCGCCCCAGGGTCGCCGCCGCCCGGCGCAGGAGGGCGCTCTCGGTGCCGCCGTCCCGGACCTCCTGGTACCGGCTGTAGCCCCCGAACAGTTCGTCGCCGCCGTCGCCGGACAGGGCGACGGTCACCTGTTCCCTGGCCACCCTGGACACCAGCCAGGTTGGCAGCGCGCTCGAATCGGCGAACGGCTCATCGAACCCGAGCACCAGCTCCTCGGCGAGCGCGTCGATGTCGGGGTGGAGGATCCGCTCGGTGTGGTCGGTGCCCAGCGCCTGGGCGACCCGCGCCGCATCGGGGGCCTCGTTGAAGCCGTGCTCCGCGAACCCGATCGAGAAGGTCCGGACCCGGCCCTGGGCGAGCCGGGACATCTGCGCCACCACCGCCGAGGAGTCCACCCCGCCGCTCAGGAAGGCCCCGAGCGGCACCTCGGCCTCGAGGTGGCACTGGACCGCGTCTTCCAGGAGCCGCGCCACCTCGGTGCGCGCCTCCACCTCGTCAATGCCGGACTGCTCGGCCACCAGCGGCGACCACCACTCGCGTTCGCGGAGCGGCTGCCCCGGTTGCCAGGTGGCCAGGTGTCCGGGGGCGAGCTTCCGGACCCCCTGCCAGATGCAGAGCGGGTCTGGGACGTAGCCCAGCGCCAGGTAGCGGAGCAGGGCGGTGGGGTCCGGGGTGTCGGGGAACCCGGGAAGCAGCGCCAGGCTCTTGAGCTCGGAGCCGAAGGCCACCCCGCCCGAGGTGGGCCACAGGTAGAGCGGCTTGATCCCCAGGCGGTCCCGGGCCAGGAGCAGGCGCTGGTTGGGGCGGTCCCAGAGGGCGATGGCGAACATTCCCCGGAGGTGCTGGAGCACCTCGTCGCCCCACTGCTCGTAGCCGTGGACGATCGTCTCGGTGTCGGAGCGGGTCCGGAACTGGTGCCCCAGCTGTTCCAGCTCGGACCGGAGGGCGCGGTAGTTGTAGATCTCGCCGTTGAAGACCACCTGGATGCTGCCGTCCTCGTTGCCGATCGGCTGCCACCCGCCCGCGAGGTCGATGATGCTGAGGCGGCGCATGCCGAGGGCCACGGGGCCCTCGACGAACTTTCCCTCGCCATCGGGGCCGCGATGGGTGATCGCCGAGCAGAGGCGGGAGAGGAGGGTGGTCGGGTCGAGGCCGGGCAGCTCCAGGCCCGCGAATCCGGCGATGCCGCACATGGCGTCAGCGCCCCATGCGCAGGGTCAACTCACGCCGGGCAACCCGAGCCCAGCCGGGGTGCGCTGCCGGGAACCCGGCAGGGGGACGTAGAGCCCGCGTCGCGGGGCCTGCGCCGCGGGGACAGGGTCCACCGAACGGGTGAAGACATGGATGGCGGTGGCGAGGACGCCGAGGTACAGGTACAGGAAGGCCACCGAGTGCAATGACGCGAAGATACCTGCCTGCAGGAATCCGATCAGCCCAACGACCAGCGTGCGCAACTGCTGCGAGGCCACCGGATCGCTCTTGGCGATCTGCCGGGCCACCTTCCGCGCCCGCAGCATGATTGATCCCAGCATCCCCAGCAGAAGGAACAACCCCACGAACCCGGTCTCCGCTGTTACCGTCATGTAGAGGCTGTGGGCATCGCGGCGGCCGCGCGAAGTGCGCTCGTATTCGGTGCCGCGGGCGTAGTCCCCATGGACGATCGAGTACCCACCAAGGCCAACGCCCCCAACCGGATGGTCTTCGATGATGTCCGCAGCGACCCGCCAGATCTGGAACCGCTGCTCGGCGGAGCCCTCCTCGTCCACGGCGGAAAGGTTGGCGGTGTCGGTGGCGTTCGAGAGCCGGCTCAGCCGGTCCCACACCTCGGGCGGTGCGGCAAGGGCGGCGGCTCCCAGCAGCAGCACCCCGATGGCCAGTCCCCGGACATTGCGACGGTACTGCACCAGGATCAGCAGGCCCATCGTGGCGAGGGCCAGGATGCCGCCCCGGGACTGGGTGAGCAGGATCAGGAACGGCAGCGCGCCGACGCCGGCCAGGGCGCAGAACCGGATCCACCCCTTCTCGCGGTTGCCCTGGAGCACCGCCACCGACATCGCAAAGATCGGCAGGGTGATCGCCGCCAGGTCGTTGGGGTTCTCGAAGGTGAAGTTCCAGGCGTAGCGACCCCAGTACTGGTGTCCGATCAGGAAATTGAAGAAGGTTCCGCGCACGGGATAGAGCGCGTAGATGCCGAGCCAGGTGATCACCAGCACGTAGAACTGCTTCCGGGTGTGGGCCACGTTGCAGGCGACCAGGAAGATCAGCCAGAGCTTGGTGAAGTCGGTCAGCGTGTCCTGAGTGATTTCGGGGCGATACGCCATCGGGGTGGTGATGGCGGCCCAGAGGATGAACGCCCCGAACCAAAGGACGGGGGCGGGGAGTCGCAGGCGCTGGGGCTGGAAGAAGATCCCGATCAACCCGAGCCCGATGGCGTAGGATGCGATCGGCGCCTTGTAGCTGTGGATCACCCAGAGGTAGATGGCCAACCCCAGGAACGAGGCGGTCATCCGGAATCGCTCCACCGGCTCCACTACTGCCGCCCCCGCCAGGCCTGGGGCGGCCGGGACCGGGGTGGCGGTAGCGAGCGGGGCTCGCCTCAGGGCGGGGGCTGCTGGTCTCATCCCTTGGTATCCTAGCAAGTTGCGGGCCCGCCGGCACCTTGGCCCGGGGGGATGGCACGTAAAGTGCCACTAGCGCAGTATTCCGCACAACCCTGAGCCCTCGGAGCCCGTCCGTGCCAGATGCGGCACCCCTGGTCAGCGTCATCGTCCCTGCCTACAACGTCTCAGAGTGGATCAGTCAGGCGCTGGGTTCGGTCCATGCCCAGACAATGGACGACCTGGAGGTCATCGTCGTGGACGATGGCTCCACCGATGGCCCGGCCCTCGACACTGCGCTGGCGCCCTTTCGCGATCGCCTCACCCTGATCCGCCAGCCCAATCAAGGGGTTGCCGCGGCCCGCAACGCGGCCGCCCGAGTGGCCAAGGGGAAGTGGCTCGCATTCCTGGACGGCGACGACACCTGGGCCCCGAGGTTTCTGGAGGCCCAGCTGGACCTCGCCGTCCGGCACTCCTGGGGGATGATCTGGTCGAATGGGCGCGTCATCGGCGACCTGGCACGCGCCGGTCAGTTGATGCTGCCCGCGACCGTCCACCCCGATCCCGTCACCCTCCGCGGGTTGATCTGCCAGGAGTTCTTCGTCATCACCAGCGCCACCGTGGTGTCAGCCGAAGTTTTCCGCGCCGCGGGGGGGTTCAATGAATCCCTGCGCCGGGCGCAGGACTTCGAACTGTGGGCCCGCCTGCTTCACGCCGGGATCCGGGCCGGGTACAACCCCACCCCCTTGGTGCAGTACCGGATCCGCGAGGCCAGCCTGTCCGGCGACGACCTGCAACAGGTCGACCGGGCGCTGGCCGTGATGCGCCACCTCCAGACGACACTCGGGCACGACCCGGAAGTCTCCACCATGCTGCGCGATCGCCACGCCACCCTGGTCGGGAGCCGGGCACTCCTTCAGGCCAAGGATCACCTGCGGGAGCGGCGGTACCGCGAAGCGCGCCTGGCGGTTGGCGCAGCCGGCGGGAGCATGGGCCGGCCGAAGCGCCGCGCGCTCCAGGTGGGGCTGCTCCTGGCTCCCGGCCTCACGCGGTGGGCCTACCTGCGGTTCTTCGCGGACGGCCGGGCGTGACCGCCACCCCCGACGGCCGCACCCTGGCCCTCGGCGCCGCCTGGATCGGCGTCTTCCGGTGGACCGCGCAGGTGGTCAGCTGGTCCGCCATGCTGGTCGTCCTCCGGCTCCTCACCCCCGAGGATTACGGCATCGCCTCCCTCGCCCTGGCCATCGTCGCCATCGCTGGGGTGCTCTCCGAGTTCGGGCTGGGCACCGCCGTGGTCGCCCTGCCGGAGCTGCCTGACCAGGTGGCCCGCCAGCTCCACGGGGCCGCCTGCCTGCTGGGCCTGGTCGTGGCCGCAACGGCGGCGGCCGTCGCGCCGATGGTGGCGGGGTTCTACCGCGAGCCGCTCCTGGGCCCGGTGATCCAGGTGCTGAGCCTGGTCTTCCTGGCCGAGGGGGTGCGCCTGGTGCCCCAGGCGATGCTCTCCCGCCGGCTGGCCTACCGGGCCATCGGGGCGCTCGACTTCCTCCGGGCGATTGCGACCTCCCTGGCGGTGCTCCTCCTTGCCTGGATGGGGAAGGGATACTGGGCCCTCGTCCTCGGCAACCTGCTGGGGGCGGTGGTGATCAGCCTCGCGGTGACCGTGCGGTTCGGCCTGATGCCCCGCTGGCCCCGCCTGGCGGAGCTGCGGACCCCGTTCACCTACGCCTGGCACATCTTCGCCGGTCGCGGGGCCTGGATGCTCTATCGCAACAGCGACACCCTCATCGCCGGCCGGATCCTGGGGAGCACGATCCTGGGCTACTACACCATGGCCGGCAGCGTGGCCTCGCTCCCGGGCGAGAAGCTCGGCAACGTCCTCACCGCCGCCACCGCCCCGTTCTTTGCCGCGATCCAGTCCGATCGGTCGGCGCTGCGGCACTACTTCCTGCGGGTCACCGAGGTCCTGACCCTGGTGCTGTACCCGGTCCTCTTCGGGTTCATGCTGGTGGCCGACCTGGCGGTGCCCCTGGTACTCGGCGAGAAATGGCTCCCGGCCGTCCCGGTCCTCCGGCTCCTGATCCTCTTTGCCGCGATCCAGGCGGTGACGACGCCGGTGAGCCAGGTCCTGAATGTCACCGGGAACACCCGGGTCGGGATGCAGACCGGGCTCCTGGCGCTGGTCATCCTGCCGCCGGCCTTCGTCGCCGGGGGAGTGCTCTGGGGGATGCTCGGCATCGCCGGGGCCTGGGTGCTGGGGTACCCCCTCGTCCTCCGGCTGCCCCTGCGGGTGGCCCTCCAGGCGCTGGACATTCCCCTCATGGAGTACCTGCGGGCTGGCCATCGAGCGGCGGCGGCGGTGCTGGTCATGGCCGCCGCGGTGGGCCTGGTGCGCGTGGTGGCCGTGGGGCTCGAGGCGCCATCGTGGTTGCAGCTTGCGGTGGCCATCGCCGCCGGCGCGATCGGCTACGCCGGATACCTCTGGTGGCGCCACCCGTCCCTGGTCCGGGCGATTCCCACCCTGCTCAGGAAGGGGACCCAGCCCGGTCCGGTGGGTGCCGCTGCGGGGTGATTGCCGCGATCCGGGTTGCCACAGTATATTGGAACACAGTTGGGGCTGAGTCGGGGCTGGGGCGGAGGTGTAGTTGCACGGCCGCAACAGTTTACCGTAGCATGGCTGCAGGTCAGCCCGGAAAACTCGCGATCATTCGCCCTCACCAATTCCTGTAAGTCATTGACAGCAAGTCGGTTACGCTTGAGGTTTGGGGGCTGTAAGATCCGGCATGACTGTTGCTCCTACTGTCGTCGAAGTTTACTGCTCACTTTGCTGACAGCGGCACGAACCAAGTTCGCGACCAGCCCACCGGGCCGGTCCGTGGGTGCCTGACCCGCACCCTCAGCGGTTGCCCGTCCCTTTGGACGGCCCGCAGCCGATCTCACTGGAAAGGAAGAACCGATCATGAAGGTGCTCAAGGCTCTCGCAGCGCTGGGTCTGGTCCTGGCCCCCGCCGCACAGGCGCAGTTCAATCCGTACGCCACCACGTCGTCGGACATCATGACCATCACCACGTTCAACCCGCTTCGTCCGGCGGGCAGCCACGTGGCGATGCTGGCCTCCCCCGGTTCGCCGATGCTCGACATCTGGTGCGTCGACTTCCAGAACTCGATCCGGAGCCCGAATGCGGTGAACTTCACCCGCTTCGACGCCTCCGCGGCCGACTTCAACGCCCGGACGCACTTCGGCTTCGCGAACCTGGACAACTACAAGAAGGCCGCCTGGCTGGCGATGCAGCAGCAGTACGCCGCCACCAGCTCGGATGTCATCGACATCCACTACGCCATGTGGCACTTCCTGACCCCGGGGCTGCCGACCACCACCCGTCCGGGTGAGGCGGCCTGGATCGCCCTCGCCGAGGCGAACTACACCCGGGTGAACACCCAGTACTGGTGGGTCGTGGCCGATGCCGCCAACACCCAGTACTACGGTCAGGAGTTCATCACCACCGTGACCCCGGAGCCGGCCAGCATGGCGCTGGTGGCCACCGGACTGCTCGGCCTCGTGGCCGTCGGCCGGACTCGCCGCCGGAACCGCAAGAGCTGAGGTCCAGGACGCACGGCTGATCGATCGGTGTCGGTGAAGCACCAGCGCACCTGATCGGTTCGACTTCCAGGATGGGTCAAGGAGCGACCGTCTCGCCTCGTGCGGACGGTCGCTTCGCTTTCGCCCCGGCCCGCAGGTCCGCCGGGGTAGGTTGAGAGCACGATTCCCGGTACATTCCCACGGGTCGGCAGGCCGGTTGGGGCCTTCCCCGCGAGCGGGTCCGCGGGGGCACCCGTCACCCCCACTCCAGTGAGAACATGGAACGCTCCCTCGATGATCGGCTCCGTCCCCTGGCAGGCCCGGTCTATTGCACCGCCTGGCTGCTGATCCTGATCACGGCGATGGACTTTGCCCTGGCGGTCTGGCCGTTCCAGCCCGGCGCCATCGCCTGGCGCTATGGCGCCGGAGGACTCCTCGGGGGCTACCTGCTCTCCCCGATCCTTGGGGTGGCCATGATCGCCCTCCTGGCCCGGACCCTGGACCACCGGCGCATGCTGTGGGCGGTCGTGGCGCTGGGACTGGTGGGCGGGCTCATCCTCGTGATCACCATGGTGGCCTTCCCGCTCGATGCGGTGCAGCTGCGCGGACGGGTGGACGAGGCCGAGCGGTGGGCGTTCGATGTCGGGGTGGGCAAGGCGCTGGTCAAGCACCTGACCGGCGCGGTGGCCCTGCTCTGGCTGGCGGGCGGGAGCTTCCGGGCGCTGCGGTCCGACCCGAAGGAGAGCGTGCGGCGGCAGCGGGGATCGCCCCTGATGGTGGGCGCCGAACCCAAGGCGTAGGCGCCGGGTGGGTCTCCCGGCCCCCCGGATGCAGGAAGCCCCCGACCGATCCGGTCGGGGGCTTCTGGTTGATGGGCGGCCGCGGCGCCGGGGTTGGGGTGCCGCTGCTCAGGGAGCGGAGGCCGGTATCCCCGGGGCCGGCGGCATCGCCCGGAAGATCGGCTCGATGATCTGCTCGGCGACGGCCTGTGCCGTCGCGTCGGCCGCCTCCTCGGTGTCGAGCACCGGCACCACGATCCGCACCAGCGACTCCTCGCTCCGCCCGTGCACCGCCTTGTCCCGCATCAACTCCCACTTGACCGCGAATTCGTTCCAGGCCACCCGGCCGCGGCCCTGGTACCAGTAGTACACCACGACCCGCGCGTTCTGGTTGCCCAACAGGTAGCGATTGACCTGGTGGGTGGTGCCGCCGACCTGGACCGGCCGGACCGAGCTGCTGATCGGTTCCCAGCCGGCGCCGGGGAGGCAGTTCTTCGGGGAATGGATGCTGGAACCCTGGATCTGGCCCTCGTAGTAGCCCACGTACACCGAGAACTGGTAGGCGATCGAGTCGGTCCCGAACATCCGCAGGACATAGTTCGACATCCCGGCGATGCGCTGCTCCTCGGGGCTGATCTCCTGGTCGCGCGAGGGGAGGTCCAGCAGGGTGGCCGGCACGGTCGTGTCGAGCGGCGCCACCAGCGGCACCACCTCCTGCTGGCGGGCCAGGAGCAGGAGCGCGCAGCCCACGCCCAGCAGCCCCACCGGGATCCAGTTGTGGAGTTCAGGTCTCCGCATGGCGACCCCTGCCGATCCGCGCTTCAATGGCGCGCACCATGACCGCCGCGAGCCCGACCAGGACGAACGAGACCAGGAAGAGCAGCCAGCCCTCGGTCACGTGCATGAATCCCTCGCCCATGCTGGGGTCCACGAAGAAGATCAGGAAGCCGGTCAGGAAGACCCGCACCCCGTTGACCACGATGGCCACCGGCACGGCGATGACCAGGAGCGCCACACGGCTCACGGGGTGCCGCAGCCAGAGCCCCCCCATCAGGACCCCCAGCGCGATCAGCGCCGTCAGCGACCGCAGCCCGCTGCACGCCTCGGCCACGAAGAGCCGGTGCCCCGGGATGCTGATGACGTTCCCGGCCAGGTGCACGGGAATCTGGCGCCACTCCAGCAGGGCGGCGCCCATCTCGGAGGCGACGAACTGCAGGGGGAGGGCAATGGCGCTGCGGAGCAGCTCGGGAAGCGGGACCGACAGCGCCACCAGGGCAAAGGGCAGCCACCACGACCGGGCCTGCCGGGTCCCCCAGTAGTAGACCACGAGGCCCAGGAGCGCCAGCACCAGCGACATCCGCATGGTGAGGAGCTCGGCGGCCAGTTCCGAGGCGCCGCGCAGCAGCACGGCGCCCAGCAGGATCAGCGCCCCCCACCCCGGCGCGGCCCGGCGATCGGGCAGCAGCCCGCTCTTCCAGGCCAGCCAGATCGAGACCGGCGCCAGCAGGAGGCCGTGGCCGGATTCCGGGTCGTTCCACCAGTCCCGGCCCAGGAGCATGGCGGGGCGCCAGAACAGCACCAGGAACGCCACCGCCAGGAGGAACCAGGGCAGCATCGCACCCAGGTCCCACCCACCCAACCGGGCGCGGGACGAGACCGCCGGACTGGCGGGGGACGACATCCTAGCGGGATCCCCGGCGGAACAGCATGACGGGAATGGTGTTGATCATGATCTTGAGGTCCTCCCAGAAGCTGGCCCGGTCGATGTACTCGAGGTCGTACTCCACCTTCTGGCGGACATCGTCGATGCTGCCATCGTACTCCAGGTTGACCTGGGCGTGCCCGGTGATCCCCGGCCGCGTCAGCTGCCGGCGCTGGTAGTGCGGAATCTGCTCGCGCAGGTGGGCAAAGATCGTCGGCCGCTCGGGACGGGGCCCGACGACATTCATCTCGCCCCGGAGCACGTTGATCAACTGGGGCAGCTCGTCGAGCCGGTACTCGCGCAGCCAGCGGCCGAGCGGGGTGACCCGGGTGTCGTTCTTCCTGGCCCAGACCGGCCCGGTGGCCGCCTCGGCGTCGACCGTCATCGTCCGGAACTTGTAGATCTGGAAGGGGCGCCCGCCCAGGTCGTGCTTGCGGCGCGGATCGTTCTCCTGCGATCCGGTCGACCGGAGGTCCACCCCGATCCGGGTCTGGGTATAGAGCACCGGCCCGCGGGAGGTGAGCTTGATCGCGATGGCGATGAGCACCCAGATCGGCAGCGTGAGGATGATCCCGATCACGGCCACCACGACGTTCAGGATCCGCCGGGCGCGCTGGTCGCGCCGGTCACGCCGCGCGGCCGCCTCGACCAGCCGGAGGTGGCGGCCGGAGGTGCGCGAGCGGCGGGAGCGAGGTCGGGTGGGCTCAGCCATGGGGGTCATGCCGGCGCGGTTCCGATTTCACGTTACCTGAGGACGCGGAGAAACAGCCACGTGACCGAACTGACGGCCCCGAGTACGCCGACGACGGCCTGCCAGGAGGTCTTGCCGCTGGCCTGGACCACGATCTCATCGTTGGTGCGCAGGTTCAGCTGGTCCAGGGTCATTCCCCGCAGGAGGGCGTCCTGGAACGCCTCGCGCGACCAGATCTCGCGGCCCTGCCGGCGGATGATCGTCCGATTGGGATCGGCGCCACCCGCGAAGCCGCCGGCCACGGTCATGATCGCGTCGGTGGGCATGATGTCGGCCGGGACCTGGTAGTACCCCGCGCGGGCGACCGCCCCCGTGAAGGTCAGCCGGATGTTGGTCTGCACCTGCACCTGCGGGTCGCGCAACTGCTTGCTCAGGGCCTCGGTCATGTATCCCTGGGCCTCGGAGCGCAGCACCCCGCGCAGCGGGATGTCGGGCATGCCGGGGAGCGACAGCACCCGGCCGGGGCCGATCAGGAAGGTATTGCTGAATTGCGGCTCGCCCAGGACGGTCAGGATGATGGCGTCGCCCACCTGGAGGTCGCCGGTGTCCAGGCGCTCGCGGATCAGTTCGGCCTCGCGACGCCGGGCATCCCGCATCCGGGCGCTGTACCCCGGCGAGGACACGATCTTCTCGATCTCCGCCAGCGTCGCCTGGAGCTCCTCCCGGGTGGCCTGCGCACGGCGGCCGTCACCATAGGTGATCGGCGTCGGGATCTGGGCCTCGACCCGGGCGGGCAGGGCCCCGGCGGCGAGCAGCAGGAGAAGCAACTGGGGACGGCGCATGGAGCTTCCGTTTCGATGCAGGGGTCGAGTCCCGGGCGGAGGGTCGCCGGGGAGGGTATCCCAATATAGAGCAGTGCCTTCCCATGCAACTGCTGGGCCGCGCCGCCGGCCGGGGGACCCCTTCCACCCCAGGGACAGGCCTGGCCCTGTGGCGTCGGCGCCATTCGGGAGGAGCTGGGCGGTGGGTTCTGTTCTCGCATGGATCTTGAACCAACTGCCGTGAAGCTCGACACCCCACGGCTGGGCTGTTGGCACGGTCGCCGACCCGTCAATTGCTCCTAAATTGTTCTGACCGTTGATCTTATTGGCATTTCCGGCTTGATTGGTAAACTTCGCGGACCCATCGCTTTTTGCGTTTCTAGTGTTGAGCCGGTGCAACACTTCGGCCTGAGTTGGGTCGACACCTCTGACCTCGTCGGGTTCTTCCCCTCGCGTGCGTGGACGCCACAGACATGATTGCTTCGACATCCGGTACTCCCAGGGAAAAGCCGCCGCTCGTGCTGATCGCCAACGATCAGGAGTGGACGGCCCGGTCCCTGGAGTCGATCCTGGAGGCCGAAGGTTATGCCGTCCTGCGCGCCTACACCGGGCGCCAGGCGCTGGACCGCGCCCTGGCCGAGCGCCCCGACCTGGTGATCCTGGACCGCCAGCTCCCCGACATGGATGGGCCCACCGTCTGCCGCCTGCTGCGGGATCCCGCAGCCCTCGGGCCGATGCTCCCGGTGGTGATCACGACGGCCGGGCCGGCCGGCCGCAGCCAGCGGCTGGAGGCCTGCGAGGCGGGGGCCTGGGAGTTCTTCGGGCAGCCGCTCGACGCCGAGATCGTGACCTTCAAGCTGCGCACCTTCCTCGAGGCCAAGCAGCATGCCGACCAGGTCCGGCGGGAATCGCTGATTGACGAGCTGACCGGGCTCTACAACGCCCGCGGACTGGAGCGGCGCGCGCGCGAAGTGGGCGCCGAGGCCTCCCGGCAGCGCCAGCCGCTGGCCTGCGTCGTCTTCGGCATGCAGGAGGACGGGCTGGCCGACGCCCTCGAGGCCGCCGCCGACATGGCGCGGCAGATCGGCGGGACCTTCCAGCGGGTCGGCCGGACCGCCGACGTGGTTGGCCGCCTCGGGGCGCTCGACTTCGCACTGGTGGCCCCGGCCACCACGGCGGAGGGGGCCCGGGCGCTGGTCGACCGGATCACCGCCGCGGCGAAGCAGGGGACCGCCTCCGGAGGGGACGGCCAGGGCGTTGCCCTCCGCGCGGGTTACTGCGCCGTCAGCGACTACGGCGCCGGCGAGATGGACGTCAGCGAGATGCTCCAGCGTGCCCAGGCGGCGATGCGCGAAGTGGCCGCCTGAGCTCACCCCACTCCCGGCGCCACCCGCGCGCCCGCAGGCAGATCCAGCGATAGGCAAAGGCCCACGGACCGAGCAGCGGTCCGTGGGCCCTTTCCGTTGGCGAGGGGGCCGGGCTACTCGGTGGCCGCCGCCGCTTCCGCTGCCAGCTTCGGCCGCTCGTCCTCGGCCAGGTAGCCATAGCTGTACGCGTCGTACTTGTAGGCGCCGTGGCCCACCCGGACATCGTTGAGGATGGCCCCCAGGAGCCGGACCGGCAGGCGGTCGAGCACCTGCAGCTTCGCCTCGGCGAGCTGCCGGTCGGTTTCTCCCGCCCGCAGCACCAGCACCAGGTTGCCACAGGCCGTCGCCAGCACGAACGGGTCGATCCCCGCGCCCAGCGGCGGGCTGTCCACCAGGACGACATCGTAGGCGCCCTTGAGCTTGGCCACCAGCTCCTGCATCCGGGCCGACCCCAGCAACTCCGGGGACTGGGACCGGCGGGTGCCGCAGGGAATCAGCATCAGGTTGGGATGGGTGGTCGGCCGCAGGATGCCCGACAGCTCGGCGTGGCCCAGCAGGGCATCGACCAGCCCCGGCCGGCGATCGGCGCCAAAGGTCCGGTGCAGCTCCCCGCGGCGGGTGTCGCCATCGACCAGGATGGTCCGGTACCCGGCTTCCGCAAAGGAGAGCGCCAGGTTGGAGGAGATCAGCGACTTGCCATCCCCCGGGGAGGGGCTGGAGATGGTCAGGATGATTGGCCCCTGGGACTCGAAGGAGTGGGCCAGGTTGAGGCGCACCGAGCGGAACGCCTCGATCACCTGGGCAGCCTCCTCGGGGGTGCTGCGCATCCCCTTGGCACGGCGGATCTCGGGAATCGTCCCGAGGATCGGCAGCCCAAGGCCCTGGGAAACCTGCTCCGGGTACCGGAAGCGCGGGTCCAGCCGGTCGGCCAGGAGGGCGATGGCCAGGCCCGAGCCGAGGCCGATCACCAGGCCAAAGAAGATCAGCGCCGGGGCGGTGTTCTTGGTCGGCCGGGTTGGCGGGATGGCGACGTCGTTCTGGCGGACCTCGGGGATCGCACTGGCCTCGGCCAGCCGGGCCTCGAGCTTGGCGTTGTCCAGGCGGACGAACATCGCCTCCGCCTGGATCTTGTCGCGGGTCAGCTTGTTCTCCTGGCTGACCCGGGTCGGGATGCTGCGCATCTCCGCCCCCTGCGCCGCCAGGAGCTGCTCGAGGTCGCGCTCCTGGATCTGCATCTGGGCAATCAGCGCCTGGGCGTACATCGGGATGGTGTTGGTGCGGGCGAACCGGATCCGCTCACGGAGCAGCCGGACGCCGCGATAGTCCTCGGTGTACCGCGCCAGGGAATCGCGGAGCTGGGCCTCCATGATCGAGAGTTCCGAGAGGACCCGCTGGAGGTCCGGGGCGCCCTTCACGGAGGGGATCGTGTGGAAGGCATCGACCGCCGCCTCGCGGTCCACCCGGCTGAGCACATCCTCGATCGACTTGCGGTCGCGGCGGAGGTTCTCCAGGGCCTGGCTCTGCTGGAAGTAGCTGCCGTAGACCGTCGGGGTCGTCATCTGGAGCCCCGCGGCCATCGGGATGTCCTCGCGGGGATCGGTCACCGTCCGGACCTTGAAGCTCTCGAGGGCGTTCTCCGCGGCGGTCAGGCGCTGCTGGGCCTGCTCCACCTGCACGTCCAGCTCCTCCACGTACAGCTTGAGCCGCTCCCGCTTCTGCTTGGCGGCCTCGTCCACGAACCGGGTCACCAGCGCGTTCAGGGTGGCGGCCGCGTGTTCCGGGTTGGCGTCGGCATACTGCAGCACCAGGAAGCGGTCCTGGCGGAGGCTGGTCGAGACCCGGGAGGAAAGCTGGCGCGAGGCCTCGCGCGGGGTCAGCACCTCGAAGGTGATCTTCTTGCCGTGGTGCTCCGGGTCCGGGCGCGGGACCCAGAGGAATCCGAACTCCCGGCCCAGGGAATCGCCCACGGTGCCCCGCTGCATCCGAAGGTTGTTGACGTGGGCCAGCTCGAGCTGGCGACCGTCATCCGAGACCGTGAGTTCGTACTTGCCGAACAGGATCCGCTGCTCGAGGGACAGGTTGAAGCCGCTGAACAGGGCGGAGTCCCGGCCGGCCGCCGCGGGCAGGTAGAGCTTGCGCTCGATCACCACCGGGTCCAGGACGGTGAACTGCCGCAGCAACTCCACCCAGGCCCCGCTGGCGAGGAGCTCATTGCCTTGGATCGGCCCCCGGTTGCCGGCCTGGCTCGACGGCGTCTCGATCCACACCGAGGCCTGCACCTCATAGACCGGCTCGATGAACCGGGTGGCCAGGAACCCGCCCCCCAGGCCGGCGAGGGTCAGGATGAGGATCAGCCACCGGAACCGGCGCAGGCTGGCGATCAGCCGGGTCAACACCTTGAGAGGGTCGGCGTGCGGCTCCCCCAGGGACGGCATCGGGGGCGAGGCGCTCGCGTAGGCGGCCAGGGCGGAGGGCTCCTGGTGGGGAGCAGGCACAAGGGGGGACGGCATGAGGTCTAGGACTCCCGCTCTCTGGGGTGTCGCATGGTTGCCAGTGAATGCTGCATCGACTCGATGAGCAATGCAAACCCGATACCGCAATCGGCGGATGGGGTCGGGACCCAGGGGTGACAAAACTG
This sequence comes from Gemmatimonadales bacterium, assembly GCA_048499805.1. GTDB lineage: Bacteria > Gemmatimonadota > Gemmatimonadetes > Gemmatimonadales > GWC2-71-9 > JAWXBA01. The sequence continues at coordinate 193,656 of JASNZF010000005.1, read as the reverse complement.
TTGCGTTGATGCAACATACATGTTGCGTTACCTCAGCGTATGTTGTTGCATGGACGCCATTTCGTGCGCCGATACTGCAGCATGGTGTGGCGTCGGCGAATCGGGGGCACGGTTTTCGCTTCCTCTCCCGTTCGTGCCACCTGACCCCCTGGGCGGAGGGAGTCGGCGCGTGATTCGGTCCCGCCCATTCGATCCCTCAACCCGTGGCCCCTCCTATGGGCAGCTCGCTGGTCAACCGAAGCTCCGGTCCGTTCAACACCCCGCCCGAGGCGGCCAGGGATCCCCTGTCCATCCCGTCCGAGGTGAAGGCGAGCATCCGGATCCTGCTCGTCGACGACGAGCGCACCCTGCGGGAGAGCTGCGCCAGCGTGCTCCAGATGGATGGCTTCGCGGTCACCCTGGCGGGGCGGGGCGAAGAGGCGCTCGACCTGGTGCGCAACCGCAAGTTCGACATCGTGCTGGTCGACCTCTACATGTCGCAGGTCTCCGGGCTGGAGCTGCTCCGGGCGGTGCTCGAGGCCCATCGCGACACCATCGTGGTGGTGATGACGGGCAACCCGAGCGTCACGTCGAGCATCGAGGCGCTGCGGGCCGGGGCCTGGGACTACCTGCCCAAGCCGTTCAGCGCCACGCACCTGCAGGTCCTCATCGGCCGCGCCTCCCACGCCGTCATGGTGAATCGCGAGGCGAGCGAGTTGCGGCAGCAGGTCCAGAGCCAGAACAGCCACAGCGAGGGGCTGGCCCTCATCGGCATTTCGCCCGTCTTCCGGAAGGCGGTCGAGCTGGCCCGAAAGGTAGCCCCGACCGACGCCTCCGTGTTCATTGCCGGCGAGAGCGGGACGGGCAAGGAGGTCATTGCCCAGTTCATCCACCAGAACAGCCGCCGCAACCGCAAGTCGATGGTGGCGATCAATTGCGCCGCCCTGCCGGAGCCGCTGCTCGAGTCCGAGATGTTTGGCCACCGCAAGGGCGCCTTCACCGGCGCCGACCGCGACAAGCCCGGCCTCCTGGAGACCGCCAACGGCGCCACCCTGTTCCTCGACGAGCTGACCGAGATGCCGCTGCCGCTGCAGGCCAAGCTGCTGCGGGTGATCCAGGACGGCGTGGTGCGGCGGGTCGGCAGCGAGACGACCGACGCCACCGTGGATGTCCGCTTCATCTCGGCGACCAACCGGGATCCGCAACAGGCGGTGGACTCGGGACTGCTCCGTGGCGACCTCTTCTATCGCCTCCGGGTGGTGCCGATCACCCTGCCGCCGCTCCGCAAGCGCCAGGAAGACATCCCGCTGCTGGCCAACCACTTCCTCTCCCTCTATTGGCACCGGCACCGGCAGAGCGCCGACCGGACCCCCCGGCTCTCCGAGGAGAGCATCCAGTTCCTGCGCTCGCGGCCGTGGCATGGCAACGTGCGCGAACTGCAGAATGTCATCGAGCACGTGGCGGTGCTGGTCGAGCCGGACCAGGTCATCCGCCCCGACGACATCTCCCTCTACGACGACCCGGACGCCAACCAGTCGCACGCCGAGCGGGCGCTGGCCCTGGCGGTTCCCGACGAGCCGTATCATGCCGCGAAGGACCGGATCATCGCGCAATTCGAGAAGGACTACCTGGGTCGCCTGGTCAACCGGGCGGGCGGCAACATGTCCAAGGCGGCCCGGCTGGCCGGGGTGGATCGCACCACGCTCTACCGCCTGATGGACAAGCACCAGGTCATGCGTGACGAGGGAGCGGGAGACGGTGTGTGACCGCCTCCCGCACCCCTACTGATCCCCGGATCCTCGCGGCGCTGACCGCGGTGTCCCGGCAGGTGGCGGGCGAATGGGGGGGGACCCTCCGCGTCGACGCCGCCTCCATGGAGGAAGTGACCCGCCATGCCTCGGGCCTCGAGGCGGCGCTCCGCGCCAGTCTCGAGACCGGCAGCATCCCGGGGGAGCTGGCCGCCACGCACCTGACGCGTCGGCTGCTGCGCCGCATCCAGGCCACCCTGCTGGCCGAGTTGCGCGCCCTCGATCCTCCGCCCGACGGGAAGTCCCTGCTGCAGCTGATGCAGAGCCTGGAGGAGGTGACCCGCGCGATGGAACCGCGCTGGGACCAGCGCTTCTCCGATCGCCTCTCCGGCCCCGATGGCCTGGAACTGGTCGTCGAGGTGGCGCACGACCTCCGGTCGCCGCTGACCTCGATCCTCTTCCTGGCTGAGACCCTCCAGCGTGGGAGGAGCGGTCCCGTCACGCCCCTGCAGGAGCGCCAGCTCGGCCTGATCTACAGCGCCGCCTTTGGCCTGAGTTCCGTGGCCAGCGACGTCATCGAGCTGGCCCGGGGCGGCGACCGCCTGGTGGACATGGAGCCGCTGCCGTTCTCGCTCTCCGACATCCTGCTCTCGGTGCGCGACATCGTCCAGCCGATTGCCGAGGAGAAGGGGCTCGAGGTCCGGCTCATCGTCCCCGAGGGACTCATCCGGGTCGGCCACTCGGTGGCCCTCTCGCGGGTGCTGCTCAACCTCACGACCAATGCCCTCAAGTTCAGCGACACCGGGTTCGTCGAGATCCGCGCGACGGAGGGTGCCGGGGACCAGGTGGAGTTCGTGGTCCGGGACACCGGGCGCGGCATTCCGCCCGAGGCGATGGAGATGCTCTTCGAACCGTTCCGGCGCCGGCAGAAGGAGCGCGACTACGCCTTCAGCGGGTCCGGGCTGGGGCTCTCGATCTGCCGGAAGCTGGTCGAGGCCATGGGCGGGCAGATGCAGGTGACGACCGCGCCAGGGGAGGGGACCCGGTTCCACTTCAGCCTGGCGCTGCCGCCGGTCATGGTGTCATGAGCGCCCGAGAGGAAGCGAGCGCAACGCGCCCCGGCAGTGGCCGGGCTGCTTCCGGCGCCTGAGGGGTCGGCATGGGCTCGCGCGACGGGGTCCCTCCGGACATGCCCATGGCCGAGCGCAAGGCCCGTGCGGTGGCAGGCTTCCTGGCGGCAGCCACGGCGGGCGTGCTGCCCGTCTACGCCAAGTGGCACTTCCTGCAGGGCTCGACCGCCGGATTCCTGGCCATCAGCCGCCTCAACGGTGGGTCGGTGCCCGCCGACCTCGGGTTGGCCGTCCAGCTCAGCTTCCTCTCGTGGGACCTGCTCCTCTCGCTCCTCGTCCTGCCGCTCCTGGTTGCCGCGGCGGGCTACTGGTGCTCGCGACGGCTGGGCGCCGCGATCGTCGCGGGATACTGCGTGGCGACGCTGCTCTGGAGCTTCACGGCGATGCTGACGATGAGCAACGTCGGGCGATTCCCCACCCCCGACATGCTGGCGGAGGCCTTCGGGTGGGTCCGCAGTCAACCCGACTTCCTGGCCAAGTACGTCAGCACCCGGGCGCTGCTCAAGCTCCTGGGGCTCGCCGTCCTCTGCGGGGTGGCCTACGCCGCGGGACAGGCCTGGATCCGGCGTCGCCAGCCGCCGGGCGGCCTGGTCCGCCTGGTCGCCGGCGAGGCGGCCCTGATGCTGGGAGTGGGCGCGATCCTGCTGTTCACCTCGGGGGCGACGGCGTGGCGGTTCCGACAGGCCTGGCCGTTCCAGTCCCTGACCCTGGCCGAGTTCGGCGCCGAGCTGCGGTTGGCGGGGTGGCCGGGCTCCGACGGGCCACTCACGGGGGAAAACGCCGACCTCCTGCAAGCCAATGCCTGCGAAGCGGATGGCTCCGACTTCGTGGGCGCCGCCCGCCAGGCCGACCTGGTCGTGATCGTCCTCGAGTCGGTGGCGGCGGAGGTGATGGAACGCGCCCTGGACGAGGGGGTGCTCCCGGGGGTGGCACGGGTCCGTGAGCACGCCCTGGTGGCGACCCGCCACTTCACGACTCACCCCTTCTCGAGCGATGCGGTCTTTTCACTGTTGACGGGGCGTTATTCCCCCGGGCGGCGGGAGCTCGTCAGCCGGGCTTCGGTACCGCTTCCCGACGCCATCGGCACGCGGCTGGCCGGAGCGGGATACCGGACCTCCGTCTACGTGCCGTTCCTGGACCGGGGTGGTTTCGACCAGCCGATGTACCAGGTCGCAGGATTGCAGCAGCTGTTCGTGAGCGAGGCCCACCCCGCGGCGGTGGACTCGGTGCTGCGTACCCCGCCGCCGTCGTCGCGGGGGGCCCGGTTGTGGCCGGGGGCGGGGTTGTGGGACGATGCCATGGTGCGCCGGCGCCTGGCCCAGGATCAGCTCGCGTGGCGCCGGATGGTGGGCGACCTCGAGGCCGCCAAGCGGGGCGGGGTCCCGTTCGCGTCGTTCATCCTGCCGCAGGTGGGCCACGGTCCCTGGAACGACCCGGGACGGACCCCCCGGGAGGCGAGCATGGCGCGGCTGGTGCTCCAGGACCAGTGGATCGGCGACCTGCTCGACCTGCTCGAGGCGCGCGGGTGGGACAGCACCACGGTCCTGGTGGTGACGGCGGACCACGGGGTCCGGACTCGCACCGAGGACCCGGCGATCGCGCCGGGGCAGGTGAGCCGGTACACCTTCGGGGTTCCCCTGCTGATCGCGGCGCCGGGGGTCTGGTCCGGGCCGGTGGTGGTGGACCATCCCACCTCGCATGTCGACCTCGTGGAGTCGCTGGCCGGGCTGCTGGGCCTGGCGGCGGCGCGGGAGCCCGGTCAAGGCGTGCCGGTCTGGTGCCCCCCGTCGGCGGAGCGCCGGATCCTGCTCCTCGCGGAGGACTACTCCGGCGTCAACGGCATCCTCGCGGGCGAGGACTGCCTGGCGTACTCGCGGATGACCGACGTGGCTGCACCCTGCGCGGCGATTGGCCGGCCCCTCGTGACGACGGGTCCCCGGGCCGGGCAACTCCGGGAGTGGCTGGAGGTGGCGCCGCGCGTGGCGCGGCACCTGAACCTGGATGCCGTGGCCCGCGGCGATCCTCCCTAGGGCGACGCCTGCTCTTCGCCGGTGACCGCCGTGTGGGCCGAGTGGCCCCTGCCGGCGCCCCGGCTCCACCGTACTCGAGGCAAGGATGGACCGCTCGTGAAGATTCTCCATGTCGTGGGGGCACGCCCCAATTTCATGAAGGCCGCCCCGGTCTTGCGCGCCGGGCGCGCCCAGCCGGGCATCCAGCAGCTCCTGGTGCACACCGGCCAGCACTACGACCGGGCGATGTCCGACACCTTCTTCGCCGACCTGGACCTGCCCGAGGCCGATGAGAACCTGGGGGTCGGGTCCGGCAGTCACGCCGAGCAGACCGCGCGGATCATGCTGGGGTTCGAGCCGGTCCTTGATGCCCACCGGCCCGACTGGGTGGTGGTCTATGGGGACGTGAACTCCACCGTGGCCTGCGCCCTGGTCGCGGTGAAGAAGGGGATCCAGGTGGCCCACGTCGAGGCCGGGCTGCGGAGCCGCGACCGGGGGATGCCGGAAGAGGTGAACCGGCTGCTCACCGACCAGATGGCGCACCTGCTGCTGACGCCAAGCCGGGATGGCGACGCCAACCTCCTGGCCGAGGGAATCCCCGCCTCGCGGATCCGGTTCGTCGGCAACGTCATGGTGGACACCCTGCTGCACCTGCGGGAGCGCGCCCGGGAGCGCCGGATGGCCGCCGCCCTTGGCGTGGCAGGCGGGGAGTATGCCTTCGTCACGCTGCACCGGCCCTCCAACGTGGACGAGTCCCAGCCGCTGCGCGAGCTGCTGGGTGCGCTCGACGACCTCGCCGGGCGCATGCCGGTCCTCTTTGCCGTGCACCCGCGGACCCGGAAGCGGATCACCGAATTCGGGATGGACCGCCTCCTCGAGCGGGTCCGCCTGCTGGAACCGCTCGGCTACCTCGAGACGGTGTCCCTGCTCGACTCCGCCACCCTGGTCCTGACCGATTCCGGTGGCCTCCAGGAGGAGACCACCGTCCTGGGCGTCCCCTGCCTGACCGCGCGCCCCAACACCGAGCGTCCGGTGACGATCACCGAGGGCACCAACCGCCTGGTGCCCAGCAATCGCCAGGCGATCGGGGCCTCGGTGGCAGAGGTCCTGGCCGCGCGCGCCGCCGGGGCGTTCCGGCCGGGCCACCCGGAGGGGTGGGACGGCCGGGCGGCCGAGCGGATTCTCCAGGCCCTGTGCCACGACCTCTAGGTCCGGGAGTCTCCGGCCCTACGGAACCGCGGGCAGGGGGATTATCTTTGGGACTTGGTCCGGGCAAGGCGCCCGGGCCGAGCGCCGGACCAACGGGGTCCGAGCCGCACTGACAACGCATGCCCGCATCCACTGGCGCTCCTGCGCGACTTCCCTCCGGCCGGTTCGGTCAGGTGAAGCGTCCAGGCACCGTCCAGCGGCAGGGCTGGAGACGAATCCTTCGTGACGCACCCCTCTTCGCGGGCTGGCCGGTCGGCCGCGCCGGCCGCCCCCAGCATGCAGTGGCCCACCATTGCGCCGCACGCTGCCCTCCTGATCGACTTCGACAACGTGACCCTCGGCATCCGGAGCGACCTGACCAAGGAGCTCCGCACCCTGATGAGCAGCGACATCATCAAGGGGAAGGTGGCGGTCCAGCGCGCCTATGCCGACTGGCGGCGCTACCCGCAGTACATCGTGCCACTCTCCGAGTCGTCGATCGACCTGATCTTCGCGCCCGCCTTCGGCACCAACAAGAAGAACGCCACCGACATCCGCCTGGCGGTCGATGCGATCGAGCTGGTCTTCACCCGGCCCGAGATCGGGACCTTCATCCTGCTCTCCGGGGACAGCGACTTCTCGACCCTGGTGATCAAGCTCAAGGAATACGGCAAGTACGTCGTCGGCGTGGGGATCCGGGAGTCGGCCAGCGACATCCTGATCCAGAACTGCGACGAGTACTACTCCTACAGCGACCTGGCGGGGCTGACCAAGGAGTCGGACCTGCCGTCGGTCCAGCGGGACCCGTGGGAGCTGGTCGGCGAGGCCGTGGCCAAGATGACGCAGAACGACGACGTCATGCGCTCCGACCGCCTCAAGCAGGTGATGCAGCAGATCGATCCCAACTTCGACGAGAGCAACGCCGGCTTCAACCGGTTCAGCAAGTTCGTCACCGAGGCGGGGACCCGGGGGCTGATCAAGGTCACCAAGCTCGAAAACGGGCAGTACGAGGTGGCCGCCATCCAGGGCAAGGCCGCGGCGGCGCCGTCGCGGAAGGGCGCCGCGGCGCCGGCCGAGAAGCCGGCGGCGGAGGGCGGCCGGGCCAAGGGCCGTGAACGCGACCGGGGCCGCGGTCGGGGTCGCGGGCGCGGGCGGGCCGAAGAGGCCGTCGCCGAGAAGCCGGCACCGTCGATCGCCGCGGCGGCGAGCGCTCCCGCCTCGAGCGGGCAGCTCACCCTGGCCGAGGCCTTCTCCCTCCTGGGGCGCGCCATCCTGGAATTGCCGGCGCCTGCCCCCCACGAGGCGCTCCGTGCCCGGATGTCGGCCCTGCACGGTCGCGAGGACCCGCTGCTCGACACCGGCCGCTTCTTCAAGCTGCTCCGCCAGGCCAACGACGCCGAGGTGGCGGACGTGAAGAAGCTCGGCGAGGACAACTACGAAATCTCCCCGAATCCGGTCCAGCTGAAGCGGATCAAGGCGCAGGCACGGGAGGCCGCCGCGGCCGCCCCGGCGGCCACCCAGGCCCCCCGAGCACCGGAAGCGAAGGTCGATGCGGAAGCGCCGGCCGCAACCGCCGCCGCCACCAACCCCGCCGCGCTCCGGTTCCGGCGGGGATCCCGCTCGCCGACCCGCTCCTCGGAACTCAGCCTGGTCGGGGTGGTGAAGATCGACGACGAGCCCGCGGCCGCCAAGACCGAGGCCCCCGCCGCCAAGGCGCCCAAGGCGACCAAGGCGCGCAAGACCGCCCGGAAGTCGACCAAGAAGGCCAAGGCCGCCGACGCCGGCGACACTGCGGCGGCCCCGGCCGCGAAGGCGACCAAGAGCGCCGCCAAGTCCGCGCCGCGGAGGGCGCGCGCCAAGAAGTAGGATGCCCGACGCGCCCCTGGCCGCCGCCTTCTTCGGTTCCTCCGCGGCGGAGGTGGCCAGGGCACTCCTGGGGCAAGCGCTCCTCTCCCGCTGTGGCGGGGTCGAAACGGGAGGCCGGATCATCGAGACCGAGGCGTATCTCGGGATTGACGATCCGGCCTCCCATGCGTTCGCCGGCCGGCGCCACCGCGGCAACCTGGGCATCTACAGCCCGCCGGGGTACTGGTACGTCTACCGGTCGTACGGCCTTCATTGGTGCCTGAACCTGGTGTGCGGGCCACCGGGCAGCGGGCAGGCGGTCCTGATCCGGGCGATCGTGCCCGAGGTGGGGGTGGCGCACCAACGGGCAAGGCGGGGGCCGCGGCCCGACCGGATCCTCGCCGACGGGCCCGGCAAGCTCTGCCAGGCGCTCGGCGTCACCGGCAGCCTCGATGGCCAGCCGATGCGGGACTCTAAGGTGGTGGTGGTCGCCGCGCCTCCCGTTCCCGACAGTGCGGTGGTCACGGGGCCCCGGGTCGGGATCAGCAAGGCGGTCGAGTGGCCGCTCCGGTTCCGCAGCCGGGCAGGGTAGGTGGGTGGGGCGCAAGCAAAAGGCGGATGGTGGCGAGTCGCCACCATCCGCCTTGGTCGTCAGGCGGGGGTTACCAGGCCTGCTTCCACCTGCCCAGGCCGATCCGGACGCCGGCGCTGAAGGTGTGGGTGGGGCCGAGTACCAGCCGGCCGCCTGCCGAGCTGACGATGTTGTAGCTGGCGTAGAGCACCGCGGAGTTGGTCGGCCGCAGCTGGAGCCCGACGAGGCCGGTCATGAACCCGGCGCCAGACCGCTCCACCACCTCGTCCTGGGCATTCGCGGCGTCCTGGGCGGAATCGAAGACGCCGACCACCGTGGGATTGACGACATGCTGGATGCCGAGCCCCGCGCCGAGGTAGGGCTGGATGCCACCGGACCAGGGGAAGACCGTCAGGATGCCGCTGTACCGGCGGATGTTGTTGAAGTTGACGGGAATCGCGCCGCCGCTGGTGGTGGGCATGGCGCTGGTCTCGTCACTGCCGAGCGCCTCCTCGTAGGAGAGCATCAGCCCCCCGGTGCGGGCCATGACCAGCAGGTGCCCGCCGACGACCGGGATGCCGCCCCGGCCCTGGGTGGGAGTTTCGAACAGCGTCACGCCGGCCTGCGGGCCGACATACCATTGCCAGGAGTCGGAACGCTCCTTGACACGCTGCTGGGCAGGAGTCACGGTGGCGCCAGCCACCAGGACAAGGGCCGTCAAGGTCAGGATTCGGCCAAACCGGCGCATCGGGCTGCCTCCAAGAGAGTGTAGAGCGCGGGTGATTGAGGTGCGTGGGTCGCCTCGGCCCGGGACCAAACGGAGTCCGGGTTGCTTCCGAACGGCAAGGGTCGTGCTCAACCGCTGGCACAGGGGGGGCACGGGTACCTGATGGTCACTCCGCAACTCATGTACCCACATGGGCTTAGGGTGCCCCCAAGGGACCTGCCCACCCGGCCTTCCGCCGCGGGTTCCGGGGCGGATCCCGACCGGTCGCAGCCTATCCCAAAATAGGAAGAGGTCCGGCAGAACGCGAGACTAGATCAGCTTGAGTTGCCGACCCACCTTGGCGAACGCCCGGAGCGCCTCATCGAGGTCTTCGCGGGAGTGGGCCGCCGAGACCTGGCAGCGGACCCGCGCCGTGCCCTGCGGCACCACGGGGAAGCCGAACCCCGTGACGAAGACCCCCTCCCCCAGCAGCAGTTCGCTCATCCGGATCGCATCGGCGGTCTCGCCGATGATGACGGGGATGATCGGCGTCTCGCCGGGCAGGGGCTTGAACCCGAGTTCCTGGAGCTGGCCCCGGAAATAGTTGGCATTGTCGCGGAGGCGACCCACCCGTTCGGGGTGGGCCTCGAGGTACTCGACGGCGGCCATCGCGCTGCCGGCCACCGTGGCGGGCAGCGCGTTGGTGAAGAGCTGGGGGCGGGCCCGCTGGGTCAGGTAGTCGCAGAGGGCGGCGGAGCCTGCGACAAAGCCGCCGGCGGCGCCACCGAGGGCCTTGCCCAGGGTGGAGGTGATGATGTCGACCTCGCCGAGCAGGCCGAAGTGCTCGGCGGTGCCCCGGCCGGTGGCGCCGAGCACGCCGGTGGCGTGGGAATCGTCCAGCACCAGCACCGCCCCGTGCCGGCGGCAGACCTCCAGCAGGCCGGGCAGGTCGGCGATTGCCCCCTCCATCGAGAAGACGCCATCGCTGATGACCATCTTGACCGCGCGGTCGGTGGCGGCCGCCAGCTTGGCGTCGAGGTCGGCCAGGTCGGCGTGCTGGTACACCGCGGTCTGGCACTTGGTGATGGACTTGGCCAATCGGATGCCGTCGATGATCGAGGCATGGTTCAACTGGTCGGAGATGACCAGGTCATCCGCGGTGAGGACGGTGGCGGGGAGCGCCTCGTTGGCATTCCAGCACGACACGAACGAGAGGGAGGCCTCGGTCCCGACCAGCCGGGCGCAGGCCGCCTCGAGTTCCCGGTGGATGGAGAAGGTGCCGCAGATGAAGCGCACCGAGGCGGTGCCGGCGCCGTAGCGCTCGAGCGCGTCCTTGCCGGCCTGCACGACCTCGGGTTGGTTGCTCAGCCCGAGGTAGTTGTTGGACGAGAGGATGATGACCTCGCCCCGCCCCTCCATCTCGACCCGGGGCCCCTGGGGAGAGGCCAGGTGGTTGAGCTGCTTGTAGACACCCTCCTGGCGGAACCCCGCCAGGGCGGCCTCGAGCCGCTGGTCGAGTGAGGTGGTCATGCGCCAATCTCCAGGATGACCTTGCCGGCGGTGCCGTCCTTGATGACCGCGATGGCATCGGCGATCTGTTCGAGGGGGAATCGGTGGGTGATCACCGGGTGGGGATCGAGGGCGCCACCGCGGAGGAAGCGTCCCATCTGGTGCCAGGTCGTGTACATCTTCCGCCCGGTGACGCCGTAGAGGGTCAGGCCCTTGAAGATCACGTCGCGGGCGAAGTTCACCTCGGTGGTGCGGCTGGGGGTGCCGAGCATGTTGACCCGGCCGCCCATCCGGGCGGCGGCGAAGGCCTGGGCATGGCCGACGGGGTGGCCGCTCATCTCGCAGACGAGGTCGGCGCCATCGCCGCCCGTCAGTTCGCGGACCCGGGCCACGACGTCGTCGCGGTCCGGGTTCAGGGTGGCGTCCGCCCCCATCTGCCGGGCGAGCTCGAGCCGGCGGTCGTTGAGGTCGCTGGCGATCACCAGGGAGGCCCCCGCGGCGCGCGCCACCCCGACGGCGAAGCAGCCGATCGGGCCGCAGCCGAGGACGAACACGGTGCTGCCCGAGACTTCGCCGCCTTCCAGCACGGTGTGGACGGCATTGCCGATCGGGTCCATCACGGCGCCGACCTGGGTGGAGATGCCATCGAGAGGCATGACGTTCGAGGCCGGCATCGCGATGTAGTCCGCGAAGGCGCCGTCCCGGTCGACCCCGATGATCTGGGTGCGCTGGCAGAGGTGGGCGTTGCCGGTCCGGCATTGCAGGCAGTGGCCACAGACGATGTGGCCCTCGGCCGTCACCAGGTCGCCAACGGCCAGGAGGCCCTCGCGCCGGGCCTCCTCGCCGAGCTCGGCGATCTCGCCCGCGAACTCGTGCCCGATCACCACCGGTGGGTGCATCCGGCCGCTGGCCCAGCTGTCCCACTCCCAGATGTGCAGGTCGGTGCCGCAGACCCCGGCGTGATGCACGCGGATCAGGACGTCACTGGGCCCGCAGCGCGGGCGGGGGATCTCCTGGAGCACCATGCCGGTGCCCGGGGTGGTCTTCACGAGTGCGCGCATCCGCTTCACCGTTTGGGGACGCTGCAAGATAGTGGAGGCAGGTGCGGAGGGACCACACCACCAGCGGTCCTGGCCGCGGTGACGCCGGGCTACCGCTGCGCTGCGGCGATGAACTCCCGGAGCGCGGGGCAGCCATTCCCGTCGGGGTGGGCGGCGTCGCCCAACCGCAGGAGCAGGGTGCTCGGTGCGGTTTCGCCCAGGTCGACCACCGAGAGCCGGTCGCAGGTCGTCAGCAACCGGGGCGCGACCACCGCGGCGTCGAGGGAGAAGGCCACCTGCAGGAGCACGTGCGTGGCGCCGTGGTCGCGCAGGAAATCTGCGGCGCGGTCGGGCGCAACCCGCCGGATCGGGCCGGTCGGGACGGTGCGGAACCCACCGAAGTGGTAGACCGCCTGGCCCCACCGCGTTGCCACCACCGCAGCCGCGGGCAGCCGATCCCGCGCCGCCCGGGCCGCCAGGACCACGTCGCGCTGCACCTTCGTCGTGCAGGGCGAGACGGCGCCGTAGGGGTCCTGTCGGTCGCAGGCGGCCACCATGGACGCCTGCTGGATGGACCGGGTGATGCCCGCCCCGGCGAGCAGGACGGCACAGACGATCCCCGCGATGTCCCGGAACCGTCGTCCCTGGTGGCCCCAGGTTCCCACCTGGTGGATGCCGATCATGGCAAGGACCAGGGCCAGCGGCGCGAACGGGACTGCCAGCCGGTCAATCGCGAACGGCCACATGCAGAGGATGCCGAAGGTGCCCAGGGCCACCAACGCCGCCTCCGGCCATCGGCGGCGGGTTGCCCAGATCCCGAGCACGCCCGCGCCGGCCAACAGGAGGAACAGGGCGATGTTGTCGATCGGCGTGTTGGCCACCATCGGGACTCCCAGGACCTCGGCCGGGGCAGTCATGGCATAGAACGTCAGATGGTGGACGATCCGGTCCAGGAGGGTGCCGGCAGAATCCTGGCGACCGAACTCGGTCAATACCGAGGCATACGACAGTGAGATCCCCGGTGTGCGGGTGGTCCGGACATGGTAGAACCAGGCGGCGGCCACCACCGCGCTGGTGGCCGCGGCGGTGAGCGCCCACCGCCACCGCCGTCGCACCAGCAGTCCGGCGACCACTCCCGCCATGACCCCTATCCCCACGCTGCGCGCCAGGAACGCGGCGACCGTACACACCACTCCGACGATCATCCACCGGCGGTCGGGCGAAGTGCCCTCGCGCGGCAGGAGCGCCCAGACGGCAAAGACGGTCAGGGCGGTGTAGGGGACCTCGGAGAGCATGGTACCGGCGTAGTACTGCAGGGAAGGATTCCAGCTGATGAGCGCCACGGTGGCCACCCCGAACCACGGGGTCGTCAGTCGGCGCACCGCGTCGCCGGCAGCAAGGGCGGTGAGCGCCACCAGCACCAGGTTGCCCGCCTGCACCACTCCGAGTCCCTCCCCGAAGAGCATCCGGAGGAACAGCAGCCAGAGCGGAACCATCGGGGGATACTGGATGTGGGGTGGCGATCCGACCAGGTAGAGATCCGCGTACTGGCCGGCCTGCAGGGACTGGCTGAGGAACAGCAGGGTGAGGTCATCGCCGCCAGTCAGCACGTCGGGCCATCGGCCCGCCCACCCACTGATGAGGCCCACGACCAGAACGATTCCCAGCACCGCCCAGTGGTGGGGCCCCCAGGGTCCGGACGGGTCGGAGCGAATGGTCATCCGGTTCTGGGCCGGTGAGGGAGGCGCATATCCATATGAGGGGACGCAAGACGCGTTCCCCTCAGGGGGTGGCGGGACGCCTTCCGGGTGGCTGGGCCGGCCGGGGTCAGGCCTCCTCCAGGACTCCCGCCATCGCCTCCACCCGGACCGCCGCCACCTTGAACTCGGCGATCTTGGCGTAGGGGTCCAAGTGGGTGCTGGTCAACAAGTTGGCCGCCGCCTCCCGGTAGTGCATCGGGATGAAGAGCTGGCCCCGTGCCTGACGGTTGGAGACCCGCACCCCGAGGACCACCTCGCCGCGCCGGGAGGCCACCCGCACCATCTCGCGATCGGCCACCTGTAGCGCCTGTGCATCGTCGGGATGCATCTCGACGATGGGGAGCGGCTCCCGGCTGTCCAGGCCCTCCGAACGCCGGGTCATCGTCCCGGTGTGCCAGTGGTACATCTGGCGGCCGGTGTTGAGGAAGAAGGGGTACTCGTCGTCCGGCAGTTCCCCCGGCGGGAGGTACTCGACCGGCACCAGCCGGGCCCGACCGTCCGGGGTGGGGAACCGGTCGGCGAAGAGGAACGGCGTCCCGGGATGGTCGGGGGTGGGGACGGGGTACTGCAGCGATCCCTCGCGCCGCAGCTTGTCGAAGGAGATGCCACGCCAGTTCGGCGTGACGCGCGCGATCTCGTCCATCACCTCCGCGGCGGAGGCGTGCGGCGTGGGCAGTCCGAGCCGGTTGGACAGCTCGATGAGGATGTCGAGGTCCCGCCTGGCCTGCCCCGGCGGGGCGAGGGCGGCCTGCGACAGCTGCACGTGCCGGTCGGTGTTGGCGAAGGTGCCTTCCTTCTCCGCGAAGGAACTGCCCGGGAGGACCACGTCGGCCCAGCGGGCCGTCTCCGTCAGGAAGAGGTCCTGCACCGCGAGGAACTCGAGTCCCCGGAACCACTCCTCCGCCGCGGCGAGGTTGGGATCGGAGAGCACCGGGTTTTCGCCCATGATGTACATGCCGTGGACCGGGCTGCCGGCCTTGGCGATCTCGGTCACCATCAGGCCGTTCTCGAGCGAGAGCGATTCCTCCGGCACGCCCCACGCCGCGGCATACTCCCGCCGGTTGGCCGGATCGGTGACCGGCCGGTAGTCGGTGTAGGCGAACGGGATGGCGCCGACATCCGACGCCCCCTGGACGTTGTTCTGGCCCCGGATCGGGATCATCGCCGCGCCCCACCGCCCCACCATGCCGCAGGAGAGCATCAGGTTGAGGAGCGAGGCGACGATGTCGGTCCCGGTGTGGTGCTGGGTCAGTCCCATCGCCCAGAGGGTGGAGGTGTTCGGGCCCCGGGCGTAGAGCTCGGCCGCCTCCCGGATCACCGGCGCCGGGATCCCGGTGATCTTGGCCGCCACCTCGAGGGTGTACGGCTTGACCGCCGCCGCCACCTGGTCGAAGTCGTGGGTGCGGGCCTCGACGAAGGCGCGGTCGACCAGGCCCGCCTCGATGATGTGGGCCAGCATCCCGTTGAAGAGGGCCACGTCGGTGCCCGGGAGCATCTGGAGGTGGATGTCGGCCAGGCCGGCCAGCTCGGTCCGGCGCACGTCGGCCACGATCAGGCGGGCCCCGCGGGCCACCGCCCGCTTGATCAGGGCGCCGAAGACCGGGTGGGACTCGGTCGTGTTGGCGCCGGCAATGAAGATGACGTCACAGGCCTCCTCGATCTCGCGCATGGAGCCGGAGGCCGCGGCGGTGGCGAGGGCCCGGTTCATGGCGGCGACCGAGGTGCTGTGGCAGAGCCGGGTGCAGTGATCCACGCTGTTGGTCCGGAAGGCGCCCCGCACCATCCGCATGAAGAGGTAGTTCTCCTCGTTGCTGCACTTGGCGCTGGAGAACGCCGCGAGGGCCCGCGGGCCCTGGGTGTCCCGGATCCGGAGGAGTTCCTGCGCGGTCAGGCTGAGCGCCTCCTCCCAGGTGCCTTCCCGGAACGCCTCGTACCATTCCGGGGGGGTCGCCACCCGGTCGCGCACGTCCTCGCCGTCGAGCACCGGGAGGCCGGTGAGCGGGGGCTTGCCGACCTGGCGCCGGGGGCCCCTGGGCTTCCGGCCCCCGGCCCCCTCGGCGATGGTGTCCCACGGGCCCGAGCGGTACCGGGGTGACTCCCCGGTCCAGCGCCAGCGGCCATCGGGGTCCCGCTCCCAGCCGTGGCGGATCAGGGGGACGGTCAACCGGTCCCGGTGCTGGGGGAAATCGTACCCGAACCGGCCCTTCACGCAGGTGGACCCCTGGTTGGGCGTCCGTTCCTCGATCCAGGGGGAGGTGACCCGCATGATCTGGCCGTCCTTCACGTGCAGGTCGATCTGGCAGCCCACCCCGCAGTAGGGGCACACCGCCCGGGTCACCTGGTCGGGCTGGCGGACCGCCTCGGCGCCGAAGCGTTCCCGTGGGATCGCCTCGAAGATGGCGCCGGTCGGGCAGACGCGGACGCACTCCCCGCACCAGGTGCACCCGGCGTGATCGGGATCACCATCGCCGCCGACGATGATCCGGGTGCCGTGCCCGCGGTCGGCGACGTCGAGGACCCCGACCTCCTGGATCTCGTCGCAGGCGCGCACGCAGCGGGTGCAGAGGATGCAGAGCGACATGTCGTGCCGGATCATGACGTCGCCGGGGCGCGTGTCACCGGTGCGCAACCCGAGCGTGCCGTGGGCCGAGGGATGGGCGTCATGGTCCACGACGTACTGCTCGAACTCGTTCCGCGGAGCCTCCCGACCCCCGTTCTCGAGGTGCGCCCCGGGGTAGCGCTCGAGGAGGAGGGAGAGCACCTCGCGTCGGTTCGCGGTCGCTTCGGGCGATTTCGTCCGGATCGACATTCCCGCCGCGGCGGGGGTCGCGCAGGCCGCCACGAGCTTCGGCGCGCCCTCCACCGACACGAGGCAGAGGCGGCAGCTCGCCGGCGCCGAGAGCGCGGGATACCAGCAGAGCGTGGGAATCGATTCGCCTGCAAGCCGCGCCACGTCTAGGATTGAGGCGCCCTCGTCAAACGCGACCGACCGACCGTTCAACAGCAACTCGGGCATGGGGACGGCCCTTGGTAGGGGAGATGGACTGTCGAGTTTACGAACGAGCGCGCGACTGGCGCAAGGGTAACCCGAGGCGGCCCATGGAGAAAAGTGGCCCTGGGGTATTGCGCGAATTCAAAAATTTACAATCTTTGTTATCAGCGTCTGGACGGTGCACACCGCACCGGGACGCGAAACCTTTCCGAGTGGGCCCCGACGGACACCGGAAGGACCAACCTCAGGAGGATGTATGGCGACCAAGAAGAAGGCTGCGAAGAAGGCGAAGAAGGCCGCACCGAAGAAGAAGGCTGCGAAGAAGAAGAAGTAGTCAGCTGTTCGCTGTGGAAGTACGCAGTAAGCAGAAAGGGCCGGCCAGCTGCCGGCCCTGTGCTTTTCCGGGCACCCCACCTTCCGCTTCCCCCATCGCCGCCACCCGCGCTACGCCTCCCGCCCGTACGGGGCCGGGTCGCCCTCCGCCCATCCGGTCGGCCACCCCGCCTCGGGCATGGTGACCAGCAGGCCACGGCCGTGAACCCGGCCCCCCTTGCGGGGTTCGGGCAGGGGGGTGCGCTCCCATTCCGGGTAGTGGGAGAGGAACCCCTCCGGCGCGCTGGACGAGGTCTCCCCCGGAATCAGGACGTGGACCCCGCCCGGCCGGGTCGCCTCCTGCAACTGGTGGAGGAGGGTGCGGCGCCGCGCGTAGGGCAGGTCGGCCACGGTAGTGACGTCAATCACCACCAGGTCCGCCGGCTGCTCCAGTGGCGGCAGCCACTCGCCCAGCTGGGTCAGGAAGGCATGGAAGTCACTGCTCAGGGCCTCGGCGATGACCCGGGACTGGACCCGCTCGATACAGCCGAGGTCCCCGGCGATGAAGTGGACCACCGCCTCGTGGGCCAGCAGGAGGTACGCGGCGGACTCCGTCCCGGCCCCGATCGCGACCACGCAGTCCCCCGGCTCGATCCGCGGGATCATCGCCGCCACCGCGTTGGCCGCATCGATCCCCCAGTGGTTCGGTTCCTTCTGCGCCTTGCGCAGCGGCAGGAAGTTCTTGCGCCAGGTGCTGAAGGACTTGAGCCGCAGCCGCTTGACGATCAACCGGTCCACCGTCTCCGTCATGAGCAGCTCGGTCAGCAGGAACTGCTGCCCGTTGGCCCCGCCGCTCAGCTCCGCGGCCGCCTCGTCCCCGAGCCGCATCAGCTCCGCCCGGGACAGCTGGTCCTTGTAGTCCTCGATCCGGTCGAGGAGCCACTTCTGGTACTGCTGCTTGGGGGAGGCGGGAGGGCGACGGCTGCGGGTCGACGCCTGGGAGGCGGTCAGCATCGCGCCACCCCGCCGGGCGTCGGGAGGCCTGCACCAATGGGGAGCGCCGTGGGCGCCCGTTGCTGCTCCATGAACACTAAGATAGGAAAGACGGCCGGAGGAGGAAAGAGCAACTCGGCTACCACCGCTGCAGGATGACGCCCTTCAGGTACCCCGTCTCCGGCACCGTCACCAGTTCCGGGTGATCCGCCCCCTGGCCCAGCTGCTCCACGACGCGGAGTCGCCGGCCACTGTCCTCGGCCGCCCCGGCCATCATGGCCAGGTAGTCGGGGCGCCGGAGGTGAAAGGAGCAGGAGGCGGAGACCAGGTATCCGCCGGGCGCCAGCAGGCGCATCGCCCGGAGGTTGATCTCGTGATAGCCGCGCAGGGCGCCGCCCAGCGCCCCGCGGGACTTCGCGAAGGCGGGAGGGTCCACGACCACGATGGCGAACTCCTCGTGCGCCCGCTCGAGCGCCCGGAGCGCCTCGAAGGCGTCGGCTTCCTGCCAGGTGATGTTGGTCCGGCCGTTGAGCGCCGCATGCTCCCTCCCCCGGGCCAACGCCTCCGCGCTGGTGTCCAGGGCCAGCACCGACCCGGCCCGCTCCGCCAGGTGGAGCGCGAACGAACCATGGTAGGCAAAACAATCCAGTGCCCGGCCGCCGGCGGGTGTCAGGGCGCCAGCCCGGATGCGGTTGGGTCGCTGGTCCAGGAACGCCCCCGTCTTCTGGCCGTCCCACGGCGCGGCGAGGTACCGCACCGTGCCCTCCCGCACCTCGACCTGGCGGGGGACATCCCCGCGCACCAGTTCCACCGTTTCCGGCAGGCCCTCATGCCGGCGAACGGCCACGTCATTGCGGAGCAGGATCCCCTCCGGCGCACAGACGGCCATGAGGGCGTCGAGGATCGGTTCCCGCATCGTTTCCAGCCCGGCCGAGAGCAGCTGGACGACCAGCCACCGATCGTAGCGATCGACGACCAGCGAGGGCAGCCCGTCGCCCTCGCCGTGGACCAGCCGGTACGCCGACGCATCCGGGGTGCTGCGGCGGGCCACCGCCGCCGCGATCTGCTCGGTCCACCATGGCGCATCGATCGGGCGGTCGCTCCGCTCCAGCAGCCGGAGCCGGATCTGCGAGGCGGGTGAATGGAGCGCCTGCCCGATGACGCGACCGTCGGGGTCGGCGACGTGGACCACACCGGGGCTCCCGGCTCCCGCCTCGTCCAGGATGTCGCTCCGGTAGATCCAGGGGTGGCCCCGGCGCCAGCGATCGACGCCGCGATGCGCCACCGTCACCGTGGCCGGGGAGCGCTGCCCGGGTTTGATTTGGTTCATGGCCAGCAATCTAGCGGAGGTCCTGCGGCTCGTGGCGGTCACCGACGACCGGGTCCTGGCGGGGCGCGACCTGGTCGCGAGCTGCGCGTCCGCGGTGCGGGGCGGGGCGACGGCGGTGCAGTTGCGCCTCAAGCGGGCCACGCCCCGCGAACTCGCCGAGCTCGCCCGGGGCCTCCTGGCCGTCCTTCCCGTTCCCCTGTTCGTCAATGACCGCCTGGACGTCGCGCTCGCGGTGGGTGCCGCTGGCGCGCACCTCGGCCCCGACGACCTGCCGGGGGCCCTCGCCCGCCGGGTGGCACCTCCCGGGTTCATCCTGGGGGCATCGGTGGGGTCGGAGCCGGAAGCGACGCCATCGGGTTGGGCCGACTATTGGGGGGTCGGGCCGCTTCGGGGAACGGGGACCAAGGGGGATGCGGGCGAACCGATCGGCATCGAGGGGTTCGCCGCGATCGAGCGGCTGTCGGACGGGCGACCCTGCATCGCCATCGGTGGGGTACGGCCGGAAGACGGGGCCGAGGTCGTTCGGCGGGGCGGGGCAGGGGTGGCGGTGGTCTCGGGGATCTTCGTGGGCGATCCCGAGGCGAATGCCCGGGCCTACGCGGCCGCGCTGCCGGCGGCCGGCGGCAGCTGACGCCCGCCAGCATCCCCCATTCTCCCGTCCCCCTCTCTGCCCCTATCCCTCTCACCTCTCACCTCTCACCTCTCACCTCTTACCTCTCACCTCTCACCTCTCACCTCTCACCTCTCACCTCTCACCTCTTACCTCTCACCTCTTACCTCTTACCTCTCACCTCTTACCTCTCCCTTCTCCCTTCTCCCTCCCAATCCGCGCCCCGGTCGCGGCCTGCACCGCCTCAAAGCTGTGCCCGTCGAGCAGCTCCACCAGGCGGAGGCCCTCCGGGGTCACGTCGAGCACGCAGCGTTCGGTGATGATCCGATCGACGCACCCGGCGCCAGTCAGGGGGAGGGTACACTCCTCGAGGATCTTGGGGCTGCCATCGCGGGCGGCATGCTCCATGATGACCACGATTCGGCGAGCGCCGGCGACGAGGTCCATCGCACCACCCATCCCCTTCACCATCTTGCCGGGCACCATCCAGTTGGCCAGGTCGCCCCTGGCGGAGACCTGCAGGCCGCCGAGGATGGTCAGGGCGACATGCCCGCCCCGGATCATGGCAAATGAGGTGGCGCTGTCGAAATAGGAGGTGTTGGGAAGTTCCCCCACCGTTTCCTTGCCGGCGTTGATCAGGTCGGGGTCCTCCTCGCCGTCCAGCGGGTACGGCCCGACGCCCAGCATCCCGTTCTCCGACTGGAGGACGACCGGGATCCCCGCCGGGACGTGGTTTGCCACCATCGTCGGCATCCCGATCCCCAGGTTGACGTAGTACCCGCTTTCCGGGGTGAGGGAGCGGAGCTCCTCGGCGGCGCGGCGGACGATCAGTTCACGGATGGGGAGGGTCACCTGGACCTCACGGTGCGGCGCTCGATGTGCTTGACCACGGATCGGCACTCGAAGATCCGCTGGACGAAGATCTCCGGGGTGTGGATCTCCTCGGGCGAGAGCTCGGAGGGGTCCACCAGGTGCTCCACCTCGGCGATGGTGATCCGACCCGCCATGGCACAGAGCGGATTGAAGTTCCGGGCGGTCTTCCGGAAGACCAGGTTGCCGTTGGTGTCGCCTTTCCAGGCCCGGACCAGGGCGAAGTCCCCGACGATGCCCTCCTCGAGGAGGTAGGGCCGGCCCCCGAAATGGCGCTCCTCCTTTCCCTCCGCGACCATCGTGCCGACGCCGGTGGGGGTGTAGAAGGCCGGGATCCCGGCGCCGCCCGCCCGGAGGCGCTCGGCGAGGGTCCCCTGCGGCACCAGGTCGACCTCCAGCTGCCCGGAGAGCATCTGCTGCTCGAAGACGGCGTTCTCGCCCACGTAGCTGGAGACCATCCGGCGGACCTGCCCGTTCTTGAGCAGGTGGACCAGCCCGTGGTCGGTCGTCCCGGCGTTGTTGCTCACCACCGTCAGGCCGGTGGGCCCGACCAGGCGCAGCGCCAGGATCGACTCCTCGGGAATGCCGCAGAGTCCGAAGCCACCCACCAGGAGCGTCGCGCCGTCCGGCACATCCTTGAGGGCGGAAATGGCGTCAGGGAAGATCTTGGTCATGGGCGGTTGGGTGGAGGAAGCGGGCAGACGGATCACAGGGAATGTAGGGTGGCGGCGGGGATGTGGGAACGCCGGGGCGGGTGCAGGGCTTCCGCTACTGCCCCCGCACGCGCCGGATGGCGCGCAAGTGCTCGGCATAGGTCCGGCTGAACACATGGCGCCCGCTGTCTCCGGCCACGAAGAACAGCCAGGGCACGTCGGCCGGTGCCGCCACCGCCTCGAGCGCCGCGCGTCCCGGCAACCCGACCGGGCCGGGTGGAAGCCCGGCGATCCGGTAGGTGTTGTAGGGGGATTCGACCTCGTAGTCCTTGAGCAGGAGCCGCGGCTTGCGCGCCCCGGTGCGCAGCTGGATCGCGTACTGGACGGTCGGGTCCGCCTGCAGTGGCATCCCGATCCTGAGCCGATTGAGGTAGACGGCGGCGATGATCGGCCGCTCGTCCGCCACGCGCGCCTCGCCCTCGACGATCGAGGCCAGGGTCACGAAGCCGGTGCGGGTCAGGCCCGCCTCGGCGGCCCGCCGATCCCAGGTGCTGTCCCAGTCGGCCCGGAACCCGTCCGCCATGTGCCGCACCAGGTCACGCGCGGTCACGGTCAGGGGTACGAAATAGGTCTCTGGCCGAAGGAATCCCTCGAAGCTGGGCGCCGAGACCCCGTACTGGCGCAGGAGGCCGGTGTCGCGCGCGGCCTGCAGCAGGGAGTCAGCCGGGATGCCCAGCTGTGCCTCGGCCAGCTCCGCCAGCTCGGCGATCGTCACCCCCTCCGGCACCGTGATCCGGGTCAGCACCGACCGGCCGGTTTCAAGGGTGCGGAGGATCCACCAGGCCGGGGCGCCGACGGGGAGGTCGTAGGTGCCGCTCTTGATGCGGCGGTCGCCGTTGCCGGCGCGGGCGGCGAGCCGGAACCATCGGGGCGATGTGAGGACCCCGCGGTTCACCAGCGTGTCGGTGATCGCGGCAAAGCTGGCGCCGGGCGGAATGGTGACCCGGGTGGTCGGAAGGTCGGCCGATGGGGTGCCGCAGGCGGCCAGGCAGAGGCCGAGCAGTCCGGCAAGATGCGAGCGCCAGCTCATCGCGGAGAGTTCCGGCGGGTGTCGAGGAAATGCTGCAGGAGGACCGAGGCCGCAAGGGCATCGACGTCGGCGCGGCGGCCGCGGGTGGAGCCCCCCTGCTCGCGGATCACGCCGAGGGCCCGGGCGGTGCTCATGCGCTCATCCCACAGCTCGACCGGCAGGGCGGTTCGCGTCCCGACCTGGTCGGCGAGCTCCCGGGCGGCGGCTGCGCTGGCCTCCTCGTCGCCGGCCAGGGAGAGCGGCAGCCCGACCAGGAGCCCCACCGGCGCATGGACCTCGACATGGGCCAGGAACGCCGGCATCGGGAATCGCTTCCCGGGCCGGCGGGTCAGGGTGTCCAGGGGCGTGGCCAGGAACTGGGTCGGGTCCGAGAGGGCCAGCCCGATCCGTCGCTCGCCCCAGTCGAGGGCGAGGATGCGGCCATCGGGCGGGAGGGTCATGATCGGAAGGGACGCAGCAGGGGCATTCCGGAGGAATGCCCCTACTGCGCCATGGTGGCGAAGAACTCCTTGTTGGTCTTGGTGCGCTTCATGCGCTCCAGCAGGAACTCCATCGCCTCGACCACCGGCATGTCGGCCAGGAAGTTCCGGAGGAGGTAGACGCGGTTGAGCTCGTCCTTGTCCATGAGGATCTCCTCCTTGCGCGTGCCGGACTTCTGCACGTCGATCGCCGGGTAGATCCGGCGGTCGGCCAGGCGGCGATCCAGCACCAGTTCCATGTTCCCGGTGCCCTTGAACTCCTCGAAGATCACCTCGTCCATCCGGCTGCCGGTGTCGATCAGCGCGGTCGCGATGATCGTCAGCGAGCCGCCGTTCTCGATGTTGCGGGCCGCCCCGAAGAACCGCTTGGGCTTCTGGAGCGCGTTGGCGTCGACGCCGCCGGAGAGGATCTTCCCGGAGTGGGGGACGACCACGTTGTGGGCCCGGGCCAGGCGGGTGATCGAGTCGAGCAGGATCACGACATCCCGGCCGTGCTCGACCAGGCGCTTGGACTTCTCGATCACCATGTCGGCGACTTGGACGTGGCGGTCGGCCGGCTCGTCGAAGGTGGAGGCGATCACCTCCGCCTTCACGTTCTCCTCCATGTCGGTCACTTCCTCCGGCCGCTCGTCGATCAGCAGCACGATCAGCACCACCTCCGGGTGGTTCTCGCTGATGGCGTTGGCGAGCTTCTGGAGGAGGATCGTCTTGCCCGCCTTGGGGGGGGCGACGATCAGGCCGCGCTGGCCCTTCCCGATCGGCGACAGCAGGTCGACCACCCGCATCGCCAGGTCGCTGGTCGTGGCGCGCTCGAGGCGGATCCGCTCGTCCGGGTAGCGCGGCCGCAGGTTGTCGAAGGCGATCCGGTGCTTGGTGTTCTCGGGCGGCTCGTAGTTGACCGTCTCCACCTTCAGGAGGGCCAGGTACCGCTCGCCCTCCTTCGGGGGACGCACCTGCCCGAGCACCGTGTCCCCGGTGCGCAGGTCGAAGCGCTTGATCTGGCTGGGCGAGACGTAGATGTCGTCCGGCCCGTAGAGGTAGTTCCAGTCCTGGCTGCGGAGGAAGCCGTAGCCCTCGGGCAGGATCTCCAGCACCCCCTCGCCGCGGATCGGCGTATCCTGGTCGAGCAGCGACTGCTCGATCCGGAAGATCAGGTCCTGCTTGCGGAGGCCTGAATAGTTGGTGATGTTGAACTGCTGGGCGAGCTGATGCAGCTCTGCCACGGATTTCTGCTTGAGCTCAGCGATATCCACGGCTGGGGCCTCGGAGGCGGGGGCCTCGGACTCGGAAGTGTCGCGCCGGGAAGCGTGGACCGGCGATGTCTGGGGTGCGGCGTTCGGACGCTTCGGCTTACGGTGTCGTATGGGATGGGTGGCCCGTAGCGGGCGTTGAGGCGAGTGTGCGAGTGGACTGGGGGATGGTGCTAGAGGTGGTGGCTGATTCGAAAGGTAGCGGGGGTGCAATGAGTCGTCAAGAGCCCGCCCTCGAGGGCCTCGGCCCCCTCCTGGAGACCTGGCAGGCCACCCGGTCCGGCGGCCGCGAGTTCATCGAGGCACTGGTCGCCACCGGGCACGCCGGCAGCCCAGCCCTCGACCGGGTACTCGCCGCCTGGCCGGGGGCCTGGTACTGGCGAGACCGCCCTGCCCGCCGCCTCGTCCTCATCCGTCCCCTGCAGGCGGACCCCGCCCCGCGCTGGTGGCTCCACCTCCTCCTGATGGCCCTGACGGTCCTCTGCGCCCTCGGGGCCGGTGCGGCCCTGGCCGGGGCCTGGTATCCCTGGTCGGGCGCCGGGCTGCTGGGGCTGCTCGAGGGGGTCGGGCTCTTCTTCGTCGGGTTGGCGGAGGGGGACTGGCGCTACGTCGTGGAAGGCTGGCAGTTCGCGATCCCCCTCCTCGGCATCCTGCTCGTGCATGAGCTCGGACACTATGCCGCTGCACGGCGGCACGCCATCCGGGTCTCGCCCCCCTACTTCCTGCCGATTCCCCCGACCCTCTCGCCGATCGGGACCCTCGGGGCCTACATCTCGCTGCGCAGCCCGGTCCTCGATCGGCGACAGCTGCTCGACGTGGGGGCGTCGGGTCCGCTGGCGGGGTTCGTGGTGGTGGTCGCGGTGCTGGTCTGGGGGCTGCTCACCTCCGTGCGGGTGCCGGTCCCGGCGGGGGGGCCCGCGGCCTTCGTCGAGTTCGCGGGGCAGCCCATCCTGCTGGGCGAATCGATCCTGACGCACGGGATGGCACAGTGGCTCGTCCCGGGGGCGGGAGCCGTTCACTTGAGCCTGCCGGCCTTTGCCGGATGGGTGGGGGCGTTCGTTACCACCTTGAACCTGCTGCCACTCAGCCAGCTCGATGGCGGCCACATCCTGTACGGATTGCTGGGACGCCGGCAGGCGCGGGTGGGGCTGCTCGCCGTGGCCGGCCTGCTGGTGCTGGCACAGTTCTCGTGGAGCTGGTATCTCTGGGTGGCCCTGGCGTTCCTGGTGGGTCGGGGAGGGTGGTCCCACCCCTCCGTTCTTGCCCCGGCCCACCCGGTTCCCGTCCGTCGGCGGTGGATCGGCTGGCTGGCGATCCTGGTCCTGGTCCTGACCTTTGTTCCCGTCCCCTTCCCGGCCTGAGTGCCGGACTGAGGCCCCATGGACTCCCCGAAGCCGCTCCCCTCCCATGCCCAGCTGCGCCATGACCTGGCCAATCCGCTTTCCGCGATCCTGGCGGAGGCCCAGCTGATGCTGCTGGAGCATCCCGACCTCGACCCTGAGGTGCGCCGGGCGGTCCAGACGATCGAGCAGATGGCACTTCGGATGCGGTCGATCCTGCGGGAGGGCAGCGCCTAGCCGCCTGCGGCGGCGCCCCGGCGACGGTACGTGCCGCTGGGCCTAGTCCCGGTCAGCCCGTTCGCCGGCCACGAGGTCATCGATGCCGCTGCCATCGCCGCGGCGACCTGGCCCCGTCCCGGTCCCGGCGGTCTGCCCCCGGCGGGCGAGGTAGGCCAGCAGCGGCGGGGCCATGAAGGTGGTCACCATGACCATCAGCAGCAGGGCGCTGAAGAGCCCGGCGTCCAGCACCCCGGTGGTGCGCCCGAGCTGGGCGAAGATCAGGCCGACCTCGCCGCGCGGGATCATGGCAGCGCCGATCAGCGGCTTGTTGGCCTTGAGCCAGATCGGCGCGAATCCCGAGACGTACTTCCCGGCGGCTCCGACGACGGTCAGGAGGCCGCCGATGAGGAGGATCTGGGGGTCGCCGAGCGAGCGCAGGTCCACCGCCGCTCCCACCACGGCAAAGAACACCGGTACGAAGAAGTAGCCGAGCGAGGTGGAGGCCTTCTCGACCCGCTTGCGGTGCGGGGTGTTGTGGAGGACGAGTCCGGCCGCGAAGGCGCCGATGATCATCGCCGAGCCGGCAAAGTCGGCGAGGGCGGCCAGGGCCAGGGCGAACGCCAGTCCCAGGATGCCCAGGGCGCCACTCCCCGGCAGCTTCTCGATCCGGTTGAAGAGGGCCGGGACGGTCTTGCTGCCCACCGCAATCGCCACCAGCAGGAACCCCAGCGCGATGCCGGTCGTCTTGGACACGCCCCAGACGGTCACCGCCGATCCGCCGGCGATGCCGGCGACGATCGAGAGGATGATCAGGCCGATGACGTCGTCGAGCACCGCCGCCCCGAGGACGATCTGTCCCTCGGTGGTCTCCAGCGCCCGGAGGTCGGACAGCACCCGGGCGCTGATCCCGATCGAGGTGGCGGTCAGGGCCGCGGCGCAGACCAGGGCCGCCACCCCGTGGATCCCCAGGGCGTTGGCGACGGCATAGCCGGCAAAGGCCGGGACGATCACCCCCACCAGCCCCACCGTCAGCGCCGGGGCGCCCACCTTGAAGATCGACCGCAGGTTGGTGTGCAGGCCGATCTGGAACAGCAGCACCAGCACCCCGAGCTCGCCGATGGCGTGCATCACCGGCTCGGTCGGGTCGATGATTCCCAGCAACGACGGGCCCAGGAGCACGCCGGCCAGCAGCTCGCCCAGCACCGCGGGCTGGCCGACTCGCTGCGCCGCGGCGCCGAGCACCACCGCGGCGACCAGGATGGCCGAAAGCGCCAGGAGGAACACCGGAAACGGCGTCGCGGTGCCGTCGGCCGCAACGAGCAGGAAGAGGGGGTCGGGGATGGTCAACTGCATGCGTGCTCCTGAGCCCGTCGGCCGGCCGGCGGCCGTGGGACCCGGTCAGATTTGTTGGTGCTGGCGGGCGGCGATGGCCGGCCGGATCTCTCGGGGGACCTGTGGTGGGGCGGGGAGGTCCTCCCGGGTTGCCCCCACCGGCGGGAGCCGCGGAATTCGTCCGGCCTGGTGGGAGCAGGGAGGATAATACCAGAGTTGCCCGCTCGGGAGGAGAACCTCCCGGCGGTGGCAAGGGGGCCGATGCCAGCGCCCCCGGGACGGGGTCGTCCCGGGGGCGAGGGGATCGATGGAGCGCGGGGGGATCAGGCGGGACCGGTGGGCACTCCCGCCAGTCGGCACGCCTCCAGGAACACCACCCGGCGGGGGCCGCCCGGGACGCTGGCGATCCAGTCGTCGGTGGCATCGGGTGCCGCCGAGCTGTCCACCATCGTGGCCCCGTCCCAGCGTTCCTCCGCCCGCCACCGGCCCTCGAGCTGGCCGCAGCGCACCTCCACGTTCGCAATCCGCCACTGGCCCAGGGTCTCGCGGAGCAGGCGGATCGTCAGTATCCCTTCGGCCGTCGCCGCCACGGTGGCTGAGTCGATCCACTCCTGATGCTGGGCCCCCGGCACCGGCACCCAGCTGCCGGGCGGATGCGGCGCCTCGGGCGCCGCGGTCAACTCGGCCTCCACCGCGGGCGCCTCGTCGGTTTGACATGCTCCCCCCAACCCACTCGCCGCCAGGCCAATCACCACCATCCATCCAGGCGTCCTGCCGCGCATACCAGGCTCCCCCGCTGAGCGGGAAACGGCGTTGACCCGCGCGGCGCGGTCGGCGGGATGCGGACCAGGCATGCGCGGGGCGCTTGATAGCTAGCGGGTCTGGTGGCGGCGGCAAGGGGGGAAGGGCAACGGCCCCCGATCCGGGGGGATCGGGGGCCGTTGCACGCTGCATGGGCCCGGCGCGATTCGAACGCGCGACCTCTTGCTCCGGAGGCAAGCGCTCTATCCAGCTGAGCTACGGGCCCGTTCGAGCGGCTGGGGTCTCGGGACTGGGGGCTGGCAGGATGCGGGTCTCGAAAGCCCCCCAGTCCCCAGCCGCTATTCCCCAGTCCCTGGTACTGCATCCATCGGGGCGCCGGGATTTGAACCCGGGACCTCCTGCTCCCGAAGCAGGCGCGCTAACCGGGCTGCGCTACGCCCCGTACATCGAAGCTCGTGTCCTGACCAGGCGAGGCAGGCCATACCCCTGCGATCATCCACTTCCCGCTGCTGGCTTCCCACTTCTCACTTCAGACCCATGCGCTCAGAGGGACTCGAACCCCCAACCTTCTGATCCGTAGTCAGATGCTCTATCCAATTGAGCTATGAGCGCGGCCCATGGGCGGTACAAGATTCGAACTTGTGACCTCTACGATGTCAACGTAGCGCTCTAACCAACTGAGCTAACCGCCCTGACAGCAGCGAGAGGTAAGAAGTGAGAAGTGAGAAGAGGGCGGCAGCGCAGCGCCACCCTCTCTCCTCTTACCTCTTACCTCTCACATCCTGCACCACCATAGCGGGGGTGGGATTTGAACCCACGACCTCCGGGTTATGAGCCCGGCGAGCTACCAGACTGCTCCACCCCGCGACGCTTGCGGTCCGCCTGGACTGGCGGCGGACATCCCACCGTGTTTCCTGCGTCCGTCGTGCTGCGCGAGAGCGGGAAACGGGACTCGAACCCGCGACCCCAACCTTGGCAAGGTTGTGCTCTACCAACTGAGCTATTCCCGCAGCGCTGTGGGTCAACATCTTACAGCCGGAACCCACGCGACGCAACCAGCTTCTGCCCTGCCGCCGCTACGGCATCCCCCGGGAGTGGAGGCGAGGGGGATCGAACCCCTGACCTCGTGAATGCCATTCACGCGCTCTCCCAACTGAGCTACGCCCCCTCGTACTGCTGGCCCGATTTGACGGGCTCCTTGGCAGACCCCAACTCTAGTCCGCGTCCCAACCGGTGTCAAGCAGGATCGGCTGCCGGCCAGTGGGCCCCGCCCGGTCGGTTCGGGCGGCCCCGGTGCTGGCGCCGTCCGCCGCCCCTCCCTACCTTCCAGCCGTGACCGCCAGCGCCTTTTCCGGACCCCGCCCCGGTCCTGCCCCGCTGGCCCGGCTCGGCCGATGGGCCATCGGTATCGGCCGTGCCCTCGGACAGCCCCGGACCTGGGCGCCACTCGTGCTGCCGCAGATGCGCCAGCTCGGCGTGGACTCGATCCCCATCGCGCTCTTCCTGTCCGTCTTCACCGGCATCGTCCTCGCCCTGCTCTCCTCCTACATCTTCACCAACACCGTCCCGATCTACTTCGTCGGTACGATGGTGACCAAGTCGATCCTGCTCGAGCTCGGCCCGGTCCTCACCGGCATGGCCCTCGCCGGTCGGGTGGGCGCCAACATCGCCGCCGAGCTCGGCACGATGCGGGTCACCGAGCAGGTCGATGCCCTCGAGACCCTGGCCATCGACGTCCCCGCCTGGCTCACCGTCCCGCGGGTCGTCGCCGCCACCCTGATGTTTCCCGTCGTGACCGCCCTGGCCGGCGCGCTCGGCGTGGTCTCCGGCATGGTCAGCGCGAGCCTCCTGCTCGACCTCAGCAGCGTCGATTTCTGGAAGGGCGCCCGGATCTTCTATCGCGACAAGGACGTCTGGTACGGACTCGTCAAGGCGGCCAGCTTCGGCTGCGCCGTGGCCACCCTCGGCGCCGTGTCGGGACTCCGCGCCACCGCCGGCGCCGCCGGCGTGGGCCGGGCCACGACCCGCGCGGTGGTGCTCGGGTGCATGGCGATCCTGGTGCTCGACGCCTTCTGGGCCCTGGTGCTGCTGTGAGGCGGGGGCGGCGGGGCCGCGGGGCAGGGGGGCCGTGGTGTGGAGCCGCTGACCTCGGCACCGGATGCGGTCACGGAGTGGCAACAAGGCGGATCGGCTTTGCGTCCCCCGTGTCCGGGCACAGGGGGGTGGTGGTCTGCCCTCGCGCCAGCCATGTCCCGGCCCCCCTGCCCCCCGGCCCCCCGGCCCCCCGGTGATCGAGTTCCGCGGGGTGCACAAGGCCTTCGGCGACAAGGTCGTGCTGGACGGCATCGACCTCGTGATTCCCACCGGACAGACCACGGTGGTGATCGGCGCCTCCGGGTCCGGCAAGAGCGTGCTCCTCAAGCACATCGTCGGCCTGATCGAGCCCGACCGCGGGACGGTCCTGGTCGACGGACTGGCGGTGTCCGACCTGGACTACGACGGGCTGCGCGCCCTCCGGCAGCGGATCGGCTTCGTGTTCCAGTTCGCCGCCCTGTTCGACTCGCTGACGGTGGAGGAGAACCTGCGGCTCGCGCTCGAGCACCGGCAGCTCCCGGCCGACGTCGTCGCCGAGCGGGTGGCGCAGAGTCTCCAGCTCGTCGAGCTCGAGGCGATCGGCGACCGGTATCCCGCCGAGCTCTCGGGGGGGATGCGCAAGCGGGTCGGGATCGCCCGGGCGATCTCGCTGCAGCCCGAGTACATTCTGTATGACGAGCCGACCTCCGGCCTCGACCCGGTTACCACCACGGTCATGGACGACCTGATCGTCCGCGCCCGCGAGGCGCTCGGCACCACCAGTGTCGTGGTCAGCCATGACCTGGCCAGTGTCTTTCGCATCGCCGACCGGATCGCGATGCTGCACGAGGGGCGGATCCTCGAGGAGGGCACCGTGGCGGCGATGCGGGCCTCCGAGGATCCGGTGGTGCGGGGGTTCATCGCGGGGCGCGCCCGCCCCGACGGGGCGGGCCTTTCGGGGAGTGAGCCATGAAACGACCAAATGAGACAGTGGTGGGCCTGGCGATCCTCCTGGCGTTCGTGGTCGTGATGGTCGGGCTGATCTTCCTGAGCCAGACCAGCTTCCGCGAGCGGGACCTGGTACAGGTCGCGCGCTTCCGCTCCATCGGCGGCCTCAACGTCGGCGCCCCGGTCACCCGGAGCGGCGTGCGGGTGGGTCGGGTCACCGCCGTCCGGCTCGCGCCGGAGGATTGGGTCGAGGTCGAGATCGCCCTCAGCACCTCGGTGCAACTCCCCCAGCAGCCGGTCGTCATCGCCGCCTCTGCCAGCCTCTTCGGCGAGTGGCAGGCGACCATCATCTCCCGGGCCGCCGCCCCCGAGGACCAGACGGTGCGCGCGGCGCTCGACGAGGCGGCCCAGGCCGCGGGGACCGCCTGGCCCGGCGCGATCCTCCCCGACATCAGCGAGCTCACCTCCCAGGCGAACCGCATCGCCAACAACGTCAACTCGATCACCGACCGGGTCGAGGGCACCCTCGACGACCAGGTCATGGCCGACCTGCGCGAGACGGTCGCGAGCATCCGGAAGATGAGCCAGAGCCTGGCCACCTTCACCGACCAGCAGGCCACCGTCCTGACCCGGCTCTCGGAGAACCTGGCGGCCACCGCCGGGGTGGTCAACGAATTCTCGCTGGCCACCCGCACCGTGATGCAGCGGGTCGACTCCAGCACCGCCGCGGGGGAACTCGGCCGGGTCCTCACCAACTCGGCCGCGACCACCGAGGACCTGCGCCAGGTGGCCGCCAACCTGCGCGAGGTGTCCAGCACCCTCGCCGGCCAGCGGGTCTCGATGGCCAACACCCTGAGTTCCGTGGATACCGTCCTGGCCCGGATGCGCGATGGCCGGGGGACGCTCAGCATGCTGGCCTCGGACTCCACCCTCTACCTCGAGACCCGGAACACCCTCACCCAGTTCCGGGAGCTGCTGGCCGACATCAAGGCCAATCCGCGCCGCTACCTCAAGTTCTCGGTCTTCTGATGCCACCAAAGCGACGCGCCGAGCGCGAGGTCAGCGCAGGAGGGATCGTGTTCCGCCGGGGACCGGACCAGGTGGTCCGGTTCCTGATCATTCGTGACAGCTACGAGCATTGGGGGCTGCCGAAGGGCCACCTCGAGGACGGGGAGACACCCACGCAGGCAGCCCTGCGCGAGACCACCGAGGAGACCGGCCTCACCGACCTGGTCCTCCACGGCCCGATCCGGATCATCGACTGGCACTTCCGGTTCCGGGGCCGCTACATCCACAAGTTCTGCCACTTCTTCCTGTTCGAGTCGGCCACCGCCGAGCCGGTTCCCCAGGCCGACGAGGGCATCACCGCCTGTCGCTGGTGCACGCTCGAGGAGGCGCTCCAGGAGGTGAGCTACGACAACGCGCGCAGCGTTCTCAAGCGGGCCGGTGACATGGCCCGCACCCTGGTGGCGGTCGGTGCCGGGCGGCCCCACGCCCCCCCTCGACCGGTTGCGGCTCGCCCCGGCGTGACCTGAACCGATGCCGGTGGTGCTCGCCCTGCTCGACCGGCCCGGGGCGATGGCGGCCCTCCGGCGCGGCCTCGCGCGCGGACGCTCCCGCCTGGTCGCCTGCCGCTCGGCTGCGGCCCTCGAGCCCACCCTCCAGCAGCGCTGGGTCGACGCCATCGTCCTCGGCCCGCAACAGCTCCAGCGGACGGTCCTCGCCAGCTTCCGGGAGCGCTACCCCGCCGTCCCGCTCCTCTCCTATGGGGCCCTGCGGGCGGACGACGCCCACCTGGTCCTCTCGTGCCACCGGCTTGGCATGGCCGCGGTCCTCGTGGAAGGGGTCGACGACCCGGTCGTGGGCGAGCTGGTGGCCCGCCACACCGCCACCGCCGCCCGTCGGCGGGGCCTCTCCCAGGCGCCCCGGCTGCTGCGGCTCACCGAGCCGATCCAGGCGGCGGCCTGGAATCTCCTGGCCGAGGTGCCCGGCGTCCCGTTGCCGACCTCCGAGATCGCCCGTCGCCTGGGCTGCACCCGGGAACACCTCTCCCGGCAGTTCGGTGCGGGCGGTGCGCCCAACCTCAAGCGGGTGGTGAATTTCCTGCGGGTGGCCGCCGCCGCCGAGCTTGCCGCCAACCCGGGGTATGACCGCCATGCGGTGGCCCGGTTGATCGGGTTCTCGTCGGCGAGCCACCTCCAGCGGGTCTGCACCCAGATCACCGGGGTTCCCCTCGGCACCCTGGCCGGCGAACCCACCGAGGTGATCCTGGAGCGCTTCGCCCGGGTGGGCATGCGAAGCCGGGGGTAGGCTGTTCCCAGACCCCCCAACCTTGCCCCCCCCGCGGGCTTGTGATAACTTTCACAAGCTATACCGGAAACCCTTCATCTCCGCCTCAATCGCGAGTCCCATGGCCACCGATTCCATTCTCCGCCCGGGCGAACTCAAGGATGTCCTTCTCAAGGAAATCGAGTCCGCCAACCTGGGTTCCGTCGAGTCCGCCGAGGTCGGTACCACGCTGGAGGTCCGCGACGGCGTGGCCCGCGTCTACGGGCTGAGCAGCGCGGTCGCCGGTGAGATGCTCGAGTTCACCTCGTCGGAGTCGGGCGAGGTCATCACCGGGCTGGTGCTGAACCTCGAGGCCGACAACGTCGGCGCCGTGATCCTGGGCGACTACCTGAAGCTCCGCGAGGGCGACGAGGTGCGCTGCACCGGTCGCCTGCTCTCGGTGCCGACCGGCGATGCGATGCTGGGCCGGGTGGTCAACGCCCTGGGGCAGCCGGTGGACGGCCTCGGGCCGATCGCGACGACCGACTCGCGTCCGGTGGAGATGATCGCGCCGGGCATCATCGTCCGGCAGCCGGTGAAGGAGCCGCTGCAGACCGGCATCAAGGCGATCGACTCGATGATCCCGATCGGCCGGGGCCAGCGCGAGCTGATCATCGGCGACCGCGGCACCGGCAAGACGGCGATCGCGATCGACACGATCATCAACCAGAAGGGGCAGGGCGTCGTCTGCGTCTACGTGGCGATCGGGCAGAAGCGCTCGACCGTGGCCACGGTGGTGGAGCGGCTCAAGGAAGCCGGCGCGATGGACTACACGGTGGTGGTGGTGGCGAGCGCGGCCGACCCGGCCCCGCTGCAGTACATCGCGCCCTACTCCGGCTGCGCGATCGCCGAGCACTTCATGTACGAGCAGGGCAAGGCGACGCTCTGCGTCTACGACGACCTCTCCAAGCAGGCGGCCGCCTATCGGCAGCTGTCGCTGATCCTGCGCCGTCCCCCGGGCCGCGAGGCGTACCCGGGTGACGTCTTCTACCTGCACAGCCGCCTGCTCGAGCGCGCGGCCAAGATCTCCGAGGACCCGGGCGTCATCTCGCTCGACCCGCGGATCAAGAAGCCGGGCGGCTCGCTGACGGCCCTGCCGATCATCGAGACCCAGGCCGGCGACGTCTCGGCGTACATCCCGACCAACGTCATCTCGATCACCGACGGCCAGATCTTCCTGACCACCGACCTGTTCTACTCGAACGTGCGCCCGGCCGTCAACGCCGGCATCTCGGTGAGCCGGGTGGGTGGCAACGCGCAGATCAAGGCGATGAAGCAGGTGGCCGGTCCGCTCCGCCTCTCGCTGGCGCAGTTCCGCGAGCTCGAGGCCTTTGCCCAGTTCGGCTCCGACCTCGACGCCGCCACCCAGCGCCAGCTGGCGCGGGGCGCCCGCCTGGTCGAGATCCTCAAGCAGCCGCAGTACTCCCCGATGCCGGTGGACCAGCAGGTGGCGGTGATCTACGCCGTGACCAACGGCCACCTCGACGACGTCGACGTCAAGAAGGTGCGCCAGTGGGAGCGTGACTTCCTGGCCTACCTCGGGGCCCAGGCCCCGAAGGTGCTCGAGGGGATCCGGGTCAAGAAGGCGCTGACCGACGAGATCGCCGCGGAGCTCAAGGCCGCCATCACGACCTTCAAGCCGCTCTTCCGGCCCGAGTAATGGCCAAGGGCCGGCAGCTGAAGGGGCGGATCAACTCCGTCCAGAACACCCGCAAGATCACGCGGACGATGGAGCTCGTCTCCACCTCCAAGCTGAAGCGGGCGCAGGACCGGGTGGTGGCCGCCCGGCCCTACGCCGAGGCGCTGGCCGGGGTCATCGCCGACCTGGTCTCCCCCGAGCTGGCGCAGCGCTTTCCGCTGCTCCGCCAGCCGGCGCCCCCCGCCAAGGGCGGCCCGACCCGGGCCGCGCTGATCCTGGTGACCTCCAACCGGGGCCTGGCCGGGGCGTTCAACTCGAACCTGATCAAGGAAGCCCGGCGCCGGATCGCGGCGCTCGAGGCCGAGGGATACACCGTCGACCTGCACGCGGTGGGCAAGAAGGGGGCGGGGTACTTCAAGTACCTGGGGCGTCCCCTCAAGGTCGAGCGCCAGGACATCGGCGACAAGCCGACCGCCGAGCACGCGAGATCGCTGGTGGAGGAGCTGCTCAACGCCTTCGAGGCCGGCGAGCTGGCCATCCTGGAGATGGTCCACTGCCAGTTTGCGAGCGCCCTCTCGACCCCGCCCACCACGACCCGGCTCCTGCCGGTCGAGGCGCCGGCCGAGCGGACCCGGAAGCCCGACTACCTCCTCAAGCCAAACCCGGAGGAGCTGCTGGAGCAGCTGCTGCCGCTCTACGTCCGGAATGCGGTCTACCGCGGGCTGGTCGAGACCGCCGCAGGCGAACACGGGGCCCGCCGGACCGCCATGAAGAACGCCACCGACAACGCCGGCGAGATCCTCGAGGTCCTGAAGCGGACCTACAACCGCCAGCGGCAGGCCGCGATCACCCAGGAGATCAGCGAGATCGTCGGCGGGGCGGCGGCCTTGCAGGGGTGAGTGAAGCGAGAAGCGAGAAGTGAGCAGCGACAGGCAGGGAATGGGGAATAGGGAATAGGGAATGGGGAGGCAGGTGGGTCGGGACGCTGATCCGCGGGGAAGGGCCGGTGCGATCATCCGCCGGATCCGACCTGGCCGCTCCCTGCTCGCTGCTTCCTTCTCCCTTCACAACGCACTGACTTGAACGGGGTACGGAACACCATGAGCACTGCTATCGCCACCAACATCGGGCACGTCGTGCAGGTCATCGGACCGGTGCTGGACGTCGAGTTCGCGCCCGAGAAGCTGCCCGACCTCTACTCGGCCATCGAGATCACGGACAGCTCCGGCCCGATGGCGGTGCACCTCGTCGCCGAGGTCCAGCAGCACATCGGCCAGAACCAGGTCCGCGCGGTGGCCATGAGCAGCACCGACGGGGTGACCCGCGGGATGCCGGTGGTGGACACCGGCGGCCCGATCATGGTCCCGGTCGGCAACGCCCCGCTGGGCCGGATCCTCAACGTCCTCGGCGAGCCGGTGGACGGCGGCGCGCCGATTCCCGCCTCGGTCGAGCGCTGGCCGATCCACCGGGAGACCCCGAAGTTCACCGACCTCGAGCCCAAGACCCAGATCTTCGAGACCGGCATCAAGGTCATCGACCTGATCGCCCCGTTCGTGAAGGGCGGCAAGATCGGCCTGTTCGGCGGCGCCGGCGTCGGCAAGACCGTCGTCATCCAGGAGCTCATCAACAATGTCCAGAAGGGCCACGGCGGCCGGTCGGTGTTCTGCGGCGTGGGCGAGCGCACCCGTGAGGGGAACGACCTCTACCTCGAGTTCAAGGAGGCCGGCATCCTCGACTCGGTGGCGCTGGTCTACGGCCAGATGAACGAGCCGCCGGGAGCCCGGCTGCGGGTCGGCCTCTCGGGCCTGACGATCGCGGAGTACTTCCGCGACATGGAGGGCCAGGACGTGCTCCTCTTCGTCGACAACATCTTCCGGTTCACCCAGGCGGGCTCCGAGGTGTCGGCGCTCCTGGGCCGGATGCCGAGCGCCGTCGGCTACCAGCCGACCCTGGCCACCGAGATGGGCGACTTGCAGGAGCGGATCACCTCGACCACCAAGGGCTCGATCACCTCGGTGCAGGCGATCTACGTCCCCGCCGACGACCTGACCGACCCGGCCCCGGCCACCGCGTTCGCGCACCTCGACGCCACGGTGGTGCTCTCGCGCGCCATCTCCGAACTCGGCATCTACCCCGCGGTCGACCCGCTCGACTCCTCGAGCCGGATCCTGGACCCGCAGTACGTCGGGGAGCGGCACTACAACGTCGCCATCGGGGTCCAGAACACCCTCCAGCGCTACAAGGCGCTGCAGGACATCATCGCGATCCTGGGCATGGACGAGCTCTCGGAAGACGACAAGCTGGTCGTCGCCCGGGCGCGCCGGCTCCAGAAGTTCCTCTCCCAGCCGTTCTTCGTGGCCACCCAGTTCACCGGCTTCCCCGGCAAGTACGTCAAGCTCGAGGACACGGTCCGCAGCTTCGAGGCGGTGCTCTCCGGCGAGTACGACCACCTGCCCGAGCAGGCCTTCTACATGCAGGGCGCCATCGAGGACGTGGTCGAGGCCGCCCAGAAGATGGTGGCCGGCTGATGCGTGTGACGGTGATCTCCCCTGAGACGTCTCTCTTTGACGGGGAGGCCGAAGCCGTCGTTGCACCCGCCTACGACGGGCAGGTCGGCATCCTTGCCAACCACGCGCCGTTCATGACCCTGCTGGGGTCGGGCGTCCTGACCGTGAGGCACCAGGACCGCTCGAGCCAGTTCACGGTCGCGGGCGGATTCCTGCAGGTGGTGGACAACGTCGTGCGGGTCGTAGCCGAACGCGTCCAGGGAGCCTGACATGACCGTCCTTCGCCCGATCCTCGCAGCGGCACTCGTCGCCTGCGCCACCACCGCCGTGGCCGAAGCCCAGACCCTCGGGACGCCGGTCTTCCTGGCGCCCTATCGCGCCTTTGACCGGACCGAGATCGGCGCCTCGTTCTCGGACCCGGGTGCCGGCAGTGCGGTCGAGGGGCACTATCGCTTCGCCGCCGGGTCGGCCGACTTCGGCTTCCGGATCGGGCTGCGCGACTACCCGGTCGGCGACTCCCGCCTGCTCCTGGGCGTCGACTGGCGCCAGCGCGCCCTGGACCACAGCGAGGACTTCCCGTTCGACGGCGCCCTGACCCTCGGGGCCGGGTTGATCACCGGGGACAACAGCAGCCTCCTCCTGCCGGTCGGCTTTTCCATGGCCCGCCGGATCCTGATCGAGGACAGTGAGATCCAGCTCACGCCCTACCTCCACCCAGTGGCCGCCCTGGTGGTGGGCGACGACGGGGACGTGATCTTCGGGCTCGGGTTCGGGGTCGACGTGAAGCTGTCGCGCCGGTTTGAACTGCGGGTCGCGGGCGCCATGGGCGACTACGACGGCGTCTCGCTCGGCTTCTCCCTCCTGCGCTAGGTGGCCCTCCCGATGACAACCCGGATCCTGGTTACCCTGCTCCTGGCGGCCACGCTCAGCGGAACGGGGCGCCTGGAGGCCCAGCTGCCCGGGCTGCCGGTCCGGAGCGTGGGCCTGCCGCGCGGCCTCTCGCTCGCCGCCGATGTTGGCGTGCCGAATGACGCCTCCGGCCTGGGGACCACCGTGGCGGCGAGCGCCGGGGCCGGACTCGGACTCCTTGGGGTGACGGCGCTGGTGGCCCGGACCGATGTCACCGGCGAGGACGCCGTCCTCTCGGGAGGGGCGATGGCGAGCCTGCGCCTGATCGGGGGCCCGCTGGTCCCCTTCTTCGCCACCCTTCAGGGCGGGGTGGGGCGCTGGCAGGCCGCCGGCACGAGCATTGAGGGTGGCGAGATCACCACCACCAGCGTGCCCGTGGGGCTCGGCCTGGGCTGGACGATCGCCAGCCCGGTGGTCTCACTCAAGCCCTGGCTGGCGCCGCGAATGCAGTGGACGCGCCGGACCGAGGAAGGCGGGTTCGGGGGAGAGACCGAGTCAACGGATGCCGCGGTCAGCGGCGGCATCGACCTCGGCTTCATCAACGGGATCACGGTGCGCGGCATGTACGATCGGGTTCTGCAGGATGGCGTCGACGCCTCCGTCTGGAGCGTCGGCCTGGGCTACTCTCTCCGGATCGGCCGATGACCCCTCGCCGCATGTTGCCGCTGATGCTCGCCGCCCTCCTCCTGGCCAGCACCGGGTGTGTGGAGCGGTTCGATGCCACGACCCTCGGGGTGCCGGCCACCATGGCCACCCCGGCCGGCGAGCCGCTCCAGGGCGATGCGTTCTCCCTCAAGACCAAGAGCCTGCACCTGTTCTGGGGGGTGCTGCCGGTTTCCCAGAGCTCCCTGCAGCGCGCGCTCGCCAGCCAGGCGATCGACTCCCCGATCATCACCGGGGTCAAGATCCGGGTCAGCTCCCGCTGGAGCGACCTGTTGATCTCGGCGCTCACGCTGGGGGTGGTGGTGCCGCGCACGGTGACCTACGAGGGCGTGGCGGTCCGCAACCGCTAGCGCCGCATCAACCGCTCCACCAGCTCCGCCTGCCGGGCCGCGCTCCCGCGGCCGGCATCGATGACCGCCGCCGCCGCCCGTCCCGCCTGTTCCCGCGCCCCCCGTTCCGACAACATCCGGCTCCACCAGGCCGCCAGCTGACGCGCCGGGACCCGGTCGACCAGAACCTCGACGGCCCCCGCCTCGGCGAGCATCCCGGCCTCCCGGCTGGCCTGCCAATGGGGCCCCACGCTGATCGGGATCCCCCAGCCCGCCGGCTCGACCACGGAATGCAGTCCGGCCCGCCCGAACCCTCCCCCGACATGGGCCATGGCGGCCGACCCGTACAGCCGGGCGAGCACCCCCACGTGGTCGACGAGGACCAGCGAGGCATCGGGGGTGGCCTCGTCGAGCAGGACGGGGTCGGCCAGCCCGGCCCGGCGGGCGCGCGCCCGGATGCCGACCAGGTGGGCCGAGGTCGGCTCATGGGGCGCCAGGATCAGCCGGGCGTCGGGATGGACCCGGCGGACCGAGGCGAACGCCTCGAGGAGAACCGCCTCGTCCCGGGGCCAGGTCGATCCTGCCACCAGCACCGGCGCACCACGGCGAAACCGGAGCGCAGGGTCGTCCGGCCTGGTGTCGGCAATCGCCTGCAGGACGCTGTCGAAGCGCGGGTCGCCCAGCACCGCGATCTGATCGGGGGGCACGCCCAGGGTTGCCAGCCGGGTGGCGTCAGCGGGCCCGATCGCCCCGGCAGCCGTCACCGCGGCATACCCGGCGCGAAGGAGTCCCCGCGCCGGCCAGCGCAGTCGGCTGCTCACGGGGCTGACCGTGGCGGCGATGATGCCGACCCCACACCCGCGGGCCGCGGCCTGGCAGGCGAGTTCGGGCCAGAGGTCCAGCTTGGCGAAGACCACTGCGGTCGGTCGGACCGCGTCGAGGACCCGACCGATCCGGGGCGCGGTGTCCCAGGGGAGATAGTCGATCAGGTCGGCCGGCTGGCGCGCCGCCAGCGACTCGGCGGACGGGGAGAAATGGGTGTAGACGACCTGCCAGTCAGGGTGCCGCTCGCGCAGCACCCGCAGCACAACCTCCGCCTGCAACCCTTCGCCGACGGAGGGGGCATGGAGCCAGAGCAGTGGCCGGGCCGGATCGCGATGCTGCTGGCCCCACGCCACCATGCGGCGGGCCACGCCCCGGCGCGCCCGGATGCCGCGTCGCAGCTTGTCCCCGCCCAGCGGGGCCAGCGCCGGGACAACCGTCGCACCAAGGGTGGCCAACAGGCGGTAGGCAGCGTGCGGTCGGGGCATTCAGGAAGTATAGGGGGTCCCGCCCGCCCCTTGCGCCGGGGCCGCGGGATTCCTACTGTAGTCGGGTCCGCCCATTGTGCCACCTTCGATGAAGGAGGTGATCCATTGTCTAGTGACAGTCGTCATCCGAACTCGGCCTGGGCAACGATCGCCTGGTCGCGGTAAGGAACAACGAGCCGGGAGATTCGTCCCGAGTTCGATGACCACGAGTCGCGCCGTTCGGGAGTCTCCCGGGCGGCGCGACGCACGTCCGGGGTGGGGCAGCGGGGCAGGGGGGCAGGAGTCCACGCCCACGCAACCGAGCCTCTTGGGGAGGTGGCAGCAGTTCCGCACCTTTTGCCCCGCTGCCCCGCTGCCCCGCTGCCTCGCTGCCTCGCTGCCTCGCTGCCCCGCTGCCCCGCTGCCTCGCTGCCCCGCTGCCCCGCTGCCCCGCTTAGCTTTCAGCGATGCCCTCCCGACTTCGTGCCTACCTCCAGGATTCCCGGGCCCCCCGCTACAGCCTGCTCTACGCGCTGCCCCTGCTGCTGCTCTACGAGATACTGGCCTTCTCGCTCTCGGGCGACGCCATCGCCGGGGTGAGGAACGGGGCCGACGTCCTGCTCAAGAGCCTGTTCATCTGGCTGGGTGGGCGGAACGGGTTGACCGCCTTCGCGGTGCTGCTGCTCGGGATCGGGGCATTCCTCGCCGGCCGGGACTGGCGCCGGCACGGGACGCCCCGGACCTCCGTGTTCCTTGGGATGCTTGGCGAATCGGTCCTCTACGCCCTGGTGCTGGGCCTGGTGGCTGGCACGCTCACCTCCTGGCTCCTGCCGGGGGGCATCCCGATGATGGCGGTGGTGGCACAGGGGGGCGTGGCCGCGCTGGACCTGCCCACCCAGCTCACGATTTCGCTGGGTGCGGGGATCTACGAGGAGCTGCTGTTCCGGGTGCTGCTGGTGTCCGGGCTGGCGGCCCTGGCCGGTCGCGGGCTTGGCTGGGGGCGTGGGGCGTCGGGGGTGTTCGCGGCGGTGCTGGGAGCGCTGATCTTCTCGGCGTTCCACTACGTCGGCGCCTACGGGGACCCCTGGGAGCTCGGGTCGTTCACCTTCCGGGCGATCGCCGGGCTGCTGTTCAGCGGGCTCTACCTCACCCGGGGACTGGGCATCACCGCCTGGACCCACGCGCTCTACGACGTGTTCCTGGCGCTCGGCTAGCGGGGGGCGCGCTTGGCCGTGTACAGCGAGTCGAACAGCCGGCGGAAGAGCCCGATCGGCTGGGCCCCGGTCACCAGCAGTCCCTCCACGTAGAAGGTCGGGGTGGACTGGGCGCCGGCGCGCTGCGCACCCTCGGCGTCCGACCGGATCTCGGCGACCGTCTCCTCGTTCTGCAGGCAGGTGGCGATCGGGGCCCGGGGAATCCGGAGCGTGTCTGCGAGCGAGAGCAGGAACGGCCCCGGGTTGCGCAGCGGCGCCCAGGTGTCCTGGTGGAGGAAGAGGAGGTCGTGGGCGGGCCAGAACTTGCCCTGCCGGGCGGCGCACGCCGCGAACTGGGCGGCCGGGACGGCATTCGGGTGGAGCGAGGTCAGGGGCAGGTTGACGAAGATCCACCGGACCTTGCCGGTGGTGATGTACTCGCGCTCAATGGCCGGAAAGGTCTCCAGGGCGAACCGCCGACAGAAGGGGCACTGGAAGTCGGACATCTCGTAGACGGTGACCGGCGCCGAGGCCGAGCCCTTGGTCCGGGCGGCGAGCTGGGCGGCGGTCTGGGCCGGCAGCAGGGGGGCGCCGGCGAGCAGGAGGGCCACGAAGATCGTGGGGGTGCGCATCGTCAATACCGGGGCCGCAATTGGCCGGTCGAGGTGTCGAGGATCATCGTGGACCCGGAGAGTGGCAGGTTCCAGTACCACTCCGAATTTGGATCACCGGAGTTGAAGGAGCGGCCATACACCCACCAGGACCGGCCGCTCGGGGGAAGGTAGAGGCGTGCGGTGCCGTCCCGCCGTGTGGTGTCCATGATGCCGGCCACGAGCTTGCCGCTGCTGAGCGAGCGGGTGGTCTCGGCCCAGTTCCGGAAGGTCTCCGCTTCCCAGGCACGCACCTCGGCGCGGAGGGAGTCGATCCGCGGGCCGACCTGCTCCCTGATGGCCGCAAGCCGCTGGCTTGCCTCGGACCGGGCGCGCTCCAGCACCGCGATCGAGTCCTGCAGGGTGGCCGCCTGGCCCTGCCGGGTCGGGTCGGACTCGACCGCCCGCAGGGAGTCGCGGAGCCGCTCCACCAGCACCGCCAATCGGGTAGATTCGGAGAACGGTCCCCGGAAGAGCTGAAACAGGCTGTCCAGCTCGGCCGTATGTGGCCGCGGGGTCGCGGCCTCGTTTTCCATGCTGCGCAGGAGACTGTCGCGATCGTAGGGCAACGCCATGACCGTGACGCCGCCCGCAGGGGCCATGGTGCCGGTGGCATCCGGGATGGTGACCTGGACCGCCACGACCGTCTCGCGGCAACCGAGCGCACCAGCAAGGAGCAAGAGTGGCAGGACGCGTTTCACCCGGGAAAGCTATCCTCGCCGCGATGGTGCTACAACTTGCCGCGGCCGGCATCGGCGTGGCCCAGGGGGGTGTGGCCGATCTCTTCCCGGCCCGGCCGGCAGGGTATGTCACCGATGTGGCCGGCGTCATCGACCCGGCCACCACCGCACGCCTGACCTCCAAGATCGAGCTGCTGCGGGAGCGGACGGGGGCCGAGCTGGCGGTCGTCACCTTGGTGTCCATCGGTGACCGGGCGGCGGTGGACGTGGCCGTGGCGATCGGGCGGGCGTGGGGGGTGGGGGCCGATGCAGCAGTGGGGGATGCCCGCCGGAATGCCGGCGTCGTGGTCCTGCTGGTGCCGCGACGCGATGACGACCCCAACTCGGGCCAGATCTTCATCGCGTCCGGGGAGGGAGTGGAGGGGTTTGTCACCGATGCGGCGGCAGGCCGGGTGCGCGACGCCATGCGTCCGCTGCTGTCCCGTGGGGAGTATGGCGCGGGGCTTGAAGTCGGGGTGGATGCGCTCGCGGCGCTGATCGCGCGGGGCATGGGGGTCGTGGACAGCACGCTGGTACCGCCGGCCACCCGGCGGCCCCCCCTGCC
Source organism: Gemmatimonadales bacterium (assembly GCA_048499805.1). Classification (GTDB taxonomy): domain Bacteria; phylum Gemmatimonadota; class Gemmatimonadetes; order Gemmatimonadales; family GWC2-71-9; genus JAWXBA01. The sequence goes on along the minus strand of JASNZF010000005.1, from coordinate 150,127 downwards.
CACGGTGGTGGCGTTGATCCTCATCGCCGTCGTCATCATCTTCGTGGTCATCGCCGCCGCGCGCTCCGGGGGGGGGACTCGGGGTCCGCACCTTCCCCAGCCGCGCTCCCGGCGCCGGCACCACGGACCCTGGGGGGGAATGGGCGGCGGCTTTGGCGGCGGCTTCGGTGGTGGTGGCGGCGGTGGAGGCTTCGGAGGGTTCAGTGGTGGCGGTGGCTTCAGTGGCGGTGGCGCCGGAGGGCGATTCTGATGCATGCCAGACCGACAGCCCTGGTGGAGGACTTCCTCCGCAAGGCAGACCACGCCCTCCCACCCGGGTACAGCGCCGTCGTCTACGGCTCGGCGGCCCGGGCCGACTGGCTGGAGGGGACCTCCGACATCAACCTGCTGGTGATCGCCGCCCCGCTCGGACCCGCCGAGCTGCGGGCGGTGGGTCCCCTCCTCCGTGACCTGCCGGATGACTGGCGCAGCCCGCCGCTGTTCCTCACCCCGGAGGAGTGGGGCCGTGCCGCCGACGTCTTCGCGATTGAATTGGCGGACATGCTCTGCGCCCGGGCCGTGCTCCGGGGCCCGGATCCCCTCGAGGCCGTCCAGCCCCATCCCACCCAGCTGCGGGTCGCGCTGGAGCGGGAGCTGCGCACCCGGATCGTCCGGCTCCGGCAGGCCTACGCCGCCTCGGCCGACGACCCGGCCGAGCTGGGCCGACACCTCCAGCGGTCCCTGGCGGCGGTCCAGACGATGGCCCGGGCCGGCCTGATGCTGGTGGGGAGACCGGTCCCCACCGATGGCGTCCAACTGTTGCGGGCCTTCGCTGAGGTGACCGGGGCACCGATCGCCCCGCTGGTCGAGTCGGCAAGCCGCTGGCGCGACCCGGACTGGAACTGCCCCGCCAGCCTCTTTGAAGCCTTCCTCCACAGCCTTGATGTGGCGGTGGGGTACATCGATCAACACGTGCCAGGAGTCCGATGATGCTGAACGCCCTGCGTCCCATCCTGCTTCCCGCAATGCTGCTGCTGGTCGCCTCAGGCTGCGGTTACAACGCCATCCAGACCAAGGACGAGGCGGTCAACAGCGCCCTCTCCCAGGTCAAGGTGCAGTTGCAGCGGCGGGCAGACCTCATTCCCAACCTGGTGGAGACGGTGAAGGGATTCGCCGCCCACGAGACCGAGGTCTTCGCGTCGGTCTCCGAGGCGCGGTCGCGCCTGGCCGGGGCGGTCGAGACCGGGTCCCTGGCCGAGATGGCGGAGGCGAACTCCGCCCTGAATGCGCCGCTCGGTCGGTTGCTGGCCATCGTGGAGGCCTATCCCGACCTCAAGGCCAACCAGAACTTCCTCCAGCTGCAGGACCAGCTGGAGGGGACCGAGAACCGGATCGCGGTGGCTCGGCAGGACTACAACCGGATCGTCGAGGACTACAACGGGTACATCCGGAGATTCCCGTACAACCTCACCGCCAAGATGTTCGGCCAGGGGACCCCGCGGGAGTACTTCGACTTGACCGACCCGGCCGCTGCGGAGGCACCGGCGGTCAAGTTCTGACCGCAGGGCTGGCCAACGATGCAGGAGGCCCCGGAACCGCGCTGCGGTTCCGGGGCCTCGGCGTTGCGGCCAGGTCGTGTCGCGATGGCTCTAGTCGGTGATCACCGCGGGGAGGACGTACCGCATCGGGTTGACCGGCTTCCCGTTGACGTGCACCTCGTAGTGCAGGTGCGGGCTGGTCGAGAGACCGGAGTTGCCCACCAGGGCGATCCGGTCTCCCCGCTGCACCCGCTCGCCCACGCGCACCAGGAGCCGCGAGGCGTGGGCGTACCGGGTGATGATCCCGTGGCCGTGGTCGATGACCACGGTGTTGCCGTAGCCGGTTTCCCGCTGGGCGGAGACCACCACGCCGGCGCCCGGCGCCAGGATCGGGGTGCCGATCGGGGCCACGACGTCAATCCCCTCGTGGGGGCGGGCCTCGTTCAGGACAGGATGGGGCCGCATCGAGGAGAAGTTGCTGCTGAGCCAACCCTGGGTCGGCATGATCGAGGGCATGCTGGCCAGCCGGTCGGCGTGGGTCTCGAGGCTGTCGGCGGCCTCCGCAAAGCTCCGGGAGAGCAGGTTGGCCCGGCGGAGGAGTGCATTCAGGTCGACCCGGACGGCGGATGCCTGCCCAAGGAGGACGCTGCCCTCACCGGTGGCGGGCCGGGTCGGGCCACCGATACCGGCGGCGCGAACCTGGGGGTCGATCGATTCGAGGTTGGCAAGGAGCCGGAGCCGACCGTCGCGCCGCTCCAGGTCGGCAAGGGAATCGCCCAGCTGGCTGACCCGTCCCTGGAGCTGCCCCAAGGTCTGGGCCAGGGCCTGGTTCTCCAGTTCGAGGGCCTCGCTGCGGGCCACATCCACCGTCCGGGCGACGGTGGCATAGCCCAGCAGCACTGCCACCATGCCGAATGCCACGACCAGGCTCACGCCCAGCTTGAGCATCGTCTGCGACAGCTCAATGACCCGGGAGGCACTCGACCCCTGGGGCACGATCATGATGGTCCACCGACGTTCAGCCATGCACCCTCACCACGGACCTCTTCCAATCTGCCAGCCTGCGCCAATCCCTACCGCCAATTCCCCCGCTGTCTCGGCTGGGTCCCTGGCAGGGGTAACGAGGTAATGTGCCTCCCAAACGGGTGGCTGTCAACCCACCAGTTTTTCATCTGGAAGCTGTTGAGGATCAACGACTTACGCTGGAGGTTCCACGATCGGCCTGGGGAACAGCGCCGGGGGCTTGTGGGTGGCGGAGCCCGCCAGCATCGGGGCGGTGGCCGCGGTCCAGGCCGCGGCGCTGATCGGGCCCTGCTGGCCGAGGGACTGCCAGAGGTCGAGGGCGCGCTGGGGCAGGAACGGGGAGGCCATCACCGTCAGCCGGAAGAGGCAGGTGGCCAGCGTGGCGAGCGCGGTGTCGAGCGCGGACTCATCGCCGGCCTTGGCCAGGGCCCAGGGGGCGGTCTGGACGATGTACTGGTTGGCGGTCGTGACCAGTGACCAGGCCGCCTCGGCGGCTCCCTGGAGGTCGAGGGCGTCCATGGCAGCGGCGTAGCGGTCCAGCGTCTCCCGCCCCGCCACGTCGAGGCTGGTGGGCGCCCCTGTCGGGGGGACCACCCCGTCCCGATACTTGGCGAGCATGGCAAGGGAGCGGGAAGCCAGGTTGCCGAGCCCGTCCGCCAGGTCGGCGGTGTAGCGCTCCTCGAACCGTTCCCAGCTGAAGCTCCCGTCACTGTCCCAGGCGATCTCCCGCAGCAGGAAGTACCGGAAGGCGTCGGCCCCGAACCGGTCAATGGCCTCGTCGAGGTCGAGCCGGACCCCGGCGCTCTTGCTGAACCGTTCGCCGCCCAGGTAGACGAAACCATGGGCCCAGACCCGCTCGGGGAGGGGGAGCCCCGCCGCCTCCAGCATCGCCGGCCAGATGACGGCGTGGAACCGGGTGATGTCCTTGCCGATGACGTGGAGCTGGGCCGGCCACACGGCGCCGGCGGACTCGCCGCGCGTGGCGGTCCAGTAATTCGGCAGGGCATCGAACCAGACATAGGTGATCTGGCGCTCCCCGGAGCTCAGTGGCCGGGGGAACGGGACGCCCCAGGCGAAGCGGGACCGGCTGGCGGAGATGTCGTCGAGGCCCTCGCGGAGCAGGGCGAGGATCTCGTTGCGGCGGCTGGCGGGGGCGAGGAAGTCGGGGTGCGACTCGATGTGGTGCAGGAGGAAGTCGCGATAGCGCGACAGCCGGAAGAACCAGTTGAGCTCCCGCACCGCCTCCAGCGTCCGGGTCGGGTGGAGGGCGCACTTGCCGTCCACGATCTCCTCGCCGGCCTTGAACGCCTCGCACCCGACGCAGTAGCGGCCCTCATAGGCCTGCTCGTAGAAGTCGTCGGGGTTGCGCGCAAAGATCCGCTCGATGAGCTCCTGCACCCCACGCTGGTGATCGGGCGAGGTGGTCCGGATGAACTGGTCCTGGGAGATGCCCAGGCGCTCCCAGGTGGCCAGGAACCGCCCGGCGATGCGATCGGTGTACTCGGCCGGCGCCAGGCCCTCGGCGGCGGCGGTGGTGGCCACCTTCTGGCCATGTTCGTCCATGCCGATGAGGAACCAGACCTCGTCGCCGCGCAGGCGGCGCCAGCGGGCGATTGCATCGGCGCCGAGCTTCTCGTAGGCGTGCCCCAGGTGGGGATCGCCGTTGGCGTAGTCGATGGCGGTGGTCAGGAAGAAGCGCCCCACTCATCCCTCCGAGGCAGGTGGCTTGCCACCACCCCGACGGGGGGGGCGCCGGCGCCGTCGCTTCTTCCCGGGCTTGCCGGGCTTGCCGGGTCCCTGCTGCGGCGACTCGGCTGCCGGGGCGGCGGGGACACTTTCCTGGCGTGGCGGTGGTCGGTCGGCGCGCGGCGCTCGGGAGCCGGGGGGGGGACGCCGTTCCCGCTCCGGGCGTGGTGTGGGGGTCGGCCGGGCCGCTGGTGCCTCGCCGACAGGGAGGGCCGCCGCCGCCTCGAGTTCCTGGTTCAGGTCGAGCAGGGCCAGGATGCGGGGGCCGTCGGCGTCGTGGCGCAGGAATACCCGCTCCCGGAAGATGTCGACGGCGACGACCTTCTCCATGCCGCGCAGGGTGCGCAGCGACTTCCCTTCCTTGGGGAATCGCTTCCGGCTGGCGACATAGAACTCGTGCTCGTACTTGAGGCAGCAGAGGAGGCGGCCGCAGCCGCCGGAGATCTGGGCGGGATTGAGGGAGAGGTGCTGGTCCTTGGCGAGCCCGAGACTGACCGGCGAGAGCTCGGGCAGCCAAGTGGAGCAGCAGTACTCCTTGCCGCAACGCCCCACGCCGCCGAGCCGGGCCGCCTCGTCGCGCACCCCGATCTGGCGCAACTCAATCCGGGTCTTGAATCGGGTGGCGAGGTCGCGTACCAGGTCGCGGAAGTCCACCCGCTTTTCGGCGGTGAAGTAGATGCTCAGCTTCTTCTTGTCCCACTGCCACTCGGTATCGGCGGCCTTCATCTCGAGCTTGTGGGCCCGGATCCGCTCGATCACTTCCTGGCGGACGGGCTCCTCGCTGCGGCGGCGCTCGTTGGCGGTCTGGATCTCCTCCCGGGTGGCGACCCGGAGGACCCGGAGGCTGGGGGCGGGGGTCTCCCCGACGGCGCACCCGGAGCAGGCCGAGCTGCACTTGGCCGCGGCGGTCTCGCCGGTGGCGGAGATGCGGCCAAAGTCGAGCCCCCGGTCGCTCTCGACGATGACCGGGTCCTGCAGGCGCAGCGGCTCGGCGTCCTCGGGCCAGAGGAAGAAGTCCTTGCGGGTACCCTTGAAGCGGACCTCGACGGTCGTGGGCATCAGGCCTCGGCGAACGCGCCGATGGCGCCGAACTTCTCGGCCCGGCGCTTGACGAGGCGCTCGGGCTTGACCTTGCGCAGTTCCGCCACCTGCCGGATCAGCGCGGCACGCAGCGCCTCGCCGGCGGCCTCGGGATCCTGGTGGGCGCCACCGAGCGGTTCGGCGATGATCTCGTCCACGACCCCGAGGCGCACCAGGTCCTCGGCGGTGATCTTGAGCGCCTCCGCGGCGCGCTCCCGCTGGGTGGCGTCCTTCCAGAGGATGGCGGCGCAGCCTTCCGGGGAGATGACCGAATAGACGGAGTTCTCGAACATCAGGACCCGGTCGGCGACGCCCAGGGCGAGTGCCCCGCCCGAGCCGCCCTCGCCGATGACCACGGCAATGCACGGGGTCGCGAGGGCGGCCATCTCGAGGATGTTGGTCGCCAGGGCCTCCGACTGTCCCCGCTCCTCGGCCCCGAGGCCGGGGTAGGCGCCGGGGGTGTCGATCAGGGTGATGACGGGGGCGCCATACCGCTCGGCCATCCGCATCAGGCGGAGGGCCTTCCGGTAGCCCTCGGGATGGGGCATCCCGAAGTTGCGGCGCAGGTTCTCGCGGGTGTCGCGGCCCTTCTGGTGGCCGATGACCATGACGGAGCTTCCGTCCAGCCGGGCCCACCCCCCGACGATGGCCGGGTCATCCCGGAAGAGCCGGTCGCCGTGCAGCTCGATGAAGTCGGTGAAGATGCTGGACAGGTAGTCCAGGGTGTAGGGCCGGCGGGAGTGGCGCGCCACCGCGACCCGCTGCATCGGGGTCAGGTTGCCGTAGATCTCGGTCCGCAGCTTCTCCAGCTTGCCCTGCAGGAGGGCGAGCTCGTCATCGACGTCGATCTCCCGCTCCCGCCCCACCCGCTTCAGCTCCTCGATCTGCCGATCCAGCTCCTGGAGCGGCTTCTCGAAGTCCAGCGAATACGTGGACGCCATGGTCAACCCACCTTGACGAAGAAGACCGAGTCCGCCCCGAAGCCGCTCCGGAGCGCGCCAATCAATTCATCCTCCAACGTGACGCGCAGGCGGCGGGCCCGCAACCGGAGCGCCTCGCCATTGCCGTCGGACCACTCAATATAGACCGGGGATGGCCCCGGATGGGCGGCGCAGAGGGCCGCCGCGGCCCGCAGCGCCTCGGCGGCGGGGGGGGTCGGGGCCCGCCACCGGAAGGCGATCCCGACCGCCCCGCTGGCCCGCAGCTCCTCGAGCGCCCGGGCCGACTCGACGACGAACGGGGCGCGGTCCTCACCCCGGTCCCGGGTACTGTATCCCCCGTTGAGCAGGACCGCGAGGTCCACGGTGATCACCTGGTTGAGCCGCGCCCACGCCTCGGGGAAGACGATCGCCTCGGCCGTGCCGTGGAAGTCCTCGAGCACCAGCCGGGCGTACTCCTTGCCCGTCTTCTTGGAGATCTGCCGCTTGACGCTGGTGACCACCGCCGCCACCGTCACCGGGTGCTCGCTCCATTCGTGCAGCGTGGCGGTGGTCCGGCTGCCGAAGAGCTCCACCTCCGGACGGAAGCGCTCCAGCGGGTGCCCCGAGATGAAGAACCCCAGGACCTCCTTCTCGCGGGTCAGGCGCTCCGCCTCCGGCCACGGCGGCAGGTCCGGCATGCCGGCGGACGGCTGGGCCACCGGCTGCGCCTCCCCGAAGAGGGACGCCTGTCCGGCCTCGCGCTCCTGCTGGGCGAGCTGGGCCTCGCCGAGGGCGATGTCGAGTGCGCCCATGAGCTGGCTGCGATGGGCGCCGAGGGAGTCGCACGCGCCGGCCGCGATCAGCGACTCCAGGACCCGCTTGTTGCAGAGGCGCAGGTCCAGGCGCCCGACCACGTCGGCCAGGGTGGCGAAGTCGCCCCCCTCCCGCGCCGCGATGATCGACTCGATGGCGCCCCGCCCCACGTTGCGCACCGCCCCGAGCCCGAAGCGGATCCGGGAACTGCCCACGACGGTGAACTTGAACCCGGACTCGGCGATGTCGGGGGGCAGCACCTCGAGCCCCATCTCCCGCGCCTCGTTGATGTACTGCACCACCTTGTCGGTGTCGCCGATTTCCGACGACAGCAGTGCCGCCATGAACTCGGCCGGATAGTGGGCCTTGAGCCACGCGGTCTGGTAGGACAGGACCGAGTAGGCCACCGAGTGGGACTTGTTGAAGCCGTAGCGGCCGAAGGTCTCGATCTGGGCGGCGAGCTCCTCGGCCAGCTTGCGCGGGTGGCCCTGGGCCAGCGCCCGCTCCACGAAGGTCTCCAGCTCGCGGCGGATCAGGGCCGCGTCCTTCTTGCCCACGGCCTTCCGGAGGACGTCGGCTTCGGCCAGCGAGAAGCCGGCCATGACGTTGGCGATCCGCATCACCTGTTCCTGGTAGGTGATGACCCCGTAGGTGGGTTCGAGGATCTCCCGGAGCAGCGGGTGGGGATAGCTGACCCGCTCCTGTCCCAGCTTGCGCTTGATGTAGACGGTGTGCATCCCGGCATCGAGCGGCCCGGGGCGGAGCAGGGCGTTGGCGGCCACCAGGTCCTCGAACCGGTCGCACTTCATCGCCCGGAGCGTCTCGGTGGCCAGTGGCGACTCGAACTGGAAGACGCCGCCGGTGCGCCCGCGGCGCAGCAGGTCGTAGACCGCGGGATCGTCGAAGGCGAGCGCATCCATGTCCAGGGTGCGCTGGTGGCGGGCCGCGACCATGGCGATGGCGTCGTGGATCACCGTCAGGGTCTTGAGGCCCAGGATGTCCATCTTGAGCATCCCGACCTTCTCCAGCGACGTCATGTCGTACTGGCAGATGATCGAGTCGCCCTCCGGGCCGGAGCCCTTGTTGGGCACGGTGAACACCGGGACGTATTCCTGCAGCGGGCCCGGGGCGATCACCACCCCGGCGGCATGCACGGAGGAGTGCCGGGAGATCCCCTCGATCCGGGATCCCAGCATCGCCAGGCGCTCGTAGACCGGCCCGGACTTCACCAGGTCGCGCAGCTCGGGCACCTTCTCGGTCGCCTGGGAGATGGTGAGGCTGTAGTTCGGGGCCGACGGGATCAGCTTGGTGATCTTGTCGGCCTCGGCCGGCGGGATCTTGAGCACCCGGGCGACATCCTTGATCGCCGCCCGGGCCTTGAGGGTCCCGAAGGTGACGATCTGGCCGACGCTGTCCCGCCCGTAGCGCTCCCGGACGTACTCGATGACCTCGCCCCGCCGCTCGAAGCAGAAGTCCACGTCGATGTCCGGCATCGACACGCGCTCGGGATTGAGGAAGCGCTCGAAGAGGAGGTCGAAGGCGAGGGGGTCGACGTTGGTGATCCCAAGGGCATAGGCCACCAGGGAGCCGGCCGCCGAGCCGCGCCCCGGACCCACCGGGATGCCCCGCTCCTTGGCGGCGTTGATGAAGTCCTGGGTGATGAGGAAGTAGCCGGCGTAGCCGGCGGTGTTGATCACGCCCAGTTCGTACTCCAGCCGTTCCCGGGCGGCGGCCGGCAGCGGGTCCCCGTAGCGGGCCACGGCGCCGAGCTCGGCCAGGTGCTGGAGCAGGGCCTCGTCGGTGGCGAAGCGCTCGGGGCGCGGGAACTCGGGGAGGAAGTAGCGCTTCTCGAAGTCGAACTCACAGCTGTCGGCCACCACCTGGGTGTTGCTGAGCGTCTCGGGGTGGGCGCCGAAGAGCTCGCGCATCTCGGCTTCGCTCTTGACGTACGACTCCTCGCCGGTGAAGCGGAACCGCTTGGGGTCGTCCAGGTCGCTGCCGGTGGCGATCGCCAGGAGGCAGTCGTGGGCCTCGGCGTCCTCGCGGCGGAGGTAGTGGGCATCGTTGGTGGCCACCACGCCGAGCCCGAGCTCCTGCCCCAGCCGCAGCATCCCCTCGGTAACCAGCCGCTCCTCGCCGATGCCGTGCTCCTGGATCTCAAGCCAGAAACCGTCCTTGCCGAAGGTCTGGGCAAACCACTGCGCCGAGGCCTTGGCCTCCTCGTAGCGGCCCTGCCGCAGCCAGAGGGCCACCTCACCGCTGAGGCAGGCCGCCAGGCAGACGATCCCCTCGGCGTGCCGGGCCAGGACCTCCTTGTCAATCCGGGGGCGGCGGTAGAACCCCTCTGTGTAGCCGATCGAGGTCAGGCGCGTCAGATTCCGGTAGCCCGCCTTGTTCCGGGCCAACAGGACCAGGTGGCTGTAGTGGGCCGGGGCCCAGGCGGGCTTCTGGGTGGACTGGCGGGATCCAAAGGCCAGGTAGGCCTCGAACCCCAGGATGGGGCGGATCCCGCGGGCCTTGGCGGCCTCGTAGAACGACCAGGCTGCGTGCATGTTGCCGTGGTCGGTGACCGCCAGGCTGTCCATGCCCAGCTTCTGGATATGGTCCACCAGCTCGGGGATCCGGTTGGCTCCGTCGAGCAGGCTGTATTCGCTATGGGTGTGCAGATGGACAAAGGCCATCAGGGGCAACCAGGCGGCCGCAAATCCGGGGGTCCAGCGGGACTCCACCAGGACGCTGGCCGAACATAGAGGCAGGCCGGGCCACCCCGGACGCGGGGCGGAGGGACCTGCCGTGGCGCAGCACTGCTGCAGGGGGGCGGAACCTATCGGGCTTCGCCGCGATTGTCAAAAGCTGTTGTCCTGTCTTAGTTTGGGCGGTTCCGCGCGACTTCGCCACCGGGGGAGCAACCTCTTGAGACTGCACGTGATACCGGCCCTTGGACTCCCCCTGCTGGCCGCCTGCGGGGGCGGCACGACCGACCCGACGCCCCCGGTGCCGGCGTCCTGTGCTGCCCCGGCGGCGGTCACCCTCGCGGTCGGGGCGCACCAGGTCATCGACCCCCGGCTTTCGGGGGGGTGTGTCCGCCTGGGCGGGGCGGCCGGGGACGAGGAGTACCTCGTCGTGCTGTTCAGCGGCAGCGGGGTGGAGTCCAAGACGGGGGTCTCCGGGCCCTACACCTTCCAGATCGGGGATGCCGGGGGGGTGGAGGTGGCCGGGGGGGCGCCGCCAACGGGAGCGCCGGCCTTCCTGGCTGCCGGTGCCGTTACCGGCTCGGCCGCGGCGGCATTCGATGCCGGCCTCCGCCAGCGCGAAGCCGAGCTGGAGGTGCCGGCCTCGGCCCGGGCGGCCGCCGCCCCCCCCGGCCCCGCCACGGCGCCCCCGGTTGGCGACCAGCGGACCTTCCAGGTCTGCACCAACAGCACCTGCAAGGAGACGGCCACCGTCACCGCCACGGCGCGGGCCGTCGGACAGACCGTGGCCATCTACGCCGACCACGCCAACCCCGTGTTCGCCGACACCCTGCGGCCGGAAGACTACACCGAGCTGGTGGACCTCTTCGATGCCCACCTCGTCCCGATCGGGACGGCGGCGTTCGGGGCCCACTCCGACATCGACAACAATGGCGTGGTCCTGATCCTGATCAGCAAGCGGGTCAACGACTTCACCACCAACTGCAGCGATGGCCGGGTGATCGGGTACTTCTTCGGCGGTGACCTGCTCACCACCGTCGCCGGCAGCAACAAGGCCGAGGTCTTCTTCACCTTCGCGCCGGCACCGGCGTCCGGGAACTGCACCGCCATCACCCGGCGGACCGCCCTCAACCAGCTCAAGCCGACGCTGATCCACGAATTCCAGCACATGATCAGCTTCAACCAGCACCGGCTGATCCGCAGTGGCAGCCAAGAGGAGACCTGGTTGAACGAGGGCCTGAGTCACCTGGCGGAGGACCTGGCGGGCCAGCTCATCCCGAACGAGTCATGCCCCGGCTCGAACTCCTGCCGCGGCCTCTTCGCCACCGCCAACGTCTCCAACGCCCACAGCTACTGGGTCGACCCGACCCGCTACGCCCTGGTGTTCGGGGAGTCCTCGAGCGGGACCCTGCAGGAGCGGGGGGCGGGAGCGCTGTTCACCCGGTGGCTCCTGGATCAGTTCGGTACCGGCGAGAACGGGTTCGGCTTCACCCGGGCGCTGGTGGGCACCAACCGGATCGGCCAGGCCAACCTCGAGGCGGTGACGGGACAGGGCTTCGCACTGCTGGCGGGCCAGTGGCTGATGACCAGCTATGTCGATGACCTCCCGGGATTCACCGAGCCCAGCGGCAAGCTGGCCTACGCGACCTGGGACTTCCGGACGGTCATGAACAACCCGGCGAACAGCGGGCTCTTTCCGGGCGGCTATCCGCTGCGCCCGGAGGTGATCATCACCGCGGCGAGCCGCACCGGCGAACTGAAGGGGGGCAGCGGTCGCTACTTCCTGCTCCGTCCCGGCGGCCAGGCCAAGGACCTGCTGCTCTCCGGTTCCTCGGGCTCACGGAACCAGCCGGACCAGGAACTCCTGGCACGGCTCGCGCTGATCCGGATCAAGTGAGCCAGCCGCTCCGTTTTGGATTGGTCTGGTGCGCCGCCGCGGCCTGGGGAGTGGGGCCCGTGCAGGGCCAGGCAGCTCCGGTTCCGGTCATTCACGACCTCCCCGCCTCGGTCCGGGTGGCGGGGCTGGCCGGCGCGGGGGTCGCCAACATCGGATACGCTGGCACAGTGTTCGAGAATCCCTCCGGGCTGGCCCCGATTCGCACCCTCAGCATGGAGGCTGCCCTGGCCCGTCCCCCGGGTGGGGCGACCTATGCCATGGCCGCCGCGGCGGCCCGGGTGGGCGCGTTCAATGTCGGCGGTGGATCCCAGTACTACCGCTTCCGCTCCGGGGGGCCGGTCCGGGACAACCTCCTCACCGTCGGGGCGGCCACCTGGCGTCGTGGAGGGCTCGCGGTCGGTGGCGGCCTCAAGTACCTCTCGGTCGAGGACTCTGCCGGAACGATCGACCGGACCGTGGTGCGCGACTTCGGGGTCACGGTGGCCCTCTTCGATGTGGCAGCGATGGCACTGAGCTGGCAGAACCATGGCGCCACCGCCCTCCGGGGCGAGGCGCTCGACATTCCCGGCTCCTTTCACCTCGGCTTCGCCTTCAACCTCATCGACACCTACACCAGCGGACGCCTGCTCGCCCTGGTCGAGACCGCCTGGACCGATGGCGAGCCGCGCCGGACGGTGCTGGGGCTGGAGGGTGGCGCGGTGATCAGCGGGGTCGGCCTGATCGCCCGGATCGGCCACGGTGCCCAGTCGCCGGCCACAGGGTATACGAAGACCGCCTTTGGCGGCGGCATCCTCCTGGGCGCCGCCCGGATCGACTACGCCTATCGGGGTTCGGCATCGGGGGGGCGGCCGACCCACCTCTTTGGCGTGCGCTGGACCCGGTGAGGGGACGGCGACTCCGGATGGGCATCCTGGTCGCGGCCGCCGCGCTGTTCTTCGGCTTTGGCACCGCCTGGCTGGCCAGTCACGACGTGCGCTACCTGACCCGCGCCGGGCTGGAGGAAGTGGCGATTCTCCAGAAGGCCCGGTCGCTCACCGACATCCTCGAGGATCCGGAGACCCCGCCGGAGACCCGCGCCTGGGTCGGACTGGTGCAGTCGGCCCGCAACTTCGCCGCCCAGATCGGCTACGAGGCGGGCAAGACCTACACCACCTACACCGATGTCGGCCGGGACACCCTCCTGCTCGTCGTCTCGGCCTCTGCCCGGGACTGCATCTGCCCGTACGTCTGGAAGTACCCGATCGTGGGCCGGATTCCCTACAAGGGGTTCTTCGACCCTGCCATGGCCGAACGTGAGGCGGAGCGGTTTCGCAGGCAGGGGATGGATGTCTACCTTCGGCCGGCCGCGGCCTTCTCGACCCTTGGCTGGTTCAACGACCCGCTCCTTTCCACCGCGATGGTGCGCGACTCGGTCGAGTTGGCGGCCCTCGTCTTCCACGAGATCGCCCACAACACGCTCTATGTGAAGAGCGCCACCCCCTTCAACGAGAGCTTCGCCCAGATGGCGGGGTATCGCGGGGCCGAGGCGTTCTTCCGCAGCCGGGGCGACAGCGTGCTGGCCCGGCGGGCTGCCGACCGCTGGGCCGACGAAATTGTCCTCGGCGAGTATTATTCGGAGTTCCTGGGGCGGCTGGAGGCGTTCTATGCCGGCAAGCCCGGTCCCGAGGCGCTCGACAGCGGTCGGACCGCGCTGGCCCGGTGGTCCCGGGAGCAGTTGCAGGGGCCGTATGGAGCCCGGCTGCGCACCTACCGGATCGGAACCCTGACGGAGCGACCCCTCAACAACGCGCAACTGGTCGGCGTCCGGATCTACCGCACCCATCTCGAACTGTTCGAGGCCTGGTTCCAGCGGCACGACGGCGACATCACCCGGGCGGTGGCGGCGCTCCGGGACCTGATGGATGGCGCCGAGGGTGATGCCGCCTTTGCCCGGCTGGAGCAGCGGCTGGCCGAGCTGGCGCAGCCGTAGGCGGCGACATCCGGCTGCCGCGGCAGGGCAGGCGGTCCCGCCAGACCCCATTCCCCCTTCCCCATTCCCCCTTCCCAACCCATCATGCCCAAGCCACTGACCGACACCGACCGCAGCCGCCTGCTGGCGGAGCTTTCCGAGTTCCTCGCCATCCCGAGCATCAGCGCCCTCCCCGATCACGCCACGGATTGCCGCAATGCGGCGGGCTGGCTGATGAGCCACCTCACGGGGCTCGGCTGCCCGAAGGTCGAGCTCCTGGAAGGGAAGGGGCACCCGGTGGTCTGGGCCGAGAGCCCGCGGGTGCCCGGACGGCCGACGCTGCTCATCTACGGGCACTATGACGTCCAGCCGGTCGATCCGGTCCACGAATGGGTGACCCCTCCCTTCTCGCCGACGGTCCGCGATGGCAAGCTGTACGCCCGAGGGGCCGCGGACGACAAGGGCCAGGTCTACTGCCTGCTGGAGGCGTACCGGTCGGTCCTGGGTCCGGAGGGGATGCCGCCGTGCAACGTGAACTTCATCTTCGAGGGCGAGGAGGAGTGCGGCGGGCAGGTGATCTTTGACCTCCTCGATGCCGAGCCCTCCCGCGCCGAGGCGGACGCGGTGCTGGTCTGCGACATGAGCTACTACGCCACCGGCATGCCGGCGGTGTACACCGCCCTTCGGGGGATGTGCTATGCCGAGATCCAGGTGCGCACGCTCCAGCGGGACCTTCATTCCGGCACCTATGGCGGGGTGGCCCCCAATGCCGTCGAGACGCTCATCCGGATTCTCACCGATCTCAAGGACGCCGACGGCACCATCAACATCCCGAAGATCTACAAGTCGGTCGTGCCCCCCACCAAGGAGGAGCTGAAGGGGTGGAAGACCCTGCCGCTGGACCTGGTGAAGTACCGGCAGGAGGAAGTCACCGCCCAGGCACTCACCGGTCTCAAGGAATACTCCGTCTTCGAGCGGACCTGGGCACTCCCCACCTTCGAGATCCATGGCATCCGCGGCGGCTTCACCGGCGAAGGGGCCAAGACGGTCATTCCCGCCGAGGCGACCGCCAAGGTCAGCCTCAGGCTGGTGCCGGGGCTGCCGCTGGCCATGGTCGAGCGAAACCTCGAGAAGGCGGTGCGCCGTGCCGCCCCGCGCTGGGCGGACGTGGATGTCCGCCTGCTCCACGGCGGGGATCCGGTGCAGGTGGACATCTCTTCCCCGGCCTTTGCCCTGCTCGACCGGGCCTTCGAGGAGGTGGTGGGTCGCAAGGCGGTCGCCGTGCGCGCCGGCGGATCGATCCCGGTGGTCCCGAAGCTCGGGATCGCCGGGGCGCCCGTGGTCCTGACCGGGATCGGGTTGCCGGATGACGGGCTCCACTCCCCGAACGAGAAGCTCACCCTGAGCCAGCTCTGGGAGGGGGTGGCGGTGTTCGGGCGGTTCTTCGAGCTGTTCGGGGCCGAGATGTCGGACCGGGCCGGACCCGCCTGAACCATGTCCGGGAGCCTGGAGTTCCGCTGCGAGCAGTGCGGCGGGAGATTCGCGGGAATGGCGGGTGGGATCTGCGCGGGATGCGGCCGGCTCCTCTGCGGCGTGCACCTGCACGGGTGGCTGGGATTGTTGTGGCGGCCGTGGCTGGTGGGAGAGCTGCGCTGCCGACGCTGCCGAACTGCAGGGACGCGCCGTGGTACCCCGGACGGGTGACTGCACGGGGTCGGACCCCGGTCAGCCGTCAGCGTCCCCGGCTTCCGGCGGGCGCCGACCCTCCGGATACTGCGACTCGGTCCGGGCCAGCAGGTCGTCGGCCCCGATGATGGCCTTGACCGAGACGATGATCCCGCCCACCACGTCGTCCGCCCAGTAGGGGTCGGGCCGCTCGCCCTCGGGGAGGGCGGCCGCCGCATCCTCGAGATACTGGATGGCAGTGGTGATCCAGTCGGCCTGGGCGCTGGCCACCAGCGACCACGAGCCGGTCGCCCGCAACTCCAGGTCGGCCAGCGACTTGAGATGGTGGCTGATCTCGGTGGTGACCTGCGCCGACCGCATCTGCTCGGCCACCCGCGCCAGCACGGTGCGCCGCTCAGTCTCCTGCGGCTCGGGGAGGGGAGCCAGGTAGTGTCGCTGGTCGGCCACCATTTCGGCCAGCCGGACACAGACGGCGCGGATCGCCGGGGTCAGGGCGGAGGGCGCCTCCCGCGACCAGCTCGCCGCCGCCCGGAGGATCTCCCCGACCTTCGCCTCTGCCTGCGCCGCAATTGTCGGTCGATCAGTCCCCTCTTCCATGCCTCGAAAGATAGACAGGCCCACTTGAGCGGGAAGGGGCGGCCCCGGGTCAGTCGCGCGGGCCCCGTCGCATCCGGGTGTAGTCTGGCCTCCCAAAACGCTGCTCGGCCCAGGGATCCCCGTACATGTGGTACCCGTTTTCCTCCCAGAATCCGGGCGCATCCCCGTCCAGCACCTCGAGTCCGGTGACCCACTTGGCGCTCTTCCAGAAGTACAGATGGGGGACCAGCAGCCGGACCGGCCCACCATGCTCCGGGGTAAGTGGCACCCCGTCGTGGTGGGTGGCGAGGAGGTTCTCAGGGCGGAGGAGGTCCTCGAGCGGGAGATTGGTGGTGTAGTCGGGCGCCCCGTGCACCAGGACGTGGGTCGCGTCGGGCCGCAGCGCCGCGGTGGCCAGCACCGCGGTGACCGGGACGCCGCCGAACCGATTGTCGTAGCGGCTCCAGCGGGTTACGCAGTGGATGTCGCAGAGGGTGTCCTGCCGGGGCAGCCGATGCAGGTCGTCCCACCCCAGCTCGACCGGTGCCTCTACCGCCCCCCAGATTCGGAGGGTCCAGTCGGCAGGCGCGATGGTCGGTACCCTGCCGTAGTGCAGGACCGGCCATTTCCGGGTGACAATCTGGCCGGGGGGCAACCGCTGGTCCCCGCTGTTGCGGACGTCGATCGGGTCGCTCACGGAGTGGCGCCTCCCACCGTAGGGGTTCCCCATTCAACGCCCTCAGCGGCGACGAGGTTCCCCTCGGGGCAGGGCACCGGCCGGCGCCCGAAGGTGCCGGCGAGGGAGGCGACCACCGCGTCGCGCGCCGCGACCCAGGTCGCTGCGTCAGGGAGCGCGCCCCCCCGTTCCCGGGCCACACTGGTCATCGCCACCCCGGCAATGCCGCAGGGCACCACCAACTCGAAGCCCCGGAGGTCATTCACCACGTTCAGGGCGAAGCCGTGGAAGGTGACCCACTGCTTCACGTGGATCCCCAGGCTCGCAATCTTGCGGCCGCGGGTCCACACCCCGGTGAGCCCGGGGTTCCGCTCGGCCGGAATGCCGAGGGTACCGAGGGCCCGGATCAGCGCCTCCTCCAGTTGCCGCAGGTACCAATGGAGGTCCTGGCGATGGCGTGACAGGTCGAGGATCGGGTACCCCACGAGCTGCCCGGGCTCATGCACCGTCACGTCGCCCCCGCGCTCCACCTCGACCACCTCGTACCCCTCCCGGGCGATGAGCGGCGCCGCCAGGGGAAGGCTGCTCGCCCGGGTGCCGCGACCGAGGGTGACCACGGGATCGTGCTCGACCAGCAGGAGGATGTCCTCCTGCAGTTCCCCGGTCATCCGTCGGCGGCAGAGGTCCCGCTGCAGCGCCAGGACGGGGCGGTACGGGCGGCGCCCGAGGTCCACGACCTGGAGTGCCGGGGTCATCCGAGGTCGGTCCGGAGCCGCCCGACGCGCTGCCCGAGCCGCCAGGCGAGGACCACTGCCACCATCGTGAGGGCCAACAGCCCGCCCCGGCCGCCGAAGTTGTCGGCCAGGAAGGTCGAGACGACCGAGACGAGCAGGGTGGCGAAGGTCGTGGCCATGGCCAGCCCCCCCTGGCGGTACGGCGAGCGGACCGGCGCCAGCGCGACCCAGACCGATGCGGCGCTGAAGAGGAGGGCGCCCATGGTGCCCGCCAGCAGGACCACGGCGGGGGCCGATCCGATCGAGGGTGGGGCGGCACCGGCCGGGCCGGTTTGCAGGGTGCGCACGGTCCAGGTCACCAGCGCGATGATGCCGGTGCCGGCGACGATGGCGAAGGCCATGGCCGCGATCGCCAGCGGCACGTAGTCGCGCGTCGGGGCGTCGGGGCCGAGGGGGTTGGGGGACGGGGGAGGGGTGGTCATGGCAGCCAGAAGTGGGAGGCGAGAAGCAAGAGGTGGGAGCCGGTCGTGACGCTGCCGGCTTCTCCCTGCTCGCTTCTCGCCTCCTGCCTCCTACGTATGGAGGACCCGGCCCATGCTGTCGAGGCTCGCCTCGGCGATCGCTTCCGACAGGGTGGGGTGGGCATGGATGAAGAGATCGATTTCTTCAACGGTGTACTCGTTCTCGCGCGCCAGCCCCAGTTCGTGGATCATCTCGGAGGCGTGGCCGCCGACGATGTGTGCCCCGAGGATCTCGCCGAACTTCTTGTCCCGGATGATCTTGACGAAGCCCTCGGTCTCGTTGGACGCCCGGGCCCGGCCGTTGGCGCTGAACGGGAACTTGCCGACCTGGTAGTCGATCTGCTTCTCCTTGACCTGGTCCTCGCTCATCCCGATGCTGGCCACCTCCGGATGGCAGTAGGTGACGCTCGGCACGTTGTCGTAGCGGATCGGGTGGTGGTGGTGCCCGGCGATGATCTCCGCCACCACGACGCCCTCCCGGCTGCCCTTGTGGGCGAGCATCGGCGGTCCGGCCACGTCACCAATGGCGTACACCCCCTTCGCGGTGGTTTCGAGAGTGGCCAGGGTCACCTTCACGAAGCCGCGCTGGTCCAGCTCAACTCCCGCCTCCTTGAACCCCATCCCCTCGGTGTTCACCGCCCGGCCGGCGGCCATGAGGACCTTCTCGGCCTCGACCACCTTGGCCTCGCCGCCGACCTCGAGGTGGAGCTTGACCCCAGCGGCCCCGATCTCCGCCTTGGTCACCTTGGCGCCGGCGTGGACGTCGATCCCGCGCTTCTTGAAGCTCTTGGTGACGACCTCGCTCGAGTCGGCGTCCTCGACGGGGAGGATGCGCGGGAGTGCCTCGATCAGGGTCACCTTGCTGCCAAACGCATTGAAGATGTCGGCAAATTCACACCCGACGGCCCCGGCCCCGACGACGGCGATCGAAGCAGGAGCCTTCTCCAGAAAGAGCGCCTCGTCGGAGCTGATGACGGTGGACTTGTTGATCTCCAGCCCGATCTGGGGAATGCCCTTCACGCGGGACCCGGTGGCGATCACCACCGCCTTGGTCGCGGTGTGGGTCTCGTCCCCGACCTTGACCTTGCGGCCGGCCAGGAGGCTGCCGGTGCCCTTGAGCACCGTCACCTTGTTCTTCTTCATCAGGAACTCGGCGCCCTTCGAGTTCTGCTCCGCCACCCGGCGCGAGCGCTTCATCGCCACCCCGTAGTCCAGGGTGAAGTTCTCGATGGCAATGCCGAGGTCCTTCGCCTCGTGGCCCACCACCCGTGCCATCTGGGCGCTGTAGAGCAGCGCCTTGGTCGGGATGCAGCCGATGTTGACGCAGACCCCGCCGAGCTTGTCCTTCTCGACGACAGCGGTGGTCAGGCCCAGCTGGGAGCAGCGGATGGCGGAGACGTAGCCCGCTGGTCCACCGCCGATGATGATGACGTCAAAGGTTGCCACGTGGGACTCCGAAAAAGTGAGAAGCGAGAAGCGAGGAGCGAGAAGGGCGGGGAGGGAAGGACTTCTCCCTTCCCCCTGCTTCCCGCTCGCTCCCTACCACACCAGGGCCAGCGGGTTCTCCAGCAGCAGCTTCAGCGTCTTGAGGAACGCGGCTCCGGTGGCACCGTCGATCACCCGATGGTCGCAGGACATGGTCAGCATCATCCGCCGCCGGGGCACCAGGGCGCCATCGACGACCGCCGGCACCTCGGCGATCCGCCCCACCGCCAGGATCCCCGCCTCGGGCGGGTTGATGATGGCGGTGAACTCGTGGATGTCGAACATCCCGAGGTTGGAGATCGAGAAGGTCCCGCCGGTGTACTCCTCCGGGGCCAGCTTGCGGTCCCGGGCCCGCTTGGCCAGGTCGCGGGCATCGGCACTGATCTGCCGCAGCGACTTGCGGTCGGCGTGGCGAATGATCGGGGTGATGAGCCCATCGGGGATCGCCACCGCCATGCCGATGTGGACTTCGCGCCACTGCCGGATGGCGCCCTCCTGCCACCAGGCGTTGCAGGCCGGGTGCTGGGCCAGCGCCACCGCCGTCGCCTTGATGACGATGTCGTTGAAGGAGACCTTGCCGGCATCGCCCGCCACCGCATTGAGCGCGGCCCGCGCCTCCCAGGCCCGCTCCATGTCCACCTCGGCAGTCAGGTAGAAGGTCGGCACCGGCCCGATGCTCTGGACCAGTCGCTTGGCGATGGTCTTCCGCATCTGGGAGAGCGGCACATCCTCGAAGGCCGCCCCCGCGGTGCCGATACCGGCCGGCGCCGCCATGGCGGCCGGCGCCGCCGCCACCGCGCCCTCCAGGTCGCGCTTGACGATCCGCCCGTCCGGGCCGCTGCCGGCCAGCGCCTGCAGGTCGAGCCCGCGCTCGGCTGCGATCTTCCGGGCCAGCGGCGAGGCCTTCACCCGCCCGCCGCTCGTGGGTGCGGTCGCGGGTTGCGCGGGGGCAGGCGAGGCGACATTGGCCGGTTCGGGGACTCGCTGCCCCTCTGCCCCGCTGTCCCGCGGCCCCGCGGCGTCCGCGGCCCCGCTGCCCTGCGGCTCCGCCGCCTCGCCTCCCACCTCCTCGCCCGCCTCCCCGATCCAGCCGACGACCTCGGAGACCGGGACGGTGCCGCCGGCCGGCACCACCTGCGCCAGCATGGTGCCCGACGCGCGGGCCACCAGCTCCATCACCGCCTTGTCGGTCTCGACCTCGGCCAGGACATCGCCCTGGGCCACGGCATCGCCCACGTTCTTCTTCCACTCCACCAGGCGGCCTTCTTCCATGGTGGGGGACAGCGCTTCCATCACGACCTTGGTTGCCATGGCGTCCTCAATCGAGGTAGAGGACGCGCCGCGCAGCGGCAACGACCTTGGCGGGATCGGTCTTCGAGGCCTTCTCGAGGTGCTTGTTGTAGGGCATCGGCACGTCCGCTCCCGTCACCCGCAGCACCGGCGCGTCGAGCAGGTCGAACGCCTCGCGCTGGATCAGGTCGACCACCTGCGCTCCCACCCCGGCGAACGACCAGCCCTCCTCGGCCACGACCACCCGGTTGGTCCGGGCGACCGACTCGAGGATGGCCGCCGTGTCCAGCGGGGCGATCGTCCGCAGGTCGATCACGTCGGCCTCGATGCCGTCCTTGGCCAGCTGGTCCGCGGCCTTGAGTGCCACCGGCACCGTCTTGGCGTGGCAGACGATGGTCACGTCCTTCCCCTCGCGCTTGCGGTCGGCCTGGCCGATCGGGACGAGGAACTCGGGATCCTCGGAGACCTCCCCCTTGGTGTTGTAGAGCATCTCGCCCTCGATGAACACCACCGGGTTGTCGTCGCGGATGGCGCTCTTGAGCAGCCCCTTGGCATCCGCGGGGGTGGCGGGCATCACGACCTTGAGCCCGGGGATGTGGGCGTACCAGCTCTCGAACGACTGCGAGTGCTGGGCGCCCAGCTGCAGCGCGGCACCGCCCGGCCCCCGGAAGACGATGGGACAGCCCAGCTGCCCGCCCGACATGTAGCGGAGCTTCGCCGCCGAGTTCACCACCTGGTCGATCGCCAGCAGGGCGAAGTTCCAGGTCATGAACTCCACGATCGGGCGGAGGCCGGTCATCGCCGCCCCCACCCCGATGCCGGAGAAGCCCAGCTCGGCGATCGGGGTGTCCACCACCCGCCGGGCGCCAAACTCCGCCAGCAAGCCGCGACTCACCTTGTAGGCGCCGTCGTATTCAGCGACTTCCTCTCCCATCAGGAAGACATCCGGATCCCGCTGCATTTCCTCGCGCATGGCCAGGTTGAGCGCGTCGCGATAGGTCATCACGGCCATGGTCAGTGGGTCTCCGCATACACGTCGGTGAAGAGCTCGCCGGGTTCCGGGTCGGGCGCGTTCTCCGCGAACTCGATGGCGTCATCGGCCTCGGCCTGGGCCTCCGCGTCGAGGGCGGCGTAGCCGGCGTCGTCGAGGTAGCCCCCGGCCCGCATCCGCTCGGCGAGGAGGTGGATCGGGTCGCGCTTGCGGTACTCCTCCACCTCGTCCTTGGAGCGATAGGTGCCGTGGGCGGCGTCGGACATCGAGTGCCCGACGTACCGGTAGGTCCGGATCTCCAGCAGGGTCGGCAGCGACTCGGTCCGGGCGCGCGCCACGGCGACGTCCATCGCGGCGCGCACCGCCAGCACATCCTGGCCGTCCACCACCTGGCTCGCCATCCCATACGCGGCGCCCCGGTCGGCCAGCGAGCGCCCCGCCGACGAGCGGTGCAGCGCGGTGCCCATGCCGTAGCCGTTGTTCTCGATCACGAAGATGCAGGGCAACTTCCAGAGCTGGGCGATGTTCAGCGTCTCGTGGAACGCCCCGATGTTGGCCGCGGCCTCGCCGAAGAAGCAGAGCGAGACGGAATCCTGCCCCCGGTACTTGGCCGCGAAGGCAAACCCGGCGGCCAGGGGAATCTGGCTCCCCACGATCCCGTGCCCACCCATGAAGTTGAGCGAGGCGTCAAAGATGTGCATCGAGCCACCCTTGCCCTTCGAGCAGCCCGCCGCCTTGCCGTAGAGCTCCGCCATCACCGACCGCGAGGACATCCCGCGCGCCAGGGCCTGGCCGTGCTCCCGATACGCGCTGATGACGTAGTCATCCGGGCGCAGCGGCGAAATTGTGCCGACCGCCACCGCCTCCTGCCCGATGTAGAGGTGACAGAAGCCGCCGATCTTGCCCAGGCTGTAGGCCTCGCCGGCCTTCTCCTCGAAGTGGCGGATCAGCAGCATCATGCGCAGGTACGCCGTGTGCTCGGCGGCCTCCTCCGGGGAGACCGGGGTGGGGGCCCGCATCGCGGGGGTTGCGGTCATGCACTCCTCGTGGCTTTGGCCTGGTCCACCTGCTCCCAGGCATGATAGGACGAACGGGTCAACGGGCTGGCCTGCACATGGTCAAAGCCCATCTCCCGGCCGATCGCGGCAAGTTCGGCAAACTCCGCCGGGGTATAGTAGCGCGCCACCGGCAGGTGGCTGGCCGAGGGGCGGAGGTACTGGCCCAGGGTGAGGATGTTCACGTCGCTGCGGCGCAGGTCCCGCATGGCGACGGTGACCTCGTCCCACTCCTCACCCATCCCGAGGATGATGCCCGACTTGGTCAGGCCCTCCGGGGTGATGGCGCGGGCGTTCGCCAGCAGGGCGAGGGCCCGGTCGTACCGCCCACCCGGGCGGACGGTGCGGTACAGCCGCTCCACCGTCTCGAGGTTGTGGTTGAGGATGTCCGGCCCGGCCTCGAGCACGATCCGCAGGGCCCGCTCCGACCCCTTGAAGTCCGGGATCAGCACCTCGACCGAGGTGGCCGGCAGCCGGCGCTTGATCTCGGTGATGCAGCCGGCGAAACCCTCGGCGCCGCCATTCTCGAGGTCGTCCCGATCCACCGAGGTGATGACCACATGCTCCAGCCCCATCGTCGCCACGGCTTCGGCCAGGCGCACCGGCTCCAGCGGGTCAAAGGCCTTCGGGGTCCCGTGCGACACGGCGCAGTAGGCACAGTTCCGGGTGCAGACATCGCCCAGGATCATGAAGGTCGCGGCCTTGTGCTCCCAGCACTCGCCCATGTTGGGGCAGCGCGCCTCCTCACAGACGGTGTGGAGGTCGAGCTCGCGCATCAGCTGCTTGATCTTCAAGTAGTTCGCACCCCCAGGGGCCTGGACCTTGAGCCAGGAGGGCTTGCGCGGCTGCCCGCTCAGCAGCGACACCGGCGGTGCATCGGCCGGGGACGGGGCGCGGGTGAGTTGGACCAGGGGTTGGGCGGGTGCTGCGGCCACGCATCCTCTCCTTGGATCTGGGCAACCTGCTCCGGGGCGATCAGAACCCGGAAATCTAGCCGGATCAGGGGGTGGGGGAAAGGCGGGGGCGGTGAGGGCGGTCTCCGGCCGCGCCGAGGTTAACTCGGCCTCGCGAAAGCACTTGCGGGCACCGCCGAGGGCGGGCCGGTTCCGGTCGACTTGACCTAGCGGTAGAGCGCCGCCCGCTCCCCGGCGCGTACCGCGGCGGCGATCGCACTGGCCTGGGCACGGGGGGGGCAGGGCCGGGCGGCGTCGTACGCGCAGAACGGGCTTCGGGCCCGATTGAAATCGATCAGGAAGCGGCCCTCAGGCAGCTCGGTGAGGGTGACGAACCGGCCGGCGGGGTGGGTCTCCTCGACGTTGGTCGAGTCGGTGAAGTGGACCTCGTACTCGACCACCCCGCCCGGCGGCGCCGGCAGGCGCCAGACAATGAGCCGACTGAGCACGCCCCCGATCGCGACCGTCATCGTCCCCGCGGTCGTCACGTCCATCAGCTTGCCCTCATCTGAGACCACCTGGTAGACCGCGCCCGTGCGATCGGGCTGGATCGCCGAGAGGAAGACGGGGCCGCCATCGTAGGGGTACCAGGAGAGCAACTCGGTCTGGCGGAGGTCCAGGGCCAGGGGGCTCTCCGGTGCCTGGCGCAGCCATGCCTCGTATTCGGCACGCTCCCGCAGGACGAAGGCCCGGCTCTGGGCCTCCGCCGATCCGCCGGCCACGCACCCCAGCAGCAGGAGGCCGACGATCCGCCTCACGATGTCGGCAACGCTCCCACCAGCAGAATCGCCGAGGTGGGCTGGGGCGAACCGCCGGCGGGCTCGAGCGTCACCGCCGCGGCGCTGACCCCGTCGCCCGGCGGGAGGCTCACGCCGGCCAGTACGACGCTGCCGTCGGCACCGGGATTGAAGAGCTGGCTTGGCACCGGTACCCCATCCCGGATCAGCCACAGCTGGTACACCTGGCCCGCCGGAGCGGGCGGCAGGCGAAAGGCATGCAGCACCGCGGTGTTGGTCCGCCGGTTCCAGAACAACTGCATGCCGGGTGCCTCGGGGCCGGCGGCCACCAGTTGCACCACGGTCAGTTCACGCTCGGCATCGAGCAGGGTGGCCAGGGTGGCGTCGCGCTCGGCCAGGATCGCCTGGACCCGGGCCAGGTCCAGGCGGTTCATGTCGAGTTCCGAGCGGAGCTGGCCGGCCTGTCGCCACTGGATTCCGGCCGCCACCACCGCCACGAGTGCGGCCGCCACCGCCAGCCAGGCCCAGGGCGGCGTGGCGGTGCGGACCCGCACGGCCCCCGGGGTGGGGAGGGTCGCGGCCTTACCGGCGGAAACTCGTGCCATGACCCGATCCTTCAGCGCCGCCGGCAGTGCCGGTGCGCCACCTGCCTCCGCCATCAGCGCCTGGACCTCGCGGTACTCTGCCACCTCCCGGGCCAGGGCCGGGTCGGCTGCCATGGCGGCCTCGAAGGCGGTAGACTCGGCCGCATCAAGGGCGCCCAGCGCGTAGGCCGCGGCCAGTTCGCGAAGCTCGGCGCGATCAGGAGCGTTCATCGGGCCGGCTCCCCGCGGTAGTAGGGACGCAGCGCCTCGCGCAGCCGCGACATGCCCAGGCGGACCCGCGTCTTGATGGTGCCAAGCGGTTCGCCGAGCCGGGTGGCAATCTCGGACTGGCTCAGGCCGCCGAAATACGCCAGCTCGATCGCTTCGCGCTGGGGCGGGGGCAGTGCGGTGAGCGCGGCGGTCACGGCCTGGGAGCGTTCGCTCGAGATGAGCCCCGCGTCCGGCGAGGAGGGGGTGTCGCCGACCGTGCTCGGATAGCCGACCCCGGTGGCCGAAGTCTCTTCGAGCCGGGTGCGGCGGCCCCGGGCCCGGACGAGGTCGAGGGCACGGCTGCGCGCGATCGTGGAGAGCCACGCCGGGACCGAGCCCCGGGCGGCGTCGAACCGGTCGGCGGACCGCCAGGCCTGCGCGAACGCTTCCACGACAATCTCCTCCGCGTCGGTCTGGTCCCGGGTCACCCGCATCGCGGTAGCCAGGACCAGGCTGGCCCAGCGGTCGTACAGCGCACCCAACGCCGCATCCTCGCCCCGTGCCATGTGCAGCACGAGGGTGGCATCGTCGGCCGGCCGCTCGGCGGGCACGGGCTCAGCCATGCGACTGTGAAATCGTTGACTCCAGCGGAGTGCGGGGGTCCAGACGGCAAGGGCGGTCACCGTGATTCTACCCCTGAAGCCCTGGGGAGTCCAGCGCGAGTATCCATGCCACAAGTACGCCACTCCCAGTGCCACGGATGGCTCGGATCCTCCCAACGCGAAGGCCGGCACCCGGGAGGGCACCGGCCTCCTGGAAGCGGGGACTCGGCTCAGCTGGCTGGCGCGCCGGCCGCCACCCTGATCGTGGCACGGATCGAGTCGATCGCTCGGCTGGCTGCGCCCGCCGATGCCACCTCGCCCCGGGCCTGGTGGACCTCCGCGAGGAGCGCCCAGCTCTCGAGGGTCGGGCGGCGCTCGACTTCGCGGAGCGCGACCGCCAAGGCCTCGTCGTGGGCAGGGGGCCCTTCGTCCAGCAGCGCGGCGACGATCTCCGGTGCCTGCAGCGCCTCCTGGGCGCTTCCGGACACCATCCGCCGGAACTCCTGCTCGAGCCGGGTGGCCTCTGCGGCATTGCCCAATCCGCGTTCCGCTTCGGCCAGGCGCCGGTACAAGTCGGGGTGCGCCCCGGAGAGGATGTCGCGATAGAGTGCGGCGGCCTCGGCGTGGCGGCCGGCCTCCAGCGCCAGCGAGGCCAGCCCTTCGAGTGCCCCGCGATAGCCCGGGAGGAGTGCCAGCGCGGCGCCAAAGATCCTGGCGGCGGCGGCCGGCTCGGCTGCCTGCCGGCCGAGTTCGGTCAGGCACCAGGCGCGCGTCACCGGTGGCGCGGCGGCGCGGTCGAGGGCCTGGCAGACGCGCTCCTGCGTGGCCCGGGCGGCGGCCGTGTTCCCGGCCACCAGGTGCCACCCGACCCACCGCGCCTCGGTGGCGACCTCACGGGGCGGCAACTGCCGCAGGGTGGCCAGGGCGTCGGCGTAGTGTCCCACGGCCAGCGCCGCGTCGAAGCGGGCGCCCAGTGCTTCCGGGCTGCCGGCGTCGGCTTCGAACGCCGCATTCGCGGCCTGAAGGGATTCGGCGAATCGGTGCTGCATCAGGAGGACGGCGGCAAGCCGGGCGTGGTCCCTGGCCGGGGCGGGCGAGCCGACGAGGACCTGGCGCGCCAGCGCCTCGGCCCGAGCCACGTCGTCGAAGTCGGCCCCGAGCGCGAAGCGCTCGCCATAGCGGTTGATCAGCTGGCGCCGGGCGATGTTGTCCACGGGATCGCTGGCAGCCCGGGCCTCAAAGAAGGCGATCCCCTCGCTGATCCGCGCCAACTCTGTGGTGCTCTGTTCGGGTACCGGAGCGGCGCACCCCAGTGCCGCCACGAGGGCGGCACTGAGGAGGCGGCCAGCACCCCGAAGGGGGCGTGTGCTCATTGGAGGTGCGGGGTGGCCAGGTAGGGAAAGGCCCCGAGGAACGCCTTGTCGTTGGCGTCCACATGGTCGTCATTCAGCGCCGTGTTGGCGCCGAAGATCAGGCCGAGCTCGGCGGTGATGACGTCGTCCGCCAGGGCGCGCCCGTTGAGGAAGGTGCTGGGCTGCAGCAGGTTGATCGGCTGGATGTCGGGGAGCAGGGCGTCGGCCAGGGCACCGGGATTGGGATGGCCGAACGCATTCAGCGTCGAGACCACGAAGCCGCGGAAGGCAGCCTGGTCACCGGCGGGGGCGGCCTGGTTGTAGGCATCCTTGGCGCTGGAGGGGATGAACACCGTGGCAATCGCCGGAAGGCCGAAGCGCTCGACCTGGACCAGGTCCTTGTCCTTCAGGCTGCCGCGGGCCATCTCGATCTCGGGGGCCAGCGAATCCCCGCCACAGCCGGCGAGCACGCCGAGCAGGGCGAGGGACACAACGGGAGTGAGGCTGCGCATGGTAAGGAATCCTTGGTGGAGTTGGAGATCAGTTGGACGGGAGGTTGACGGTGGCCCACACGCCGAGCTGCGTGGCACCGCCGAACATCGCGATCGGGACTTCGGCCACGAGGGCCAGGACGTTGGTCCCGGCAAAGGCATCGACGCCCGGGTTGCGGAAGCCACCGGCCTGCCCACCGAGGATGGCCTGGAACTGGGCCAGGTCGAAGAAGAACGGGTCATCGCGCAGCCCGGCAAAGACGGTCATGCCGCTGCGGCTCTGGGTCCGGGCGGTTGCCCCGAAGCTGACCGGAACGGTGATGACCTTGTCTTCCAGGAGTCGCGACGTGGTGCCGGTCCGGGTCGGAGCGGCGGGACCGACGAACTGCATGACCTGGGCGCTGCCACTGCCCGCCGTGAAGGCCTGGAGGACGTAGTCTTCGACCGCGTCGCCGTTGGTGTCGATCTTCCACTGGTACACCACGTTGGCGGGGAACTGGACCATCCCGGCATCGCTCGGGGCCTGGAGACCGGCCACGGTCATGACCAGGACCAGCTTGCCGGGGTCGGACGGGCTGAGGAACGAGTAGACATCGGCAATGTCGAGCCCGGGATTGTTGCCGAGGAACGCACTGTCCCGGTGGTCGGCGGCCTGCACCAGCGCGACGCCGGTGCCGAGGGCGCCGAGCAGGATGCCGAGGACGAGCGTGCGCTTGAGGGTGGACAACTGTGGCATGCGGCCTTCTCCTGACTGAGGGTGGCAAGGGCGGGCATGGCTGGGTATTCGGCCCCTGTGCCCCACGTACGCCGGTGACCGGTCAATGGATCTCTGCCACCTCCCCCCCGGCGGCTGGTGCGCACCCGGGGATCCAAACAAGAGCGCCGGCCCCGTTGGGGCCGGCGTCCGAAGCCACGCTCGTCAGTCGGTGCCTACCAGTTCCAGAACCGCTCGGGCCGGACCGCCTCGGCCTCATCCAGCAGGACCTCGCCGGAGATCATCCGCTCCAGCAGGCGGGCCGTGATGCCCGCAAGGAGGATCCCGCTGCGGCCGTGGCCGGTTGCGTACCAGAGCCCCTCGACCCCCGGCTCCCGCCCGATGATCGGCAGGCCGTCGGGCGTCCCGGGCCGAAGGCCTGCCCAGCTCCGGGTCCGCGCCACGCCCGCCAGGGAGGGGCACAGCGCCGTCGCGAGTTCGGTGAGGTGGAGGAGCCCCTCGGGGGTGGTCTCCGGGGTGAAGCCGGCGTGCTCCTGGGTGGAGCCGCAGAGGGCCTCGCCGGCCCGCTCCAGCAGGTACCCGCCCTGGCCAAAGACGATCCCGGGTTCGGCACCCGCGGGCCAGGGGAGAGCCACCATCTGGCCTCGCACCGGCTCGACCGAGACCGGTCGCGGCAGGTTCGCGATCCGACCCGACCAGGCTCCCGCCGCGAGGACGACCATGCTGGCGCGATAGCGGTCCTCCCCACTGGCCCCGGTGATCCGGTCCCCTTGCCGCACCAATGCGGTGATCTCATCGGTCACGAACTGGACCCCGAGGCGGGCGGCGTCGGCGCGCAGTGCGGTGACCAGGGCGACCGGGTCGAGGGCGCCATCCCGGGGGGCCCAGAGCGCCCCCTCCGACGCCCCCACCCACGGCCAGCGCTCGTGGACCTCGGTCGGGTCCAGCCAATCGCAGAGATGGCCCTGCTGCCGCTGCCAGGCCACCTTGGACCGCAGGGTGTCGGCCTGGCTCTCGCCGCTGGCCAACTGGACGATGCCGGTGCTCCGAAGCCCGACGTCGATGCCCACCGAGGCCTGCAGGACCGGCGCCTCCTCCACCCAGTACTCGCGACCCGCGAGCCCCAGGTCGAAGAGCGGCGCGTCGGCGCCGGCCTCGATCTGGGGGGCCAGCAGTCCCGCCGACGCCGCCCAGGACTCCCCGCCGGTGGAGCCTCGCTCCACCACCCGGACGGCCCGGCCCGCCAGCGCGAGCGCCCGGGCGCAGGCCGCCCCGACCACCCCTCCACCGACGATCAAAACTTCTTGATTGACAGTCACTTACACCTCGACGAAACTTTTTGAAACGTCCGGCGTATGGTGGGACGTCCAACAGTTGTTGCGCCATCCCTCTGAAGGAGCACGAACATGATCCGGTCGGTCGCTGGTTTCGCGGGCTTCGCGGTGGTCGCGCTGATTGGCCTCAAGGTGATCATGGGGCTCCTCGGCGGCATCCTCGGCATCTTCATGACCCTGCTCTGGTGGGCCTTCTGGGGCTGGATCTTCTACAAGATCCTCAAGATCTTCGCCCCCGGTGTCGCGGCGCGGGTTCGCGAGGTGATTACCGGCAAGCCTGCCTAGGCTACCAGCCGGGCGGGGAGGAACTGTGGGCATGGTGGATCCGCCAGCCCACCCCTCCCCGTTCGGCAGGCAGCAGGATGAAGGTGGCGACCGCCTCCCGGGCCAGTCCCTCGGCCCGGGAGACCCACCGGTAAGCCACCAGGGCCCAGGCCATCCCCTCCCGCACCTCGATCCGCGTGTTGCTGACCTCGACCTCTCCCCCCGGCGCCAGCCCCGCGTAGCGCGGTGGCAACGGGCGGTGCTCGCCATTGGCGAGGACCGTCGCATTGTCGGTGTAGAGCGGGGTGGCCAGCTCGAGCCGGGCATCGGCGCCGAGGGCCGCCTCGATGAGATCGACCAGCGACTCGTCGGGCGCCTGCTCCATCACCATCCGGACATCGGACCCCGACGACCGGGCTGCCCCGCCGCACCCCACCAGGGCGAGCAGCAGGGCCAGGGTCCCGCTACGGACCATTGCCGGGGGCGAGGGTCATCGCCTCCAGCCGGAGCGTGATCGTGAGCCACGGCAGCCGGGAGCGGATCTGGACCGGGATCCGTCGGTCGTCGTCGGTGATCCAGATCCGTGCATCGGACCGGTTCGAGAACAACCCATCGTCGCCGATCATCGGCTGCAGCACGATGCAGGGCACCTTGCTGCCATCAGGGAGTTCCATCGTCTCGCGCGCGTGGACCCGCACGATCAACGGGTTCTTGGCCGCCTTGAAGTAGTTGTCGAATCGATACGCCTTGCCCACTTCCAGCTGATGGGTCCGGAGGTAGTACACGATGGCGGCATCGTCGACCGGCGCGGCCGGGGTGGCCTGGGTCTTCGCCACCCCTTCCTGCCGGTAGAAGCCCGAGTCGGGATAGATCTCGAACTTGCGGACCCGGTGCTTGTCGTTCTGGTTCATCTCCTGGTGGAACCGGAGCGAGACGAGGTTGTCCACGGTGGTCCACGACTCATTGACGTCGTTGAGCCGGAACAGTCGGTTGCCGCCCTCGATGTGATAGCGGAAATGGAACGCCGGCCGCCCCCGCACCGTCTCGATCCGGGTGACCGACATCGAGGCCTTGCCCAACGTGATGAACCCGGCCTTGGCCGAATACTCGAACACCTCGCCAACGCCGAACGGGTATGGCCCAGGTGGGGGAGTGGCCGGTGGGGCGGTGGCCGGGCCCTGGACCTGGAGGAGCGCGGCGAGCAGGATGAGCGTGGGGGTCATGGGCGGGCCGCCTCGCCGAGGTCGAGCCGCCGGAGGGCCGCCCCGGCGCGCCACAGCTCACGGGCCCGGGTCCACGGTTCGAACCGGCTGGCGCGGGGCCGCCGATCCGTGCGCTCCACCGTCGGGATCGCCTCGACCTGCCGGGCATGCACTGCGGCTCGCCCCAGCAGCTCCGCGTTGGCCGCCCAGTCCTCGGTCTGGAGCAGGGTGCCGGCGGGATGGCGGAACGCCTGCCGGAGGGTGCTCAGCCGGAAGGCGGCAAACCCCGAGGTGATGTCACGGACGCCGGGGATGCGGACGGCACGGCGCAGCAGCACCGGGGCCCACCGGCGGACCAGGCGGGTGCCCCGGGCCGCATCGCCCACGAGCGTCGCCTCCGTGATCACGAGATCGGCGCCGCTCTCGAGGCGGCGGACGAGCTCGGGAATGAACTCGGGGCCGTGGGCGAAGTCGGCATGCATCAGGATCGCCGCGTCGCGCTTGGGCCGGTCGGTGCGCTCCAGGGCCAGCCGCAGGAGGCGCTCCACGGTCCGGGCATACCCCTGGCGGGTGTCGGACCGGAGGACGGTCAGCGGCAGGACCTTCTGATAGGGCTCAAGAATCTCCGGCGTCCCATCGGTGGAGGCGTCATCGCCGACGAGGAACTGGTACTCGCGCGGGAATTCCTCGAAGACCTTGCGGATCTTCCAGAGCAGGAGGCCGACGGTGGGCCCCTCGTCGTGGGTCGGGATGCAGACGTAGATCATGACGGCCTCAAGTCGCGGCGCACGGACCGGAGCCACCCCAAAGGGGGAGCCCGGAGACGGTATCAGTGGGGAGACGCCCCAGCCGGGGCAAACCGCACCCCGCCACGGTTCGACCGTCCGCGAGAGGAGCAGCGGCCCGGGCTGCGGGGACGGCCATCGGCTAGCGCGGGGCTGGGGGTGGGAACAAGGGACACCGGGGGTCCTCGATCCGGCTGGGCTCGGCCCGGAGTCCCAACAAGGGGATGCTGCGCTCGCCGATCTGCACCGTGCCCAGGTGCGGGGCGTTGGTGATCGGAGCGCCCTCATAGAGGATCACTCCCCGTGGCTCGCCGGCCAGGGTGGCGATCAGGACGCCAAAGCCCGGCACCGGGGTCGGGGGGAGGGACTCGTCCACCCCGACCACCAGGACGGTGTCGGCGTGCCCCACCAGCCCTCGGACGACCGGTCCGGCGGCGACCCGGACCGCCAGGACTTCGGGGAGGTTCCGCGGGGCCCCGCTCATGGTCTGGCCGGGGACGCTGAACTGGTCGAGGATCATGACCGCGCCCGCCAGGGAGGAAATGCCGCACCCGGCACTGCCGGTCCGCTCGCCGCAGGCGGCGAGGGGCAGGAGCGAGGCGAGGAGGAGCGCGCGACGGGACATGGAGGGAAGATATCGCCCCGGCTCGCTTGACGCCTCCCCCCGAGCCCGCGACATTCGAGTTTCTCCGTTTCCCGACAGGACCGCCCCGTGGCCTTTGAAGAGCTTCGTGCCCGCATGGAACAACTCCTGGCCGAGACCCGGCGGTTCACCGATCCGCGGGATGCCGCGAGCGGCCTCCACGGGGCGATGGTGGAGACCAAGGTGGCGCTGGGCGCGTTGCGGGACGCGGTGGCGGCGACGGAGCGGGAGCTCGAGGCCGAGCGGCGGCAGCTGGCGGATGCCGAGCGCCGGGGCCGGCTCGCCGCGGAGGTGGGCGACACGGAGACCGTCGCGGTAGCCGAGCGGTTCGTGGCCCGCCATGCCGAGCGGGTGACGGTGCTGGAGCGCAAGCTCGCCGTCCTTGGCGATGAGCTGACCCTGGTGGAGCGGGACTACGGCGAGTTGTCGAACTCGTATCGCGCCGCCAAGATTGGGATGCGCCCCGATCCCGCGCCCCGGGTCTCCGAGGCCGACCTCGGGATGGAGCCCTCCCCGGAGCTGGACGACCTGGGGCGCCGGGCGACCCGGGATGAGATGGATGCCGCCGTGCAGGCGCAGCTGGAAGCCCTCAAGTCCAAGCTTGGCAAGCGTTCCTGAGCATCGTGCGCTGTTCCCCTCCCACCCCTCACCCGAACGGGGCCCCGTGACCAAGTCCGGCGCAGGATCCACCGGTTTCTTCGGCCATCCCACCGGCCTGGCGACCCTCTTCTTCACCGAGATGTGGGAGCGCTTCAGCTACTACGGGCTGCGGCCGCTCCTGGTGCTGTTCATGTCCGCCGCGCTGTTCGATGGCGGCTTCGGGTTCGACCGGGGCCAGGCCTCGGCGATCGTGGGCATCTACGGCGCCTGCGTCTACCTCGCCTCGCTGCCGGGTGGGTGGATCGCCGATCGCTGGCTGGGCCTCCAGCGCGCCATCTTCACCGGCGCCCTGCTGATCACGAGCGGGCACCTCTCGATCGGGCTGTCCGGCTTCGCGGGGCAAGGGACCGCCGGCAAGATCTGCTTCTTCGCCGGCCTGGTCCTGATCGTAATGGGGACCGGCCTCCTCAAGCCCAACATCTCGGCGATCGTGGGCGACCTCTACCCGGAGGGCGGCGCTCGGCGGGACGCCGGCTTCTCGCTGTTCTACATGGGCATCAACATCGGCGCCTTCTTCGGCCAGCTGGTGACCGGCTTCCTCGGCGAGCAGGTGGGCTGGCACGTCGGCTTCGGGGCGGCCGGCGTCGGGATGCTGTTCGGCCTGCTGGTGTTCAAGTTCTACGCCGGCCGCACCCTGGGTGGGATCGGCACCGACATCGTCCGCGACCCCGACCCGGTCGTGCAGGGCCGCCGGGAGTCGATGGTGAAGCGGGTGGTCGCCGGGTTCGTGGCGGTGGTGGTGGTGCTCTTCGCCGTGGCCGCGTCGGGGATCGTGGTGTTCAACCCGCAGGCGATTGGCGCCAACATGACCGCGGTGCTGGTGGGGATGGCGGTGGTGTTCTTCGGCTACGTCTTCGTGGCGGGCGGCATCAGCGCCGGTGAGCGCAAGCGGGTGGCACTGATCGTGGTGCTGTTCGTCTTCGCGGCGCTGTTCTGGAGCGCCTTCGAGCAGGCGCCGACCTCGCTCAACCTCTTTGCCCGCGACTTCACCGACCGGGCCATGGGGTCGTTCGAGATCCCGGCCACCTGGTTCCAGTCGGTCAACTCGTTCTTCATCATCCTGCTGGCCCCGGTCTTTGCCGCCATCTGGGTGGGGCTGGCCAAGCGCAAGGGCGACCTCTCCAGCGCCGCCAAGTTCTCCCTCGGCCTGGCCTTCGCCGGCGTCGGCTTCGGCCTGATGATCCTGGCCGCCAACAAGGTGGTGGCGAGCGGAGGGACGGTGCTGGTGTCGCCCTGGTGGCTGGTGGGCAGCTACTTCTTCCAGACGGTGGGAGAGCTCTGCCTGAGTCCGGTCGGACTGTCCTCGATGACCAAGCTGTCGCCGCGGAAGTACGTGGGGCAGATGATGGGGATCTGGTTCCTGGCGAGTGCCGTGGGCAACCTGATTGGCGGCCTGGTGGGACACCGGGTGGACCCCGAGAACCTGCAGCAGATGCCCGAATTGTTCACCATGACGACGGTGGCGCTGTTCGTGGCGGCCGTGGTCCTGGCCCTGCTGGCCATCCCGATCAAGAAGATGATCGCCTCGGCCGGCGGCGAGAGCGGCGACGAGGCAACCGCGGCCGCCTGACCGCGATCGGCTGGCATGGCACGGCCCCGGGGAGCACCCTCCCCGGGGCCGTGTCGTTGGGAGGTCCGCCTAGGGGCCGATCCGATCGATTCGGGTACCCGTCAGGACGTAGAGCGCCCCGTCGGGCCCGACCACCAGGCCGGTCGGGACCCCGCCCAGCTGCGCGAAGGCCAGGCCGTGGCTTCCGGTCTCCGGATGCATCCGGTAGACCCACCCCTCGACATAGTCGGCGAAGAAATAGCTGCCGACGTACTGCGGCCCGAGGATGGGGGTTGCCGGGCGGTAGAAGGCGGCCCCCACCACGGCCCGGCCGGAGAACAGAGTTGGGCTGTCGGCATGGGCATAGGCCAGGATCGGGGCATCGTATGCCGGGTTGCCGGTGGGTCCCTCGGTGGCCGGCCAGCCGTAGTCCGCCCCGGCACGGCCGAGGTTGATCTCCTCCCAGGCCCCCGCACCAACGTCGTTGATGTGGATCCGGCCGGTGCCGGACTCGATCGCGAAGGTGAACGGGTTGCGGAGCCCGCGGGCCCAGATGGCCCGGTTGATCCCGGTGGTCTGGGCCAGGAAGGGGTTGTCCAGGGGGATGGAGCCGTCGGCGTTGAACCGGAGCACCTTGCCGAACGGGATCGACAGGCTGGGTGCGTTGGCCCCGTCGGAGTTGTCGCCCACCGCCACGTAGAGCTTGCCGTCGGCGCCGAAGGCCATCGCCCCACCGTTGTGCTTGGGCACGGTGTTGAGCAACGGGAGGTCGACGAGGATCTCCTCTCCCCCCGGGATCGCGACATCCCCGGAGGCGACGAACCGGCTGATCCGGTTGTGGGCGCCCCCGGCGGTTGTGGTGTAGTAGAGGTACAGGAGCTTGTTGGTCGCGAAGTCGGGGTGGACCGCCACGCCGAGCAGCCCGCGCTCGCCGAGGGGGTCGACCGGGAGGGTGATGAACGGCTGGGCCAGCAGTTGGCCGTTCTTGACGACCCGGAGCCGGCCGGTCTGTTCCGCGACGAACATCCGTCCATCCGGTGCGAGCGCCGCCGCGGTCAGGATGTCGCCAAAGCCCGCGACCCAGGTCGTGCGGGTGAGCCCCGCCGGCAGGGCGACGTCGCCCCCGAAGGTGACCGTGCTTGCCGACCAGTCGGACCAGTTGCCGGCCGCGTCCCGCGCCCGGGCGCGCAGGAGATGCGCCCCCGACGCGTAGGCTGCGGTGGCGGGGAGCGTCGCCGAGTACGG
The DNA here is from genome assembly GCA_048499805.1 of Gemmatimonadales bacterium. Lineage (GTDB taxonomy): Bacteria > Gemmatimonadota > Gemmatimonadetes > Gemmatimonadales > GWC2-71-9 > JAWXBA01. The sequence continues at coordinate 114,150 of JASNZF010000005.1, read as the reverse complement.
TGCCGAGGTGGCGGTCGCGAGGAGGACCCCGTCCACGTCGAACTCCACCGCAGTGACTCCGACATCATCGGTCGCGGTGGCAGTGAGGCCGACACTTCCCACCAGCCCGAGGCTTCCCGGCGCCGGTGCCGTGAGCGTCGCGATCGGTGCCTGCACGTCGCCGCCCCCGGCGGCGAGGACCACGACGGCCACGGCAGCGGAGAGGGTGTAGGCCCCCAGGTTGTCGGTGGCGCGCGCCGTCACCAGTCGGGGACCGGGGGTGGTGGGAACCCAGGGGGCGGTAAAGGGGGCTGCGGTGGCCTCCCCCACCTTGGCGCCGCCGACGAAGAACTCCACCCGGGTGACCGTGCCGTCGGGATCCTGCGCGGAAGCGGCCAGGAGGACGGTCGCGCCGACCGTTGCCGTGGCCGATGGCGCCGGCGCGGTCACCGCCACGGTCGGCGGCAGGTTCGCCACGCCGGCCTCGCGGAGCCGGGCCGTGAAGGTGGTGGCCACCGCCGGGGTGCGGATGGTCTGGAGCGCCGCGCCGCCATGCCCCCACTCCTGGAATTCGTACTGCAGGCCGCCGAGCGGCTGGGGAGAGGGGACGCCGATGGCCCGCTCCATCCCCTCGACCGCCTCGATCGTGACGGGGGTGGTTGTCGGTTGCGCGTCGAGGGTGACCTGGAGCCCGGCCGGGAGGGTGACGAGGGTCAACGACACGACGCGGGGATGGATGTCCACGAACGCCGTGTCCGCCAGGCCGCCGGGGTCGATGGCCCGGACGTGGATCCGGTAGAAGATGTCGCTCTCGAAGTGACCGGTCCGCGGAATGAGGACGCTGCGGGTGGTGCCGGAGGCCGCGGGCAGGAAGGGGTGGGTATGGGTGTCGTGGTGGAGGACCACCCAGGATTCGACGGCCGTTCCGGGAAGGGTCCCATTCCCGGGATCGGTGGCGCTGGCCTGGACCTGGATGACATCACCGCCGCCGAAGGTGGAGCCGGGGGTGGGGCTCGCGATGGCGACGGTCGGCGGTTGATTGGCTGGGGGGTCCCCGGGGCTGGTGGGACACCCCAGGGCCGGAGCCAGGAGGCACACCGCAGTCGCCGCCCCGCGGGCCGCAGCGACTGTCCTGGTCGCGGGGGAACGTGGCGGGTGGTGGGGGCGGAGGCGCATGCCCGTAACGGTAAGTAGCCCGGCGGGCCGGGGCCAGCCGGTGTCCGCCCGCGCCGCTAGCCGCGCATCACCCCGGGGAAGCGTGCCGCGGTCGCGGTGTGCCCGGGAAAGACGGTCGCGAGGTCGCGGGCGCCGAGATGGCGGGCGAGGATTTCGCCGAAGAGGTCGCGGAAGTCGGTGGTGACCGCGAGGTCGCGCCCGTCGGCCCGCTGCTCCAACCCCAGCCCCGGCCAGCGACCGTGGACCTTGCCGCCCTGCACGCCGCCCCCGAGCACCATCATCGCGGTGGCCCGCCCGTGGTCGGTGCCGGCATTGCCGTTCTCTCGAATCGTGCGGCCAAACTCGGACATCGTCAGGACGACGACATCGGCCATCTGCTCGCCCATGTCGGTGGCGAAGGCGGTGAGCGCCTGTCCCAGTTCATTGAGGCGCTGGCTCAGCTGCCCCTGGTCGGCGCCCTGGTTCACGTGGGTGTCCCAGCCGCCCACATCGGCGAAGGCGATCTCGAGGCCGAGGTCGGCCCGGATCAGCTGGGCGATCTGGCGGAGGCTCTGTCCCAGGCGGCCCGCGGGGTAGCTGGCGCCGTTGGCCGGCGCGGTCCGCGAGGGGTCGGCCTCGCGCAGCATCTTGACCGCCTCGAAGCCCTCGTGGGAGGAGGTGGCGAGCAGGCCGGTGGCCGCGCCCTCGTAGAGCGATTCGAAGGCCCGCGAGAGCCGGTCCTGGCCACCGCCCCGGGCCTGGACCCCGAAGGTCCGGAGGTCGTCGATCGCGAGCGCCGGGGCGCTGCCCGCCAGGGTGCGCGGCAACTGGGGCCCGAACGCCACGGCGCGGAACGGGGTGTCGACATGCTCGGTGTGGTGCTGGCAGTATCGATTGGCCCAGCCGTCGGTGGTGGACTTGCGGTCCGGCGTCCCCGATTCCATGTAGTCCTGGGCATCGAAGTGACTCCGGGTACTGGCCGGGGAGCCGACCGCATGCACCAGCGCCAGGCTGCCATCGCGCCACCAGGGCATCAGCCCCTCGAGGCGCGGGTGCAGTCCGAACTGGCCGTCGAGGTTCACCACGCTGTTCCTGGGGATCGCGATTCTCGGCCGGTCCTTGTAGTAGGCCGCGTCACTGACTGGGACGACCATGCTCAGGCCATCGACGGCGCCGCGCTGGAAGAGGCACACCAGCGTCTTGCCCTTGGCGGTGCCCATCCGGACCGGGCCGACCGCGTAGGCCGCGCGGTCGAGGAAGAGCGGATCGAGTCCGAAGCTGACGAGGGCCAGGGCCCCCCCGCGCATGAAGGCCCGTCGCGAGATTGGCATCACTGCCTCTGGAATTCGGGGCCACCGAGCGCCAGGCCGATGGCCAGCGCTCGCATGGTCTGTGGATCGGTGATGTCGGCCAGCTCGGTGGCAATGGCCCGGCGGGTATTGTCCGAGAGCCGGCCGCCGAAGAACCGCTGGTCCACGGCGTCGAGCAGCGCATTCCGGTCAGGAGTACGGGGAATCAACGCGTCCAGCCGGACGCTCACCCCGGGCAGGCGTCCCGCCGCCATCGCCATGGCGAGGTTCATCCGGTTGAGGAGGGCACCGCTGTTCACCCAATCCTCCTGGCTCTCGGGATAGCCGGTGGGCGCGGTCTGGAGGTAGATCGGCTGGCCCAGTCGGGTCACCGCCGCGGAGAGGCGGGGGGTGTCGTCCACCTCGCCCCCGAGGGCGCGGACCGCGCTCACCACGAACTCGAGCGGGGTCTTGATCTTGGTCCCGACGTTGGCCGGGGCCCAGAAGTCCTGGGAGTGCACGATGGCGCCCACGATGGCCCGGATCTCCCCCCCGGTGCGTCGCCAGGCGGAGACGGCGTCGTCGATGCAACCATCGGGGGCGGCGTCGGCGACGAGGCGGGCACAGAGCTTGGCGGAGACATGGTGCATCGTCGCGGGGTGGCTGGCCAGGGAGCGGAGCAGCCGGAGCCCCTCCTCCTGCCCACCACCAGCGGGGTAGGTCACGCCGAGGACGGTCTTGGTGCCGCGGTCATGTGCCCAGGCACTGTAGACGAAGCCCGATCCCTGGCCGGGTCGCGCGATGCCCCACCCGGTCAGGATCCGGGCGGTTTCCTCGATGTCCTTCTGGGTGTAGCCCCCGTCGACCCCGAGGGTGTGGAGCTCGAGCAGCTCACGGGCGTAGTTCTCGTTGATTCCCGTGGGCATCCGCTGCTGGACGGCGCGCATCAGCGAGTCGGCCCGGGCGGCCTGGCCGGGACGACGGACCTGGCGGCGCGCCTGTTGCAGGCGCTGCACCTCGGGGGGAACCGCCCCGGTGGCGACACTCTGCGCGTTGTCGAGATAGAACAGCATCGCCGGGTGGGTGGCGGTGGCGATCAGCAGGTCCTCGAAGCGCCCGAGGGCGTTCGGCCGGATGGCCTCCTCGACATACGAATGGAGGTAGGGCCGGACCAGTCCCTTGCCATAGAAGACGTTGAAGTGGTTGAACCAGAAATCGGCTAGGACCTCAGCGAGCTGGTGCTCGCTGGCAGTGGTGCGGGCGAGGAGCAGTTGCTGGGTCTGGGCCCCGAGGGCCCGCAGGTCGTTGCGCTCGCCGCCCCGGTCACCGGCGGCCGGTGGTGCCGGGGGGGGCGGCGTCATTCCGGCGTTGGCCTGGGCGCGCTGGGCCTGGACCTGCTGTTGCTGCTGGGTGACGAATAGCCAGACCATGTCGGCCTGGGTCTTGGTCAGTACCGCGAAGCGCCGGGGCAGGGAGGCGGCCAGGCGGGGATCCTCCACCCGCTCCACCGCGAGCTGCCGGTCGGCCCAGGCCAGGGCGCCCTCCCGCATGACCGCCTCCACCTGGCCGGGGGCCGGTCCCCAGGCGAGCCGGTTGAGGACGTGCAGGGCGGAATCCCTCGGCGTAAGGGGCGCCTGGGCCTGGGTCGGGGGGGCGAGGGCCGCAGCCAGGGCCACGAGCAGGAGTCTGGGTCGCATGCCGGTTAGACCTCCGGTGAGGGGGGATGTTAAACCTGAACCGGCGGGCTGGGCGAGTGGGGAATCGGCGGCAGGGGGCACCGGAGGTGCGGAGGGTTGGGACGGGTCCGGCCCCCTCCTCGCGAGCCCCCCCTGTCCGGATGAGCGATTCGGCACCAAGTTTGACCGGTCGCCGGTCGTCCCCCCATCGGGAGCTTCCCCATGTGCCACCTCACCCGCCGTGCCGTGCTCCTCGTCGTGCTGACGCTGGCGACCCTGCCCGTTGCCGGGGAGGCCCAGCGCCGGGAGCGCAATCGGATCACCCAGGAGGAACTGGCGGCCGAGAAGTCCCAGGGCACCACCTTCGAGATGGTCCGGGTGCTCCGGCCCCAATGGTTTCGCGAGGGCGGGGCGCGGCAACTGGGCGGGTCGGGGAGCAGTACCATGCAGGCCACCCCCATCCTGTACATCGACGGGGTGCGGATGGATGCGCTCCAACTGATGAACAGTGTCCCCCTCGGCCGGATCAAGGAGATCCGGTACCTGGCCCCGCGTGACGCCCACACCCGGTTCGGGATGGGGCACGAGGGCGGGGTCATCGAAATGGAGCTGGTGAAGGTCCAGCCTGATCCGCCCGGCAGGCCCTGAGGGTGGGGTGGGTGGGGTGGTCGCGGGTGCGCGCTGGCCGCGATCTGGGCTTGGCTTTGTATCACAGAGTACTTGACGAACCGGGCCGCCGTCGGTAGCTTGGAGTCCATGACTCGATCCCTCCCGTTCCGCTCCCCGCCGGACCCGTCGCCACCGAGACCGCTTCATGAGCGGGCCCTCGAGGACCTGAGCTTCATCCGGGACACCATGACCCGGGCCTCCTCCTTCACCGCCGTGCCGGGGTGGGGTGGGGTCGCCATGGGCAGCTCCGCGCTGATCGCGGGATTTGCCGCGAGCCGGACCGCGGACCCCGCCGAATGGCTGGCGATCTGGCTGGCCGAGGCAGTGGTGGCCATCGCCATCGGGGGGATCTTCCTGCTCCGCAAGGCGGCCGCGACCCGAGCCCCCTTCGCATCCAAGGCGGGCCGGCTCTTTGCCGGCAGCTTCGCCCCGCCGCTGGCGGCAGGAGTGGTGCTCACTCCGGTGCTGTATGGGGCCGGGCTGCCTGGACTGCTGCCGGGGTTGTGGCTCCTCCTCTATGGCGCGGCGGTCGCGGCGGCGGGCACCTTTTCCGTCCCGGTGGTGCCGGTCATGGGGGTGGTGTTCATGGTGCTGGGCGGCGCCGCGCTCGTCATGGATCCGACGCTGGGAAATCTCTTCCTGATGGCGGGGTTCGGCCTGGTGCACATTGTCTTCGGGCTGGTCATCGCGAGGCGGTACGGTGGCTGATTCCCGTGGGGCGGCGCGACGCCGTCGAGTCGATCCTGCCGAGGCGCCGGCCTCGGCGCTGGCCAGCGTGGCTGGCGGCGCTGCCGCGTCGGCATCGCTTGAACTGGACCGGTTGATCCACGAGCGAGTCCGGCTGGCGATCGTCAGCGCGCTGGCGGTGAATGCCACGCTGTCGTTCACCGAGCTCAAGGAGCTGCTGGGCGCCACCGATGGCAACCTGAGCGTCCATGCCCGCAAGCTGGAGGATGCCGGGTATCTCCGGTGCACCAAGAGCTTCGAGGGGCGTGTCCCCCATACCGAATTCGCCCTGACCGACCGCGGCCGGAAGGCCCTGGAGCGGTACCTGGACCACATGGAAGGGCTGATCCGCACCACGAGGGGCGGATGATCCTCTCGCCGGCCAGCCATCGTCCATCCTCCGCCGGCGATGGGATCCACGTGGCGATCATCATGGACGGCAATGGCCGCTGGGCGACTGCCCGGGGGCTGCCGCGATCGGCAGGGCACCGTGCGGGGACGGGCTCGGTGCGGTCGGTGGTCGAGGCGGCGCCAGCCCTGGGGGTTTCGGTGCTGACCCTTTACGCCTTCTCGTCGGACAACTGGCAGCGCCCTGCGCCCGAGGTCCGTCGGCTGATGAGCCTGTTCGGCGCGGCGCTTCGGCGCGAGGTGACCGAGTGCGTGCGCCATGGGATCCGGCTGAGCGTGATCGGACGACGGGACCGGCTTCCGCCGGCCCTGGTCGGCGCGATCTCCCGGGCCGAGTTGGCGACGGCGGGTGGCACCCGGCTCCACCTCCGGGTGGCGGTGGACTACTCGTCCCGGGCGATGATCGCGCGGGCGGCGGTCCTGCTGCAGGGAGGGGAGCCGTCGGCCGATGGGTTCGGGCTGGCGCTGGCGCGGGCGCAGCACGAGGCGGCACCGGTGCCGCCGGTGGACCTGCTGATCCGGAGCGGCGGCGACCAGCGGCTGAGTGACTTCCTGCTCTGGGAATGCGCGTACGCCGAGCTCTACTTCACGCCGACCCTCTGGCCGGACTTCCGCGCGGCCGACCTTCGGGAGGCGGTGGAGAACTTCCGGGGGCGCGATCGCCGGTTCGGGGCGATCCCCCTCTCGGCGAGTGCCTGAGTCACCGCGCGCTCGACCCGCCTTCCGGACCCTCCTGCCCCCGCAGTTCCCGCTCGGCTAGTACACCCTTCCTCCCAGCGGCACCTCGCGCTCGGCGGCGAGCAGCACCACGTTGCCCGATGCGTCGGGCAGTCCCAGGGTCAGCACCTCGGACACGAAGCCCGCAATGTTGCGCTCCCCCAGGTTCACGGCGGCGACCACCAGGCGGCCCATGAGGGCCTCCGGGGTGTAGAGTGCGGTCAGCTGGGCGCTGGATTGCTTGACGCCGAGCGGTCCGAAGTCGATCCAGAGCTTGATCGACGGCTTGCGGGCCTTGTCGTTGGGCTCGGCCCGGACCACCCGCCCGACCCGCAGGTCGAGGGTTTCAAACGCTTCCCACGGTGTCATCCCACCTCCAGGGTGCCCTTGCAGACCGTCACGGCATGTCCCATGAGGCGCACCCGATCTCCCCGCACCTGCACCCGGACCACCCCGCCGCGCGGACTGGCCTGGTAGCCGACCAGGTCGTCGCGCCCGAGCGTTTCGGCCCACCAGGGACCGAGGGCGCAGTGGGCGCTCCCGGTGACGGGATCCTCGGGGACGCCGGAGGCCGGTCCGAAGAACCGGGAAACGAAGTCGTACTCCGGGTCGTCCGAGCGGGCGGTGACGATGATGCCACGCGCGGGCACCTCCCGGAGGGCGCGCATGTCGGGATCGACGGCACGCACGGCGGCCTCGCTCTCCAGCTCGACGATCACGTCGTACACGCTCCGCCCCACCCGGGTCGCGACGGCGCCGAGGGCGTCTTCCAGCCCGTGGGGTGGATAGGCCGGCGCCGCGGGCGTCGCCGGCAGGTCGAGCGTGATCCAGCCGTCGCGCTCCCGGGCGGTGAGCAGGCCGCTGCGGGTGTGGAAGCGCGCCTCGGCGAGGGGCTTGAGGTGCCCGGCCCTCCAGAGGAAGTGGGCGCTGGCGACCGTGGCATGTCCGCAGAGATCGACCTCCACCGTGGGGGTGAACCAGCGCAGGCTGAAGCCGTCGTCGTCGCGCAGGAGGAAGGCGGTCTCGGAGAGGCCGAGTTCCGCGGCGACCTGCTGCATCCAGGCGTCGGGCATGGTGTCACCCAGCAGGCAGACCGCGGCGGGATTGCCGTGGAACGGGCGGTCGGTAAAGGCATCGATGGTCCAGAGGGGGGCTTGCATGCTCAGGATTCCTCCGCATGGTGGCAGGCGACCTGGTGACCGTGCAGGGCACGGAGCTCGGGGCGCTCGGTGCGGCATCGTTCGTTGCGATCGGGATGGAAGCAGCGCGAGGCGAATGCACATCCCGTCGGCACCGCCGCGGGGCTGGGCGGGTCGCCCGCGAGGATGATCGGTTCGGTGCGCCCCGCCACCTGGAGGGAGGGAACCGCCGACAGCAGGGCGCGGGTGTACGGGTGCCTCGGCGTCCGGACCAGGGTCTCGGCGGGGCCGGTCTCGACCAGGCGGCCGAGGTACATCACGGCGATGCGGTGGGACAACTGGCGGACCACCGCAAGGTCGTGGGCGATGAAGAGGTAGGCAAGTCCCCGGTCGCGCTGCAGGTCGGCCAGGAGGTTGAGTACCTGCGCCTGCACCGACAGGTCGAGTGCGGAGACCGGCTCATCGCACACCAGGAGGCGAGGCTCGACCGCCAGCGCCCGGGCGATCCCGATGCGCTGGCGCTGCCCGCCGGAAAACTCATGGGGATAGCGGGTCGCTGCGGCGGGGTCCAGGCCCACCTCGGCAAGGAGGGCCGCGACCCGGGCGGGGATCTCGGATCGGGGGGCAAGGGAGTGGATCTCGATCCCCTCGGCGATGGCACGCCCGACGGGCATCCGGGGATTGAGGGAGCTGTACGGGTCCTGAAAGACGACCTGCATCTGGCGGCGCAGGGTCCGGAGCTCCTGGCGGTCCGCCTCGAGGACCGAGTGGCCGTCAAAGCGGACCTCGCCCGCCGTCGGCTCCTCCAACCGCAGCACCGCCCGGCCGACGGTGCTCTTGCCGCACCCCGATTCCCCCACCAGGCCGAGCGTCTCTCCGGGTGCGATGGTGAAGGAGACCCCGTCGACGGCGCGGACGACCGGTCGGGCACCACCGAACCGCCCTCGCGGGGCATAGTGCTTGGCGAGGTCGCGGACCTCCAGCAGGGGGGCGGTCATCCGTTCCGATCCGCCGGGTCGACCAGCCAGCAGGCGGTCGCGTGGTCGGTCCCGAGGGCTCGCGGGAGGGGTGGCTCGGTGGTGCAGCGACCGATCGCCTCGGGGCAGCGCGGGTGGAATCGGCAGCCCGCCGGCCAGGCCGCCGGGCTCGGGACGATGCCGGGGATCGGTTGCAGCCGATCGACTGGCGCGTCCAGGTGGGGAATGGAGCGGAAGAGCCCGCGCGTGTAGGGGTGCCGAGGGTCGGCGAAGAGCCGGGCGGTGGGCGCCTCCTCGGCAACCTGCCCGGCGTACATCACGGTGACGCGATCGGCGCGGCCCGCGACGACGCCGAGGTCGTGGGTAACGAGGATGACCCCCATGCCTCGGGTGGCGCGAAGCCGGTCGAGCAGGGTCAAGATCTGGGCCTGCACGGTCACGTCGAGCGCGCTGGTCGGTTCATCGGCCAGGAGCAGGTCCGGTTCGCCGGAGAGCGCCAGCGCGATCATCACTCGCTGGCGCTGTCCCCCGCTCAACTCATGGGGGTAGGCGTCCAGCCCTCCGGCCGGGTCGGGAAGGCCGACCTCCGCCAGCAGCGCGGTGGCGCGATCTCGGATGAGCTGTCGGGGCGCCGGGGCGTGGGTGCGGATGGCCTCCTCCAGCTGTCGGCCGATGGTGAAGACCGGGTTGAGGCTGGTGGTGGGATCCTGGAACACCATGCCGACCCGCCGGCCGCGCACCTGCCGCAGGCCCTCCGGGTCGAGCTCCAGGAGGTTGGTGCCATCCAGCAGGATCCGCGAGGTCGCCGCGATCCGGCCGGGGGGCGGGATGAGGCCCAGGATGGCGAGGCAGCTCAGGCTCTTGCCGCAGCCGGACTCGCCGACGAGGGCGAGCATCTCGCCGCGGCGCACCGCGAAGCCGACACCATCCACGGGGGAGACCGGCCCGGCAGGTCCGGGGAAGCTCACCCGCAGGTTGGAGACCTCGAGCAGGGGGGTCATGCGCTGCGGGGATCGAGGGCGCGCTGGAGGGCGTCGCCGACCAGGTTGACGGCCAGCACGGTGACGAGGATGGCGATGCCCGGGGCGAGGCTGGTCCAGGGCGCGCTCAGGAGGACCGGCCTGGCGTCGAGGATCATCCCGCCCCACGACGGAGTCGGGGGCTGGACGCCCATCCCGAGGAACGACAGTCCCGCCTCGAGCAGGATGACGTCGGCCACGCCGAGGGTCGCGGAGACGGCGATCGGGCCGGCGGCGTTCGGGACGAGGTGGCGGGCGATGATCCGGCGGCGGCTGGCGCCGAGGGCGCGGGCGGCGCGGATGAATTCCATCTCGCGGAGACGGAGCACCTCGCCACGGACCATGCGGCAGGTGCCGAGCCAACCGGTCGAGCCGATGACCAGGGCCAGGGCGAGGGTGGGAATCCGTTCCCAGACCAGGACCAGCAGCAGGAGGACGATCAGGCGGGGCACGGCGAGTCCGGCATCGACGGTGCGCATGATCGCGGCATCGACCCAGCCCCCGAGGTAGCCGCTGGTGGCGCCGATCGAGGTGCCGAGCAGGATGGCGAGCGCCACCGCAAGGGCGGCGATGCCGAGCGAGACGCGGGCCCCGTGGATCGTGCGCGCGAGGATGTCCCGGCTGAGCGGATCGGTGCCCAGGGGGTGGGCCCAGCTGGGCGCCTCGGCGCCAGCCATCACGTTGGGCATGGCGGCGGGATCCTGCACCACGAGCGGGCCGGCCAGCGCGAGCAGCGAGACGACCAGGAGGGTCAGAGCACCCCACCGTCCCGACGGCGATCGCCACGCATTGCGCAGGATCTCGACGAGCGATCCGCGCATCTCAGGTGTCTCGCACGCGGGGGTCGATCAGCATGTATCCGATGTCGGCCAGGAGGCCCCCCGCCACGACCAGGACGGAGGTCAGCATCGCCGTCCCCAGGAGGAGCGGATAGTCGCGTCCGGAGATCGCCTCGGCGGCCAGCGATCCGAGGCCCGGCCAGTTGAAGATCGACTCGACGTAGATCGACCCGGCCACCAGCATCGGGAGCCAGAGGCCGAGGAGGGTGACGACGGGCGAGAGGGCGTTCCGCCAGGCATGGACCCAGATGACGCGGCGCTCCGGGAGGCCACGGGCCCGCGCGGCGCGGACGAAGTCGAGGCGGAGGACCTCGAGCATGGCCGTGCGCTGGAAGCGCATCCCGGCGGCGAGGCTCACGATCGAGAGGGTCGCGGCCGGGAGGGCGAGGTGATGGAGCAGGTCGAGCGCCCGTGCCAGCGCCGAGGCGTCGGCGGCGAGCAGGGGATCCCGCATCTGGCCTGCGGGGAAGAGGCCCAGGGTGAGCGCGAAGACGGCGATCAGGACGAGGCCAAGCCAGAAGGAGGGGAGCGCCCAGGCGGCGAGGGAGACCCGGGTGAGCCAGCGGTCCAGCCGGGAACCGCGGTGGACGGCCTGGAGGACGCCGAGCCCGATGCCAAGCGTGAAGTTGAGGAGGAGGACCGTTCCGCCAAGGAGCAGGGAGGCGGGCAACCGGCTCCAGATGAGGGGGCCGACCTGGTCGGGATAGCGGTGGATCGAGGTCCCGAAGTCGCCCTGGAGGGCGCCCCGGGCAAAGGTGGCGAACTGGCGGAGGACCGGCTGGTCGAGGCCGTACCGGGCCCGGAGCAGCTGCAGCTCCTCGGGGCTCATCAGGCGGTCGCCGGCGATGCCGCCGAGCGGGTCGCCCGGGGTGAGCCGCATGAGGACGAAGAGCAGGACCGTCACCACCGCCACGGTGACGATGGCTTGGGCGAGGCGGCGCAGGAGCCAGCGGCTCACGTCACCGGCTCGTGGCCCGGTCCCGCGCGATCTGCGCCCCGGGGCGCACCGACCACTTCCAGATCAGCGACCACCACGCCTCGGGGCGGAATTGCACGTTCTGGAACCGGGTGTGGACGGCGGTCGCGTTGCTCACCGTGAAGAGGAAGACGGCCGGTGCGTCCTCCTGGATGAGGCGGATCACCTCGCGGTAGAGCGGCAGCGGGTCGGTGCGGCCAATGGCGGCGGCCCCGAGCAGGGAGTCGATCCGGGCATTGCAGTACTGCCCGACGTTGCTGCCGCCCCGGCCGCCGCACGACCAGCTCTGGACCAGTCCCGTGGGGCTCGGGGTCATGATGGCCTGGGAGAAGTCGAGGTCGAACTCCCCCTTGTTGCGCCGATCCAGCCAGACCGGCCCGTCGAGCCGGACCAGTTCGATGCGCACGCCGATGTGCCGGAGCTGTTCCTGCACCTGGGCGGCCATGGTGGCGCGCACCGCATTGGTGCCGGGATAGTTGAGCCGGAGGATCAGGGGGACGCCGTTGCGGTCGAGGATCCCGTCGCCGTTGGTATCGGTCCACCCGGCGGTCCGAAGCATGGCGACCGCGCCGGCCGGGTTGGCCGGGGCGGGCTTCCAGGCCGGATCCCGGATCCAGTGGAGCTGGGCGATCGGTCCCTCGGGGATGCTGCCATAGGGGCCGAGGGTGGAGCGGAGGATCATCTCGCGGTCGAGCCCGATGGCGATGGCGCGGCGCACCGCGGGATCGGCGAGGATCGGGTGGGGCTGGTCGCGGTCCCCGTAGGCGCGGAAGTTGAACAGGAGATAGCCGACGCCATAGCTCGGACCGGCCACCACGTTGTACGCGGGCCGCGCCGCGACCCGGGCAATGCGCGCCGGTGGATTGACGTTCTCGAGCGCGTCGGCGGTTCCGTCGAGCAGCAGGTTGATCTGGGCCTCGATGTCCCGCGCCAGCAGCAGGACCACGCGCTCCAGCCGGGGCCGCCCGAGAAAGAACCCGGGGTCGGCGGCGAGCTCCACCTGGCGGCCGGGCTCCCGCCGGACCCAGCGGTACGGGCCATTGCCGACCGGGGCCTGGGCATAGGCGGAGGCGGCCATCCGGTCGGCGGGGATGGTGTCGACGAGGTGGGCCGGGAGCGGGACGATGTTCTCGATCGCGTCGTAGAACTGCTCGGGGTAGGCCCGGGCGAATCGAAAGACCACGACCCGCTCGCCCTCGGCGGTGACGGAGGTGATGTGCCGGGTCAGCAGGTTGACCTGCGGATCGACGCCCGGCTGCCGGATTCGGGTGAAGGTCTGGATGACGTCGCGCGCGACCACCGGGCGACCGTCGTGCCAGCGGGCCCGCGGGTCGAGTTCGAAGGCGATGGTCAGGGAGTCGCGGCGCGACCAGCGGGCCGCCAGCTCGGGGGTGTATCCGCGGTCCTCGACCGTGCCCCGCGAGCCGTCGAGGTGGGCCAGCTTGAGGAACAGCAGGCTCATCACGTCGCCGTTCGCCTTGGTCGTCGGGATGGTCGGCACCGGGGTGGTGGCTTCCTGTCCGACGACGATGACGATGGTGCCGGTGTCCCCGGGGCGCTGCTGCGCGGCGAGCCGGCCGGGAACGATGGCCAGGAGGAGAAACACGAGGCGAGCGAGGCGCATCGTCAAGGGTGCTCCTGCGATTCGGGGAGACGCTTGGAAGATAGGGCGGTCGCGCATCGACCTGCAGGGGGTTCCCCCGGTCACCGCTCCCAGGTCCACCGGGGATCGCGGAACTGCGCCTCCCAGCGGGCCGCCAGTGGGGCCAGCTCCGGGGCCAGGTCGCGGTGCTGCACCCGATGTCCCGCCGCCTCGAGGGCGGTCGCGACGGCGTCCGCGGCGGTGGCCCAGGACACCTCCCGGCCGAGGAGGGTGGCGAGCGGGCGCTCGACCGGAGGGCGCCGTTCCGGCTGGCGCGCCATGCGGCGCACCAGTTCCTGGTCGTCGTCGAGGAGCATGGCGCCGTGCTGGAGGAGGGTGTCCTGGTCCCGCACCTGGGCGCTGCCGACGACCTTCCAGCCGTCCACCATGACCTCCCCGCCGACCGGCGCGGCGAAGCAGGCGCCGTCGCCGGGCCGGGGCGGCCGGGCCTCGGTCGTGGCGAGGTGGGCGGGAGCACCGAGCCGGCGGATCGCGGCGGCGAGCCACTCGTGGATGCGGTGATAGGCGGGCCGGAGGCCACCCAGCATCGCCTCGGGCGCCGCGACGGCGTAGGTCAGTTCGCGGGCATGCCACACCGCGCGTCCGCCGGTCGGCCGGCGGACGCAGTCGATCCCGGCCGCCGTGATCCGGTCCCGGTCGTAGCGGCGGGCCGCCGGCTCGTGGCGCCCGAACGAGAGGCAATGCGGCTCCCAGGCATAGCAGCGCACAAGGACCGCGCCCTCCCGGGCCGCAAGGCCGGGGAGGGCGCGATCGATTGCCATGTTGGCCCACCCCGGCCGGGGCGCCGTGTCGCGCCACACCACCAGGGGGAGGGGCGCCTCAGTCGGTGTAGGCATCCACCGGCGGGCAGGTGCAGACCAGGTTCCGGTCGCCGAAGGCGCCGTCGATCCGGCTCACGGTGGGCCAGACCTTGTGCTGGCGGGTGGCGGCGGACGGAAACCCGGCACGCTCGCGCGGGTAGGGCCGGGTCCAGCTGTCGGCGGCCACCAGGGCGAGGGTGTGCGGCGCGTGGTGGAGGATGTTGTTGCCGCGATCGGCGGCGCCGGTCTCCACCTCGCGGATCTCCTCGCGAATGGCGAGCAGGGCGTCGCAGAAGCGGTCGATCTCCAGCTTCGACTCGCTCTCGGTGGGCTCGATCATCAGGGTGCCGGCCACCGGGAAGGAGACGGTCGGCGGGTGGAAGCTGAAGTCGATGAGGCGCTTGGCGACGTCCTCGACCTCGATGCCGGCGGACTGCTTGAACATCCGGAAGTCGATGATGCACTCGTGCGCGATCAGGCCCCGGTTGCCGGTGTAGAGGGTGGTGTACGCGCCCTTGAGCCGGTGGGCGATGTAGTTGGCGTTGAGGATCGCGACCTTGGTGGCCTCGGTGAGCCCGTCCGGTCCCATCATGGCGATGTAGGCCCAGGAGATCGGGAGGATCGAGGCGCTGCCCCAGGGCGCGGCCGAGATGGCCCCGCAGGACTGGGCGTGCCCCAGGTCCACGACCGGGCTGGAGGGCAGGAACGGCGCCAGGTGCTCGGCCACGCCGATCGGGCCCATGCCCGGGCCGCCACCGCCGTGGGGAATGCAGAAGGTCTTGTGGAGGTTCAGGTGGCAGACATCGGCGCCGATGTCGCCGGGGCGGCAAAGGCCGACCTGGGCGTTCATGTTGGCGCCGTCCATGTAGACCTGCCCGCCATGCTGGTGGACGATGCTGCAGATCTCGGCGATGCCGTCCTCGAAGACGCCGTGGGTCGAGGGGTAGGTCACCATCAGCGCCGACAGGTTGGCGGCGTGTTCCTCGGCCCGGGCCCGCAGGTCGGCGATGTCGATGTTGCCGTTCGGGTCGGTCTTCACGACGACCACCCGCATCCCCGCCATCACCGCGCTGGCCGGGTTGGTGCCGTGGGCCGACTGGGGGATGAGGCAGACGTCCCGGTGGGCCTGGTCACGGCTGCGGTGCCAGGCCCGGATGACGAGCAGGCCGGCATACTCGCCCTGCGACCCGGCGTTGGGCTGGAGCGAGATGGCGTGGAAGCCGGTGATCTCGGCCAGCCACTGCTCGAGGTCGGCGAACAGCCGGGCGTAGCCCTTGGCCTGGGTGACGGGGGCGAAGGGGTGCAGTCCACCGAACGCCGGCCAGCTGACCGGGATCATCTCGGTGGTCGCGTTGAGCTTCATGGTGCAGGAGCCGAGCGGGATCATCGCCGCGGTCAGCGAGAGGTCCTTGGCCTCGAGGCGGCGGATGTAGCGCAGCATCTCGGTCTCGGAGCGGTGCTCGCTGAAGACCGGGTGGGTCAGGTACGGGGTGGTGCGGACCAGCGCCGGGGGCAGCGCCGTCGCGCCGAAGTCGAGGGCAACCTCGCCGGGGGTGGTGGCGCCGTACTGGAAAACCTCGGCCAGTTCCCGGACCTCGGCATCGGTGGTGGTCTCGTCGAGCGCGATCCCGATCCGCTTCTTGTCGATGGTGCGGAGGTTGATGCCCCGCTTGAGGGCGGCCTTGACGAGCTTGCGGCCCAGGGTCGCGCCGGTCTCGACGCTGATGGTGTCGAAGAAGGTGTCGTGCGAGAGGGTGTACCCGAGGGCCTTGAGGGCGGCCGCGAGGGCGGCGGTGCGCCGGTGGATGGCGCTGGCGATGGCGCGGATCCCCTCGGGGCCGTGGTAGACCGCGTACATGCTGGCCATGACGGCGAGGAGCACCTGGGCGGTGCAGACGTTGCTGGTGGCCTTCTCGCGGCGGATGTGCTGTTCGCGGGTCTGGAGCGCCATCCGGAGCGCCGGGTGTCCCTCGCGGTCCCTGGAGACGCCGATCAGGCGGCCCGGGATGTGGCGCTTGTGCTCGTCGCGGGTGGCGAAGAACGCGGCATGCGGGCCGCCGTAGCCCAGCGGCACGCCGAAGCGCTGCGAGTTGCCGACGCAGATGTCGGCGCCCCACTCGCCGGGGGGCGCCAGCAGGGCCAGGCTCATGAGGTCCGCGGCCACGGTGACGAGGGCGCCGACCTTGTGGGCGCTCTCGACCAGGGGGCGGAAGTCGTGCACGCCGCCATCGGTGGCAGGGTACTGCAGCAGCACGCCGATGACGCCCTTCTTGAACTTCATCCGCGCTGGCGCCTGGACGATTGTCTTGACGCCACGCGCCTCGGCCCGGGTGGTCACCACGGCGATCGACTGCGGGTGGCAGCCGGCGTCGATCAGGAAGACCGGCGCGTCGGTGGCCGGGGCCACCGCCAGGGTGAGGGCCATCGCCTCGGCCGCGGCGGTGCCCTCGTCGAGCAGCGAGGCGTTGGCGATCGGGAGGCCCGTGAGGTCGGAGACCACGGTCTGGAAGTTGAGCAGCGCCTCCAGGCGGCCCTGGGCGATCTCGGGCTGGTAGGGCGTGTAGGCGGTGTACCATCCCGGGTTCTCCAGCACGTTGCGCTGGATCACCGCGGGCACGCGCGTGTCGGCGTAGCCCATCCCGATGCGCGACCGGAGCACGACGTTCTCGGCCGCCATGGCCCGGATGTCGGCCAGCGCGTCGGCCTCGCTGCGGGCCGGTGGGAGGGCCAGCGGACGCCGCAGGCGGATCCCCGGGGGCACCACGGCATCGATCAGCGCATCGAGGGAGGGATAGCCGAGCTCGGCCAGCATGGCCGCGACGTCGCGGGCGCGGGGACCGTTGTGGCGATCAACGAAGGTGTGGGCGGTCATCGGGAGATCCGGGGTGTCAGGAAACGGCGGTGCCCCGGCACATGGGCACCGGGGCACGACGGGAATCGGGGGTGGCGCATCCGGGCGTCAGGCGCCGATATGCGACCGGTAGGCGGCGGCGTCCATCAGGCCCTGGAGCGCGGCCGGATCCTTGAGCTTGAGGCGGATCATCCACCCTTCGCCGTAGGGATCGCGGTTCACGACGGCGGGATCGGCGTCGAGGGCGGGGTTGACCGCCACGACCTCGCCCGCGAGGGGGGAGTAGAGGTCGGAGACCGCCTTGACGGCCTCGATGGTGCCAAAGACCCCGCCCGCGGCGAAGGACTCGCCGGCCTTGGGCAGGTTCACGAAGACGATGTCGCCAAGTTCGCCCTGGGCATAGTCGGTGATCCCGACCAGGACCTCGCCGGCGGCGTCGGTGGACTTCACATATTCATGGTCGGAGGTGTAGCGCAGCGCGTCCGGGACGTTCGCCATCGGTCATGCTCCAGGATAAGGCCGGGTGGAGGATACTGGCGGGCTGCCCCGGGGTCAAGCGCGCGCCGCCGCCGCCACGATACGGTCCCACACGGCGCGCGCCGCCGCCTCCAGCGCCTCGCGCGACCCGTCGTTGTCGATCACGAAGCTGCTGCGGGCCCGCTTGGCCGAGCTGGGCATCTGGGCCGCGATGAGGCGGTCGGCTTCCGTCGGCGGGAGGCCACGCACCCGGGTGAGCCGGTCATGCCGGACCGCCTCCGGTGCATCGACCAGCACGACCAGGTCGAACGCCTCGGGATCGGCCACCTCGAAGAGCAGGGGGATGTCGCTCACGACGACGGTGGCGCCGGCCCGGCGGGCTTCGGCGATCCGGGCCTCGCGTTCCCGGGCCACCGCCGGGTGGACGATCGCCTCGAGGGCGGCGCGGGCCCCGGGGTCCTCCAGGATGCGGCGGCGCAGGGCGGGGCGTTCGAGGCCCCCGTCGGGCCGGAGGATGCCGGGCCCGAACCGGTCCACCATGGCCGAGAAGACGGCGGTCCCGGGGCGCTGGAGGTCATGGACGATGGCGTCGGCATCGATCACGACGGCGCCCCAGTCGGCGAACAGCTGCGCCACCGAAGACTTGCCGGCGGCGACGTTCCCGGTGAGGGCGACCTGGATCATGGCCCCCCCCGCACGCCCGGGCTAGAGCAGCGCGGTCTGGTTGGCATCAGCCCGCGGCACGTCATGGCAGTGGCGGCAGCGGGCCTCGTAGGATTCGGAGCCACCGACCTGGATGACCGGCGCGTTCCACGGGGCCGGTCGGCCATCGACCAGGCGCTGGTTCCGGCAGGCCAGCTCACCGCAGACCACGCAGATCGCCCGGAGCTTGGTGACCTCCTCCGCCACCGCCATCAGCGCCGCCATGGCGCCGAACGGGACGCCGCGGAAGTCGGTGTCGGTGCCGGCGAGGACCACCCGGACCCCGCGTTCCGCCAGGGCCGTGGCGACCTCGACGATGGCGTCGTCGAGGAACTGGGCCTCGTCGATGGCGATGAGCTGGCTCTCGGGCCGGACGGCGCGAAAGATCTCGGCGGCGCTGTCCACCGGCTCGGACTCGATGGTGCGGCCGTCGTGGCTGGAGATGCGGTAGACCCCGGCGTACCGGGCATCGAGGTGCGACTTGAAGACCTGGACCCGGCGCCGGGCGATCACCGCGCGGCGGACCCGCCGGATCAGCTCCTCGCTCTTGCCGCTGAACATCACGCCGGCGATCACTTCGATGGCGCCGGAGCGTGGGGGAAGGGTCATGTCGGAAGGACTCGGTGGAGGCGAGAGCGGAGGATAGCGATCGGTCCGGGTCCGGTCAAGCACGATGGCCCCGGAATGCCGGGATCTTGCGGTTTTCCGGACGATTACCCCATATTCCGTTCAACCCGCGCCGATCGCGGCGTGATGTCATCCCACCCATTCCCTACCGAAGGAGCCTAACGTGAACAAGCAGGAACTGGTCGAGGCCGTTGCGAAGAAGTTGGACTCCTCGAAGGCGCACGCGGGCGACGTCGTGGATCTCTTCTTCTCCACCTCCGGCATCATCGCAGGCGAGCTCAAGAAGGGCGGGAAGGTTCAGATCACCGGGTTCGGCAATTTTGAGACCCGGAAGCGGGCCGCGCGCATGGGCCGCAATCCCCGCACCGGCAAGGCCATCAACATCAAGGCCTCCGTGAACCCGGTGTTCCGCGCCGGCAAGGGCCTCAAGGACCTGGTCAACAAGAAGAAGTAGGCCGCGGGAAGCGTCCAGCGGACGCTGGATGCGCGACGGGCCACCCAGGGATCGGGTGGCCCGTTGTGCGTTCAGGCCGGCGCCCGGCCCCGCGGCGGTCGGCTTCCCGCCGGGGGCGCCCCCCGGTCGATCCGCACCACCAGCCGGCGCCGCCGCATGGTGCGGCCGCTGAGCAGCTCCACGATCCGGGGCGCCTCGGCGCGGGGGACCTCGATCAGGGCATAGGTCTCCCGGACATCGATCCGCCCGATCAGGGCACGGTCCATCCCGATCTCGCGGGTGAGGTAGGCCACCAGCTCGTTGACCCCCACCTCGTCGCGCCGCCCGATCCCGACCCAGAGCTTCTCGGTGGCGCCCTCGGCCACCGCGACCGCCGGTTCGGCCGCCGCCGCCGGACGCCGCGACCAGAGGGCGTACAGCGCGGCGGCGACCGCGGGCGCCTCGAACCGCTCGAGCAGCGGCGCCAGCACCAGGCTCGCCTCCGTCGCATCCTCCTCGAGGACCGCCCGCCCGATCGCGGCGCGCCGCCGCCGGACCTCCTCGGCCGCCTCGTCGATCACCCCGGCGAGCAGGAGGGGCCGACGGGGAGCCGCCAACTCGGTCACCCATCCCTCGGTCCCGGGGGGCACCAGCAGGATGACTTCCCCTGCCGCCAGCAGCTGGGTCAGGGTCGTCGCATCGGGAAGGTCGAAGGCGACCACCAGCCCGGCCGGGGCCTCCGGCACCGTCGTGGTGATGGCGGCCCCGGGCGCCACCGCGGCCAGCGTGCTCCCGATGGCATCGTGCCACCGGCGGTCGACAGTCCAGACGGTGAGCTGGGCCGGGTCGAGCAGCTCCACGATATCGGCGAGGGCGGCGGCGCGACGGGCCCAGCCGCAGGCCACCGTCCGAACCGGTCCCACGGTACCGGTGCCGGCGGGCGGGCCGCCGACCGGCGCCTTGCGGGCGTAGCGCTCCGCCAGCTCCGTGGCGCGGGTGGCCGAGGCGCTCACGATGATGCGCTGGGCCGTGGCGGGGACATCCTGCATGAGCGGCAGCAGGAGGGCATCCTCGGCCCAGCGCTCCGGCCAGGCGAGGAGGATGGCGGAGAGGGTCTCGGTCTTGAGCTCCCCGCGGGCCACGAGGGCGGCGGCGAGGTCGGCCGGGAGCAGCAGGATGTCGGGGGTGCCGGAGCGGAGGAGTCGGGTGGCCCGGCCGGCGCTGCGGGCGGAGAGCACCTGCAGGGAGGTGCCGGCCACGAGGGCCTCCACCTGGCCGCCCCAGGCGGCCACCGCCTCGGCCGGGGCGACCAGGAGGAGCCGTCCTCCGGGTGTCCGGGTCAGGTGGCTCAGGGCGCCGGCGAGGGCCGGGCCGGCCCATGCCGGGGCGGGAGGGCTGACGACGACGGCGTTGTGGCCCCGCGCGGTGATGGGGGCAACGTCGCGGATCCGCGGGTGGGTGGTGGTCCAGCCGAGCGCGTCCAGGTTGGCCGCGATGGGCGCGGCAAGGTGCATTTCCATCCAGTCCGACACGGGTGCCTCGATTCTCAAGCCGTGCCACTGTGGCAGCGGGGCGGGGAAGCTAACGGAACGCGGTCGGGCGGCCAACCCCGCGGGGGTGAGAGGATTGACAAGACCTACGCGTGCGGGGAGCTTTCCGCCCCGCCTTCCTCCTCCATCTCGAGCCGGAACGACCTCCCATGAGTGCCCCGTTCTCCCCGAACCTCCAATACCTGAAGGCGTCCGAGACGATCGCCATCAGCGCCGAGGCGCGCCGCCGCAAGCTCGCCGGCGAGGACGTGCTGGACCTGGGCGTGGGCGAGCCGGACTTTGACACCCCGGCGGCGGTGGCCGAGGCCGGGATCCAGGCGATCCGCAAGGGCAAGACTCGGTATCCCCCCAACGCGGGGATTCCCGAACTGCGGCAGGCGATCGCGGCGAACCTGTCGCGGCTCAGCGGCAACCGGGCGATCGACCCGGAGCGCATCGTCATCAGCAATGGCTCCAAGCAGTCGCTCTTCAATGCCTGCTTCAGCCTGTTTGGCCCACGCGACAAGGTCCTGATCCCCAGCCCGGCCTGGGTGTCCTACCCCCAGATCGTGCGCCTGGCACGGGCCGAACCGGTGGCCATCCCGGGTGACCCGGAATGGGGGCTGAAGGTCGGTCCCCGCGACCTGGCGCCCCACACCGACAAGCTGGTCCGCGGCCTGATCCTCTGTTCCCCGTGCAACCCGACCGGCGCGGTGTACACCCTGCCCGAATTGCGGGCCCTGGCCGAATGGGCCGCCAAGCATGAGGTCTGGGTGATCGCCGATGAGATCTACCGGCGGATCAGCTACGGCAACGGCGCGGCACCCTCATTCCTGGACCTCCCCGAGGAACTGCTGGAGCGGGTCGTGGTGATCTGTGGCGCCAGCAAGGCCTATGCGATGACGGGATGGCGGATCGGGGCCAGCTATGCCCCCCCTGCGCTGACGGCGGCGATGGCCGCCCTGCAGTCCCACACCACCACCGGACCGAACCATCCGGCGCAGTGGGCGGCGGCCACCGCGTACAGCGACGAGCGAGTGGAGCAGGATGTGGTCCGGATGGTCGAGGCGTTCCACCGACGCCGCGATCGCCTGGTCGGGCGGTTCCGCGCCGAGGTGCCCGGGGTCGAGTTCGTCGAGCCGCACGGGGCGTTCTACCTCTTCTTCCGGGTCGACGGCCTCGACTCGGGGGCTCCGACCAGCGGGATGGCGTTCTGCGAGGGGCTGATCAATCGCGAGGGGGTGGCGCTGGTGCCGGGTGCGGCCTTCGGGGACGATCGCTGGGTCCGCCTGAGCTACTCCGTCTCCGACAAGGAGCTTGACCGCGCCATGGACCGGCTCGTGCGGTACATCCGCCAGCAGTGATGGGAACCGTCGTCGAGGTCCACGCCTCCGGTTCCCCGTTGCAGGTCACCTGGACCTGGGAGCCGGAGACGGACATCCTCGCCGGCGCGGTCACGCCCGCCCCGCAGGGACCCTCGGCCAGCCTGGAACTCAGTGGGCACGACGGGTCGGTGGTGGTGCTCGACCTGGCCGGGGGGGCGCTCGCGGGACTCGATGTCGTGGTCTGGCCCGAGGTGACCACTGTTGCGGGCCTGCTGCCGCCGGCGGCGACCCGCCCCGGCCGGATCGAGGTGCGCCTCGAGGGCGTCGCCCCTCTCCTGGAGTTGGATGTGGCCCTCGCGGTCCGGGCCAGCCCGGACGAGTCGGTGATCCATGTGCGGGTGGGGGCGCCCCGGCCGGCCGCGGTGATCCAGGTGGCCGAGCGACTGGCGGTGGAGGTGGACCCTGCCGGTGGGCTGGCGGGGTTCTGGCTCACCGGTGTCCCGCCACTGACCAGCGGCGAGGAGCCCGCCTAGCGCCGCGAACTCAGCCGGAGCAGGATGCCGACGGTGAGGGTGCGGTCGTCCTTGAACTGGACCGTCGGCAGGGGGGTGGCGTCGTGCTCGATGAGGTAGCTCGTCTGCAGGGCCAGCTGGCGGGTCAGGAAGACCTGCAGCGCGGCCTTGGTGCTCAGGAGGTAATCGTTGAAGTCCCCGGCGACGGGCTGCACGATGGTGAGGTGCTCCAGCGTGACGGCCTCCCGCACCGGATACTTGCCGCGCACCCGGATGTCGAACCGGGTGAAGGAGTGGTTCGGCTCGAGGGTGCTGCCCGGCGGCAACCGACGATACTCCCGGTCTTGCAGCAGGGAGATACCCACCTGGAGCTCACTCGGCGAGTCGGGGAAGAGGCCGATGTCCACCCCCGCCGAGGCAGCCAGCCGGAGGTTGAGTCCCTTGATCAGGTCGCGGTTCGCCGCGAGCCGGAACGACGGGGATACCCGGCCCTGGGGCCGGAGCTTGGCCGCCAGTTCCGCCCGGTAGCTCTCGCTCGCCACCGTGCCGTCGCTCCGGCCGTAGCGCATCCCGGCCAGTCCCTCGAGGACGGCACCATCGGAGGAGACCCGCTTCAGGTTGAGGCCCGACGTGATCAGGGTGAGCGACTTGTTGCCCGACAGCTCGGTGACGGCCAATTCGCCGCCCGCGGTCCAGACCACCGGGGGGCGTGGCGCCGGCTCGGTCACCTGGGCCCGGGCCGCCGTGGCGGGAACCAGAGCAAGGAGCAGGATCGACATGCGCATGTCACAACGTAACACCGGGATTTCGGTGATGAAGCCCGGCGCGACACCAGCCCAGCGGCAGTCCGCCGGTGGCTGACCCCCTCGCCGGTGCGCCGGTGGGCCAGGTCGTCGCCACGGAACTCAAGCCGAGCAGCAGCCATCAGTTTCACTTCTGGGCCCCGGCCGACGCGCCGGTCGGGATTGGCACGATCGTCCGGGTGGAGGGGGAGGGCCGCCAGGCCTGGGGGGTGGTGACCGAGGGGGTTGCCTACTCGGATCTGGCGCGGCCGCTGGACGCGGTCGCCCGGGCGGGCGATCCCACCAGGACCCCCGAGACGCAGATCCGCCTCTTCACCGCGGCGGTGCTTCGGCACCTGCCGGAGGAGCCGGTCCGGCCGGTGGCCCTGGGCCAGGTCTTCGCCGCCACCGACCAGGACGTGCTTACGGCGCTCCGGATGGACGGCTACCTGGACCATCCACGCGCCAGCGGCCTTCCCTTCGGCCTCTACGCCGCTGGCGGGAGCGAGGCGCCGGTGTACCTCGATGCCGACTTCCTCCTGGGACCCGAGGCGGCCCACCTCAACATCTCCGGCGTCTCCGGCCTGGCCACCAAGACGAGCGCCGTTTCCTTCCTCATCGGCTCGGTGTTCCAGCGCCTCGCTCCGCACAAGGGACGGGTGGCCGCGCTCTGCTTCAATGTGAAGGGGCCGGACCTCTGCTTCCTCGATCAGCCGGCCCAGCTCGGCCCCGACGACCTCGATCTCCATGCCCGCCTGGGGCTGGCCCCCGAGCCGTTCCACCGGTTCCGCCTCTATGCCCCGTTCAAGCCCGACGGGGTGAACCTCAACACCCTGCGGACCCACGAGGCGCTGACCGCGACCACCGAGCCGCTGGTGTGGGGCCTGCGCGAGGTGCTCGACTACACCGAGGTGCTCCTCAACCGCGACGACATCGACGCCAAGGCCGATGCCTTTGTGGACTTCCTGGCCGAGCGGGTGGTGGGGCGCGAGTACCGGGACCCTTCCCTGCGGCCGGAGCCGTTCCAGGTCCAGACCTTCGCCGATCTCGAGGTCTTCTTCCGGGCGATCTTCGACCACCTGGAAGCCCAGTCCCGGGGTGGGGAGATCTGGAGGACCCATCACGTCGCCACCATCCGGAAGATCCGGAACCGGCTCGGCAACATCAGCACCCGGTCCAAGGGACTGGTGACTGAGGATGGTGTGGTGAACGACCTGCCGTGGGGGGAGTTCGCCGACCGGACGATGTACGTCGTGGACGTGGCCGGACTCGACCCCCTCGCCCAGGACCTGGTCTTTGCCCGGGTTGTGAGCCAATTGCGCGAGCACCTGGAGCGGCGGGACCTCGGCGTGGACCAGCTGGTGGTCTTCGTCGATGAACTGAACAAGTTCGCCCCGGCCGACGGGCCCGACACCTACGTGCGGAGCATGTTGCTCGACATCTCCGAGCGGGGGCGATATCTGGGCCTGTCCCTCTTCAGCGCCCAGCAGTTCCGCTCGCAGGTGCACCGGCGGGTGGTGGGCAATGCCGGCACGGCGGTCTACGGCCGCATGGACGGCGACGAGTTGGCCACCCCCGGGTACGCCACCCTCTCCCCGGCCATCAAGGCCCGCCTGAGCGGGCTGCCGAAGGGGGAACTCATGGCACGTCATCCCCACTTCACCCAGCCGGTGTTCGTGCGCTTCCCGCGGCCCGCGGTCCTGACCGGGCGGGAAGGGGTGGAGCAGTTCCCGCCGGCTCCCGACCTCCCGTTCCCCGCCGCCGTGGCGCGCCGCCTTCGGGCGATGGCGCCGGGGATCGCCGCCGATGCGGTGGCAGAACGGATATTCGGCCGGCGGGAGGAGGAGGTGCGGCAGGCGCTCCATCGCACGGTGCGCGAGCGCCCGGACGATCCCCTGGCGTACTTCACCGCCTGCCTGGGACGCACCGTCCCGGCCGAGATGCCTCGGCCGCGGCGGGGCGTGCCCGGGGTGCCGGATCTGCCCGATCCCTACGCCTGATCCCGGGGCCACAGGCCTTGCCCATGGCCACGCGGGGCGTGAATATCCTGCCGTGCGCCTTGCCCATCTTGCCGATCCCCATCTCGGCTTCCGCCAGTTCCATCGCCAGACGCCCGCCGGGATCAACCAGCGGGAGGCCGATGTTGCCCAGGCGTTCCGGCTCGCGGTGGACGGCGTCATTGCCGCCCGGCCCGACGCGGTGCTGGTGGCGGGGGACCTCTTTCATGCGGTCCGGCCCACCAACGCCGCGATCGTCTTTGCGTTCCGTCAGTTCCAGCGGCTGCGCGAGGCCCTGCCCGACGCTCCGATCGTCCTGATCGCCGGCAACCACGACACCCCGCGATCCGCCGAAACCGGTTCGATCCTGCGGCTCTTCGAGGAGCTGGGCGTGGACGTGGCCACCGATCGTGCCCGGCGACTCGCCTATCCCGCCCTGGGCTTGTCGGTGCTGGCCGTTCCCCACCAGGCCCTGGCGGTGGAGGATCGCCCGGCCCTCGTACCCGATGGCGAGCTGCCCCACCAGGTCTTGATGCTCCACGGCGAGGTCGAGGGGATCTTTCCGGTGGATCGCTCCTCGGTGGAGTACGGTGGCGCGGTGCTCGCGACTCCCGACCTCCATGCCAGCGAGTGGAGCTACGTGGCGCTCGGGCACTACCACGTGCAGCGCGAGGTGGCCCCGCGGGCCTGGTACGCAGGATCCCTGGAGTACGTCAGTTCGAACATCTGGGGCGAGATCCGCGACGAGGCCGCCCAGGGAACCTCCGGCAAGGGGTGGCTCCTGGCCGACCTCGGCGCTGGCACCGTCCACCGACAGGCCATCCCGATGATCCGGGGCATCCACGACCTGCCCGCCATCGACGCCGCGACACTGGCGCCTGCCGAGGTCGACGCGGCGATTGCCGAGCGGCTGGCAACGGTCCCCGGGGGACTGGCCAACCAAGTGGTGCGCCTCGTCGTCCGGAACATCGGGCGGCCGGCGGTGCGCGAGCTCGACCACGCCGCCCAGCGTGCCGCCCGGGCGGAGGCGCTGCACCTCCAGCTGGAGTTTCGCCGACCCGAGCCGCAGCGCATCACCGGCGTCGGCGCCCCTGGCCGGCGCCAGACCCTGCCCGAACTGGTGGGCGAGTTTTTGGGCCGGCGCCCGCTGCCGTCCGACCTGGACCGGGAACGCTTTGTCCACGAGGGCCTCGCGCTGCTCGGCGAGGAGGATGGCTGATGGAACTCCACCGGCTCCGCCTCCGGAACTTTCGCCAGCACGCGGCCACCGACCTGATCCTCGGGCCCGGGCTCACCGGCATCATCGGGCCCAACGGGGCGGGGAAGACGACCCTCCTCGAGGCGATCGCCTGGGTCCTGTACGGGACCCCGGCGGCCCGCGGCAACCGTGACTCGATCCGCCGCCGCGGCGCCCCACCGCGGTCGCGGGTCGAGGTGGAGCTCGAGTTCTCGCTCGGGGCACACCGGTATCGGGTGCTGCGCACCCTGGCCGATGCGGCGGTCTTCCAGGATGGGGCGGACGCCCCGATGGCGACCAGCCTCGCCGGGGTAACCGAGCGACTCACGCGCCTCCTCGGCATGACCCGTGAGGAGTTCTTCAGCACCTACTTCACCGGCCAGAAGGAACTCGCCATCATGGCGAGCCTCAGTCCCTCGGAGCGGGGCCAGTTCCTCAGTCGCGTGCTCGGCTATGAGCGCCTGCGCGTCGCCCAGGACCGGCTGCGTGACGGCCGCAGCCGGCTGCGGTCCCGCCTGGGCGGGCTCGAGGACGGGCTGGCGGACGAGACCGCCCTTGCCGCCGAGGAGGCGGCGGTGACGGCGAGGATGGCGACGGTGGGCGAGGAGGCGGCCCGGACCCGTGAGGAGCACGAACGCGCGGCCCTGGTCCTGGCGGCCGTGCGGCCGCGCTGGGAGTCGCTGCAGCAACTGCAGGAACGCGTGCGATCGGTGGCCAGTGACCTGCGGATCGCCGAGAAGGATGTGGTCCAGGCGGGGCAGGCGATCGAGAAGCTCGACCACGACCTGGCCGAGGCGATCGCGGCCCAGGCGCGGCTCGCCGAGCTCCGCGACGCAGTGGCACCCCTGGTGGGGCTGCGGGAGGAACGCGATCGCCTGGACGAGGCTGCCCGCGTGCTGGCCCGGCGACGCGAGGCCCAGGGGCAGGCGGCCGAGCTGGGCCGGGAGCTGGCCGCCATTGAGGCGCGCCTCCTTGCCCTTCCCGGGGGCGCGGCGGCAGCTGAGGCCCGCGCCGAGCGCGACGCTGCCCGGGCCGCCCTCGAGGAGCGGGTCCGGACCGCGCGCGAGCTGCGCACCGCCTGGGTGCGCGATGCCCAGGATGCCACGACGCGTCGACAGCACCTGGTGGATCAGTTCACCGAACTGAAGCGGCAACGGGAACAGTTGGTTGCCCTGGGGCCCGACGGCGCGTGCCCGACCTGCTCCCGCGTGCTGGGCGACGAGTACGACCACGTCCTGGGGGTGCTGGATCGGCAGATTGCGGAGGTGGAGACCAACGGCCGGTACTTCCGGCAGCGGCTGACCCAGCTCAAGGCGGAGCCCGCCGACCTGGTGGCGGCAGAGGCAGAGCGTGCGACCCTGGAGGCCGCGCTGGCCCGCTGCGCGAGTCGGGTCGTGGAACTGGAGACCCAGGCCCGGGAGCGGGAGGCAGCCGAGCGCCGGCGTGGCGAGCTGGTCACGCGGCTGGCGGGACTCCGGGAGGCCAGCGGCGGGGACCAGGTGGCCTACGACGAGGCGCGTCACGCCGAGGTGCGACGCCAGATCGCGACCCTCGAGCCGGCCGCCGCCGAGGTCAGCCGTCACGCCGCCATGGCGGAACGGGCGGAGCGGCTTGGCACCCAGATGGCGGAGGCGGAGCAGCGGCTCTCCGGCGCCGAGGCGGTGGCGACCCGCCTCCGGGAGGAGCTGGCCGGGCTCGGATGGTCCGACGAGCTCTTTGCCGAGACCGGGGCGCAGTTTGCGGCGGCCAGTCGGTCGATGCAGGAACTCGAGGTCCAGGTGGCCCGGATCGAGGCCCAGGAGGCCGCCGTCCGGGGAAGCCAGGAGGCCCTGAGCGCCCGACGGGCCGAGCGCAGCCGGCGGGTCGCGGCGATCGCCGCGCTCCGCCTGGAACTGCGGATCAACCAGGAGTTGGACGCGGCGTTTGCCGACCTGCGCACCGATCTCAACGCCCAGCTGCGCCCGGACCTCTCCGAACTGGCCAGTGGGTTCCTCCGGGACCTGACCCGGGGCCGCTACACCGACCTGGAGCTGGACGAGGACTACGTGGCCACCATCGTGGAGGACGGCGATCCCAAGCCGGTCATCTCCGGTGGCGAGGATGACATCATCAACCTGGCCCTCCGTCTGGCGATCAGCCAGATGATCGCCGAGCGCGCCGGGCAGCCGCTCTCGCTGCTGGTCCTGGACGAGATCTTCGGGTCGCTGGACGAGGAGCGGCGGGGCGCGGTCCTTGACCTCCTGCGCCAGCTGGCCGACCGCTTCCCGCAGGTGATCCTCATCACCCACATCGATGCCGTGCGCGATGGCTTCGACCGGGTCGTCCGGGTCGCATTCGATGCGGGCGCCGGCGTGGCGCAGGTGTCGGAGGAGCCCCTGGGAGACGCGCGACATGCCGCGGCCTGAGGGGCGGATCTCTGGGCCGTTCCGCGCCGGCGTCGCGGACATCGATGCCGTCAACGAGCTGTTCAGCCAGGCGTTCACCGATCGGTACCACCGCGACGGCATGTCCGGTGCCCGCGTGCCGTACCTGAACCCGGCGGTCTGGCGCTACGCCATCGCCGGGGCGGGAAAGGGGGCGCTGGTCTGGCGGGACCAGGCCCAGCGGCTCGTGGCCTTCAACATGGTCCACGCCTCGGGGCGGGAAGGGTGGATGGGGCCGCTGGCGGTCCGGACCGACCTCCAGGGACGGGGCGTGGGCCGCCGGATCGTCTCCGCTGGGATCGCGCTCCTCAAGGAGCGGGGGGCCACCACGATCGGCCTGGAGACGATGCCGAGGACGGTCGACAACATCGGCTTCTACACCCGGCTGGGGTTCCGGCCCGGCCACCTGACCGTGACCCTCTCGCGCCGGGTCCCCGATCAGGCCGGCGCCCCCGGGCTCCGGATCTCCGCTACTGGTTCCGAGCGGGGCGAGTGGGTGGAGCGCTGCCGGCTCCTGGTGGCTCGCCTGCGGCCGGGCGCCGACTTCAGCCGGGAGATCGAGCTGACCAGCGAGCTCGGCCTGGGGGACACCACCCTCCTGGTGGAGGATGGCCTGCTCCGGGGATTCGCGGTGTGGCATGGGGCCGCCCTCGCCGCCGACCGGGCGCCCGAGGAGGTGCGGGTGCTGAAACTGGTGGCCGACTCCTCCGAGGCGGGGTTGCGCCTGGTGGCCCACCTGGAGTCGGTGGCCCCGCGCGAGGGGGTCGAGCGCCTCACGCTGCGGGCCGAAACGGCCCAGCAGGAGGGCTTCGCGCGATTGGTGGCGGCGGGGTATGAGGTGCTGTGGACCGACCTGCGGATGACGCTCGCCGGGTACGATGAGCCGTGCCAGGCGGGGGGGTGGGTCTACTCGAACTGGGAGATCTGACGCGGGCCGAGGTTCAGCCGGCGGCGCCGGGCGGTCGCTTGCCCCACCAGACCACGATCGCGACGAGCCCCACGCCGAGCAGGACGTGGGTCGCCCCGGTCCCGGCAGGGACCACGAAGGTCAGGACGATCCACGCGGCCAGCGAGGCGAGTCCACCAAAGAGCCAGAGATTCACGGGTACGCTCGTGTTGACGGGGTATGGGCTGCCCCGTATTATAGTCCAGACCGGGCGGTGGCGGGGAGACTCGTTTTTGAGCCAACAAGTCCTACGATGGGCCCACATGCCGTGGCCGATGTCATGCCCTCCGGGGAAGGCAGGAGCCGAGGTGAGGGCGCCGCACATGTCGTCGGGCTTCAAAAAACCCTCCCCGCTGCCGTCCGGTTTCCCGGCGCCGACGAGTCTTCCCGCGTCGGCGCCTTTGTATTGGGGAGAGCATCATCATGCCGCGCTGCATCGTGGCCCGCCGCGTTCACTTCAACGCCGCCCACCGCCTGCACAACCCGGCCGAGTCGGCCGAATGGAACCGGGAGACCTTCGGGTCGTGCAATCTCCCGAACTACCACGGCCACAATTACGAGATGGACATCGAGGTCGAGGGCGAGATCGATCCCCGGACCGGGTTCGTGGTCGACCTCGCGGAGCTGGAGCGGCTCTTCCAGGAGGAGTTGCACGCCATCCTGGACCACCGCAACCTGAACCTCGACGTCCCCTGGTTCGAGCATCAGATCCCGACCGCCGAGAACATCGCGGTCTTCTGTTGGGAGCGCCTGGCGGCCCGGATCCCCGCCGGGCGCCTGCGCCGGATCCGCCTCTGGGAGACCCCCCGCAACTATGTCGAATATGACGGCGACTGAGGACACCGGCATTGCCGGCCCGGTCCGGCAGATCCTGGCGGCGATCGGCGAGGACGCCGACCGCGACGGCCTCCTCCAGACCCCGGCCCGGGTGGATGCCTCGTTCCGCTGGCTGACCCGTGGCTATCGGATGTCGGTCGAGGAGGTAGTGGGGGACGCGGTCTTTGACGAGCGGCACGAGAGCATGATCCTCGTGCGCGACATCGAGGTCTACTCGCTCTGCGAGCACCACCTGCTCCCGTTCTATGGCCAGGCCCATGTGGCGTACGTGCCGGCGGGCCGGATCGTCGGCCTGTCCAAGCTGCCGCGCATCGTGGAAGTCTTCGCCCGCCGCCTGCAGGTCCAGGAACGGCTCACCGACCAGATCGCCAACGCGGTGATGGAGGTGCTCGCGCCGCACGGCGTCGGGGTGGTGATCGAGGCGGCCCACCTCTGCATGATGATGCGGGGGGTGGAGAAGCAGCACTCCCGGACCGTGACCAGCGCCCTGCGCGGCATCTTCCGGGATGACGCGCGCACCCGCGAGGAGTTCCTGAACCTGGTGAGCCGCCACAAGGGCTCGGGGTGACCGCGGCGCTGTCGGGACGGGTGGCGGTGGTCACCGGCGCCTCCCGCGGGATCGGCGCCGCGATCAGCTGTGCCTTGAGCGGCGCCGGCGCGACGGTGGTGCGGCTGGCGCGCACCCTGGTGGAGCGGCGCGAGACGTGGGGAATGGACCTGGCCTGCGACGTGACCGATGCGGCCCAGGTGGCACGCTGTGCCACGACGATCCGGGAGACACTCGGACCCGCGACGATCCTGGTGAACAACGCCGGCAGCTTCCTGCTCGCGCCCCTCGCGGAGACCACCCGGGCCGACTTCGACCGCCAGTACGCCGTGAACGCGACGGCACCGTTCCTGGTGGCCCAGGCATTCCTTCCCACCATGGTCGAGGCCGGGGGCGGGCGGCACATCACCATCGGCAGCGTCGCCGACCATGTGGGCTTTCCGGGCAATGCCGCCTATGTGGCCAGCAAGTATGCGGTGCGCGGCCTGCACGAGGTCCTGCGGGCGGAGTTCGGCCCGCGCGGGATCCGGTGCACGCTCGTTTCGCCCGGGCCCACCGACACCGCGGTCTGGGACCCGATCGACCCCGACTCCCGCCCCGGCTTCACGCCCCGGCGCGCGATGCTCCGCCCCGAGGATGTGGCCCAGGCCGTTGCCTTCGTCGCGACCCGTCCGTCCCACGTCGACCTCGACTGGCTGCGCCTCGGCCCTGCCTGACGCGCTCCACCCCACCCATGTTCATCGAGCTGACCGATCACCTCCGCTGTCCCGAGGATCATGACGAATCGTTCCTCGTCCTGCTCCCGGGCCGGATGGAAGGCCGCCGCGTCACCGAGGGCACCATCGGGTGCCCGGTCTGCCACCGCGAGGTGGCAATCGCAGACGGGATCCTCGCCTTTGGCGGCGCGCACGGCGCGCACCGGCCGGCCGACCTGACCGCCGACGCCGCCTGCGCCCTCCTGGGCCTCGGCGGTCCCGGCGGCTACCTCGCCCTGGTCGGGGGCGCCGGGGTGCTGGCAGAGGAGGTTGCGGCATCCCTGCCAGGGGTCAGTCTCGTCCTCGTCAATCCCCCGCCGGGGGTGCCCGATTCGCCCTGGGCCAGCGTGGTGCGCGCCCCGCGCCTGCCGCTCAAGGCGCGATCGATGCGGGGGATCGTGGTGCCGGCGGAGTTTGCGCAGGCACCGGGGTGGCTCGAGGCGGCGATCGGGTGCGTGCTGCCGGGGCTGCGGGTGGTGGGCGAAGGGGCGGCGCCGGAGCGGGAGGACCTCGAGGTGCTGGCCGAGGCCGGGGGATGGTGGGTCGGGAAGAAGCGGGAGCGGGCCAGCCGCCCCTAGCCGTTGCTCAGCCGGTCGTCAGTCCGTGCTCCAGCTCGTCGTGATTCCCCCCGGGTTCGGTCTGGTAGAGGGCCTCGATCCGGTTCCGCAGCCGCTCCTCCACGACTCGCCGCTTGATCGACATCTTCGGCGTCAGCTCTCCATCCGCGATCGTGAAGTCCCGGTTGAGCACCAGAAACTTCTTCGGCATCTCGAAGCGGGCCAGCTCCCGCAGTTGCTTCTTGGCCTCCGCCTCCAGGTGGGCCTGGACCTCCGGCAGCGCCACCAGGGCGGCGTCGTCGGTGGCGGCCAGTCCCGCGGCGGTGGCCCACGGCCGCAGCCGCTCGAAGTCGGGGACCAGGAGGGCAATCGGGAAGGGCCGCCGGTCGCCGAGCATCACGGCATTGCTGATGAACGGATTCTGCTTGAGCATCGCCTCGATCGGCTGGGGGGCGATGTTCTTCCCGCCGGCCGTGACGATCAGGTCCTTCTTCCGGTCGGTGATCCGGAGGTACCCCTCGGCGTCGATGAGCCCGATGTCGCCGGTGTGAAACCAGGCGTCCGGGTCGATCGCCTCCCGGGTGGCCTCGGGCTTGTTGTAGTACCCCTGCATGACATGGGGGCCCCGGGTCAGGATCTCGCCGTCCCCGGCAATTCGGACCTCCACGCCGGGAATCGGCCGCCCGACGGTGCCGAACTTGAGCTGGTCGAGCCGGTTCAGGGTGATCACCGGGGAGGTCTCGGTCAGCCCGTATCCCTCGAGGATCGGCAGGCCGGCGGCGTAGAAGAACCGCCCGATCTCGGGGGAGAGCGGCGCCCCTCCCGACATGAAGAACCGGATCCGCCCGCCGAGCTTGGCGCGCAACTTGGAGAAGACCAGGAGGTCGGCAACGGCACGCGCGAGTCGCAGCGGGAGGGGGATCGGCTTGCCACCGAGCCGCAACTCGGCCCAATGGAGCGCGGTGGCCTGGGCCCAGAGGAAGATCTCCCGACGCATCGCCGGCCCCGCCATCGCCGTCTCCAGCGTCTTGGCGTGGACCTTCTCGTAGACCCGCGGCACCGCGATGACGAGCGTTGGCGAAAGCTCCGCCATGTTCGGCCCCACGGTGTCCATGCTCTCGGCGTAGTTGATCAGCACCCCGGCGTGCAGCATCGTGTAGTGCCCCGCCATCCGCTCGAAGATGTGGGAGAGCGGCAGGAACGAGAGACACTCGTCCCCCGGGCCCGCGGGGAGCGCCTGGAGGCAGGCAACCACGTTCGAGGTGATGTTGCCGTGGCTCAGCATCACGCCCTTCGGGTCGCCGGTGGTGCCCGAGGTGTAGATCAGCGTGGCCAGGTCGCCGGCGCCGACCCGCTCGGCCTCGGCCCGCCAGTTCGGGTACCGCGGCCGCGCCTCCCGTCCCCGCGCGATCACCGCATCGATGTGGAGCACGCCCTCGCCGTGCACCCCCTCGTCCATCGCAATCACGTGCCGGAGCGCCGGGAGGGTGGCGCGGACCTCGGCGACCTTGTCGGCGTGCGCCTGGGTCGAGACGAAGACCGCGACGGCGGCGGCGTCGTGCAGGATGTACCGCGACTGCTGGGCGGTCAGGGAGGGATAGATCGGGACATCGGTGCAGCGTGCGGTCAGGCAGGCATAGTCGGCCCAGGCCCACTCGGGCCGGTTCTCGGCGAGCAACCCCACCCGGTCGCCCGGGCGGATGCCCAGTTCCAGCAGCCCGATGCTCAGCGCCTCGACGGTCTCGGCCAGCTCCGGGTAGCTGATCTCGCGCCAGGTCCCGCCCCGCTTGTACCGCATCGCGACCGGCCGGTGGCGAAACCCGTCCATGGCGCCGAAGAAGAGGTCATTCAGGGTGCGCGGGGCGGCCATCGCTACCTCGATCCGGGGGACTGGGTGGCGGGGTCGGTGACCGTGAAGGTGAGGATGTCAGAATAGAGTGTCGCCGTGCCGGTGCCGGTGCGGGCCTGGACCCGGCCCCCGGTACCGGCGGCGACAGCGGTTACCAGCCCCGAGAACTCATCCACGGTCAGGAAGTCGTCGGCGGCCGACCAGAGGATCACCGCCTCCACCGGTTCCCCGCGCGCATCACGGGCGGTGGCGGTCAGCTGCAGGGTCGCGCCCGTGACCAGGCTGGTCGAGACCGGCCGCACCACGTCGAGAAAGGTGGCCCCGTCCTCCGTGGGGGTCAGGCCACCGCATGCGGCCAGCAGGAGGAGGCACCCGAGGCCCAGCCTCATTCGAGGTCCGGGTCTTCGACCGGGGGGCCGCCGGACTCGATCTCGAGCAGGGCGGCCTCGGCGTGGCGCACCCATTTCTCACCGTCGGGGCCCTTGGGGGGGCGGCTGAGGAAGGCCCGCAGGTGCTCGGCCGCCCGGGTCCCGTCGCCCCGCTGCTTGAGCAGGAAGGCGAGCCCGTAGTGGGCGCCGCCCAGCGTAGGGTCCACCTCGAGGGCCCGGCGGTAGTGCCGCATCGCCTCTTCCGGCTGTCCGGTACGGGTGTAGGCGATGGCCATGTTCTGGAGGATGCGCGGGTCGCTCGGGTTGTCCCGCAGGCCCAGCCGGTAGGAGGTCAGGGCCGCGTCGTAGTCGCCCTGACGCTCGAGCGCCATGGCCTCGTTCAGGTAGTCGAGTCGCTGCGGGCGGGGGGAATCAGTCCGGCCCAGCAGCCGTCGCCAGAAGCTCATCGGTGCGGGTCGCTCTCCGGCCGGCGGGAAGGAGGGAACAATCCCTGCAAATTAGCGGTGCCTGGTGGGGTTGGCAACGCGATTGCCCGCCGGTGTCAGGCGGTGGTACGTTCCGGGTGGCTGGTTCTTTCCCGCGCGTTGGAGGTTCCCGTGGTTCCCCCCGCATCCACCCCTCGTCGTGACGTCCTTGAGGTCGACTGGACCCTGTTCGGGGAGCTCTGCCGAGGCCTGGCCCTCCGGGTGGCCAAGGAGTACCAGCCCGACCTGGTGCTGGGGATCGCCAAGGCCGGGGTCATCCCGGGCGCGGTGATCGCCTCCATCCTCCAGTGCCAGTTCGATTCGATCACCGTGACGCGCCCCGAGGCCGGCGGGATGCCGGTGCTGGTCAGCCGTCCGTCGGGCCGGATCGCGGGGGCCCGGGTGTTGATCGTCGACGAGACCTGCGACACCGGGCACACGATGAAGCTGGCCTTGAGCGAGATTCGCGCCCTGAAGCCGGCCGAGGTCCGCACGGCCGTCTCGATCTGCACGGGAACGTACCAGCCCGACTTCCACAGCTTCGAGACCGAGAAGCTGATCATCCTGCCCTGGGATCGGGAGATCATCGTGGACGGGGAACTCGTGACCCGCCCCGACTACGTGGAGTGGTTGCGCGCCATCGACTAGCGCGCCGCGTCACCCCCCGCCAACGACGCGGCGAAGTTCCGCCTCGTCCCACACCGCGATCCCGAGCTGGCGGGCCTTCTCCAGCTTGGAGCCCGCCTCCTCGCCGGCCACCACCACGTCGGTCTTCTTGCTGACCGATCCCGTGACCCGGCCGCCAGCCCCCTCGATCAGCGCCGTGGCCTCGCCTCGGCTCAGCGCCGGCAGCGTGCCCGTGAGGACCAGCACCTTGCCGGCCAGTGGCCCATCGGTGCGGGTCACGGTGTGCTCCGTGAAGTTCACCCCGGCCGCCCGGAGCCGCTCCACCAGCTCGCGGTTGCGGGGATCGGCAAACCAGGCCGCCACCGCCATCGCGATGGTCGGGCCGATGCCCGGCACCTCGGTCACCGCCTCGACGCTGGCCGCCGCCAGCGCGTCGAGGGTCCCGAACCGGCGGGCCAGCAGGATCGCGACGTTCTTCCCCACATGGCGGATGCCCAGCCCGAACAGGAGGGTGGACAGCGGCTGGGCGCGCGAGGCGGCGATGGCCTGGACCAGCTGCTCGGCGGACTGGGCGGCGAACCGGTCAAGCTCCATCAACTGGGCGCTGGTCAGGCCATAGAGGTCGGCCAGGTCGGCGATCAACCCCGCCTCGGTCAGCTGGCGAACCCGCTCGACGCCGAGGCCGCGGATGTCCATCGCGCCGCGGGAGGCGAAGTGCACGATCCCCTCATGGATCCGCCCCGGGCACTTCGGGTTGACGCAATACGCCATGACCTCGTCGGGCGGGCGCTCCACCGGCTCCTGGCAGGCCGGGCAGCAGTCGGGCAGCACGAAGGGCACCTCCCCCCCGGTTCGCCGCTCCCGCAGCGGGCCGATCACCTGGGGGATCACCTCGCCGGCCCGGACCACCTCCACCCAGTCACCGACGCGGATGTCCTTCTGGGTGATGACCTCCTCGTTGTGGAGGGTGGCGCTGGAGATCGTCACCCCGGCCAGTTCCACCGGCTCCAGGACCGCCCAGGGGTTGAGCGCACCGGTCCGGCCAACGTTGACCCGGATGTCCAGCAGCCGGGTCACCGCCACCTCGGGTGCAAACTTGCGGGCAATGGCCCAGCGGGGCTCACGGTCGCCCACGACGCCGAGGTCGTCCTGGAGGTCGCGGCGGTCGACCTTGACGACGACCCCGTCCGCCCCGAATGGCAGGGTGGGAAGCAGCGCCTCGTACTCCACGATCGCCTGCTTGACCGCGGCGAGGTCCGCGCAGACCCGCCGATGAGGCTCGACCTGGAAGCCCCAGCTGGCCAGCAGGTCGAGGACCTCGTGGTGGTGGCGGAGCGCCAGACGCCCTTCGATGGCCTCGACCTGGAAGGCGAACATCCGCAGCCGACGGGAGCGGGTGATCGCGGGGTCGAGCTGGCGCAGGGAGCCGGCGGCCGAGTTGCGCGGGTTGGCGAAGAGCGGCTCCCCCTCCTCCTCGCGCTCGCGGTTGAGCCGGGCAAAGGCGGCGGCGGGGAAGTACACCTCGCCGCGGACCTCCATCAGGGCGGGGTGACCGCTGCCCCGGAGCTGGAGCGGGACGTCGGGAATCGTCCGCAGGTTGGCGGTGATTTCCTCGCCGATCACGCCGTTGCCGCGGGTGGCGCCGCGGGTGAAGCGGCCCTGCTCGTAGGTCAGGGAGACCGCGGTGCCATCGATCTTCACCTCGGTCGTGTACCCGGCCCCCACGACGTCCGGATTCCGGTTGGCGTTGCGCTGCTCCCAGGCCTCGAGCTCGGCATCGGTGAAGGCGTTGGCCAGCGACAGCATGGGGCGCCGGTGGGCCACCTTGACCAGCGCGGCCGCGGGCGCGGCGCCCACACGCTGGGTGGGGCTGTCCGGGGTGCGCAGTTCGGGGTGCTGTGACTCGAGGGACTGCAGTTCGCGGAAGAGCCGGTCGTATTCCGCGTCGGAGATCTCCGGCGCGTCGAGGACGTAGTAGGCGTGGTTGGCCCGGTCGAGCAGGTGACGGAGCTCGGTCGCCCGCCGGATCGCTGCGGCGGGCACCGGCCCACTCACGACTCGGCGGTCTCCTGGCCGATGACCGTCAGGGCCACCGCCACCAGGCGGTCGAGCTCGGCGGCGGTCGTCCGGCCCAGCAACGCATCGTGACCCGCCCCGTCCCGGGCGGAGTGGCGGTCGAGCAGCCGGTGCAGGAAGGCCAGCAGCGCCGCCCGTTCCCGTTCAATACCCACCCCGCCGCCGCCGCGCCGTGCCTGCAGCCGCTCGAACCGGTGGGCGTTGCGCAGCGCCGCCGCGGTCAGCTCGGCCACCACCTCGACGAACCGGATGTCCGCCTCGGTGCAGGTCGGCCCCTCCCGGAAGGTGCGCAGGAAGATGGCCCCGATCGGCGCCCCCCTCCAGGTGATGGGGACGACCGTGATCGCCTGGACCATCCGGGTCGAGAGCGCGGAGACGATGGTGGCGAGCTCGGGATCCTCGCCGACGTCCGGGATGTTGACGGTGCGGCCCGAATCCAGGGCCCGGCGCAGCTCGGGGTACCGGCCCAGGTCCACGACATGGTTGCGGATCGAGGGGTCCTCGAAGCTGGCGACCAGGTGCACCGTCCCGCCGCCGCGCTCCACCAGGAAGACCGAGCAGCGGTCCAGCCCGAAGGCCTGGCCGAGTCGCCGGGCGACGGCCTGCACGATGTCCACATAGTTGAGCGACCCGCCGATTTCCCGGAGGACCTCGATCAGCGCCAGCAGGTGGCGACGCTCCTGCTCGAGGGTCTCCACCCGGGCCCGCAGCTGCTCGATTTCCTGGTGTCCGGCCGAGAGTGTGGTCAGCATGGGGAAGATCCGATCTCCGGGAGACGGTGGAAGTTGGGGGACCCTCGCGGGGCGGTCAAGCCATTCGGCGCGTTGTTCCGGCCTCCCGTCCGCGCTACCTTCCGGGGGTCAGATACCCTGCCCAGGAGTTCCCGTGACCGACGAAATCCTTGACACTGATCAACCTGACGACACCGCAGGACGCGGTGGCGGCCTGTTTGTCGCCGGACTGATTGTCGGCGCCCTGGTGGGGGCGTCGGCTGCCCTGCTGCTGGCTCCCGATTCGGGAAGAATCACGCGCCAGCGCCTCAAACTCCGCCTGCACGACCTCCGCGAAGACGCCGCGGAGGAACTGCGCGGGGCCGGCAAGCGGCTGCGCCGGCGCCTCGAGGACGATTAGAGCAAGATTCCGGCCCGGCGGGCGGGGAACGAGGAACCGGGAATGGGGAATGGAAGCAGCCGAGGGACCCACTTCCAGGGAGAGGGACACCTTCTTTTTGCACGAGTCCACCACCCCGGTTCCCCGCCTCGAACCCATCTCATCAGCCCCCAGTCCCCATTCCCCATTCCCCATTCCCCGTCCCCATGCCCCCTATCCTCCCCCGCCTGATTGAACGCAAGCGCGACGGCGGCCTCCTCACCCCGGAGGAGTGGCGCTGGATCATCGACGGGTACGTCCAGGGGGAGATCCCGGACTACCAGGTCTCGGCACTGGCGATGGCGGTCGTCTTCCGGGGGCTGGCGCCGGAGGAACTGGCGGCACTGACCCGGGCGATGCTGGAGTCGGGGGCGCACCTGGAGTTCGGGGGGTGGTCCACCCCGCGGGTGGACAAGCACTCGATCGGCGGGGTCGGCGACAAGACCTCGCTCCTGCTGGCCCCGATGCTGGCCTGCTGCGGGGCCGCCGTCCCGATGATCTCGGGTCGGGGACTGGGACACACCGGCGGGACCCTGGACAAGCTGGAGGCGATCCCGGGATTCCGGACCGGGCTCTCGCTCGAGGATGCCATCGCCCAGGTGCAGCGGATCGGGTGCGTCATGCTCGGCCAGACCCCCGAACTGGTCCCGGCCGACCGCAAGCTCTACGCCCTGCGCGACGTCACCGGTACCGTCGAGTCGATCCCGCTGATCAGCGCGAGCATCATGAGCAAGAAGCTGGCGGAAGGGCTCACCGGCCTGGTGCTCGACATCAAGACCGGCAGCGGGGCATTCCTCACGGAGGAGGCCCAGTCGCTCGAGCTGGCCCGGA
This sequence comes from Gemmatimonadales bacterium, assembly GCA_048499805.1. Lineage (GTDB taxonomy): Bacteria > Gemmatimonadota > Gemmatimonadetes > Gemmatimonadales > GWC2-71-9 > JAWXBA01. The sequence goes on along the minus strand of JASNZF010000005.1, from coordinate 74,196 downwards.
CGATGATCGGGCTGGGCGAGGCGAGCGGCTGCCGCACGGTGGGGCTGCTCACCGCCATGGACCGTCCGCTGGGCTGGGCCTGCGGCAATGCGCTCGAGACCGCGGAGGCGATCGCCGGGTTGCGGGGCGGGGGCCCGCCCGACCTGATGACGGTGACCTTTGCGCTCGGCGTCGAGATGCTGCTCGTCGCGGGCCTGCACACCGACCGCGCGGCGGCCCGGCGGGTCCTCGAGGAGACCATTGCCTCCGGCGCCGCCCTGGAGCGCTTCCGGGCGATGGTGGAGGCCCAGGGGGGGGACCCGCGGGTGGTGGACGACCCCACGATCCTCCCCGCCGCGGCCGTGCGGCATGAGGTGCGCAGCGACCGGGCGGGGGTGGTGGCACAGGTGGAGCCCCGCCGGATCGGGCATGCGGTCGTGGCGCTGGGCGGCGGACGCGTCCGCACCACCGATCCCGTGGACCCCGCCGTGGGATTCGTGATTCCCGTGAAGCCCGGCGACCAGGTGCGTGCCGGCGACCTCCTGGGCACTGTGCATGCCCGCGATGCAGCGACCGCGGCCGCCGGCGCCGCCGCCCTCCAGGCCGCCATCGTGCTGGCGGACGGTGTGACGGTCACGCCGCTGGTCTCTCACCGGGTATCGGCGTCCGGGATCGAGGTGCTGGCGTGAGCGTCGGGCCGCTCCTGACCCTGCTCGCCGCCGTGGGGCTGGTGATCTGGCTCGTTCGGCTGGTGCGGACGCCGCGGCGAACGGTGCAGCCCGGCGACATCGACCTCGAGGAACTCGCCGCCGCGGAGCGGGAGGTGCGGGACCTGGACACCAACGTCCGGCCGGATGACGACGTGCCGGGAGCCGATTGGGGACCCGGCACCCCCCGGCCTCCGACCCTGCTCTGACCCGCCGGGGATTGTCCTCCGGGCCTGTCGGCCGCACTATTGGGAGGTCCCCCCCAAAGCCCTCATCACCAGGATCCCATGCGCCTGGCCCGTGCCGTACCCACCGCTGCCGTCGTGGCCCTCGCCCTCGGGACGGCCGCCGCCGAGGCGCAGCTGGGGCGGGGGCCAGCGGTGGTCATGGGCCGGGTGCTGGATGCCGAGACCCGCAACCCGCTCCCGTTCGTGGCCGTGGACATCATCGACCAGAAGCGCCGGGTGGAGACGGATGCCTCGGGCTACTTCCGGATCGAGGACCTCGCCCCCCAGCTCGTCACGGTGCGCCTGCGGCAGATCGGCTACCCGGTGGTGGAGCGATCGCTCAACCTCTTCGCGGGACGGGAGTCGCGGGTCGAGTACGTGCTGGCCAAGGCCCCGCCGCGCCTGGAGGAGGTCCGGGTGACCGCCAAGCGCTCGGCGACCAACCTGCTGATGGCCGGGTTCGAGGAGCGGAAGCGACTGGGGATCGGCAAGTTCTACGGCGAGGAGGAGCTGGGCCGGCACCAGGAGCGCCGGGTGCAGGACGTGCTCCGCGATGCCCCCGGCGTCCAGTTCATCATCGGGCGGGGCGGGGAGTACCAGCTCGCCAGCAACCGCAGCGCCATGGGCCTCGGCAACAACCGCACCGGCGGGGCCTGCTTCCTCCAGGTGGTGGTGGATGGATTGCTGGTCTGGTCCCCCGAGACCGGGACCGATCGGACCACCACCTTCGGGCCGCCCGACATCGCCAACCTCGTGGCCGTCTCCGAACTGGTCGGCGTCGAGGTGTACAGCGGCCTCGCGGGGGTCCCCGCCATGTACCGCCGCCAGGGCAACTCCTGCGGCGTGGTGCTCTTCTGGACCCGGCGCGGGGACTACGTTCCGGTCATTCGCTGACACTTCCTGTCCCCCCGGACGTATTGTCTTGCAGGGCCCAGCCCACCACCTTTCGCATTGCTGATCTTCCGTCCGCGGAGGTTGCCGTGGCTTCACGGTGTTCCCGGTTCATCCTGCTGCCCGCGCTGCTCGCCAGCGCGGGGCTGCCGCTGCATGCCCAGGCCGGCACCAGCACCGCTGGGGTGACCGGCCGGGTCCTCGATGCGGCGACCCGGGCGCCGGTGCCCCACGCCATCATCGAGATCCGGAGCCAGGACCGGCGGACCGAGACCGACTCCACCGGCCGCTTCCGGATGGACGGGCTGCAGCCCCAGATCGTGGTCCTTCACGTGCGGGGCCTCGGGTACGAGGCGGTACAGCGATCGCTCAACCTCTTCGCGGGGCGGACCGTCTCGATCGAGTACCTGCTGACCAGCTCGGCGGTCGCGCTGCCCGACGTGACCGTCACCGAGTCGGATCCGCGCGGGGTCCTCGAGCTCAGCGGATTCGAGGACCGGCGGCGTCTGGGACTGGGCCAGTACTACACCGAGGAGGACATCGCCCGCCACCCCCAGCGCCGGGTGCCCGACCTGCTGCGGGACGCCCAGGGGATGCGGATCGCCCGGGGCGCGTCCAATGAGTTCTACGCCGTCAACACCCGCCAGCAGCTGACCAGCATCATCCCGAATCGCAATCGGTCGGTCTGCTTCCTCGACATCTTTGTCGATGGCATGGTGGTCTACTCCGCCGATGGGGCCATGCGCGGCATCCCGCCGCCGGACCTCAACTACCTCGTCTCCCTCTCCGACCTGCTGGGGGTGGAGGTCTATACCGGGCTGGCCAACGTCCCGGCGGAGTACCGCCGGCAGGGAAGCTCCTGCGGGGCGATCCTCTTCTGGACCCGGCGCGGCAAGCCCCCCGGCGAGAACCCGGCGGCCCGTCCCCGCTCCCCCTGATGCCCCGGCGACCGCTGCCCCGCACCATCCCGCTGCTGGTGCTGCTGCTCGCCACGCCGCTGTCCACCTTGCCGGCCCAGGCCCCGGGAATCCGGGGCCGGGTGATCGATGCCGGGAGCCGCCAACCGATCGCCGGGGCCGTCATCGAGATCCCGAGCCTGGGACGACGGGTGGTATCCGATTCGCTGGGCGGGTTCGCACTGCCCGGAGTCGCTGCGGGCTTCTATGGGGTGCGGGTGTTCCGGATCGGCTACGCGCCGGTCGAGCGCAACCTCAACGTGAATGGCGGCCGCCTCACCACGGTGGAGTATGCCCTGAGCGCCGAGGCGGCGGAGCTCCCCGAGGTGACCGTCACCGGCAAGCCCGAGGAGGTCGAGGGCTCGGCGATCCTGGCGGGGTTCGAGGAGCGGCGGAGGATGGGGGGCGGAACCTTCCTCGACGAGGCCACCCTGGCCCGCTATACCACCCGGCGCATGAGTGACGTGCTGCGCGGCGCGGCCAACCTCCGGATGATCACCGACAACCAGCACGTGTATGTCGCCTCCAATCGCCAGCTGGTGCGCTCGATGCGACCGAACGCCAACGGGCCCTGCTACCTCGACATCATCCTGGACGGGCAGCTGATCTGGTCAATGAGCCGGGAAGGTGAGACGCCGGGGGCGCGGCCGCCCAACATCAACGACGTGGTGCAGGTCTCGGAGCTGGCCGCCACGGAGATCTACGGGAGCACGGCGAGCATCCCGCTCAAGTACCGCAGCATCGGGAACGCCTGCGGGGCACTGATGTTCTGGAGCAAGCGGGGGCTGGCGTCGGGGGAGCCGCCGGTGGAGTGAGAAGCAAGAAGGGAGAAGTGGGAAGAGGGAGGGGAGAGGTAAGAAGTAAGAGGTAAGAAGTAAGAGGTAAGAGGTAAGAGGTAAGAGGTGGTAGATAGGAGATAGGCAGGGCCTGCTCGCGCTCCGGTTCGGGGCGAAACGCGGTGTCATCCCGAGCCGCAGGCGAGGGACCTTCGTCTCGGGAAGCCGGAACCTGAGGCTGTCGCACCGGTCGAGCCGAGCGTACCCAGGATCCCTCCCCCTCGCGGTGCTCGGGGTCGGGATGACACCCCTTGTGACGCTCAGATCATAGCTTCCCGCTGCCCCGCTGCCCCGCTGCCCCGCTGCCCTGCTGCCCCGCCGACTTCTCCCTTCTCCCGTTCTAGACGTCCAGCACGCTCACATAGCGCGCGTTCTGCTCGATGAATTCCCGCCGGGGTTCGACCGCATCGCCCATCAGCTCATCGAACAGCTTGGAGGCCTCGACGGCGTCCTCCAGGGTCACCCGCTGCATGGTGCGGGTGGCGGGGTCCATGGTGGTCTTCCAGAGCTGGTCGGGGTTCATCTCGCCGAGGCCCTTGTAGCGCTGGATGTTGACGTTGGCCTTGCCGTCGTTGCTCAGGCGCCGGACGTACTCGTCGCGCTCCTGGTCATTGTAGGCGTAGTACTCCTCCTTGGCCCGCGCCACCCGATAGAGCGGCGGGGTGGCGATGTAGATGTAGCCGGCCTCGATCAGCTCGGGCATCTGCCGGAAGAAGAAGGTCAGCAGCAGGGTGCGGATGTGGGCGCCATCGACGTCGGCGTCGGTCATCAGGATGATCTTGTGGTAGCGGGCCTTGGCGAGGTCGAACTCCTCGCGCACGCCGGCGCCGATCGCGGTGATCATCGAGCGGATCTCCTCGTTGCCGAGGATCTTGTCGATCCGGGCCTTCTCGACGTTGAGGATCTTGCCGCGCAGCGGCAGGATCGCCTGGAAGGACCGGTCGCGCCCCTGCTTGGCGCTGCCGCCGGCGGAGTCGCCCTCGACCAGGTAGATCTCGCACATCGCGGGGTCGTCGAGGGAGCAATCGGCGAGCTTGCCCGGGAGCACGGCGTTCTCCAGGCCGGTCTTCTTGCGGACCAGGTCGCGGGCCTTGCGGGCGGCCTCGCGGGCGCGGGCGGCGCTGACCGCCTTCTCGAGGATCGCCTTGACGACCGGCGGGTGCTCGTCGAGGTAGTTGCCGAGGTGTTCGTTGACCACCTGCTTGACGATTCCCTCGACCTCGGAGTTGCCGAGCTTGGTCTTGGTCTGGCCCTCGAACTGGGGCTCCTTCACCTTGACGTGGAGCACGCAGGTCAGCCCCTCGCGGATGTCCTCGCCGCTCAGGGTGAAGTCCGCCTTCTTGAGGTAGTTCCCCTTCTTGGCGATCTCGTTGATGGTCCGGGTCAGCGCCGAGCGGAACCCGGTCAGGTGGGTGCCGCCCTCGTGGGTGTTGATGTTGTTCACGAAGGTGAAGACGTTCTCGTTGTACCCGTCCTCGTACTGGAGCGCCAGGTCGACCTCGACGTCGTCCTTGACCGCGAAGAAGGACACCGGCTTCGGGTGGAGCGCCTTCTTGTTGCGGTTGAGCCAGGACACGAACTCGATCAGGCCGCCCTTGGCGAAGAAGATGTCGGCCTTGGCGGGCTCGGCGCGCTCGTCGGTCAGGGTGATCGTGACACCCTTGTTGAGGAACGCCAGCTGGCGGAGCCGGTCGGCCAGGGTGGTGTAGTGGTACTCGAGGACGGTGAAGATCTCGGGGTCGGGCTTGAAGGTGACGGTGGTGCCGGTGGACTTCGTCTTGCCCAGCACCGTGAGCTGCTGGGTGGTCTTGCCCCGCACGAAGCTCATCTGGTGCCGCTGGCCCTCGCGGTCCACCGTCACCTGGAGCGTCTCGGAGAGGGCGTTGACGACCGACACGCCGACGCCGTGGAGGCCGCCGGACACCTTGTAGGTGTTCTTGTCGAACTTGCCGCCGGCGTGCAGCACCGTCAGCGCCACCTCGACCGCCGGCAGCTTCTCGGTCGGGTGCATCCCCACCGGGATGCCGCGGCCGTTGTCGGTCACGGTGATGCTGTTGTCGGGGTGGATCACCACCCCGATGGTGTCGCAGAAGCCGGCCAGCGCCTCGTCGATGGAGTTGTCCACCACCTCGTAGACCAGGTGATGGAGCCCGTTCTCGGAGGTGCTGCCGATGTACATGCCCGGCCGTTTCCGCACCGCCTCCAGTCCCTTGAGCACCTGGATGGAGTCGGCGGCGTATTCCTTCTTGGTTCCGGGGTCCTTCGTCTCGTCAGCCATGCGTCCTGTCGGCGTGAGGGTCTGTCGGGTCCAGGGGACCCACGATCCAGCGGATGGTCACGATCCGGCCCTTGCGGTTCTGGTTCAGGCGGGCCAGGATCCGCGGCGCCTGGAGGCCCAGCTCGGTGGCCCATTGCGGGGTGGTCACCCGGACCCGCAGGACGCCGTCGGGGGTGACCGATTCGGGCCGGGTGATCGCCGCCACCTGGGGCCCGACCGCCTCGGCCCACGAGAGCACCGCGTCGGCCTGGTCGAGCCGCTTGGCGATGCCGCTCCGGTGGCTGATCCAGTGGTCCAGCGCCTCCCGGAGCGGGACCAGGCCTCCCTTGCGATCCTTCATGCGCTCCCGCCGTTCCGGACCGATCCGTCCTCCACCCGCAGCACCTCGAGCTCGAGCCCCGCGGGCAGTTCATCGCGGCGCGGCGCCGTCACGAAGACCTGCCGGTCGCCACCCGGGGCCAGCCGCCGCGCCAGCCGGCGCTGGCGATCGTCATCGAGCTCGGCAAAGACATCGTCCAGCAGCAGGACCGGCTCGCTGCCCCGGGTCCGCGCGAGCGTCGTCATCTCCACCAGCCGGAGCCCGACCGCTGTCCCCCGTTGCTGGCCGGTGCTCCCGAAGCTGCGGGCCGGGTGTCCGCCGATCGTGACTGTCAGGTCGTCCCGGTGGGGACCGATGCCGGTTGCCCGGAGGACCTGGTCGCGACTGGCCGAGGCGCGCAGCGCCTCGGGCCAGGCGGCGGGGTCGGCGAGCTCCACACGCCCCCGGTACTCCAGCCCCACCGGCGCGGCCTCGCCAAGGTGCTCGCACTCCTCGGCGAGGGCGGCGGCACAGTCGCCCACCCAGGCCAGCCGCGAACTGACCAGCGCGGCGCCATGCCGCGCCAGGGCGGGCTCAAACGGTGCCGCCAGCTCCGGGCGCCCCTGCCGCAGGGCGGCGTTGCGGTGCGCCAGCGCCGCGCGGAACCGGCTCAGGTGCCCGAGGTAGGACGGGTCGGCCAGCGAGAGCATCTGGTCGAGGTATCGCCGCCGCTCCGAGGCCGGCCCCTGGATCAGCGCCAGGTCGGTGGGCAGGAAGGTGACCGCCGCCCAATGACCGATCGCCGCGCCCAGCCGCACCTGTTCCAGCCCGTCCACCGCCAGGCGCTTGCGGCGTCCGGCACGAAGGAAGCCGGCCTCGACCGACCGGCCGTCGAACTCCACCCGGAGGTGAAAGGCATCGGCGCCGAACTGCACCAGCTCCAGGTCCGGGGCGCCGCGGACCGAGCGCCAGAGCACCGGGTAGGCCAGCGCCTCCAGCAGGCTGGTCTTGCCCTGCCCGTTGGGGCCCAGAATGGCGGCTCCGGCCGCCGGGAGGGCCAGGTCCAGCGGAGCCAGGTTCCGGAATCCGCGCGCGCTGATTCGGGTGGCCCGCATCCCTCCAAATTTAGCGGCTTGGGGTGCCGATTCCCAGTCCGGAAACCGGCGGATCACTCCCCCTTGAACTGGGGCTTGCGTCGGGCGAGGAAGGCGCCGGTGCCCTCGTGCATGTCGGCACTCCCGAACAGGGCGCCGAACAACTCCGCCTCGTGGGAGAGGGCTTCCTCGAGCGACAGATCCATCCCCAGGTTCACCGACTCCAGGCAGGCCCGGATCGCCAGCGGACCGTTGGCGAGGATGGCCGACAGCAGGGTTCTGGCAGCCTCCTGGAGGGTGTCGCCGGGCACGACCTGGTTGACCAGTCCGATCCGGTGGGCCTCGGCCGCGTCGATCATCCCGCCGGTCAGCAGCAGTTCGAGCGCGCGGCCCCGGCCCACCAGGCGCGGCAGTCGCACCGACCCCCCATAGCCGGGGCAGAGGCCCAGCTTGACCTCGGGCTGCCCGAACTTGGCTCCGTCCGCCGCCACCCGCAGGTGGCACGCCATGGCCAGCTCGAGGCCACCCCCGAGGGCGAAGCCATTGATGGCGGCGATCACCGGCTTGCCCGACTGCTCGAACCGGTCGAAGACGGCCTGTCCCTCCTCCGACCGGGCGCGCGCGGCGCCCGGCGCCATCGCGGAGAGCTCGGCGATGTCCGCCCCGGCCACGAAGGCCTTCGCGCCCGCGCCGGTCAGGATCGCCCCCTGGACGGCCTTGTCCTCCGTGACGGCGCGAATCGCCTGGCCCAGCTCGCCGATCACCTCGCCGTTGAGGGCGTTGAGCTTGTCGGGGCGGTTGACGGTGATGGTGGCGATGCCGTCGGTGACGTCGTAGAGGAGATTGGTGTAGGGCATGGGCCGGTGGGGAAATGGGGAATGGGGGCTAGGGGCTAGGGGCTAGGGAAAGGTAACGGCTCGCTTGGGTGGGTGTCCCGATCCCGGCCTGACTGGGTCTGTTGAAGAGCTCACGCGGAGCCGCGGAGGGTGATGTCGGGAAGGTCGGTCCGGTTGTGAAACCTACCTGCGCGGGACATCCTTCACGGGCACCCCCCAGTCCCCAGTCCCCAGTCCCCAGTTCCCAGTCCCCAGCCCCCAGTTCCCAGTCCCCAGCCCCCGCAACTATGCCCTCCATCCTCGCGCTCGACCAAGGCACCACGGGATCCCGCGCCCTGATCATCGCGCAGGACGGGGCGATCCTGGGACATGCCTACCGGGAGTTCCCGCAGCACTTCCCCCAGCCCGGGTGGGTGGAGCACGACGCCGAGGACCTCTTCCAGAGCACCGTCGAGGCGGCGCGCGAGGCACTGGCCCGCGCCGGGGTCCGGCCGACGGGGATCGGGATCAGCAACCAGCGCGAGACCGTCGTCCTCTGGGACCGGAAGACCCTGCGTGCGGTGGCACCCGCCATCGTCTGGCAGGACCGGCGGACGGCGGCCCGGTGCAGTGCCCTGCGGGAGTCGGGAGTGGAGCCGAAGGTCCGGGGCCGGACCGGGCTGTTGCTCGACCCCTACTTCTCGGCCACCAAGCTGGAGTGGCTGCTGCGCGACCCGGAGCTGCGCCGGCGGGCCGAGCGCGGGGAACTCGCCGCCGGGACGGTGGACAGCTGGCTGGTGGCCCGGCTCTCGGGCGGTGCCTTCCATGTCACCGACCATACCAACGCCTCGCGCACCCTCCTCTACGACCTGGGGCAGCGGGAATGGAGCGAGCCGCTTCTGCAGCTGTTCCAGGTGCCGCGAGAGCTGCTGCCCGCCATCGTCCCGTCGAGTGGGGTGGCGGCGGAGACCATGAAGGAAACGTTTGGATTCGCGGTCCCGATTGCCGGACTGGTCGGCGACCAGCAGTCCGCGCTCTTCGGCCAGGGATGCGTTTCTGCGGGCATGGCGAAGAACACCTATGGGACAGGCGCCTTCCTACTCGTTCATGCGGGAAACGGCGTTCCCGTGCCTCCGGAGGGCCTCCTGGCCACGGCGGCGTGTGATCCGCGCGGCCAGCCGTCCTATGCGCTCGAGGGGAGCGTCTTCATCGCTGGCGCGGCGGTCCAATGGCTCCGAGACGGCCTGGGCATCCTGGGCACTGCGGCGGAGAGCGAGGACCTGGCCCGGTCGGTTCCCGATACGGGGGGGGTCTCCTTTGTCCCCGCGTTCGTCGGGCTGGGCTCGCCCTACTGGGAGCCGGAGGCGAGGGGGACGATCACCGGCCTGACGCGGGGGACGACCCACGCCCACCTGGTGCGTGCCGCCTTGGAGGCGATCGCCTTCAGCTCGGCCGAGCTGCTGCACGGGATGACCGGGCCGGCGGGGATCGCTGTGCCGGTGCTCCGCGTGGATGGCGGGGCCACCGCCAACGACTGGCTGATGCAGTTCCAGGCCGACTTGCTCGATGTCCCGGTCGAGCGACCGGATGTCGTGGAGACCACCGCCCTTGGGGCGGGGGCGCTTGCCGGACTGGCGCTCGGGGTCTGGGGATCGATCGAGGAATTCACCGCCGCCCGCCGGTGGACGCGGTTCACCCCGTCGCTTGGTCCGGAAGCCCGCGCCATGCACTGGGCGGGATGGCGCCGGGCGGTCCAGGCGACGTTGGGGTGGGCGGGAGGGGGCGGGGGGTAGGGGCTGGGGACTAGGGACTGGGGAATGGGGAATGGGGAATGGGGAATGGGGTGTCGGGTGTCGGGTGGTGGTGGATCCGTGACGGAGCAAGAGGTCGCTTCAGCGACCCGCCTGGCCGAGCCGCGGCTTCAGCCGCGAGAGGCGATCCGACAGTTCCCCCCGAGAAACACCAACCCCACTCGGTGGATCCGCCGAGTGGGGTCGTCAGGTGTCTGTTGTTCGGGAATTCATGGCACCGACGGTCCGGGTGGCAGCATCACTGCGGCGCTACCGGTTGCCAGCCGGGCCGGCTCGCTGCTGCTGCTGGGGGCCGGGATTGGGGCCCGGAGGCGCCGCGTGGAGCGCCAGACGGCCATCGTCGCCGTATCTCCGAGGAACCGGTGGCGGTTGAGGGCGTCGAGCTGCTCGACCAGGGCCCGCATTTCCCGGGTCAGGGTGCGCATCTCCGCCCGGGCCGCGATCCTGGCCCGCGCCGTCTCGTCACGCTTGGCGAGGAACTCGCCGAACTGGTCGAGCCGTTGGCGCAGCGTGGTCAAGTGGTCGGCGGGGAGGCCGAAGGCGATCAACCGCTCCAGCTCACCCTCGGTTGCTTCCACCGCCACCCGGGCCCCGCTCAGGAACTGCACCTGATTGCGGCGGGGCCCCGGATACTTGATGCGCTTCGGGGTGCCAGCCGACTCCACGCCGGCAGCCCTGGCGATCCCGGCGAGCAGCTGCAGATCTGCGACGATCAGCCGGGCGAGGGTGTTGCGGTCCGCCAGGGCACCCTTGCCCTCGAGCCCGCTGCCGATCTGCTGCTGGGCCATCTTCCGGGTGTGGGTCAGGCGTTCCTCGAGCTTGCTGACGGCAGCCTGGTACCCCGGAACATCGGAGGGATGCTCGCGACTGAAGCCGATCACGCGCGCGGCTCGCTCCACCTGCAACTTCGTTCTCGCTTCCATGATACACCTCCAATCTGGTTGACCTGCGTTCCACGTGAGTTGTCGACCGACGAAGAGGTGAAACACAACTTTTGTGCCAGTCCGTTTCGGGGTGCCGCGGAGGTGTCGCGCGCCTGGAGAGGTGACCCGGATCAATGCCCAGACCCGGCGCGCGGTCCTCCAGGACCAGCGCATGGTCGTGCGACCCGGTGCAGGCGGTGCTGCACCGAGAGCAGGAGGTAGCCGCACCCTTGGCGCACCGGTGTGACACCACCGACAGGTGGTGCTGCACCGCATGCGCACGCTCCTGTCGGCGGTGGCGCAAGTTGTTGAACGGCCAGCGCATGGACGCTACAGGGGGGCGGGAGAGGGTGCAGGCGACGCGGACGGTCGTGCGACTGGGAGCGCACGGTCGTCGCACCGGTGGCATATGTTCGTGACACCGGTGACGCACGCTTGATACGGGGTGGCACACGGTAGCCACACCGATCGCGCAGCCCCCTGCACTGGTAGCGCACGGGGTGTCCCGGGCTGACGACGAAAGGTCCCGGCCGGACGGGGGATGTGACCGCTTCCCCTGGAAGTGTCCGCCCAACTGTCCCCATTTGGGACACTCTTGCCCTCGACCGGACACTTCGTGCGGACGGTCGGTGGAGTGGTGGACGGCGGGGGGGGAGGGGGTGCCGAGGGTCGGGGCATCGGGTGATGGCACACCTGGCGACTACAATAGTTGGAGTCCACTGGCGTAGAATCAGCTCGCGTGGTAAGGTGGATCGTCGGACGCCGGTTATGGCAGCTGAACAGGCTCCCATGCGCCCGGCTTCATCCCCCGCGTCTGGACAGGTTGGTGTCCAGGACAGCGGCCGTGCAGGCATGGCTCAGGAGAACACGACTTGTAACAACCGGTCCGCGCCGCGGGGGCCGGGAGGGAGACTGCCATGGTCCACGAGGCGGAGCTGCTGCACAGCCAGAGTACGGGGCATCGGGCCGCGATCGAGCGGAGTACCATCTGCGGTTGTTTTCATTGCCAGGAGCGCTTCCACCCAGCGGAAATCTCGTCCTGGGTTGATTCGCCTGCCGTCGGGAGGGGCGCGGCCGGCCAGACAGCGCTCTGCCCGCGGTGCGGGGTGGATGCAGTGCTGCCGGAGCGGAACAGAGTGTATCCGATGGGGGTGGCCTTGCTGCGGTTCATGCACCGGCGGTGGTTTGGGGAGGGGGTGGGCCGCGATGCAACCTGACTATGGTGCCTATCTCTATGCTCAAGGCTATTCGGAGGCTGTCGACCTCATCCTGTACGATGTGCCGATAGACCACGTCTCGCTCACTGACATGCCTTCCCTGACCACCATGGTGTCCAAGCGGGTGGCCGGCGTCGATTTCGCGATGTCCCTCGACTTCGGCGAGGGGGCCGACGTGGAGCTTTTGGCCAGGGCCCCGGAAGGGACAATGGATCGCCTCCAGGTTGCGGCAGAGTCGTCGACCATCGCGGGGCGGACAGTTGACATCGATCCGCCGGTCAAGGTGACGATCCGGGCGCGCCTCGGGCCCTTACAGAAGAGCCGAACGGAAGTCTTCGCACCACTCGTCGTGCATGGCATCAAATAATGAGATGAGAAGCCCTCTGGCTAGAAGAGTCTGCCCGAACTTGCACGCGATCGCGCCCATGTGACGATACGGCTAAAGCGAAGTCACAACAGGGTGTCCACACTTCCGCCCCCCTCGGCCACGAGGCCGAGATGTGAAAGATGGCTGATACTCTCCGGGGCGGCTTTCCCTGATCATTCGCCCCGATCATGACTGCGAGCATCCCCGCTCCGGCGCTGTCCCAGGGAGCAGACGAAAGCCTGCTCCTCCAGATCGATGATATCGTCTATCCAGGATTCGTCCCGCGCACGCCTGGTCAGAATGGTTTGCGCCTAGTGCTGCCGGGGGCCCCTGGTGATGCTGGCGTTTTGGAGGTGGCGGGCGAGCGGTTCCAGATACTCCTTGGAATCCTGGGAGCGTTGCGTCCATCAGGCGGCCAACGAGCTGATGAAGTCCGACCCGGGATAGGGCCTGGCCCCATTCGGGACGAGCACGGCAACCAGACCATTCGGATTGGTCCGGCCGGGAACCACCCCGATGCTCGTGCCAATCATCGCGAGTTGGCCGATGACGACACCGCCCGCCTGCGTCTCCGGGATTCGCAGGACCGCCTTAAGGCGTTGCGGTGTGGGGGCTATCCTGGCCAGCGTCATTCCCAGATTGGCCCACGGCCGACCTGGAGTGGCAACTCCTGCAACACACCAGCTGCACCGGCGCGGACCACCATGAACCGCTCCATCTGGTGCTGAAAAGCGGTGATCGAGCGCAGACGCCCGACCTGTTCTGCCTCAACTGCGATCCGACCTGTAATGTTCTCCGAGAGGAGCCTCACAGTTGCGCCTCTTCGAACACGAGCTGCTCGGCGAGCGCTGCCGCCCTATCCTCCGCCTGCTGCTGGTTTGGGGAACGATCGGGCCGCTGGTGAGCAGTCCACGGCGTGCGACCGGGCGGCGTCTAGCATCATTGGCTTTCTGGCGAAGAACCGCCACGGCGGAAGCCGGAGGCAGCCGGTTGCTCTCGAGGGTGGTCCTGAGCTGCACCAGCGCAGCCTCCGCGTTCGTCAACTGCCGGTCCGTCTGGAGGGTCTGAACCTGAGCGTCGAGGGTGGCTCATTCCATGAGCATCGTGGCCACTTCAACGTTAGCTCTAGCCAGAAGGTGGATGATCACAACCCGCCCTGCGGTCACTGCCGTGATCCAGTGAACGTCCTCCGTCACGAGGGTGCCTGGACTGCAGCACTTGCGTAGCATCTCGCCGCGACGGACCGTGTCGGGGTAGATCCTGCCCCGTTCTGCCGTCAACGGTGCAATTGGGAGCCGGGACACCGCCAGGGTTACCACGTCCAGCGCGGCGATCCCGAGGCCGATTTTGAGGTACTTGCTCCGCTTCGTCCGCGGATCGCGCTGAACGTCTATTACGTCCGTTTAAGAGTTCCGTTCCCAGTGACCGGAGGCCCTTCCGGACCGTGATGTGTCTTTGCCCAAGTCGGTATCAGCGCCGCTCGGGCGGCGGCCCACCCGCGTTGACCGAAAGGACCCAGGGTATCGGCCACGGGCCCTCCCGACGAGTGCCCGTGCCGACGCCACGGACGGTTGCTTTCATGGCTTCGCTGATTGGGGGTGCTGCCCGTGATGCGGCTTCTTGGTCATCAGACCCCGCAGATTCTGTCTCAGGCGCACTCGCCACATCCAATACAGAAGCACTACGAGCGGACCAGCGGACAGGACGAGTATCACCGGGACGCTGCGCAACCACGCGGGCATGAACGTCATCATGACCAGCTGGGCCACGAACGAGCCGGTCGCGATGAACAGCCCGAAACACATCCGCCAAAGATGACGCGCCAGGCGACGGGCTCCCTGAAGGCCGCCCCCCCAGATCATCCTGATATCGCCGAGCGCCGCGAGCAGGATGATCGAGGCCAGGAAGAACAACATGCCGGCCGGCACGCCGTCGACTTGGCCGCCGGGGCGGTCGAGCGCCCCGAGCGCCCGGGCAAATCCCCCCAAGCCGATGGTGAGGGCCAGAAGCATGAGCGCGATGTCGGCGGCCCGGCCCGCGCTGCGCAACGGCCTGACCGTAGTCCAGGCGGTGAATACGAGATACACGGCGAGCGCACCGCTGGCGACGTCCTCCTTGCCCTCGTACACGGCGATGCCGACCGCCGAGAGGCCCATGGCAAGCATCGCTGCCACGAAGACGACGCCACTGCGCCGGTGCCACGTCCCTCCCTTGCGGGTGGCGAGGGCCACCGATCCTGCCGTCAGGGCCACCACTCCCATCGCAACGTGAAACACGAGGGACATCCAAGGCAGCCCCGTCGCCGTCGCCAGCGTCAGTCGATCGTTCACCGCTCCCCTCCCCCGAAAGGGTGGACTCGCTACTCCGTGAGGGCACCTCGCGCGGAACGGCGCGCTTCACCCAAGCTGGACCACGCGGAGGTTGCGCCGGAGGCGCACCCGCCAGAGCCAGTAGAACATGGTCACCAGGACCAGCAGCACGGGCATGGCCAGCAGCGGGCGGATGCGGATCGCTTCGGGGAACACCCTGGCCTGTCCAATGAAGAACGACAGGGCGGCGATGAACAGCGCAAAACACATTCGCCAGAGGTGCCGGGCGAGGCGCCTCCCGCCCTGAAGTGGCGAGGAACGAATTACCCGGAAATCCCCCGCGGCGGCGAGTGTGCCGACCACGCCAAACATGAAGAAGGGAAAGGCGGGCATGCCGTCTCGACCGGTGCCGTCCGGGCTGCCCGCGGCTTCAATCCCGAACCAGAGTGAGATCAGGCCCACTGCAAGCGCCAGCACTATGAGCCCACCGGTTACTGGCGGAGTCCCGAGGCCTCGGATCGGCCGAACGGTGGTCAGGGCGGTAATCACCAGGTAGGCGGTCAGATGGGAGGCTGGCACGTTGATCGAAGGTGCCACGCCCCGCATCATCGCGATGCCGGTGCCTGCGACGGCCGTGATCACCATTCCATAGACGAACAGCATGCCGCTTCGGCGGTGCAGCGGTGCGCCCTTGGCAACGGCCAGTGCGGTGAACCCGGCCACCAGGCCCAGGCCGCCGGCCGCGATGTGGACCAGATAGATGGGACTCACCCGGTGTCTCCGCTAGGACCGCATGGTGATGACTGGATCCACCCGCGCGGCCCGCAGGGCTGGTATCCAGCACGCGGCGAACCCAATGACCGCCATGGTGACAACGACGCCGGCGAAGGTCGCTGGATCGTGCGGGGCCACGCCGAACAACAGCCCCTGCACGACCCGGGCGGCGAAATAGGCCCCGACCGTGCCGAGGCCGAGGCCGAGCGCCAGCAGGATGCCACCCTCCCGCAGGATCATCCGCTGGACCCTACCGCCGTCGGCGCCCAGGCTCATGCGGATGCCGATCTCGGTGGTGCGCGCACTCACGGAGAACGCCAGGACCCCCGCGATGCCGACCATGGCGATAATCACCGCCAGCAGGCCGAAGGACGACACCAGGGCAGCGTTGAGCCGCCGGGGGGCCACGCTCTGGTCCTTGATCTGGGCGATCGTCATGACATTCTCGATCGGCGCGGTCGGGGCCAGGCGCTGCACGATGCGGGTCGCGGCAGCGGCGAGCCCCTCCGCGTTGCTTTCGGCCCGGATCACGACCCCGCCACTGAGGGCCAGCATCTGCGCAAAGGGGAGGTAGACAACCGCACGGGGCTCCGCGTCGAGCCCGCCATCCTTGGTATTGCCACTGACGCCGACGATGGTCCGCCACTCCGTGCTGATCGGGGTAAAGCGCAACAGATCGCCAGTCCACGCGATGCGCTTCCCGATCGGGTCATCGCCCGGGAACAAGCGGCTTGCGAGGGTCTCGTTGACGACCACGACCAGGCCCGTGCTGGGGCCATCGGTCATGGCAAACCCCCGGCCCCGAACCAGTGGGATCCCCGCGGCGTGGAAGAATGCGGGGTCCCCCGTCCGCAGCTCGGCGCGGGGCATCGCCTCGCCCGTTGTCAGGGGTTTGCCCTCGGCCTTCACATCGAACCTGACCGCTGAGCTGCGGAGTGGCATGGGGGAGCCGATCCCCACCGCCACGACTCCCGGCAGCGCGGCGATCTCGTCACGCATCTGGGCGTAGCGTACCTTGGCCCCCGCGTCGGCAGCCGGATTGGTCATGAGCTCGGTGGGGGTCAGCACGGACACCTGCATCGTGAGCACTTCCTCGGCCCGCAATCCACTGTCCACCTCGCCGAGGCGGATCATGGTGCGGGTGAGCAGGCCCGCGCCCGCGAGCAGGATCATGGACACGGCAATCTGTACGACGACCAGTCCGCGCTGGAGGGCCTGTCGGGAGCGGGATCCGCTCACCCGCTGAGTCCCTGCCAGGATCCACGAGGCCAGGCTGCCATCACGGGGCAGGGAGGCCAGGACCGACAGCAGGGCCGCGACTGCCACCGACAGGGCGACGGTGAAAGTCAGGACCACGCCATCCAGCCGGATCTCGCCGGCCCGAGGGGAGTAGCGTTCGGCCAGCGAAGCCAGCAGCCGCACGCCGCCGATCGCAATGACCACCCCAAGGACGGCGCCCAGGAAGGCGAGTACCAGGTTCTCGGTGAGCAGCAACCGCCGGAGCCGCGCCACGCCGGCACCGAGCGCGGCGCGCAGTACCAGCTCGTGCTGCCGGCGCACGCCCCGCATCAGGGTGAGGTTGGCGACACTGGCTGCTGAAATGATCATGGCGAATGCGGCGGCTCCCATGAGGAGCCAAAGCGTCAGCCGAGCGTTCTCGCCGAGCACCTCCTGGAATGGCAGCACGGCAATGCGGTGGTTGGACCCGGGGTCATAGGCGTCCGTGAACTCCCGCTGGATCCGCTCGCTCACGGTCGCGACCTCGCTCCGGGCCTGCGCGAGGGTGGCGCCCGGTGCTAGTCGGGCGACCATCTCGGTCATCCGGTGGGTGCGGCCCTCCACCATGGAGGCGCTCAGGTGATGGGCACTGATCGCCATGTTGAGCAGCGCTTCCACGGGCCGGGGAAAGAACGGCGCCGGTTCGAGCACTCCGATCACCGTCACCGAGGTGCCGTCCAGCCGGACCTGCGTGCCGACGATGCTGGAATCGCCGCCGAAGCGCTTCCGCCAGCCGTCGTGAGTGAGCACCATCACGGGGGGAGCTCCCGGGCCGTCGTCGCCCGGTTCTGTCACCCGGCCCAGCACCGGCGCCAGCCCCATGACCTCGAAGTAGTTCCCGGTGACGAGGCCGACGTCGAGTCGCACGGCGCCGTCCGATTCCTGATAGGTCAGGGTCCAGCTCGAGAACTCCGCAATGCCGCCCAGCGAGGGCGCCCCGGTCCGCAAGTCACGCACTTCCGGCACGGAGAAGGCGATGCTGGCGCCGCCGGGCCCATCGATCGAGTGCCGGAGGTACATGAGACGGTCGCCGTCCCGGTGGGGCAGCGGCTTGAGGAGGACGCCACGCACCACGCTGAAGATCGCGGTGTTGGCCCCGATGCCGAGCGCCAGGGTGAGCACCACCACCAGGGTGAATCCCGGGCTGCGGCGGAGCGCTCGAAAGGCATAGCGAAGGTCGGCAGCGAGGCTCTCGAGCCACGGCAGGCCGCGCTGGTCCCGGACCGCCTCGGCCGCCTGGGTCAGGCCACCAGAGGCCAGCAGTGCCTGGCGGCGTGCCTCCGCCGGGGGCATCCCCCGCCGGAGGTTGTCGGCGATTTCCATTTCGAGGTGGGATTGCAGCTCCTCCCGGAGGTCATCGTCCTCGCGGGGGCCCCTGAAAACTCCGGCCAGGCGCGCGAGTGCGGCGCGAAGCACGCTCATGACAGTTCCCCTTTCGGTGCCAGGAAGGCAGCGATCAAGTCCGCGGTCCGATGCCACTCGCGGGTTTCGCGTGCCAGTTGCTTGCGCCCTGCCGGGGTGAGGGCATAGAACTTGGCCCGACGGTTGTTCTCCGACTGGCCCCACTCGGCGGTGATGAACCCCTCCTGTTCCAGCTTGAGCAGGGCGGGGTAGAGAGTGCCATAGTTGAGGGTCAGCTGGTGCCGGCTGGTCTCTTCGATGCGGCGGGCCACCCCGTAGCCGTGCAGCGGCCCGAGGAGCTGGAGCGTCTTGAGGATCATCAGCGAGAGGGTCCCTTGCTGGACGTCCAGTTTCTCCGCCATTGGTGCGCCTCCGAATCGGGGGTGTGGGAGGGGCGAAGCGCCCGCCTCCCGCGGCTTCCTATTGGCCGCCCATACGTAGGAGGATGGCGGCGGGTTTCACATCGGGGTATCTTGGTGCAGTTCTATTGGTAACCCATAGAACTGTAAGTCCCCGGCCGGACGCGGTCAAATGGGGAGGGGCAGGGCTCCCACCGTCCTTCCACCACGACCTCGGTCGGTGACTCCAGATGCGCCACGGTAAGGTGGAGGCCGACATGCCGCGGGATACCGCCCATTCGCAAGGTCGTGAACGGGTGGCCATGCACCATCCCATCCGAGCCGTTGTCCTGGCCTCCGGCTCTGTGCCCGTGGCGTATTGGGTCGGACTTGTCCTGGCGGAGTTGAGCGCTGGGCCATCCCGGGGATGGGTCCCAGACCTTGAAGAGCTGGCGGTGCTCTTTGCATTCGGCACGCCCGTGGCCCTCACCATGGCCTTGGTGTGGGGTCTCCCCATGATCCTTTGGCTTCGGCGCCGCGGGTGGCTGTCACCATCGGTGCTGCTGGCCTGGGGCGCCCTGGGAGGAGGGCTGGTGGGGTTCGCGGCGGACCTTGTGCAGCGTGGCAGCCTCCTGCCGGTGCGACTCTCGCCGGCGGCGGGCGCGGCCCTTGGCGGGTTGACGGGGCTGGTCGCGTGGTGGGCAGGTGGACGGCGGGGTGGCCGCACCGGTTAGGGCCTCGGGGCCGGGAGAGCGGCGCTCTGGAGATCCTCCTCGGTCACGAGCCTCCAGTGCTGCACGGGGTCACGGGCTATTCACAAGCATGGGGTGAAACCGGCACCAGTCGGCCTTCGTATGGGCAACCCATAGGAGGCGCCCATGACGAAACTGGAACTGCAATCCGACCGTGGACATTCACCCCCCGCACATCCGGTGGACGTGATCTGCGACTACTTCCAGGCGCATCTCGCGGACCGGGTGACGCTGATCGAGCTGGCCCGCGCGACGGGGCTCACTCACTACGCGGTGCTCCGGGTCTTTCGCCGGGCAACCGGCATCCCGCCGCACCGGTATCTCACCCAATTGCGGGTCCGTAGGGCAGGAGAGCTCCTCCGCGCCGGTCACCCGCCCGCCATGGTGGCTCGAGCGGTCGGCTTCGCGGACCAGAGCCACATGAATCGGCACTTTCGCCGCCTCGTCGGGGTGACACCCGGGACGTTCACCCGTCGGTAAGAGCGCACCCGGTTCGCTCGTCAGGCGCTACAGCATAAGAATTCAGGACAGAAGGACGACCGGCACGATAGCCGGCTCCGGGACACGTTCGTCCGCCCTCATGCCGACTGTTCAGCCTTGACGAGGTGGACGCGCCCGCCACGCACGGACGGCGAAGAACACGAGCCCCGAAGCGACTGCGCCGAGCACCGCGTGCATTCCCAACGATACTGGGAATAGTGCCTTGCCCCAGACGCACGCCTCGGAGGTCGGCTCCCGGCACGCCCGCCATCGCTCGCGCAGCGGCACACCCACCGCGATCACCAGGCCGGCCGTGAGTGCCGTGAGCACCGCGATACGATAGGCGCGGGGTGAAGTCATGCGAGGCTTGGGGCGCGGTGGGTGCCGGTGCACTGAGGACCGGGCGGACGGGCGTTACGTGCCTGCCCATCACTCGGCGATGTCGCCTGGGAGACTCGCGTCCAGCAGCGATGCCGGATCACTCGGTCCGCAGCGCCACGATCGAATCGACGCGGCTCGCCCGTCGCGAGGGGATCCAGACGGCCAGGGACGCCACTGCGAGGACCGCCCCCGCAATCCCGAACCCGAGCAGGGGTGAACCGATCAGCGGCAGGTTCAGCGCGGCGCCGATCCATCGGGTGGCCAAGATGCTCAGCGGGAGGCCGAGCAGCAGGCCGAGGCCGCTCAGGGCCAACCCCCGGACGAAGAACATCCGCACCACCTGCCCGCTTCGGGCGCCGAGAGTGGTGCGAATCCCGATCTCCCGGGTGCGTTGCGCCACTGAGAACGCGATGACCGCGTAGAGCCCGATCGCGGAAAGCAGGAGCGCCAGCACCCCGCCCCCGGCGACGGCGGCGCTGGTGCGAAGCATCCGGCGTCGGATGTCGGCCTCGCGCTGGGCCATCGTCTCCGCCCGGCTGACCGGCATCTGAGGTGCCTCGGCAGCCACGGCCGCCCGAAGTGCGTTGAGCATCGGGAGGGCAGGACCCGCCGTGCGGACCACTACCCCCGTGTTGATGGTGGCGTAGGGGACGTAGACCCGCACCAGGCCGTTCGTCTCGCTGGGCCCCGCGACCTCGGCATCCACCACGCCTACCACCGTCATTCCGGCGGACGAGGAAGGTTCACTGATTGCGAGGCTGATCCGCCGGCCGATCGGGTCGGCTTCGCCCCAGAGCCGCTGGGCAAGATCACTCCCGATGATCACCACCTCGTGGTCGGGAGGGCCGAACTCGAGGGAAGGTGGCACGGTCTCTCGCGGATCGAAATCCCGCCCGCGAAGAATCGGGATGCCGAAGGCCGGGAAGTACCCCCGGGGGGCGGCCTGGAGCTGCCCCGCCATCACCGTCCCGGGCGTGATGCCCTCCACCTGGTCCGCAGGATGCACCCGGAGCGGGGCCTGGACGGTGCCGGCTTCCAGGGGGAATGCCGCCACCACGCCGGGCATCGCCGCCACGCGCTCGCGGACCGCCTCGATGAGCGAGGCCCGCTCGGGGATCGACACCCGCCCCGCCCAGGTATCCAGCTCGACTTCGGCAACTTGCTCCGCGACGTCAGGACCCGTGCGCGTCTCCAGGCCCGTGACCAGGTTCGAGACCACCACGCCAAGGCCTACCAGCAACGGCTGGGTCAGGGCCACTTGGGCCACCACCAGTCCCCGCTGTAGCCGCGAGCGCGCCGCGGCGAGGGACGAGGCCGACTGCCGGAGCGCCTCCTGCACTGGTACCCGCGTGGCGTGCAACGCGGGCGAGAGCCCGAAGAGCATGCCGGTGAGGATCGCGATCACCGCAGTGGCCACGGCCACGCGCCAATCCACGGCAAGCTGGATGTCCGCCAGCGCCGCCCCGAAGACCTGGAACCCCGCCGCGGTCACCAGCAGGCCAAGCCCCGCTGCGAC
Organism: Gemmatimonadales bacterium; assembly: GCA_048499805.1. Classification (GTDB taxonomy): domain Bacteria; phylum Gemmatimonadota; class Gemmatimonadetes; order Gemmatimonadales; family GWC2-71-9; genus JAWXBA01. The sequence goes on along the minus strand of JASNZF010000005.1, from coordinate 52,568 downwards.
CAAGGACAGCAGGACGCTCTCCGTCAGCAGTTGGCGAACCAGGCGCCGACGGGGGGCCCCCAACGCCAGCCGGACGCCGACCTCCCGCCGGCGGGCGGTTGCCAGCCCCACCATGAGGGCACTGACGTTGGTGCAGGTGATCAGCAGCACCAGGAGAGCGAACCCGCCAGCCGCAACGCCTGAGACCCATTCGTCGGAGTGATCCCCGACCCTGGCATTGGCGGCGAGCATCGGCACTACGTCGGCGGTCACCACCCCCTCACCCCGTCGACCCGCGTCCCGACCCCCGGAGGCCTGGGCCGCCAAGCGGGCCACGGCGGGAGTGGCCGTCGCTGCGGTGACGCCGGGTGCCAGCCGGGCGGCGGCGTGTAGGAAGAGGCTGTCGGGGCTGAGGAAGACCGCCGCGGTGCGCTGCTGCAGCAGCGGGTATGCCGCCAGCGGCAGCCAGAAGGTCAGCGGGGCACCTCCCGCGGTCCCCAGGAAGCGAGGCGGTGCCACGCCAACGATCTCCACGGGTGCGCCGTTGATCCGGAGGATGCGTCCGACCACATCCGCGGCCCCCCCGAACCGCTCTTGCCACACGGCATGGCTGATCACCACCGTCGGTGGGGTGGTCAGTCGGGTGACGTCGGGTTCCGGGGACGGCCCCGTACCCAGGACCGGCCGGATGCCCAGCACGTCGAAGTAATTGGGAGTGGTGTAGACGAGGCTCGCCGGGACCCCGCGCTCGGCGTCGGTGCCAAAGGAGACCATCGCCGTCTCGTCCGCATGCGCAGCGACCCCGCCAAACAGGTCCGGCCGCGAGGCATAGGCCTGGACTTCGGGCCAGGACAACAGGCGCGGTTGGACTCCTGTGGCCTCGGTCGCCCCTTCCACGCCGCGGATCCGCACCACCGACGCGTCCCGCGGAAGCCCGGGCGCCGGCCGGGTGGTGGCCGAGCTCAGGAGTGAGAGCAGGACGATGTTCGTGCCGATGCCCATGGAGAGCACCAGGACGATGGTCAAGGTCGCAAGCGGTGCCCGGCGCCACTGCCGGGCGGCGAAGCGGGTGTCCGCTGCCAGGGCCTCGGCCCAGGGCAGGGCCCGCTGTTCGTGGACCGCCTCAGCCGCCTGGGTCAAGTTGCCGGCGGCCCGCTGCGCCTCCCGCTGGGCCGCCTCGGGGGACATCCCGCGCCGGACGAACTCGTCGCTGGCCATGGCCAGGTGGGCTTCCATCTCCGCGCGCAATTCAGCGTTTGCGCCGGTGTCCGCACGGACGGTCCCTGCCACGCGGGCGAGTAATCGGCGGAGCCAGGTCATTCTGTAGTCCAATTCTTGGTGGCGTGGGTCCCAAGTGGTACGGCACATACCGTCACGACCGCTTCCTATGCGCATCCCATACGGGTGTCGTTGCGCGCAGGTTTCACCCGTCGAACCGTCTGTCCGAGGCCGCCGCCGATGCAAATGTCCAGCGAGCTGGACGTCCCGAACTCTGGATGGAGGGAGTACTTGCCCCACCCGCCCCGTTCGGTGGAGTTTGCAGCATGGCTATCCCCGTAAACGTTGATCCTGAGGACCGCGAGACCGCGACCTGGCGCTCCATGCCCGCCCTAGGCTTGGACCTGATCAGCGCACGGTTCCTGAAGCAGGTCTTCCCCCCTCACTTTCACGAGACCTACGTCGTCTGCGTGGATGAGCGGGGGGCGCACGCCTCCTGGTATCGCGGGGCCAACCGGATCGTGCCCGAGAGGGCCCTCACGCTGGTGCCACCGGGCGAGGTCCACACCGGCCAACGCGTGCCAGGGCAGGTCTGGCACTACCGGGCGGTTTATCCGAGCCTTGAGCTGATGAGGCAGGTGACCCGGGACGCCGGCGTGAAGACTTCGGAGGTAGCGCTGTCCGGTGGATTGTCCGTGAACGACCCGGAATTGACTGAGGCTTTTCTGGCGGCACATCGCACCTGCGAGGTCGCCCCCGAATCCCTCAGGGCCGAAAGCACCCTGACCGAAGTGCTGGTGACACTCCTCAGCCGCCACGCTGATGGGCTCCGATGCCGCCCCGAGCCGCCAGCTCCTGCACACCTGGTCGACGTCATCCGCGAGCACTTCCAGGCGAACCTCGCACGCCGTGTGACGCTCGCCGATCTGGCCGGGGCCACGGGCCTGACCCAATACGCTGTGCTTCGAGGCTTCCGCCTGGCCACAGGCATCCCACCGCACCGCTACCTCACGCAGCTCCGTGTTCGAAGGGCTGCGGAGCTTCTGCGTCAGGGTGAGTCACCGGTCATGGTGGCTCACCTGGTGGGGTTCGCCGACCAGAGCCACCTCAATCGGCACTTCCGGCGGCTGGTAGGTGTCACACCCGGAGTGTTTGCACGACGTCGGTAGGCGAGTCCGGCTGTCCTCTGAAACACCTCGACATCTTTGTTCAAGACGGCGAGATGGCATGAGCACTACCTTCGTTGAATGACGGCCCTTATTCACCTCCGCGCCGTGTTGCGCGCGTGCCGCTCAGATCCACTGTCATCTGATCGACTGATCGACGCCCCCACGACGCCCCCACGACGCCCCCCCCCCGGCGGCGCCGGGTGACGCTGGATTGGCAGTCGGTCGGATCGGAGTGGGTTTTCGTCCCTTGACCCCCCCACGACCCGGAGACTGTGACAAGTGAATGAGCCAAGGTTGACTGAGCCCGCGCAGCGGCCCGCAGGGATTGCGATCGTCGTGGGGTCACTCGTGTCGGTCTTCGCGATGGGGCATCATCCGTCGGTGTCGTCGGGGGGGACTGAAGCGGTCGCGGAGGCGGCACGGGAGGCCGCTGTCGCCGGGGTGGTGCACGGAGGGCTGATTGCGATGATGGTGGCGATGGCCTACGGCCTCTGGGTGTTCGCAGAGCGACTTGGCCTATCCGCGGGGATCGTCCGACTCGGCGCTGTGTCGTATGTGCTCGGGCTCGGGGCGATGCTCGGTGCTACGCTGATCAGCGGGTTCATTGTGCCGGGTCTGAGCAATCATTATGCCGGGGGCGGGGCAGACCTGGGCACGATGGAGGCCGCCCGCCACCTGATGACCTTCGGGTTCGTCGCCAACCAGGTGCTCGCCAAGTTGGGCGCCGTGGCGACGTCGGCGGCAATCGTCCTCTGGTCAGTCCGGCTTGCTGGACGAGCCGGCGCCAACCGGGCGATCGGTTGGTTCGGCATGGCGCTCGGCGCGGTGTTGGCCGCGCTTCTCCTCGGCGGATACCTGCGGCTCGACGTAGTGGGAATGAGTGCCGTGGTAATTGCTCAGGGGGTTTGGAACGTGGCCGTGGGCGCCCAGCTGATCCGGGGTCAGGTGTGACCGCCGGTGTCGCCGTCACCCGGGTGCCACGGACACCCCGCCTCGCTTCTCCTTGACCGCGTCAAGATTGTTCAAGACTGCCAGCTGGCGGGCACAATAGTTTGCGTCCATGACACTGCCCAACTCACCAAGCCGACGCACAGCAATGCTTGCCGCCGCCCTCCTACTGACGCCCGTGGCCGGGCAAGCCCAGGATACTGCTCGCGCCGCCCTGGTCGCACGCCTCGATTCCATTGCCGAGTCGGGGGTCAAGGCTGGCCGGGTGGTCGGCCTGTCCGTGGCTGTGGTCCACCGTGCCGACACGCTCCTCCTCAAGGGCTATGGGCGAGCGGACGTCGAACTGGATGTTGCCACGCCTCCCGAAGCAGTGTATGCAATCGGGTCAGTGACGAAGCAGTTCACCGCCGCCGCCATCCTGCAATTGCGCGATGCGGGAAAGCTGGACCTCGATGTCGACATGAGTCACTACCTGCCCGAGTTTCCCACCCAAGGGCGTCGGATCAGCGTCCGCCAACTGCTCAACCACACGTCTGGCATCAAGGGGATCACCGAAATCCCCGAGTTTGTCGACCTCAGTCGCCGTGCCCTGCCGCGGGATTCGGCCATCGCACTCATTGCCCGCCAGCGGTTTGACTTCGAGCCCGGAGAGGCACAGATCTACAACAATTCGGCGTACATCCTCCTCGGCCTGATCATCGAGAAACAGTCCGGTATGTCCTATGCAGAGTACGTCGAAAACCAGATCTTTGCGCCGCTTGGGATGCGTCGATCGCGCTATTGCAGTAACACCGAGGTCGTCGCGGCCAGCGCCCATGGCCACGCCTTCGTCGCCGGGGAACTCCGCCGGGCTGCCTTTGCCGACTACCGCTGGCCTTACGCCGCCGGTGCGCTCTGTTCGACGGCCGCGGACATGATCACCTGGCTTCAGGCACTGCACGGCGGCAAGGTTCTTTCACCGCGGTCGTACGCTGAAATGACCACGCCGGCCACGCTAGCCGATGGCACCCCGACCCGCTACGGCACGGGGGTTTCCCTTGCCAATGACCCGCGAGGAGCGCGGATGATTAGTCATGGTGGTACCATCGAGGGCTTCACGTCGCACGCCAGCTGGTACCCCGATCAGCGCGTCGCGGTCGTGGTGCTGATGAACAGCACGGGCGGAATGTCCCCGGCCGGCTTGGCGAGTGAACTCGCCGCCGAGATCGTCCCGCCCGCGCCCCTCGTGGACCGGCGGTACCCGGGACGTGCGCAGGACCTCGTCGGCACCTATACCGGCCCTTCGCGAGGGCGTCCGTTGACTGTCGTCATCACCGCCGGGGCGGACGGGGCGATCCTGGTGTCGCCAAATGGGGTGCCAGCGCAGGCGGCGCAATGGATCGAAGGCCTCCGGTTCTGGTCGGGCCCCAACGAGATCAGGTTCGACACGCGCAATCTTGATGCGCCGGTGCTCCACGCGAGCGGTGCGACATTTCACTACGTGCTGAAGCGGCAGTGAATGCCTCCCTCGCGGAGTTGCTGCCCACGCCCGCATCGACGGAGTCAACGCCGGGGGTATAGACAGTACCGAATCTCAAAGCCCTTCTCCGGCCGACCTGATCTCAGGGATTCCAGCCATGCCGTTGATTCGCCTCCTCATCGTAATCGCCGCAATACCGCTCCTCGCAATGCCCCATGCCGTGCAAGGCGGAAGCTCGATCCGTACGGCTTCCCGTAACCCGGCGGGCGCCTACTCGACCGAGGTCCGGTTTAACCTGGGATCAGCCGCGATCCAGGTGGACGCCGTGCTTCGGGTGGCCGCGCAAGAGGTGCGTTCTGGGGTCACTGAACTGCTGCTCAATGCCGACCTGGAAATCCTTGAATTGCCTGGGCCGGGTGTAGGTCCCTACGCTGTCGAGCCATCGACCTTTACTTCCGACTGGAACCTCGTCACCGTGCAGGTCACTGGTCCGCCCGCAGAGGGGACCGCACTACCGATCCGGCTTCGGTACCGGGGTGTCCCTCGGCTGCCGTCCGACGGCATTAACACGATCGCACCGGAATGGGTCGAACTGAGCCTCGATACGCAATGGTTCCCTGTGGCTGCGTCCCTCGACCAGGAAATGACTGGCGAAGTGTTGTTGCGGCTTCCTCCGAGCTGGCTTGTGGTAGCCTCGGGCGACGTGCGCCGCACCGGTGACGCCCACCTGCTCCGCATCGAGGTCCCTCAAGTGGATGTGGCCTTCTCGGCGGGCCCACAGCTCAGGCTTGAGCTGGGGGAATGCTTCACCGTCGTCTCACGGGTCGCCGATCTGCGGACGAGCCGAATCGTCCTGGCAGCGGCGGAAGACTGCGCCAGGTACTTCAACAGTCTGGCCAGCGACGAGGTGAGGTTCCCCGGCGGGCGAATTGTGTTGGCGGGACGCGAGGGACCGGGGTATGCCTGGAAGAACTGCATTGTGCTGAGCGGGGTGGACACCGTGCATGTTGACCGTCTCCATGCCTTTCTGTGCCACGAGACGTCCCACTACTGGACCCGGTCGGCCGGCGCCCGGAGCCTGGATCATTGGATGGTGGAAGCGTTTGCCGAGTACGCAGCCAGCCGCTTCCTGGGTGCGCACTACGGTCCCGACCACTTCTAGGGGAGGCGGAGCCGCTGGGGGGTGGCCGGGCGCGACCACGGCCCCGTCTGGACACCTGCGTTGACGGGACGACCGTCGTTCCAGACCATGTACCGCCGGGCGCCGTACCTGCTCGCCCGGGTGGAAGATCGGATCGGAGCAGAGCGGTTCGACCGACTCCTGCGGCGCTTCATGGCAGAGGGTATCCGGCGGCCCCCCGACCTCCTGGAGGCGGTGGCTGCAGTCGCCGGGAGGGAACTTGCCGAGTGGCTCAGGGCAGAGCTCGGCGCGACGGGGTAGTCTCCCGCCAAACCTGACCGCTCGGGCACCTCCGAGCCGAGCGCCAGGGCGGATGGCTCCCTGCCTGGTCCCATGGAGGGGCCTCCAGGTCTGCATCCGCCGGTGACAGGGTGTCCGCGGCCTGGCGGGAGTGAATGTCCCCCGTTGCGAACCTTGGAAGTGGAGGACCTACCATGAGACTCGTACTCCTGATTCTGATAGGGTTCGGCCTGTTGGTGTTGGCGGTCCTCCTTGTGGGGCTGGCGCTACCGAAGCAGCACCGTGCCACGCGGGAGCGGCTGGTCGCTGCCTCCCCTGACGCCGTCTTCCGGGTGATCACGACTCCTGCGGAGTTCCCGACCTGGCGGGCCCGCGTCCGCGAGGTGGAGCTGCTGGCGGATGAAGCGGGCAAACCACGATTCCGCGAGCACGGCCGGGATGGGGTGATCACGTATGTCCTTGAGGAAGCGATCCCGTCAAAGCGTGTGGTCAGCCGCATCGATGATCCTTCGCTCCCTTTCGGCGGGACCTGGACCTTCGAGCTGACGCCGGCTGACGGGGGCACCTTGCTCCGCATCACAGAGGATGGGGAGGTTTCCAACCCGCTCTTCCGCTTCATGTCGCGGTTTGTGTTTGGGCACCACGCGGGCATCGAGACCTACCTGGCGGACCTGGGGCGCCATCTCGCCCCCGTGGCCTCGCTACCCTGACTGGCGGCCATGCCGGGAGTCCGGCACGCCGCTCGTCTGCCGAGCCAGGGATCCGCATCGACCGGTTCGTTCAAGACCCCCGGCCCAGGCGGCGGTACGTTGCGTTCCATGACCGCTCTCCACGGCCCGAACGTCGGCCCTGACTCACTGGCACTGGATCCGGCCACGCGGCTACGGCTGTGGCAGCTTGTTGCTGATGCCGTGGAGAGGTATCATGTCGACCTTCTCCAGCTGCCTGTGGCTCCTCGATGCAGGGCCTCCGAGGTGCGCGCGCGACTGGCGGGGCTCGACCTTGCGGAGCCTCTGAGCCCCGAAGCTGCGGTCGAGCTCGTGGTGAGGGGTCTCAGGAGCGACCAGTTGCACACGGCCCATCCGGGGTATTTCGGGCTCTTCGTGCCGGCGCCGTCAGCCATCGGCGTGGCCGCGGACGCGCTTGCCTCCGGTTTCAACCCGCAGCTTGCCAGCTGGGGGCATTCTCCCTTCGCGGTGGAAGCCGAACAGTGGGTCGTACGAGCACTGGCGGCCCGGCTCGGCTACCCGGGCGAATGTGTCGAGGGCACCATTACCTCCGGCGGGTCGGAGGCCAACCTGACGGGATTGCTGGTTGCACTCTACGGTGCTTGGCCGTCCGCGCTGTCGGACGGCGTGCGGGGCCTGCCCGGGACCCCGTGTCTCTACCTGTCCGATGAGGCCCACGAGAGTTGGCGCAAGGCCGCCCGGATGGCCGGACTCGGAGAGGGTTCTCTGAGGATTGTCCCCTGCGACCACCGCGCGCGGATCGATGTCGCGGCGCTCGCGCGGCGACTCGCGGCCGACCGACGGGACGGCCTGCTGCCCTTTCTGATCGTAGGTACCGTCGGAGCGACGGCATCCGGCGGCGTGGACCCGATGCCGGCGCTGTCCGCCCTCGCCCGTCGTGAGGGACTTTGGCTGCACGCCGATGCGGCGTGGGGGGGCGCTGCGGCCTTCTCAACCCGCCACGCCAGGACGGTCTCCGGTCTCCCCGAAGCGGACTCGATAACCTTGGATCCCCACAAGTGGCTCAATGTCCCCATGGGGGCGGGCGTCTACCTCTCGAAGCGACCCGGTGGCCTGCGCCGGGTCTTCCGTACCATGCCTCGGTATCTACCCGCGTCTCCCGTCGAGGGCCCGGTCACCGAGCCCTACCAGGAGTCGCCGCAATGGTCCCGGCGGTTCAGTGGGCTCAAAATCCTGCTGACGCTACTGACGGCGGGATGGGAGGGTGTCGACCGGGCCATCTCGCACAGCTTCGACCTGGCCGCCACGTTGCGCGCTGCCGTGCCGGCGCGGCGGTGGATCGTCTGCAATCACTCCCCGCTTCCAGTCATCTGCCTCCAGGATGCCGGCCGGCGAGATGACCTCCGGCATCATGAACGCCTGGTCGCTGCTGTGACCCAGCGCGGCCGGAGCTGGGTATCCCTGGCCCTGGTGAGCGGGGGCCAGCCGAGTATCCGTGTGTGCATGACCAACTACCGGACGACCTCACACCACATCGACGTCCTGTTGGATGACCTCGATGCTGCCCGGTCCGCCGACGCGGAAGCCCCGCCATTCTGACCCCACTCATCGAGGGTACGATGCGAGCCGTCACATTTTGTCTGGCCCTGGCCGCCAGCCCCTTGGCCTGGGTCGGGACTCTGCAAGCAAGTCAGGCCCCTGCGACGCCAAGTGCCCTCCTGGCCCGCGCAGTGGCCCGTAGCGGGGGTGACTCCGCGCTGCGGAGCCTGCGCACCGCGCGCTACGAGTACGTCACGCAGTGGATGCGGACGAGCTTCGCGAACCTCCCCGCGCCGGCAGCATCCGGAGTGGAGGTCAATACTGACTGGCGTGATTACGGGCAGGGCATCTGGCGTTACGACCGTCACTTCCTCGGTTCACCCGCGGTGATCCGAAACGTCGTACGTGACTCGGTGGCCATCACGGATCTGGGCCAGGGGTGGGGGCCTCTCAGTGGCGCCTATGTCCAGGAGCGAGACGAGGTCTTCCTGGCCGCACCAGAACGACTCCTCATCAGAGCGCATGACGCGGCACTGGCCGGCATGGTTCGTCGGGGTGTGGACACCGTGATCGGGACGGCATCCCACGCTCGACTGCTGACCAACCTGGATGGCCGCGAGGTCACCCTCTTCCTGCGGACCAGCGATGCGCAGCTGACCGGTGTCAGGTATCGGGCGGCGCAGCCCTGGGATTTCGGGCTGGCCGCGTGGGGGGAGATGGAGGTAGAGACATGGTACTCCCGCTGGACCGTCAGCGGGCCGTTCCTCGTCCCGTACGACTATGCCATCAACCGTGTCGGGCGGCCGTACAAGCGCCTGAGCATGGTGCGCGTCCAGCTCAACGCGCCCGTCGCCGAAGATTCCGTCCTCGTACCGGACGCGCTCCGTGCCCGGTACCTGGCCGAACAGCGCCGCGCCATGTTCGACGTCCCGGTGGACAGCGTGGGGGTGGGGCCTGAGGGGTTTGCGCGGTTCGGCGTTCCGGGCACCCCGCTCGGCGCCCTGCGGGTCCGCGAGGGGTGGCTCCTGCTGGGCTCAGGAGCAGCCCCACTGATCACGGACCGCGCGCTGGCGCGCCTCCGACGGTCCGGCGTCCCCGTTGTGGCGGCTGTCCTCGGGACGATGACCGTCGGCGGCGCCGGAGGAGCGCCATCCCTTGCCCGCGCGGGGATCCCCCTCCTGGGGTCTTCGGCGGCGCGCCCCTTCCTAGCGGCGATGTTCGCCCAGCAGGGGTTGGAGCCCCGCGGGATCACGTGGATCACTGGGGGCGGGTGGCAGGTCATCGGCGGCGACAGCATCTGGATCGAACCGGTCGACCTGCCCGATGTCGAGGGTGGGCTGCTGGTCTGGGATCCGGTGCGGCAGTGGCTCTACGCCGGCGATGGACCCGGGCCTGCGCAGATCAGGGGAGCGCTGGCGGTCGCGGCGGAGCGCCGCTGGCCGGTCACGAGGATGTTCGTGCGCGGTTCGGCGATGCCGTTGGCCGACGTGAAACGGCTGGCGGGGCTGCCCTAGGCGGGGATCCCGTTGGTCGCCGGGGCGCTCGCGTCCGTCCCCGGACCGGCCGACAGGTTCGTTCAAGACGGCGCAAGTTGTGCCCCGTAGCTTGCCCCAATGGTCACCCCCGTCCCTCCGTCGCGGCCCGGCGCCGGCGTTCGCGCCACGACTTCGAGGGACTCGACGGGAAACCCCGTGGTGGATGAGGCCCGCAGCGGCCGACTCCTGGGGGTCCTCCTGCTGGTTCAACTGGCTGGGTTGATCGTTCCCTTCATCCTGCTTGGGCCCGTGGCCACCCCCGGCTATCTGGTGTCGGCGGCGGATAGCGCCGGTCAGATCCGGTTTGCCCTCCTGCTGCTCATGGGCAATGGGGCGCTGACCACAGCCATCGCGATCAACCAGTACTCTCGGTTCCAGACGACGAGCCCCGGGCTGGCGCGTTGGCTGGTGGTCCTGGGAGGTGCCATGATTGCCCTCCAGGCGATCGACAACACTCGCGTGATGGAGATGCTCGCCCTGAGCCAAGCCCATGGAGTGGCGGATGCCCTGGGGCGCGACACGGTTGTCGGTATCCTGGGGCCTGCAACCGCGGGGACCCGACGAGCGGCACACTACTCCGTCCTGCTCGTCATTGAGGCCTGGATGCTGGCGTTCTACTCCGCGTGCTGGCGCACCCGGGCTGTGCCCTTGATCCTCCCAGCCGCAGGGGTCCTGGCCGCGGCACTCCATGTCGTCGGGGCGACGATGCCCGTGTTTCTCAACACGCCAACTATCATACCCCTGACGATGCTTCTCGCGGTCAGCCATGTCACCCTGGCCGCCTGGCTCATCCTTCGGGGATGGACGACCCCGCTTCCGGACGAAACCTTGGATCCGCTCAAGCACGGCGTGCTTCCCCCCCGGTCTCTTTGAGGTAGGGTTCCCCTCGAGCCACTGTTGTGACGCTTCCGCTTCTCCTCATCTTCTCGGTGCCTGGCCAGGCACCGCAGGAATCCCACGACACACAACGCTGTGAGGCACTGCCCGGGCGCCGCGCGGAGCAGATCACAGGAGAAGTGAGGCAGGGCGACGGCTTTCGCGGTACCCTGCCAGGCGGATGGATTCTCAAGCTGATCCCCAGCGCGTCGGGCTGGTCCATCCAGGTGGCGCTCCGGGGCCGGGAGCTCGAGGATCTCTCCAAGTTGACCCCGCCCTGGCATTTCGTGCCGAACCCCCGCGAGCTCGGCGGCTGGCACTTTCGAAACCGGGACAACACCGCCCCGAACGATGGCAGCGTCAACGCACCACCCTCACTGCGCGAGTTCATCTTCTCGCCCGAGGTGGGGCGGACGCTTGTCTACCGCGGAAGCGCCACCTCGGAGGCGGATATCGAGACGGTCCGTTCATTTGGCAGGGGGTGGCTGAACCTTGAGGCGTTCGCCTTGACGCCACCCCAACCTGGTGCGCGCGCGGCCTTCATCTGGCTGCGGTTCACGGCGTGCCTGACTTGGCCAACGGAGTTCAGGCAGCCGCCGCGGGGGAGCGTTGGAACCTCCCGTCGGCCAAGGCGGGGAGCCGGGAGGAGCTCAACGGGCGAGTGGAACGGGGCAGTTGTCGAGGTTCGGCGATATTGATAAACAGACAGATACTTGACGTTTATCAATAATGCCATTATCGTTTAACAACAATATGGGTCTGGAAGTTCACGCCAACCACAAGGCAGGGCCTGCATGCCCCACCGACCGGCGAATCTCCTCGTGGCGTCCAGGCGCCTCTTGCGGACGCTGATCTTCCTGAACCTCCTGCTCGGCTTCCTGATCCTCGTGCTCCTGGTGGCCAGCTTGGTGGCCGAGGCCCCCGTGATGGGTGCGCTGGGGATCCCCTTGGGCCTTGGAAGCGGCCGGCTGATTCTTGGCGGGCGGGCGATCATGGTCGTCGGCCTCCTCGCTGTTCCGCTCGGGCACATCATCCTGACCCGACTCCAGGCAATCGTGGGCACCGTGGCCCTGGGGGACCCCTTTGTGTCGGCGAACGCTGAGCGTCTGGAGACCATCGCCTGGACGGTGCTGGCCCTCGAGATCCTTCACGTGGTGGTGGGAGCCGTCGCTTACCTCTCCTCCTCCGGCCCGCATTCACTCAACCTGGGCTGGAATCTCTCCATCGCGCGGTGGCTCGCGTTGCTGTTCTGCTTTGTGCTGGCGCGCGTGTTTGCGCAAGGCACCCAGATGCGCGACGACATCGAAGGCACGGTCTGACCATGGCCATCATTGTCACTCTGGATGACGTCCTCCATGAGAAGCGGATGACGCTGACCGAGCTGGCCGAGACCGTTGGAATCACCCTCACCAACCTGTCAATCCTGAAGACCAGCAAGGCTCGCGCCATCCGCTTCTCCACCCTTGAGGCGATCTGCAAGGCGCTGGATTGCCAGCCGGGCGACCTGCTCGCCTATGCTCCGGACTCCAGGCCGGACTCCGGTGTGCGTGGTGCCCCGGAGCACTCGACGGCGGGGGGCGGGTGACCACCCGGACAGAGGACCTGCTCTACAACCCTCGACCCAGGACTTCTCGACATGATTGCTGCCACCTTATCTGCCCCACAGGGCGTATTCGGCACCCGGAGCAAGGCCCGGATGACTGGGGTCTTCTACCTGCTGACCATCGTGGCCGGGGTAATCGCCCAGGCGCTGATCAGTGAGCGACTGGTGGTGGTCGGGGACGCCTCCGCGACGGCGGCGAACATCCTGGCGCACGAGCGATTGTTCCGGCTGGGATTCACGGTGTATGTCATTGAGATGTCGTGCCAGATCGTGATGACGGGCCTGTTCTACGAGCTGCTGAAGCCCGTGAACGGGACCCTCTCGCTCCTGTCCGCAGTCTTCAGCTATGTGGGTTGCGGCATCAAGACGTTCAGCCGACTCTTCTACCTCGCCCCCCTCCTCGTGCTGGGCGGCGCGCCCTACCTGCGTGTCTTCACCAACGACCAGCTTCAGGCGCTGGCTCTCCTGTTCCTGAGGGTCAATGAGCAGGCCGCTGGGATCGCCCTGGCCTTTTTCGGCATCGCGACCCTCTTGCGCGGCTATCTCATGGTCCGATCCACTTTTCTGCCCAGGAGCCTCGGAATCCTGAGTCTCGCGGGCGGTGTCGGCTGGATGGCCTTCCTGTACCCACCGCTCGGCCTCAAGCTATTCCCCTTCATCGTGGCGATCGGGTTGCTCGGGGCTTTGGCGACGATCGGGTGGCTGTTGGTGGTCGGGGTGGATGAGCAGCGGTGGAAGGAGCAGGCTGGTGTGGCGGCAGGAGGTCGCTGACGATGACGTCCGGGACTGCGCGTCGGGAGCAACGGCGGTGCCGGGCAATGCGTCCCCACGGTTGCTGGATTCTCCCCGGCATGATTTGCCTTCTGGCGGGATGCGAACGAGCCGGACCAGCCCCCGAGGCCCCCGAAATGGCGGTGGCCGATTCGGTGGAGGTGTCTGTTGTCGGGCCGACCCTCATCGCGTTCCACCCGCTGGTCTCGAACGACTCATTGGAGGTCGATCAGGATCTGGCCACGGCCCTGGACGACCTCGCCTACCACATGGCCGGCGTGATGGACTCCCTGGAGGCCGTGGGATTTCGCTTCGCCTACCGTGGCGGCGATACGGTTTGGTTGCGGACCGGTGCCCGCCGCCACCGGGTGATACGCCACCCGGACAGCGCCGATATCGGCTATGTCTTTGCAGACACCGCCGGTCGGTCCGCGGTGGTGTATCGCGTGCGAACGAGCGACCGCCTGCTTGCCTTTGCCCATGAGTTCCGGTTCGCCGGGACCCTGCGTCCCCGCCCGTGAGGGGCGATGGGGGCGACACTTGGTCCGCTGGGCGACAACGGTAGGCCGAACGCAAGGAGGCCACCCCGGAGTGCGCGTCCCTGACGCTCACGCACAGGCCGACAGGAATGTTCAAGACAGCTTCCTCCCTGGCCGCCAAGATACGTGGGGTGCCCCCCCGGCGGCTCTTCCAGACGCCAGGCAGAACCCAAGGGAACGATCGCCCAGGAGGATCCGTGGCAGGGGTAGAGATCCGGCGGGCGGTCCTCGCCGATGCAGAGGCCATCGCGCCGCTTGTGAGCGAACTGGGCTACCCGGTGTCGATCACCCAGATGCACCAGCGACTTCAGGTGATTCTCGCCGATGAGGATTATCACACTCTGGTCGCGTGCATTCACGGGCAGGTGGTCGGGTTTATCGGGGCCCGGACCGGGGCGCGCTACGAAGACGACGGACGGTACGGTCAGATCATGGCCTTGGCCGTTGCACCTGGCCAGCGGCGACGTGGGGTCGGGCGGGTCCTCATGGGAGCGGTTGAAGCAAGCATTGGTGAGCACGGCGCGCGAGTCCTCAGTGTCGTCTCGGGCAATCAGCGGTCCGATGCGCACGCCTTCTATGAAAAGTGCGGCTACGACTTCACTGGGCGTCGCTACAAGAAGTTACCCGCTCACGACGCCGCCCCGCGGCCCGATGGTCTTGGATCGATGTAGGGAGTCGGAAACCACCTCCTGTAACTGGGCTGCAATACCTGTGACGGCCAGGATGTGGATGTCAGCCGACACGCTACTCCCACTTCGTTCCGGAGCGCCCGATGAAGCAAACTGTCACATTGCCAGTGGTGTCCTTGCTCACTCTGATCCTCCTGACCATTCACCTGACGCACGACGTCATCCTGCAGGCCGCGGGAGCGGTCTCGTATCCCATCCCGGTGTTTGTGTTTGCGCTGTGGCTGTACGGCACACTTGTGCTTTCTGACCGGGTCGCGGGGTACATCATCATGCTGCTCGGAGGGCTGTTCGGGGCGGCAATGATTGTCGTCCACGCGAAGGACCTCGTCGTAGGCAAGTCCGGTGGCTTCCTGTTCGTCTGGACGCAATTCGCGCTCAGCACCACGGGCATAGTCACGACGATCCTGTCGGCCCATGGCCTCTGGACGACGCTGCGCTCTCGCCGCGCAACTCACCGAGTCTCCGCATCATGGAGTCCGGCCACCGAGCAGTGAGGGGTGAGCGTTATCGGATATCGTCTCACGGGGACGGGGTAGAGCGCCCACTAGGTCCGGGAAGAGCCACGCAACAAAGGGGTGGGGCGGGGTAGCGCGGGCACCTCATGGGGTGCTTCAGTCGTCAGCGCAGCGCGTTGAGGGGTACCACCCAACTGCCACACTCGACTGGAGAGCCAAGTTCATGCCGGACCGCGTCGCGAACGCCATCCGAACCAGCGCCCCCTACGCTCTTTCGGTCTTCCTCACTTATGTTGTCTCGGCCGCAGTCGGCGCGGCCATGGCGCACTCCGGGAGTCAGTACGCGCTGTCGCGACGTGACGCGATCGTGGCAGGGGCAGCCTTCGACCAGTCTTCCATTGACTATCGCGCAGGGCACCGCACGCGTGCCGCGTTGGCCGACGCGGCGGCCAATGTCGGATTGTCCGCGCTTCCCCAGACCATCGCCGGCCTCACCATCATCCTGCCGTATGTCACGGTGGCCTATCAGGGATGGGTCGGCGGCGTTGTCTCGGTGGATGGCGACCACGTTAGTAGACTCCGGTCCCTCCGGGGCAGCGCCTACTATCTCGGTGTGCTCCTGCTTCAGTTCACGGCATTCTCCCTGTGTATCGGGGGCGGCATCCGGTGCGGCGTCGTCCTCTACGAGCAGAATCGAGAGGTCGGGTGGCGGTTCTGGCGGTACCGCCTTGCCCGCTCGACACTCGGGGATCTTCTCCGCGTCACCGGGGCCTCCATCCCGCTCTTCCTCGTCGCCTCGTTGTTTGAGTTCCTATCTTCGTGGAATGCCTGACCTGTGGTGTCCCTGGTGGTAATCGGTGCGCGCAGGGTGTCCGTTATCTTTTGGTGCATACTTGGCATGATGCCCGCATTCACGGACACACAGGGCAGGAGAAAGGACGCCTCTTGGACACGCCGAAACTGGGGAACCGTCTGCGAGTTGCCCGCGCGGAGCACCGCCTCTCCCAGGGAGAGCTCGCCGGACTCGCCGGCGTCACGCGACAGACCATTAGTTCCATTGAGAATCAGCAGTACGTGCCCTCGGCACTCCTGGCCTTCATCCTTGCCCACCGTCTCGGCATGCCTGTGACGGATCTCTTCTACCTGGAGGACGGTGATTAATGACTCCGCGGGCGCCTGACCGGGATGAGCGTACCACCGCCGTTGAAAACGCTGGATACCGGCTCTCGTACTTGATCCTCTCTTTCGGGGTGCTCGCTTCGGCGGCCTATCGGGGTCTCGCGGCCGGGGAACAACCTTGGGACCTCTTGGGCATCGTGGTCCTCGGAGGGCTCGTGCACACCCTGTATCAAGCCTGGCACCGCGTCGTCTACCCGCGCTGGCTGGTTCTGGTCGCGCTCACGGTCGCGTCGGCCCTGCTCGTAGCCGCCCTCCTCGTGGGCCTGCGTCCTGGTTGAGGCCCCACCGCTCCTTTCCCCACGCCGCCTTGAGCCAGGGCTCGTGGCCGGTGGTGAATGTCGTGTAAAGTTACCGGTATGTCAGGCAGAATAGGCAGAATGGCAAGCAAACTTGACATTTTTGGAACTAACCAGCATATTGGCGGGAGGTGCTCTCAGGAAGGTTGATATGAGTGGTTTTCAGCCGGACAACCCAGATGCAGGCCCCGAAGCGTTCCACGCCGGAGGTGCTTTCCGGGGCCGCCCCACCCGCCTGCCCCCATGGGTGGCGCAATTTCCTGACTCCCACGTCGAACCGGCCTTTGAGCATTCGCCGCACCCCATCCTCCCAGCGTCTCCGCACACAAGGAGCGGGTTCCTGCCCGATGCAACCCCGGTTCTGGACCAGCCGCTCGCCGAGGACGCCAGCTACCGCTGGGGTTACATGATGCTTGCCTACGGGCTCCTCGCCATTGTGGGGTATCGGGGCTTCATCCTCCAGGAGACATCGTGGGAGCTGTTAGCCCTGGTGGTCGGCGGAGGCATCGTGACCTCGCTCCACCGGGCGATCAAGGGGGAGTCCACCGTGTGGTGGCGGTTGACGGCCGGGATGACTGCGGTCGTGGCCCTTGCGCTCGCCTCGTGGCTCGCCGGGCGGGCCGGCTGAATCGAGAATCGAGGGCTTGAGTCCAACGACACTGGAGGAGGCCATGTTCCGCGCAACGCTCGGGGTCCTGCTCGCCACCGTCACCGCTCCGGCCATGGAGGCCCAGGTATGGAGCGCTCATCGGGTCCATGAACTCCGCGATGTCGACGGAATCGTGCCCGCATCGATCACCCACCTCGCCGCGCGGCCGGACGGTGGCTTCTACCTCCTCGATGGGATGGAAGCCCGCGTAGTTCAATACAGCCCCGAGGGTAGGGTGGTACGCACCTTCGGCCGCTTTGGTCAGGGGCCCGGCGAGCTGAGCCGGCTCTCGACCCAACTCCTCCTGGTTGGAGCTCGCCTTGCTGTCGTCGACCCGGGCAACCAGCGGCTGAACTTGTTCGGGCTCGATGGGGCATTCGAAGGTTCCCAGCCGCTGACGTTGGGACAAGCCCTTGCGACCGGCTGGGCGAGAGCGGGCGGCCAGCTGGTCTGTCTTTCGCCGCCGATGCCAGGGGGCTTCGGATTCGACGAAACGGGACCCAGTCACACCTTGTGGGCGATTCCTCTCGGGGGCGCTGGCCCCGAGAGATCATTGCTTCGGATCCGGCTCAAGCCCGGGCACGACATCACTCCCGGAGCCGCAATCGTGACGGTGGACCTGTCGGCACCGAAGCCCTTGCTGGCCAGCGGGGCAGGGGGGGGGATGCTCCTCGCGGTCTCGGATACCTACCAGATCCGGGTGCTCGATTCCGCGGGGAGGGAGACCGCGAGTCTGGGTCGGAATGTCACGCCACGGCGGTACTCGTCAAGCGAACAGCAGCGTCTGCGAGCGGAGGCGGACAGCAGCCTGCGCCGGGCACTGGCTGCGGGGGCGGCCGCTGCCGGTGGGACAGCTCCTTCCCCTCGGGTTGAGTTCCTGCTTCCGGACGCGGCTCCCATCGTGGAGTCGCTGGTGGGTGGAGACCGGTTTGTGCTGGTTGGGCGCGGGGTTACGGAACCAGTGGGGAGCTCGACCTGGGACCTCCTCGCCTATGATGGGCGCTACCTGGGCTCAGTCACGCTACCGCGTCGGTTCATTGCGATGGCTGCCCTTGGAAATCGGGTCTGGGGAGTGGAGCGGTCGGTCGATGACGAGGAGATCGCAGTGGTGTTCGAGCTCCGACCTTCTGGCCCGGCTGGCCAGCGAACGGGCGGCGCCAACCCCAGCCAAGGGTCCGGTAACACCCCACGGCCACCTCATCCGCCGCGCTGAGGCCCCTAGACCCTCGACCGGACACTTCGTCCCAACGGTCGGTAGAGTGGTGGTAGAGTGGTGGATGCCGGGGGGGAGGGGGGAACCGAGGGTGCTACCCCGAGTGACGCCACCCGGGGCAGTGGTGCGGGTGCAGCATCCACGTTGGCTTCGTTCTGGGACCCCAACCTCCAACGAGGGGTCGGTGGCGGCAGCCACCCCGAGCGCCGAGCCCGAGGCGTGAGCCTCGGGCCCCTCACACCCAAGAACTACCGCAATCGAGTCATGGCGCCCCCCCAGGGCCCGGGGTAACTTGGCTGGCCTGCTTTGTTTGATGAGGGAACGGTGGAGCACGGGCTGGAGCCAAGGCCGGATTTCTTCCCTAGAGACCGAGAGGGAGCTTGTCGTGGGCCCCTGGAGCGGACCTCCTGTAGCGCCAGAGCGCGGCCGATCGATCTGCGCCTGAGGGGAGCACTCCCTGCGGTTGTTTCCAACACCTGGAGCTACTATGTCGAAACCGCCCTTTCTGCCCCGCTCCGGCACAGCCAGCCCGAAGGCGGTCGCCGCCGCTGTAGGGCAGGCGCAGAACATCACCGGTGCAGGTGGGACGATCCGCCTGCGTTCAATGCTTATCGCCCCCAACCCCGGGAAGCGATGGGTGCACCTGGCGACGACCGGAGTACTCGGGGACCACGGCCCGGAAACTTCGGCTGTTGTCGATGTCCGGCTCGGCCCAGTGTGCATCCTAGGCAAAGATATTCCTGCGTCCGCGATATCTGACCAGCAAGCTCTGGAACTCGAGCTGGCGTGGTGGCATGGGCTGGTTGATGGTGAACCGGTTGATGCCCCTGGTTTAGGCACGATCTACACTTCCTGGTACCCCTCGCGGAACGAGTGGATGGCCCCGCCGTGTTGGGTTGTACAACTCAACTCCCCGGTGAGTTCCCTCCAATGGGATCCGCGCGCGGGGGAAGGCCCCTTCCTTGACCGTGAACGCGGATGGTTCTCTCCTGACCTGAGCGGCATCGCCCGAGAGTGGTTGTTGTGCCCAACTCCGCTCACGACCAGCACGGTGGTGCCGCTGCGCTATATCATTCTTCCCGATCGCAGGGCTTGGATCAGAGACATCTGGGTCGATGGCACTACGATGACAGTTGCGAGTGTGTCCCCTCACTTGACGGGCCAGTTCTGCGCTGTCGGTGGGACCGACCACGATGGGGGCCGGCACCACCGCATCGTGGACCTCACTGACGGTCAAGCGGTCATCGACTTCCGGAGATCTTTGCGCAGCCTCGAAATCTACCTGTATTCTGCTGGTGAAGAGCTGCTCGACCGCTTCGTCGAATCAGATGACCACTCTTCTTGGGGCCGCTCCGTACTACAGCCTTCTCGCGACAAGTATTCATTGGCACTGTCCGAGGCACTTGAGGTAGGCGAGGGCGAGACAATAGAGTTCAAGGATTGGATACCTGTCGATCGCGGGCAGGCAAAATCGATGGAGTATCTCGAGACACTCGTCGCGTTTGGGAACGCCAAGGGCGGTACACTCTACATTGGTGTCGATGACAGAGGCGAGGTGACTGGTGTCGCACGCCACTTGGCTAAGCTGAGGTGTGCGGGGGGCGCTGCTGACTCCGCCGAGGGCAGGGACCGATACGTGGGAGCCTTGAAGAAGCTCGCAGCGGAAGGGATCTCGCCTCCAGTCCCTGTAAGCTTTGAGTGGCCAGAGGTGGCAGGACACACTGTGCTCCAAGTTAGCGTCGGAGTGTGTAAGGACCGACCATGCTCGCTGATTGAGAATGCGCGATTCTTGATGCGCCGAGGGGCGACGAACCGCACTATGTCCCGATCTGATCTCGAGGCAGCCTTCCGGCGCGGTGGTTCGGGGGCAGGGGAATATTAGGGTACAGCCCAGAGTGGGGGCCAAACCGTGCCGAGCTCACACCCTGCGAATCGTTCCTCGGCCCCCGCCCCTGCGCCAACAGCGAATGCTTAGAGTAAATTGTGGAAGTCTGTATTGGAGCCCTGCCAAGCCGGGCCAATCGCTTGGTCCGCGAGTACCTCCTTCCGACTCGCCGGTTAGGCAATGCCACTTGCACCCCGACCGCGGATCCTGATGACCCTCACCCCCGAACAGCGCGCCCGCCAGGACATCGACGCTGCCCTGCGCGCCACCGGCTGGGTCATTCAGGACCGGGACGAGATGAACCTCTCGGCCGGCCCCGGGGTGGCGGTGCGCGAGTTCAGGATGGCCACCGGACACGGTTACGCCGACTACCTGCTGTTCGTCGGTGGCAAGGCTGTCGGTGTCCTGGAGGCCAAGCCCGCCGGCCACACCCTGGCCGGCGTGGAGCTCCAACCCGACAAGTACGCCACCGGGCTCCCCGCAGGCCTCAATCCACTGGTCAACCCGCTGCCCTTCCTCTACATGAGCACCGGTGTCGAGACCCGCTTCATCAACGGGCTCGACCCCGACCCCAAGACCCGGGTGATCTCGGCCAACCTGGCCAACATCCACCGGCCGGAGACGCTGGCGGAATGGATCCAGGCTGAGACCCTGGACGCCTGGGTCCGCCGCATCCACGCTGAGCAGGGTGAGGGCTATACCGCTGCCGACGACACCCGCCCCGCCTCGTTCCGGGCTCGGCTCCGGACCATGCCACCACTGATCACTGCGGGGCTCTACCCGAACCAGATCGAGGCGGTCACCAACCTCGAGCGCTCACTGCGGCGGAACCGCCCGCGTGCGTTAATCCAGATGGCCACCGGCTCGGGCAAGACGATGGCGGCGATCACCGCGATCTACCGGCTCATCAAGTATGGCGGCGCCAGGCGCGTCCTTTTCCTGGTGGACCGCACCAATCTGGGCGAGCAGGCTGAGAAGGAGTTTCAGGGGTACCGGGCGCCGGACGTCAACCGGAAGTTCACCGAGCTCTACAACGTCCAGCGGCTGACTTCGAACACGATCATGGACTCCAGCCGGGTCGTGATCGGCACGATTCAGCGGGTCTACTCGATGCTCAAGGGCGAACCTGAGCTCGACCCGGCGCTGGAGGCGGAGTCCCAGTTCGAGACGAGTGGCGCCGCGATCCGGGAACCGCTCCCGGTGATCTACAACAGTGCCTATCCGCCCGAATACTTCGACGTGGTGGTGATCGACGAGGTCCACCGGTCCATCTACACCCTCTGGCGACAGGTGGTAGAGTACTTCGACGCCTTCCTGGTCGGGCTGACCGCGACCCCCTCGAAGCAGACGCTGGGGTTGTTCAACAAGAACCTCGTCATGGAGTACGACCATGAGCGGGCGGTTGCCGACGGGGTGAATGTCGACTTCGAGGTGTACAACATCCGGACCAGGATCACCGAGCAGGGGTCTACCGTGGAGGCGACGGGCGACACAATGCTCGGCTTTCGGGACCGGCAGACCCGGGCGCTGCGGTGGGAGGCTCCGGACGAGGACCTGAGCTACGATCCGGAGGAGCTGGACCGCCGGGTGGTGGCGAAGGACCAGATCCGCACGATCATCCGGACCTTTCGCGACCGGTTGCCGGTGGACATCTTCCCCGGCCGCCGCGAGATACCGAAGACCCTGGTGTTCGCGAAGGACGACAGCCACGCCGAGGACATCGTCGAGATCATCCGGGACGAGTTCGGGCGGGGCAATGCCTTCTGCCAGAAGATCACCTACAGGGTGACCGGCGCCGACCCGCGCGACCTGATCCAGGCCTTCCGCAATCAGTACGACCCTCGCATCGCCGTGACGGTGGACATGGTCGCAACCGGCACCGACATCCGGCCGATCGAGATCGTGATGTTCATGCGCGCCGTGAAGAGCCGGGTGCTGTTTGAGCAGATGAAGGGGCGGGGGGTGCGGATCATCGATCCGAACGAACTCCGGGCCGTCAGTGGCGAGGACGCCCAGGCCAAGACCCACTTCGTGATCGTGGACTGCGTCGGGATGACCGACACCCAGCTCGCGGACACGCAGCCGCTTGACCGGAAGCGAACGGTGAGCTTCAAGGCCCTGCTGGAACACGTGGCGATGGGTGGCACCGATCCCGACCTTCTCTCGTCGCTGGCCAGCCGCCTGGCGCGCCTGGAGCGGCGATGCGGCCCGGAGGAGCATGCCCGGGTTGTCGAGGCATCCGGGGGAGTGGGGCTCAAGGGGATCTGCCACGCCTTGGTGGAGGGACTCGACCCCGACCGGCAGATCAAAGCCGCCAGGCGAGCGTTCGAGGTGCCGGACGATCAGGAGCCGACGGAGGTACAGGTCAAGACGGCTGCGGAGTCGTTGCTCAAGGCAGCCACCGCGCCGCTGGCCAACAGTCCGGTGCTCCGGCAGCTGCTGCAGGACATCAAGCGCGAAAAGGAGCAGATCATCGACGAGGTGTCCCTGGACGAGCTCATCGAGGCCGGCGTCAGCGACGAGGCCCGGGAGAAGGCCCGGGCTCTGGTGACCGACTTCGAGCGGTTCATCGCGGAGAATCGGGACGAGATCGATGCGCTGGAGTTCTTCTATCAGCAGCCCCACTCCCGTCGGCTCTCCTTCGGGGACATCAAGGCGCTCGCCGACGCGATCAAGGCCCCGCCGCGATCATGGACCCCCGAGAAGCTCTGGCGTGCTTACGAGATGCTTCGCCGCGACAAGGTGCGGGGGGCATCGGGGAAGCGGCTCCTGACCGACATCGTGTCGCTGGTCCGGTTCGCCATTCACCAGGACGAGGAGCTGGTCCCCTACGGCGACCAGGTCAACGAGCGCTTTGCGGCGTGGCTGGCGCAGCAGCAGAACTCCGGGCGCACCTTCACCCCCGAGCAGCTGCGCTGGCTGGAGATGATGCGGGCCCATGTGGCGGCGAGTGTCGAGATCACGGTGGACGACCTGGACTACACCCCGTTCGTGGAGGAGGGGGGCCGGGGAAGGGCCGCGCAGGTATTCGGGGGCGACATCGGGCCGCTCCTGGATGAGCTGAACCGGGCGCTGGCGGCATGAGCACACAGCAACGCGACCCAACCTGGGCCTCTACAACCCTGTCAGAAGTCACCGAAGTTGTTCGGGGGCGTGTCAGCCCCCAGGACCATCCTGCGCTACCGTTCATTGGAATGGATAGCGTCGAAGCCCACACGATGCAGTTACTGGGTACCGTGCCGGCATCCTCCATGAAGAGCGCAGCAATCCACTTTCGGCCAGGAGACGTGCTATATGGGCGCCTGCGTCCGTACCTGAACAAGGTGCTGGCCCCAGACTTTGAAGGTCTCGCCTCCGCCGAGTTCATTCCCTTGACCACCCCGGCAGGGATCGCACCAAGGTTCGTGCAGTATCGGATCAACGCATCCGATTTCGTCTCATTCGCCTCAGGGCTTGATGAGGGCGATCGTCCACGTGTCGACTACACACAGATCGGGGCGTTTGAGATCGAGTTGCCCCCACCGGGCGAGCAACTGCGCATCGTCGAGGCCATTGAATCCTACCTCACCCGTCTCGACGAGGCCGTCGCCACGTTGGATCGGGTTCAGCGGAATCTGAAGCGGTACCGGGCCTCGGTGCTCAAGGCGGCGGTGGAGGGGCGGTTGGTGCCCACCGAAGCCGAACTGGCCCGGGCCGAGGGCCGGGAGTACGAGCCGGCATCGGTGCTGCTGGAGCGGATACTGGCCGAGCGGCGTCGACGGTGGGAAGAGGCAGAACTGACCAAGATGAAGGCCAAGGGGAAGGTGCCGAAGGACAACAAGTGGAAGGCGAAGTACGTGGAGCCGGTGGCGCCGGATACCAGCGAGTTACCTGAGTTGCCGGAGGGGTGGACCTGGGCCACAATCGACCAGCTCTTGGTTTCTCTCGATCAGGGCTGGAGTCCACAGTGCCACCGGCGACCGGTTTCTGCGGGCGAATGGGGGGTCATCAAGACCACTGCCATCCAACAGATGGCATATTGGGAGCCTGAGAACAAAGCGCTCCCACCTGATCTTAAGCCAAGGGCGCACCTCAGAGTGCAATCCGGGGATATCCTCGTTACCCGAGCCGGGCCACGCGTTCGCGTCGGAGTGTGTTGCCTGGTGCGACAAGTCCACCGAAATCTCATGCTCTGTGACAAGGTCTATCGGCTAAGGGTAGATGGGGCACACGTGGCGCCCGCATACCTCGAGACGGTTTTGAACTCACCGCAATTATTGGATAAGCTCGAGCGAATTAAGTCCGGTATCTCCGATAGTGGCCTTAACCTCACCCAAGCCAAGTTCTCTACGTTGGCTATCCCGCTTCCCCCTAGGTCAGAGCAAGACCGGGTTCTATTGACGGTAGACAAGAACCTTTCGATGTCTGACGCATCGCGACTTGACTGCGACCATTCGATGAGTCGACTCAGACAGGTGGGAAGGTCGATTCTTAAATGGGCCTTCGAGGGCCGCCTGGTCGATCAGGACCCCACCGACGAACCGGCCTCGGTCCTGCTGGAGCGCATCCGCGCTGAGCGGGAGACGGTGGCCGCGAAACCACAACGCCGTCCTCGCCAGACCAGGAAGGCAGCACCCAAGAAATGAGCGACGCCGCCACTCGCATCGTCCAGAAGCTCTGGTCGTACTGCCACGTCCTTCGGGACGATGGGTTGTCGTACCAGGACTACCTGGAACAGCTCACCTTCCTGCTCTTCCTCAAGATGGCCGACGAGCGCGAAAGGCTCACCGGGCAGGAACAGTCGATCCCTGAGGGGTACCGCTGGGCCGATTTGGCCGCTCCCCAGATGGAGGGGGTCGAGCTGGAACAGCACTACCGCGAAACCCTCCTGAAGTTGGGCCAGGAGGGTGGGATGCTGGGCCTGATCTTCGAGAAGGCCCAGAACAAGATCCAGGACCCCGCCAAACTCCGGCAGCTGGTGGTGGAGCTGATCGGCAAGGAGGACTGGTCGTCGATGTCGGCGGACGTGAAGGGGGACGCCTACGAGGGGCTCCTGGAGCGGAACGCACAGGATGTGAAGGGTGGGGCGGGGCAGTACTTCACGCCAAGAGTGTTGATTGACGCCATCGTGGACTGCGTTCGCCCGCAGCCCGGAGAGGTGATTGCCGATCCAGCCTGCGGCACCGGCGGGTTCCTCCTCTCGGCGCACCAGTACCTCACCGAGCAGTTCACGCTCGACAAGGACCAGAAACGGCACCTGCGCTTCGAGGCGTTGCGTGGCACCGAGCTGGTCCCCAACGTCTCCCGGCTCTGCGGGATGAACCTGTACCTGCATGGCATCGGCCCCGACGGGGGGGACGACCACGAGCCGCCGATCCGGACCGACGACTCGCTCCGCGACGAGCCCAGCTCCCACGCCGACCTGGTCATCACCAACCCGCCGTTCGGCACCAAGTCCTCGATCACGATCGTCAACGAGGAGGGGGAGACCGACCGCCGGACGCTGACGTACAACCGCCCCGACTTCTGGACCACCACCTCGAACAAGCAGCTCAACTTCGTGCAGCACATCAAGTCGCTGCTCAAGATCCAGGGGCGGGCTGCGGTGGTGGTGCCCGACAACGTGCTCTTTGAGGGCGGGGCCGGTGAGACGGTCCGGCGAAACCTCCTCAAGGAGTGCGAGGTCCACACCCTCCTGCGCCTGCCGACGGGGATATTCTACGCGCAGGGGGTCAAGGCCAATGTGCTGTTCTTCGACCGGAAGCCCGGCGCCAAGGACGCCTGGACCAAGGAACTCTGGGTCTACGACCTGCGCACCAACAAGCACTTCACCCTCAAGACCAAGCGGATGACCCGGGCGGACCTCGATGAGTTCGTGGAGTGCTACCGGCCCGGCGACCGGCACAACCGCACCCCGACCTGGTCGGAAGGGAACCCTGACGGCCGCTGGCGGCGGTACAGCTACGATGAGCTCATCGCCCGAGACAAGGTGAGCCTGGACCTCTCATGGCTCCGCGACGAGAGCTTGGAGGATTCGGCAAGCCTCCCGGACCCGCACATCCTGGCGCAGGAGATTGCCGACGACCTCCGGGCGGCGCTGGCGCAGATTGAGGATGTGCTGGGGGATTTGGAGTTGCGGGTGGAGGGGAGTGGGGCAGGGGAGTAGGTGCAGCGAGGGGCAGGCTAGCCTGAGGGAGTGAGCACCTGCCTTTTTTCGGACCCGTTCTGCGTGGATCTGGTTGCCACCCAGGATCCCTCCACGGCTATTCTGCGGGGTGCTGCCCCGGGGGGAGGATGCTCGCCTCCTGGCAGGTCGAACGGCTTACCCCGCAAGTGGGGAGGGACGCGACATGAGGACCACTCAGAACCCCAGCACCAAAGCCTCGAAGCCCGATTCACGCCTTACCATTGCCAAGGCGCGAGCCGCGGCGCGGGCTGCCAAGAAGCAGCGCTCGACCCCGACGTCCAAGCTTCCCATTGCGTGGCAGAAGGGCGGCACGGAGTACGAGCGACTTCTTGGCCGATTCGGTCCGCAGAGCAAACTGCGTGAGAACGAAGGAGAGGCACTCCCATGATGCTCTTTGACACGACGATCAAGGATACGCTGAACACCCGCCTGGCGGCCCTCGAGAGCCACTTCAAGGCTGACGTGGTATTCTATTTCGGCGAAATCCACCATTACATCGCGAAGCCATTTCGCGACTTCATTGAACCACTGCGGGAAGGAGCCAACCCACCTTCACGCCTCGTCATGCTCCTCAACACACCTGGAGGCAGCGCAGAGGCCGTCGAGAAAATGGTGGAAATCATCCGGTTCCACTACCAGGAGGTGTATTTCGTCATTCCTGATGTGGCGATGTCTGCGGGGACGATTTTGTGCATGTCTGGTAACAAGATTTTCATGGACTACTCCGCTTCGCTGGGTCCCATCGACCCGCAAGTATTTAACGGCAAGGATTGGGTTCCCGCTCTGGGGTATCTAGATAAGGTCGAGCAGCTACTGGAAAAGGCGCGGAACAGCAGCCTCACGAATGCGGAGTTCCTCATTCTGCAGGGGATGGACCTGGCCATGCTCAGTCGGTACGAGCAGGCCCGAGACCTGACTGTCACACTTCTCAAGAAGTGGCTGGTCGAGTATAAGTTCGCAGACTGGGATGTTCATGAGACAAACCCGTCGAAGCAGGGGGCTGCTGTTACCCTCGACGAAAAGCAGGAGAGGGCCGAGCAGATTGCCAAGCTGCTGGGGGACAACAAGATCTGGCATTCCCACGGGCGGATGATCGGCCCGGCGACCCTTCAAAAGGTGCTGCGGTTGAGGATTGACGACTACTCCCAGGACGCGGTTCTCCGCGGACTGATCAGGTCCTACAATGATCTCCTGGTGGAGTATATTGGTAGACGGCAGGCCAAGCACTTCATGCATAGCCGGAAGTACTTCTAGGGAGGCGGATGGCATGACCAGCACGGTCGAATTGCTGCAGGAAGCACTCCGAAAGCTCGAACGGGAGGCGGTCGGCAACACGGAGCTCGCGCGGCTGCAGGAGTTCTACCTGGAGATGACCCGCAAGGGCCTGGTCCGGAAGCAGGAGTACGATCTTCCGCTCGTCGATACAATTGGCAGGGGATTGTATCAGGTGGAACCAGAGTAGTCGATTCGGGCACCTGCTGGCGTTCATCGTCCGGCTCGCCTCGTAGCTTTCCTCCCCTCATCCCCCCTACCTGATGGCCTTCTCCGACCTTGAGCGCAGGCGTCACGAACGTGACCTGAGCCGTTTCGTCGACGCCCGCCGCCCCCCGCCGCACATCCGCCCGGAGCTTGATTTCGGATACCGAATCGCCGGCCAGAGCATCGAGCTCTTCGAGATCCGTCCCGACTGGCAGGACCATACCGTCATCCTGGAATCATCGTTTGCGAAGGCGACCTGGGTGGCCACCCGGAAGCGTTGGCGGATCTACTGGAAGCGCCAGGACCTCAAGTGGCATGGATATGAACCCCACCCGGAAGCGGCGACTCTGGAGGAGGTTTTGGCCGTGGTGGGCCGGGACGAGTACGCCTGTTTCTTCGGGTGAGCGGGTGGGGCGGGGGCCAGGGGCTGGCGACAAGGGAATTGGGAACAGGGAATGGGGAATGGGGAATGGGGAATGGCCGGCCCCTTGACTGCGTCTTGACCCGATCTCCACAGGTTTCCATCGCCCCTTTCGGAGGATCCTCCCGTGCGTCGAGTCTGGATCGCCCTGTTGCTGGTACCCCTGATCTCAAGCTGCATTGGCTGGAGCACCATCCGGGACCCGATTGAGCCCTCGCTCCGGCCGGAGCAGGGACCACACAAGGTCCGCGTCCTCCTGCTGGACAGTACTTCCGTCACCCTGCGCGGGGCGCTGGTCGATTCCGTCAGCATTTCGGGACAGCATGACGTCCTCGGCGGCGCGGATCGCATGATTCCCCGGGACTCGGTGCGGGCAGTCCAGCGGCAACGGTTTCGGACCACCTCCGTGCTCGTGGTCGGGGCTGTGTTGCTGGGGCTTGCGACCAACGGATTCGGGAACGTCCTTGGCGGGGCGATCCCCTGATTGCCGCGGCTGCATTCTGGGGGGGAGCAACGGAGGGGCCCACGTGCGGAGGTGAGAGGCGGCAAGGGGACCGCGGTGTCGGGTGTCAACTGTCGGGTGGTAGCGCTCCCAGGACAGAACACTACCCCCGGACCCCCGGACCCCCGGACCACCGGACCCGCCGACCCCCTGACCCGCGGCCCCGCTGCCCCGCTACCTCCCGATCCTTCCCAATCCCGGAATCCCGGTCCCGTGGCAGGCGATGCACATCTCGGGGTTTCGCTTCCTCAGGCGCTCCCCATCAAAGCCGGGGCCGTGCGGGTTGAACCCGAAGCCGGCGCCGGCAGCGGCGTGGCACGCCATGCAATCCCGCTCCACGTGGCAGGAGACGCATGACTCCAGCGACTGCCTGGCGGCCTGGCCGTGCCCCACGATGAAGGCCGCCTTGCCGTCGTGGAAGCTGCGCCGGCCGAGCGGTGCGCGGGCATTGAGTCCCGCCTGCTGGTGGCAGCTGGCGCAGAACTGCTGGGCGTTGTGGCAATCGCCGCAGGCGGTCTGGCGGGCGTAGGTCGCGGCGGGGTGCCTGGCCAAGAACCCTGTGGGGTGATAGTCCCCGCCAGCCGACGATTCCCTCGCCCCCGGGCGATGACACGAGAGGCAGTCCTCCCGCACGTGGCAGGTGGAGCAGGTCCGCGGAGTGGCGTTCGCCTCGCCGGCGTGACCTTCCTTGAATTCCGCGGTGTGCGAGAGCGGCGGGTGCCGCGTGGTGCGCGCCCCGACCGCCCGTCCGGGCCCGGGCTGGGCCAGTGCCATGGCCTGCTTCGGCGCCGGCGCCACATGGCATGCCAGGCAGCTCGGCTGGCTGTGGCACGCCGCGCAGGTGGGCTGGTTCTTCCTGGCGTCGGGGCCGTGCGAGGCCAGGAAGTTGATCTCGGCGTGCGAGGGCGGCGCCATGAAGTTGGCGCGATGCACCAGTGACCGCTCATCGGAGGCGAGCGCCTGGATCGAGGGGACCTCGGGCGCGTTGACGTGGCAGTTGATGCAGAAGTTCTGGGCGTGGCAGGTGGCGCAACTCGCCGCCACGGTCGTTCCCCCGCCGGCCATCGGGACCGAGGCGCCCTCGCCGTGGCCCCCCAGGCTGAACCCGTCCACCGCGTGGGTCGGCGGGACGGGGAATCCCGCCACGTCGCTCATGGTGAGGCCCGTCGCCTGGGCGAGGGTCAGGTGACAGGTGGCGCACTGCTGGTCGGCCACCGCCAGGTGCTCCGTGTTCGGCTGGTGGCAGGCGATGCACTGGTCCACCACGGTGCGCTGGACGGCCCGTGCGGGCTCGGCGGGCGCGTGGCACTCGCCGCAACTCACCGAGTCGCGGGTGGCCGTGGCGTGCCGGTCATGGGCGAACCGGAGGTTGGACGCCGGTGGGCGGGTCGGGGGTTGCCACTCGACCCGGGCCTCGACTTCGCCATCATGGCAGTTGGCACAACTCTCGATGGCGGGCCAGAGCGCCGCGCCGGCCTGCGACACCCCGGCGTGGCAGGTCAGGCAGCCGCCTGGAAAGAGCGGGGCGTGGAGGGCGTGGTCGAACCCCGGCGGCGCCGAGTCCTGACCGGCCACCGCCCAGGCGCCGATGCCGGTCAGGATGGCGAGGGCCAGGAGACCGGCGCGCCGGAAGGTGTGCAGGGCACGCTCGCTCATGGGGGAGTCCCCGTGGTGGACCGGACGGCCCGCGGAAGCGGCAGCCGGTCGGCGTTCGACCCGAAGAAGAAGCTCAGGCGGGCCGCAACCCGCACCTGGTTCCAGTCCAGCGCGCCGGCATCGGGCCGGTCGCGCTCCTCCTGCCAGCGCGCCGCCTCGGCGCCCAGGCGCCACCGGGGCGACGGGCGGTACTCGGCATCCACGCCGAGCACCGTCAGGTCGGCATCGCTGTAGCGCAGCTCGAGGGGGCGCTTCAGGTTGGCGCCATGGGCGGAGATCCAGAACTCCGGCGCGGGGATCCAGGTGGCGCGGAGATCGAACCCGCGGGAGGAGCTGCCGGGGCCGAACTCGGCGTGGTAGCCGCCATCGACCACCCAGGCCGCGGTGGGGCTCCAGGTGGCGCCGTACTCGAGCCGCCAGCCCTCATCCTCCACCTGCACTGTCGGGGTGTTCGCCCCGGCATCCTCGAACTGGTAGCGCTCCCCGCGGCCCCGGAGCACGAGCCCCCGCCACGGCGTCACCGAGGCGGCGGCATGCATGGTGTGGTGGGGCACCGGGCTGAAGGCGCCCCAGATCGTCCAGAGGTCGAAGAACGGCCGATAGCGGCGCCACCCGGTGGACAGGGTGTAGCCGTTGCCGATCCACCCCAGCCCGATGTCCGCGCTGCCGACCTCGCCGAAGGCGAGGTCGTATTCGCCGCCGGCCGTGATCGAGAGCTGTGGGAGCGGCCGCATCGCCAGCGAGGCAGCTGCCCGCTCCGACACGAAGTAGTCCACCGCCGGGTCCACCTCGCGCCGATACTCCAGGCGGGCGTCCACCTGGCGGCTGGTTACCCCGGCATCGAGCCCCGCGACGACCTGGCGGTCGCGGGGCTGGAAGTCCTGCAAGGGGTTGAGTGCGGCATCGGTGACGGGAAGCGCCACGCCGCGGGCCAGTCCCCAGCCCAGGTAGGCGGTCAGTTCGAGGCCCCGGTCGGCGTCGCGCACCGTGGCGAGGCCCCCATCCAGGCCGTAGGCGCCGAGCCGGCTGGACAGGAACTGTCGGCCGGCCCGCGCCGTGATGCCGCGGGCGGCGTACTCCGCGTACCCCTCGATCAGCTGCAGCTCCGGCTCCGTGCCCGGCCAGGTGGTCGCATTCCCCAGGTCGGTGGCGAGCCTGGCGTTGGCGCGGATGCTGAGGCCGCGGATCCCGAAGCCCCACGCCGCCAGGTCGGCCTGCGAGACCCACGGGACGCCGCGCAGGACGTCACCCGAGCGGAAGAAGTAGCAGTAGGTCTGCTGGCAGGTTGCGGCGTGCCCGTCCGGGGTCAGGAACCCACCGTCGGCCTGTGGCACCGCCTGGGCCCGGGGGATGCTGTCCGCCGCGAGGCCACGCCAGGAGACCCCCTGCATCCGGCTGTCCAGCCGGACCCGGTACTGCTGGGCTGCCGCCTCGGTGCCAAGGCACAGGAGGAGGGCGCCGCCCAGCAGGAGTCCCGCGCGCCGCGCCCTCATGGCCGACGCTGCTGCAGGAGGTGGGGACGATAGGCGGCCGGGGCCTGGAGGAAGTGGCAGGTCGTGCACTCCCGGCGCGGGTAGTGATCGGCGACCTGCGGCTGGTGACAGGTCAGGCAGAAGGAGCGGTCCGGGACCAGCCGGGCGACGGTCGCGGTCGCGTGGCAGGCATCGCAGGCCTGGTGCGAGGCGGCGACGTCGTCGGCGTGCGCCGTGCGCATCTCGGTGCCGGTGTGGCAACTCGCGCAGTCGCGCTGGGCGGTGTGGTGGTCGCCGTGGCAGTCGCTGCAGGTGCGCACCGCCTCGGTGGGCGCCAGGGAGACCGGCTGGGTGTGGCACTGGGCGCAGCGCAGGGTGCCGTGGGTGTCGTGAGCGAATTCCACGCTGCGGCCCCGGGCCGGGTGGTCCTTGACGGCGATCGCGATTGGCACCGGGCGGCGGGGGGCGAGCTCCGCGGGTTGGTGGCAGGCGGCGCAGTCGCTGGTTTCGGGGCGCTGGTGATGGCAGATCAGGCACCCGCGCGGCGCCTCGAAGGTCAGCCGTCCGGTCGGCTGGTTGGGCGCGACATGGCAGGTGATGCAGGCCAGGGAGCTGTGCCTGGGGTGCGGAAAGGAATCCGCAACGGCCGGCTGACGGTCAGCCGGCCGGAGGGATGGGGGGAGGTCCGGCGGAGGGACATCCCCCTTTCCCCGCACCGGCTCTTCGAGCGGGCTCTCGTGGCGGGCTATGGGTCGCAGGGCGCGGGTGGTGTCAAACGGCAGCGGCCGGACCCGCAGTGTCCCGTACTTGTCGGTCACCGTCGTGTGGCACGCCACGCAGTCGCTCGGGTCCACCTTGGCGGCATGCGGATTGTGACAGGTGAGGCACTGCTCGCCCACCCGGCGGTGCGCAGTACCGGTATGGAACGGCGTGTCGCGCCAGTTGCTGTGGCACTGCGCCGTGGCACAGGTCTGCCCGGCGGCCTGGGGCGTTTCCTGGGTGTGCGGGTCGTGGCAGGTGCCACAGGTGCCGCCATGGGGATCCTTGGCCGGGTCGAATGTCGCCAGGATCTGCTGCATCTCGTGGCAACTGAGGCATTGCCGGTTGCCGGGGCGCAGGGTGTTGGCCGCCGAGTCGCGGGTGGCCAGCAGCGGCACCTCGGCGGTGAACTGGTGGCACTGGTTGCAGTGCAGGGTGGTCTGGACGGCCATCTTGCCCAGGCGGATCTCGAGATTCTCGTGGCAGCCCGAGGTCCCGCAGGTTTCGCTTGCCGGAATGAAGGCGTGGACCTCCTTGCCGTGGCAGGTGACGCAGAGGACGTCCTTCAGGGCCGTGGAATCGGACTCGAGGTGGGTCCGGTGGCCGGCGGTCCGGACCACCCTGGTCCACGACTCGGCGTGATCCTGCGCGTGGCAGGACTCGCACCGGGCGTTGGGGACCGGGGCATGCTTGGGGATCTCCTCGGGACGGTTGGCCACCCAGAGCACCAGCTGCCGGGTGCTGGCATAGAGCGATTGCTGGTGGCAGTCATGGCACTCAAGCTCGCTGTGCTTGCCGGCATCGTTCGCGAACTTGTTCCACGGCCCCTCCATGATGTGGCAGCCGACGCAGAAGGCGTTCTCGTGCTCCATGTAGTTCCAGCTGGTCACCCCCATCCAGGTCACCAGGGCGAGGATGAGCCCGCCGGCGGAGCCCAGCGCCAGCTTGACGCCGCGGTCGCTGGTGACCAGCCAGTTCCAGATCGCCGCCCGGTTGGTCCAGAGCTGGCGACCGAGGACCGTCGCGACGGTGAGCCCGAGCGCGATGGCGACCAGCCACATCCAGAGTGGGGCGTTGAAGATCGCCCGCAGGACGGTGGTGATCCCGCCGGGCAGCGGTGGGGGCTGGGCGGGCACGCCCTCCTGGAACCGGTGGAAGGCCGCCGAGTCCTGGGTGACCTGCACCAGGGTGAGGAGGAACGTCGCGGGCATCACAGGCATCCGCTCAGTCGGGGGAGATCAATCGTACGCGGGAACCGGTGGCCCCCGCCAGTGGGGGCCGATGCGCGTCGTGCCGCCAGGCCGGGGCAGGGCTCCGGCTGGCGGCACGCGCGCGGTCGGGAACGTCCGGGGTCACCGATGCGTGCCGGCCGACCTGACTTCGAACCCGGCGATCTGGGTGCTGGAGACCCGGAGGCCGTTGGCATAGCTGCCGCCCACCGGCCCGTCGAGGATCGCCTGCACCGCGGCGGGCGGGGCCGGCAGCCCGTAGGCCGCCCGGACCTCGTTGATCGAGGCGATCAGCAGCGCCTCACAGAGGAACGGGTTGTGGATGCCCTTGGAGTTGTCGGAGTTCGACTGCCCATACTCGCCGCAGAGGCGAGTGTTGAACTCCGCGCCCTCGGCCGGGCTGATGCGGTTGTCGGTGGTGCTCCACTCGGTCGGCCGGGTGGCGCGGACCGTCGGCAGCATCCCCGCATCGGTGGGCGCGGCCTGGAGGCTGCCGCTGCTGTTGCTGTCGATCCAGAGCTGGTCGGTCAGCAGCTTCATCCGGGCGCGCACGGTGTTGAACGCGGAGGCGGCGACGGCACCGCTGGCATGGCAGCCACTGCCCGTGCAGGTGGCCCACGAGCGGGCCGTGGCAGTGTAGGCGCAGTTCTTGTCGCTGGTCGGCTTGCCCTGGGCATCGAGGCACGGGTTCGGCCGGAACAAGTGCCCCGTCGCCTGGAAGACAAACCCGCCGGCCTGGTCATTCACCGTGAACTTGGCCACGTGGCAGCCGGCGCAGAGGTTGGGATTCGCGGTCGTGGCGTGCGAGCTGAAGATCCGGTCCTCGGCATAGGTGAACCCGGCCGGGCGGTAGCCGCCGGTGCCGAGCAGCACGGAGCCCTGCGGCGCGTGCGGTGAGTTCCCCTGGGACGAGGACGACGAGGGCTCGTTCCGCCGCATGTGGCACTTCATGCAGAGGTTCGTGGTCGGATCCGGCGAGGACACCGAGAAGCGCAGCTGCTTCGGGTTGCTCGAGCCGTGCGGGTCATGGCAAACGCTGCAGGTGACGGACTGGTACTCGGTCGGGTTGGCCTTTTCCATGTAATTGGTGTTCTCACCCCAGGCCACCAGGGCCTGGCGCCCATCGTGGCAGTTGGCGCAGCCGGAGCTGATGTTGGCGGCGCCCGAGGTGTAGATCTCCGCGTGCCCCGAGGCGCTCCACTCCTCGGCAAACGGGTGGTGGGCCCCGCTGTGGCACTCGGCGCAGGTCCCGTCGCCCGTCATCCCCATCTTGGCCAGCGGGCGGATGACCTGACCCTGTCCGACGCCCCTGACGTGGTCCAGGCCCGGGCCGTGGCAGCTCTCGCACTGGACGTCATGATAGGTCGAATCCTTGGTCGCGTCGAACCCGGCCACCTCGGCCACCAGGTTGCCGTTGGCGCTCACCGTGTGGCAGGACTTGCAGAAATCCTGGGCGGTGGCCGGCAGGGCGGCGTACGCCCCGGCGTGGCCGGTCAACTTCCAGTCGGCCTGATGGTCGGCGTGGCAGTTGCCGCAGGTGGTCTGCTTGGTGGAGGTGTTGTAGTAGCCGAGAAAGCCCTTGGCGGCGGCGACCGGTTCATTGAACGGGTCCCGATCCCGGTACACCAGCTTCTCGGTGGTGCATCCGGCCAGGATGCCGAGCAGCGGCAAGGCCAGAAGGGTGGGGCGGAGGAACGCGGTCAGTGCTCGCATGGGGCAGGCCTCGGGTCGGTGAAAGAACCGTCGGGAATCCACGTCAGTACTTCTACGGTGCACGTACGGTAGGGAGGTCCCGTTGGCCACGCAATAGCAAATCGGGCGCTGTTACAAACTTTCGGAACTCTTCACAATTCAACGACTTAGCGCTTCATGATCGGGAAAGAAAATTCACGATTAGTTGAGTAGAAATTCACCTTCCCGGCACTACCTTCTGCCCTCAAGGCCGCCCTGCGGCTCGTCCCGCTGCTTGTTTCCGCTCCGTACATGGTCTCCGCCCTGGAGACGAAGGGAGCCCCCCCATGTTCCTCCCCACCGCCCATCCCTGGACCCCCGACCAGTCGCTTGCCGATCATCTGGCCCGCCAGGGGATTGGGCGCCGCGAGTTCCTCGAGTTCTGCGGGACCTTCGCGACGATCCTCGGGCTCGGCTCCGCAGCCACCCCGCGGATCGCCGCCGCACTGCAGCAGGTCAGGCGCCCCAGCGTGATCTGGCTCCAGCTGCAGGAGTGCACCGGCTGCGTCGAGAGCGTGCTCCGCAGCGCCGAGCCCACCATCGGCGACCTGGTCCTCGACCTGGTCTCCCTGGACTACAGCCACACCCTGATGGCCGCGAGCGGGGATGCGGCGGAAGCCGCCATGCGCACCGCGATGCGCGACAACATGGGCCAGTACATCCTGCTGGTGAGCGGCTCCATCCCGCTCAATGACGATGGGGTCTACACCATGATCGCCGGCCGGTCGGCTCGCACCCACCTGATCGAGGCGGCCGAGGGCGCCGCCGCGATCATTGCCCTGGGCGCCTGCGCGCACTGGGGCAGCGTGCAGGCGGCCAAGCCCAATCCGACCGGGGCGGTGGGGGTCCGCGATGTCATCAAGGACAAGCCGGTCATCAACATCGCCGGCTGCCCCCCGATCGCCGACGTGGTCACCGCAACGGTCGTGCACTTCCTGACCTTCGGCCGGCTGCCCGACGTCGATGCCGAGGGGCGGCCGATCTTCGCCTACGGGGCGCGGATCCACGACCAGTGCCCCCGGCGGGCCAACTTCGACGCCGGCCAGTTCGTGGGGATCTTCGACGACGAGGCGGCGCGCAAGGGCTGGTGCCTCTACCAGGTCGGCTGCAAGGGCCCCCAGACCTTCAGCCCCTGCCCGATCTTCCAGTGGAACACCCGCACCAGCTGGCCGATCGGGGCCGGGCACCCCTGCATCGGCTGCACCGAACCCCACTTCTGGGACACCATGACGCCGTTCTACCAGCGGCTGCCGGACATCGGTGCCCTGGGGATCGAGAAGAGCGCCGACACCTGGGGCGCCGCCCTGGCCGTGGGGGCGCTGGGCGGGATCGCCGCTCACGCGGCGGCCACCGGGGTCAGCCAGATGCGCAAGAAGCGGGAACTGCCCGTACTCGATGCCACCCCGGCGGAGCCGGCGGCGAAGGAGGAGGAAGACCATGGCCGTCACTAAGGTCGTCGTGGACCCGATCACCCGGATCGAGGGGCACCTCCGGATCGAGGCGAAGGCCGAAAACGGGATGATCCAGGATGCCTGGGCCTCCTCCACCCAGTTCCGGGGCCTCGAGGTGATCATGCAGGGGCGGGACCCGCGCGACGCCTGGGCGTTCACCCAGCGGATCTGCGGGGTCTGCACCGTGGTGCATGCCGTGGCCTCGTGTCGCGCGGTCGAGAACGCGCTCGGCATCAAGGTCCCGCCCAACGCCAACCTGATCCGCAACCTGATCCACGGGATGCAGTACATCCAGGATCACGTCATCCACTTCTATCACCTGCACGCGCTCGACTGGGTGGACGTGGTCAGCGCGCTCAGCGCCGACCCCGCCGCGACCAGCCGGATCGCGAAGTCGGTCTCGCCGTGGCCCAACAACAGCGAGACCTGGTTCGCCGAGGTCAAGGATCGGGTGGCCAAGTTCGTCGCGGGCGGGCAGCTTGGCATCTTCACCAACGGCTATTGGGGGCACCCCGCCTACAAGCTGCCGCCCGAGGTGAACCTCCTGGCCGTGGCGCACTACCTCGAGGCGCTCGACTGGCAGCGTGACGTGATCCGCCTCCACGCCATCTTCGGGGGGAAGAACCCCCATCCCAACTTCCTGGTGGGCGGGATGGCCTCGGCGATCAACCTCGAGGACACCGCCACCATCAACGCCGTGCGGCTGGCCGACGTGCAGGGGATGATCCGCCGTGCCCAGCGCTTCGTCGAGCAGGTGTACTGGCCCGACGTGCTGGCGATCGCGGGGTTCTACAAGGACTGGGCCGCGATCGGCGGGGGCTCCGACAACTACATGGCGTGCGGCGAGTTCCCCGAGGGGGATATCGACGACCACGCCCGGCTCTACCTGCCGCGCGGCGTCATCATGGGGCGCAACCTGGAGCGGGTGCTGCCCTATGACGAGTCGCTGATCACCGAGCACATCGGCGCCTCGTGGTACGAGTACGCCGGGGGCGACGGCGTGGGGCTGCACCCCTACGAGGGTGAGACCCGGGTCAAGTACACCGGACCGCCAGAGCCCTGGACCTACCTCCAGGACGAGGCCAAGTACACCTACATGAAGTCGCCGCGCTACGACGGCAAGCCGATGGAGGTCGGGCCGCTTTCCCGGATGCTGGTCGGGTATGCCAGCGGACATGCGGACACCCGGGAGATCCTGACCGAGGCGCTCTCGCGCCTCGAGGTCGGACCCTCGGCGCTCTATTCGACGTTGGGCCGGGTGGCGGCGCGCGCCGCCGAGACAGTGCTCATCGCCAGGCGGATGAACACCTGGTATGACCAGCTGGTGAACCGGATCCGGAGTGGCGACACCACCACCTTCACCAGGGACAAGTGGGATCCCTCCACCTGGCCCGCCTCGGCCCGGGGATATGGCTGGCTGGATGCCCCCCGGGGCGCCCTGGGCCACTGGGTCGTGATCGAGGGGGGCAGGATCGCCCGGTACCAGTGCGTGGTCCCGTCCACCTGGAACTGCGCCCCGCGCGAGCCCGACGGCTCGACCGGCGCCTACGAATCGGCCCTCAAGGCCAACCATCCGCTGGCCATACCGGCCCAGCCGCTCGAGATCCTCCGCACCGTCCACTCGTTCGATCCGTGCATGTCCTGCGGTGTCCACGTGCTCGACGCCCAGGGGAACCCGGTCGTGGAGGTCAAGGTGCAATGACAACCTCGACGCGCCGCTTCCAGTTGGGCCGGGAATCCCCGCACCGGACCGGGCACTACCGGTGGGTGTACCTGTGGGGGGCGCCGCTGCGATCGATGCACTGGCTCGCGGCGGTCTCGATCGTGGTCCTGATCCTGTCCGGGTTCTACGTCGGGCGGCCCTACTTCATGGTGCCCGGCGAGGGGACCGAGACCAACCTGATGAGCTGGATGCGCCAGGCGCACTTCCTGGCGGCCGGCCTGCTCGTGGCCACTGCGATCGTCCGGGGGTATTGGCTCCTCGCGGGGAACCGCTACGAGCGTGCCCGCGCGCTCTTCCCGGGCCTCCGGGACCTGGCCCGCATTCCCAAGGTCATCCGGCACTACCTCATGCTGCTCCCCGAGGAGCAGACCCCCCACTACCTCGGCCACAATCCGCTCCAGCAGTTGTCGTATACCGGCATGTACCTCCTCGGCCTGCTGATGGTGGTGACCGGCTTTGCCATGTATGGGCAGTCCGATCCCGGGGGCCTGTTCTACCGGGCCTTCGCCTGGGTGGGGACCCTCTTCGGCGGGATGCAGTACGTGCGCTTCGTGCACCACGTGGGCACCTGGGCCTTCATCATCTTCATCCCGCTGCACATCTACCTCTCGCTCCGGGCCGACAGCCTCGAGCGCACCGGAACGATCTCCTCGATCATCAGCGGGGGACGG
Source organism: Gemmatimonadales bacterium (assembly GCA_048499805.1). Lineage (GTDB taxonomy): Bacteria > Gemmatimonadota > Gemmatimonadetes > Gemmatimonadales > GWC2-71-9 > JAWXBA01. The sequence continues at coordinate 13,197 of JASNZF010000005.1, read as the reverse complement.
CTCGTTCCCGACGACCAGCATTACGTGGATGAAGATGACTGAGCCGATCCTGGTCCTCGGGCTCGGCAATCCCGTCATGGGCGACGATGGGGTCGGCCTCGCCGCACTCGAGCAGCTGCGGGCGGGGTTCCTCCTGCCGAAGGATGTCGAACTTGCCGACGGTGGCACCTGGGGGATGCGACTCCTCCCGATGCTACAGGATCATGACCGGGTCCTGTTCCTCGACGCCATCGCGGCCGGGAAGCCCCCCGGGACGCTGGTCCGGCTCGACGGCGATGCCATCCCCCGCGGCATCGGGGTGGGCAAGCTCTCGCCCCATCAGGTGGACCTCCAGGATGTCCTGGCGGCGGCCACGCTCCTCGGCCGGGTGCCCAGCCAGATGGTGGCGCTGGGTCTCCAGCCCGAGCGGGTGGAGATGCGGGTCGGCTTGAGCCCCGCGGTGGAGGCGCAGGTCGACAGCCTGGTGGCAGCCGCCGTGGAGTGCCTGGCCGCCTGGGGCGCGGAGTGCCAACGCCTTGAGGTGCCGGCCCATGCATGAACTGAGCGTGGCGATGGAGATCTGCCACCTGGCCGAACGCCACGCCGGGGCCCGCGGGGCGGGGGCGGTGCGGGTCGTGGCCGTGGACATGGGGCACGACGCCGGGCTCGAGCCGGCCAACCTGGAGTTCTGCCTGGAGACGCTTTTGGCCTCCCCCCCGTTCGGGAAGGCGCGCCCGCTGCTGCAACGGGTGCCGGGACACGACCTGCGCGTCGCGTGGCTGGAAGTGGATGATGGCTGTCCGGACGATTGAGGTCCGCGAGCGGGTCATGGCCCGCAACGACGAGCTGGCGCGCGAGGTCCGTGCCCGCCTCGCCGCGGCCGGGGTGACGGCGCTCAACCTCGTCTCCTCCCCGGGGTCCGGCAAGACGCTGCTCCTCGAGCGGACCCTCGCGGCCCTCGGCCGGGAGATCGGGATTGCCGTGGTCACCGGCGACGTGCAGACCCAGAACGACGCCGACCGGCTGGCCGCCCACACCGAGCGCCTGGTCCAGGCAGTGGTGACCGGCGGCGCCTGTCACCTCGACGCCAGCCAGGTGATGGCCTCGCTCGACGCCATCGACCTCGCCGAGATCCAGTTGCTGTTCATCGAGAATGTCGGCAACCTCGTCTGTCCCGCCGCCTGGGACCTGGGCGAGGCGGCCAAGGTCGTGCTGTTCTCCACCACCGAGGGCGAGGACAAGCCGCTCAAGTATCCCACCATGTTCCGGAACGCCCGGTATGCGGTGATCACCAAGGTGGACCTGCTGCCCCACCTGGCATTCGACGTTGCCCTCGCGATGGCCAACGCCCGTTCCATCAATCCCGGGCTCCGGTTCTTCCAGACCTCCGCAACCAGCGGTGTCGGCCTCGAGGAGTGGTACACCTTCCTGCGCCAGCAGGTCCGGCCGGCGGTTCCGGCGTGAGCACCCTCGCCCATGGCCGGGAGGCCCTGGTCGTGCAGGTCACCGGCCTGGTGCAGGGGGTCGGCTTCCGTCCGTTCGTGCACCGGTTGGCCAGTCGCCACGGCCTCGCGGGCTGGGTGCGCAACACCGCCGGCTCCGTCGAGATCGATGTCGAGGGCGCGCCGGGTGACTTGCGCGCCTTCATTGCGGAGCTGCACGCGGAGGCGCCGCCGCTGGCACGGATCGAGGCAGTGGTGGCCCAATCGCACCCGGTGTCCGGCCGTTCGGGGTTCACCATCCAGGCCAGCGTGGCCGGGGAGCCGGCCCCGCCGACGGTCTCCCCCGATGTGGCCACCTGCGACGCCTGCCTCGCGGAAATGTGGGACCCCGGGAACCGCCGCTATCGGTACCCGTTCATCACCTGCACTGACTGCGGGCCCCGCTTCACGGTCATCGAGGCAATGCCGTACGACCGTGAGCGCACCAGTATGCGGGCCTTCGTGCAATGCCCCGAGTGCCGGGCCGAATACACCACCCCCGGCGACCGGCGCCACCACTCGGAGACCAACTCCTGCCCCGCCTGCGGCCCCAGGATCTGGTGTGCCGATGGGCGCGGGACGCCGCTCACCCATGGCAGCGAGGAGGCGATCGAGGCGGCTGCCGCCCTCCTCCGACTCGGCGGGATCCTGGCGCTTCGCGGGCTGGGAGGGTTCCACCTCGCCTGCGACGCTACCGATGAGGGGGCGGTCACCTGGCTGCGGCGGCGGAAGCACCGCGACGCCAAGCCGCTGGCGGTGATGGTCGGGAGCCTCGAGGCGGCCCGGCAACTGGTGGCGCTGACTCCCGAGGCGGTGGCCCTGCTGGATTCGCCCCAGCGCCCGGTGGTCCTCGCCGACCGGCGGCCCGGCGCGCGCCTCGCCCCCTCGGTGGCGCCCGGTCTCGGGCAGGTCGGGGTGATGCTCGCCTACACCCCGTTGCACCACCTGCTGCTGTCCGCCATGGGGGGGCCGCTGGTCATGACCAGCGGCAACCGGAGCGAGGAACCGATCGCCACCGGCAACCGCGAGGCGCTGGAGCGACTGGGCGGGATCGCCGACGGGTTCCTGTTCCACGATCGGGAGATCGTGGCACGGTATGATGATTCGGTCGTCCGCCCGGTGTCGGGGGGGACCCTCTTCCTGCGGCGGGCGCGTGGCTACGCCCCGCTGCCGTTCCGCCTCCCGGTGCCGGCGCCGTTGCCGCTCCTGGCGGTGGGCCCCCACCTCAAGAACACCTTCACCCTGGCCGATGGCGACCAGGCCTGGGTGAGCCAGCACATCGGCGACCTCGAGAACCTCGAGATGCTGGGCCATTTCCACGAGGCCCAGGCGCGATACGGGGCGCTCTTCCAGGTCACACCCCGGGCGGTGGTGCGGGACCTCCATCCCGGATACTTGTCCACCGAACTCGCCGAGCAGTCCGGCCTGATGCCGTTGCCGGCGGTGCAGCACCACCACGCCCACGTCGCGGCGGTCCTGGCCGAGCACGGCCGCACCGGGCCGGTGGTCGGGGTGGCGTTCGACGGGACCGGTCATGGCAGTGACGGCACGGTCTGGGGTGGGGAATTCCTCGTCGCCGATCTCGAGCAATTCACCCGCGTCGGGCACCTGCGGCCCGCGCCGCTGCCCGGGGGCGACCTCGCCGTGCGCACCCCCTGGCGGACCGCCCTCGGGTACCTCTCGCTCGACCGGCGGAAGGCGCCGCTCTTCGCGCGCGCCTTCCAGGCGGTCCCGGCGACCCAGCGGCGGGTGGCCGAGCAGCAGCTGGAGCGGCAGTTGAACGCGCCACTCGCTTCGTCGATGGGACGGCTCTTCGATGCGGCCGCCGCCATCCTCGGGGTCCGGATCCAGTCCCAGTACGAGGGGCAGGCTGCCATGGAACTGGAGGCGCTGGCGGGCCACCGCGTCGCAGGGGAATTGGAGTTCCCGATCGTGGACACCGCGGGCGCGTGGGTGCTCGACCCGTTGCCGCTCCTCGCCGCGCTCGGGGCGGGGCTGCGCGACGGCCAGCCGGTCGATGACCTCGCGGCTGATTTTCACGCCTCGGTGGCGCGCGCGACGGCGCTCGCGGCCCGGCGGGCCTGTCAGGAGGCCGGGCTCGCGACGGTGGTGCTGGGAGGTGGGGTCTTCCAGAACGCCCGGCTCCTCGAGTCGGTGGCACGACGGCTGCGGCGGTTCGGGCTGGAGGTTCTCCTGCCGCGCCGGCTCAGCCCCAACGACGGCGCCGTGAGCCTGGGCCAGGCGGCGATCGCGGCGGCCCGCCTTACCCTCCACCCCACCACCTGAGGAGGAACGCATCATGTGCCTGGGGATTCCGGGACGGGTCACGGCGCTGCGCACCGACCAGGGCCTCGCCATGGGCACCGTCGATTTCGGTGGCGTGCGCCGCGAGGTCTGCCTGGCCTACGTCGAGGACCAGGTCAGCATCGGCGACTATGTCATCGTCCATGTGGGGTTCGCCCTTTCGCGGGTGGATGAGGAGGAGGCGAAGCGCACCTACGCCGTCCTCCAGGAGATGAGCCAGCTCGACGAATTGGAGTGGATGCGCGAGACCGCCGACCAGCTGGTGCGCGACGCCGGCGGCACCCCATGAAGTACCTGAGCGAGTACCGCGACCCCGCGCTGGCGCGCACCCTCCTGGACCGGATCCAGCGGCTGGCCACCCGGCGGTGGGTCCTGATGGAGGTCTGCGGCGGGCAGACCCACACCATCGTCAAGCAGGGCCTGAACGAGCTCCTGGGCGATGCGGTCGAGATGATCCACGGTCCCGGCTGCCCGGTCTGCGTCACCCCGCTGGAGCAGATCGACAAGGCGCTCGCGCTCGCCGCGCGGCCGGAGGTGATCTTCACCTCGTTCGGCGACATGCTCCGGGTGCCGGGCAGCGACTGCGACCTCCAGCAGGTGCGGGCCCGGGGTGGCCAGGTCCGGATCGTCTATTCGCCGCTGGACGCCCTCGAACTCGCCCGCGCCCACCCCGACCGCGAGGTGGTCTTCTTTGCGGTGGGCTTCGAGACCACCGCCCCCGCCAATGCCATGGCGGTCTGGCGGGCACACCAGCTCGGCGTCCGCAACTTCAGCGTCCTGGTCTCGCACGTGACCGTCCCGCCCGCCATGACCGCGATCCTCGACTCCCCGGACAACCGGGTCCAGGGGTTCCTGGCGGCCGGGCATGTCTGCGCCATCATGGGCTGGACCGAGTACGAGCCGCTGGCCGAGCGATACCGGGTGCCGATCGTGGTGACCGGCTTCGAGCCGCTCGACATCCTCGAGGGGATCTGGATGGCGGTGCGGCAGTTGGAGGAGGGCAGGGCCGAGGTCGAGAACCAGTACGTCCGCGCGGTCCGCCGGATCGGTGCACCGGCGGCGCAGGAGGTGGTCCAGCGCGTGTTCCGGCTGGTGGACCGTCGCTGGCGCGGCATCGGGACGATCCCGCGGAGCGGGCTGGGGCTGCGGGAGGAGTTCGCGGACTTTGACGCCGAGCTGCGCTTCGGGCTGGGTGACCTCGCCGTGGAGGAGCCGGCGGAGTGCCGCGCCGGAGAGGTCCTGCGGGGCCAGCTCAAGCCGGTGCAGTGCCCCGCGTTCGGGACCCGCTGCACCCCCGAGCGCCCCCTCGGCGCGCCGATGGTGTCCTCCGAGGGCGCCTGCGCCGCCTACTACAATTTCGGGCGGTTCCGTGCCGAGCCATCCCATGCCGCGTCCTGATCTCGCGGCCCCGTCGCTGGCCGAGGGGCCCGCCTGCCCGGCGCCCGCGCCAGCCGCCGGCCAGGTCCAGCTGGGCCACGGCAGCGGGGGAAAGCTGAGCGCCGCCCTGGTCCGCGATCACTTCATGCCGCATTTCTCCAACCCGGCCCTCGCCCGGTTGGCCGACGCGGCGGTGCTGGCCTCGCCCCCCGGGGAACTGGCGATCTCGACCGACACCTTCGTCGTCAGCCCGTTGGAGTTCCCCGGTGGCAACATCGGCATGCTGGCGGTCCATGGCACCCTGAACGACGTGGCGATGATGGGGGCCACGCCGGTCGCCCTGACCGCCGGCTTCGTGCTGGAGGAGGGGCTGCCGCTGGCCCAGCTGGACCGGATCGTGGCCAGCATGGGGCAAGCGGCGGCGCAGGCGGGAGTGCCCCTGGTGGCGGGCGATACCAAGGTGGTGGAGCGGGGCAAGGCCGACGGGATGTTCATCTGCACCACCGGGATCGGGGCGGTTGACCCCGGCTTCCATCCCGGTCCCGAGCAGGCCCAGCCGGGAGATGCCGTCCTGGTGAGCGGGCCGATCGGCCGCCACGGGATGGCGATCATGACGGCCCGCGAGGGGTTGGCGTTCGACGCTGCCATCGAAAGCGACACTGCCTGCCTCGTCCCCCTGGTCACGGCGTTGCGCCAGGCCGTCGGCGGAGCGGTCCACGTCCTCCGCGATCCGACCCGTGGCGGGGTGGCCAGCGCCCTCAACGAGATTGCCGCCGCGTCGCGGGTCGGGATCCAGCTCGACCAGGCGGCGCTTCCGATTCCCGCCCCGGTGGAGGCGGCCTGCGAGATGCTCGGGCTGGACCCCCTCTATGTGGCCAACGAGGGGATCCTGGTGGCCATGGTCGGGTCCGACCAGGCCGAGGCCGCCTTGGGTGCCCTGCGGGCCCATCCCCTGGGGCGTGAGGCGCGGCGCATTGGCACGGTGGTGGCCACCCATCCCGGCCTGGTCGCGATGCGCACGGCGATCGGCGGCATGCGCGTGGTCGACCTGCTGCCCGGGGACCAGCTCCCCCGGATCTGCTAGTCTTCATCTTCGTTTCATCCCTTCCCATCAGTCCCAGATTAGATTCGTGAAATGGTCCTTAACCCGTTGGTGAGTAAAGACTTCTTCAGGAGTTCGTAGCTGATGTCACCTGCACCATCTGGCCACTGCCCTTCGTGCGGAAAGCCCGCGTCAGGCCGCTTCTGTGGGGCCTGCGGTACGGCACTGGCGGGCCGGGCCTGCCCGTCCTGCCACCAGCCGCTCGCCCCCGGGGCGCGGTTCTGCGGTGCCTGTGGGGCCGCGACGGCCGGAGGCGCCGCGCCGGCCCCGGCTCCCGCCGCCGCGATCAACCCGCGGCAGTTGTGGCCGATCGCGCTGGCCGGGGTGGCGGTGGTGGTCGCCTTGGTGGTGGTCCTGATGCCCGGCCAGTCGCCCCCGCCCGCGGATGCCGCCGGGGGATTCGCCGCGCCGGCGGCGCAGGCGCCGTTGCCGGACATGACGGGGTTCCCGGCGCGGGTCCGCTTCGACACGCTGTACAACCGGGTGATGCGCGCCGCCGAGCAGGCGGACGAGGCAACCGCGGGCCGGTTCGCGCCGATGGCGCTCGAGGCCTACGCGCAGCTTGGCGCCGTCGACGCCGACGCCCGCTACCACGCCGCGATGATCCGGCTCCACACCGGGGATCCGGCCGGCGCCGCGGCCCTGGCCGACTCGATCTCGATGGCGGATGCGAACCACCTGTTCGGGTTCGTGATCCGCGGCACCGTGGCGCGGCTGCAGAAGGAGGACGCCCGGCTGGCCTCCGAGCAGGCGGCGTTCCTGCGGGCCTACGATGCGGAGATGGCCACCGCACGGCCCGAGTACACCGATCACAGCTTCATCATCAACCAGTTCGTGACCGAGGCCCGGGCCCGGGTGGGGCAGTAGGGCGGGTCGGCGGGTCGGGAGGTCCGGGGGGCAGGGGGGCAGGGGGGCAGGGGCAGGGGCAGCTATATTTCAGATCGTCCGTTACGGGAGGAATGGCCATGCGTGCAGGACACAAATTCTTGATTGGCGCCACGGTGATCGTGGCCTCGGTGGCACTCCTCATCACCGAGGGCGTGAAGCAGACGGGAATGTACTTCCTGACCCCGACCGAACTGGCGGCGCGGACCCAGGCCGACCCGAGCTTCTATGACCTCGGGATCAAGGTCAGCGCCCGGGTGGTGCCGGGATCGATCGTCCGCAACGACGCCGAGCGCCGGGTCGACTTCCGGATCAGCGATGGGGGCCATGAGTTCCCGGTCACCTATGTGGGGATGGTCCCGGACACCTTCACCGACCAGAACGAGATCGAGGTCATCGTGGAGGGGAAGTACAGCCGGGACGGGGTCTTCCACGCCACCGAGGTGCTGGCCAAGTGCGGCTCGAAGTACGAGGCGGTGTTCGAGGAACAGGGCAAGAAGGCCTGATCGATGACCCTCCTCGGCAACTTCGCGCTGTGGGTGGCGCTCCTCCTGTCGGCCTGGGCCGCGGTCACCGCGTTTGCCAGCCGGTGGCAGGACCGGCCGCAGCTGGCGCAGGCGGTGGTCCGCGCGACCTACGGCGTCTGGATCGCCCTCCTGGTCGCCTCGATCGCGCTCTGGAAGGGGCTCTTTGCCCACGACTTCAACATCGAGTACGTGGCGGCCTATACCAGCCGGAACCTCCCGGACAGCTACGTCTTCTCCGCCTTCTGGGCGGGGCAGAAGGGGTCACTCCTGTTCTGGGCGGCGGTGCTCGCCACCTTCGGGGCGATCGCCCAGTTCAGCGCCAGCAAGCGCTACAAGGACCTGATGCCGTACGTGGCCGGGGTGACCCTGGCGGTCACCGGCTTCTTCGTGATCGTGATGCTCTTTGGTGGGGCCAATCCATTTGACCGCCTGAGCTTCACGCCGCCCGACGGTCGCGGCCTCAACCCGCAGCTGCAGAACCCGGGGATGGTGATCCATCCCCCGATGCTCTACCTCGGCTACATCGCCATCACCATCCCGTTCGCCTTTGCGATGGCGGCGCTGCTCTCCCGGAAGCTCGACACCGGCTGGGTGCACGCCATCCGGCGCTGGTCGCTGCTGGCCTGGATCTTCCTGTCGGTCGGCATCACCCTGGGGATGTGGTGGGCGTACGTGGAACTGGGCTGGGGCGGATACTGGGCCTGGGACCCGGTCGAGAACGCCAGCCTGCTCCCGTGGCTCACCCTGACCGCCTTCCTGCACAGCGTCATGATCCAGGAAAAGCGGGGGATGCTCAAGAAGTGGAATGTCGGCCTGGTGGTCGGCACCTTCCTGCTCAGCATCTTCGGCACCTTCATCACCCGTTCGGGGATCATCGCCAGCGTCCACAGCTTCACCCAGTCGAACGTGGGCTACTTCTTCCTGGCCTTCCTGATCATCGTCGGGGTGGTGGCGTTCACGCTGCTCTACACCCGCTGGCACCTGCTGGAGCCCGAGACCGAGCTCGAGAGCATGGCCAGCCGGGAGGCGGCGTTCCTCTTCAACAACCTGGCGCTGGTCGGGATCGCGTTCTCGGTGCTCTGGGGCACGCTCTTCCCGATCCTCTCCGAGGCGGTGCGCGGCACCAAGATCACGGTCGGGCCGCCCTTCTTCAACCGGGTGAACATCCCCCTCGGCCTGCTGCTCCTGGCGCTCACCGGTATCGGCCCGCTGATCGCCTGGCGCAAGGCCTCGCCCGAGAACCTGCGGCGCCAGTTCACCCTCCCGGTCGGCACCGGGCTGCTGGCGGCCCTGGCCGCCATGGGCGTCGGGATCCGCGACTTCTACGTCCTGATGGCGCTCGGACTCGGCGCCTTCGTCGTCGGGACGATCGTCCAGGAGTTCTATCGCGGCATCCGCGCCCGGCACCGGATGCACGGCGAGGGGGTCCTCGGCGCCTTCCTGGCCCTGATCGGGCGCAACCGGCGCCGCTACGGCGGGTACATCGTCCACCTCGGCATCGTCATCTACTTCGTGGCCTTTACCGGGATGGCGTTCAAGGTGACCCAGGAAGTGACCCTCAAGCCGGGCGAGTCCACCGAGATCCGCAGCCCCTTCGGCCACACCTGGAAGCTCACCAGCCTCGGGGTGTCCCAGTATGAGGCGCTCAACCGGGTCGTCTCCGCCGCCACCCTCGAGCTCGAGCGCGATGGCCGGCCGATGGGACGGATCAACAGCGAGAAGCGCCAGCACGTCGACAGCTTCGGCCAGAAGACCTTCGAGCCCTCCACCGAGGTGGGGATTCGCAGCGACCTGCGCGAGGACCTCTACGTCGTGTACGCCGGATCGATCGGCGGGACCGAGGAGTCCAGCTTCGCCATCTCGATCAACCCGCTCGTCTGGTGGGTCTGGTACGGCGGGGTCGTCCTGGTCATCGGCGGGATCATCACCATGTGGCCGGGCGGGGTGACCCAGCCCGCCCGCAAGCGCCAGTCGGCGCAGGCCGGCTACGCCGTGCCGATGGCCGGCGCGGCCACGGAGTCATGATGGACCGGCGCGCGTGGTTGACTCGGATCAGTGCCCTCGCTGCGGCCGGAATCGCGGCTCGTCCCGACCACTCGGCGGGCCAGGAGGGGGCCGACCCCCTGCGGATGCCCGGTGCGGTCCAGCAGCGGACGGCCGTCGCCGAATCGCAGAATGACGAGACCGTCAAGGCCATTGAGCATCGCCTCAAGTGCACCTGCGGCTGCAACCTCGACATCTTCACCTGCCGGACCACTGACTTCACCTGCGGGACCTCCCCGGAACTGCACAAGGAGGTCGTCGCATTGCTGGAATCGGGGAATACCCCGGATCAGGTGGTGGCGGCGTTTGTGGCGAAGTACGGTGAGGAAGTGCTGATGGCACCGAAGGCGGAGGGCTTCAACATCGCCGGCTACATCGTCCCGGGGTTGGTGCTCACCCTGGCCGGAGGGGCCCTGGCAGCGGTCCTGATGCGGCGGCACCGGATGGCGGTGGCCCAGGCGCCGGTGCCGTCCGCGGCCGGGCCCACCATGCCGGCAGGTGCCAGCGCCGAGGAAATGGCCCGCCTGGAACAGGCGCTGCAGGAGGTGGACCGATGATGCTCCTGGAGGCCGCCGCGGCCCTGCTCCTCGGCCTCGGCGTGCTCTGGCTGGTCTTCCAGCCCTTCCTCGAGACGGGCCCGCAGGAACCCGAGTTCATCGAGCCGCCGGAACTGGAAGAGACCCAGCGCGGTCAGGCGCTCCTGGCGCTCAAGGAGATCGAGTTCGACCTCGAGACCGGCAAGCTCTCGGATGCCGACTACCAGATGCTCAAGAGCCGCTACACCGCCCGGGCACTGGAGGCGATGCGGGTCGAGGAGGGCGCCGCCGCCCCGGTCGCCGGCGCCGACGTGGAGCAGCTCATCGCCAGCCGGGTCGCCCGGCTCAAGGCCGAGGGCGCCGTGGCCACCGCCGACGCGCCACAGGCCTGCCCCAATTGCGGGCCGCGTCCGGAGGCCGATGCGCTCTGGTGTTCCAGCTGCGGCTCGGCGCTGCCCGGGATGCGCATCTGTGCCATCTGCCAGTCGCCGGTTGATGGTGGGGCCGGATTCTGCGTGGGGTGCGGCGCGCCGGTCGCGTAGCACGGCCGGGGTGGCGCCAGGGAGCACTGGGTACCGCCTCGCTTCGCTCGACCCCCTGGACACCCGGCCGGGTTGGCTCGCACCACCCGGCCACTCCCCCTCCACACCGTCCTCGGCTCTCCTCCACCCTCCCCCCTGCCGTCCTCCGCCTTCCTCTCACCTCTCACCTCTCACCTCTCACCTCTTACCTCTTACCTCTTACCTCTTACCTCTCACCTCTCACCTCTCCCCCCCCACTTCTCCCTTCTCCCTTCTCGCTTCTCCCTCACAACTCCCACCCCACCCCGATTCCCAACCCCCGGCGCCAGGTCCGGGTCGGCTGGTAGCCCTCGATCGGTTCGGTGCCGGCGAACGGGTGGCGGAAGAGTGCCCCCACGGAGCCGGAGATCCGGACCGAGGTCCGGCGTCCGAGGGGGAGCTCGAGTGTCGTGTTGGCGCTGGCGCCGACTCGCCACCGCGGCGGGTCGGCGAAGTCGGGAAAGGACCAGCGCTCGACCGGCAGCCCCACCCCCAGTCGCAGCTGGCCGCCCCGCGAAAACGCGACCATGGGGAGGGACAGCTCCGGGGTGAGGCGGAGCACCTCGAATGCGGGGCGGAGCGCCACCTGGAGGGTGGCATCGTACAGCTCCAGTCCGGGCCGGCTCCGGCTCAGCCGCAGCCCGGCACGGCGGCCGGCCCCCCCGAAGGAGAGGTCGGCCTCCACCGGCCAGGTGGTGGTGGGCCGGCCGTCCGGCCCACTCGCCACGGTGTTCGGAGCCGACACGACCCACCGGCCATAGCCATCGATCCCGACGCCCAGCCCGGCCTGCCACTGCGCCGCCGCGGCGGTGGGCAGGGCCAGCAGGAGCACGATCAGTTGCTGCAGTGCGCGGTGGTGCATCGGTCGTCGCTCCTGGTGAGGGTCATCGCATCTCGAGGCGGAGCGCCCCGGTGACGGTGTTGTTGGTGCCCCGGACCGTCCAGGTGGCGCCGCTCAGGATGTAGCCCGCGGAGGCGTCTTCCACGGCGGTGCCGACCAGGTCGTCGTTGGTCTTGAAGAACGAGGCCAGTTCGCTGACCACCTGGAAGAGCGACTTGGCCTTCTGGAACTTGCTCTGCAGGCTGGTGATCTTGACCTCCTGCCCGGAGGTCCAGGCCGACCAGGCAGCATCCACCACCTTGAACAGCGAGGTGACACGGTCCTTGTCCACCTTGATCTGGCAGGGCCCGTCGTCGTCCTCGAGCACCAGGAGGCGCAACCCCTGCCCGGGGTGGTTGGCCCTGAACTCGGCCAGCTGGTTGGTGCTGAACATCAGGACCGATCCACTCCAGGTCAGGTCATCCTGGTTGAAGGCGTAGGGGGCGCCCGCCTGCTCGCCGATGCACTGGTAGCTGACCAGCTCCGCCGTGCCGGTCTTCTGCCCCAGGACATGGACCTCAAATTCGGGGGCACCCTTCAACCAACCCTCAAACTTGTCCGAAAAGCGGGTCCCGGTCAGGAAGAGGCCGCCCCCCGTGGCGGGACTGGGAGGGTAGGTTGGCGGGGGTGGGCTGCCCCCGTCGTCGAAGCCGAGACCCGAGACGCAGGCGGCCTCGCAGGGGAGGTCGTCGCCTCCTTCCCATTGCTGGACCGCCAGGACCGGGGTGGCGGGAGGGCGTGCCGGGTCCAGCAGGACCTTCCGGCCGCGAAGGTCGAAGGCGACCGGGATTTCGCCATCGGCGCGGGTCGTGGCCACCAGGACGTCGCGTCCGCCCCGCCACCGGGCGCGGTGCTCCGGTACCGGGAGGTACACCTCCATGCTGGGGGCGGAGCGGAGGTCGGGGCCGGCGTCGTCGCCGGTGACCCGGCCCAGCCGGGTCAGTTCGCGGTGGCTGTTGCCGTACAGGAAGCGCTGGAGCTGGATCCGGCCCTCGCGGGCGGTGGAGGCCGCGACCTGGGCATGGACCGCGGCCCGGAAGTCATCGTCGGCCAGGGCGAGCGCGAACCGACGGGCGAGGCGCTGGTCGCGGGCCCGGTCGGCGTCGGGCGGCTCCTGCCAGTCGCTGCCGCGGGCCAGGTCGGGTCGGTCGGGAGCCACCGGACGGGTGGTGTCGGAACAGGCGGCCGCGAGCAGCAGGGAGGCGGCCAGGGTGGCCGCACGGAACGGATGGGACATCGCTTCCTCCTTGGGTGGGTGATGACTGCGGGCCCAAGGTAGGGAACGCGTTCCGAACTACCGGTACCATTCGTGTGCGGGTGGTATCAGAAAGGCGGGGCAGGGGGGCAGCGGGGGCAGGGGGGCAGGATTCGGTGGTGACTGCAGGGGAGGAAGTTACTTGACATGGCGTCGAGATGATGCAGCTTCGGCCCCGCTGCCCCGCTGCCCCGCTGCCCCGCTGCCCCGCTGCCCCGCTGCCCCGCTGCCCCGCTGCCCCGCTGCCCCGCTGCCCCGCCCCCCCCCC